>NZ_LKEV01000003.1 GCF_001412085.1 Corynebacterium lowii
CCTCGGCCCGCCCGGCTCGGGCGAGGAACATCGCGGCGAGCACCAGGTACATCAGCGCCATGGAGAGCGCGGTGGCGACCATGGAGTCGCGCAGGAAGCGTAGGCCCTCCGGCAGCTTAAGATCCTCATCGCTACTACTAATGGCTGGTAGAAAATCGACCTAAAGATCTTTGATATCGTGATAGCATTTCTTTGGAAGTGTAGTTGCTATGACGAACGTGCTCACTCGAGGGCTCAGAGAATCTACAGTGAAGGGGATCGACACGGAGGCGGCTGCGTTAGGGTTGTCTCGCAACGAGTCTCTTCGTCGGAAGCTTGAGGGGGACAGCCCCGAGAAACTGAGGCTGCGACGGACGAGCATTGGCGTCGCGCCGGGGAAGATTTTTGCCGATCCAGAGGTGATGGCCAACGCATGGCGCTAACGGGTTGCTGGCTCATCGATAAGTCCGCGTTCGCTAGGATCCAGCTGGGGCAGGCGGCGGAGATCGGCGAGTGGAAAACTCGGATCAATCGTGGCCTCATCCGGATCTCCCCGATTAAGCGTTTGGAACCGGGATACTCGGCGCGATCGGGAGTAGACGGGCGTGCGGGGCTCCGTCAACCGGCCAGTCTCGTTGATGCCGGTGGAACGCACCACACCCGCGATTGAGGATCGTGCCGAGGAGGTGCAGATTCTCCTTGCAGATCGCGGGCAACATCGAGCACCCTCAATTCCCGTTTTGCTCATCGCGGCGACAGCGGAAAAGGCCGGGCTTACGGTTCTTGCTGTAGACTGAAGATTTTGATCTCATCGCGGAGGTCACCGGCCAATCTGTGGAAACCCTGGCGTTCGGCTAACGCGACGGTGGAGTATCGGCCGTGTAGTTCCCCGTGCGGGAGCCATAGTACTGGGCGAGGGCAGGATGGTACGCGCGAGCGCCCGACCCTTTACCTTGCGGATCAGTCCTTTAGGAAACCGGAACCACCAACCCTGTCACATTCTCTCTCCCCCGGATCGCCCTCAGATGTGGGCATCGTCAGGTAGATCTCTCAGAACGGCATGCCCTGTGTCACGCCCTGTGCCGAGATCCCCTCCATGAACTCCTCCCACGCTTGGGGGAGGAGGTTGTAGTCACTGCGCAGTGCGGCGGCGCACCGACCGCCGGGTAGTTTGCTGGCCTCTATACTAGAAGTACCGCCGAGCCGCCCCCCAGTAAAATCGACTGTCACCAGGAATCCTACCTCCAGGTTCAGCGTTTCCGGGGGACTCCTGCGGTAGAGGGCAAAGGCGGGTTCGGTGGGCACGAGGTCTCCGCGCTGGGTCGCGGCGCTGAGTACCTCAAAGGTGGAGCCGCAGAACTCCCGCAACTCCTCAAATGGGCCCCTCGCACCACCACGCTGGGGGAGCTGGGCCGGTCAACGGCTATTAATGCTCACCAAACCCAGGAGAGCCGCGCCCCCTCGCGGCTACACCTCAGCAAGCAGCCCCAAAAAAACTTACTCCCCCCGAATCAACTCCGCCGCCCGCTCGCCCATGAGCATGACGGTGATGTTGGGGTTCACGGCGGTCAGTTGCGGCATGGCGGAGGCGTCGCACACGCGTAGCCCCTCCACGCCCTTGACCCGCAGCTCGGGGTCGAGCGGCGCCTCGGCGTCGTCCGCCGCGCCCATGCGGCAGGAACCCGCCGGGTGGTACACGGTGTTGTGCGTCTTGGCCACGTACTCCGCGATCTCCTCGTCAGTCTGCACATCCGCGCCGGGGAACAGCTCGCACTTCACGTAGCGGGCCATCGCGGGCTGGGAGACGATCTCGCGAGCCTTCTTGATGCCCTCCACGGCGATGTGCATGTCGTAGCCCTCGGGGTCGGTGAAGTACCGGGGGTCCACCTTGGGCTTGTCGCGGTAGTCGCGGGAGCGCAGCCGCACGGTGCCGCGCGAGCGGGCGTGGGTGATGTTGGGCGTGAGCGCGAAGGACTCGTCCGCGCTGGGGTAGCCGTGGCGCGCGGTGTGCATGTCAAAGGGAACGCAGCCGTAGTGCATCATGAGGTCGGGCAGGGGGAGGTCGTCGCCGTCGATGGCGGTGAAGATCCCGATCTCCCACCACTGGGTGGCGTCCCTGGTCATGGGCTCTGCGGCCTCCCAGGAGATCACGGCCTCGGGATGGTCCTGCAGCCCGGAGCCCACGCCGGGGGAGTCCACCAGCACGTCCACGCCCACCTCGCGCAGGTGCTCGGCGGGGCCGATCCCGGAGAGCATGAGCAGCTTGGGCGTGTCGATGGCCCCCGCGCTCAGGATCACCTCGCGCCGGGCGCGCAGCTCGCGGCGTCGGTTGTGGGGGTTGTCGCAGTATTCCACGCCCGCCGCGCGCGGCACCCCGGAATCGGAATCCTCAAACAGCACGCGGGAGACCCAGTGATCCGTGAGCACGTGCAGGTTCTCGCGTTCTTCCATCACGGGGTGGAGGTAGGAGACGGAGGAAGAGGATCGGGTGCCGTCGGCCTTGCGGTTGATCTGGAAGAACCCGGCACCGTTGACCACCGTCTCGCCCTCGTTGAAGGTGGCGGTGGGGATGCCCGCCTGCGCGCAGGCCTCCAACAGGGCCACGCCCACGGGGTCGTGGGGCGGCACGTCCATGAGGTGCACTGGGCCCTCGGTGCCGTGGTTGTCCCCGCCGCGCGCGTTGTTTTCCAGGCGCGTGATGAGCGGCAGGATGGTCTCGGCGTTCCAGCCGGTGGCGCCCAGCTCCTCCCAGAGGTCCATGTCCTCGGCGGGCGGGTGGAAGGCGATGCAGGAGTTGTGCGAGGAGCACCCGCCGAGCACCTTGGCGCGGGCGTGGCGCATGAAGGAGTTGCCGTTGTCCTGCGGCTCGATGGGGTAGTCCCAGTCGAAGCCTGACTCCAGCAGCTCCGGCCAGCGCTGGAGGTCCAGCACCTCGGACCTATCGACGTCCGTGGGGCCGGCCTCCAGCAGGGCCACCGTCACGGCGGGGTCCTCGCTGAGCCGGGAGGCTAGCGCGGCACCGGCGGAGCCGCCGCCCACCACGATGTAGTCATATATTTGATTGGGCATACTCATCACTCCTTCACGGGGAACCAGCCGGTGACGGCGGGCTCGGTGTTCTGATAGATGTGCTTGGCCTCGCGGTACTCGTCCAGGCCGCTGGGGCCGAGTTCGCGGCCGGTGCCGGACTCCCCGAAGCCGCCCCACTCTGCCTGCGGCAGGTAGGGGTGGTAGTCGTTGATCCACACGGTGCCGTGGCGCAGGGCGCGGGAGACGCGGTTGGCCACCCCGGCGTCGGAGGTCCACACGGCCCCGGCCAGGCCGTAGCGGGTGTGGTTGGCAAGCCGGATGGCCTCGGCCTCGGTGCTAAAGGTCTCCACCGTGATCACCGGGCCGAAGCCCTCCTCCACCACGGCCGGGTTGTCCTTGTCGCAGCGGTCCAGCACGGTGGGGGAGTAGAAGCACCCGGACTCGTGCTCCGGGCCGCCCCAGTCGCCTCCCACGCGCAGCCGGGCCCCGGCCTCCACGCCGCGCCGGACGTAGTCGGTGACCTTGTCCCGGTGCTCCCGGGAGATCAGCGGTCCGGTCTGGGCCTGTTCGTCGAAGGGACCGCCCATGACGATGCTCCCCGCGCGCTCCACCAGGGCGTTCACGAAGCGCTCCGCGATGGAGTCCTGCACGATGAGCCGGGTGCCCGCCGAGCACACCAGGCCGGAGTCCAGGAACCCGGCGTTGAGGGCGTTGTCCAGGGCGGCGTCAAATTCCGCGTCCGCGAAGACGATGTTGGGGTTCTTGCCGCCCAGCTCCAGCGCCACCTTCTTCACCGTGGGCGCGGCGGCGGCTGCGATGGACCGCCCGGTGACCAGGCCGCCGGTGAAGGAGACCATGTCCACGTCCGGGTGCTCGGAGAGCGGCGCGCCGACCTCCGCCCCCGCCCCGAGCAGCAGGTTGGCCACCCCGGCGGGCAGGTCGAGCCCGTCCAGGACGTCCATGAGCAGGATCGCTGTGTGTGGCGTGAGCTCCGAGGGCTTGAGTACGAAGGTGTTGCCCGCGGCCAGCGCGGGAGCCACCTTCCACGCGGCCTGGAGCAGCGGGAAGTTCCACGGGGTGATCATGCCGCACACGCCCACCGGCTCGTAGACGACGCGGGAGATCACGGCGTTATTCCCCGCGTCCACAAGGCGGCCGGGGTGATGATCGGCGATCTTACCAAAGTAGCGGAAGCAGGAGGCGATGTCGTCCATGTCGATCTCGGCCTCCACCAGGCGCTTGCCGGTGTCCAGAGCCTCGGCGCGGGCGAACTCGTCGCGCCGCCGGGTAATCTCCTCGGCCACCGCGAGCAGCAGGTCGCCGCGCTCAGCGGCCGGGCGCGCGGACCACTCCCCGGCGTCGAAGGCCGCGCGGGCGGCGGCGATGGCGCGCTCGGCGTCCTCCCGGCTGCCCTCGGAGACCGTGCCCACCTCGGATCCGTCGGCGGGGCAGACGATGGTGCGGGTGGCGTTGTTGGCGGCCTCGGTCCACTCACCGTCGATGTACAGGGTCTTAGTCATGGTTATCCTCCCATTTCTGCGGCGCGACGGCGTGAACCTCCCCGGTGGGGGTGCCGGCGTCGCCGGTGAGCGTCATGTAGTTCAGGTGGGCCTCGTAGGCATCCAGGACGTCCGCGATCACCTGATCGCGCGTGTAGCCCATGATGCTGTGCCCGCGCGAGCCCGTGGCGGAGAAGATCTCCACGCGGAAGTAGACGTCGCGCACCACGGCCAGGTTAGCGGCAAAGTTGGGCACCGCGTGGGCCACCGGGTACGCCTGGTACTTGAAGTCATCCTGGTCCGGGAAGCACACCACCAGGTCCGCGTAGGGGATGGGGTACTCCGGGTGGGTACCCCGGTGATAGTGCACCTCCACGCCCAGGCCCTCCAGCTCCGCGCCCACCGCCTCCAGGGCGGGCTGCGCGGTGTCCTCGATGAAGCGCGCGGTCTGCTCGGCGCTGGGGAAGGCCATCTTCCGCGTGAGCCGCTGCTTCCAGGAGCCGCGCGGCTCCGAGGTGTGCTGCGCGCCCACGAGGGCGTGGCGGCGGGCCTGCGCGGAGTAGCGCTCCCCGCGCAGCACCTTCCACAGGGAGAACATCATCAGGTAGAGCACCAGGGAGAAGGGCAGGCCGATGAGCACCGTGGCGGCCTGGAGCGTGTACACTCCGCCGATGAACAGCATGACCAGGGTGAGCAGGCCCGTCATCACCGCCCACACGATGCGCAGCCAGGGTGGGCCGTCCTGTTCGGCGGGGCCGCTGGCGTCGGTCTTCTCCGGGGCCTGGGAGGTCATGGTCGCCATGACCAGGGAGCCGGAGTCCGCGGATGTGACGTAAAACAGCAGCCCGGTGAGCACCGCGAGGCCACTGGTCACGGTGGCCCCGGGGTACTGCCGAAGCACCTCGAAGAAGCCGGACTCCGGGGCACCCACGATCCGCTGCGCTAGGCCGGGATCGGACCCAAAGGCGTCCAGCGCGGCGTTGCCGAAGATGGACACCCACAGCAGGATGAAGCCGAAGGGAATAATGAGCACGCCCAGGATGAACTCGCGCAGGGTGCGCCCCCGCGAGATGCGGGCCAGGAACAGGCCCACGAAGGGTGCCCAGGCGATCCACCACGCCCAGAAGAACAGCGTCCAGTCCGCCAGCCACTGATCCGCCGGGTAGGCCTCCATGCCCGAGGTGTAGGCGAAGGTGTTGAGCATCATCGAGGGAAAGGCGCTGAGAAAGTCCCCGATGTTTTGTACTAGGGCGTCCAGCAGGTGGCTGGTGCGCCCGGAGAACAACACCCAGGCCATGAGGCCCACCGCCAGCACCACGTTCAGCTCCGAGAGCCGCCGGATGCCCTTATCTACCCCGGAGACGGTGGAGACTATGGTAATACCTACAGACAGGACGATGAGCGCCACCTGCACCGCGGTGCCCGTGGGCAGGCCGAACAGGAAGTTCAGGCCGTAGTTGAGAAACACCACTCCGATGCCTAAGGAGGTGGCCACGCCGAACACCGTGCCCAGCGTGGCCGCCACCTCCACGCCGTGGCCCACCGCCCCGTGAATGCGCCGTCCGAAGATCGGGGCCAGCGCCGAGCGCACCGAGAGCGGCAGGTGATAGCGGTAGGCGAAGAGCCCAAAGGCCATGCCCATCAGGGCGTACAGCGCCCAGCCCGGCACGCCGTAGTGGAACATTGTCCAGATGGGAGCCATGCGGGCAGCCTCCTCGGACATCGGGGTGACGTCCGGGGGAGTGAGGAAGTTCGTGGCCGGACCCGAGACGCCGAAGAACATCAGATCCACGCCGATGCCCGCCGCAAAGAGCATGGCGGACCAGGTGAACAGGCCAAAGCGGGGTGAGGAATGATCGGGGCCCAGCTTGGTGCGGCCAATCCGGGAGAAGGCCACCAAGAGCACGAAAGCCACGACGATCCCGGCGGTGAGAATGTAATACCAGCCGAGATTGGCGGACACCCAGCCCATCGCCCCGAAGATCACGCTTTCCGCCTGGCCGGGAGCCAGCCAGGCCCACACCACGAAGGCCAGGATTATCGCCGCCGAGGTGAAGAACACCGGGCGGTTGAGCGGGGCGTGGGTTTGTTGTGCTTGCGTTTGTTGTGTTTCGGGGGATTCGGGTGGGGATTGTGGCACGGGCCATTCCTTACCGTGGGGTCGTGGTGTGGCTGTGAACCCTATCCATGGTAACGGAAAGGGGTGGGGAGTGGTTTTGGGACGGGGTTGGGATGGGCTTTGAGATGGGTTCGGAAGTGGTCGAGAAGGCTAGTAGAAGGTGGTCCAGAGGGCTAATAAAGAGTGGTCCAGAAGACTAATAGGAGACGATGAGCAGGGAATATGGCAGGCGAGTGGCAGATAATTTTTGGATGGACTTCACCCTTATCTTTGAATCGCTGGTCACGCTCTCGGTGCGGGCGCTGGCGGAGGCAGCGGAGGCGCGTGTGTATCACCTGCGCACCAAGGCGGGGCGCCAGGAGATTGATCTCATCGTGGAGTTGGAGGATCGCCGCGTGCTCCCCATCGAGGTGAAACTCAAAGAGGCGGTGGACGATCACGATGTGCGCCACCTCAATTGGCTGGAAGAGAAACTGGGCGAGCGCGTGGCGGATAAGGTGATTATCACCACGGGTAAGCATGCTTATCGACGCCCCGACGGGGTGGCCGTGGTGCCCTTAGCACTGCTGGGATTGTGAAAGATTGGTGACGATGGAAAAGCCCAAGACCATTCAACTCTTCCTCATGGATGGGACCGTGCAGGGAAGAATGAAGGCCACGCTGAGGAATTGGACGGGCATCACGTACTTTCTTCCACGCATTACCCTGGAAAAGTCCAGGACCAGGGAAGATTTAAAGCAAAGCGGTGTGTACTTTCTCCTGGGCAGGGACGACGACGACCGCCCTATCGTGTATGTGGGCCAAGCGCGCGGCCGGAAGAATGATAACGGGGTGCTGGGCCGTATCCGCGAGCATGAACGCGACGTGAAAAAGGGATACTGGACGCTCGCCATCGCACTCGTGGCAGCCGATGATTCTCTTGGCCCCACGGAGATTAGTTACCTGGAAAGCCGGTTCCACCGGTGGATTAGTGCCGCGCGCCGGTACACATTGATGAACGCGAACGAGCCGCCCGCAGGTGGCGTGCCGGAGGAAAAGAAGGCAGAACTCGATGAGTTCATGGAGTACTCCCGCGTGGTGATCGGTGCGATGGGGTACAAGATGTTCGAGCCCGTGGACGATAGTAAGACGGTGAGAGGTGGGGAAGCTGGGGAGGACCTGATACTGCGCATGCGAGGAGCAGACGCGCGTGGGCGGAAAACAAGCGATGGCTTTGTGGTGCTCGCAGGTTCCCGGGTGGTGGCCGAAGAGAAGTTCACCCGCTCGGCTCCGGCGAACGCGAAGAAGAACCGGGTGAAGTATCGCGGCAGCATCGGGCCGGACATGATGCTTACTGAGGACGTGCTCTTTTCGACGCCCAGTGCTGCGGCGAGTTTCGTGGCGGGGGCCTCGCTTAGCGGCCCGGATAGTTGGCGCGATGGGCGGGGCGTCTCGCTGAAAGATTTGGAGGGGAGTGAGGATTTTAGAGGGTAGGCTTAGTCACACTCTTGTTTGATTAAGTGTTTATGAATCTCGCCGTATTTGGTTGGGTGTGAGATTCCATAAGATAATATTGGGTGTTTGTTGAGGATTGGTTCTATTTTTCTAAGGAGCCAATCCTTGTGGAGCTGGGAGCGCTTTGCTATATCGTCAAGGGCAATCAGAATCTTGTAAATCGAATGGTCGGAAAAATCTCGATAGCGTTGTTTGGCGCGCCGGGTGGTCTTGGGTTGGAGTCCTGGAACATCGAGCACGGAATGACCCCATAGCTGTGCACAGTGTGCAATCCGGTTTCGAAGATAAACGAACGACCGTACTTGGCTAGGTAGTAATCTACGTGAGCTATTTATGGAATCTGCGATGTCGTCTAGAACTCCTGATTGTCCAGATGCTGCTATGAGGCGCGATAGGCTGCCGAAGGAGAATGCTTCAACTGCAACCCAGATGGGCATGCGGTAGTAGGCTTCTGGCCTGTAAGTATGGCCTTGTTTACTTTCGTCGCGGTATTTTGTAATGAAAGCCTCTTTATTTCGATCTAGATTAGCTAGCGCATGTTCTTCTACTCTTTTTGAATTGGGATTTGATAATTGTGTGAAGCCTACCCCTCGGGCAAATGTGCCGGTGGTGCCGACTATACGGCCATAGGAATGTGCAAAGCGGTTTCGGAGCAGCACCTCTATGGTGCGTAATAGTTCATTGCAGGCGACGGCAAGTTTCTGCTCGGCGTCGTATAAGGACTTTATCGCTTCGAACGATGTGCCTTCGATGAATCCGCTGTCATCTCTGTGTGGATATTGTTGCCAGTATTGGAAATATCCTGAGAATCTTTGATAGCCTACGTGGGATAGGAAATTAGTGGCGTCGATATCGCTTTCTATAGACATTCCCCGATGTTTTAATAGCGATATTTGATCGCTATAGCTTAACCAGATTTTGGTCACCCGATCCCCCTGTGAATTGAAAGGCCCCGGTCATTTGTGCTTTACCTATAGCGGCAAGAGGCCTGACCGGGGATCTATCACTAGTTACTCTACGCTAGAGAAGCAGGCCAAAGCAAGGGATTATTCTCCTAACTTCACGGCACCCGATGCGTCCACTCCCGCGTCCCAAACTTCTCCTCCACCAATCGCCGCGCAGCAGCCACATCTTCCTCGCTCAAAACCCCCGGCACCGCCGCATACCTAGCTTCAAAGGCCGCCACCAGGGCGTCGATAACAGCTTCGCGGCTCACCCCAGTTTGCCGCCTCAGCGGGTCCACGCGCTTGACCACCGAGCGCAGCCCCTTATCGGCCACCTTCACCTTGCCGATGCGCAACACCTCCATCATCTTCGCGGCGTCGATGTCGTAACTCATCGTGGTGTGGTGCAGCACCGCCCCCTTCACGCGCTTCTGTGCCGCCCCGCCGATCTTTCCGTGGTCCGAGGTGATGTCGTTAATCGGCACGTACCAGGCGTTCACGCCCAGGGAACGCAACCCGGCGAGCACCCAGGCGTCGAGGTACTGGTACGACTCCACGTAACTCAGGCCCCGCACCACGTCCTCGGGCACATAGAGCGAATACGTCACACAGTTGCCACCCTCCATAAACATCGCCCCGCCGCCGGAGATACGCCGCACGGCAGTAATCCCATGCTTCTCGACGCCCCCTTGATCCAACTCGTTGGAATAGGACTGGTAGGAGCCAAAGACCACCGCGCGGTCCTCCCAATCCCAGATACGCAGGGTGGGGCCGCGCCGCCCTGCGGCCACCTCGTTAAGGAGGTATTCATCGAGCGCCACGTTTACCGGGGTGGGGAGTACACCGGGGCGCAAAATCTCCCATTCGTAATCGGTAAGGTCCTTGGCGTCGAGGAGGGCACGGCGGGTCACCGTGGCGATGTCGGCGGTGCTGAAACCGTGGAGTTGGGCGCTAAGGGGAGTAAGGGCGGCGTCGATAAGCCCCTGTAGTTCCTCGGTGCTGGCGGTGACGGGCGCGCCCTCCAGGGCGGCGTGAATGGCGGGGAAGGCTTCTTCGGGTTCGAGGAAGAAGTCGCCGGAAATGCGGGCGTTGGTGATGGTGTGGCCGTCCTCGGTGATGTCGGCTACCACGAGCTTTCCGCCGGGGACTTTGATCTCAAAGTGGTGATTCATGGTGCCCATACTAGGAGCGCCCCTCAAAGCACCGATAGGAGCGGTGGAGAGCGGGCAGCAGCACCGCCAAGAGCACCGCGCAGATCGTTAGCGCAACGAGCGGGCGGGTGCCCTCCATCGCAGAGTATCCCCAGGAAGGCAGTGCTATCACCCACAGTCTGGTGCCCGCCAGCACGTCCCCGCCGAGGGTGAGGGAAACAACTGTGACCACCACGGAAAGCCCCAGAGTGAGCGCCCCAGAAAAGCGCACGGTGAGCCACAGCCAGAGCATTACGAGCACGAAGCCGGTGGCACACCACAGCACCGTGTGCAGGGCGACGTCGCGCAGCGGCATGCCCGCGAAAGCAACAGTCCCGGCGGCGCACAGGCACAGCAGACCCACGACGCCCAGGTGCCAGGCGGTAGTGGCCCGGCGAAAAACCGGATTATGCAGCACCGACACCACCCAAGCGGGGGAGAGCGCGCCCCAGGAGAGCACGGCGAGCAGGGCGGTTCCCAGCGGGAGAAGAAGGAAGGAACTCAGCGCCACGGTGGTGATCGGAGGATAAGCGCGGGCCGTATAGCCCAGGCCTAAACACGTGAGCGCGATGAGGGGGTAGATTCCGCGCCGCCGCGCCACGAGAGCCACCGCCAACAGAGGAGAGCGACGAGCAGCGGAGAACCGCATGGCCGGAAGGCCGGGTAACGTGAGCCGAGGTAGGGAAACCTGTGGCAAGAGCACCGCTCCCGCTGCCGACGCCGCGCAGAAGAACACGCAGGCCAACAGCACCGTGTGCAGCGCGGGAGGAGTTTCACCCGGAGCCAAGGGGACGAGGCTGGCATGGGTATCCAATACCGGAAGGAGCAAGCGCACCGGCCAGGCCGGAGGCACCAACCACCAGCGTGCGGACTCCGCGAATAGCACCCCGAGTACCTGCCAGCCCACCGAGGCCAGCAGCGTGATCCCCGTGCCCATCGCTCTTGCCAGCGGAAGGAAGAAACACAGTACCCCCACCTGACTCAACCAACACAGAGCGGCGGCGAGTATCACGGAGGGAGCCTCGCCGGGAGCGTGAGCGAGGCTGAGTGCCAGAGTCACCCCGAAGCAGAGCACCGTGAAGATACCCAGCAACCCCGCGAGCACGAGCACCTGGGCGCCGCGCAGTGCGCTGCGAGAATAATCGCGCCACAAGGTACCTCCCGAGCGCGCGGTACGCTCACGGCTTGCCACCAGGCAAGCAAAAAGCGCGCTCAGTGGGGCGGCCATGCCCGTGATATACAACCCCTGGGCTACCAGGGCGCTGCCCGTAGTACCGCTGGACAGGGAAAAGAGCATGCTCACAGATCCAATGAGCAGGCCCAAAAGAGGCAGCCACATCGCCGCACTGCCCTTGGTGCGTAATAATTCCGCGCGCAGGGAACCAGAGAGCACCGAACTCATGCGAGCCCACCTCCCTGGGTGAGTTCCAGGAAGCGTTCTTCCAATTTCCCCTGCGGGGCGAACTTTGCCAGCGGCCCGCTGTATTGGTCACGGCCCTGGGCCAACACCGTGAGGTCATCGGCCAGATGGGCCACCTCCCCGAGTTGATGGGAACTCACCAGCACCGCGCCTCCGCGCGCGGCCCAGGCACGCAGAAGCCCACGCAATTCCACGATGCCCTGGGGATCGAGGCCGTTTTGAGGCTCGTCGAGCAGCAAAATCTCCGGCTCACCCAGCATGGCGATGGCCAGGGCCAAGCGCGCCTTCATACCCGTGCTGAATTGCGCGGCCCGCTTGCGATCTCGGGTATTCAAACCCACCGCAGCCAGGGCGCGTTCGGCCTCACTGCGGGAAAGCCCCAGTAAGTGACAATGCACCATGAGGTTATCTAGCGCGCTGAGGTGAGGATAGAGGGCCGGGCCATTCACGCTGGCCCCAATGTGGCGCAGGGAGGACCGAGTGCGAGGCTTACCCAGCACGGTGATCTCTCCGGCATTGGACTGAATCAACCCCAACATGGCGCGGTAGGCGGTGGACTTGCCTGCCCCATTGCGGCCAAGCAGGGCGTGAACCCGGCCTTGGGTGAGAGTAAGTGAGAAGTTATCAAGTATCTGCTGCCCACCGAGGCTGATAGAAAGACCCCGGCAGGTCAAAAGGGGAGTGTTCATGGCGCTGAGTATGCGGTGCCTGGAAAGAAAACAGATCAGCGCGCCGGGGGATTATGAGCAAGGTTTTTCTCCCCCTATGGGTGGAGAGGAATCATTGTTGGACAAGCCGCGCCTTATGCGCGAGCAGCACCAGCGCCACGCGGTCGCGGCAATGCAGCTTAGCCAGCAGGTGCGAGACGTGCGTTTTCACCGTGGCCGCCCCAATGACCAACTGCGCGGCAATCTCCCCGTTGGTATAGCCCTGGGCGATGAGGGTGAGTATTTCCAACTCCCGTGGGGTGAGCAGGCTCAAGCCCTGGCGCTGCTCTGGGGTGAGGCTAGTACCGGCAGCACCGGCCACGGCCTCCCGATAGGCGCTCAACACGTGCCCGGTGGCTCCCGAACTAAGCACCGATTCTCCGCGCGCCACGCAGCGCACGGCCCGCGCGAGTTCTTCGGGTTCGGTGTCCTTGAGCAAGAATCCAGAGGCCCCGGCGGCGATGGAATCGCGGATAAAGGAATCCACATTAAAGGTGGTCAGCATCAATACTTTGACGCCCCGGCGCACCAATTCACGGGTGGCTTCGATGCCGTTCATGTGCGGCATACGAATATCGAGCACCGCGACGTCGATGGTGTGCTCGCGCGCGGCCTGGAGCGCCTGCGCTCCATCGTGGCAGATGGAGGACACCGTGATGCCCTCCTGCGCGCCGAGAATGGTGGCCAGCGCGGAGGCGAGCAGGGGCTGATCGTCCGCGATGAGGACGCGGATGGGCTGGTCAGTCATGGTGAGCCCTCATGGGCAGGGGCAAGCAAGCGCTCACCAGCCAGCCGTCCCCGGTGGGCTGCGCGCTGAGTTTTCCGCCCAGGGATTCGGCGCGTTCCCGCGCGCCAACCAATCCCGTGCCGGTGCCCATCGTGGTGTGTTGGTGTTGCGCGCGGCCCAGGCTGAGCACGCGCAGTTCTACCTCGCCCGCGTGTTCTGTGATGCTAAGCCGCACCGTGCTCCCAGCCTCCTGGTGGCGCAACACATTGGTCAAGGCTTCGGTGATAATGCGGCGCAGGGCCAGGGAGTGTTGTGCGGGCAGATCATCGAGCGTGGATTGAGCGTATTCAGTGGTGATATTCATGCCAGCCCCTTGAAAACCAGCGATGATCTCCGCCAGGGTGCCCGGCGTGGGTTCGGCAATCTGATCGGGCGAACGCAGCGTGGCGACGATCCCGCGCACCTGCCCCAGGGCCTCCGCGCTCACGGCCTTGACCGTGCGCAGCGCCTCGGTAGCGGCCTGGGGATCGGTGCCCGCCGCTATGAGTCCGGCGGAGGATTGCACGTTGATGAGGGTGAGGTTATGGGCCAGAACATCGTGAATCTCCTGGGCGATGCGCACGCGCTCGCGCTCCCGAGCGGCGACGTATTCCTGGGCGGTTCGTTCCGCGAGGTCACGGCGGTGCAGAGCCCAGAAATACGCCAACCCCAGCAGAGCCCAGTGCGCTCCCAGCGTGATAGCAGCATCGGCGTTGTGGCGATAGTGCAGGTGAAAGGAATCGTCCCATACCCACATCACGGGGCTGATGAGGCTACCCACAGCACAGAGGGCGAGAACCACGCGAGGGAGCCAGCGGCCTTCGGGATTCGTGGAGTACCTGGACGTGGAGTACACCGCCAGGGGCGCGGCGAGGAGATAGGGAGGCACCCCGGTATAGAGCGGCAACGCAGCAAGGAAAGTTATTGCCCACCCGGCGAGGAGCACAAGGAGAGCCAGGGCCGCCAAGGTCACCCGCGTGCGCCAGAACAAGAGAGCCGGGATGAAACCGAGGGCCAGTACTGCTTGGGCACAGGTAATCGGCGTGGGATCGGCAGCGGCGATGGCGAGGTACACCAGCGCGCACAGGGCGGCGAGGCAGGCGAGGGCGGCGTCGCCAAGCCTCACCCCGAACCACCCGCGTCGATTCTGCGTCATTGCCCCACGTACTCCGCCAAGTACCGCCCCGTCACCGTCCCGGAGGCCGCGAGTTCGGCCGGGCTGCCCTCGAATACCACCTGGCCGCCCTGGGAACCGGCGCCGGGGCCGAGGTCAATCACGTGGTCGGCTCGCGCGATGACGGCCAGCGAATGTTCCACCACGATCACGCTAATGCCTTGGTCTACCAGGCGGTCAAGCACATCTATGAGGTTGCGAACGTCCGCCAGGTGCAGGCCCCTGGTGGGTTCGTCCAGAATGTAACGGGTGGCTTTCTCCGCCATGTGGGTAGCCAATTTAAGGCGCTGGCGCTCGCCACCGGAAAGCTCCGTGAGCGGCTGACCCAGGGTGATATAGCTCAGTCCCACGTCCACCAGGCGTTGGCACATCTTGGCGGCGGCCGGAACCTTGGATTCCTTGGCGGCAAAGAACTCGGCGGCGTCGAGAGCGGAAAGTTCCAGCACATCCGCGATGGTCTTGCCGCCAAAGGTGTACTGAAGCACCGATTCCGCAAAGCGGCGGCCCTCGCATACCTCGCAGGGGCTGGCCACCCCGGCCATGATGCCCAGGTCCACATACATCACGCCCGCGCCCTTGCAGTGGGGGCAGGCCCCATCGGAATTGGGGGAGAAGAGGCCCGGCTTCACCCCATCGCCCGCCGCCTTGGCAAAGGCCTTGCGGATGGGGTCGAGCACCCCGGTATAGGTGCCGGGATTGGAGCGGCGCGAACCCTTGATGGCGCTTTGGTCGATGTACACGGTCTGCTCATCGCGCGGCAGGCTGCGCACCAGGGAGGACTTACCCGAACCCGCCACGCCGGTGATCGCGGTGAGCACCCCAAGCGGCACATCCAGGTCCACGCTGCGGAGGTTATTCTCCTTGGCCCCGCGTATCTCCAGGGCACCGGTGGGGGTGCGCACGGCATCGGCGGCCTTGCACTCGCCGCGGTCAAAGAGGTGCGCGCCGGTGACGGTACCGGCCTTTTCCAGGCCCTCGACGGGCCCGGCATAGCACACCGTGCCGCCGTTACTACCCGCGCCGGGGCCCATGTCCACCACGTGATCGGCGGTGAGAATGGTCTGCGGATTGTGCTCCACCACCAGCACGGTATTGGACTTTTCTGTGAGGCTGCGCAGCAGGCTGTTCATCTTATCCACATCGTGCGGGTGCAGGCCGCCGGTGGGCTCGTCAAACACATAGGTGATGTCCGTAAGTGGTGAACCCAGGTGGCGCACCATCTTGGCGCGCTGCGCCTCGCCGCCGGAAAGGGTGGCGGTGGGGCGATCCAAGGTGAGGTAGCCCAGGCCCACCGAAACGAAGTTATCCAGGGTGGCGCGCAGGGCGTCGAGAAGCGGGGTGAGATTGGGGTGCTCTAGGTCGGCGGCCCATTTACGCAGATCGCCAATTTCCATCTGGCACAGCTCCGCGATGTTTTTGCCGTTGATCTTCGATTCCAGCGCGTGTGGGGCCAGACGGGTACCGCCGCAGGCGGGGCAGGGAACAAAGGAAACTGCGCGTTCGACGAACTCGCGGATATGCTTTTGCATTCCCTCCTTGTCTTTGGAGAGCATGGAACGCCGCAGCCGAGGAAGTAGGCCCTCGTAGGTCATATTAATTCCGGCGATCTTCATTTTTGTGGGCTCTTTTTCGAGGAAGTCTGCACGCTCTTCCTCGCTAAAGTGCGCGATGGGCTTATCGGCGGGGAAAAGCTCCGATTCGGCGTACATGCGATATGACCAGCCGCCGGTTTTATAACCCGGAACTTTGAGCGCTCCCTCATCCAAGCTCAGGGAGGAATCAAATACCTCCTCTAAATTAAAATCCGTGACCCGCCCGGTGCCCTCACATTCTGGGCACATTCCGCCGGTGCGCTGGAAGTTCACCTTTTCCTTTTTGCCGCCGCCCACAGAAATGGCCCCGGCGGCGCTGACCGAGGGAACATTGAAAGAATAAGCACCCGGCCCGCCGGCATGGGGCTCGCCCAAGCGTGAGAAAAGGATACGCAGCATGGCCGTGGCGTCGGTAGCCGTACCCACCGTGGAGCGCGGGTTGGCTCCCAGTGGCTCCTGATCCACCACGATGGCGGTGGTGATTCCTTCGAGCAGATCGACGTCCGGCCGGGGCAGCGAGGGCATAAAGCCCTGGACGAAGGAAGAATACGTCTCATTGATGAGGCGCTGCGATTCCGCGGCGATGGTGGAAAACACCAGCGAGGACTTCCCCGAACCTGACACTCCCGTGAACACCGTGAGCGTGCGTTTGGGCAGTTCCAAGTTCACTCCGCGCAGGTTGTGCTCGCGGGCACCGTGGATGCGGATGGTGTCATGCAGATCGCTTGCCGTCATGCCCGCGATCCTACTAGGAGGATGGGACGCGTTATGTTCGAGTGCATGCCCACTCACGACGCCACCCCGGTACCCCCGCCTTCCGATGACGGTTCTACCTCGCAGGTTCCGCCCACGACGCCGCGCGGAGGCCGCGCCCGCACCTTCCTGCGGGAGGTGACCTACCCGCACAGTATTCACCCTGCGCTTGTTCCCGGTGTGAGCGTGGAAGATCAACGCATTGAATATCGGATTGACCGCCCCATTACGCTCACCGTGGGCGGTTTAATTCTCGCCTTTGTGGCCTGGGGTGTTCTTGCCCCGGCTCAGGTACTTAGCGTTTCTACTACCATCTTGAATTGGGTGATGCTCAATCTCGGCTGGGTATTTAATACCGTGGCCGTGGGGCTGGTAGTGGTGCTTTTTGTTCTCGCGCTTTCCCGTTATGGGCGGATACCGCTGGGCCTGGATGGTGAAAAGCCGGAATATTCCACCCTTTCCTGGGCGGCTATGCTCTTTGCCGCCGGAATTGGCATTGCCATCATCTTCTTTGGCCCCTTTGAACCTATGAGTTTTTACTTGAGTCCACGCCCGGGAGCCTATGAGGCGGCCTCGGAGGAGGCCGTGATGGGGGCACTGGCACAATCGGCCCTGCACTGGGGTGTTAATGCCTGGGCTATTTATGCGGTGGTGGGGCTCTCGGTGGGGTATGTGTCCTATCGCCGGGGTCGGGTCCCTTTGATGAGTTCCATTCTCATGCCCCTGTTGGGGCAGCGTTCCACCACCTCCATTCCCGCGCGCATTATTGATTCCCTGGCGATTATCGCCACCCTTTTCGGCACGGCGGCCTCCCTGGGAATCGGTGCCTTACAAATAGGCACCGGGGTGGAGGTAGTCAGCGGGTGGTCCCGAGAAGGCAATGCCCTGGCCATCGGGGTGATTGTGCTGCTGACCATCGGCACCATCGCCTCGGCGGTATCCGGGGTGGCCAAGGGCATACGCTGGCTTTCCAATATCAATCTGGTACTGGCAATGGGTCTGGCGCTGTTCTTTTTTGTGGCGGGTCCTACGGCCTTCCTCATTAATATGCTCCCCGGGGTGTTGGTGACCTATGCGGGAAGCATGCCGGAAATGCTCGCGGCCAATATGGGTCAGGGCGAGGACATGCAACAATTCCTCTCTAGCTGGACCACCTTCTACTGGGCGTGGTGGGTTTCGTGGTCTCCCTTTGTGGGAGTATTCGTGGCCAAGATTTCCCGGGGCCGCACCATTAGGCAATTCATTTTCGGGGTGCTCTTCATTCCATCCAGCATTATCATCGTGGCCTTTAGCATTCTGGGCGGCACCGCCATTTGGCTGCAACGCCGCGACGGCGATATTGCCCCCGGTAATGATCTCGCAGCGTTACCCGACCCGGAACATATTTTCTTTATCGTCCTCGACCATCTCCCCGGCGCACAGGTGGTGGCTCCGGTGGTGATTGTGATGCTCGCGGTTTTCTTTATCACCACCGCCGATTCCGCCTCTCTGGTCAATTCCCAGCTCTCCCAGCAGGGAAATCCTCAGCCGCGCCGCAGGGTTACGGCCTTTTGGGCGCTGTGCATGGCGGGCATCGCGGTGGTGATTCTGCTGGCCGGAGGCAATAATGCGCTAAAGGGTTTGCAGAACCTCATCACCATTACGGCGTTACCTTTTGCCGTGATTCTGGTGGGCATGATGGTGGCCCTCATACGGGAACTGCGTAACGACCCCGCCGCAATCCGCCAGGAATATCAGCGTCAAGCCGTGGCCAATGCCGTGGTGCACGGTGTGCGGGAATACGGGGATAACTTTGCCCTGACGGTGGAGCCCAGCGGAGAGGAGGAGTACGCCACGGGGGCGAACTTCGATTCCGCTGCCGAGGAGGTGGTGGAGTGGTACGCGCGCACCGATGAGGAGGGAAACCGGGTGGGCTATGACTACGAGACCGGGGAGTACCTGCCTGAGCCGAACGATGGGCCGAACAGGGGGTAGGGGGTGTTGGGAGGGGGTATTTTAAGAAAACTATTGTCCACCTATCCTTCTTTGGTGTAGCGTAGCTCACAATATTCTGACGCGATCTGGGGCGCTGCGCCGCCCCGAATCTGAGGAGGGTAGTGGTGAGCACAAAGAGGTTCGTGGGCGTGATGGCCACCGTGGGCACGGCATTGGTTTTGCTAGGCGTGGGGGTTGTGGGTGCTCAGGAAGATGGCCCGGTCGATGAAGCGGAGAACGATTACACCGGATATGAGGCCGGGGTGATGGCGGAAGGACGAGAAGCAGGGGCCGACGGCCCGCTGGACTGGTTTGCTGACATCAAACGGCAGCAGGACCCGCCCAGGGGCGGGGAATGGGAATACGGCCTATGGGGTGGGAAGGCTCGCTCTTACTTCGATCATCCCAGTGAATGTCATGGCAGCACCGTGATGATTAATGGGCGCAAGATGCGCAGCGTGGATACAGCGGCGGGCCATGCCTCCGTGGCCGAAAAATGGGTTCTCAACAAAGACGATATTCGAGACGAGTATTACTACCGTTTCTGCTAGGTCTTTCCTTTAAGACGTGGATGAGGGGCATATGCGCTCATGAATAAGTATATCCAGCAGGCGGCTATCTTCTTCTGTGCGCTCATCGTGGTGGTCATTACTGCGGCGCTCGCTTTGTTGAAGGTGGAACTCAGCGACAAAGAGAGCGCAATAGCCCTGGGGTCGAGTTATATCGTGGAACTCGATTTCACCCACAGCGATATACCCGCAGCCCAAGCCTATGAGCGCTTAGCAGAAATGAACGCTGAATTAGGCCTTGGCCTGGTAAAGCCCCTGCGTCGCGCGGAGGGGGAGACCTTCGTATTCCTCCAACATGGCACGGACTTTGAGGCAGGGAGCATAGGCATACCAGAGACTGTGCCTCGTATGGATGGCTCCGTCTCTCCTGTGGCTTCACTGGAAGCCTTGGAACATTCCCTTCCGGGTGGTTTTTATCTGCTATGCGAGGAACACGCAGACGTGGATGGCTTTGCCCAGGCGCTTCGAGAGATGGGTGTGGAAATTGCTTATGCGGATGAGGTTTCCGATGGAGAGGTTTTCTCTCTGCGTTCGTTCCGCCAACCGATGATTCTTTTCTCGGTACTGGCGACGGTGCTCCTTTTGTGTAGTCTCTCGGTGTATTGGGTGGGAGCGCATGGGCGGCGTCGGCAGCAGGAACTAATTTTTGGTCGCGCCGCGCGGGAGACTATTTTTCGTGAGATCCTGGGGCTTCTCCTTCCTTTCATTACGGTGCTGGCTGCGGGCGGAGGTGTATTTTTCCTTATAGTCGATTCCCCCTTTAACCACCCAGTGCTGGTGATAATGCTGAAGATGTACGGCTTCCTGATAGCTGTGCTTCTTCTCCTGCTGGCGGTTATGCTCTGCTATACGCGCCCACGAGTGGCAGAAATGAGGGATCGTTTTTCTTGGCTGGGAAAACTTCACCCGTTGATTGTGGGTATGAAAATCCTATCTCTTGCCTGTGTTCTCTTTACTCTTCCTTGGGTCGCTTCTGCTCATAGTGATTCTAAGAAAATAGCGCAGGCCCACGACGTTGCCTATAACATCGAATCATTCGTGGGATACAGGGTAGAAAATATCTCTTATGAGCAACTTGAGGGGAGCCTTGCGGAGTTTGGGGAGCTCATGCTCATGCTGGATCGTGAGGGGGTAGCGGCGTTTAATTATCTTCCTCCGCCGCTGTCGGTGGGTCTGCCGGAGGATATTCCTCCCCTGGCCTTTGCTAATAGTGTGTGGCTGGATGCAATGGAGTTCTCCGAGCATGCTTCTGCCGATGAGATGGTGAGTTGGGAAGAGTTGCCAGAGCAGTATCGGGAAGCGCTCTATCCCAATATTTGGCTTCGGGAGGGTAATGAGCCACCGGTGGATTGGAAATACCATATAGTTCATTCTGATTCTGGTGTGGGAATGTTATCGCCTTTGACGGGTGGCATGGAATTAGTGCAGGACATGGTGCTGGTGGAAGTACCTACCTTGGAAGCATTTGATGATAGCTTCCTTACTTCCATGATGACTAGCGGAAATATATCTGCTATCAATATGGATTCCGCTTCTCGCGTGCTCAATGAGAGCTCGGCGCGCGGCCTGGCCTCCGTCTACTATATCGGTGAGGAGAGCGTATACATTGCCAAAATGTTTGAATATCGTGCGAGGATTATGGCCTTGGCATTGGGGGTTTTGATTATTGCGCTTGTGGTGGCCCTGGTAGGAGCCGCCGCCACTAATTCTGTGCTTCATGCCAAGCGGAATATGCTCCAACATCTTGCCGGTGATTCCCTGCTACGA
Source organism: Corynebacterium lowii (assembly GCF_001412085.1). Taxonomy (GTDB): domain Bacteria; phylum Actinomycetota; class Actinomycetes; order Mycobacteriales; family Mycobacteriaceae; genus Corynebacterium; species Corynebacterium lowii. The sequence continues at coordinate 20,978 of NZ_LKEV01000003.1, forward strand.
ATCTCTGTGATGGCGCTATGGAAGGACATTATTCTCACCATAACGCTGGCGGCGCTATCGGCCACCGCAGCAATTATTTTCAACCAGCAAGGGATAGGGATGATACCGGTAGTAGCGGTGCTTCTTGTAGCGATGAGCATAGGCACCTATGCGGTGATGGCTAAGAAGTCGGTGGTGGCAGCCATGAGCAGGAAGATTTAGGGGAAGGAGATCAGAACCATGATTATCCGTGGCGAAAATCTAGGTGTATCCCTCGCGGAAAAGAGGGTATTCCACGGGGTCAATGTGAAACTGCGCCCCGGCACGGTCACCGCTTTGGTAGGACCGAGCGGCAGCGGGAAAACGCTGCTTCTACAAACTTTGGGAGGCATGGTTTCTCCCTCGGAGGGGAGCGTATGGGTGGACAAGGAGGAGTCCTCTGGGTGGTCAGACTCCCAAAAGCTGCGCTTTTGGCGGGAGTCGGCGGCCTTTATTCAGCAGGATTACGGGGTGGTGGAAGAAGAAACCGTGGCCTTCAACGTCACGATGAAAAGTTCGCTGTGGGGCCGCACGATTATTCCCGATCCTGCGCGCTTGAAAGAGGTACTGAGCCGGGTAGGGCTTCAAGGTCGAGATAAGGAGATCGCCGCTCGGCTCAGCGGCGGAGAGAAGCAGCGGGTGGCTATTGCCCGCGCGCTCTATAAGCGGGCGAGGGTATGGTTTGCCGATGAACCCACGGCCTCCCTGGACGCTCAAAATCAGGGTTTAATCCGCGAACTTTTCCGGGAGGCGGCTGCGCCCGCCGCAAGAAAAGAAGGTGCCACCATCGTGGTGGCCACGCACGACCTTGCCTTTGCGCGGCAGTGCGATCAGGTGGTGGAACTTGGTTAAAGGAATGTGGGAAAGTTTATGGAGGCCTATGTAAGGGGTGATCCCGTATGTATCAACTTTTCGTTGATGAATCCTATCAACAAGATCACTATTATGTGGCGGGTGTTCTTGTGGAGGAAAAGCAGGCTAATGAGTTAGTAACTCGCCTTGAGGATTTGGCCAGAAATATACAAATACGCAATAATTGGTCCACTTCTCCCGAGTTTCATGGACATTCCCTTATGAATGGGGTGGAGGATTGGGTGAGCCTTAAGGGAAATTTTGGTGCTTGTGTGCGCATCTATCAGATGGCATTGCATGCTATTCAGAACTCAGGCGCCAGGATTTATCTTGAAGGAGTTGATGTGACTCGGCTCAATGCTCGTTATCGGTACCCGGATAGTCCTCATGAGATTGTGTTTCGCCGCATGCTTGAGCATATTGACGAATATTGTAGTCGTAAGGGGGAGATGTCTAAGGTTGTCGCTGATATGTTGCCGCAGCAAGAAAAGTTTAATGAGAGAATATTAGGTTTTGCTCGTGCTGGCACGCTGGGTTATCGAAAACATAATTTACTTTGTATTGATGGGGATATTGATTTTGTTGATTCGAGGAAACATAGAGGGGTTCAAGCGGCTGACCTCTCTGTTTACATATTGCGACGGCATCGTGAAGATGCAGCAGCAAGTAGATCCTCGCGTAGGATAACAGCGCGCTTAGTTAAGGCTCTTGGGCCTGCCGTAGTTCATCAGAGGAAGTGGCTTCCCTAGTGTAGAAAAAGCTCTGGAGCCTACGCGGCTCCAGGCGACAACGCTCCGGTATCCGGCTCGTCGTATGCCTATACTAACCTTTCAGATTGTTTGTGGTCAAGGGTTAGCATAAATAAAATCACGCTAACCCTTGTGCTATGCCTAAGCCATCTCCGGTACCTACACCGAACTCTCGACAAAGGCCACCCACAACCCCTACTCCCCATCCCCCTCCAAGAACTGCCGCCACTGTGGCCACTCGCGGGCCGATTGCAGCGCGCCCCGGTCAAAGGAGCCGCGCAGCCGGTCCCCGTTGAGTTCGGTGGAGGCCACCAGCCTGCCCGTGGGGTAGAAGAGGTAGGCCCGTCCCTGGCGCTCTAGTTCCCGTAGCCGCGCCAGCGTGCGGTTATAGCGGGTGTGCCGGGTAATCAGTCGTTCGGCCACCACGGGGTAGGAACTCAGCAGGCTGCGCAGCAGGCTGGGGTAGCGAATGGGGTCTTTAACGTAGCCGCGCGGGTGGGTGAGCACCACGAAGAAGCGGGTGTAGCCGTCGGCCTCGGCGGCGTCGAGAGGTATGCCGCCTGCGGGGCCGAGCGCCCCATCAACGTAGGAAACGCCGTCGATCTCCGGTAGGGGCATGAGCAGCGGCAGGGTGGAGGAGGCGCGCACACGGGCGAGCAGGCTCTCGGAGCTATCCACGTCCTCGCGCCCCCAGTACACGGAGCGTCCCGTATGTGCCTCCACGGCCCCGATGCGGAACTCCGTTGGGCTAGCGGCGATGGCCTCGTAGTCCATCGGACCGGGCAGGTTAAGTGTGGGGGCGCGCCCGTAGATGTATTCGGCGTTGAAGTAGCCTCGGCCGCGTAGTAGGGAGGCCACACCGCCGAATTGGGGGTCTGAGGCGAAGTCCACAAAACTATGGCGAGCGCGTTCGCGCTCACCAGAAAGGTAATTCACCGTGTGGGTGGCGCCGGCGGAGATTCCGCCCACCCAACCGAAGCGCACGTCCTCTGCCAGCAGTTTATCCACTACGGCGGCGGTATAGGAGGCACGCATTCCCCCGCCTTCTAGGACGAGTGCGGTATTGCTCGCATCAATCGTCATGGTGCCACGGTACCCGGTTATGGGAGGAAAGGGGACTCAAAAGGTACATTGCGAGGTATGACCTCTTCCACCGCGCGAGTGAGCACGCAGCGTCCCGCCCGCTATGCCAAGCAGTTGGCCGAGCACTTTGGCCGCAAGATCACCGCAAGCTGGGATGGGGAAACCGGCCGTGGCACGCTGCTTTTCGACGCCCCGGATCGTCCCCTGCGCGGGGAGGTCTCCCTGGTGGCAGGCGAGGGGGTGCTGCTTATGCACGCGGAGTGCGAATCCGAGGAGCAGCAGGAATTACTAGAGCGCGTGGTGGGCCTCCACCTGGTGCGCTTTGGACAGCGCGATGAATTGGTGGTGCGGTGGCGCCGCACCGGGGGTGCCGAGGGGAGCACCTGGACGGTGGCAGACCTGGATTAGCCTACAATTTCAGGAAACCTAAACACGGGTGCCCGGCGCGCAGCCGGGCTGAGATGAAACCGTATGAACCTGATCCGGTTAGTACCGGCGCTAGGGAGGAAATATGCGTTCTATGCAGTGGCGCGTGGTGGACATTGTGGTGGCCGCCGTGCTGGGCCTGGCCTGCGGGCTGATCTTTGTGCTGTGGAACTCGGTGGGCAACCTCTGGTTGCAGGCGATGGAATCACTCACCCCTGGCCTGGGTGGTCTGGCGGTGGGAATCTGGTTGCTGGGCGGCGTGCTCGGTGGTCTGGTGATTCGTAAGCCCGGCGCGGCATTCTTTGTGGAAGTAATAGCGGCGGTGGTCTCCCTCACACTGGGCAGCCAGTGGCATATCAGCACCGTGTATTCCGGCATCGTTCAGGGTTTGGGCGCTGAGTTGGTCTTTGCTCTCTTTGCCTATCGTTCTTTCCGTCTCCCCACGGCCATGTTGGCGGGGGTTGCGGCGGGTATCGGCGCCTTTATCTTTGAGCTATTCTCAGTGCCCAATATCGCCAAGTCCTTTGAGTACAACGCCATTTATCTCGTCTGCTTGATGATCTCCGGTGCGCTGCTCGCCGGGGTAGTGGGCAATGCCCTGGTGAAGGCTCTGGCGCGCACGGGTGCGCTGGATCGCTTTGCCGCCGGGCGCGAGGTACGCGGCGTCGTATGAGCGGGCGGAAATCCACGGGGCGGGGCAGTATCTGTGCCCGCGATTTTGGTTGGCGGCACGCCACCCGCAAAAACCCGGCACTCAGCGGAATTGATCTGGACGTCGCGCCAGGGGAGCGGGTGTTGCTCAGCGGTGATTCCGGGGCGGGGAAGTCCACTCTTTTGGGGGCCATTGCCGGGCTACTCGGCGGGGCCGATGATGGGGAGCGCACCGGGAGCTTAGCGGTAGAGGGCGTGGTGGGGCTGGTGCTCCAGGACCCCGATTCTCAGGTGATCGCCTCCCGGGTGGGCGACGATGTGGCCTTTGGCTGCGAAAACCTCGGCGTGCCCCGCGAGGAGATTTGGCGGCGGGTACACCAGGCCCTCGATCTCGTGGGGCTGCACCTGCCGCTGGATACCCCCACGCGCTATCTCTCGGGAGGCCAAAAGCAACGCCTAGCTCTGGCGGGCGTGGTGGCGATGGGCGCCGATATTGTGCTGCTCGATGAGCCCACGGCCAACCTCGACCCCGCTGGGTACCGGGAGGTTCGGGGGGCCGTCGATAAGCTGGTGGAGCGCACCGGGGCCACCGTTATCATCGTGGAACACCGCACCGATTTGTGGCGGGACTTCGCCACTCGCTTCATTCACCTGAGCGCGCAGGGCGCGCGAGAGATCACGGCAGAAGAGTTGCCGCAGCGCCCGCACCTGCCCGCCGCACAGCCGGAAAGGGCGCGCGCCGAGGCGCTGCTCAGCGCGGAGGCAATCAGCACGGTCACCGGCACGCCGCATAGTTTGAGCCTGCCGCGCGGGGCCTCCACGGTGCTCACCGGCCCTAATGGGGCGGGTAAGACCCAACTGGCGATGGTGCTCGGCGGCTTGGACGCCCCGCGTTCCGGGAGCCTGCGGCTGCACCCCGATCTTGCCCAAGGGCTGAAAACCCCTCCGCACCGCTGGCGCTCCAAGGACTTAGCGCGGCGCATCGGCACGGTGTTTCAGAACCCGGAGCATCAGTTTGTGGCCCGCACGGTGGAGGAAGATCTACTGGTGGGAGGTCCCGCCGAGCGCGCCGAGGAATTAATGGAGCGTCTGCGGCTGGGGCACCTGCGCAAGGCGAATCCGTACACCCTTTCCGGGGGAGAGAAGCGACGCCTTTCCGTGGCCACCGCTCTCATGGGGGCGCCGGGGTTGGTGGTGCTCGATGAGCCCACCTTTGGTCAGGATAGTGCCACCTTTGCCGAGCTCACGGTGCTGCTGCGCGAGCTCACCGAGCAGGGCACCACGGTTTTTTCCATCACCCACGACGAGGACTTCGTGCATACCCTGGGCGATCAACACCTGGACATGAAGCACCTGGGCGTGGGGCGCCAACCGAGTGCAGGAAACCACTCAGGCACGGAGAACCAACCGAGCACAGCCCCAACAACCACCGAACCAGGGGAGGGCCAGTAACCATGAACCTCCTCCACGGCGTGAACCCCGTGACCCGCGTGGCGGCCATCGCCCTGGCCACCACCCCGCTGCTGCTCAGCCTGGATTGGCTCTCCGCCCTGGTAGCCATCGCGGTCACTCTCGTGCTGGCCCCGCTGTGTGGCCTGAGCCTGCCCGCGCTCCTGCGCCGCAGCGCTCCGCTGCTCGTCATCGCCCCGCTCACGGGCATCTCCATGCTGCTCTACGCGCGGCCCGGCGGGCGAGAATACTTCTCCTTCCTCACCATTCACATCACGGATAATTCCCTCATGCTCGCCCTGGCGGTGGTGCTGCGCGTGTTGGCCGGGGTGTTGCCGGTGCTGGTGCTCTCCGCGGGCATCGACCCCACGGAGTTGGGCGATGGCCTAGCCCAGGTCTGGCGCCTGCCCGCCCGCTTCGTTATCGCCTCGGTGGCGGCGGTGCGGTTGCTCACCCTCGTGCGCGACGACGCCGCCTCGCTGCGCCGTGCCCGTCGCGCGCGAGGAGTGGCGGATAAGGGACGGCTGCGCGGGGCTTTTACCTTGCTCTTTGGTCTGTTGGTTTCCTCGCTGCGGCGCGGCTCCAAACTCGCGGTGGCGATGGAGGCGCGTGGTTTTGGCCGCACCGATATTCCCCGCACCTGGGCGCGTCCCTCCACGGTGGGGCGGCGCGACGCCGCAGCCTTGGCCCTATGGGCGCTGGTGCCCATCATTGCGCTTGGCAGCGCGTGGGGGGCCGGGACCTGGAGTTTCTTGGGGTTGGGATGATACGCACCTGGCTTATCGACGGCCCCTCCGGTTCCGGCAAGACCACCTACGCCACCGCCCTGGGCGAGCGCCTGGGGCATCGGGTGGTGCACCTCGACGAGTTCTATCCCGGTTGGGCGGGGTTGGCTGCGGCCTCAACAATCGTGGCCGAGCAGGTGCTTCACCCCCACAACCCTGGCTATTACCGCTGGGATTGGGAAAATGACCGCGTGGGGCAATGGGTGCCCCTAGACGCAGGCGAGCCGCTGATTATCGAGGGTGCGGGGGCTCTGACCAGGCAATCCCTGGAAGCGGCGCGACGTCGCGGGCCGGTACGCACCGTGCTTATCGACGCCCCGGCACCGCTGCGCCGCGCCCGCGCCTTGGCCCGCGATCCCTACTATGAACCCTGGTGGGAGATGTGGGCGCGCCAGGAGCGCGAGCACTTTGCCAAGATTGCTGGGCTGGAAGTAGATGAAAGGATTGATGGGCGTGGAGAAGGATAAGAACTCAGCGGTGATCCGCATTGCCGCCGTGGTGATGTACAACGAGGCCGGGGAAGCACTCACGGTGCGCAAGCGCGGCACCGAGGCCTTCATGTTTCCCGGTGGGAAGTTAGAGGAGGGGGAGGCCCCGGTGGAAACCGAGCGCCGGGAGATCAGCGAGGAACTGGGGCTCGACCTGCAAGCAGGCGACCTCAAACCCCTAGGTGAACTGCGCGCACCGGCGGCCAATGAGCCAGGTCACGTGGTGGAGTGCGCAGCCTTTGAATGGGCCGGGGTGCTGCACGAGGCTCCCGCCGTGCGCGCGGAGATCGAGCAGGCGCGCTTCTATCCCGTGGGGTCCCAAGCGAGGGAATTGGCGCCTTTAACCAGAGACGTGGTTTTCCCCTTGTTGTTAGGTAACTAGCAGGGAGATTATCTATGTAGCAGCCTTCACAGACTATGCTGTCTGACAAAGCGTGAAGGAGGCAGCATGGTCCGAAGAAAAATCATCGCCCTCATAACGGCGATGGGACTAGCGGCGGGAGGTGTAGCGGCCTGCGCGCCCGAGGACCCCACGGATTACATCACGGCCAATGGCTCGGAACCGCAGAATCCACTATTGCCTGGTACGACCAGCGAGACCGGCGGCGGCAGGATCATCGACCTGCTCTATTCAGGCCTGGTCTCCTATGACACCCAGGGCGAACCCTATAACGAGGTGGCCGAATCCATCGAGACCGAGGACGGCAAGCACTACACCATCCGCCTCAAGGACACGTACTTTGCCGATGGCACCCCGGTCAAGGCCCAGAACTTTGTGCGCTCCTGGAACTACGTGGTGGCTAACTCCCTGCCGATGGGGGATTCCTTCGCGGCCATTGAGGGCTACGAGGAGGGGGTGCCGGAACTCTCTGGTTTGGAGGTGATCGACGATAAGACCTTCACCGTGGCCCTCAAGGAGGTGGAACAGGACTTCCCTGTGCGGCTGGGCTACCACGCCTTTTATCCCCTGCCGGATGTGGCCTTCGAGGATATGGATGCCTTTGGCCAAAACCCCGTGGGCAACGGGCCGTACAAGGCTAAGAAGTGGACGCACTATGACAACATCACCCTCGTGCCCAATGAGGAATACACCGGGGCGCGCGAGGTGAAGAACGAGGGCGTGAAGTTCATCTTCTACGCCACCCTCGATTCCGCCTACGCAGATCTCCTGGCCGGTAACCTCGACGTGCTCGACGCCGTGCCGGATACCTCCTTTGCCACCTATGAGGAGGAGTTGGAAGGCCGCTCGGTGAATCAGCCCGTGGCTATCTTCCAAGGTTTTGCGATTCCCGCTCGCTTAGAGCACTTCTCCGGGGAGGAGGGAAACCTGCGCCGCCGCGCGATCTCGCACGCCATTAACCGCGAGCAGATCACCGACCGTATCTTCGATGGCACTCGCACCCCGGCCACGGACTTCACCTCGCCTATCATTCCGGGGCACTCGGATAATCTTCCCGGCTCCGAGGTGTTGGATTACGACCCCGAGGAAGCCAAGAAACTCTGGGCCCAGGCCGATGCCATCTCTCCGTGGAGCGGGGAGTTCAGCATTGGGTATAACGCCGATGGCGGCCACCAGGGCTGGGTGGACGCCGTGACCAACCAGATACGCAACGTGCTAGAGATTGAGGCCGTGGGCAAGGCCTACCCGGACTTCAAATCCTTCCGCGATGATATTCAAAATCGCACCACCACCGGTTCCTTCCGCACTGGTTGGCAGGCCGATACCCCACTGCTCAGCGACTTTTTGGTGGCCACCTTCTCCACCACCGGCAGCTCCAATGATGGCGATTACTCCAACCCGGAGTTCGATAGGCAACTGGCCCTGGGCAAGGCCTCGCCCGAGATGGAGGAGGCTAATAGGCACTACAACCTCGCCCAGGAGGAATTGATGAGGGATCTCCCCACGATTCCGCTGTGGTATTCCAACACGGTGGGCGGTTACAGCGAGCACGTCGAGGACGTCGTGTTTGCGTGGACCTCCTTCGCGGAACTCGATCAGGTGCGGAGGATCGAACAATGATGAAGTACGTGGGCCGTCGCCTGCTCCAAATGATCCCCGTGTTCTTCGGGGCCACCTTCTTGCTCTACGCCCTGGTATTCCTCATGCCCGGCGATCCCGTGGCCGCCCTTGGCGGCGATAGGGGAATGACCGACGCCGCCCGCGCCGCCATCGAGGAAGAATACAACCTGGATAAGCCCTTCCTGGTGCAATACCTGCTCTACCTCAAGGGCATCTTTGTCTTGGACTTTGGCACCACCTTCTCCGGCCAACCCGTCTCCGAGGTCATGGCCAGGGCCTTCCCGGTCACCATCGTGCTCGCGGTCATGGCGCTGATCTTCGAGGCCGTCTTTGGCATCATCTTCGGCGTGATCGCGGGCGTGCGCAAGGGCGGCTTCTTCGATTCCACGGTGCTGGTGATCTCCCTGCTGGTGATCTCCGTGCCCTCCTTCGTGGTGGGCTTCGTGCTGCAATTCTTCGTGGGTGTGAAGTGGGAGCTGCTGCCCGCCACGGTGGGTAGTAATGAATCGCTCGTCGCGCTGATTCTGCCCGCCATCGTGCTGGGCTCCCTTTCCTTCGCCTACGTGCTGCGGCTCACTCGCCAGTCGGTGAGCGAGAACTTGCAGGCCGATTATGTGCGCACCGCACGGGCCAAGGGGATTTCCTCGCGCCGGGTGATGACGCACCACGTGCTGCGCAACTCCCTGATTCCGGTGGTGACCTTCCTGGGCGCCGACCTCGGCGCGCTCATGGGTGGGGCGATCGTCACCGAGGGAATCTTCGGCATCAATGGTGTGGGTGGTGCGATTTACCAGGCCATCTTGAAGGGGGAGCCCAGCACCGTGGTTTCCATCGCCACCGTGCTGGTGATCGTATACATTCTGGCCAACCTGCTGGTGGACATCATCTATGCCGTGCTCGACCCAAGGATTCGCTATGCCTAATTATCCTCAGCAAGAACGCTTTGTGGCGGAGGTGGAACCCCGCACGGACAAGACCACGCAGCCGGAAAAGCAGGCGGCACCGGCCTCTCAGTGGGCGGTGGCCTGGGGCTACCTGCGGCGTCGCCCGCTCTTTTGGGTCAGTGCGGTGCTGATCCTGCTGGCCGTGGCGCTAGCGGCCTTCCCTCAGCTTTTCAGTTCCGCCGACCCCAGGGCCTGCGATCTCGCGCGCTCCCTGAACGGACCGGAGGCCGGGCACATCTTTGGCTTTGACCGCCAGGGCTGCGATATTTATGCCCGCACCGTCTACGGCGCCCGCGCCTCGGTAACGGTGGGTATCCTCACCACCGCCTTCGTGGTCCTCATCGGTACCGCGATCGGCGCGCTGGCTGGGTACTTCGGCGGCTTCGTCGATACTCTGCTTTCCCGCCTCACCGACGTATTCTTTGCCGTGCCGCTGGTGCTCGCTGCGATCGTCGTGATGCAAATGTTCCGCGATCACCGCACGATTCTCACGGTGGTGATCGTCCTGGCGCTCTTCGGCTGGACGAGCATCGCGCGCATCACCCGAGGCACGGTGATGAGCGTGAAGAATGAAGAGTACGTCACGGCCGCGCGGGCGATGGGCCAGCCGGGGTGGAAAACCCTGCTCACCCACATTATTCCGAACTCCGCCGCGCCGATTATCGTCTACGCCACCGTGGCGCTGGGCACCTTCATCGTGGCGGAAGCCACGCTATCCTTCCTGGGTATCGGGCTACCCTCCACCGTGGTCTCCTGGGGTGGGGACATCGCCGCGGCCAAGACCAGCCTGCGCACCAAGCCGATGGTGCTCTTCTATCCCTCGGCGGCCCTGGCGCTGACCGTGCTCAGTTTCATCATGATGGGCGACGTCGTACGCGATGCCCTTGACCCGAAGGCGAGGAAGCGATGACCGCGAAACCCCTGCTTGAAATCCGCGACCTCCACATTACTTTCGACGCCGCCGCGGGCCCCGTCCACGCGGTCAAGGGCGCGAACCTCACGGTCTACCCCGGACAATCGGTGGCGATCGTGGGGGAGTCGGGCTCCGGCAAATCCACCACCGCCATGTCCGCGATGGGGCTGCTGGCCCCGACCGCCCAGATCACCCAGGGCAGCGTGCTTTTCGACGGCGCGGACGTCACCGCCTACACGGAAAAGCAATGGGAGGCGCTGCGTGGCCGCGAGATCGGCCTGGTGCCCCAGGACCCCATGAGCAACCTCAACCCCGTGTGGCGCGTGGGGTATCAGATTGCCGAGGCCCCCGGCGACGAGGACGTCGTGGCCCTGCTGGAAGAAGCCGGTCTGGATGACGCCGCCCGCCGCGCCCGCCAATACCCGCACGAGTACTCCGGTGGTATGCGCCAGCGCGCCCTCATTGCGATGGGCCTGGCCGCTCGCCCCAAGCTCCTCATTGCCGATGAGCCCACCTCCGCCCTGGACGTGACGGTGCAAAAGCTCATCCTGGATAACCTAGAAGCGCTTACCCAGGAACTCGGCACCGCCGTGCTCTTTATTACCCATGACCTCGGGCTGGCCTCCCAGCGCGCCGAGCATCTGGTGGTGATGCAGAACGGCCGCGTGGTGGAATCCGGCCCCAGCCGCGAGATTCTGCGCGACCCCCAGCACCCCTATACCCAATGCCTGGTGGCGGCCGCACCCGCCGTGGGTACCCCTGCGCAGCCGCGCAAGCGGCCAGGGGAGGAGAAGGTCATCAGCGTGGAAAACCTCACCAAGGACTTCGGTAAGAACCGTGCCGTCGATGACGTCTCTTTCTACGTGCGCACCGGCACCACCACGGCGGTGGTGGGGGAGTCGGGCTCCGGCAAGTCCACGGTGGCCAACATGATTCTGGGCCTGCTCCAACCCACCTCCGGGATCGTGCGCTACAAGGGCAAGAACCTCGATGAACTCTCCCGCCGCGAGAAGTTTGAGATGCGCCGTCGCATGCAGGTGGTATTCCAAAACCCCTATGGCTCCCTGGATCCGATGTATTCGATTCAGCGCTGCATCGAGGAGCCGATGAAGATTCACGGCGTTGGCCGCAAGGAGCGCGCTCAGCGCGTGGGAGAGTTGCTGGACATGGTGGCCATGCCGCGTTCGGTGGCGCGCCGCTACCCCAACGAACTCTCCGGTGGGCAACGCCAGCGCATCGCCATCGCCCGTGCCCTGGCGCTCAAGCCCGAGGTGATCGTGCTCGACGAGGCCGTATCCGCCCTGGACGTGGTGGTCCAAGACCAGGTGCTCACCCTGCTCAACCAGTTGCAGGAGGACCTACAACTTTCCTATCTCTTCATCACACACGACCTCGCCGTGGTGCGCCACACTGCCGATGATGTGGTGGTCATGCGCGGCGGCAAGATCGTGGAGCGCGGGGCCACCGAGGACATCTTCCTCAACCCCAGCCAGGAATACACCCGCCAGCTTATCGACGCCGTTCCTGGCTGGGGTTGAGGGCTGCGCTGCTGTGAGTGATTCTGCCTCTACCTTGAATGGGCGCGCCCGACGCCTCATCACCTGGGTGGCGGGCCTGAACCTGGCGGGCTTCGTGGCGGAGATGGTGATGGCCAGCGTCCTTGGCTCGGCCGCACTCTATGCGGACGCCGCCGATTTTCTTGAGGACTTCCTCATCAACGCCCTCGTGCTCACCGCCCTGGGGTGGTCGCTGGCCAGCAGACGCAAGGCCAGTTACGCCCTGGCCGGGCTGATCCTGATTCCCGCGCTGGCGGCCTTTGGTATGGCGGCGGCCAAGATGGTCTCTGGGCAACCACCCGAGCCCCTGGGATTATCCGCCACGGCGATAGCGGCCATGATTATCAACCTCGTGTGCGCGGTATTGCTGTTGCGGCTGCGGGGGTCCGGCAGCGCGCTCGTGCGCGGGGCCTGGTTGGCGGCCCGCAACGACGTGGCCGCCAACATTCTCATCGTGGGCGCGGGGGTGGTGACCTTCTTGTGGTGGAGCCCCTGGCCGGATATTGCGGTGGGAGTGCTCATCGGGATTATTAATCTCAGCGCGGCCAAGGAGGTATTCGAGCAGGCGCGGGCGGAGGACCCGGAGGTGGAGGGTTAGAACCCTACAAAGAGATCCAGCCCACTGCCGATAATTCGTGAAAAATCGGCGCGGGCTGAACGATTGCTGCTAAGTATAGCAGATATATGGAAAACCGTCTATGTACGCACTAAGGGTGTACTAATTGAAGAGGTATGGCTGATTCCCTAAACAGAAAGGCAGCCTCCTTCATGAAGAAATCCCTGCTCACCATCGCAGGAACCCTGGCCATCGTTGGCCTGGGAAGCGTCACCCTCGTGGCCTGTGGCACCTCGCAGGAATCCTCCTCCGCGGCGAGCACAGCGGCTCCAGCAAGCAGTTCGCAGAACATCGACTACTCCTCGCTGGCTATTGATAATGCAGCCTGGAAGTACGACTCTGACAATGACGTGTACTACCAATTGGGCAATGAATACGTGACCCAGCCGGAAGCCACCGATTATGAAACAATGGGCATTTTCGTTCCCGGTGCGTACCTGGACGCCAAGGATAATGGCGACGGCACCTACACCGCCTCGGTGAAAAAGGATGCTTCGGTGGGGGACTACAAGGCCTCCACCGCGCCCATCGTGCTGCCGGTCAATACACCTGGTTATGCGGCTCAAAAACCGCCCACGGAATACAGCTATGATTCCATTGCGGAATACATGAACGCCGGCATGATTTACGTGTGGCCCGGTATCCGGGGTAAAGACTCCAATACTGCGGAATACACCGGCAATGCCCCCTGGGGCGCCACGGACATCAAGGCCGCGATCCGTTATCTGCGCTATAACGATGAGGCGCTGGCGGGAGATAAGGAGCAGGTATTCGTGTTCGGTCACTCCGGCGGTGGAGCACAATCCGCCATCGTGGGTGCCTCCGGTGATTCGGAACTCTACGAGCCCTACCTCAACACAATCGGTGCAGCCATGATGGACGCCTCTGGCAAAGAGCTTTCCGACGCCGTGGCCGGGGCCATGACCTGGTGCCCGATTACCAGCCTGGACGAGGCCAATTCCGCCTATGAGTGGAATATGGGCCAGTTTGCCGATACCGATACCCGCGCCGAGGGTACCTGGACAAAGGAATACTCTAACGACCTGGCCGCGCAATTTGCCCAGTACATCAATGAGATGAATCTCAAGGGCGAAAATGGCGAGGAATTGGAACTAAAGGAAAGCGATAACGGCATCTATCAAGCCGGTTCTTATTACGACGCCATCGTGCAGGTGGTGGAAGATTCCCTTAACGACTTCCTCAAGGTCACCCAATTCCCCTACACGCCCTCGAACGTGACGATGGCGGGCATGGGCACGGGTATCGGTCAGACCGGTGCCGCCGGGCAGGGTGGTGATTCTCTACCGGAACTCCCCGAGGGGGCCACCCCGCCGGCCGGCATGGGCGGCGATTCCGAGGAGGACTCCACCACCTATAACACGGTGGAGGAATACATCGACTCCCTCAACTCCGATTCCGAGTGGGTGGAGTACGACTCCGCGAAGAACACCGCGAAGGCTTTGTGAAGAGCCAGAAGAATGCCTCCAAGAGCGTCGGTGCCCTTGATGGGTATGACCGCAGCCAAACGGAAAACACCGTGATGGGGATTGGCGCCGATGAGCCATTGCACTTCTCGGAGTCCTCGGCCTCGGTGCTAAAGCAGAACGAGGAGAAATACGCGAAGGCTTCCGGCTGGAACTCCGATTATGCGGCCTCTGGCTACGAGAGCGACTTTAAGACCACCGATGCCCAGGGCACCGACGTGGAAACCCGCATGAATATGTACAACCCCATGTACTTCCTTAGCGAGCATTACGCGGGTGAGGGCACCTCCACGGTAGCCCCGAATTGGCGTATCCGCACCGGCATTAAGCAGGGCGATACCGCCACCACCGTGGAATATAATCTCGCTCTGGCGCTCAAGGCCAAGGGGATTGATACGGATTTTGCCACCATTTGGGGCCAGGGACACACGATGGCGGAACTAGAGGGTGATTCCACCTCCAACTTCATCGAGTGGGTCAAGCAGGCCACATAAAAAGAGAAAAGCCCGCCCCCTATATCCCTCGAAAAGGGCAGGGGCGGGCTTTATCTATGCCTTACTTTGCGGCCTCGCGCGCCTTGAACTCGCGGCGGCGAGCGTGCAGGATCGGCTCGGTATAACCGGCGGGGGATTCGGTTCCCTTGAGAATCAAATCCTTAGCCGCCTGGAAAGCGATGGAGTAGTCGAAGTCGCGCGCCATCGGCAGGTAGGCGGGATCGCCCTCGTTTTGCTTATCGACGACCTCGGCCATGCGTTCTAGCGACTCAATGACCTGCTCCTTGCTAATCACGCCGTGACGCAACCAGTTGGCGAGCAACTGGGAGGAGATGCGTAGGGTGGCGCGATCCTCCATGAGGTCCACGTTGTGAATATCCGGGACCTTGGAGCAGCCAACGCCCTGCTCCACCCAACGCACCACGTAGCCGAGGATGGACTGGCAGTTGTTGTCCACCTCTTCCTTGATCTCCTCGGCAGACCACGTGGGGTTCTCCGTTACCGGCACGGTGAGCAGATCGCGGAAGGAATCGCGGCGGCCCGCCTCAATGAGCTGCTGCTGCACCTCGCGCACGTCCACCTTGTGATAGTGCGTGGCGTGCAGGGTAGCGGCGGTGGGGGAGGGAACCCACGCGGTATTAGCGCCCTCGCGCAGCTGGCCGATCTTCTGCTCCACCATTTCCGCGAGCAGATCGGTCTTGGCCCACATGCCCTTGCCGATCTGCGCTACGCCGGAAAGGCCGCGCTCTAGGCCTGCGTCCACGTTGTTATCCTCGTAGGCCTGCTTCCAGGGAGCGGTCTGCATATCGGGCTTGCGCACCATCGCGCCGGCCTCCATCGAGGTGTGGATTTCATCGCCGGTGCGGTCGAGGAAGCCGGTGTTGATGAAGGCCAGTCGGTGCGCCACGGCCTGTATGCAGGCATCCAAGTTTGCAGAGGTGCGGCGTTCCTCGTCCATCACGCCCACCTTGAGCGTGTTGGGCTCCAAGCCCAGCAGCTGCTCCACGCGGCCGAAGAGTTCATCGGTGAAGGCCACTTCCTGCGGGCCGTGCTGCTTGGGCTTCACGATGTAGATGGAGCCGGTCACGGAGTTACGCAGCGGGTTATCCTCGCGGATACCGGGCAGGGCGCAGGCCGCGGTAATCACGGCGTCCATGATGCCCTCGTAGATTTCCTCGCCGTCGATGAGGATGGCGGGGTTGGTCATCAGGTGGCCCACGTTGCGCACCAGTAGGGTGGAACGCCCCTTGAGCACGGTCTGCGAGCCGGTGCGGGAGATGTAGGTGCGATCCGGGTTCAGCTCGCGGGTGAAGGTCTTATCCCCCTTGGTCACCTCCTCCTTGAGCTTTCCGGTGTTCAGGCCGAACCAGTTGCGGTAACCCAGGGTCTTATCCTCGGCATCCACAGCGGCCACGGAATCCTCGAAGTCGATGATGGTGGAGGTGGCGGATTCGAGAACGATGTCCTCCACGCCAGCGCGATCCGTCTTGCCCACGGTGGAGGTGGGGTTAATGCGGATGTCGATGTGCAGACCGTTGTTGTAGAGGATGATGGAGGAGGGATCACCGAAGTCACCCACGAAGCCCTTGTAGGCCTTGGGGTTCTTCAACGGGATGCACTCGCCATCCACGCGGGCACAGAGGCTGCCGCGCACCACGCTGTAGCTCTCCACCTCGGCGTGGCTCGCGCCGTCGAGAGGCACAACCTCGTCGAGGAAGGCGCGGCCCCAGGCGATCACCTTGGCCCCGCGCACGGGGTTGTAGGGGCCGGAGCGGTGTGCGCCATCGTCCTCGGGGATGACGTCGGTGCCGTAGAGAGCGTCGTACAGCGAACCCCAGCGTGCGTTGGTGGCGTTGAGGGCAAAGCGGGCGTTGAGCACCGGCACCACGAGCTGCGGACCAGCGATCTCGGAGAACTCGGGATCGGTGTTCTCGGTGCTGATGGTGGCCTTGTCCGGGGTGGGCTCCAGGTAGCCGATGGAGCGCAAGTATTCCTCGTGCTGCGCGGGATCGGGGCGGCCGGGGTTGGCGCGGAAGTATTCATCGAGCTGGCTTTGCAGCTCCTCGCGCCGGGCCAGCAGTTCCTTGTTTCGCGGGGTCAGGTCCGCCACGATGGCTGCGAATCCCTGCCAGAACTCTGCCGCGTCATTGCCGATCTCGGGCAGAACCTCCTCGACGACGAAGTCGTGGAGGACACGGGCTACGTCCATTCCGGCGACCTGGACGCGGTCGTCCTTTGTGCTGAGAGCCGGGGTCGTGGGCATCTGGGAACTCCTCATGATGTGGCGAACGAATGAAAGCGCGGCGTGATCGCCGCTTGGTGGCTCATCGTATGTGTGTGAAGTCACCGTGCAAAGTACTTTGGAAAAATTTTCTTCCGGCTACCCCCGTCATAATCGGAAGTGTGGAGGGGCGGTGTCGGGGGTAGTGGCGAATGTTTTATTGGGGATAGTAGGGTGTATGACAAGCGGTTTCGTGTGGTGGGTCACGGGGTGGCGCGGGGGTGATTTTAGTGGGGAGAACTAACATCTCGTGAGTTTTTTGAGTCCGTTCCGCTACCCCCGGTGGAAAAAATCTTGGCCAGATTCATTGACGTGAGCCTTCGATACTGCCATTCTGTGAATCACGCCACCGGATGTGGTGTGAGAGGGTTCTATCTCGTTGGAGCCCAGCAGTATCCCACTTTTCAAGACCCACGTTAGGAAGTTGGTGCGATTATGACCGCTACCGGCCAAGCCCGTACAGCCGAGGAAATTCAGAAGGATTGGGATGAAAACCCGAGGTGGTCCGCCGTTCAGCGCGACTACACGGCAGAGCAGGTAGCCAAGCTCCAGGGCACCGTCGTTGAGGAGAACACCCTCGCACGCCGCGGCGCTGAGATCCTCTGGGACGAGGTGAACAAGGGCAACGGGTACTACATCAACGCCCTGGGTGCCCTGACCGGCAACCAGGCCGTGCAGCAGGTGCGCGCTGGTCTGAAGGCCGTGTACCTCTCCGGTTGGCAGGTTGCAGGTGACGCCAACCTCTCCGGCCACACCTACCCGGATCAGTCCCTCTACCCGGCGAACTCCGTGCCCAACGTGGTGCGTCGCATCAACAACGCCCTGCTGCGCGCCGATGAGATCGCTCGCGTTGAGGGCGATGACTCCGTGGATAACTGGCTCGTTCCCGTCGTGGCGGACGCCGAGGCTGGCTTCGGTGGTGCCCTCAACGTCTACGAGCTCCAGAAGGCCATGATCGCCGCTGGTGCCGCCGGTACCCACTGGGAGGATCAGCTCGCCTCCGAGAAGAAGTGTGGCCACCTGGGTGGCAAGGTGCTTATCCCCACCCAGCAGCACATCCGCACCCTGTCCTCCGCGCGTCTGGCTGCCGACGTTACCAACACGCCCACCGTGATCGTGGCGCGTACCGACGCCGAGGCCGCCACCCTGCTCACCTCCGACGTGGACGAGCGCGACCACCAGTTCCTCACCGGTGAGCGTTCCGCCGAGGGCTACTACTACGTGAAGAACGGCATCGAGCCCTGCATCGCTCGCGCCAAGAGCTTCGCTCCCTACGCGGACCTGATCTGGATGGAGACGGGTACCCCGGACCTGGATCTGGCTAAGCGCTTCGCCGAGGGCGTGCGCTCCGAGTTCCCGGATCAGCTCCTGGCCTACAACTGCTCGCCTTCCTTCAACTGGTCGGCACACCTGGATGCGGACGAGATCGCCAAGTTCCAGAAGGAACTGGGTGCGATGGGCTTCGCCTTCCAGTTCATCACCCTGGCGGGCTTCCACTCCCTGAACTACTCCATGTTCGACCTGGCTCACGGCTATGCCCGCAACGGCATGACCTCCTTCGTGGACCTCCAGAACCGCGAGTTCAAGGCAGCCGAGGAGCGCGGCTTCACCGCCGTCAAGCACCAGCGCGAGGTGGGCGCGGGCTACTTCGACGCCATCGCCACCACCGTGGACCCGAACTCCTCCACCACCGCCCTGAAGGGCTCCACGGAGGAAGGCCAGTTCCACTAGGAACGAGCTCCACGACCATCGAATACCCAAGGAGGGTGTAAGAAACGATGACGCAGTTTATCCCCACCGCAGACCTCGTAGACATCATCGGTGAAAGCGTGCGCAGCTGTGATACGCAGTTCCGCACCATCGGTGGGCGCGTGGAGTTCCACGGTCCCATCACCACGATCCGGTGTTTTCAGGATAACGGCCTGGTAAAGCAGACGCTGAACTCAGAGGGCAACGGTGGGGTGCTCGTCGTCGATGGCGACGCCTCCGTGCACACCGCCCTCGTGGGCGATCTCATCGCCGGGGCGGGTCTGAAAAATAACTGGGCCGGAGTAATTATCAACGGCGCGGTACGCGATTCCGCTGTGATCGCGGAGCTGGACTTTGGCTGCAAGGCTCTGGGGACTAACCCTCGCAAGTCCAGCAAGGATGGTGCCGGGGAGAAGAACGTCACCGTTCACTTCGGTGGTGTGGACTTTGTGCCGGGCCAGTACGTCTACGCGGATGCGGATGGCGTGGTGGTCACGGAGGAGCCGATTACTCCTCCGCAGGCATAAGAGCCACGTTTGAGGCCCAGGTGAGTTTTACTCCCTGGGCCTCAAGCCATGCTTGGGGGTCCTCGCCGTGTCGAGCAGAGCCGGCCACCGCCTGCACGGTGGTTTCCAGGGCCACCTGGGCCTCGGCGGAGTCAATGAGCCCCGCGCTGGTGGCGGCGGCCAGTTCATCGAGGTCGAGTACGTCAAGGGCGCGGCCATCGCTGTGGCTCACCAAATCCACGTAGAGGTCTCTGGTGTACCAGCGCTGCCCTTCGTGCGAAATAGCGGCGACGTCAATATAAAGGCGCTGGCTGCTTTCATAACCGGGGCGGAAGTGGAAGATATTGGCGCGCAGATTCCATTCAGGCAGCAGCCAGGATTCCAGGTAGCCAAAGCGCGGGTGATTCGCACCGCGCGCCATGTACAGCCCCCAGGGTGCGAGGTCAAAGCGATCCACGGGGCGGAGAAAGCCCTTGGGATCGGTATTGGTCATGGTCCCAAGATCAAAGGTCTCCCGCTTGATCGGGTGGAGATCAACCATGAGAACTAGCGGGCGTTATTGACGATCCCGGCCGTGGGGAGGTAGGTGCAGGCACCCTGCTGGGTGTGCACGGTGCCGGTGATAACGGCCACGATGGTGCCCTTGCCGGTATCGGCGGTGGCGGAGAGCGTGGCGGGACCCTGCGGGTTGATTCCGTGGTTGCCCAGCTTGGTGGTCCCCGCCGCCAGAGTGTTCAGGTTGAACCAATGCACGGACATGTCATTTTGCTCCGGGGCCGCGGCGGCGGTGCCCAGGCCGGTGAAGAGGAAGGCCGTTTGGCCCTCGGCGGCACCGGGGGCGGGAATCTGGGCGGGGCCGGGTACACCGATGGCGGTGCCCACGGAGTTGAGCTGCCCCTCAATGCAGTTACCCGCCACGGTGGGCCAGTAGAACTGGGCAAAGTGAGGGGCATTCTCGGGCAGTTCCACCGCACCCTCGGTATTGCCGGTGCCCTCATAAAAGTCCGCCGCCGCGCGGATGGCGGAGGCCATATCCTTGGGCAGCCAGGGCTGGGCGGCAAAGTCGCGGGCCTGCTGCACCTGTTGCTGGGAGGGGAGATAGAGCGGCCCCTCGGGCAGCGGCGGAACCGGCAGAATGGGGGCCGCCTGGGCAGGCAGGGCGGCGGCGAGGCCGAGCCCCGCGCTGGTGACGATGGCGGCGAGCGTGGCTCCGAGGCGGCGGGAGAGGTGCGGCACGGCGAGGCCCTTTCTTGCGCGGTTTCTGTTACTCCCGTGAAACTCTACACCACAAAATGAACGGTTGCCTCCGCGCCGGTGATAGCACATACTGTGGTGGACGGTGCAAGAGAGTAAGAGAGATCAGGAGGAAAGTATGCAGAAGAACGATAAATCGGTAGCGATACTGCTCTTCGGGGGAAGTCTCATGGCAGCGCTGGCCATCTTCATGGCGCCCATGCTTTTCAGCGCAGCCGCAGAGTGGCAATGGGCTCTCTTCAGCCTCTTCCTGGGCGCGGGCATGGCCTCCCTATATATTGCGCGGGCCTGGTCGCGGGAGCTGCGCAAGCCGCAGCAGTAGGAGCGGTATAACGGTGCGCATAAGGGGCACAGCGGGGGCGTCGATAAGCCATACATAAGCCAACGTGCACCGCTGCCGCGCACGGAGTAACCTTTCATCAGTTCTTATATCCCCGCACTGTGCTAGGAGTACCCCCGTAGTGAGCCACCCAGAGTTCCGTAACGTCGCCATCGTCGCGCACGTGGACCACGGCAAGACCACCCTTGTTAACGCCATGCTGGAGCAATCCGGCGTTTTTGGCGACCACGAGGAGGTGGCCGACCGCGTGATGGACTCCGGTGACTTGGAAAAGGAAAAGGGCATTACCATCCTGGCCAAGAACACCGCCATCCGCCGCAAGGGCCTGGGCAAGGACGGCAATGACCTCATCATTAACGTGATCGACACCCCCGGCCACGCGGATTTCGGTGGCGAGGTGGAGCGCGCGCTGTCGATGGTGGACGGCGTGGTGCTGCTGGTGGATGCCTCCGAGGGGCCGCTGCCGCAGACCCGCTTCGTGCTGGGCAAGGCCCTGGCCGCCAAGATGCCGGTGATTATCCTGGTGAACAAGACCGACCGCCCTGATGCGCGTATCGACGCCGTGGTGGAGGAGTCCCAGGATCTGCTGCTGGAGCTGGCCTCTAGCCTGGATGACCCCGAGGCCGCCGAGGCCGCGGAGCAGTTGCTCGACCTGCCGGTGCTGTACGCCTCCGGCCGCGAGGGCAAGGCCTCTACCAATAACCCCGGCGATGGCAATGTGCCCGATTCCCCGGATTTGCAGCCGCTCTTTGACGTCATCTACGAGGTGCTGCCCGAGCCCACCGCCACGCTCGACGGCCCCTTGCAGGCGCACGTGACCAACCTGGATTCTTCCTCCTTCCTGGGCCGCATCGGCCTGGTGCGCATCCACTCCGGCACCTTGAAGAAGGGCCAGCACGTGGCCTGGATTCACTACGACGAGGAGGGCAACCAGCACACCAAGGACGTCAAGATTGCCGAGCTGCTGCGCACCGAGGGCGTGAACCGCGTTCCCACCGATGAGGTGGTGGCCGGTGACATCGCGGCGGTCTCCGGCATTGACGAGATCATGATTGGCGATACCCTGGCGGACCTGGAAAACCCGGTGGCCCTGCCGCGCATCACCGTGGACGAGCCGGCTATCTCCATGACCATCGGTGTGAATACCTCCCCGATGGCCGGCCGCGGTGGCGGCGATAAGCTCACCGCCCGCCTGGTGAAGGCGCGCCTAGACCAGGAGCTCATCGGTAACGTGTCTATCCGCGTGCTGCCCACCGAGCGCCCCGACGCCTGGGAGGTGCAGGGCCGCGGCGAGATGGCGCTTTCCGTGCTGGTGGAGACGATGCGCCGCGAGGGCTTTGAGCTCACCGTGGGCAAGCCCCAGGTGGTCACGCAGACCATCGACGGGAAGCTCTACGAGCCCTACGAGATCATGGTCATCGACATTCCTTCCGAGCACCAGGGCGCGGTGACGCAGCTCATGGCCGCGCGCAAGGGTCAGATGCAGGCGATGGATACCACGCCGGGTTCCGATTGGATTCGCATGGAATACCGCGTTCCGGCCCGTGGTCTCATCGGCTTCCGCACCACCTTTATGACGGAAACGCGCGGCACCGGCATCGCTAACTCCTACTCCGATGGCATGGACCTGTGGGCGGGGGAGATCAAGGATCGCCCCAATGGCTCCCTGGTGGCGGACCGCTCCGGTCAGGTCACGGCCTACGCCTTGACGCAGCTGGCCGATCGTGGCGATTTCTTTGTGGAGCCGGGTGCCGAGACCTACGAGGGCATGGTCGTGGGCGCCAATAACCGTGATGAGGATATGGACATCAACATCACCAAGGAGAAGAAACTCACGAATATGCGCTCCGCCACGGCGGACGCCACCGTGACGCTGGCCAAGGCCCGCACCCTCTCCCTGGATGAGGCGATGGAGTTCTGTGGCGGCGATGAGTGCGTGGAGGTCACCCCCGACGTCCTGCGCGTGCGCAAGGTGGTGCTCAATGCCACCGAGCGTGCCCGTGCCCGTTCCCGCGAGAAGGCCCGCAACAAGTAAGTTGCGGCGCTCACGCCCCGCTGTGCACTACCCTTGTTCTGCGTGAACCCCGTGAAGAATCTAGGGCGTGCAGGCCGCCACCGCGCCGGCCTCGCTGCCCTTTCCACCGTGGTAGCGGCCTGCATCGTTGCGGGCTGCTCGGCTCAGCCCGCCCCGCCTCCGGTGGAGGAGGCCCCCACGCAAAGCGCTGCGCCGACCACGACCTCGGCGGCCCAGCGCTCCGCGCGCGAGGAACCGGAGCGGACGTCGCTAGCAATGGGCATTGATCCGCTGCGCAATGGCTTTAACCCGCACCTGCTGGCGGATTCCACGGCCTTTGTGGATTCCCTGGCCGATTTGGTGCTGCCCTCGGCATTTAACGGGGAAGAACTCAATGCCGATCTGTTGGTTTCCGCCGAGCCGGTGGACCCGCCCAATCCGCAGGTGGTGCAGACGGTGCGCTACGTGCTCACCCCGGAGGCGCAGTGGTCCGATGGCACCCCGGTGAGCGGCAACGATTTTGTGTATCTCTGGGAATCCCTGCGCGATACCCCCGGCGTGCGTGGGGAGGCGGGATACCGCGCCATTGCCGACGTCCGCACCAGTGGCGGCGGCAAGACGGTGGAGGTGGACTTTGCTCAGCCCGTGGCCCAGTGGCGCAGCCTCTTTAGGCATCTGCTGCCCGCACACCTGATGCAGAATGTGGGCTTTAACCAGGGGATGCGCGAGGGAATCCCGGCCTCCGCGGGGCGGTATATGGTGCGCAAGGTGGATCGCGCGCGCGGCACCGTGGAATTAAGCCGTAACGATCGCTTTTGGGGGAGTAGCCCGGCGGTGACGGAACTCCTGCTCTTCCGCTCCGTGCGCGGCACCACCGAGGGCACCGATCAACTGCGTAGCCGCCAGCTCAGCTACCTGGACATTACCCCCGCAGAGACCTCCGAGCAGGCCTTCGGACTGGTGCCGCAGAGCCGCCAGCGCGTCGTGAGCACCGGCCGGGAACTAGCGCTGACCCTCTCCGTGGATTCCGCGGCGCTGGGGGAGCCGTCTGCGCGCGCGGCCCTTCTTTCGCTTATCGACGTCCCCGCTATCGCCCGCCTGGCGGCCGGGCGCAGCGTCAACCTAGAGGTGCCGGAGAGCAGCGCTGAGCAGGCCACCGAGGAGGCCCTAAATACCCTACGTGAGGGAACGAACGCCCAACCGCTGCGCATTGCCGCCGATCCCGCCGATAGCGAGGCCTCGGCGGCGGTGCGGGCCATCGTGGATAGCCTCAGTGGGGCCGGGGTGGTCGCGCAGGTGGTGCCCAGCGACGTAGAGCAGGTCACCGGCGAGGGCCTTGGTGCCGGGGAGGTGGATGCCGTGGTGTCCTGGCGCGGCGCTGAGCCGGATTCTATCGAGGCGGCCGGGCGCTATAGCTGTTCGGAAACGACGGCGCGGAGCAGCAATCTTTCTGGTTATTGTTCCCTGCCCACCCAGGGGCTGATCGGGGAGGTGCTGGCGGGCCAGGCCGACCCCTCGGTTCTCAACGAGGTGGAGGAAACCGAACACCTCAGCCTGCCGCTCCTGCGGGAAACTCGGCTGATGGTGGCCGGGCCGGAAGTAGAGGGCCTGCCCGAGAACCCCGAGCAGTGGCAGGGCCTTGCCACGGCGGCGCAATGGAAGAAGCGATGAGGAGGAACCCGATGAATCTCATGGGAAAGCGCGTGGTGGCGGTGCACGCCCACCCCGATGATGAGGCGATTTGGACCGGTGGCGCCCTGGCCCGCCTCGCTCGCCTGGGCGCAGAGGTGACCGTGGTCACCTGCACGCTCGGGGAGGAGGGCGAGGTGATCGGGAACCCCTACGCGAACTTGGTGGCCGATCACGCGGATCAACTCGGCGGTTTCCGCATCGGGGAGCTGCGCGCCTCCCTGGACGCCTTGGGAGTGTGCGGCCGTTTCCTGGGCGCGCCGGGGAAGTACCGGGATTCCGGCATGGCGGGCACGCCCGCGGCTAAGCACCCACCGGCCTTTGCCTCCTCGGGAGAAACAGCCGTTACTGACCTCGTGGAGATACTGGAGGAGATTCACCCCGACCTCCTGATTACCTACGGCCCCGATGGTGGTTATGGTCACCCGGATCATATTCGGGCACACGAGATTACTCACGCGGCAGCCCGGCAGGTGCCCGTGGCTGGAATCCTGTGGGCGGTGACCTTGGAATCGGAATTGCAAGCGGGCTTGGAGGCCATCGAGCATATTCCCGCCGGGTGGCGAGCGGCCCAGTCCGGGGAGATCGCCTGCGTGCCGCAGGCCGACCTGGCTGTCCACATGACGGTGGGGGAGATGGCGGCCAAGGCTGCCGCCATTCGTGCCCACGCCACCCAACTATGGCTGGCCGATGGCTCCGTGAGCGCCACCAACCCGCAGGCCGCCTATGCCACGCTG
The DNA here is from genome assembly GCF_001412085.1 of Corynebacterium lowii. Lineage (GTDB taxonomy): Bacteria > Actinomycetota > Actinomycetes > Mycobacteriales > Mycobacteriaceae > Corynebacterium > Corynebacterium lowii. The sequence goes on from NZ_LKEV01000003.1 coordinate 46,076, forward strand.
CGCCATCCGGGCCCCGCCGCCCAGGTCTTTGCCCTGTCTAACCTCATCGCGCAGCCGCTGACCTGGAAGGAGCACTATCAGGTGGGGGAGGGCTCGGCGCTGCTGGGCGATGTGCGCTGGTGGGAGGAGGCTGCCGGTGAGTGAGCAAGAGGGCGTCGATAAGCCCCTTACCCGCACCGATTTCTCCAAAGGGGAGGCGGCTCTGGGCCTGTTGTGGCTGGCTATTGCGGCGCTGATCTCCGTGTTGTTGGAGGTGGTGTACCTGGGTACCTGGATTACCCTGCCCGGTGGCACGAAGATCCCCTTCCCCTACATGATCGTGGTGGCCTTCCTGTTCAACCGCGTGCTCAGCCGCACGGCCCTGTTGTGGACCCGCCACGCGGGCCTGGCCGGTATTCCCCTGTGGACCTGGTTGATGGGATACGTGGTGCTCACCATGTGGGTAGCGGTAACGGGGGATCAGCTGGTGGGCAATAATATTCGCAGCGTTGCGCTGCTCATCGCGGGAATGATCGGAGGCGGTTGGCCGCTGGTGATAAGAAAATGACATACTATGCGGTGTCACTGCGCTACCGCGCGTGATTTCCCGTAAATGGAGTTCCCGATACACGATGACTTATACAATCGCACAGCCCTGTGTGGATGTCATGGACCGCGCCTGCGTGGAGGAGTGCCCGGTGGATTGCATCTATGAGGGCAAGCGCTCCCTGTACATTCACCCCGATGAGTGCGTCGATTGCGGTGCCTGCGAGCCCGCCTGCCCGGTGGAGGCCATCTTCTACGAGGACGATGTGCCCGATGAGTGGTTGGACTACAACGATGCCAATGCGGCCTTTTTTGATGACCTCGGCTCTCCGGGCGGGGCACAAAAACTGGGACCGCAGGACTTCGACGCCCCGCTGATCGCCGCCCTTCCGCCGCAAAACACCGACTAATCCGCTTGAGAGAAGGCCCGCCATGACCCGCACTCCGCTGGGAGATACGCTGCCCGATTTCCCCTGGGACTCGCTCGCCCCCGCCAAGAAGCGCGCGGCCGAGCACCCCGAGGGAATCGTCAATCTATCCGTGGGTTCCCCCGTGGATGAGGTGGCGCCGGGTATCCAATTGGCCTTGGCGGAGGCGGCAGCCTATCCGGGTTATCCCCAGACCGTCGGCACCCCGGAACTGCGGCGCGCGATCATCGAATCGAGCGCTCGCCGCTACGGGATCACCGAGCTAGGGGAGAACTCCGTGCTCCCCGTGGTGGGCACCAAGGAGGCTATCGCCTGGCTGCCCACCACCCTCGGGCTGGGCAAGGGCGACACCGTGGTGATCCCGGAACTGGCCTATCCCACCTACGAGGTGGGCGCACGCCTGGCGGGCTGCGAGGTGCTGCGCACCGACTCCACCGTGGCACTAGGCCCGCAGAGGCCGGGCCTGATCTTCCTCAATTCCCCCTCCAACCCTTCCGGCAGGGTGCTCGGGGTGGAACACCTGCGCAAGGTGGTGGAATGGGCCCGCGAGCGCGACGTAATCGTCGCCTCCGACGAGTGCTACCTCGGCCTAGGCTGGGACGACGAGCGCCGTCCGCTCTCTTTGCTGCACCCCGAGGTCTGTGGAGGCGACCACAGCAATCTGCTGGTTATTCATTCGCTTTCTAAGACCTCCAACCTGGCCGGATACCGTGCGGGTTTCTTTGCGGGCGATAGTGGGCTTATTGCAGAACTCACCTTGGTGCGCAAGCACGCCGGACTCATGGTGCCGTACCCTATCCAGTCTGCCCTGCGGGCCGCCTTGGAGGAGGACACCCAGGAGCAGGTGCAAAAGATGCGCTACGCCGCCCGCCGCGCCACGCTGCTGCGGGCGGTCACCGAGGCCGGTTTCACGATCGAGCACTCCGAGGCCGGGCTTTATCTCTGGGCCACTCGCGGGGAGGACTGCTGGGATACCGTCGAATGGTTTGCCGAGCGCGGCATCCTCGTGGCCCCCGGTTCCTTCTATGGCCCCTCAGGGGGCAAGCATGTGCGAATCTCCCTGACCGCCACCGATGAGCGTATCGACGCCGCCACCGCCAGGTTAGGCGCATAGCACTGCGGCAAGTAAAGTAAAGCCCTTGAGGTATCCGTATTCTAGTGAGGGCTGAACATAGTGAACCGTGGTCTTTCCCGTGAAAGTCTTTCACGCAATTTTCGACAGTTCCTCACTTTTGGCCTCATCGGTGGCTCCGGCACCATAGTGAACTTTGCCGTGGCCGTTTTATCCAAGAAGATCGCCGGGTGGACGGCGGGTATCTCCGTGGACGATCCATTTTTGAATCTCCTGGGCACGCAGTTTCACATTCGCTGGTACCACGTATTCATGGTGATAGCCTTCCTGGTGGCTAATACCTGGAATTACCAGCTCAACCGCATGTGGACGTTCAAGGGTATGAGCACGCGCAGTTGGCTGCGGGACTTCTTCCCCTTCCTCTTTACCGGCCTGGGAGCCTTTGCGGTGAGCACCGTGGTGGCTACTTTCCTGATGAATCCCACCTCACCCATCGCGCTGCCCTCGGATATTCTCGATGATTCTTCCGGGCTGCGTACCAAGTTCTACTGGGCAACTATTATTTCCACCTTAGTGGCCATGCCGGTGAACTTTGTGGTGAATAAACTATGGACCTTTGGCCGCCAGCGCGGGCACCGCGTGGTGTTAGAACAGGAACCCGTGGGGCAGGGTTAATCCTCGGAATCGAGCTTTTTATCTAGGCGCTGGCGATCTTTCCGCCGGCGCTTTTCTGATTGTTTGGTGCCGTAATGGTACATAGTAAAGATCAATCCCGTTAGGCCTCCAATGAGTAGAGTGATGATGGACTCGCCGAGGAGGTGCAACTTATAGGCCATGCCGACGGTTGCGATAATGCAGAGTGGAGCCGCTATGAGTAATTCCGGCAGAGATCTTGTGTGGGCACACGGTATCGCCACCGTTCTGCGCAGCCACCGGATACCGGCGAGCTGAGCGAAACTAGAAGCGAAGAGGGGGAGAGCACAAAGAAGGGAATAGTAGCCGGGCAGGACCCAGGCCAAGACGGCCGCGATAAGGAGACTGAGCCAATCGTTATAGGCCACTGCGACGGTAGAAGATTTGTGGAGCATGGCTTGCTCGAACTCGTCATCGACAAGCCGGTTAGTGCGTTTAATGGCGTAGTCTGCGTAACTCATAGTGGGGGTCTCCTTATTGACTCTCGGAATCGAGCTCTTTATCCAGGCGTTTTCGATCTTCTTCGCGCCTCTTCTCGGAGCGCTTGTAACCGTAGTAGGCGCCACCGAGTCCGCCGATGAAAGGTGTGAAAGCGAAGGGATCGCTGGGCCAGCCAATATTGTGGAATATACCCACGCCCATGCACACCATGAGAAGGACAGAGAGAATGAACTCCGGTGGTGATTGTGTGGAGTATCGAGGAATCGGAACGGTGCGCCGCATCCAATAGACGCCGATGAGGCGGGGCAGCGTAAGCGGAATGAGAAGAATGATACAGGCCAAGAGAGAATAGGCCCCAGGTAAAACCCAAGCGAAAATGACACCGAGGACGATGCAAAACCAATCGTTATAGGCCAGGGCCACGGTGGAGGACTTATGGAGCATGGCTTGCTCGAACTCGTCATCGACAAGCCGGTTAGTGCGTTTTATAACGTAGTCTGCGTAACTCATGCGGGGGTCTCCTCTTGATTCGCGCCAAAGACGCTTTCAACGGTTTGGTTGAGTTCGTGACAGATAGCGAGGGCAAGGTGAACCGAGGGGGAGTAGTTTCCCTTTTCGATGTTGGCGATGGTCTGCCGTGACACCTGAACCCGCTGGGCGAGTTCGGCCTGGGAAAGTTCGTTCCATCGGCGGTACTTGCGCACCATGTTGGGGGGAACTTCTGGCATAGGGCTCCTTTGGGATGCTTACATGGCAAAGTGTAAAGAATAATTTACATCTTGTCTAGTGGTCTGGGGTAAAAAAGTGGGTGCCCTGGTCAACGACCAGGGCACCCACGGGGGTGGAGTGGAAAGGCTAGTTGGCGTGTAGGGCCTCGTTGAGGGTCACCGAGGAGGTGTAGGGGGTGGCCTCCACGGAGCCGGAAACGGAGTTGCGGCGGAAGGGGGGGTGGCACGTTGTGCTGAAGGCGGCAGATTAGGTTTAGGGGACATTGACCCTTGTGCAACGTGGTGGCTCGGTGTCGTGGTTGCGGCGGGTTTTATGGCCTGTGGGGATGCGTGATGTCTTCTATCGCCTAAACCTGCATCATTCTTTTGTCCAGACAGGGCGGTGTATTTATTTTGCACGGTTGATGGCGGATGTTGGAACTCTGTGGCATGTTTCTAGAGCATGCTTAATATTGTAGGAAAAAACCCACAGACTACGCGGTAAGGATTTGTCATGTGTGCTATGAATATAAATGATACTGTCTAGTGAGAGCTATCTGTTTCTATGTTTGTTCTAGCTAATATAGGAGGAATGTGATGGACGTGAAAGATTATATCAACTCGGCTATTCTGACGCCGGAAAATGATGTATCAGGGGAGCTTAAAAATCCTGAATATTGCGTTACTTTCTGGAAGGAAGAAGAATCTGATGATCTGGAATCTAGATTCTCAACGAGAAGATATAAGTGCTCTCATGCCACGGGCATTATGGAGGTTATTTCTTGGGCTGAAGATAATGTGAAGCCCAAGGAATCAATCGCTATCCTATTTATTCAGGTTTGCGTTGATGAACAGGGAGAGAGGTACGACTCTATGCACTTGGTGCATGGAGTTTATCCTGAGGGGGTAGAAACTTCACCCGGCGCAGACTTTAGCTGGACGATGCGTAAAGCTACTGATGCTTAAAGTGGGTGCCCTGGTTGTTGACCGGGGCACCCACGGGGGTGGAGTGAAAAGACTAGTTGGCGTGTAGGGCCTCGTTGAGGGTTACCGAGGAGGTGTAGGGGGTGGCCTCCACGGAGCCGGAAACGGAGTTGCGGCGGAAGAGAATACCGGAGGCACCCGAGAGAGTGGAGGCCTTCACCGTGGTGCCCTCATCGACACCAGCAGCCTGGGCCACCGTGCCAAAAACGGATACCTTGGTACCCGCCGTAACGTACAGGCCGGCTTCCACCACGCAATCATCACCCAGGGAGATACCCACGCCGGCATTAGCTCCCAGCAGGCAGCGCTCACCGATGGAGATAACCTCTTTGCCGCCGCCGGAAAGGGTACCCATGATGGAAGCGCCGCCGCCCACGTCGGAGCCATTGCCCACCACGACACCGGCGGAGATACGGCCCTCCACCATTGAGTTACCCAGCGTGCCGGCGTTGAAGTTCACGAAGCCCTCGTGCATGACGGTGGTGCCCTCCGCAAGGTGGGCACCGAGGCGCACGCGGTCGGCGTCGCCAATGCGAACGCCGGTGGGAACCACATAGTCCACCATGCGTGGGAACTTATCCACGGAGTAGACCGTCACCGGGCCGCGCGTGGCCAGGCGGGCGCGCACCATCTGGAAATCGGCCGGGGTGCAGGGGCCGTAATTAGTCCACACCACGTTGGCGAGCAGGCCGAAGATACCATCCATGTTTTGCCCGTGGGGGCGTACCAGGCGGTGCGAGAGCAGGTGAAGGCGCAGGTAGGCGTCGTAAGCATCGGCGGGGGCCTCATCTAAGGAGGCGATGCGCGTTTCTACCGCCACGCGAGCCACGCCGCGGTCCTCGTCCGGCCCGGTGAGGGGCGCGAGATGGGCCGGGGCCTCGTCAAGACGGTCGGTTCCCGCGGTCAAAGGGGTGTCGTGGAGCTGAGGTGCGGGGAACCAGACGTCGAGGACGGTGCCGTCGTGGGTGAGGGTTGTTATTCCTTGAGCTGATGCAGAAGTCATGATTTTGAACCTACCTGAGAGGGGCGGGGTTTGGTGATGAAGGATAGGGCAATGAGCACCGCCATGACGATGAGCACGGAGAAGATCTGCGAGCGCGAGCCGGCGTCGAAAAGCATGAGCGCCACGAAAGCCAAGAGTGCGGCAATGGTGGCCCAACCGATCCAGGGATAGCCCCATACGCGCACGGTGGTGATTTCCCCATTGCGTTCCAGCTCTGGGTGGAGTTTGAGGTAGCTGGCGGCCACCATAATCCAAATGACGATGAGAATGCCGCCCACGGCGTTCAAGAGGAAGTCAAGCAAGCCAGTGGGATTCCACCATTGCAATCCCACCGAGGCAAAGGCAAAGACCATAGAGAGCAGCACCGCATTAAAGGGCACGTTTTCCTTATTCAGCTTGCCCAGGAAAGCCGGGGCATTGCCCTCCACGGAAAGGGAATAAGCCATGCGGGAGCTGGCGTAAATCTGGGCATTAAAGGCGGAAAGGAGGGAGACCACGATCACGGCTTCCATGAAGCCCACCACGCCGGGAATATCAGCGATCTTGAGCACCTGGGTAAACGGAGATTCCGCGGCTGTTTCCGCCCCTTGAATCTGAGAGGCGGGGAGCAGGAAGGTAATTACCAAAACGGAGCCGAGGTAGAACAGGCCAATGCGCCAGAGGGTAGAGCGAATGGCGGTTTTGATGGAATCCTGCGGATTTTCCGATTCTGCCGCCGCAATGGTGACGATCTCAATGCCGCCGAAGGCAAAGGCCACGGCCAAAAGACCAGCGGCCAGGCCCGGAATACCGTTGGGCATAAAACCGCCCTCGCCGAGGAAGTTCTCAGTACCCACAAACTCATGGCCGGGCAATAACCCGAAGATGAGTAGCGTTCCCAGGACCAGGAAGAGGATAATCACGCTGACCTTGATGAAGGAGAACCAGAACTCGAACTCGCCAAAGCCGCTCACCTTAGCCAGATTGACCACGGCAAAAAAGGTGACGCACACCAGGGCGGGTATCCAGGGGTCTACGCCAAACCAGGAGGCCATGATGGAGGCGGCGCCGGTCATCTCCGCGCCGAGCACCATAATCATCATGAACCAGAAGAGCCAGCCCAGGGTGAACCCCGCCCAGGGGCCAAAGGCCGCGCGGGCGTAGGTGGCAAAGGAACCGGGGGCGGGGCGGGCGGCGGCCATCTCACCGAGCATGTACATCACCGCCAGCACCACGCCACCCGCGATGAGGTAGGCGAGCAGCACCGAGGGGCCGGCGCTGCGAATCCCCACGCCGGTGCCCAGGAAGAGGCCCGCGCCGATGGCGGAGCCAAGGCCCATCATCGTGAGGTGGCGGGTTTTTAATCCGCTGCCTAGCTGAGTTTCGTCGCTCTGATTGGTCATCAGTGATCCTTATGCTGTGAACGTTCTGTTCCGTTTAATGTAGCTGGTCGGCGCGTGATGAATGCTATCGCCAAAATAATGGCGCAGATCACCAGTACGGCGTAGATCTGCGTGCGTGCGGCGGCGTCGGCAAGCATGAGCGCAACGATGGCGCCGACCGCGATTAGGGTGCCCCAGGCGGCCCAGGGATAGCCCCACATGCGCACCTGCCCTATTTCCCCGGAGCGCACTAGGCGGGGATGCAAGCGCAGATAGGAGGCGATGATGGATACCCAGATCACCACGAGGCAGCCGCCCACGGCGCTCAGCAGGAAATCGAGCAGGCCGGTGGGGTTCCACCACTGCAATCCCACCGAGGCAAAGGCGAAGAAAACCGAGAGCAAAAGGGCGGCGGTGGGCACCTGGTTATCGCTGGTGCGGGCGAAGATCGCGGGGGCGTCGCCACGCAGGGCCAGGGAATAACACAAGCGAGAAGAACCGTAGAGTTGTGCATTAAAGGCAGAAAGCAGCGCCACCACAATAACGGCCTCCATAAATCCCACCACGCCGGGAATCTGAGCCTGTTCCAATACCAGGGTGTAGGGGGATTCGGCGGCGGAATCGGCCCCGCCCATCGTGGCGTAGGGAAGTAAAAAGGCGATAACCAAAACCGAACCGATATAGAAAATGCCAATCCGCCAAATAACGGAATTGACCGCCGTGGTGATCGAGCGCTGCGGGTCCTCCGATTCCGCCGCAGCGATGGTCACCATTTCAATGCCGCCGAAGGCAAAGGCCACGGCAAGCAGGCCCGCCGCCACCCCAGACCAACCGTTTGGCATAAAGCCGTGCTCACCCAGGAAGTGCTGCGTACCCACGAACTCGTGGCCGGGCAGCAGGCCAAAAATGAGCAGCCCACCGATGACCAGGAAGGCGATAATCACCGCCACCTTGATAAAGGCAAACCAGAATTCGAACTCCCCGAAACCACGCACGGAAAGCAGATTGACGGCCGCGAGAATAACCACGCAAATCAGGGCTGGCAGCCAAGGACTCACCCCAAACCACGAGGCCATAATGGCCGCCGCGCCCGTCATTTCCGCGCCCATAATCATCACCATCATGAACCAATAAAGCCACCCCACGCTAAATCCCGCCCAGCGGCCAAAGGCCTGCTCGGCGTAGTCGGAGAAGGTGCCAGCCGAGGGGCGTGCCGCCACCATTTCTCCGAGCATGCGCATGATGAGCACGGTGATGATTCCGGTGATGAGGTAGGCGATGAGCACCGCGGGGCCTGCGGCCCGGATTCCCACGCCGGTGCCCAGGAAGAGGCCCGCGCCGATCGCGGAACCCAACCCCATCATGGTCAGATGCCGGGTACGCAGGCCGTGGCCTAATCCTGTGTCGGTCAAGGTGGACATGGATAAAACTGTATAACCGCCCCGGGACCATTCCACACCGGGTACCCCCGTGTCCCACCCACCCTCTACGCTCGGAGGGCATGAACACTTCTCCCGTGCTTGACCTCACCGGCGACCCCATCGAGCTGACTGCCGCGTTCGTCGATATTGCCAGCCCATCGCACCATGAGGAGGCTATTGCCGACGCCCTGGAGGCCTCCCTGCGCGCTACCCTCCCTGCCGAGGTGGAGGTGCTGCGATATAACAACAATGTGCTTGCCCGCACCCAGCGGGGATTGGGCTCCCGTGTCATTCTTGCCGGCCATCTCGATACGGTTCCCCTGGCCGATAATGTTCCGCATACCCGCGGCAAGGATGGGGAAGGCCGCGATACCCTCTTTGGCTGTGGAACGGTGGATATGAAGTCCGGCCTGGCGGTCTATGCTCAGGCTTTTGCTTCGCTTGCGGATTCCCCCGACCTGCGCCACGATCTCACCTTTATCGCTTATGAGGGCGAGGAGGTAGCCACGGAGTTTAACGGGCTGGGCCATATCGAAAAGGAACACCCGGAGTGGCTGCGCGGGGATGTCGCCTTGCTAGGGGAGCCCTCCGGTGGCGTGATCGAGGCGGGCTGCCAGGGCTCTATTCGCCTGAAAGTAAAGGCCACGGGTACCCGCGCCCACTCCGCGCGGGCCTGGCTGGGGGCCAACGCCATTCATCGCCTCAGCCCGGTGATAGAGCGCGTGGCGCAATACAGTCCGCGCGAGGCCGTGGAGATGGATGGCTGCGTATATCGAGAGGGCCTGAATGTGGTGCGCATGGAGGCCGGGGTGGCTAATAATACGATCCCCGATGAAGCATGGTTCTTTGTGAACTTTCGCTTTGCGCCCGACCGCACCTGCGATGAGGCCCTAGAACATCTCCTAGGGGTGCTGGATATTGAGGAAGAAGAACACCTCAGCTACGAGGTAGACGATGTGGCGGCCCCGGCGGCCCCCGGTTTGAGCGTTCCCGCAGCACGAGCGCTGGTGGAGGCCGTGGGCGGCGAGGTGCGGGCCAAGTACGGCTGGACCGATGTGTCCCGCTTTGGGCAATTGGGTATCCCCGCCGTGAACTTCGGCTGCGGTGACCCCGGCTTTGCCCACAAGAAGGATGAGCAGTGTCCGGTAGAGCAGATCACTGAGGTATCCCAGGCGCTCCACCGTTATCTCCGGGGCGAGGCGTAGAGGAGCGGCTTAGGCGTGAGGCCTAGGGCCGAGGCGTAGCGGAAAAGCAGGGCTTAGTGGAAGAGCGGAAAGTGAACGAGAAGAGCGCAGACGTGGTTCATCGGCTAGGTTCGGATGGCATGGCAGAAAATACGGAAGAAGTGCGGCAGGATCAGCGGGATCGGCAAAAGAGAACATTGCGCGGCCCCTTATTGGTGCGTTCCTCGGGGAATCAAGAATCCACCTACGATCAGCGGCTTCTAGAGCTGCGCGCCGATCACGATTGGATGCACGCGGACCCCTGGCGCATTCTGCGTATTCAGTCGGAGTTTGTTTCTGGCTTTGATGCTCTGGCCGATCTTCCTCCCGCCGTGAGTGTCTTTGGCTCCGCGCGCGTTCCCGCCGACCACCCCTACTACTCCCTGGGTGTGGAATTGGGCCAAGCTCTGGTGAAGGCTCAGTACGCGGTGATGACCGGGGGCGGGCCGGGACTCATGGAGGCCCCTAATAAGGGAGCACAACAGGCGGGCGGATTATCCGTGGGCCTGGGCATTGAGCTTCCCCATGAGCAGCGCCTCAACGAGTACGTGGACGTGGGATTAAACTTCCGCTATTTCTTCGTCCGCAAGGTGATGTTCCTGAAGTACTCCCAGGGCTTCGTGTGCCTACCGGGTGGCATGGGTACGTTGGACGAACTCTTCGAGGTGCTGTGCATGGTGCAGACCGGCAAGATGAGCAATTACCCCATTGTGCTCATGGGCACCGAGTATTGGGGCGGGCTTATCCAGTGGATTAGGGAGCGCCTGGTGGAAGAAAAGATGGTATCGCCGCAGGACGCCGATCTCTTCTTCGTCACCGATTCCGTGGAAGAGGCCGTCAGCCACATTCGCTCCGTGCACCGGAAGGTGCTGGGTGACAATATGCCTCTGGGAGACAGCACACGTGCGAGTGGCGATACGTCTTTGAGCGGCAGCACCCCTCGACAGGGAGGAAAGTGAAAGAGCAGACACGAGGCAGCGGTAGATTAACGGGCATGAATCCTGCGTTGCCTGCGGTCATGGCCATCGTGAATTGCACCCCCGATTCCTTTTATGACAAGGGCGCCACGTATCGCCATGAGGAAGCCCTCGCCCGCGCCGAGGAGATGCTGGCCGAGGGGGCTTCCATCATTGACGTGGGAGGGGTCAAGGCGGGTCCCGGACCACAGGTGGATGCCCAGGAGGAGATACGCCGCGTGGTTCCGGTGATCGAGGAACTACACCGACGTCATCCTGAGGCCTTGATCTCCGTGGATACCTGGCGAGCTGAGGTGGCACAGGAATCCATCACGGCCGGCGCGGGACTAGTGAACGACACCTGGGCGGGGGCGGACCCCGAGTTGGTGGAGGTGGCCGGGCATCACCGTGTGGGCTATGTGTGCTCGCATACGGGCGGCATGACTCCGCGCACCCGCCCGCACCGGGTGCACTACGACGATGTGGTGGCGGATGTGATTGAGGAGACCACGGCGTTGGCCGAACGCGCGGTGGCGTGCGGGGTACCGGAGGGCAAGATTTTCCTCGACCCCACTCACGACTTCGGTAAAAATTCTTTTCACGGCCTGGAATTGCTGCGCCGAGTAGATGAATTGGTGGCTACCGGTTGGCCGGTGCTCATGGCGCTATCTAACAAGGACTTTGTGGGAGAAACTCTGGATCGCCCCGTGCGCGAGCGGGTGGCGGGCACGCTTGCCGCGACGGCCTGGGCTGCACAGCGGGGAGTGGCGGCTTTCCGGGTGCACGAGGTGGCTCAGACCCTTGACGTGGTGCGCATGATCGCGGCCATTGAAGGGAAAATGGCGCCCCTCTCCACTATCCGGGGGCTGGCGTGATCCCGATAGAGCAGGTCAGCGTGGTGATTCCGGCGCTCAATGAGGAATCCACGGTAGGGCAGGTGGTGCGCGATGCTGCGGCGGATCGCCCCCTGGAAGTGCTGGTGATCGACGCAGATTCGCAGGACGAGACCGCCGCCGAGGCCCGCGCCGCCGGAGCACAGGTGGTGAATTGGCGCGAGGTGCTTCCCCAGGTGAAACCCGCGCCGGGCAAGGGGGAGTCGCTGTGGCGCGGGGTGGCTGCCGCGTGCGGGGAGGTGGTGGTATTTCTCGACGCCGACCTCACCGCCACCGCGCCGGGCATGGTGAGGGCTCTGAGCGCTCCGTTTGGCGATGAGGGGGTGCATATGGTCAAGGCCGATTATGTGCGTACCTTTCAGGGGCGGCCCGGGGCCGGCGGGAGAGTCACCGAGCTCACCGCGAAGCCCCTGCTGAGCGCACTCTTTCCCGAACTCGATGGAATACACCAGCCCCTCGGCGGCGAGTATGCCCTGCGGCGCAGCACCGCGTTGAGCCTGCCCTTCGTGGAGGGTTACGGGGTGGAATCGGGGTTGCTTATCGACGTCGCCCAGCGTTACGGTCCCGCAGCTATCGCCCAGGTGGATTTGGGAACCCGGAGCCACCGTAACCGCCCTCTTTCGGAACTGGGGCCGATGGCCCGCATGGTGGCCGCCACCATTCTTTCCCGCGCTGGGGTTCCCGGCGTGGAGGTGGCACAGCGCCCGCCCCTTTCTACTATGGTGAAGCCGGAATAAGGAGCGCCGAATGGTTTTTGTGATGTGGATACTGCTCATCCTCGTGCTCTGCGCCTTGGTGGTGGTGGGCACGTGGGCCTGGGGCAGGATCTTTGGGCGCGCTGAGGTGGATGCGCCGATGGAGGAGAGCCTGCGTGTGCAGGAACACAATGCGGAGGCATTGGCCCGGGGTGAGCTTGACGATGTGCGCTTTGAGCTGGTGCTTAGGGGGTATCGTCCCGATCAGGTGGATGCGGTGATTGTGGAGTTGTGGCAGCGTATCGAGGCCCTAGAAGCCCAGGTGGCCCGGCACGCTGCGGGCAAAAATGACTAGGCTTGTGAAGAGTATCTGTAGAAATCTGCAAGGAGCCTGGTGAAATGGCAGCGATGAAGCCCCGCACTGGCGGGGGCCCGATGGAAGCCGTAGTGGAAAATCGCAAGATCGTGATGCGTATTCCCTCCGATGGTGGCGGAAGGCTTGTGGTGGAGATGACGCACGAGGAAGCCTCGGAGCTCGGAGAGCTGCTTAGCCAGGCCGCTGAATCCGGCAACTAAGGTCACCGTATATCCTGTGGGAAGAATCACCCACGATCGTTGATAGGAGTAGTCGCCCCATGCTTCACGATGTCATTGACGTTTTGGCCGATCCTATCGACGGCACCGCGCTGAGCGGGGTGGATGAGTTCCGCCGCTTGGTTTCGGAATCGGGACATAGCTATGACATCGCCAAGCAGGGGTATGTGACCCTCGCCGGGGGATCGGGGTTGCGACACTCCGGCGACGATGTGGAGATGATTCGCAACCGCGAGACCTTCCTGAGCCGGGGGCATTTCGCTCCTTTCGTGGAGGCGGTGACGCATACCGTCGGTGATGTTCTCGATGAGGCCCAGGTGCCCGATGAGGCCGAGCCGGTGATCTGCGAGATCGGCGCGGGCACCGGCTACTATCTCTCCCACACCCTCGATACGGTGCTGGGTTCGCGCGGCGTGGGCCTGGACGTTTCCATCCCCGCCGCGCGACATCTGGCTAAGTGCCACCCACGCGTGGGGGCCGTGGTGGCCGATGCGTGGTCGCGCTTGCCGCTGCGCGATGCCTCGGTGGACGCCATCACCGTGATTTTCGCTCCCCGTAATGCCGAGGAGTTTGCTCGCGTGCTCACCGAGCGCGGCGAGGTAGTGGTGCTCACCGCTGATACCGGTCACCTTGCGGAATTGCGCGAACCCCTGGGCATTATCGACGTCGAGAAGGGCAACGTGGATCGCCTCATCGAGCAGGCCTCGGGGCACCTCGCCTTGGTGGGTCAGCCTCGTACCATCGAGTTCCCCATGAATCTGGATCAAGATTCCATTGCCGCGCAGATAGGGATGAGCCCCTCGGCGCGGCACATCGAACCCACCGAATTGCAGCGGCGTATCCAGGCCCTGCCGCCCACCATGACGGTTACGGCGAGGGCCACCATCACGCGGCTGGGCCGCGCTTAGCCTGCCTAAAACTCGGCGTCGAGTTCTTCTTCCGCCCAGTCGGGCAGCCGGGAGGTGTCCAGGGAACCCGCCGAGCGGCGGAAGGAACGCTCCACGCTGGCTTGCCCGGATTCGCTCACGCGAATCTCCGAGCAGCCGCCCTCAAAGTACACCCGGCTGGCCATAGAAACGGCTCCACCATCGGCAAAGACTTCCACGGTGGAGCCGTCCACGATGATCGTGAGGGAATCGGAATCTCCCTCGGCCAGGTCGGCGCTGGCGGGGCGATCGCCCTGGTGGTGCGGATTCATGGAGCGGTCAAGCACCAGGGTGGAACCCCGGTGGGAGACGCGGGTGGCGAGGTTGCCCGCGGCGTCGAGAAGCTCCACGGTGATCTCGGAGCCCTCGGGAACCTCGCACAATCCGGTCCACGACTGCGCGCTGTGGGTGTGGGTGATCTGCTCCACGAGCCCGGCGGCGGGGGTTTGGAAGAGTACGCCGCCCTGCAAGGTGGTCACGCGCGGTATCGACATCGCATTGGCCCAGCCCTCGGCGGTGAGGCTGAGGTGTTTGGCGGGATCGTCGAGGCGGCCTATGCCGTTGAGCTGGCCCACGAGGGCGGCGCGATCAAAGCGTTCTTCTTCCGCCATGGTGCCGGGGGTGAAGGTGGTGTTGCGGGGACGGGTGAAGTCGTGCCCGTAATCAATACGGCGGAAGGGGGAACTCACGGTGAACACCGCTTGGTGCAGTTGACCCACCAGATAGCCGGATATGTCCACGCCCTCGTGTTCCACGGTTACCAAGAGCACATCGTGAATCTCTCCATCCACCTCATCGCGCAGGCGCAGAATCCGGGGGGAGACGATATTAGCTGCCGGATCAATGCCCGTGTTTCCCTCAAAGCGCAGCGCACCTTGGAGCTGCCACGTGCGGCCATCGTCCGAGTGCAGCATGGCGAGGCCGGGGCGCTCCATAGAACCGGTGACGGCGAGCATGAGCCACCCCGCGTGGCCCTCGTCGCGGTCCTCGTGAGTCACCCAATCGGGAACCACGCAGGGGGAGCGGAAGTTATTAATTCCGGCTTCCGCGCCCGTCTCATCGGTGACCACCGCACCCAGGCGCTCCACCTGGGGATCAAGGGCCAGGGGGTCCTCGGAAAGATCGGCCGTGGTGGCCGGGAGGTTATCAATGTGGGCGAGGTGAATCTGCGTGCTCTGCTCGGAATCGGTCTGCGAGGTCACGGAGGTGAAGTAGAGGTGCAGGCCGTTTTCCATTGCCGCGATAGAACCAGCGCGCACTTTTGCTTCCTCTGCCGAGGGCGCGAGCACGTCATCACATTCCTCCCATTCGTAGGGGGTGTCCTCGGAGAACTGGTGCCCCCAGCGCGCCGGTGCCGCCGGATCGGGGCGGTACTGGTGAAAAACATGCCAGGTATCGCCATCAAGCAGGACGGCTGCGGGGGCGTCCAGCACGCCCACCTCGGCGGTGAGGTGAAGTTCGGGGCGGTAATATTCGGTATTGCTCATAGTGGGGCCTTTCGGTGCTTAGTTCTTTATCTCGGTGGTGTGGATTTGGCGGTCTAAGTCCTCGGGCGCGAGTGCCGCTCGGGAGAAATCGGTGGTGAGGGGAAGCCGGAGGGAAAGGTCAGTGCCGGGGCATAATTCCACGATCCCGGATTCCAGCGTGAAATCTAAGACATGCCCGCCTTTGCTGCGTTCAGTATCGAGGAAATGAACGTGGCAGCCGGGAACCCCTATGCCCTTTTCATATACCGGGGTGCGAAATCCCCCGAGTGTTCCCTCAATATCACGAAAATGCAGTTCGGCGTCGTCGCCGGTGGCCTCCACCATGGGGCGGTAGGGCTTGGCCTGCTTGGTCACGGTGCGCACGGTGACGTCGCTAAATCTCCCGGTGATGCGCACGGCATACATGTAGTTTTCGCTGGGCTGAAGCTCATCAATAAAGTCCGCGAGTTCGGTGCGGCGTAGCCCAGGTGGGGGAGTATCGCGGATATGCGGCACGAAATTGGTCATCACGGTAAAAGGGGAGAGCTGATCTAAAGTAGCGCGCTGGGCGCTGCCATCTCCGCGTACCTGATAGCACACGCCATCAAGCACGATCATTTCACCATCGAGGGCATCAAAGGTGCCTATTCCAAAATTGCCATGACCGAGGAGTTCCCCCACGGTCATTTCGCCATCGTAAATGCCGTCAAGCAGGGCGGTCATCAAAGAGTTTTGGAAGATGGTGTGCCGTTGCGCGGGAAAATGTTTTTCCGTTCCCATGCCGCCCGAGGATAGTCACGCGCGAACCTTCCTGCACGGGCCTTAAAGAAAAGTTTAAGAAAGGCGTGTGACCAGCGTTGTTCCGGCTCCAAAGGGAAGATGAGAGATCACGGCTTTCTCTCCGAACGTGAGCAGATGCTCCTGTGCGGCGCGGGCTGCGGCGGTGGCCTGATCCTTGCGGGAGGTATCGGCCACGGTGGCGTCCAGGAGGGCGTCGGCAAGCACCAGCGTGCCTCCGGGGACGAGAAGGGGCCAGGTGGCGTCGATAACTGCGCGCAGTTCCACGGGCTCTACCTCCGCATAGACCAGCTGGTAGCTTTCCGGGGCCATGCGGGAAAGCACGTCGAGGGGGCGCGAGGGCAAAAAGCGTCCCCTCGACGGAGCAAAGCCCGCGGCGCGGAAGGCCTCCTTAGCCTGGCGCTGGTGCTCGGCCTCGGGATCAATGCAGGTCACTGTGCCCTGCTGAGGCATACCGCGCAGCAGATAAAGCCCCACCACCGCGAGGGCAGGGGTTAGCGCTATGGCCCCGGCGGACTTGGTGCTGCTACTGGCGGCGGTAAGGGCGCTCAGCACCATTCCGGTGAGGTGATCGGGGGCGGTGAGCCCGTATTCCTCGGCATCGCGCCGCGCGGCGGCAATCGCCTTATCGACGCTCGCTTGCGGTCCCTCCTCCTGGGTAGCAGGCAGGGAATTGATGTAATCACGCAGGGAATCGAAGGCTGTTTCAGTCACGGTTTCTTAGTGTAGGACGCAGAGGAGGGTGAGGGGGATAAAGGCACGCTCTGTGGCTCACAGAAATCTCTACGGGGCTTGTATGGTCTTTGGGAGAAGCGCTTGGCACAATGGTCACCATGATGACGCAAGGACGCGATGAGTCAGCCACGCTCAGCACCGACTATCAGGATGAATCCGAGGTACTGACGGGCACCGCCGCGTTCGATGCCGGCACCGGGGATATGCCCTCCTGGGGCGAACTCGTGGCCGAGCACGCCGATAGCGTTTACCGCCTGGCCTATCGCCTCAGCGGTGACCAGCACGACGCCGAGGACCTCACCCAAGAGACCTTCATGCGCGTATTCCGCTCCCTCAAGCACTACCAGCCGGGAACCTTCCGCGGCTGGCTGCATCGCATCACCACCAACCTCTTCCTGGATATGGTGCGTCACCGCAACAAGATCCGCATGGAGGCCCTGCCGGAGGACTATGAGCGGGTACCGGGCACGGATATGACTCCAGAACAGGCCTACCACGTCAACCACCTCAACCCCGTGCTCCAGGAGGCTCTGGATCAACTCGCTCCGGACTTCCGCGTGGCCGTGGTGCTCTGTGACGTGGTGGGAATGAGCTACGAAGAAATAGCCGACACCCTGGGCGTGAAGATGGGTACTGTGCGTTCCCGTATTCACCGCGGACGTTCCCAACTGCGCGCCAGCCTGGAAAGCGCGGCCGAGGGCAGCGAGGACGCCCGCCTGCTCCTCCCCAGCGCCGGGCGCTAACCGCGCATAAAGGAGTAGCGTGGGGCACCATGAGCTTTGATACACACGAGCGGGGATACCCTGGGGGAGCTGCGCATAAGAAGCGCCGCCCCAAGGTATTTGCCTCCGTGGATCACCTCAATCCCGAGGTCGTAGCGGGTTTTGTCGATGGCGAATTATGCGCCACAGCTTTGCACAGGGCTCGCGTTCATCTGGTGCACTGCGGGGAATGCCGAGGCGAGGTGCACCGCCAGCGTTCCGCCGCTGAGGCCCTGCACCAGGCCAATTGGACCGCGGAGGTGCGCGCGCCCAGCGAATTGCTGAGCAAGCTGCACGATATTGCGAAGGGAGCCTGCGGGGCAGGGCCGGGGGCCGAAGCTGTGCCCACTCCGCGCCCCGAGACGATGCTCGATAAATTAGAAGTACTGGTACGAACCGTGCGTAAAAATACGGGTTTGCGCTGACATCTAAGGTTATATTGTGTTTTCAAGCATTGGATGGCCAGAGGTCTTTACGATATTCCTGCTGGGACTCATCGTGATCGGCCCCGAGCGAATGCCGGGGCTTATTCAAGATGTGCGAGCCGCGATTTACGCCGCACGCAAAGCCATTAACAATGCCAAGGCAGAACTCAATGGTGACCTGGGGGAGGAGTTCGAGGAGTTCCGCAAACCCATCTCCGAGGTGGCCAAATGGCAGCGGATGGGACCGCGCGCGGCGATCACCAAGGCGCTTTTTGATGGGGATGAGGAGTTCATGGATTCCTTTGACCCCAAGAAGATCATGGCCAAGGACACCGCGGGGGAGGCGCATCGGCGCAAAAAGGAAGAACAGAAGGCTGCGGAGCCGCAGCCTTCTGTTCCCGCATCCCCCCGCACTAACCAGCCTGCCCCGTCTGTGCAATCGACGGCCCCCACGGCTTCTGCCCCCGCTCCCAGCAGCGGGGAGTTCAACTGGGCCGATATTATGTGATCCCGCCTGCCGGGATTGGCTTACGGCGTTATGCCCTTGCTACCGCGCCGGGTTGTGGCTTTGGGCCGCTTACCACCTCCGAGTTACCCGGCTGGGCTCACCTGCTGAACCTGCTGAGCTTAAGAACGCGCTGAGCCTAAAAGCCTGCCGAGCTAGGAGCGGGTCACGCCCAGCCCCAGGGGGCGCCCCGCCAGGGATTGGCGGCGCACCGCCAACTTTTCCGCCAGCCCCGCGCAGGCTTGGGCGGCGGGGGAATCCGGCTCGCTGAGCACCACCGGGGTGCCCGTATCTCCGTGTACGCGCAGCGCCGGGTCCAGGGGAATCTGGCCGAGGAGCGGCACCTCCGCGCCAGTGAGCGTGCTGAGTCGTTCTGCCACCTGCTCGCCGCCACCGGAGCCAAAGACCTCCATGACGGTGCCGTCGGGAAGCACCATCGCGGACATATTCTCAATCACGCCTGCTACGCGCTGGCGGGTCTGCTGGCTAATCGAGCCCGCGCGCTCCGCCACCTCGGCGGCGGCGGCCTGCGGGGTGGTCACGATGAGGAGTTCCGCATTGGGCACCAGTTGTGCCACGGAGATAGCCACGTCGCCGGTGCCGGGGGGAAGATCAAGCAGCAGCACATCGAGGTCTCCCCAGAACACATCGCTGAGGAATTGTTGGATAGCGCGGTGCAGCATGGGGCCGCGCCACACTACCGGGGCATTGCCCTCCACGAACTGACCGATGGAGATGAACTTCACCCCGTGGGCAATGGGGGGAAGAATCATGTCCTCCTCCATCACTGTGGGGGGTTGATCGGAGCCCATGAGGTGCGGAACGGAGTGTCCATAAATATCGGCGTCCACGATGCCCACGCGCAGCCCACGGGCGGCCAGTGCGGTGGCCAGATTCACCGTGACGGAGGATTTACCCACTCCACCCTTGCCCGAGGCCACGGCGAAAACGCGGGTGGTGGAATCCGGCTGGGCAAAGGGGATTACCGGCTCGCTATGCGATCCACGCAGGGAGGCACGCAACTGGCGGCGTTGCTCATCGCTCATCACATCCGTGGTGACTTCCACGGAGTCCACGCCCGGCAATTCTGCGACGGCCGCCCGCGTATTGGTTTGCAGCGTATCGCGCATGGGGCAGCCCGCGATGGTGAGGTAAATCTCCACGGACACGGCAGAGCCCTCAATGGAAATGGACTTCACCATTCCTAGTTCCGTAATCGGCTTGCCTAGTTCTGGGTCCTCCACGCGCGAGAGGGCCTTGCGTACATCGGATTCGCTCAGGGTAGACATCGCGTATTATCTTACTCCCGCTATGAGGAGCTGAGGTCACCCTGCGTGGGTTCGCGCAGATCCTCGGGGGAGTCCATCGCCTCGGCGGCGGCGTCGTCAAGCTTAGCCTCGATGCGCTCCAAGAGGGCGTGCACATCCTCTAGCTCATGGCGCAGATAGTCGCGGGAAACCATATCGCCTACGGCCAGGCGCACGCCCGCGAGTTCACGGGCCAGGAACTCCGTATCCGCCTTGGTCTGCTCCGCGCGGCGACGATCATTATTGAGCGCCACCTTATCGCGGTCCTCCTGGCGGTTTTGAGCCAGCAGGATCAGGGGGGCGGCGTAGGCGGCCTGGGTGGAAAAGGCGAGGTTGAGCAGGATGAAGGGATATGCGTCCCAGTTCCACCAGAAGCCACCCACGTTGAGCGCAATCCACACAATCACGATCACCGTTTGCCACATGAGGTACTTCCCTGTGCCAAAAAAGCGGGCAACCCTTTCCGCCAGGGCTCCCACGGCGTCATCATTGATATTGATGAGTTTGCGCTTGGAACCCGCCACCGGGGTATCGAGGAAGTGAGGGCGTTCGCGTTCAGCCATGATTCTTCTCCTCCGTCAGCGGGGTATGGGGGCGCAGGCCGTGCTCGCGCCAGTTTTCCGGCAGCAGGTGATCGAGGAGGTCATCCACGGCCACGGCTCCCAGCAGGTGATTATCCTCGTCCACCACGGGGCCGCACACCAGGTTGTAGGTGGCAAAGTAGCGGGCGGCGGTTTCCTGGTCATCATCCGCGTAAAGAGGGGGAAGATCGGGGTCGAGAATGCCCGAGATCAGCGTGGAAGGGGGCTCGCGCAGGAGTTTTTGCAGGTGCACGCAGCCCAGATAACGGCCCGTGGGGGTGGCTGTAGGCGGGCGCACCACGAAGATAAGGGAGGCCAGCGAGGTGGGCAACTCTGGGTTGCGCGCCAGGGCCAGGGCCTCGGCCACCGTGGTCTGCGGGCTGAGAATCAGCGGCTCCGGGGTCATGAGCGCGCCCACCGTGTCCGGGGAGAAGCTCATCAGGCGGCGCACCGGGGCGGATTCCTCCGGGTCCATGAGTTCGAGCAGCACCTCGGCGGTGTTATCGGGCAGCTCTTGAAGGATGTCCGCGGCGTCGTCGGGATCCATCTCTTCGAGAACGTCGGCGGCGCGCTCAATGTCTAGGGTTTCGAGGAGTTCCGCCTGGTGATCCTCGGGCATTTCCTGGAGGATGTCGGCCAGGCGGTCGTCGCCAAGCTCATTAGCCAGCTGATTGCGCTGCGTGGCGGGCAGGGAGTGGAGGTAATTAGCTACGTCCGCCGGGCGCATATCCTCAAAGGCGGCGATGGTATCGGCCAGGCTATTAGAAAGGCCCACGCCGGCGGCGCTGATACCGTGCACGTACTGCCAATCTACCGTGAAGAGTTCCCGCGAGCGGGCAAAGCGCTGGCGAGAACCGAAAACCGCCACGCGTGAGAGCACCCAATCCCGGGTGCGGCTGCGCTCTAGTTCCACGTCTGCGATCTCGACGGCGCGTCCGTGCAGGTGTTCCAGTTCGGGCTCGTCGGTATGCACCTTGGAGCCCACCAGATCGCCCATGATGGTCAATTCCCCGGTGCGGGGCTGGAAGGAACGGATGGAAACGGAACCCGTGACTAGGGTGATGTCGCCGGGCTCGATAGCCGCGATGCGCAGCATGGGCACAAAAATGCGCCGCTTATTGACCAATTCCACAACGAGGCCGAGGGCACGGGAGGTGTGGCCCTCGGGGCGGATATTAACCACCACGTCGCGCACGCGACCGATGGTATCCATATCGGGGCCGCGCACTACCATGCCGGAGAGCCTGCCGGAATATACGCGGGTGACTGCACTCATGGATTCACAGTGTACAGCTCAATGGCATATGCAACGTGGCGACGGCCGTCGGTGATGAAGGCAGCAGGAAAGGGGAACCTTTGTTCCTACCGCGGCGTTACATCAGGGGTAAGAGATGAAAGGAACCCCTTATGACTACTCCCGTCAATGGCAATAATCAGCCGCGCAATCCGCTTCTTCGGGAGCGCCCCTCCGGGTGGCCGGTGGGCAGTTTTGAAAATTACGCCCAGGCTCAGCGCGCGGTGGATACCCTCTCCGATAACAACTTCCCGGTCAATAACCTCACCATCGTGGGCGTGGACCTCATGGAGGTGGAATCCGTGACTGGAAGGCTCACCTGGGGCCGCGTGCTCGGTGGCGGTGCGCTCTCTGGTGCCTGGATCGGTATTTTCATCGGCCTGCTCCTGGGAATCTTCGATGAAAACTTTGTAGCCCCCATCCTGACCGGCATCATCATGGGTGCCTTCTTCGGCGTGGTCATGGCGGCGGTGCCCTATGCCATGACTCGCGGCCAGCGCGACTTCACTTCCGCCACGACCATCGTGGCGGGCCGCTATGACATTTTGTGCGAACCCAGCCTCGCCCCGCAGGCGCGCGACGCCATCGCTCAGATGAACCTGGGAACGGTACCCAACGCCGAGTAACATATCCGGCATGATTCGCCGCTGCTTTTCTGCCTGCCTGGCCGCGCTGATGAGCGCGGCCCTCGCTCTCAACGCCTGTTCCTCCGCGGAACCAGAAAACCCCGATGCCCAGGAACAACAGCCCGTGGGAATGCGCATTGTGGCGGCCTCTAACTCCACGGAGCAGCAGGTGCTCGCCAATCTCTATCGGTTGGCGATGGCGGAAGAAAACGTGGCCTCCACCGTGGTGGTCAAGGACTTACCGGGGGATAATCGCCTGGAATGGCTCATGGACCCGGAGACGGACATGATCGTGGGGTGCACGGGGGAATTGCTCAGCCACTCCTCGCCCCGGCAGGCCGCGGAGCTCAGTGAGGAATTGAGCGGGGACGATAGCAACCCTAATTCCCAAGAAGGATTCCAGCGCACCTATGAAACGCTCATGGGAACGCTGAGCTATGAATACGGAGTGCCCGATCCCTCCCCGGCGCAGGGCTGCGCGGCGGAGGTGAGCGAGGGAGACGTGCTACCGCAGAATATTCTGCCCATATTCCGCAAACTGAGCGTGAATAGGGAAGCCCTCAAAGAAATGAATAGGCTTACCCGCCTGATTACCACGCACGATGTAGAAACGCTGATTGAAGAAGCCGAATCCTCCGGCGATATTCAAGAAACCGCGCAGGAGTGGTATCGGGATAACGCATCTATTTAGACTAAGAAAAAGGGGCGGGGCCAGTACACAAATTCTTGTAACTGGCCCCGCCCCTTTTTTCTGGGGTGAGGTGGCGCGTTAAGCCTTAAACACCTCGTTGAGCAGCTGCTCCTGCTCCGCCTGGTGCACCTTGGCGATACCCGTGGCGGTGGAGGACTGCGCGCGGCGGGAAATGCGGCGCATGGGCAGCAGATCCGGAATCAGCTCCGGCAGGTACTCGTGGAGGAAGGGCCACGGTCCCTGGTTGGCCGGTTCGTCCTGGCAGAACACGATCTCTTCTGCGTTGGGGTAGTGGGCGAAGGCCTCGCTAAGCCGGTTGAAGGGGATCGGGTGCAGCATCTCAAGGCGCACGATCGCCATATCGTCGCGGCCTTCCTTGGCGCGGCGCTTCTCCAAATCCCAATAGAGCTTGCCGGAGACCAAGAGAATGGTGCGCACCTTCTCCGTATCTCCCACCGCATTGCCGGAAAGATCCACCTTATTGGGATCGTTAATCACGGACTGGAAGGTGGTGACCTCGGTGAAGTCCTCGGGCGCGGAAACCGCGGCCTTGTTACGCAGCATGGACTTCGGTGTGAATACCACCAGCGGGCGCTTCATGCTTCCCAGCGCGTGACGGCGCAGGAGGTGGAAGTGGTTGGCCGGGGTGGAGGGCTGGGCGATGGTCATGGAACCCTCGGCCGCCAACTGAAGGAAGCGCTCGATGCGAGCAGAAGAGTGGTCCGGCCCCTGGCCCTCATAGCCGTGCGGCAGCAGCAGCACCACGGAGGAGAGCTGGCCCCACTTGGCCTCACCGGAGGAAACGTACTCGTCAATGATGGTCTGAGCACCGTTGGCGAAGTCACCGAACTGGGCCTCCCAGGCCACCAGGGCCTCGGGGTTACCCACGGAGTAGCCGTACTCGAAGCCCATGCCCGCGTATTCCGTGAGCGCGGAGTTGTACACCAGGAAGCGGCCGCCCTGTCCCTTGGCAGCGGCAAGGTCCGCCAGCGGATTGGCTTCCTGGCCGGTATTCGGGTCAAAGACTACGGCGTGGCGCTGGGTGAAGGTACCGCGGCGGGAATCCTCACCGGCCAGGCGCACGAGCTTGCCGGAGTTCGCCAGGGAGGAGAAGGCGATGAGCTCGGCCCAACCCCAGTCGATGCCTCCCTCGCGCACGGAGGTGGCGCGCTGCTGCGCCACCTTCTTCACGCGGCGGTGGAACTCAAAGTCATCGCCCGGATTTGCATAGGCCTCACCGATCTCCACCAACTCGGAGCGGCTGATGGAGGTATCCAGGCCGCGGGTGAGCTCCTGGGAGGAAGCGATGCCGGTCTGCTCCTGGGCACCCTTCTTTTCTTCTTCCTTGACCTCGTTAAACACGGATTCCATCTGATCGTGGAAGTCGCGGGCGGCGGCCTCGGCCTCCTCGGAGTTGAGGTCGCCACGGCCCAAGAGGTCCTCGGTGTACTGGGCACGCACGGAGGGGCGGTTCTCGATCTGGGCGTACATCGTCGGCTGCGTCATCGAGGGGTCGTCGGCCTCGTTGTGGCCGCGGCGTCGATAGCAGATGAGGTCGATGAATACGTCCTTGCCAAAGCGGCGGCGGTACTCGGTGGCGAGGTGTCCCACCCACACCACGGCCTCGGGGTCATCGCCATTGACGTGGAACACCGGGCAATCGTAGGCCTTGGCGAGGTCGGTGGAGTAGTAGGAGGAACGGCTGGAATCTGGGGTGGTGGTAAAGCCAATCTGGTTATTGACCACCACGTGCACCGTGCCGCCCACGGTATAACCGCGCAGCTGGGCAAGGTTGAGGGTTTCTTGAACGATACCCAGGCCGGCGAAGGAGGCGTCGCCGTGCAGCATCAGCGGCATGACGGTGTAGCCATCCTCGCCCTTGTCCAGGATGTCCTGCTTGGCGCGGGCGATGCCCTCCATCACGGGGTCCACTGCCTCAAGGTGAGAGGGGTTGGCGGTGAGCGTGATCTTGATTTCGCCGTCGCCAAACATCTGGAGGTGGTGGCCCTCGGCGCCCAGGTGGTACTTCACGTCGCCGGAGCCACCGATCTGCCCCTGCTTCATGTTGCCCTCGAACTCGTTAAAGATCTGAGCCAGCGGCTTGCCCACGATGTTGAAGAGCACGTTGAGGCGGCCGCGGTGGGGCATACCGATAACAACTTCGTCGAGACCCTGGCCCGCGGCGGTGTCGATGGAGGAGTCCATGAGCGGGATGAGGGATTCCGCGCCCTCCAGGGAGAAGCGCTTTTGGCCCACGTACTTGGTTTGCAGGAAGTTCTCAAAGGCCTCGGCGGCATTGAGCTTTTGCAGGATGTACTTCTGCTCCGCGGTGGTGGGCTTGGGCATACCGGCCTCCAAGCGATCCTGGAGCCAGTGGCGCTCATCATTGTCCATGATGTGCATGTACTCGGAGCCGACCTTGAGCGTGTAGGCGGCGCGCAGGCGCGAAAGCACCTCGCGCAGGGTCATGGTCTCCTTGCCACCGAAGCCACCCACGTTGAAGTGGCGGTCCAAATCCCAGATGGTCAGGCCGTGGGATTCGATATTGAGGTCGCTGTGATCGGGCACGGGGAGCCCGGGCTGCTGCCAGTGCAGCGGGTTCGTGTCCGCGATGAGGTGGCCGCGGGAGCGGTAGGCCTCAATGAGCTGGATAACGCGGGTGTTCTTATCAATTCCCTGGTTGGGAACGTCCTGGGCCCAGCGCATCGGGGAGTAGGGGATACCCATGTCCGCGAAGATCTCGTCGTAGAACTCATCATCGACGAGGAGGCGGGACATCTCACGCAGGAACTCGCCGGATTCGGCGCCCTGGATCACGCGGTGATCGTAGGTGGAGGTGATGGTCACGAGCTTGCCCACGCCCAATTCCGCGAGGCGATCGGTGGAAGCCCCGGCGAACTCGGCCGGGTAATCCATCGCGCCCACGCCGATGATGGTGCCCTGCCCCTTGGTCAGGCGGGGAATGGAGTGGCGGGTGCCGATGCCACCGGGGTTGGTCAGGGAGATGGTCACGCCCTGGAAGTCATCCATCGTGAGCTTGTTCTTGCGCGAGCGGGCCACGATGTCCTCGTAGGAATCCAGGAACTCGCGGAAGGTCATCTTCTCCGTCTCCTTGATGGCCGCCACCACGAGGGCGCGGGAACCATCCTTTTGAGGCAGATCAATGGCCAGGCCGAGGTTGATGTGCTCCGGGTTCACCACGGTGGGCTTGCCCGCATCGTTGAGCTCGTAGCGCACATTCATCGCGGGGTGAATCTGGGTGGCCTTCACCAACGCCCAACCAATGATGTGGGTGAAAGAGATCTTGCCACCGCTGGTGCGACGCAGATGGTCATTAATAATGGCCCGGTTCTCGAACATGAGCCGGGCGGGCATATCGCGCACCGTGGTGGCCGTGGGAATCGTGAGGGATTCCTCCATGTTCTTGGCGATGGCCTTAAAGGTGCCCTTGAGCTGCGTGGCTCCGGCCTCCGGCAACTCCGCGATGTCCGCGAGCGGGGAGGAGGGCTTGGTGCGCACCGGCTTGGGGCGAGCGGGGGAACCAACGGGGGTGGAGGTCTTGCTGCTCTCCGGGGCCATGACCGCGCGCTCGTTGCTCTGCGGAGCAGGAGCGGATTGCGCGGAGGCGGTGGAGGTAGTGGCAGCCGGTGCGGACGCGGCCGAATCTGATTGAGGCTCGGCAGCCGGGGTGGAGGAGGTAGCGCCCTGGTTGGAGAAAAGATCGCGCCATTCCTGGGCCACGGATTGCGGATCCTTCTGCCACTGCTGGTACATCTGATCGACCAGCCATTGATTTTGGCCGAAGTTGTTAGCGCTGCTCACGGCAGTTACTCGCCTCGTTTCCTTTGGTGGGTTGTCATCGCGTACTCGACTTTAACCGTCTACTGTAATCATCTTCGAATATCTCTGGGTGCTCCCCCAGGATACGCACGTCATACAGGATATGCTGTTACCCCCGAATGTGGGGGTTCGGGTCGTGAGATTTTTACGTTTTAAGCTCCCCCATAGCCTCGCGGGTGTGGCGGATCATCCGCTTGGCTATCTTGCGATTGGCGATGAGCCCCACCGCCGCACCAATGCCGAAGGGCATGAGCTTGCCGAGCCACGCCCCGGCCATGCGCTTGGTGGTGCGATTGAGCACGGTGCGCAGCAGCCGATTATTGATATTGCCAAGGGCGGACCCAGAAAGCCGGGATACGCTGGGAACGGAGAGCTTATCGACGCCCGAGGGCAACAGGACATCAACGACGGCGGTGCCCGAGCTTCCCAGCAGGCACATCATCACGATCATGCGGCGGCGCTCGGGGTCCCGCACGTCTACGCCCTGGGCATAGGCGCTTGCCACGGAGTAAAAGGCGGCGGCGTCGAGAAATACGAGGGATTCCGCGCTGATGGCGGCGGCCCCGGTGAAGAGGCCTACGCCGGGAATGGCGGAGGCGCCGCCGGCCGAGGCTCCGGAGCCGGTGACCAGGCGGAGGAAGTGCTTGTCCAGCCGGTCCTGAAGGTCCTCGGGGGAGGCGTCGGGATGCTGGCGGCGCAGCCGCTCCACGTAGGCTTCGATGGTGGAGGCCTGAATCCGCACGGCGCGGTCGAGCCCCTTGACGAGCGCACGCGCGGTGGGATTGCGGGGCATGGAAGTATCGGGGGTGTTCATGCGTGGTCCTCCTGTGCGTAGTTTTCGGCGGCCTGTACCTGCTCGGGGGTAGGGGTAACGCCGGTATAAAGGGCGAACTGCTCCGCAGCCTGTAGGGCGATGATCTCGCCACCGTTGATGATGGGAAGGTCTAGTTCGCGGGCTCGGCGCACCAACGGGGTGAGAACGGGCGAGGCCACGACGTCGCACACGGCGCGAGCGCGGGAGAGCTCGGCGTCGCTAAAGGCTTGAACGTCCTCGTCCGCCCCGCTCATTCCCAGGGGCGTGACATTGACGAGGAAGGCGGCATCCTGCGGCACCTCCGTGGAAAACTCCCAATTCAAGCGGGAGGCCAGGGCGGAACCGGTCATGTGATTGCGGGCCACGATGGTGCCTTGGAAACCGAGATCGGCAAGGGCGGTGGCCACGGCTGAGGCCATTCCCCCAGAGCCGCGCAGCGCCACGGGGAGGGCGGGATCAATCTGGTGCGATTCCACGAGGGAGCGCACGGCGATGTAGTCCGTGTTATAGCCGGTGAGGCGGCCGTTCTCGTTCACGATGGTGTTCACGGATTGGAGGCGCTGCGCGGAGGCGTCGAGGGCGTCGATCAGGGGGATAACCTCCTGCTTATACGGCATGGAGACCCCGGCCCCGCGAATACCCAGGCCCCGAATACCCACCACGGCTGCGGTGATGTCCTCCGGGGCAAAGGACTTATAAAGATAGTTCAGGCCTAGCTGGGCATAAAGCCAGTTATGAAAGCGCACTCCGTGGTTGGAGGGGCGGGCGGCCAACGAGACGCAGAGCGTGGTATCGCGGTCAACGAGATTTACCATAAACACCACCGTAGAACATCACCGGGACACCGCGCATGAACTGGGCGAATGTCGGTGACGGGCGAGGGGCGCGCGGCGCGGCTAGGCTAGGGCGTGTTCATTTCCTTGTCGTTGGGAAGTCGTTGGGAAGGTACGCAAGATCATGAGCTTCTTTGAGGACATCGCCGCTGCTCTCGATTCCGATGGCATCGAAGCCCGCGTGGGTGGTGAGGTGTTGTTCGTCCCCATCACCTCCGAGGTGGAGATTCAGTTCGTAGAAATTGACGCCCTCCTGCCTGCTGCGAACGTCTATATCGCCGCCGCCGATGTGGACGAGGACGACGAGGATTTCGAGGCTGTCTTGGTTTCTGTGGTGTTCTCCGTGGAGGATGCCGTGGCCACGGTGGCGCATCACATCGCCACCGATCAGGTGGTGACCGTGCTGCGCGATCTGCTCGAAGGTACCGATGAGCGGATTAGCGACCTGGATTTTTATCAGGATGCCCTGGAACCCAACCTCGTGCGCGCCGAGGTGGCGGAGAACTCCGAGGTGCAGGTGTTCGTGGAGCTTATCGACGGCCACCCCACCGCCCGGGTGAGCTTTATCAGCGCGGGGGAAACCTTTGATGACCTGGTAGATCAGGCCATTGACGAGCTCTGGGAATCGGATGGCCACGCCATGCTTTCCGAGGAGGATCGCCAGCGCCTCTTTAGCGATCTGAGCGAGGGAGCCGATCTGGGCGGCGAGGAGATTTTGGAGCTGGGTGAGTTCACCGACTTTGACAAGCTCTTCGACGTGCTTTCCCTGGCCGCTGACCAGGCGGAAAGCTGGGAAGAACAGCTCCTGCCTTTTGACGAGGATGACTATGAGGAGCCGGAGATTTACGATCCGGCAGACGGCGATATTGACGAGGCCGATGAGGCTGAGGCCGAGGGGGAAGAAGAATAGTTCCCCAGGTTCTCCTCGATTGCGATACCGGCATAGACGATTCCCTCGCCCTGATCTATGCGTCGGCGCTGCACCTGGCCGGTGAAATAGAGCTGTGTGGGGTTACCTGCACGGCGGGAAATACCACCGCGCAACAGGCGGCGAGCAACAGCAGATATGTGTTGAGCCGCTGCGGCATAACGGATATTCCGGTGGTGGCGGGGGAACCCGGCCCCCTGGAAGTAGAGCTGGTAACCACCCCGGAAACCCACGGCCTCACCGGCCTGGGATACCTCCAGGCCTCGCCGGAGCCTCCGCTAGAACCCTCGCAAGAATGGCGCGATCTGTGGGAGCGCCACCCACAGGCACACGTGATCGTGCTCGGGCCAGCCACGCACCTGGCCCTGTGGGGCGCGTGGCCCGAGGCCACACTCATGGGCGGGGCATACCTCTATCCGGGTAATACCACCCCCACGGCTGAATGGAACTCCTGGGTAGATCCCCACGCGGCAAAGAGGGCCTTTGCCCAGGCGCGAGAGCCCATCACGGTGTGTTCGCTGGGGGTAACGGAGCGTTTTACCCTCGATCCGGATTCCCTGGGCGCATTGATAGAAGCACTGGGGGAGGTGCCCATAGCGCGGGAGTTGCCCGAGCTGCTCCGTTTTTATTTTGAGTTTCACCGAGACCAGGGGGAGGGCTACCTAGCCCAGATCCATGATCTTTTCACCTGCATGATCGCGCTCGGAAAAGTGGACTTTGAGGCCACCGCCGCCAGAGTGGACGTGGAGGCCGATTCCGCCTTGCTCCGAGGCACCACGGTGGCCGATTTACGCGGGCACTGGCAGGGCAAGCCCAATGCCCTCTTGGTGCGGGAAGCCGATGTGCAGGGTGGGCACCGGGAATTATTGCGCGCTGCTGCGTTATTGCGGGAGCAGTGGGATAAGCGGGAGAAATAGGCCGACTACCGGCGCCGCAGTGTTAGTATTTTTTCCGAAAATGCTACCCCGGCCGAGGTGACATAGGTTATAGGGGTGCTCTTGCCCCTGCCCCAAGGAGTTTTCCTATGAGCCTGTCACGCCGTTTTCTTGCCGCCTTTGGCGTTATCTGTATCGTTGGCACCTGGCTTTATTTGGTATTTGCGCGTCCGGTTGATTGGGAATCGGTGGGTGGTTCCACCCCGGCGCTTATTACGCTGGCCGGATATATCGGCGGGGCGCTGGCTCTTCTTGCCGCTACCTTGCCCTCTATTCCGGTGCGCACGGTATCGCTGATTCCTATGGCCCTGGTGCTCAATATCGTGGTGGGGGAGATCGTGGGCAGTATCGGGGTGCCCCTGTACCTCGATTCCCTGGGCACCATCCTCATCGCGGCGTTGGCCGGCCCGCTGGTTGGTCTGGCCACGGGCACGCTGAGTTCCGTGGTGTGGGGCCTACTCAATCCCGCGGCCTTGCCCTTCGCGGCGGTGAGCGCGCTCGTCGGCGGCTTCGGCGGCTGGTTGATTTCCCGAGGCGCTTTGCAGCGGTGGTGGACCCTGGTGGCGTCGGGAGCCGTGCTGGGCATTGTGTGCGGCATGGTGTCTGCGCCGGTGGCGGCTTTTGTGTACGGCGGTACGGCGGGCGTGGGCACGGGAGCGCTGGTATCGGCCTTCCGTGCGATGGGCAATAGCCTGCTCAGCGCGGTTACCTTGCAATCTTTCCTCTCTGATCCCCTAGATAAGATCATCGTTTTTGCTCTGGTGCGGCAGACCTTGGGGATCTTGCCCAAGCGCACTCTCGCGGGGCTGCGGGGCGAGGATGTCTGAGGCCACGCCTGCGGGGAAGAGCCCACATCCCTTTACCAGCCTCTCTCTCGCGGCGAGCGCCTGGATACTCGTGGTGGGACTCAATTCCCCGTGGGTATCGGGCTGCGTGGTGGCCCTGGCGTGGGCCTTGAGCGCGGCGCGACACCCCGCGTGGCGAGTACCCGCGTGGAGCCTGGGCCTGAGCGCCCCGGTGGCGGCGTCCATGCTGATTATTCACGCCCCGCATGGGCACAATTCCATCGCACCGCTGCTTACTAGCGACGGCCTCGTGGTGGCGGCTGTGCTGTCCCTGCGCTTCTTGGCGCTCGTGACGGCCGTGGTGGCAGCGGTGGCCTCCTTTCGCGTGGCGGACCTTGCCAAAGCCTTGCAGGGGGCGGGCGTGGTGGCCTCCTTGGGATACGTGGTGGGGGCGACCCTGCAACTGGCCCCGGAGGTGCGGGTGGTGGCTCGGAAGATACGGCAGGCTAATGACTTAGCCGGGCGCTCCACGAAAGGGCTGGCGGTGATTCCCCGGGTGGTTCTGCCATTGATAACCCAGGTGGTCAGCGGTGCGGTGCGCCGCGCGGACACCCTAGAGACCATTGGGGTGGGGCTGCCCGGTGCGCGCACGGTGCTGCGGCCGGTTCCCGACTCCACAGGGCAGCGGCTGGTGCGCTGGCTCATTCCGCTGCTCTGCGTGATGATCGTGATAGCAAAGGTGGCGCTGTGAATACTCAAGAGATAGCGGCGGAGTTGCTGGGAGAATACCTGCGGCCGGGGGAGATTGTTCAGGTGGTGGGCGATTCCGGCAGCGGACGTTCCACCATTGGCCGCCGGGTGGCGCGGGCTCACGATGGAGCCATGATGGTTACCCAGGACGCCGAGGGAGCCTTGAGCGGATTGCGCGATACCGTGTGCGAGGAGGTGGCCTTTGGGTTGGAACAGCGGGGTGTACCTCCGCAGGCCATGCGCGAACGGGTGGCACAGATTTTAGGGCAGTTACGCTTGGAAGCCCTGGCGGAGGCGGCGCCGGGAGAGCTCTCGGGAGGGCAGACCCGCCGCTTAGCCATCGCCAGCGTGGCGGTGCTCGCCCCCGATATTCTCATCCTCGATTCCCCCTGCGCGGGGTTGGATGCGGACTCGGCGGGCGCGGTGATCTCGCTGTGCGCCCACGTGGCACGGCGGGGAGGCAGCGTATTGGTGGTGGGCTATGCCCCGGTTCCAGGGCTATCCGGCACGGTTTTGTGGTGGGACGGGGAGCGGTTGAATAAGGAGGCTCCCCAGCGTCACCACGATCTTCCGGCTCCGGTATTCCCTCGGACGGAAAGCACGATTTTCAGCGGGGTGACGGCCACTCGGGGTAAGGATTTCCACTGCGGACCCGAGACCATAACCGTGCGCTGTGGGGGAGTGACGTGGTTGCGCGGTCCGAATGGGACGGGGAAAACCTCGCTTTTGCGAGCACTCGCCGGACTCGATGGAGCGGCGGCCCCCGAACACCCGGTGGCCCTCGCCTTGCAGCGCAGCGAGGACCAGGTGATTGATTCCCGCACGGCGGCAATGGCAGGTGGGGAACAGGTATGCCGGAAATGGGGCCTTGACCCCGAGGCACACCCCCTCGACCTGTGCGCGAGCGATCTGCGCTGCGCCCAGGTGCTAGGGGCAGGCGAGCTTCACCGCCGCGTGCTGGCCCTCGACGAGCCGGAGGTGGGCTGTGATTTTCTTGGCCGTCAACGCCTACATCAGATCGTGGCCTCCTACCTGGCAGCGGGAACGGGGGTGGTGATGACCTGCCATGAGCAAACCTTCATGGCAGAGGTATCCCGGTATGCCCGCGTGGATATTCACGATCTGGGCACCGCAAACAGCTAAGCGGCCGAGGCTCCGGCGAAGAGGGAAGCCGGAGAAGCCACGGGCTGAAAGCGCCCGTCCACACACCAGCGATAGGTGGGGGCGGACTCTCCGAGGAACTCATGCACGGAGTCGATGGATTCCTCGGGCAGCAGGGCGCGCACCCAGGCCTCGGCGGTGGCGGGGTGAACGGGCTGCCCATCTGTGCGGCTAAAGCGGAGGCTGAGCAGATAGGCGGCGGTGTGGGAGGGGTCGAAGCCCCGGATACGGGCCCGTGCACGCGGGCCAATGCGATGGCGGGTGAGCGCCACGATGAGTTCTCCGCCGGAAAGGGGATCGGGGATCACGCGCGTGGGTGGACGCCACGTCGAGGCCGTGCGCGCCAGGCACCGAGGATGACGCAGGATGGCCTGCACGGCGGAGAGATCGGGGGCATAGTGCTCGCGGAGGTGTTCGGCCAGGGTAAAACTCAGGGCCGGATTGGCGAGGGGAGTGACGGTGGCGTGGCTGTTCTTCATGCCCGAGACGGTAGCGTGCGGACGGGGCGAAGGGGCGTTATTTGTGAACATGTGTTCTAATCTTACTCGGTTGGGTGCGGGAGGTCTAGGGTGGAATTGCTATGGCCAAAAACCTCATCGTGATTCCCAGGGAAATACGGGTGCTCGTCACCGCCGCCTTCCTCATCGCCCTGGGCTATGGGCTGATCGCGCCCATCATTCCGCAGTTCGCTCAAACCTTTGACGTGGGCATGGCCGCCGCCAGCGCGGTGGTATCGGTCTTTGCGCTATCCCGGCTGGTCTTTGCGCCCGTCTCGGGGAGGCTTATCGACGCCCTGGGCTCTCGCGCCATGTACCTCACCGGGCTGGTGCTGGTGGCGCTCACCACGGCGGCGCTTTCCATTGCCCAGGAGTACTGGCAGATTCTGCTGCTGCGCGGCATGGCAGGGGTGGGTTCGACGATGTTTACCGTCTCGGCCATGAATCTCATCGTGGGGCTTGCCCCGCCACAGATACGAGGGCGCTGTTCTTCCGCCTACGCCTCGGCCTTCCTCATGGGCGGTATCCTCGGCCCGCTGGTGGGGTCGGTGCTGGCCCCGCTGGGTATGCGTATTCCCTTTGTTATTTACGGGGCCACGCTCATGGTGGCCGTCGCGGTGGTGTGGCTGCGCATGCCCCGGGGCGTCGATAAGCCCGAGGGTGCCGATGAGCGCGCGCCGATGAGTTTCCGCGAGGCCTACCGCGATTCCGCCTATCGCAGCGCTTTGGTGAGCGCCTTTGCGCATGGGTGGTCGAACTTTGGGGTGCGGGTGGCTACGTTGCCGCTTTTTGTGGCGGCCATCTTCCAACAATCGGGGGCCGCGGCGGGCTTTGCGCTCACGGCCTTTGCCCTGGGCAATGCGGTGTGCCTGCAATTTTCCGGGCGCTTGGCGGATTCCGTGGGGCGCAGGCCACTCATCGTGACGGGATTGGTGGTCAATGGGCTCTTTACCGGGCTGATGGGCGTGGCCGAGACTCTGCCGCTGCTCCTGGCCTTCTCCGTGGGAGCCGGTGCGGGTGCGGGCATGCTCACCCCGGCGCAGCAGGCCGTGGTGGCCGACGTGGTGGGCGCGCAGCGTTCCGGAGGGAAGGTGCTGGCGAACTTTCAGATGGCTATGGATTTCGGGGCAATCCTGGGACCCATCGTGGTGGGAACCGTGGCCCAGGCGTGGGGCTTTGGCTGGGGTTTTGCCCTTTGTGGTGTGCTTTCCTTGACGGCGGCTTTGCTCTGGCTGCGAGGACGAGAAACATTGGTGTCCTAGGTATTTCGGCTTTTTACCTGGGCAATGCCGGAAAATACTCATTGTGGCGTATCCTGGGGAAACAATGAGCATTACCGATAACGCCACCGGCGGCGTCAGCGAGCCGGATACCATGACAGCGTCGGAATCTCAGGAACTATCGCAGGGTGGGGAACAAGACACCAGGGACGCGATGACTTCTGAGGCTACCGACTCCGCAGCAGCGGACAACGACCAGCCCACATTCGATAGCCTCGGTCTTCCCGATAACGTCCTCAAGGCCGTGTCCAAGGTGGGTTTTGAAAATCCCTCTCCGATTCAAGCTCAGACGATCCCCCTCCTCATGGAGGGCAACGACGTCGTGGGCCTTGCCCAGACGGGTACCGGCAAGACGGCAGCCTTCGCGCTGCCTATTCTTTCCCGAATCACCGTCTCCGAGCGCTCCCCCCAGGCGCTCGTTCTCGCCCCCACCCGCGAGCTGGCCTTGCAGGTGGCGGACTCCTTCCAGTCCTTTGCCGATCACCTCGGCAATATCCACGTGCTGCCCATCTACGGCGGCCAGGCCTACGGTATTCAGCTCTCCGGGCTGCGCCGCGGTGCCCAGATCATCGTGGGTACCCCCGGCCGCGTGATCGACCACCTGGAAAAGGGTTCCCTGGACATCTCGAACCTGCGCTTCCTCGTGCTCGACGAGGCCGACGAGATGCTCAACATGGGCTTCCAGGAGGACGTGGAGCGCATCCTGGAGGACACCCCGGAGGATAAGCAGGTGGCCCTCTTCTCGGCCACCATGCCCGCCGGCATCCGCCGCATCTCCAAGCAGTACCTCAGCGATCCGCGTGAGGTGACGGTGAAGTCCAAGACTCGCACCAACACCAACATCACCCAGCGCTGGCTGCACGTGGCCCACCGCAATAAGCTCGACGCCCTCACCCGGATTCTTGAGGTGACGGAGTTCGAGGCCATGATCGTATTCGTGCGCACCAAGAACGAAACCGAAGAGGTGGCCGAGAAACTGCGCGCCCGTGGCTTCTCCGCCGCCGCCATCAACGGCGACATCGCCCAGGCGCAGCGCGAGCGCACGGTGGACCAGCTCAAGGATGGCCGCCTGGACATTCTGGTGGCTACCGACGTCGCCGCCCGCGGCCTCGACGTGGAGCGCATCAGCCACGTGCTGAACTTTGACATTCCTAATGACACGGAATCCTATGTGCACCGCATTGGGCGTACCGGGCGTGCGGGCCGCTCCGGCGAGGCGATCCTCTTTGTGACCCCGCGCGAGCGCCGCATGCTGCGCTCCATCGAGCGGGCCACCAACGCTCCGCTCACCGAGATGGATCTGCCCACCGTGGACGAGGTGAACGAATCCCGCAAGGCGAAGTTTGCCGATTCCATCACCCAATCCCTAGAGGACTCCCAGATCGACATTTTCAGGGGTCTGGTGAAGAGCTACTCCGAGAAGAACGACATCCCTCTAGAGGACATCGCAGCTGCCCTGGCCACCCAGGCCCAGGCTGGAGACGAGTTCCTGATGAAGGAGCAGCCCAAGGAGTCTCGCCGGGACCGCCGCGAGCGTTTTGAGCGCGACGATAGGCGCGATGACCGCCGAGGTGGGCGTCGAGATCGCTTTGACCGCGACGACCGCCGCGATGATCGCCGTGGCGGGCGTAGCCGCTTCGAGGCGGAGCCGGGCAAGAAGATGTACCGCCTCTCCGTGGGCAAGCGCCAGCACGTGCGCCCCGGTGCCATCGTGGGCGCCCTGGCCAACGAGGGTGGGCTGAACTCTAAAGACTTTGGCCGCATCTCCATCTTTGGGGATCACACCCTGGTGGAACTGCCGCAGGGTCTGCCGCGTGAGGTCTTTGATCGGCTTTCCGATACCCGCATTTCCGGCCAGCTCATCAACATCGAGCCGGATACGGGCCGCCCGCCGCGCGATCGCGGCGGCTACCAGCGCGGTGGTGACCGCGACCGTGGTGGCAAGCGCGACTTCAAGCGCCGTGATCGCGGAGATCGCCGCGAGGGACGCAGGGATCGCTACTAGTTCTCTGTATTCCCAGACTGCGGTAGCGCGCAGATAAGGGGCCGCGCAGCACACTAATGGAATGTGCTGCGCGGCCCCTTGAGCGTGTGCGGCAGTGTGCGCTGGGACACGGGCCTAGACGAACATCAAAACCAAAATCACCAGCCACAGGAAGCTGAAGATTCCACCGAACATGGAAAGCTGCCCCTTGGCCTTATTCCAATCGGCAATCGTCACACCGGCCTTGGAATCCTTGGACATCTCGGCAATCTCATCGGCCTCCAACAGCCCCAGGGCGGCCATCATCTTTTTCTGGCGCGGAATGATGAGGAAGAACAGCAAACCCCAAGCGATCAACGCCAGGAGCAGAGCGGCGTGGAAGGCCCCGTTCTTCCAGTAGGTGCCGGGATCGGTGAACATCACGGCCACACCGAGCAGCGGGGCAAGCAGGGAGAGCACGCCATAGGTGGTGGTGATGCGGTGCATGAGGCTGGCCATGCCAGCGGCCTGGGAGTCATTATCCTTGGCCTTGACCGCGTGAACGTGGAAGGACGATACTGCCACGGTCACTGGGCCGAGGAAGAGAATCGCCGTGAGCACGTGCAGAATCAGGAGTACGGTATACAAAAAGATCACGCCTTTCGGGGTACAGTGCGCCCTTTAGCCTAATAAGGTTCCTGGTAGTTCCCTAAACCGGCACTGAGCCTTCATCACTGCTACGTCCTCCCGAGGCAGCGGCAGGCGATAGGTAGCCGCCACGAGCGCTATTCGGCGGACATACCAGCACCGTGCTCCGGGATAAGAAGGCAGCCATTCGGAGGGAAGGCTATCGGATTTTTCCCGGTTTTCCTCACGGGATACCGCAACGAGATTGAGGGGATCGTTGGCAAAGCGCTGGCGCTGCTCGGGAGTCCAGGCATGGGCACCCATATCCCAGGCGGCCGCCAGAGGATAGAGGTGGTCAATATCTATGCCCGTGGGATTAAGCGGGGTGTGGGAATACGGATCGAGGCTAGCGCCGATAATGCGGCAATCGCGCACCGATTCTTCACCAAGTTGCGCGGCGGCCACGGCCTCCCTGGTGCTGCACTGGGAGGCAGGTGCCCAACCGTTGCCAAAGGCCGAGCGCTCATAGCCTATGACGGTGATGCGCTGCGCGAGGCGCGGAATGTGGGGGAGGGTTTCTTTGAGGGAAACCCCAGGATGGGTGCCCTCTGGGACGTGGTGCGGGCGCCATAGCAGGGCCACCGTGAGCACCAGGAGAATGAAACCAACGAAGGCACGGTGAGGATGGGCAGCGGGCATAGCCCCTTAGACTGCGGAGACCTAGGCCTTGGTTCCC
Organism: Corynebacterium lowii; assembly: GCF_001412085.1. GTDB lineage: Bacteria > Actinomycetota > Actinomycetes > Mycobacteriales > Mycobacteriaceae > Corynebacterium > Corynebacterium lowii. The sequence goes on from NZ_LKEV01000003.1 coordinate 84,336, forward strand.
AGAGAAGCCGTGGCGGCCTCAAACTCCTCGCGGACCTTCTGCTCTGGCGGCGCGGTGGCCAGGGAAACCAGCCAAATGGCGGTGGCGGAGAGAATGAAACCGGGGATGAGTTCGTAGAGGTGATCGGAAAGCGGGGACATTCCCCAGGTGAAGGAGACCACCGCGCCGGTAATCATGCCGGCCAGCGCGCCGGGGGTATTCAGCCGCGGCCAATAGAGGGCGTAGAGCATGAGCGGGCCAAAGGCGGAACCGAAACCGGCCCAGGCGAAGCCCACGAGGCCCAGGATGGAATCGCTGGGGTTAATCGCCCAGAGCGCGGCGAAGAGGGAAACGCCCACCACGGCGGTGCGGGAGAGATTAATCAGCAGGCGCTCCGAGGGCTGTTTCTTGGCGAAGATGCGGTACAAATCCTCGATCAGGGAGGAGGAGACCACGAGCAACTGGGAGCTCATGGTGGACATGATGGCGGCGAGCACCGCTGTGAGCACCAATCCGGCGATGAGGGGGTGGAAGAGGATGCGGCCCATGTCCAAGAAGATCGTCTCAAAGTTCACCTGGTCCGTCACCGAAATATCGGGGTTCTGGGAGAAGAACACGGTGCCCACCACGGCGGCGGAGACCGCGCCCACGATGCACAGTGTCATCCAAGCGATGCCGATGCGGCGGCTACTCTTGGCCTCTTCCGGGGTGCGCAGGGCCATGTAGCGCACCACGATGTGAGGCTGACCGAAGTAGCCCAGCCCCCAGGCGAGGTTGCCGATGATGGCGGCAAAGGAGGCCCCACCGATGAGGTTGAAGAAGTCCGGGTTGCCGGTGCCCCCGGTGTAGGGGCCGTAATCATGGTGGGTGGCCCAGGTGAAGATGTCCCAGGGGTCGTCGATAGCAATGAGCGCCATCGCGGGCACGATGATAAGCGCGGTGAACATGATGAGGCCCTGCACGACGTCCGTCATGGATACCGCGAGGAAGCCGCCGATGAAGGTATATCCCACGGTCACCGCCGCGATAATCACCATGCCGGTGAGGTAATCCCCGCCAAAGGTGGCCTCGAAGTAACGCCCGCCGGAGACCATGCCGGAGGAGACGTAGAAGGTGAAAAAGACGATGATGATGGTGGCGGAGACGATGCGCAGCACCCGGGAGCGATCGCGCAGGCGATTCTCAAAGAAGCTCGGCAGGGTGATGGAGTTATTGGCCACCTCGGAGTAGGAGCGCAGGCGCGGGGCCACCAATGTCCAGGAGGCGTAGCTGCCGATGAGCAGGCCAATGGCGATCCAGAGTTCGGAGAGCCCGGAGACGAAGAGCGCGCCGGGAAGGCCCATGAGCAGCCAGCCGGACATATCGGAGGCCCCGGCGGAGAGCGCCGCTACGAAGGGGTTGAGGGAGCGGTCCGCTAGCACGTAGTCGTCATACTTATCGGTGCGCTGGTAACTCCAATATCCGATGCCGAGCATGGCGAACATGTATATGACGATCGCCAGGACGAACCATGTTGTCTCAGTCACGAGTAGGCTCCTTGGTGAGGGCACAAACAAAAAGATGATGCGATGTTAGAGTAGCGCATTGCTTTATCGGTCAAAAGTCTCTCGGCGGTTTGTGATGATCTCCTCAATTTTTCTTATTTTTACAGGACATTCATAGAGAAAAAGTCGATCCTGTGAGCAGGATGGTAGGTTGGCCCTTATGGCCAATTTCCTCCTGCATGGACTATGGGTGCAGCAATCCGGGCTGCACCTATGGATCGAGCAGGTGGAAGGGCACCGCATTGTGATGCCCGATCAGGTGCCCGAGGGCACCTTTCCTCCCACGGTGGCGGGCATCCTGGCGCGCAGTAGTTTCCGCCATCGTCTGCGCGCCACGCTGCGCACCCCCAAGGGCCGCGAGGTCTCCTTAGTGATCCCCACCTCTGCCTGCACCCCGGAGCAAGCGGTGGAGATTTTGGCGACGATGGCCTTCCTCAATGAGGAGAGTCCCGCGGCCACCTCGGCGCAAAGAGCGGCCATCGCCCCCGATTTGCGCTGGTTGATCCGCATGTACACGGGCTTGCGCCGCTTTGTGCAGGCGGGCCGCCTCACCCTCAAACTCGCCTATATCGACGATCAATGGTGGCCGCAGTGGCAGCTTTCCCAGGGATTAGGCGAGCGCGGCTGGGTGGCGGAGATGATGGCCGCCGCACCCGGTATTTTGAGCCTGAATAACCGCAACCTGGATGAGGACTTAATCGAGGTGCTGCCGCACTGGATCGCCTCGGCGGAACTTACCGGTCTGCGCGAGACCCCGCGCCCCCACCCCTGGCACGATTTTTCGGTGGCGCTGCTCAATAACCAGCCCCTGCGCCGGGGCGGGGTGGGCATGCTCAATCGGCTGCGCGAGTGGAAGGATTCCATCGCGGCGGTGGATATTCAGCTGGTGCTCATCGTGGAACAACCCCCGGCAGAGGAGACGGGCGACCCCCAGGATGCCGTGTGGCCGGTGCGTTTCCAGGTGCGTTCCGGCGTGGAGAGCCCGAAGCCGCTGCGTGAGCAGGGGCTTGATCGCGGCTCCCTGGTGCAGTTGGAGCAGATTCGCCAGCGCATGCGGGAGATTTCGGCGCTGCTGCGTGAGGGCGAAAGCGGCGGTGGTGGCACCGGGGCGTCGATAAGCACCCCCTATACCGGCGCGCGGGCGCGGGAGGAAAGCGCGGGGGACTGGGATGTGTACGTGGATACCTCGCAGATTGTGCATTTCATCGCCCACGATGTGCCGCTACTGAAGCGCGCGGGATTCACGGTTATGCTGCCCAAGGCCTGGGCCTCCCACGAGACGAAGGCCACGCTGGTGACCTCGGAGGGGGAGGGGGCCACGCAGCGCCACATCGGCATGGACAAGCTGGTGGATTATAACTGGAAGCTCTCAGTGGGGGATACGGAGCTTAACGACGCCGAGATGGCGGAACTGGTGCACTCCAAGTCCGGGTTGATCCGCCTGCGCGGGGAATGGGTGCTGGCGGATACCTCTTCCTTGGCCAAGATCACCTCTTATATGGAGGAATTGGCGCAGCACTCCCACAAGCGCCGCAAGGCGGCGATGGAAAAGGCCGCCATGCGCGCCGAACTAGCCAAGGCACAGGGAGAACCCGGCTGGGAACAGCTCATGGCCGAGGCGGAGCGGCTGCGCGAGGAGTTCAACGCCCAGCAGGATAATCAGGGCCAGGTAACCGTGGCGGAATTGCGCCAGATTGCCTTGGAGGCGATGGCGGATGAGCCCGTGGAGTTCGCCGGTTCCACCTGGTACACCTCCTTGCTGGGAGGCACGAATACCCCGGCGCCCGATCGCGTGGAGATACCCGAGACCGTGCAGGCCACCCTGCGTGAATACCAGCGCCGGGGCGTGGATTGGCTCTACTGGATGTCCCGCAATAACCTCGGCGCGGTGCTGGCGGACGATATGGGTTTGGGTAAAACCCTGCAATTGCTCAGCCTGCTGGCCGTGGAGCACGCCAAGGGCGAGGCCACCGGCCCCACCCTGGTGGTGGCCCTGACCTCCGTGGTGGGCAACTGGGCGCGCGAGGCTGCCCGCTTCGTCCCGCACCTGCGGGTGCTCGTTCACCACGGCAGTACTCGCCTGCGGGGGGAGAGCTTTAGGCGCAAGATGGCGGAGGTAGACCTGGTGATTAGCAGCTACGGGGTGCTTAACCGCGACCACGCTCAGTGCGCGCAGGTGCAATGGGATCACGTGGTGCTCGATGAGGCACAGCACATCAAGAACTCCGGTACCCGCTCCTCCAAGGCGGTGCGCTCGGTGCCCGCGCGCCAGCGCATAGCGCTTACCGGCACGCCGGTGGAAAACCGCCTCTCGGAGATGCGCTCCATCCTGGACTTCGTGAACCCCGGCGTGCTGGGCTCGGCCTCCTTCTTCCGCAATCACTTTGCCAAGGCCATCGAGAGGGAGCAGGACGAGCAGATGACGGAGCGGCTGCGCCTGCTCACCGCGCCCTTCATCATGCGCAGGCTCAAAACCGACCCCAATATCATCGACGACCTGCCCGAGAAGTCCGAGCAGATCCGCACCGTGAGCATGACCACCGAGCAGGCGGCTTTGTATACCGCCTACGTGGAGGACGTCAAGCGCAGGCTGGAAGCCACCCGCGGCATGGAACGCCGGGGCCTGGTGCTGGCCTCGCTCACCAGAATCAAGCAGATCTGCAATCACCCCGCGCACTTCCTGGGCGATGGCTCCGGGGTGACGCTGCGCGGCGCGCAGCGCTCCGGCAAGGTGGCCGAACTGGTGGACTTGCTCGATGAGAACGTGGCGGCTGGTAACCGCGTGCTCATCTTCACCCAGTACCGCGCCTTCGGGGAGATTCTTCAGCCCTATCTTTCCGAGCGCCTGGGCGAGCCGATTGACTTTCTCCACGGCGGCATCGCGCAGGGGGCGCGCGATCGCATGGTGGCACGCTTCCAGGACCCCCAAGGTCCGCCCGCCATGCTGCTTTCCCTCAAGGCGGGAGGCACGGGGTTGAACCTCACGGCGGCGTCGGTAGTGGTGCACATGGATCGCTGGTGGAACCCCGCGGTGGAAAACCAGGCCACCGACCGCGCCTTTCGCATCGGCCAGGATAAGAACGTGCAGGTGTACAAGATGATTACGGCGGGCACGCTGGAGGAGTCCATTCAGGATATTCTGGACGGCAAAACTCACCTGGCCGGCGCCGTGGTGGGCGAGGGCGAGGGGTGGATTACCGAGCTTGCGCCGGAGGATTTGGCCCAGCTGATGAGCTATCGTGGACGGGAAGCATCGCAGTAAGAGAGCAACAGTGACAGAGGATAAGAACAATCCCCCGCGGTCTACGCGCCCGCGCCGGGATAACGTCATTTACGCCAACTTTGGTTCCAAGAAATCCGGGGGATTCTCCACGGAGCCGCCCACCCGCCACGAGGTCACCCCGCAGCGTAGGTACCCTTCCGCCGCACAGTGGCTTATCGACGCCCTGGCTCCCGTGGATTCTGGCCGCCTCAAGCGCGGGCGGGACTACATGCGCACCGGGCACGTGCTCTCCCACAACGTGGAGCACGGCAGGATCACCGGCGTGGTGGCGGGTAGCCACAACGAGCCCTTTCACGTGACGGTCTCCCTGCCGCACCGCAGTACTGATGACCTAAGCCGCGCGATTCGAGCGCTGGCGAGCAGGAGCGGCGCGTTGAGCCGAGCGCGCAAGGGTGACCTCGATGCCGAGGTGCTCGATGCGTTGGTGGGAGAGCCGGTGACCTTCCGCTGCGAGTGCCCCGACCCCACCACCATCTGTAAGCACGCGGTGGCTACCGCCGAGGTGGCCGCCGAGCGCATTGCGCAGCAACCGGAGATGCTTTTTAAGCTGCGCGGCCTGGATATGGCCTGGGTGGAACGCCAGATGGTGGAAGAAGCCAAGCAGGTGGGCAAGGAATCCTCCCAGGCCACTGACGATCGCTTTTGGCAGGGCCGCACGCTGCCGGAGCTGCCCGACCCCGCCCCGGCCCCGGCGATAGAAGATTCTGACATCAACCTCCTGCACCAGGCCATGCGCACGGTGTCCTATACCGCCGTGGAACAACTGCGCGCGGTGGCCGATATAGAAGATATGTATGACTACCTCTTAAGAAGATGAGGCGTAGACCATGACCAGCACCACCTTCCTGCACACATCCGATTTTCAGTGGGGAATGACCCGCTGGTTCCTCGATTCCGATGCTCAGGCGAACTTCGACGCCGCGCGCTTGGAGGCGGTGCGCAAGATCGGAGAGATCGCCCGCGAGCGCGGCGCGGACTTCATTGTTATGGCGGGGGATATTTTCGATCACAACAGCCTCTCGCCCCGCACCCAAGGGCGTGCCCTAGAAGTGCTCGCGGGGCTGGGGATTCCCGTGCTATTGCTGCCCGGAAACCACGATCCCTTGACGGCGGATTCGCCCTTTTATGCCGCCGAGGACATCGAGGGAGTGCACATCCTGCGCGATGAAGAGCCGATAGCGCTGCGCGAAGGCTTGGAGGTGGTGGGCGCTCCGCTGAAATCGAAGCAGGCGCATACCGATTTGGTGGCCCAGGCGCTGCGGGGCCTGGAACCCACCGCGGGGATTCGGATAGCCGTGGGGCACGGCCAGGTAGAGGGGCGCAGCGGGGAGGCCGATCCGGCGCTCATTGACCTCACAAAGGTAGAAAGTGCCCTGGATGAGGGAGTTATTGATTACCTGGCGCTGGGCGATACCCACTCCACTATGCAGGTGGGAGGCAGCGGGAGGGTGTGGTTCTCTGGTGCCCCGGAGACCACCGATTTTCACGATTACTACCTGGGTAAAGACGGCGGTGAGGTGGACTCCGGCAACGTACTGTGCGTGACGGTGGAAAAAACTCGGCCTACCGACGCCCAGGTGTCCGTGGAGAAGATTCCCGTGGGCCGATGGCTCTTTGAGGCTCTTGACGCCGAGGTGAACAGCCTTGAAGAGGTGGAGGATTTTCTGGCGACCCTAGAGGCTTACCCGGATAAGGAATGTACGGTGGTGAAATATTCGCTGCGCGGCACCCTGAGCCTGGAAGCCATGCGGGCCCTAGAGGTGGGATTGGAAAGGTGGGAGCCCATCTTTGCCGCCCTGTATGAGCGCAGCAGCAAGATGGACCTCCACCTGGCCCCCAGCGCGGAGGAAATAGAGCACACCAATATCACCGGCTTTGCCGCCGCCGCGCTGCGCGAACTCATGGAGGCGGATAATACGGACGCGGTGAATCTACTACTGCGGCTTAATGCGGGGATACCGGGTGCTACGCGGAAGGAAAAGAGCCGAGCATGAAGATTCACGGCGTGGTGATTGACCACTTTCGAGGCATTGAGCACCTTGAATTACACGGCGTGCCCGATAGCGGCGTGGTGGTGATCTCCGGGGATAACGAGCAGGGAAAGTCCACCCTCATGGAGGCGGTATTGGGGGTGCTGCGGGAAAAACATACCGCGACTAATAAGAATGTGAAGCCCTGGAAAACCGTGGGCAGCGATGAGAACCCGCGGGTATCGTTGAACGCCACCATTGGTCCCTACGAGGTGGAGATCACTAAGCAGTGGTTAGGCAAGAAAATGAGCACCCTGAGGCTGAGCGGCCCGGAAACACAAAATCTCAGTGGACGGCCAGCGGACGATCGCCTGGAAGAATTGCTAGCGCAATATACCGATGCGGATTTGCTCGGGGCGCTCTTTATGGAGCAGGGAGAGGCGACCGCGATGGCCCAGGCCGCCGGTATCCCGGCGCTGACCCGCGTGCTTGATGAGCGCACCGGGCAGGAATCGCGGGACGTGCAAGCCGATTCCGCCCTTGTGCAGGCGGCGGAAAAAGAATACGCGCGCTATTACAGCATCAAAACGGGTAAGAACCAGGGCGAACTCAAAGAAGCCGAGAAGGCAGAAAACGCCGCTCAGGAAACTTTGAATACTGCGCGCTCCGATATGGAGAACTTGAATGAGCGCGTGGAAAAGGTGGAACGGCTCAAACGGCGATTGAGCGAGGCCGAGGCGGAACTTCCCGGCGCGGAGAAAGAAGCCGAGAAGGCGGAGGCCGAATACCGGGCCGCACACAAAGCCACCGAGGAGCGGAAGAAGGCGGAAAAGGAGTTCCGCGATGCCGCGGCCCTGTGGGAATCCGCTCATGCGGCGGTGGAGGCGCGCCGGGCGTTGCAGCGCGAGTACGAGGAGGCTGCCGAGGAGTGGAAGGCGGCGTCGCAAAGCTATGAAGCAGCCCGCGAGGCCGCCGCGAAGGATAAGGAAGCCCTGGTAGCCGCCACCGAGGCCCGTACAAAGAGCCGAGAGGTCCTTACGCAGGCGCGGCAGAACCATGCTCGCGCCCGCAAGGTGCTTGATCTTGCTCGCGGGGCGGCTCGCCTGGGTGAGGTGGAGGAATTGCTGCGCCAGGCCGCGGAACTCCACGAGCGGATTGCCGCCACCGGCCAGCGTGAGGTCAGCCCAGCCCAGCTTAAAGCGGTGGAAGAAGCCTATAGCGAGGTGCGCGTGGCCGAGGCCGTGCGCAGCCGCAGCGCGGCGCGATTGCACCTGGAGGGGCCGGAGGGGACCACGGTGCTTATCGACGACACCCCGGCCACCTTGCCGCAGGAAATAGAACTGCGCGAGGGCATGAGGCTGAGTATCGGGGAGGTAAGCATCACGTATTCCCAGGGAGCGGGGGAGCAGGCCGATCCGGTGGCAGAAGCACGGGAGGCACTGGAAGCCCTGATTCAATCCCTGGGCTGTGATGGCCTCGATGAGGTACTCGCGGCGGAGGAGAATACCCGGCAGCGTGCGGCGCTGAAGCAGGAGTATGGCGTGCTCATGGGGGCGCAGCGCCCGGAGACTCTGGAAGCCGAGGCGGTGCAGCTGCGCGAAACACTTAAGGGGGAGGCGGACCTTCCCACGATTCAGGAGGCCACCGAAGCGGAAGAGCAGGCCGCGGCTCTTCTCACCGAGCGTGAGGAGGCTCACCGCCAGGCAGAAGAAGCCGTGGAGAACCTAGAGCAATTCCCCAGCATGGAGGCTGCGGCTCGGGCGGATACGCAGCGCGAATTTGCCGCCGAGCGCCGCGAGGATTTGCGCGCTCGGTTGGAAAAGGCTCGGGAGGCCTCGGGCGAGGAGGCTCTGGCGGACACGGAGCGAGAAGCCGAGGTGCGCAGGGATACGGCGCGCCTGGCCTATGAGGCCGCCAAGGAGAACGAGGAGGGGGCTTCCCCGGAACACCACCGTCGGCTCTGGGAGGGGGCGCAGGCCGAGTGCGATTCGCTGCGCACAAAGGTGGCGCAGACCACCGGGGAACTGGATCGGCTGAGCAGTTATATCGAGTTTGCTCACGGCGTGGGGGAACGCCTGGCGGAGGCCGAGGCGCAGGCGCAGGTGGCGCGGCGTCGAGCGCAGGCGATCCGACGCCGCGCGGAGGCCGCGCGCAGCCTGTACGAGGCACTTGTGCGGCACCGCGACGCCGCCCGAGCCCGCTATGCCGAGCCCTTTGCCCAGCAGCTCACGGCCCTGGCAGGCACAGTTTTTGGCCGGGATGTGGAGTTCCGCCTGGGCGAGGATTTGAGTATCCAAGAGCGCATTGTGAGCGGAAAAAATGTGCCCCTGGGTGACCTTTCCGGTGGTGCCCAGGAGCAGGTGGCCCTCATCATGCGTCTTGCCATTGCCAATTTGGTGGGGGAGGAGGCGCCGGTATTCATTGATGATGCCCTGGGCAGCACTGACCCCGATCGCCTCGCCCTCATGGCCACATTGTTGAGCCAGGTGGGGGAGCGCCGCCAGGTATTCGTGCTGACCTGTACCCCGCAGCGCTACGCCCGCGTGGTGGGAAAGAGGGAATATCCCATCGAGGAACTTAAGAGTTCTTGATGGCGGAGCCCTCGATCTCGATGGCGATGTCCTCGGAGAGCATGAGGCCGCCGGCCTTCATCGGCATCTGGAAGTCAACGCCGTAATCCTTGCGGTTGATCTTGGTGGTGGCGCTAAAGCCCAGGCGGGTGGAGCCCATTGGGTCCTCCGCCTCGCCAAAGACCTCCACATCCAGGGTTACCGGCTTGGTGGTGCCCTTGATGGTCAGATCGCCGGTGATGGTGCCCGCGTTTTCCTTCTTGATCTCAAAGGCGGTGGCCTTGAAGGTCATCTCGGGGAAGGATTCTGCGTTGAAGAAGTCCTCGCCCTTGACGTGGGCGTCGCGGTCGCTATTGGCGGTGTCGATGGAATCCACCTGAATGGTGGCGGTGGCGGAGGAGTTTTCTTGGTTCTCGGTGTCCACGGTGAAGGAAGCCTCGAAGGAGCGGAAGTAGCCGCGAACCTTGGAGACCATTGCGTGCCGCACGACGAAGCCGACGGTGCTGTGAACAGGGTCAAGGGTGTAGGTGCCGTTGAGGTTGGACATGGTGTTCCTTTCTTGGAGTGTTATTGCTCTGGTGGTGTTCAGCGTACTCCATTTTAGTGACGTGTCAACAGTATGGGGAGTTGGTTCTCCATGTTGGCTGGACAACAGGGGTTTTTGTCCGGGTACTCTCTCGGTCTATGGTGAGGTTCATGGCAGTTGCACCGCGATGGCTTACTGAAGATGAGCAGGCTTTCTGGCGTCTCCTTTTGGCGAGCATGAGAAAAATTGATCGCGTGCTAGACGAGACTCTTCAAGTGGGGCAGGACCTCTCTAGCTCGGAGTTTGCCGTACTTGCCACGCTCTCTGAGGTGGAGGGGCGACGCATGAGATTGCGGGACCTATGCGCCTCCCTCGATTGGGACCGCAGCCGGGCCTCTCATCTGGTTACGCGCATGGTCAAGCGTGAATTGGTGGTGAAGGGCCGTAGCGAGGGGGACGCGCGCGGTGTCGAGGTGATTATCACCGAGGAGGGGATGAGGCGGCTGCGCCTGGCGGCTCCGGAGCATGTGGAGAGCGTGCGCAGGCTCATCTTCGATCACCTGGAAGAGGGGCAGATGGAGGGCTTGGCGGAGTTTCTTCAGGGCGTCATGGCGGTGAAGAACGTCCCTGGTGTTCCGGGGTTTGAGGGATCGCTGTGCGGGGATATGGGGGTGGATCGGGGGTAGGTGTGCGCGGGGGTGTAGGGGGTTAAAAGGTCGATGTTGTGGCTGCGGGGTAGCGGGGGCTCGGGGTATTTTGTGGTCTTTGTTTGGGGAAATGCTGTTGGGGCGACGATATGTTGTAGACAATATCTATTTCTAAGGAAGAGATTTAACGAGGCGACTTTCGTATACGTGGTGAATGAATGTTCATCATCCGGTAGGGTCAGGGCATAAAAGATGGGCTGAGCACAGAGATATTTTTATGTGTACTCCATCACCTTCCATGATGTTGTTGACCACAAAGTGAGGATTATGATGATTCCGCATTGTTCTTCCCTGGGCCGTCGTGTCTTGGCCTCTGCCGCTGCATTGGGCCTGGTGGCAGGCCTCGCGGCACCCACCGTGATGGCAGATGAACCCACGGCGAAAGGTGAGGTGCTGGCCTGGACGGGCATGGGGGAGCACGTGGAGCCCACAGATAACATCGTTTCCTCTATGGCCACCCAGGCCAAATACACCAATCCCAGCCCCATCAATACCAACGTCGCCTGCACGCCCGCGCCGGGGGAGAATCCCGTGATTTTCATTCACGGTATGGCGGCGAACTTCTACCAGTCCTTTGCCTCTTTTGCGCCCTACATGGTGGACCAAGGGAAATGCGTATACGGCATGAATTACGGTGCCTTTAACGGCGATGAGGGAACCGAGGGAAGTTCCCTGGTGGGCTCGGTTCCCGGTGCGGCTGCACTGGCGCCGATGGAATCTTCCTTGGCGCAGGTGAGCGAACAGATCGAGCGGGTCAAGCAGAACACCGGCGCCGCCGAGGTGGACCTGGTGGGATACTCCGAGGGCGGCTCCCTCGCCGTGGCCTATGCCAAGCAGGTGCAGGGACAAGGCGTGGGCACCATCGTGACCCTGGCCGGTGTGCTGCGCGGAACTTCCATGCTGGGGCTATCGAACGCTGCCAATGGGCTGGAAAACGCGGGCTCCTCGGTAAACCCGGCGGTGGGCAAGATCATGGGGCCGGGGGCCGCCGACCTTTTGGAGCACTCTGACTTCATGGTGAAGCTGCGCGAGGGTGGATTGGAGGTGCCCGGTGTGCGTTACGTGGCCATCTCCACGCTCTTTGATGAGGCCGCCACGCCGCTGAGCAACACCCAATTCTCTTCCGGCGATCACCAGAACATCGTTCTTCAAGAGGGCTGTGTTCAGGATCGTTCCGATCATCTGGGCATTACCTTCTCGCCGCGCGCGTATGCGCTCACCGCTAATGCGCTGGGGCGTCAGGTGGAGGCTCCTTGTGTGGGCATGGCGGGCCCGTTCCCGACGTCTAGCTCGGTGGGCTCCACGGTGCTGAGCTCCTAAGCAGGGGCTTTTCGACGCCCCCCTTGGCCGCGCCGTAGGTATTTCGCGTGGGTATCTCGGGGGTGGGGGCTGGGATGTAGCTTTTACTTCAACCAGCCCCTCACTGGTAGGGGGACTACTTAATCACGGCTTCCTGTATAATCCAAAAGCGCCCTTGATCGTCCTTATAAATCACGTCACCGGCCTCGGCGGTCTCGAACTCGTTGACCTTCAACTCCGTGAGGTCACGGGTTTCAACCGAGGGCTCAACGAACTCCTCGCCATCAAACCACTTTTGGAAGGCCTCGGCGGAGGTTGAAGAACCGCTGAATCGGTGCTGCTCATAGAATGAATCATCGGCGGAAGCCACGCCCACGGACGCGGCAAGCCCGGCGGCTGCCAACATGGATGGGACGGCCATCGTGCGAGAAAAACGCATCGTCACTCCTTCTTTGGTGTATTGGATTGGGGCATCTTTAACAATAATCACCAGGAGGCCGCAGGAAAATAGTTCACAGCAAAAAGGATAAGGAAACGCATGAAGTTTTCAGGCGATGGGCGGGGTGCGTTCGTGACGATAATTTGACGACACGCGCGGCAGCAAACCCCTGTTTTGGCTGTATTTTTGCTGTATCCGTGGGCTATCCGTCACGGGCGAGAAAATGAGAAAATCCCAGCGAGTGGGCTATTTTCCCTGCTTAACTGGGGTGTGATGAAAGTGCCCCCGACAGGAGTCGAACCTGCGACCTACGGTACCGGAAACCGGCGCTCTATCCACTGAGCTACGGAGGCGTGTGCCCGCATCGCGGACAACGCAGTGATTCTATCACCGCCTAGGGGGCAAACCTAACCACGGGCTGTGCTCTCATTTTGCATGGACTCGGCCATGAACTCCGCGATTTCATGGGGTGACTCGAAGAAGTCCCGCATGGCGCGGAAGGCGGTGGTCTCGCGTAATGCGGTGGGGGTCAGCCCGGCCTCGATGATTTCCCAGATGGCGGCACCGGGAAGAGAAAGCAGAATGGGGGAGTGAGTGGCCACGATGATTTGCGCCCCGTGTTGTACAAGGGCGTGGAGTTCCGCCATGAGGGCCATTTGTCGGAGGGTGGATAGCCCCGATTCGGGCTCGTCAAGGATGTAAAGGCCGTCTTTGTGAAAATAGCGTTCGATCATCGCCATGACGGATTCGCCGTGGCTCATGGTGGTGTAGGCCTGAAGCTCGGGGGCGTAGTCAATGAGATTTTCGGGGACGTTGATGTGAGATTCCGCGCGTAAGTAATAGCCCTCGAAACTTCGCGGTCCGCGGGTAACGGAGGCGGTTCCGTGAAAGGGGCTTTCGCCCCTGCCTTTGTCAAAAGGCGAGGTGCCTTTGGAGCGCAGGCCATAGGGGCCACCCTCAATATCGAAGCCACAGGCCACAGCGATGGCTTCGATGAGCGTGGATTTTCCCATGCCGTTTTCTCCGGTGATGAAGGTGGCGGGGCTGCTAAAGGTAAGGGGGCGGCGTTGTGCGGCCACGATGGAGGGAACTTCCGACGCCCACGGGGGCAGCTCATGCGTGCGCTGGTGCGGAGGGAAGAGAAAGAAGGATTCCACAAAGAGCTTATTCATTGTTTTCTCCCAGTAGATAGCGCGCGGTTTCCTCGGGATTGAGAATGAACTCGTGGGCGGCCTGCACGGCCTCGGCCTTCTCAAAGGCCACGGAGGATATTCCGGCGTCGGTGATTTCCAGCAGCGTGGCCTGCGGGATAGCCATGAGAATGGGGGAGTGAGTGGCGAGGAGGAATTGTGATCCCTGCCGCGCCAGATTGGCGATGAGTCCCAGGAGTTCTAGTTGGCGGAGTAGGGAGAGACCGGCCTCGGGCTCGTCCAGGATGAAGAATCCTCCGCCGTGAAAGTACTGGCGCATTACCTGCATGAGTGATTCCCCGTGGCTCATGTGGTTGAGGTGCGGGGAGCCGGGGTCTATCTCCCCATAGGCGATGGCCACGTTGAAGTGAGTTTCCCCGCGCAGAAAATATCCGTGAGGGGGATTCTGGCTCCTGGAAAGCGTGAGGTATTTGTACAGCTCGGAGACGTCGTTAGGCCTATCCGTGCGGAGGTGCCGGGTGCCGCCTTGGTGCTGGAATCCCATGCCCACGGCGATGGCCTCAATGAGGGTGGACTTTCCCGCACCGTTTTCGCCGCTAAAGATGGTGACGGGGGCGGTGAATCTCAGCGGGTGCTGTGCCACATGTTGCACGGCGGGGAGGGCGGCTACGTAATCCTCGGACAGGTGATGGAGGGGAGTGTTGAGGCTTAAGGATTGGAGAAACATGAAAGGACTCCTCGGCAGGTTTTTGTTCTGCGAGCGGGGAAGAAAACCGTATCTACCAGGGTAACCAAACCGTCCACGGTGACGCTTATCACGAAAGTTCTAATGGTCCATTGTGTCTGCGATACTAGACGCACGGAAAGAAAGGTAGCCACATCGTGGATTCACTTGCGCTTGCAGCGCTAGCGGGTGTTACCCCGCTTATTACGTTTTTTGTTCTTTTGATGGGCCTGAAATGGAAGGCCCTCTGGGCCGCCTTGGGAGCCCTGGGAGTGGGCTTGGTACTGGCCGTTCTCCTTTTTGATACCCCCGCCGTGGAGGCGGGATTGGCCTTGGCGCAGGGAGTTTCCTTCGGAATATTCCCCGTCATTTACATCATCATTGCCGCGGTATGGATTTATGATCTCACCGTGGCCTCGGGGCGCTTTGAGGATTTGCGCCTGGTGTTTTCCAAGGTGGGTAAAGGCGATATGCGCGTGCAGGCCATGCTCATTGGCTTTGCTTTTGGTGGTCTATTGGAGGCGCTGGCTGGTTTTGGCGCTCCCATCGCCATCGTGGCCGCCATGCTCTTCGCCATCGGCATGAAACCGCTAAAAGCGGCGCTCGTCACACTGGTGGCCAATGCGGCTCCCGTGGCCTATGGTGCAATGGCTATTCCGGTGACCACCGCCGCCGCCCTGGCGGATCTGCCCGCACAGGAAGTCGCGGGGCTCGTCGGCAAGCAAGTTTCCGTTTTGGCGCTGGTGGTACCTTTTGTGCTCTGCCTCATCATGGACGGGCTGCGTGGCCTCAAGCAGGTGTGGCCGATGGCCCTGGTGCTGGGCGTCGCTTTTGGCGGCGGGCAGTTCCTCGCCTCTAATTACTTTGCCTACGAGCTCACCGATGTGGTGGCCTGCCTGCTTTCCTTGGCGGCGGGGCTGGCTTTCTTGCAAGTGTGGACTCCCACCACCCCGGAGGATCAGGCCTCGCAGGCGGGGGAGAATACGGCGGTGCTGACTCCGGCCAAGATCACCTTGGCGCTTTTCCCTTACATCCTTATCGTGGTGGTCTTTGCCATCGCTAAGCTCTGGCGCTGGGGCATTGATATTCCCAAGGCACTGGCCAGCACCGATGTGCTCATTGAATGGCCGCGCCTGGGCACCACCTATACCTTCAACTGGCTTTCCGGCCCCGGCACCATCTTGATGCTGTGCGCGCTCATCACCGTGGCGGTGCTCACGGCCTATGACGGCCAGGGTGCTTATCGCCTGGGTTGGGGGCGCGGCTTCGGGGAACTCGGGCGCGGGGTATCCCGCATGAAGATGTCTTACTTCACCATCGCGGCGGTGATGGGTTTGGCCTACGTGATGAATCTCTCCGGGCAAACCGCCGCCATCGGCGCGCTGCTCGCGGCCACGGGCTCGGCCTTCCCCCTGATCTCCCCGGTTTTGGGCTGGCTGGGTACCTCGGTGACGGCCTCGGCCACCTCCTCTAACGCCCTCTTCGCCCAGATGCAGGCCACCACGGCGGCCCAGGTGGGGGCGGACCCCTCGCTCTTGGTAGCGGCCAATACCTCCGGCGCCACCCTGGGCAAGATGCTGGCCCCGCAAACCGCGGCCATCGCCGCTGCGGCTACGCAGATGGAGGGCGGGGAGTCCACCATTTTGAAGTCCTCTGTTGCTTATTCTCTCCCGCTTTTGGCCGGAATGTGTGCTTTAGTATTCCTCCAATCCACCCTGGGATAGGAAAAACGGGAGGGTGGACTAGAATCCCGAGTTATGACCCCCGTTGAGCTTTCTTCCTTGATTCGCCGTCACGCCGTGGAGGTACTGGCGGCCCACGACCTCGATACCTCCGTGTTGCCGGAGCAGGTGACGGTGGAGCGTCCGCGTAATCCCGAACACGGCGATTACGCCACGAATGTGGCGCTTCAGGTGGCTAAGAAAGCGGGAACAAACCCCAGGGATTTGGTGCAGTGGCTGGCGGATTCCCTGGCGGGGGAGGATTTCATCACCGCCGCGGATATTGCGGGGCCGGGCTTTTTGAATCTCCGGCTGGCCGCCGCCGCTCAGGGCGAGATTATCGCCCGGGTGTGGGAGCAGGGGGATGCCTACGGCACCAGCGATCTCTACCGGGATATGAAGGTCAATCTGGAGTTTGTTTCTGCCAATCCCACCGGCCCCATCCACTTGGGCGGCACCCGCTGGGCTGCGGTGGGAGATTCCCTGGGCCGCGTGCTGGAGGCCTCCGGCGCCACCGTGACCAGGGAGTACTACTTTAACGATCACGGCGAGCAGATTGACCGCTTTGCTCGTTCCCTGGTGGCCGCCGCCAAGGGCGAGCCCACCCCGGAGGATGGTTACGGCGGAGACTACATCAAGGATATTGCCGCAGCCGTGCTCAAGGAGCATCCCGACGCCCTGGACCACGCCCCGGAGCAAACCCAAGAGGTTTTCCGTGAGGCGGGCGTGCAAATGATGTTCTCCCACATCAAGGAATCTCTGCACGAGTTCGGCACGGATTTTGACGTTTTCTTCCATGAGAACTCGCTTTTTGAATCCGGCGCGGTGGATGCCGCCGTGGCAACCCTGAAGGAAAATGGCAACCTCTACGAAAGCGAGGGGGCCTGGTGGCTGCGCACCACGGACTTTGGGGACGATAAGGACCGCGTGGTGATTAAGTCCGACGGCAATGCCGCCTATATCGCCGGCGATATTGCCTACATCGGGGATAAGATCGGCCGCGGCCACAACCTGTGCATTTACATGCTGGGCGCAGACCACCACGGCTATATCAAGCGCCTCAAGGCCGCGGCGGCGGCCCTGGGTTATTCCGCCGATCAGGTGGAAGTGCTCATCGGCCAGATGGTCAACCTGGTCAAGGATGGTGAGACCGTGCGCATGTCCAAGCGTGCCGGTACCGTGATTACCCTTGATGACCTGGTGGAGGCCATCGGCGTCGATGCCGCTCGCTACTCGCTGGTGCGTTCCTCGGTGGATTCCTCCCTGGATATTGACCTCGAACTGTGGGCCTCGCAGTCCTCGGATAACCCCGTGTACTACGTGCAGTATGCCCACGCACGCCTGTGCTCGCTGCGTCGCAAAGCAGAGTCCGTGGGCGTGGTCAGCGATGCCACCCCGGATTACTCCCTGCTCGTGCACGAGCGCGAGGGCGATCTGATCCGCACCCTGGGCGAATACCCGGCCGTGGTGAAGTCCGCCGCTGAACTGCGCGAGCCGCACCGCCTGGCGCGCTACTGCGAGGAATTGGCGGGCGTGTTCCACCGCTTCTACGATCGCTGCCAGATCCTGCCCAAGGAGGGGGAGGACGTAGAGCCGATCCATACCGCGCGGCTCTCCCTGGCGGGAGCCACCCGCGTGGTGCTGGCTAACGCGCTGGGCATGGTGGGGGTAAACGCGCCCGAGCGCATGTAGGCGTGCACGTCAACACGTTGGGCGTGCATCTAAAGGGGGCGGGGAGTAGTGCGCGCGCCCGGCGGCAGTGTAGCCTAGCGCGCGTATGTTTTTGTCCGTGAAGTATGCGGGAGGATCGGATTTTTCTGGCCCTCCCGCTGTGAGTGCCAAAAGGAATCCATGAACGCCGATACGTTCAATGAGCTGCCCAGCCACGTGTGGCCCACCCACGCGCGCCGCCAGGAGGATGGTGTGGTCACCATCGCTGGGGTACCGCTCCCGGAGATTGTGGAGGAATATGGCAGCCCCGCCTTTGTGATTGATGAGGCAGATTTTCGATGCCGATGCCGCACGATGGCGGAGGCCTTCGGCGGGGCCGATCACGTGCACTACGCGGCCAAGGCCTTTCTCACCCGCGCGGTGGCGCGCTGGGTGGACGAGGAGGGCCTGTGCCTGGATGTGGCCTCGGATAATGAATTGCAGATCGCTTTGGCCGCGGAGTTTCCGGCCGAGCGTATCGCCGCCCACGGCAATAACAAGACGGTGGAGTTCCTGCGCCGCTGCGTAGAGCGCGGTGTGGGGCGCATCGTGCTCGATTCCTTCCAGGAGATTGAGCGCCTGGGAGCGGTGGCGGAGCAAGCCGGGGTTGTTCAGCCGGTGTTGGTGCGCGTCAAGCCCGGTATTGAGGCCCATACTCACGAGTTCATCGCCACCGCACACGAGGACCAGAAGTTCGGGTTCTCCCTGGCCTCCGGTTCCGCGTTGAAGGCCGCCCGCGAGGTATTGGAGCACCCGCACCTGCGCCTGGTGGGCCTGCACTGTCACGTGGGCTCGCAGGTCTTTGACGCCGAGGGATTCTCCCAGGCCGCCGAGCGGGTGCTGGGCTTGCTCGGTACGATTCTCTCCGAGTTGGGTTCCCTACACCCCGGTGGGCGCGAGGGCCTGGCCCAGCAGCTTTCCACGCTCGATCTCGGCGGGGGCTACGGCATCGCCTACCTCGCCCAGGAACAACCCTTGGACGTCGCCGCCGTGGCCGCGGACCTCCTGGCCAAGGTGGCCGCCCAAGCCGAGGAACTGGCCCTGCCCACGCCCACCGTGATGGTGGAGCCGGGCCGCGCCATCGCGGGCCCCTCCACGGTGACGGTGTACACGGTGGGCACCGTCAAGGACGTTCACGTGGGGGACGATCGCGTGCGCCGCTACCTCTCGGTGGACGGGGGAATGTCCGATAACATCCGCCCGGCCCTCTACGGTGCGCAGTACGACGCCCGCGTGGTGTCCCGCTTTGTGGATGGTGACCCGGTGGAGAGCCGCGTGGTGGGCTCGCACTGCGAATCCGGCGATATTCTCATCGAAAACGCCCACTTCCCCAACGACATTGAGCCCGGAGACATCCTGGCTATTCCCGCCACCGGGGCCTATTGCTACGCAATGTCCAGCCGCTATAACGCCTTTGGCCGCCCCCCGGTCATCGTGGTTTCCTCGGGCAAGGCACGGGTAATGCTGCGGCGCGAAACGGTAGAGGATCTACTGGCCCTTGAGGCCGAATAAAAGCAAACTGGCATAATCTCAGGCATGGCTAATCCTGCTGAGAATATCCGGGTGGGCGATAAGGAGCGCAGCGAGGCTCTCGACGCCCTGGGGGAGCACTTTGTGCGCGGCTTTATCGACGCCGCCGAGTTCGAGGAGCGCACGGGCCAAGCGGCGGCCGCGCGCACCCAGGGGGAACTGGCGGTGCTCTTTTCCGACTTGCCGGAATTAGAGGCAGAGGAGACGGCCTCGGGGGAATCCAGCGCCCAAAAGGAACTGGACCTGGTGCTAGAGCGCGGCCGCAAGGTCAAGGTGATGGACGGCATTATTTGGACCGCGGCCATCGCCGGCTTACTCGTGGGGCACTTCGTCTTCCACTGGGATTACCTCTGGGTGGCGTTTGTGATAGCGGGTGTGGCCTCCGCAGGCGCGCGCATGATCTATTCCTTTGGCGATGAGGATGAAGAACTCTTCGAGAAGCTGAAAGAGGAAGAAAAGAAGGAGCGCAGCGATCGCCTGCGCATCGCGGCCAAGCGGCGCCGTGAGTTGGGGCGCTAACTATTATTTTCACGCCCGCGGGCTTGTATTCGGGCCGCGCGACCGGGACTGAGCGCGGATAAGGCCGGTGGGCGGTGTGGTGCGGCCGAGCGCGTCTGTTGCCCGTCCCGCAGGGTCGCTATAGTTAGCCTGAAAGGCTAAGTCACAATTTTCTGGGAGAACCATGAGCACCACCAGTGAGGTATCCGCCAAGCCGGAAGCACAGGGACGCGAGGTAGGAGTGGCCATTCTCGGCCACGGCACCGTGGGATCAGAGGTGCGCCGCCTCATGGAAGAAAACGCCCAGGACTTTGCCCATCGCATCGGCGGCCCGCTGGCGCTGCGCGGCGTGGCGGTCTCCAACCCCACCAAGCACAGCCGCACCGTGCCGGAGGAATTGCTTTTCGACGACGCGATGGAACTCATCGCCCGCGATGACGTAGACGTGGTGGTAGAGGTCATCGGCGGCATCGACTACCCGCGCCAACTGGTGCTCGCCGCTCTGAACGCCGGAAAGTCCGTGGTCACGGCCAATAAGGCCCTGGTGGCCGCGCACGCCGATGAGCTGGCCGAGGCTGCCGATAAGGCCGGGGTGGACCTGTACTTTGAGGCCGCCGTGGCCGCCGCCATCCCAGTGGTGGGTATGCTGCGCCGCTCGTTGGCGGGCGATCAGGTAGAGCGCATCTCCGGCATCGTCAATGGCACCACCAACTTTATCCTGGACGCGATGGATAACACGGGGGCTAGTTACGACAACATGCTGGCCGAGGCCACCCGCCTGGGCTACGCGGAGGCCGACCCCACCGCGGACGTCGAGGGTCACGACGCCGCCTCCAAGGCCGCCATCCTGGCTTCCCTGGGCTTTTATACCCGTGTGAACTTCTCCGATGTGCACTGCGAGGGCATTACCGGCATTACCGCCGATGACATCGAGGCTGCCAAGAATGCCGGCTACACCATCAAGTTGCTGGCCGTGTGCGAGCGCATCACGGACGCCGAGGGCACGGAGTCCGTTTCCGCCCGCGTGCACCCCACCCTCGTGCGCCGCGATCACCCCCTGGCCAGCGTGAGCGGTTCCTATAACGCGGTATTCGTGGAGGCCGAGGCCGCCGGGCGCCTGATGTTCTACGGCAATGGCGCGGGCGGTAACCCCACGGCCTCTGCGGTGCTGGGCGATCTGGTGGGCGCGGCCCGCAACAAGGTTCACGGCGGGCGCGCTCCGGAGGAGAATACCTACGCGAGTCTGCCGCTGGCGGACTTCTCCGTGGTGCCCACCCGCTACTACATCAACATGCGCGTGCGGGATCGGGCCGGAGTGCTCGCGGAACTCTCCGCTATCTGCGCCAAGCACGGTATCTCCCTGCGCACCGTGCGCCAGGAGGAGGCCGAAGAGGGCGCGCGCCTCATTCTCTTTACCCACACGGCCTCCGAGGGGGACCTCGCCACCACGGTCAAGGAGTTGGAGGCCTTTGAGGACGTCCTGGCGATCAATAGCGTGATCCGACTGGCAGAATAAGGAGCACACATGAGCACGGAATTAGAGGTAGGCCGCCGCGTTAAGGTGCGGGTGCCGGGGTCCACGGCCAATCTTGGGCCGGGTTTTGACACCCTGGGCCTGGCCGTGAGCATCTACGACACCCTGGAAGTGGAGGTGATTCCCTCCGGCCTAGAGGTGCATATCCACGGCGAGGGGGAAAACGACCTCCCCAGGGATTCCTCCAACCTCGTGGTGAAGGCCCTGCGCGCGGGCTTGAATGCCGCCGACGTCACCGCTCCCGGCCTGCGGCTGGTGTGCACCAACGTCATCCCGCAATCGCGTGGCCTGGGTTCCTCGGCCGCCGCCGCGGTGGGCGGGGTGCTGGCCGCTAACGCCCTGGCCGGTTCCCCCCTCGATGATGCCCAGCTGGTGCAGTTGGCCTCTTCCTTTGAGGGACACCCGGATAACGCCGGGGCCTCCGTACTGGGTGCCGCCGTGGTCTCCTGGACGGAGATTCCCATTGATGGCCGCTCCAAGCCCGCCTATCGCGCCGTGAGTATCCCGGTGCATGAGGGGATTAAGGCCACCGCCCTGGTACCGGACTTCCACGCCTCCACTGAGGCCATTCGCCGCGTGCTGCCCAGCCACGTCACGCATATCGACGCCCGCTTTAACGTCTCGCGCACCGCCGTACTCACCGTGGCGCTGCAAACGCACCCGGAACTCCTGTGGGAGGGCACCCGCGATCGCCTGCACCAGCCCTATCGCGCCGATGTGCTTCCGGTGACCGCCGAATGGGTGAACCGACTGCGCAACCGCGGCTATGCCGCCTATCTTTCCGGAGCAGGCCCCACGGTGATGGTGCTGCACAGCGAGCCGGTGGACCCGGAGATTCTGGCGGAGGCCAAGGCCGCCGGGCTGAGGGTGCTGGAACTTGAGGTGGCGGGGCGGCCGGAAACACAGGTGAATGGTCAGTAGGGAGCTTGAACCCGCAGAAAGGCGGGTGCTCGAAGCCATGATTCTCTGGGCTTTTGCGGAGCAAGGCCCTCAGCCTGGCCCGGAGCAGCGCCGTCTGTGGCTGGCTGCCTCGCGCGCTAGCACCGTGATCGAACAATGCGGTTGTGGCATCTGCCCCTCTATGAGGTTTTCTTCCACAGAGGGAGGCTCTCAGACGGTTTTGGGCGCGCACGATACGGCCCAGCACGCGATGGTGCTGCTCCATCTTCACGCCGATGAACTCATTGAGCTTGAGGTAGCCCCAGTGAGAGACGAGCCGATACACATGCCCAGCCCGGAGCACCTGAGCTTTAGATAGTGCTAGAGCGCTACTTCGCGGCGTCGAGAGTAACAGTGCAGGCACAGTTGGCCTGCAAGGAGAGCATGGTGGCGTCCTTGGGGGCCTCAAGGAACTCCTGGAAGAAGCCCTCGTGCATTCCGCAGACGGAGGGGTGCGGCAGCGTGGAGTCCTGGATGAAGGGGCAGGCGCGCAGGTCGAGGGCGGTGCCGTCCTCGCGCAGGGAGGGATCGAAGCCCAGGCCGCGGAGCTTTTCGATCAGCTCGGTCACTGTCCCCGTTCCCTCGGAACGAGCCCACAGGCGGCCCACCTCGCGGGCCTGCTCGGGCTTGATTGCTCCGGCCAGGTGGCGGATCATGGTGATGTATTCCTGGGCCACGGCGCGGGTATCGGCTACGCGCACCTGGTAAAGCAGGGTGGGGCGGCCGCGCCCCTTGACCGGGGCGTTGTGCTGGCTTACCGCCTGCTGGGCGATGAGTTCTTCTAAGTGGCCGCGCACCGTATTGGCGTGCATCCCCAGGCGCTCAGCGAGCTGCGTGGCGCTGGCTCCCTCGGGAAACTCGCGCAGGGTGGTGAGCACCAAGTTCTGCTTGGGGCTCAGGGCGAGGGCCTCGGGGAAGAACTCAGTGGCAGCGCGAGGGGTTTGTTGCGATGCCTGGGGCACGGAACACTCCTTGGGTACGGGGGCAGTGTTGATACGGATACGTCATTGTAACCGCCAATAGTCTCGGAGCGGAAATTACTTGGTATCGGGTTTGTGGCTGGGCCCGGGGAGGGCAATAACCTCAAACTCGCCCGCGGCGAGATGTTTGCGTAGGTCTTTTTTATCAAACTTATTCACGGAGGTCTTATCAATGCTCTTTACGAAGGTCCAGTATTCGGGGAGCATCCAATGGGGAATTGTGGTGCGTAGGCGCTCCCGCAGCAGGATCGCGGTGTCCTCGGAGGGCTCGGAATCGGCGTGCAGCACGGTGACCACCAGGGGGCGTTCACCCCATTTTTTATCGGGGTATCCGATCACGGCGGCCTCCACTACCTCGGGGGCCTCCATCACCAGATTTTCTAGGAGGGCGGAGTAAATCCATTCCCCTCCGGAGCGAATCACGTCGCGGGCGCGGTCGTGGATGGTGAGGTAACCGTCCGAGGTCACGGAGCCGACATCGCCTGTGCGCAGCCAGCCATCGGCGGTGAACTGCTCGGGGGGTTGCTCACCTGCGGGGTCGTAGTAGTGATCGGCCACGAGGTTGCCGCGCACCTGAATCTCGCCCTGGTTGCGATCGGTGGAGGAGACCACCTTGCCATCATTGACCACGCGATATTCCAAGGCCGCGGGAAAACGCCCCTGGCTGATTCGGTAGGTCCAGCGGGCCTCGCCCGATACTCCTGCGGGAGGGCGGGCCACGGTACCCACGGTGGAGGTCTCCGTCATGCCCCACACGTGAATCACGTCCACGCCGTAGCGTTCCTCCCACATGCGGATGAGGATGGGCGGGGCGGGGGAGCCGCCCACATAGATTTCCACCAGGGACATGCGCTCCGGCGGGTGGTGCAGGTAATGCACGATGAGCTGCATCCACACGGTAGGCACCCCGTGGGCTACGCGGGGGTGCGTGGTGGCGATGAGATCCGCCAAGGTGGCCGGGGAGAGATCGGAGCCGGGGAATATCAAGGGGGTACCGGCCATGAAGGCGGCGTAGGGGACTCCCCAGCTGAGCACGTGGAAGATGGGCACGCAGCACAGGAAGGATTCTCCCTCGGTGATAGCAAAGGAATCCGTGGTGCGCAGTTCCATCGACATGAGGTACATCGAGCGGTGGGAATAGGCCACGGGTTTGGCCGGGCCGGTGGTGCCGGTGGAATAACACAGGGCCGCCGCCGTGGTCTCGTCGAGGGTGGGCCACTCGTAGACGGTGGAGCGGCCGTCGAGAAGCGCCTCGTAGGAGTGAACCTCTACCGTGGCTGGCAGGCCGTGGTCCGGCAGGGGTCCCAGCCCGGTAAAGAGCACCGCACGCACGCTCGGGCAGGCCGCTAGGACCTCGCTCAGGGGAGAGGCCAGGTGCGGATCGGCCACGATGACCTCCACCTCCGCGTGATTAACGATGTGCTGAATCTGCGCGCTCATCAGATTCTTATTGAGGGGAGTAATGACCGCGCCCATAGCGGGAACGGCAAGGATTGTTTCTAGATGCTCGGCGCAATTATCCATAAAGGTCCCCACCCGCTGATCCCCGGTGATGCCGAGGTCATCATGCAAAGCGTGCGCCAGCGCCGCCGCTCGCGCCCCCACCTCGGCAAAGGTGGTGGAGTGAGCCTGGCCGTCCTCCCAGGTAGTCACCTTGGTATCCCCGTGCACGGAGGCACCGTAGGAAAGAATACTGGCGAGGGACAGCGGAATGTCCTGCATCGTGGACTGCATGAGGTCTACTCTAACCGGGAGGTGCGCACGAGGCGGGTACATCGCGGCGTGCTTTATGAGTTACACTGATTCTGGATCAATTCCGAGTGCCGTTCGGAGGGACGAAGTCGCACGGAATTGTGTGTTTCCACGAGGGCTCGTAGTTTTTGTATTCCTGCGAGAACCCCATGCTGGTACGGCCTGCTCCCCACACGCACTGCGGGGTGAGCGGCGTCGCCCTGAAATAGATTATGGAGAAACGCCTCCGGGCACCATCTGCCCCCGCTTTCTCCCCTCACTTCCGGTCAAGCGATGAAAGGACATCTGTGACCACACCGGAGAACGCCGCCCCACAGGGCGGCTCCGAGCAAAACTTGGCGGCCTTACGTATTCCCGAACTCCGGGCATTAGCTGCGCAGAGGGGACTCAAAGGAATCTCGGGACTGCGCAAATCCGAGCTGATTGATGCAATTCAAGGCCGTGGGCCGCACGGCACTCCCCGTAGCACGCCCAAGAAAACATCGGTCAAGGAGCCAGAGGCATTGGCGGAGCAGAACACACAGGAGCGGGCTCACGACGCCTCGGAGCGGGCAACGGGAGCGGGGGAGCAGGAGCGAGAAAACTCCGATAGCAACCACTACGAATCCCGTTCCGCCGCGCGCCGGGCACGGCGCAACCGCGCCCGGCAACAGCACCGCGAGGAGGGAAACGCCGAACGCACCGCCGAGAACTCCGATAAGAGCGCAGATCGGGCCACCGATCGGGCTGCGGAGAAGGGGAGAGACGGCGGCGAGCGCGAGGGGGAATACCGCGATAACAGGGAGCACCGTGGCGGGCGTGGAAACCGCCGTAATAATCGGCGCAATAATCGCCGGGGCCGCAATCACGAGGGGGGCCGCGAGCACAACGAGCCGCTGCTACCCGAGGAATTGGAGCAGGTGGCGGGCATCCTCGACGTCGTGGATAACAACGTGGCCTTCCTGCGCACCACCGGCTATCACCCCTCCTCCGCGGACGTGTACGTGAGCAGCCAGCTCATCCGCAAGTGCGGGCTGCGCGGTGGCGACGCCATCGTGGGGCAGGTCAAGCAGGGCCAGACTCAGACCAGGGGGCACGGGCGCAACAAGCAGAAGTACAACAACCTGGTGCGGGTGGACACCGTCAACGGCATGACCGTGGACGAGGCCCGCCAGCGCCCCAACTTTGCCAAGCTCACCCCGCTGTATCCCAACCAGCGCCTGCGCCTGGAGACGGAGCAGAAGATCCTCACCACCCGCGTGATTGATCTGATTATGCCCATCGGTAAGGGGCAGCGCGCGCTCATCGTTTCCCCGCCCAAGGCCGGTAAGACCACGATTCTGCAAAACGTGGCCAACGCGATTTCCACCAATAACCCCGAGTGTTACCTCATGGTGGTGCTGGTGGACGAGCGCCCGGAGGAGGTCACGGACATGCAGCGCTCCGTGAACGGCGAGGTCATCGCCTCTACCTTCGATCGTCCCCCGAGCGAGCACACCGCCGTGGCCGAGCTGGCCATCGAGCGCGCCAAGCGCCTGGTGGAGCAGGGCCGCGATGTGGTGGTGCTGCTGGATTCCATCACCCGCCTGGGCCGCGCCTATAACAATTCCTCCCCGGCCTCGGGCCGTATCCTCTCCGGTGGTGTGGATTCCAACGCGCTCTATCCGCCCAAGCGCTTCCTGGGTGCCGCCCGCAATATCGAAAATGGCGGCAGCCTCACCATCATCGCCACCGCGATGGTGGAGACGGGCTCGGCGGGTGACACCGTGATCTTCGAGGAGTTCAAGGGCACCGGCAACGCGGAGCTGAAACTGGACCGCAAGATTTCCGAGCGTCGGGTATTCCCCGCTGTGGACGTGGGCCCCTCGGGCACCCGCAAGGACGAGCTTCTGCTCGCCCCGGAGGAGGCCCGCCTGGTGCACAAGTTGCGGCGTATTCTGGCGGCACTGGATAACCAGCAGGCCATTGACCTGTTGATGAAGCAGCTGAAAAAGACGAAGAATAACGGCGAGTTCCTCATGCAGGTGGCTTCCTCTGCACCGATGGCCGCGCGCGATGAAGAGGAGGATTATTCCTAAGATGGCGGATCAGGTTTCAGCCGTCGATGATGTGCTCTCCGAGTACCAGGGCATCGAGGCGCAGATGGCCGATCCCGAGGTGATTGGGGATCAGGCGCAGTTCCGTAAGCTCTCCAAGCGCTATACCCAGCTTCAACCCATCGTGAAGGTGGCCACCGACCTAGAGCAGGTGCGCGCAGACTTGGAGGACGCCCGCGAGATGGCGCGGGAGGACCGAGAGTTCGCCGCCGAGGCCGAGCGCCTAGAGGCCAGTGCGGTGGAGTTGGAGGAAAAACTTGCCGATCTCCTTGCACCGCGCGACCCCCACGATGGAGATGACATCATCATGGAGATTAAGGCCGGTGCGGGTGGCGAGGAGGCCGCGCTCTTCGCGGGTGACCTGGTGCGCATGTACGAGAAGTACGCGGACAAGCACGAGTTCACCTACGAGATTCTGGGGCTTGCGGAGTCCGACCTCGGCGGAGTCAAGGACATGACCTTGTCTATCCGTGCTAAGAACCCCTCCCGCGATGGCGCGTGGAGCGTATTCAAGTTCGAGGGCGGCGTGCACCGCGTGCAGCGCGTTCCTGTCACCGAGTCCCAGGGGCGTATCCAGACCTCCGCCGCGGGCGTGCTGGTCTACCCCGAACCCGACGAGGTGGAGCAGGTGGAGATCGACGATAAGGACATCCGCGTGGACGTCTATCGTTCCTCCGGCAAGGGCGGCCAGGGTGTGAATACCACCGACTCCGCCGTGCGCATCACCCACCTGCCCACGGGGCTGGTGGTGACCTGTCAGAAGGAGCGCTCGCAGATTCAAAACAAGGCCCGCGCCATGCAGGTGCTGGCCGCGCGTTTGCAGCAGCTCAAGGAGGATGAGGCCGAGGCCCAGGCCGCCGAGGGTCGCGCCAAGCAGGTGCGCACGATGGATCGCTCCGAGCGCATCCGCACCTATAATTGGCCGGAAAACCGCATCTCCGATCACCGCATTGGCTTCAAGGCCAATAACCTGGATCAGGTGCTCGACGGCAACCTCGACGATCTCTTCACCGCCTTGCAGGCCGCCGAGC
This sequence comes from Corynebacterium lowii, assembly GCF_001412085.1. Lineage (GTDB taxonomy): Bacteria > Actinomycetota > Actinomycetes > Mycobacteriales > Mycobacteriaceae > Corynebacterium > Corynebacterium lowii. Next base: position 112,298 of record NZ_LKEV01000003.1, read on the forward strand.
GCGCCGAGCGCCTAGAGCCAGAATGACCCTGCGCGAGGACATCGCCCGCGCCCGCGAGATATTGGCGGGAGCGGGGGTGGAAAGCCCGGAGGTGGATGCGCGGGAACTCGCCGCGCATCTGCTGGGGTGCTCCCCCTTGGAGGTCACCCTGCGGGCAGCCGAGACCCCTCCCGGTTATTGGGAGCTGGTGGAGCGCCGCGCCCGCCGCGAGCCATTGCAATACATCCTGGGCCAGGCCGCCTTCGGCCCGCTGAGCCTGGCCGTGGGGCCGGGGGTGTTCATTCCACGCCCGGAAACCGAGGTGCTGGCGGATTGGGCGGTGCGGGGGCTGCGCGGCGTCGATAAGCCCCTGGTGATCGACTTGTGTACCGGTTCCGGCGCGCTGGCCGCCTATATCGTGCACCAGCGTGGCGACGCCCAGGTGGTTGCCGTGGAGCGCAGCCCCGAGGCTGCCGCGTGGGCGCGGCGCAACCTTGAACCCCTGGGCGTGGAACTGCGCCTGGGGGACGCCACCGACCCCGCCCTGCTGGCTGACCTGGCAGGAAAGGCACACGCGGTGGTGAGTAATCCTCCTTACGTGCCGGAATCCGAGGGATTACCGGCGGAGATTTATCACGATCCACACGAGGCGGTATTTGCCGGAGCGGACGGCATGAGCGTGATTAATCGCCTGGTTGGCCCCGCCGCGGCGCTGCTGCGGCCAGGCGGATTACTCGGCATTGAGCACGACGACACCACGGCGCTGGCTGTGGCGGAGTTGGTGGCGGGGTTGCCTCTGATGAGCCCACCAGAGCCTCTGCGCGACCTCTCCGGTAGGGATCGGTTTGTGATAGCGGGTAAGCTCAACAACTGATCTATTTGCCGTCAATCCAAAGGGGAAGCCTCATGGGGGCCATTGCTAGTTGTATGGACGCCCGCACTCGTGCCCAGGTGATTGCCTCCGCAGCCCAGAGCGCGAAGGCAGGCAACCTCGTGGTCATGCCCACGGATACCCTCTATGGCATCGGAGCGGATGCCTTTAATAACGAGGCCGTGGCGGCTCTCTTGGCAGCAAAAAAGCGCGGCCCCGATTATCCGGTGCCAGTGCTGGTGGGCTCCTGGGATACCATCGCGGGGCTCACCTCCTCCCTGAGCGATTCCGCGCGCACGCTGGTGGAGGCCTTTTGGCCTGGAGGACTTTCCCTCGTGGTGCCGCAGGCTCCCTCTTTGCCCTGGAACCTGGGCGATACGCATGGTTCCGTGATGCTGCGTATGCCGAATCACCCCGTGGCTCTGCAATTGCTGCGCGAGGTTGGCCCGATGGCCGTTTCCTCGGCCAATCTCCACGGGCATCAACCGCCCGTCACCGCCCAGGAGGCCCAACGGCAACTGGGCGATGCGGTGGAAACCTATCTTGACGCCGGACGGGCCACGGTGGGGGAGCCCTCGACGATCGTCGATCTCACCGCAGTCACGCCGAAAATCCTGCGCGAAGGTGCGGTGAGCGCCGAGGCGATAGCCGAGGTGCTGGGCCTTGGAGCGGCGGAGATACGCGGCTCGGAGGGAACCGCTTAGATGGGGGTGGGCGTGGAGGGAGTGCCGCTGCGCGAGTTGGGGCTGGTGATCCTGGTGGCCGCCGCGGTGACCTTTCTGAGCACCGGGGCCGTGCGCTCCCTCGTGCTGCGCTCGGGGCGGGTGGCCGAGGTGCGCGCCCGCGACGTGCATACGCAACCCACGCCGAGCTTGGGCGGGGTGGCGATGTTTACCGGCTTCCTTTCCGCCGTGTTAGTGGCCAATCAACTGCCCGCGCTCACCCGTGGCTTCATGCCGGTGACCCCGGAGATGAATGCCGTGGTGTGGGCCGGGGCCGCCATCGTGTTGGTGGGAATCGTCGATGATCTCTATGAGCTCGATGCCGTGACCAAGCTCATCGGCCAGTCGCTGAGCGCGGTGGTGATGAGCCTGCTGGGCCTTTCCTGGACTCTGCTTTATCTTCCCGTGGGGGAGGGAACCACGGTGGTTCTCGACCAAGTCCAGTCTGTAGTCTTGACTACCTTCCTCACTGTGCTGCTCATCAACGCCCTGAACTTCGTCGATGGGCTCGATGGGCTCGCCGCGGGCCTGGGCATGATTGCGGGCGGGGCCATTCTGGTTTTCTCGCTCACCGTGCTCCATGACCAAGGGGGCACCGTGGCCGCATATCCGCCGGCGATTATTGCGGCGGGCCTGGTGGGCATGTGTGCGGGATTTCTACCGCATAACTTTGAGCCCTCCCGCATCTTCATGGGGGATTCCGGCTCCATGCTCATCGGCCTGCTCTTAGCGGCGGCCTCCACCTCGGCCTCGGGCAAGATCAATATGTCCCTGTATGGGGCGGTGGACGTGGTGGCCCTGATGAGTCCTCTTATCGTGGTGCTTGCGGCGGTATTCGTGCCGGTATTGGACCTGGTGCTGGCGGTGGTGCGCCGCCTGGCTAAGGGGCAATCGCCCTTCGCTGCTGACAGGCTCCACCTGCACCACCGGCTGCTCTCCCTGGGGCACACGCATCGCCGCACGGTATTGGTGCTCTACCTGTGGGTTTCCGTGGTGGCCTTTGGGGCGGTGTCCTTCTCTGTCGTACCCGCGGGGGTGGCGCTCATCGGCACGGCGGTGGCCCTGCTGCTGGCGGCGGGGATCACCTTTATTCCGTTGCGGTGGCGGCGGCGTTATGGGCAGCGTGGAGGGGTTCGCTCGGGGGTGCGGCGTGATGGGATGGGGGAGCAGGATTCTTCTGTTTCCGTCTCTGCCTCCGTGGCTGACGGCTTGCATGATGGCATGGACACCGGCTCTGGTGCAGGTTCTTAAGGTGGGGCTTGTGCTGGCTCGCATACCGAGGATTAAAGGGGGCGTCGAGGTGGGTAAACTCGGCGGACGTGAGTGATGTGCAAGAAGAAAACTTTGATGATCCGCGCCGCCCGCTCTTGCGTGCCCTGCGCCTGGGAAGCCTGGCCCTGGTGGCGATCACCGTGATCTCTTTGGCCCTGTGGGGTTGGCTGGCCGGAGGCCCGGGGCTGTGGGGAGTGCTCATCGGGGCGTTGCTGGGGGGAAGTTTCGTGCTGATGACGGTGCTCAGTGTGCTCCTGACCTCCAAGACCTCTCCGAGTACGACCGGGGCGGTGGTGCTGGGCGGATGGCTGCTGAAACTGGTGGTGACCATGCTGGTGATGTGGGCGATCTCCGATATGGAGTTCTACGATCGCTGGGCTTTGCTCGTCACCGTGGTAGTGGTGCTCGTGGTGGTATTGGCTAGTGAGACCTGGGAGGTTATCACCTCGCGCGTGACGTACACGAGTACTCCCGCTGCTCCTCCCGCGGCGGACTCCTGAGCTGGATCTCACTTTTGAGCGGAACCCCATTCCTGGGTGGCGCTGCATTCTCGGGTGGAATCTAGCATGGGGGGAGAGGGGGATCGGGTGGGGGCAGAAAGGTCCGGGGATACCTGCGCTGATCCGGGGGATTCTGTAAACCACCCAATAACGGGGGTGAAGCCGGATAAGTGAATTACCCACATACCTGATACGATGTAGCGCGGGTAACCCGGCCATCGTTTCCCAGGCGGTTTTTGGCTGCTCAAGGATGCGAGGTCCTACCCCTGGTTTCGTGTCGTAGACGTGCGACGGAGTCCACGGCGAAATCAGTGAGCATGTAAGACGTCCATCGCACCGTGGGAGTTCGTCTCCCCACGGCCCGAACACGGGAGAGATCGCTGAGCGTTACAACTTTGGCCTTTAAAGGCGAGTTTCACCCGCCTTCACTGGATCACGAATTCTTCCCGGGGCATGCGAATGAGGATGGCGATGTCGTCAACATGTGGTTGACCGGCTTCGCTAACGACTGGTTCGCGCTAGACCGTCTGATGTTCATCCGCCTTTTGATGGCGGCTATCGTTGCACTCTTTTTCGTCATAGCCATGCGGAACCCCAAGCTGGTTCCGTCTGGATTGCAGAACTTTGCGGAGATCTGCCTGGACTTCGTGCGGATTCACATTGCTGAGGACATCCTGGGCAAGAAGGAAGGGCGTCGTTTCCTTCCCTTCATTGCCACGGTATTCTTCCTCGTTTTCGCAATGAACCTCCCCGCCGTCATTCCGGGCCTCAACGTCTCGCCTAATGCTCGCATCGGCATGCCGCTGGTGTTGGCCGTTGCGGGTTACGTGGTGTTTATCTACGCGGGTGCGAAGCGCTACGGATTCTTCAAGTTTGTGAAGTCCTCCGTGGTGATCCCGAACTTGCCTCCGCTCCTCCACATTTTGGTGGTGCCGATCGAGTTCTTCTCCACCTTCATCCTGCGTCCTGCCACGCTCACTATTCGTCTCATGGCGAATATGCTGGCCGGTCACATGATTCTGGTTCTGCTGTTCTCCGCCACGAACTTCTTTTTCTTCCAGTTCAATGGTTGGACGGCTATGTCGGCTGTGACCCTCGTTGCCGCCGTCGCGTTTACGCTCTTCGAGCTACTGGTCATCTTCTTGCAGGCGTATATCTTCGCTCTGCTCTCGGCCTTGTATATCGAATTGTCGTTGCATGCAGATGAACACTGATCCTTATCGTCCCGGTCAGGGACGGCCCTAACCCCACACACTTCTCGCCCGACCACAGAAATGCCTTGGATTACCAGCTGGGGCCGGGCAAAACGAAAGGGAAAGACTAGAAATGCAAGACATCATCCTCGTTGCCGCTGACGAAGCTGCTAAGGCCACCGGTTACGGTGCCATCGGCTACGGCCTGGCCGCCATTGGCCCCGGTATCGGTATCGGTATCCTCGTGGGCAAGGCCCTGGAGGGCATGGCACGCCAGCCCGAGATGGCCGGTCAGCTGCGCACCACGATGTTCCTGGGCATCGCCTTCACCGAGGCCCTCGCCCTCATCGGCCTCGTTGCCGGCTTCATCCTGTAATAAGTCAGCCACGAAACGAAGGGTCACTTACAGATGACGAACGTCTTAAGCGTTCTGGCGGCGGAAGGCAACGGCGTATTGCCGATGTCTGAGGGCAATAACCCCATGCTGCCCATGCCGTATGACATCTTCTGGTCCGCCGTTTGCTTCATTGTTGTGCTGGTGCTTTTTTGGAAGCTCGTTCTTCCGAAGTTCCAGGAGGTTCTGACCGAGCGCGAGGACCGGATTCAAGGTGGAATCCAGCGCGCTGAGGCCGCACAGGCGGAAGCCAAGGCGGCTCTGGAGAAGTACAACGCCCAGCTTTCCGACGCCCGTGCGGAGGCCGCGGAGATCCGCGAGCAGGCCCGCGAGCGCGGCAAGCAGATCGAAGCCGAGCTGAAGGCTCAGGCGACGGAGGAATCCAACCGCATCATCGAGTCCGGCGAGAAGCAGCTTCAGGCTTCCCGCCAGCAGGTGATTACCGAGCTGCGTCAGGAGATGGGGCAGAACTCCATCAGCCTGGCTGAGAAGCTGCTCGGCGGCGAGCTTTCCGAGTCCACCAAGCGTTCGGGCACCATCGACGCCTTCCTGGCGGACCTCGATTCCGTTGCCCCGGCAGGAAAGTGAGCGATATGCACGCAGCGAGCCGCACAGCATTGGCAGAGGTAGCACGAAGCCTGGATACGCAGATCTCTGGTTCCGTCGTCACGGCGGCAACCCTGGGTGCCGAGCTTTTTGACACCGTTGAGTTCCTTGACGATAACCGTGGGCTGCGCGTGGCGGTGGCGGAGGCTTCCTCTACCCCTGAGCAGCGCCAAGGCCTGATGAACGACGTTTTTCAGGGCAAGGTTGCTGAGGCCACGATGACGGTGCTCAAGGACGCAGCCGGAGCACGCTGGTCTACCCCGCGTGAGTTTCGCACGGGTCTGGTGGTCTTGGGCCGCAGGGCATTGCTGCGGGGCGCGGAGATCGAAGGCACGCTGGAACAGGTGGAGGGCGAGCTCTTTGAGCTCAGCCGTCTCCTGGAACGCCACCCGGAATTGACGCAGCTGCTCTCGGAGCGCGCCGTGGCGCGTTCCCGAAAGCGCGGATTGCTGGCCAACGTGCTCTACGGGAAGGTGAGCAAGTACACCGAGGCGCTGGCGCTTCAGGTGATCGGCCGCCCGGAGCATAACCCGATTGACGATATTGCGGCTTTGGCCTCTGAGGCTGCGCAGCTGCGCGGCCGCGTGGTGGCCAAGGTGACGTCGGCTGGCCCGCTGAGCGCGGAGCAGCAGCAGGCGCTCGCCCAGAAGCTGGGACGCATTTACGGCAACGAGATGGACGTGTTTGCTGAGGTGGATGAATCCCTCCTCGGCGGCATGATTATCCGGGTGGGCGATGAGCGCATTGATGGCTCTACCGCTGGCAAGATCCGCAGGCTGCGCGCCCAGCTGGCCTAGGATCAGAGAAAATTGACGATTTGCACGATTCAACCGAGAGCAGGAAGAACATGGCGGAGCTGACGATCTCCTCCGATGAGATTCGTAGCGCGATAGCGAACTACACCTCGAGCTTCTCCGCGGAGGCCTCCCGTGAGGAGGTCGGCGTGGTCATTTCCACCGCTGACGGCATTGCCCAGGTTTCGGGCCTGCCTTCCGCGATGACCAATGAGCTGCTTGAGTTCCCCGGCGGCGTGATTGGCGTCGCGCAGAACCTCGAAACCGATTCCATCGGCGTAGTGGTTCTGGGTAACTTCGAGTCCCTCAAGGAGGGCGACGAGGTCACGAGGACCGGCGAGGTCCTGTCCATTCCGGTCGGTGACGAGTTCCTCGGCCGCGTAATCAACCCCCTGGGGCACCCCATCGACGGCCTCGGCGCCATTAACGCCGAGGAAAACCGCGTGCTGGAACTTCAGGCCCCCACGGTGCTGCAACGTCAGCCCGTGGAGGAGCCGATGCAGACCGGTATTAAGGCCATCGACGCGATGACGCCGATCGGCCGCGGTCAGCGTCAGCTGATTATTGGTGACCGTAAGACGGGCAAGACGGCCGTCTGCATTGACACCATCTTGAACCAGAAGGCCAACTGGGAGTCCGGCGATAAGAACAAGCAGGTGCGCTGCATCTACGTGGCCGTGGGGCAGAAGGGCTCCACGATTGCCGCCGTGCGCCGCACCCTGGAAGAGAAGGGCGCCCTGGAGTACACCACCATCGTGGCTGCTCCGGCTTCCGACGCCGCCGGCTTCAAGTGGCTCGCCCCCTTCGCCGGTGCGGCCCTGGGCCAGCACTGGATGTATCAGGGCAATCACGTTCTGGTGATTTACGATGATCTGACCAAGCAGGCCGAGGCGTACCGCGCCATCTCCCTGCTGCTGCGTCGTCCTCCGGGACGCGAGGCTTACCCCGGCGACGTGTTCTACCTGCACTCTCGCCTCCTGGAGCGCGCTGCGAAGCTCTCCGATGAGATGGGTGCTGGCTCCATGACGGCTCTGCCGATCATCGAGACCAAGGCGAACGACGTGTCCGCCTTCATCCCGACCAACGTGATCTCCATTACCGATGGTCAGGTGTTCCTGGAATCCGATCTGTTCAACCAGGGTGTGCGCCCGGCTATTAACGTCGGTGTGTCCGTGTCCCGCGTGGGTGGTGCGGCTCAGACCAAGGGCATGAAGAAGGTTGCCGGCTCGCTGCGTCTGGATCTCGCGGCTTACCGCGACCTGGAGGCCTTTGCCACCTTCGCCTCTGACCTCGATGCTGCCTCCAAGGCGCAGCTTGAGCGTGGTCAGCGACTGGTGGAGCTGTTGAAGCAGCCGGAGAGCTCCCCGCAGCCGGTGGAATACCAGATGGTTTCCATCTGGCTGGCCGGTGAAGGCGTCTTTGACGTCGTTCCGGTGGCCGATGTGCGCCGCTTCGAGGCGGAGCTTCAGGAGTACCTCCAGGCCAATGCCCCGCAGGTCTTTGACCAGATCAACGGCGGTGCGGCGCTGAGCGATGAGTCCAAGCAGACGCTGCTCGCGGCGGCTCAGGACTTCACCGCTTCCTTCCGCACCAGCGACGGCACGCCCGTTATCAACGAGCCCGAGGTTGACGCCCTGGATTCTTCCGAGGTGAAGAAGAATCAGCTCAACGTCTCCCGCTCCACGACGGCGTAAGTAAACGGAGATGATTCCGATTACGATGACCGTCATCAAGCAAGAAGGGAGGAGGGTGTTCCATGGCTAATCTTCGAGAACTGCGCGACCGTATTCGGTCCGTTAATTCCACCAAGAAGATCACCAAGGCCCAGGAGCTGATCGCTACCTCGCGCATCACCAAGGCGCAGGGCCGCGTGCAGGCCGCCGCGCCGTATGCGACGGAGATTCAAAGCGTGGTGGAGCGGCTTGCCGCGGCGAGCTCGCTCGATCACCCGATGCTCCGCAAGCGTGAAAACGGCAAGGTTGCGGCCGTCCTGGTGGTGACCTCGGATCGCGGCATGTGTGGTGGTTATAACCACAACGTGCTCAAGAAGGCCGCCGAGCTGACCCGCATGCTGGAGGATAGCGGTTACGAGGTTGTGCGCTTTGTGACCGGTACCAAGGGCATCGGCTACTACGAGTTCCGCGACGAGCCCGTTGCAGGATCGTGGGCAGGGTTCTCCCAGGACCCCAGCTGGGACGCCACTCACGATGTGCGTCGGCACATCGTGGAGGGATTCTTGGCCGGTTCCATGGGCGAGGTCAAGGGCCGTGAGGGAGTATCCGACATTCACGGCTTTGACCAGGTACACGTGGTGTACACCGAGTTTGTGTCCATGCTGACGCAGACGGCGCGTGCTCACCAGTTGCTACCCATCGAGCCGGTTTTTGAGGATGTTCCGATCGAGCAGGGCGAGGACATGCTTTCCTCGGCAGGAACGGCCGAGCCGGATTACGAGTTCGAGCCGGATCCAGACACCCTGTTGGAGGCGTTGCTGCCCAAGTACGTCTCGCGCAGCCTGTTTTCGATTTTCCTCGAAGCAGCCGCTGCGGAATCGGCCTCGCGCCGTACCGCCATGAAGTCTGCTACTGATAACGCCACCGCGTTGGTCAACGATCTTTCCCGCGTTGCCAACCAGGCTCGCCAGGCGCAGATTACCCAGGAAATCACAGAGATCGTCGGTGGCGCTGGCGCGCTCGCCGAAAGCGGAGAAAGTGACTAATTATGAGTACAGCTCTCAATGAGCACAATGCACAGCAGGCGACTACCGCCGGCCGTGTTGTGCGCGTCATCGGTGCTGTCGTCGATGTGGAGTTTCCACGCGGCGAACTCCCGGCGTTGTACAACGCGCTGACGGTCGAGGTTACCCTCGAAGCAGTTGCTAAGACCATCACCCTGGAGGTCGCTCAGCACCTGGGCGATAACCTCGTGCGCACCATCGCTATGGCCCCCACCGACGGTCTCATCCGTGGTGCGGAGGTCGTCGATAGCGGTCGGCCGATCTCCGTGCCGGTGGGCGACGTGATCAAGGGCCACGTGTTCAACGCACTGGGCGATTGCCTGGACGCACCGGAGATCAACAACGATGCCGATGTGGAGCGTTGGGGTATCCACCGCGATCCGCCCCCCTTCGATCAGTTGGAGGGCAAGACCGAGATCCTGGAAACGGGCATCAAGGTTATTGACCTGCTGACCCCGTACGTGAAGGGCGGTAAGATCGGCCTCTTCGGCGGTGCCGGTGTGGGCAAGACGGTGCTCATCCAGGAGATGATTACCCGTATCGCCCGCGAGTTCTCCGGTACCTCCGTGTTCGCCGGTGTGGGTGAGCGTACCCGTGAGGGCACCGACCTCTTCCTGGAAATGGAGGAGATGGGTGTGCTTCAGGATACGGCCCTCGTGTTCGGCCAGATGGACGAGCCGCCGGGAGTCCGTATGCGCGTGGCCCTGTCCGGTCTGACGATGGCGGAGTACTTCCGCGATGTTCAGCACCAGGACGTGCTGCTCTTCATCGACAACATCTTCCGCTTCACCCAGGCCGGTTCCGAGGTGTCCACGCTGCTGGGCCGTATGCCCTCCGCCGTGGGTTACCAGCCCACCCTGGCCGATGAGATGGGTGTGCTCCAGGAGCGCATTACCTCCACCAAGGGTAAGTCGATTACCTCGCTCCAGGCCGTGTACGTGCCTGCGGACGACTACACCGACCCCGCTCCGGCCACCACCTTCGCCCACCTGGACGCCACCACGGAGCTTGACCGTTCCATCGCGTCCAAGGGTATTTACCCGGCCGTGAACCCGCTGACCTCCACCTCTCGTATTCTGGAGCCCTCCATCGTGGGTGAGCGTCACTACGAGGTGGCTCAGCGCGTCATTAATATCTTGCAGAAGAATAAGGAATTGCAGGATATTATCGCCATTCTGGGTATGGACGAGCTCTCCGAGGAAGATAAGATCACGGTGCAGCGTGCCCGCCGCATCCAGCGCTTCCTGGGCCAGAACTTCTTTGTGGCCCAGAAGTTCACCGGCGATCCGGGTTCCTACGTCCCGCTGACCGAGACGATCGACGCCTTCGAGCGCATCTGCAACGGTGAGTTTGACGCTTATCCGGAGCAGGCATTCAGCAACCTGGGTGGTCTTGAGGACGTCGAGGCCGCTTACAAGAAGCTGACCGAGAAGTAGGAGAGTCATGGCTGACATCACCGTAGAACTGGTCTCTGTGGAGAAGATGCTGTGGGCCGGTTCGGCCACCATCGTGACGGCTGAGACCACCGAGGGTGAGATCGGCGTGCTTCCCGGCCATGAGCCGATGCTCGGCCAGCTGGTCGAGAACGGCGTGGTCACCATCCGCCCCGTGGAAGGTGATCGCCTCGTGGCCGCTGTCCAGGGTGGCTTCCTCTCCGTATCGGCGGAAAAGGTCATTATCCTTGCCGATTACGCGGTGTGGGCCACCGAGGTGGATAGCGCCGCCGCGGAGGCAGAGCTGGGTGCGCAGGATGAACTCGTGCGCAGTCGAGCGGAGGCCGCGCTGAAGGCGCAGCGTCGCTTGGCCCAGGCATAGCCTCTTCACACCTTCTCATTAAAAAGCCCTTCTGCGGTTCGCCCGCGGGAGGGCTTTTTAGTACAATTCACCTCATTATATTTGCTGGTTATGGCGGGAAAAGAGGTGTGTACCGCGTGGATTCTATCGCCCTGTGGTTGGTCGTGGTTCTCGTCGGCGGCGTGGGGTGCTTAGCGGCCTGGCGTTTCTTTGGTCTCCGCTCCCGTGGCACCACCGTGATTCTCCGGCGTCTCCCCGCCACGGGAACGCATGGTTGGCGTCATGGGCTTGTTCGTTATGAGGGTGAGGAGCTGCGGTATTACAAGCTGCGTTCCCTGGCCCCGGTGGCGGACACGATCTTTGACCGTCAAGCTCTCAGCCTTGCCTCGCAGCGCGATCTCAGCGCGCGCGAGGCTTCTTTTATGGCCGAGGGGATGCGGGTGCTCGAACTCAAGCACGGCAATGAATCCTGGGAAATAGCGGTGGATCTTCGCACGGAGATGGCCCTGCGGGCCTGGCTGGAATCGGCTCCCGACGCGCGCCAGGAGCGCCCTGATTACCGGATGCTTAAGCGCCGCATTACCCACCTGCGGCGTCGTTAAGCCTCTCGGATAGGGTTGGAGCCATGCGTTTAGTGATCGCTCATTGCTCGGTAGACTACGTTGGCCGCCTGGATGCTCACCTTCCCCTGGCGGATCGACTCCTGCTCGTGAAGGCGGATGGTTCCGTGAGCGTGCATGCTGACGATCGCGCCTATAAGCCGCTGAACTGGATGACCCCGCCGTGCACCCTGAGCGATATGCCCATTGAAGGGGAGGACGGGGAAGAAACGGGTGCGCGCCTGTGGATCGTGGAGAACTCCAAGGGGGAGCAACTGCGCATCACCATCGAGAAGATTCATCACGAGGCCGCCTTTGAGCTGGGGGAGGACCCCGGCTTGGTCAAGGATGGAGTGGAGGCGCACCTCCAGGAACTCCTCGCCGAGCACATTAATACCTTGGGGGAGGGGTATAGCCTGATTCGCCGTGAATATCCCACGGCCATTGGCCCGGTGGATATTCTGTGCTGCGATGAATCCCAAGCCACCGTGGCGGTGGAGATCAAACGGCGCGGCGGCATTGACGGCGTGGAGCAGCTAAGCCGCTACCTGGAATTGCTCAATCGTGATTCCCTGCTGGCCCCCGTACGCGGAGTCTTTGCGGCGCAGGAGATCAAGCCCCAGGCCCGAACCCTGGCGGAGGACCGCGGGATTCGCTGCGTGGTGCTGGATTACCAGGCGCTGCGCGGCATTGAAAGCGATGAATTGCGGCTTTTCTAGTGCCTAGACGACGCCGCCCCGAACACCGCAGCTCCCACCGCCCGCTGGGTGGGATATGGGAGACGCGAGCCGAGGGTGGTTACATGGTGCGCACTATTACGGCGGAGCGGGCCTTGAAGGAATATCGCTGCCCAGGGTGCCACCAGGTGATTCCCGTGAGGACGGCGCACGTGGTGGCCTGGCGGGAGGACGAGGGAGCGCAGGAACGCCGCCACTGGCATCGCTCTTGCTTTGCGCGCTTCCGCTGACTGGTTAATGCTGAGCCTGAGGCGGGCGTGAGAGGTGCGGGAGGCGGGGCGTCGATAAGCGGTAGAGTGGGCCGCATGATCGTAGCCTTTTCTGTGGCTCCCACGCAGACCCCCGGACGAGATGCCGAGATGGCCGATGCGGTGGCGGAGGCCGTGCGGGTGGTGCGGGCCTCGGGGTTGCCCAATGAAACCAATGCCATGTTCACCCTGGTTGAGGGGGAATGGGATGAGGTGATGGCGGTGGTTAAGGAGGCCACGGATGCGGTGCTGCGGGTTTCTCCCAGGGTGTCTCTGGTGTTGAAGGCCGATATTACGCCCTGGTCATAGCAATCAGATCACGGGCCAGGTGCAATCCGTGGAGAAGAGATTGAAAGGAGAGGGCTAAATGACGGCTCCCGATAGATTTATGTATGGCGCGGTGGACCTCAGTCAGGTCAAGACCCAGGCGGAGGCCCGCGATACCCCGGCGGGTGAGATTCCGGCGCTCGCCGAGATTACCGCCGCCAATCTAGAAGCTGCGGTGCTGCACCGATCCACCCAGGTTCCCGTGGTGGTGCTCGTGGGCACCCCGCGCAGCCCGGATTCGGAGCAGTTGAAGGCGGATTTAGAGGCCTTGGCTCAGCAGTCCCAACGGGCCTTCCTGGTGGGATATGTGGATGCTGACCGCGCCCCGGAGGTAGCTCAGGCCTTTGGTATTCAGGGGTTGCCCACCGTGGTGGCGGTGGCTGCCGGCAGGCCCATTACCTCCTTTGAGGGCGGGCAGCCCTTTGAGGCGCTCAAGCAATGGACCGACGCCCTGGTGGCGCAAGTGGGTGGACAGCTCAGCGGGCTTTCCTCGGAGATCGAAGGGGAGGCACCAGAGCAGGGGGAGATGAGCGAACTCGATTACGCCATCGCTGTAGCCGCGCAGGGCCAGTGGGAGCAGGCCGAGCAGATTTTTGCGGCGCTGGCTCAGGGGGGTGCGCAGGGCGGCGTGAAGGGTACCCAGAGCGCGCAACCTCAAAAAGCGCAGGGTAGCCAGGCCTCCCGCGCCGCCGCCTACCGTGACCTCATCGCAAGGGTACGGGCGGCGAGCGAGAAGGAAGGACAAGAGCAAGACGCCCTGGCTCGGGCGGACCAGAAAGCCCTGGCGGGCCATGCTGAGGAAGCCTTTGATCTGTTGTTATCCCTACTGAGCACGGAGCGTAAGGAAGAAGCCAAGGCTCGTTTGCTGGAACTCTTTGGCCTCTTTGAACCGGCCGATGGCGCGGTGGCCGCCGCACGCACGCGCTTGGCCAGCGCTCTGTTTTAGCTTCTGTTTCCCTGTCCCTCGGGCTCCTCTGCCGCCCCACGCCCCGCCTGCCCCCAGCGGGGTGGGGCAGGCAGGGCGTGTGCCAGAGGAAAACGCCCTGCGGAACCAAATACGCGGGAACCAGATGTACGCGGCCAATGTGCGGTGTCAGCCTGGCAGCACTAACCTCATCGACCCCGCAGCACCAACCATGTGCGACCACCCTCGCCACCCCAACCTGTGCCACAATGGTCACTGTGAATGAGCAACGCGAGGACTTGTTGATTGATTTCCAGGATGTCTCCGTTATCCGGGGCGGCACCGCGATTCTTAGTTCGGTGACCTGGCAGGTGGAGCTGGGCCAGCGTTGGGTGATCGTGGGTCCCAATGGTGCGGGGAAAACCACCCTCGTCAATATCGCCTCTGCGAGCGACTATCCCTCCCAGGGGCAGGTGAGTATTTTAGGCGAGCGCCTGGGGCGCACCGATGTGCGCGATCTGCGCGCAGCCATCGGTATTTCCTCCTCGGCGCTCGCCCACCGTATTCCCGATGATGAACTCGTGGGGGACTTGGTGGTCTCCGCCGGTTATGCCGTTTTGGGCCGGTGGCGTGAGCGCTACGATGAGCAGGACTTTGAGCGCGCCCACGACATCCTGGAACAGGTGGGCGGTATGCACCTCATTGAGCGCCGCTGGGGTACGCTCTCGGAGGGGGAGCGCAAGCGCGTGCTGCTGGCGCGGGCTTTGATGATTGATCCCGAGATCCTGATTTTGGATGAACCCACGGCGGCAATGGACCTAGGGGGCCGGGAAGATCTGGTGGCCCACCTCAGCGAGCTGGCGGAGAATCCCGATTCCCCCGCTACGGTGATGATTACACACCACGTGGAGGAGATTCCGCAGGGCTTTACCCATGCGCTTTTGCTCGATGAAGGAAAAGTTGTGGCGCAGGGGCCGATTGATGAGGTGCTTACCAGCGCCAACCTCACCACCACTTTCCACCAATCCATCGAGCTCACGGAGCTGGAGGGGCGCTACTTTGCCCGGCGTATTCGCCGGGGTGGCTCCCACCGGTACGCTTAAGGCGCGGAAAAACATATAAGATAAACGGGCATGGAGGAACCCGCTCTGCTTGCCGCCACCGTGCTTTTGGTGCGCGATGGTGCGGAGGGCCTGGAAGTGTGGGTTCAGGAGCGGGTATCCACGATGCCGGATTATCCGGGGATGACGGTCTTTCCCGGTGGGCGCGTAGACGATCGAGACGTGGGGGAAGATAGCCAGGTGTGGTCCGGGCGTTCCGTGGGTGATACCGCTCAAACCCTAGGCACCACGGATTCTGCCGCTCAGGGGCTTGTTTTCGCCGCGGTGCGTGAGCTTTTTGAGGAGACCGGCACCTTATTGGCCGTGCACCCCAACGGTGCCACGGTGGGGGACGCCAGCCCTTATCACGAGGATCGCCTGGCCTTGGAGTCTCATCGACTTTCCCTCACCGAGGTGCTTTCCAGTAATAACCTGCGCGTGCACACGGATCTGTTGCGTCCCTGGGCTCGGTGGATTGGTTCCTCGGAGCAGGGGCGGCGTTTTGATACCTTTTCCTTTCTCGCCGTGCACCCCGTGGGGCAGGAGGCGGACGATACCTCCTCCGAGGCGGATTCCGCCGGTTGGTTCTCACCCCGCCTTCTCATCGAGGGGTGGCGCCACGGCCTCGTGCGCTTGGTGATTCCCACCTGGGCGCAGCTCATGCGGCTTTCCCGCTGCGAGACGGTGGAGCAGGCCGTGGCCGAGGCCGAAGCCTCCGATATGACCCCGGTGCACGGAGCGCCCCGGCACGATCCGCGTTACCGCGAGTTCTACACCACTACCTTTCACGAGCGAATCTAACTCATGCCTTTTAGCCCCTCCGAAGTGGATTTTCTTCACCAGCACCGCACCCAAATCGAGGCTCTTTCCAGAACCGTGGGGCTGACCAAGGCCACCGCGCTAAGCGACGCCCAGCGCGCCCGCCAGGAACTAGGGGAGGCGGGCCGCGCGGCGCTGGAACTTCTCCACGCTCGCCGCGCCGGGGCCGAGAAGTTCCCGGATACCTGGTTGGCCGATCACGATGCGGCCCAGCAGGCCACCCCGGTTGCGGTGGCGCGGGAGCGGGCCCGCAGGCTGGCCCGCCACGGGAGTATCGTGCACGACGTCACCTGCTCGATTGGCACCGAGGGGCGTGCTTTCCAAGAGGCCGGCCTGGGATATATTGGCTCCGATCTCGACCCCGCGCGCGTGCGCATGGCGGCCTATAACCTTCCCGATGCGCTCCTGATGCGGGCCGATGCGCTGGTCCCGAGCAGTAGCGCGGAGATCATCGTGGCCGATCCCGCACGGCGCTCAGGGGGGCGTCGGATTAGCGACCCTGCGAAGTTGATTCCCCCGCTGCCGGAGGTGATGGAGGCCTACGCCGGGCGGCAGGTGGCCGTGAAGTGCGCGCCGGGAATTGATTATTCCGAGTGGCCTGGGCTGGTGAGCGTGTCCGGCGTGGCGGGGGCGGTCAAGGAGGCCTGCCTGTACAGTCCTGGCCTGGCCGAGGGATTGCGTCGCGAGGCGGTGATGGTGCGCCCGGAGGGGATAGATCGCCTTGACGATACCGCTCCCGAGGATACGGGGGTGGGGGCGCCGGGGCGCTACATTATTGACCCCGATGGGGCGGTGGTGCGCGCCGGGTTGGTGCGCCAGTATGCGGCCCGGGAGGGCCTGTGGATGCTCGACGAGCGCATCGCTTATCTGACCGGTGAGCGCCTTCCGGAGGGCCGCAGCGGATTTACTTTCATTGAATCGGTACCGCTCAAACAGGCGCGGACGGCGCTGAAAAAACACGATGCGGGCACCGTGGAGATTCTGGTTCGCGGGCTGGATGTGGACCCGGACGTGCTGCGCAAGCAATGGAAACTGAAGGGGAACACGGCGCTGGCGGTGGTGTGCACGCGGATAGGGCGGCAGGGCGTGGCGCTGATCTGCGGCCCGCGGGTGAGTGAGGGTTGACTACACTGGCAAGACGTCAAAAGCGAAGAGAAGAGAAAGGGGAAACGCCGTGCCCGCAATTGTGGTGCTGGTAAAGAGCGTGCCGGATACGTGGTCCACCAAGGCCCTGGAGCCGGATTACACCATTGATCGCGTGAACGTGGATACCGTGATTGATGAGATTAATGAGTACGCCGTGGAGCAGGCGCTGCGCCTGCGCGAGGCGAACCCGGAGGCCGGATACCGGGTGATTGCCCTGTCCGTGGGGCCGCAGTCCGCCGATGCCGCGCTGCGCAAGGCCATCGCTATGGGCGCGGACGACGCCGTGCACGTGGTGGACGAGGCTCTGGCGGGCTCTGACGTGCTGGGTACCACCTGGGCTCTCACCAATGCGATTAACACGGTGGAGGACGTGGCCTTGATCGTGGCTGGCGACGCCTCCTCGGACGGCGCGACGGGGGCGCTGCCGGGAATCTTGGCCGAATACCGCCAGGTTCCGGCCTTAACGTACCTGCGCGAGGCGCGCGTGGAGGGGGACGCCGTGGTAGGCGTGCGCGAGGATCACCGGGGCACCTGGGAATTGCGGGCCTCGCTTCCGGCGGTGATCTCCGTGACGGACAAGGCCGATAAGCCGCGCTTTGCCAACTTCAAGGGGATCATGGCGGCTAAGAAGCACGAGATTACGGTGTACAACCTGGCCCAGATCGGCGTGGCCCCGGAGCAGGTGGGTCTGGCCCATTCCGCCACCGTGGTGACGGGTGCGGCGCAGCGTCCGCCCAGGGAGGCGGGCCGCACCGTGCGTGGGGACAATGCCGCCGCCGAGGTGGCGCAGTTCCTGGCCGAAGAGAACCTGCTCTAACTCGACCGAGAATCAAGGAGAATCATCATGACGAATGCCTATGTTTTGGTTGAGCACCACGGATCGGCTTTGGATCCGGTGACCGCCGAGCTCATCACCGCCGCCCGCGTTTTCGGTGAGGTCACCGCCGTGTTGGTGGGCGGTGAGTCCGAGGCCCTGGTTCCCGCCTTGGCGGAGGCCGGTGCGCAGACCGTGGCGGTGGCCCCGGCCGCTCCCGAGCGCCTGCTGCTGGCCGAGGTGGAGGCCGTGCAGACCCTGGCGGCTGCCGCCCCCGCTCCGATCGTGCTGGCGGCCAACCTCTCCGGTAACGAGATCGGCGGGCGCCTGGCCGCTCGCCTGGCCGCCGGTTTGCTGCGCGATGTGGTGGGCATTAACGCCGATGGCACCGCCAGCCAGTCCATCTTTGGCGATACCGTGCAGGTCAGCTCCGCAGTGGGCGGAAACAGCCCGGTGTACACCCTGCGCCCCGGTGCCGTGGAGGCGGTGCCGCAGGCCGCGGCGGGTACCGTGACCACTCTGCCCGCCTCGCAGGCGGGAGCCACCGATGTGGAGGTGACCTCCTTTAGCCCGGCGCAGCGCGGCGACCGCCCGGAACTTACCCAGGCCAAGATCGTGGTGGCGGGTGGCCGCGGCGTGGGCGATCAGTTCCCCGAGATCGTGGAACGCCTTGCCGACGCCCTCGGCTGTGCCGTGGGTGCCACCCGCGATGCGGTGGACCTGGGCCATTACGAGGCGCAGTACCAGATCGGGCAGACCGGTGTGACGGTGGCTCCCGATCTTTATATCGGCCTGGGTATTTCCGGCGCCATCCAGCACCTCTCCGGCATGCAGACCGCCAAGAAGATCGTGGTGGTCAATAACGACGAGGACGCGCCGATCTTCCAGATCGCGGACCTCGGCGTGGTGGGAGACCTCTTCGAGGTGGTGCCCCAGCTCATCGAGGAGATTACCCGGCGCCGATGAGCCATTACTTCGATTACGCCGCCACCAGCCCTATGCGGCAGGTGGCGGTGGAGGCGTGGGTAGAGCACGCGGCGGCGCTCAATCCCGGCGGTCAATACGGCTCGGGGCGGGCGGCGCGCGGGGTACTCGATAGCGCGAGGGAAGAGATTGCGCGGCTCCTGGGGGCCGATCCGGTGGAGGTGATCTTCACGGGCTCGGGCACGGAGGCCGATAACATCGCGGTGCAGGGGCTCTACCGGGCTAGTTCCTCGAATCGCGTGCTGTGTAGCACCGTGGAACACCCCGCCGTGCGGGAGACGGTGCGCCACCTGGAAGGCCAGGGCGCCGAGGTGGAATGGCTCCCGGTATCCGAGAGTGGGCACCTGCGTGATTTAAGCGCCCTGGATACCCCGGCTGCGGTGGCTACCTGCATGTACGCCAATAATGAGACCGGTGCTATCCAACCCATCGGCCAGCTCATAAAGAGGGCGAGCGCGGTGGGCACCCCGGTGCATATCGACGCCGTTCAGGCCCTGGGGCGCTGCGAGATCAACTTCCATGAACTCGGGGCCACCACCCTGGCGGGGAGCGCGCATAAGTTTGGCGGACCCAGAGGAATCGGCGTGCTGCTGGCGCGCCGCTCCCCGGCCCCCCAGGCGCTGCTCTTTGGCGGCGGCCAGGAGCGCGGTATCCGCCCGGGCACCAATGATGTGGCGGCCGCGGCCGCTACAGCGGCGGCCCTGCGCGAGGCCCTGGCCCAGCGCGCGGAAGAGGAAACGCGCCTGCGCGCGCTGCGCGAGGATTTACAGCGGCGCGTGATAAGCGAAATCGAGGACGTGCGGGTCAATACCGCCGAGCCGAGCCTGCCCGGATACCTGAGCCTTTCTTTCCCCGGAGCAGAAGGCGATAGCCTCATCATGCTCTTGGATTCCCTGGGTATTGAGGCAGCCACCGGCTCGGCCTGCCACAGCGGGGTGAATCGGGCCTCGGAGGTGCTTTTGGCGATGGGGGTCCCAGAACACGAGGCGCGAGGAACCGTGCGGTTGAGCATGGGCAGCGCCACCACCGCCGAGGACGTGGCATACGTGGCGGCCCAATTGCCGGAGGTGGTGCGCCGGGCGCGCCTGGCCGGTATGGCCTAGCGCGCCAGTGCTGAGAAGGGGCGGTAACAGGAGTAGAACAAGATTCTATGAATTGGTTGTGGTCCCTTTCGCTCACCGATACCACGGCGCAGGCGGTCATCGCGCTTAGTTGGTTGGGCGGGGTGCTTGTGGCGGCGTGGGGGAGGTATCGCCTGCGGATAGCGGGGGCGTCGATAGCCCTCACGGTGATGGTGTGGCTGGTGCTAGAGGTGTGGTGGCGGCCTTTCCCGGATCGGGTGGATTGGCATATTTATGTGGCGGGCGCGGGGGTGATTTTTAGTCTGTTGTGCCTGCTATGGCAGCGCCGCCCCCTCGTAATCATTTCTGTGGTGCTAACTATTTTTGGTACCGTTGGCGTATTTAATCTCGCCTTCCAGGAGTATCCCACGGTGCGTTCTTTTGATCCCCAGCCGGTAGCGGTGCCCATGACCTATGAGGAGTTTCAGGCGAGTCACCAGGCTCCGGAATTAGAGGGGCGGGAGGCAGGTGCCCTGGTGACGGTGGATCTTCCCGGAACGGGTTTCCATCCGCGCCCCGCCGTGGCCTATGTGCCGCCGGCCTATTGGCGCGGAGAAACCCTCCCGGTGATGGTGCTCATGGCTGGTAATCCCGGCAGCCCGGAGCAGTGGTTCGATAACGGTGAGGCCTCGGCCACCGCCGACGCCTATCAGACCACTCATGGGGGAGTTTCACCCATCGTCGTGAGCGTGGACGCCACGGGTTCTTTTACCGGCAATCCGGTGTGCGTGGACGGCCCGGAACAGAAGGTGATGACGTATCTCACCCAGGACGTTCCCGCCGAGATTCGCGGGCATTTTCGGGTGATGGAGGATCAATCGAAGTGGGTTATCGGCGGCTTGAGTTATGGCGGAACCTGCGCGCTTCAGGTGATAACCACCCATCCGCAGGCCTATGGCACTTTCCTCGATTTCTCTGGCCAGGCCGAACCCACCGTGGGCGACCATGAAGAGACCGTGGAGCGCTTCTTTGGCGGGGATGAGGCGGCCTTCGCCGCTAATAATCCGGCCGATCTATTAGCGCAGCGGCAGTATCCCGGTATTCGGGGCCGCTTTGTGGCCGGCGAGGGCGATACGGAATCCGTTGAGGCTCTTGACCACCTCAACGATCTCGCTCGCGCCGCGGGCATGGATACGCAGATGTTAACTGTTCCGGGCGGACACTCCTTTGAGGTGTGGCGCGTGGCATTGGAGGAGACCTTCGAGTGGGCAGTGCAATGAGTTCTCTGGCTTCCTGTGGTACCGCGGCGGCGCGAATGGCGCGCCGGGCTCCCTTTTCCCTCGGCGCGCTGGCTCTCATGTGGGCGCTGCACCTTCTGGTGCCCCGAGAGGTACTGGCGGTGCAGATGCCCTATGAGATTGACCAATGGCAGTTGCTTACCTCGGGGCTGACCTCCGGTTCCACGCTGGGGCTCGTGCTGGCCTCGATGGCGGTGTTGGCTCTCATCATTCCCGCCGAACACGCGCTGGGAACGGTCAAGACGATGATGGTGGCCGCGCTCATGCACCTGGGCGCGGCGCTTAGCGGAGTTTTGTTGGCCCGCGCGTTGGAGGAAACGGGTTTTAATCGCTGGGGCAGCGATCTCCTCCACGCCTCCCTGCTCTCTCCGGTTTCGTGGCTCTTCGGCACGGCGGCCTTTGCGAGTACCACCATGCCGCTGCTGTGGCGGCGTCGCATAGCGGTATGGCTGGTGGCCTTGTGCGCCACGCTGGCCCTCTTCTCCGGCAGCATCTCCGATGTGGTGGGGCTTTGCAGCACGGTTCTGGGCCTGGTGGCGGGCACGGTGTGTCATGGCCGCCCGCGCCTGTACTTCGGTTCGGTGCAGGAGGTGCGGGTTCTGGTGAGCACCTTTTTGGCTGCGGTGTCCTTTGGGCCGCTCGTAGCCAGCACCAATCCCCATTCCGCTAGCCCCCTGGCCTCGGTGGGCTCTCTATTTTGGCTGCCCACCCGGGCGGGATATGAGACGGGATTGCTGTGCCAGGGCCAGTGGGATACCCAGCAGTGCCGCGAGGCGGTGGTGCTGGCGCAGCAATCGGGGGTGGGGCCCTCGGTGGCTAATCTCGTACCGTTGTTGCTCCAAGTGGTGATCTTGGCGGGGTTGCTCAAGGGGCGCCGCGCCGCCTGGTGGTTGGCCCTCGTGGCGCAGATAGGGACCATCGCGGTGCTGTGCACCAAGGTATTTGCCACGGAACGCTATGAGATTTCCGCGGCCTATGCGGTGAATCTTTCCGCGGTGATACTGCCCTGGCTGTGCGGCATCGCGGTGTTGCTGTACACCCGCCGGCATTTCCGCGTGACCGTTTCCCCGCAGCGCGTGCGGCGCTTTTTGGGCGTGGTATTCGGTGGCTTCGCCCTGAGCGTGGCTCTGTGGCTGGGCGGGGCGGTGGCGATGGGCATACCCCTGACGCTGGCGGTGGAGGAATTACCGCTGCGTTACGTGCCCTCGGTGCTGGCGCCGCTATTCCCGTTAAACCTGGTGCCGGAGCACCCGGCGGCCTGGTTGCTCTATGAATGGGTGGGCACGCTCTTCGGATTGATCGTGGCGGTCATGCTGTATCGCCTGCTGATGAGCGTTCCCGATGAGCGAGTGGACCAGGACCGGCAGCGGGCCCGCGCCCTGCTCACCCACGGCGATCACCTCCAGGCCATGACCTTGTGGGAGGGGAATCGCTATTGGTTCGGTGAGCACGAGGGCGTGGAGGGATACGTGGCCTGCCGGGTGCATCGCGGGGTGGCGGTGACGGTGGGGGAACCGGTGGGCAGCGCGGGGCTGGCGGAGGGCTTCGAGGCCTTCGCCGTCAGCCAGGGCTGGACGGTGGCCTGGTACTCCGTGCGGGAATCCTTTGCCGATACTCGCCCTGGTTATCAGCGTATTCACGTGGCGGAGGAGTCGGTGCTCTCCACGCAGCAAGTAGAGTTCAAGGGCAAGAAGTTCCAAAACGTGCGCACCGCGCGCAATAGGGCGCAAAAAGAGGGAATACACGCCCAGTGGACTACCTGGGAGGAAGCGGGGGTGCTGCTCCACCAGCACATCGCGGAGCTTTCCGAGGAGTGGCTGGCGGATAAGGCACTGCCGGAGATGGGCTTTACCCTAGGCACGCTGGGGGAACTTTCCGCGCCCGGCACGCGCTTGCTGGTGGCTCACGATGAGCAGGGGCGTCTCCATGCGGTGACCAGTTGGCTGCCGGTGTATGAGCACGGGAAATTGGTGGGTATCACCCTGGACTTTATGCGCCGCGATACCACGGGCTTTCGTTCTGCCATCGAGTTCCTGCTCTCCCAGGCGCTTATCGACGCCGCCGAGGAGGGGCTTTCCTGGATCTCGCTCTCCGGTGCGCCCCTGGCGCGCAGCACCCCGGCCGAGGGTTTCCTCGACCAGGCGCTCGATCGCATGGGGGCCTCGATGGAACCCTTCTACGGGTTCCGTTCACTGGCGGCCTCGAAGTATAAGTTCCACCCGGAGCACAATCCCTGGTTCGTGGTGTGCCGCGATGAACTAGCGCTGCCCTCGGTGGCCCTCGCCGTCTCCCAGTGTTACCTGCCGCAGCTCAGCGGCTCCGAGGCGGCCAGGCTCGTGCGCATGTGGTTTAGCGCTGCACTGGTTCGCGGCGGCCGAGGCGAACCTTCTTGACCTCGCGGCCCTGCTCGACGTCGGAATCCTTGAAGCCGAAGAGATAGGTGAGCACGAAGGCCACGGTGGCCGCGGTGCCCGAGGCAATCCAGAAGCCCCAGAAGCTAAAGTCCAGGCCATCGGGGTTGATAAAGGAGGTAAAGCCGATGAGCGAGCCGGTAAAGCCCCACATATTCACGTTGAACAGGCCGGTGAGCAGTCCACCGCAGGCGCCGCCGATGGAGGCCATGAGGAAGATACGGCCGTACTTGAGGTTGATGCCGTACATGGCGGGCTCGGTGATACCGCAGAAGGCGGCGATGGCGGCGGAGCCGGAGAGTTCCTTGATCTTGAGGATTCGGGACTTCACAAAGACCGCCAGCACCGCCCCGCCCTGGGCCACCATCGTGGCGGAGATGATGGCGTTGAGGGGAGACTGCCCGGTCAGCGCAATATCCTGGGCCACCAGCGGGATCACGGCCCAGTGCAGGCCAAAGATCACCAGGGTTTGATAGAAGCCGCCGATGAGCAACCCGTAAACGGAGGGGGAGAGATCGTAGAGGGCCTGAATACCGTTGGCGATGCCGGTGGAAAGGAAGGTTACGGCGGGGCCGAGTACCAGCAGGATCGCCAGGGAGACCACCACGACCTCTACCAGGGGGAGGAAGATCATGCGCACGGTGGCGGGAATGATCTTCTTCAACCAGGGCTCGATCACCGAGGCCAGCCAGGCGGCCACGATGATGGGGAAAATGCTGTAGCTATAGCTGGCCATGTGATAGGGCAGGCCAAAGAAGTCCGCGTTGATGGACATGCTCAGCAAACTGCGGCTGCCCTCCTGGTCAGCGAGCTTCACCATGTCCGGGTGGGTGAGCACACCGCCGATAATTGCCACGATGATGGGATCTGCCCCCAGCCTCTTGGCGGCAGTAAAGCCCACGAAGATGGGCAGGAAGAAGAACACGGCATCGCTGAGCGCGTTAATGACCAAGAAGGTATCCGAGGTTTTGGTCACCACGTTGTAGTTGGTGAGCAGGGCGAGGATTCCCTTGATGATGCCCGAGGCCGCCAGCAGGCCGATCACGGGAATCATGGAGCCGGTAATCACCCCGATGAGCGAGGAGAAACCGTGCCCTATCCAGCCCCGTAGCGTGGTGGGGCGGGGGCGCGCCTCCGCCTCGGCGGGTACCTCGCCGCCCGCAGCCCGATCGCCCAGCTCGTTTACTACCTCGTCGTAGACGTCCTCCACTCCGGGGCCGATCACAATTTGGTACTGGCCCCCGGCGCGGATCACGTCGATAACCCCATCGAGTTCGCGCACCGCATCGTCCTGGGGCACGGTTTCATCGCTGAGGTAGAAGCGCAGACGAGTAATGCAGTGGGTGACGCTACGGATGTTCTCGGCGCCACCGACGGCCGCGATGAGGGCGGCTGCCCCCTGGGGCGCCTCCTGAGTGGATTCCTGCGCGGAAGTCGCCGGGGCGTCGGCAGCACCGGTGGTGACCGGCTTGGGATAGGCCACCTTCTCACCGCCGCGTGCCACCCCGGTGCGCACATCGAGGCTGCTGAGAGCGGTGGCGGAGTTGGTCACGGCCACGATGGTCGTGGTGCTCTTTCCGGCTTCGGTGATGGCGGCGGCGTCCATGTGGGCGATAACCTGCCCGCGCTCTACCGTGTCTCCCTTGGCGACCGCGATGTCAAAGGGGCTGCCGCCGAGCTCCACGGTGTCAATACCCAGGTGGAGGAGCACATCGAGGCCCGCCTCGGTGCGGATTCCCAGGGCGTGACGGGTCTTGGCGATCATGGTGATGGTGCCGGAGACGGGGGCGTAGACCTCCCCGCCAGGGGTGTCGCTGATGCCAAAGCCCGCCCCGAGGTTGCCCTTGGCGAAAACGGGGTCGGGAACCTCGCTCATGGCAATGACCCTGCCCGATAGTGGGGCGACGATGGGGGAGAGAGAAGAAGCCGTATCTGAATGACCAGTGGCGTGCATGGAGAAACTCCTCACAGGCAGATAATGTTCGGTTCAGATTAACACCGGCTTTCCGTTTTACCGCCCGGCCACCTGCCCACGGGGGTAATCGTGGCGCGGGCGGGTTCCCGAGGCAAGCCGCGCAGTCCAGGCACTATCGCGGGATTGGGCGGGGGCGGCCCCACCCAAGAGCCGACGGTGCAAGCCGGGGCGATCAGGGGTGGCGGCGTGGCTGGCGGTGAGAATGACGTTGCCATAGCGCTTGCCCTTGAGCATGGCGGGGTCAGCGATGGCTTCCACGTGTGCAAAGGCCTCGCGCAGCCCGGCGATCTCGGCACGTGCCTCGGCCAGATCGGCGCGGGTGGCGCAATTGAGCACCAGCAGGCCCTCCGGGCTGAGCGCCTGGGAACAGCGTTGATAAAACTCCACGGTACTTAAGCTCCGAGGGGTAGTACTGCCGGAGAACACATCGCGGATAATGACATCGCGGGAGTTCTCCACGAAGGTATCGGTGACGGCGCGGGCCTCTCCCACGCGGATTTTCACCTGGGGTGCGCGCGGAATGTCGAACCATCGGCGCACATGGGTGGCCAAGGCAGCGTCGATCTCCACCACCGTATTGCGCGAGCGCGGATAGACGGCGGCAAAGTAGCGCGCCAGGGTACACGCCGCCCCACCCAGATGGGTGATGCGCAGGCGCTGAGGATCGAGGTGATCCGCCACGGCGTGCTCCACGGCGGCGGCGATCCAGCGCATGTAATCAAAGTGCAGCAGGCGCGGCTGGCCGATGGCAACGTGGCTGGATATAGCGTCGTTGACCAGCAATAACCAGGAGTCTCCGGCGGCGTCGTCACGCTGGAGCGCGGCGGTGCCGGTGTCAATCTCGTAGGTCCCCTCCTGCGGGGCGGGCTGCTGCTGGCGGGCCATGCGGTCCATCCTAGAAGGTAGCGTTACACTATCGACGAATCGCGCACGCACCGTGCGCACACAGATATAGGGAAAGGGGCACGGGGTTATGCGGGTATTGGCCGCGATGAGCGGAGGGGTGGATTCCTCCGTGGCCGCCGCGCGGGCCTTGGAACAGGGACACGAGGTAGTGGGGGTGCACCTGGCGCTATCCCAGGACCCACAAACGGTGCGGGAATCCTCGCGGGGCTGTTGCTCCCTGGAAGATTCCGCCGATGCGCGCCGGGTATGCGATAAGCTCGGCATTCCCTTTTATGTATGGGACTTCTCCGACCGCTTTAAGCAAGACGTGGTGGAGGACTTCGTGGATTCCTATGCCCGTGGGGAAACCCCCAACCCCTGCCTGCGCTGCAACGAGAAGATCAAGTTCGCCGCCCTGCTGGAACGCGGTATTGCCCTGGGTTTCGACGCCGTGGTTACCGGCCACTATGCCCGGATCACTGAGGACGGTTACCTGCGCCGCGCCATTGACCCGCGCAAGGATCAGTCCTATGTGTTGGGAGTTTTGGGTGCCCACGAGATCGAACATTGCATGTTCCCGGTGGGCGATACGGAAAAACCGGAGATTCGCCAGGAGGCCGCCGCTCACGGCTTCTCCACGGCCTCCAAGCCGGATTCCTATGACATCTGCTTCATCCCGGACGGCAACACCACGGCCTTTTTGGGCTCCCACATCGGCATGCGCCCCGGCATGATCGTGGATACGCAGGGCAATGAGCTGCGCGAGCACGAGGGAGTGTACGGCTTTACCATCGGACAGCGCAAGGGGCTGGACATTAAGAACCCGGCTGCCGACGGCCGCCCCCGCTACGTCACCGATATTGACGCCGCCTCCGGCACGGTGACGGTGGGCTCCCGCGAGGACTTAAGCGTGGGCGTGATCGAGGCCGACCGCCTCAAGTACCTGCACCCCGGCATGGACGGCGAGGTGGACTGCCAGGTGCAGGTGCGCGCCCACGGCGGCGTGGTGGATTGCGTGGCGCACATCGACCGCGCCGCGGATACCATGCGCCTGGACCTGGCGGAGCCGCTTTCCGGCGTGGCCCGCGGCCAGGCGGCGGTGCTCTACCTCCCCGATGCTGCGGGGGATATTGTGCTGGGTTCCGGCACGATCTGCGGGACGCAGCGCTGGTGAGGGCCTACGGACTGGGCCCGCTACCGGGTACCTCCATGAGCGAGGCCGCCGCGATGGTGCTGGGAGAGACCGGGGACCTCGTTCACCTGCCTCAGCTGCCGCAACGCGGCATTGATTCTGACCCCCTGGGGCTCACGGCCGCGCTCCTGCCCGGTATCCCCGTGGATCGCGGCCCGCGCGGCTGGGTGCTGCGCCCCGGTAACCTGCGGCTGCGAGATAGGTGGCTGCGCGACCTCGATTGCTGCCAGGAGACCTGGACGGATAGCAAGGGGATGATTGTGCCCCCGCAGGTCAAGGTGCAATTGGTGGGGCCGTGGAGCCTGGCGGCGGGACTAGAGACCCCGCGCGGGCACCGCGCGCTTACCGATTCCGGGGCGCTGCGCGACCTCACCGAAGCCTTCATTGAGGCGGCTACCGAGCAGGCGGCCGAGATTGCGCGGCGCTTCGAGGCGCGGGTGCTGGTGCAGGTGGATGAGCCGCTGCTGGCTCAAATCGCTGCGGGTGGATTGCGCGGGAGCCACGATTTTGAGCAGATCGCCCCCATCGCGCAGGAGAAATTGGGCGCGCGCCTGCACAGCGTTTTTGATTCCATTGAGGCGGAAACCCTGCTGGGGCTGCGCGGTCAGCGGCCGCCGTGGCGGGCCATCCGGCGCAGCCAGGTATCCACGGTTTTGCTCTCCCACGGGGCTATTCGTGGCACCGCGCAGATCGACGCCCTGGGGGAACTCCTGGATAGCGGAATGCGGCTGGGGCTCGGGGTGGGTGACCGCGAGGTGCGCACCCTCATTCACGAGGTCAGCCCCGCCGATGATGCCGTGGATCTCTTTCCCGAGATTCCCGCCGAGGCCAGCCTCGTGGAAGCCGCTCGGGCCTACACCGAGGTGTCTCGACTGGCCTCGTAGCCGGCCTCGGCCACGGCGGCGAGCACGGTGGCGTCGTCAAGCGGTTGCTCGGATTCCACCACGAGGGTGCCGGTGGTGGCGCTGATTTCTTTGATGGTGAGGCCGGGGATCTTGGAGAGTTCCTCGCGCACGGCGTTTTCGCAGTGTGCGCAGCTCATGCCGGTGATGGTGTAGGTTCGCATTCTTCTCTTCTCCTCTATACCCGGAGGGGGTATGTGGTGCGGCAAAGAAAAGGCGGGCCGGGCGGCCCGCCGCTTTCTACTACCTTACTCGCCCTCAATCACCGGGGGAACAGCCAGCATGCTCACGTGGGTGTAACCGTTGATCTTGAGCACGTCCAAGATTCGATCCAGAGCCTCGGAATCGGTGTCATGGTTGAAGGACTCCGCCTGCTGCAAGATGGCGGAATCATTGCCGATGAACTCCACGGAAACCAGCTTGTGGCCCGCGGTCTGCTCCTCTTCAAAGATGGCGCGCTTGACGGCGAGCTCACCGCCGTGGATGAAGAAGCCGGGGTCCACATCTTCCTGATCGCCGTTTTGAGGTGCGTTCTCATCGGCGGAAACGGAGTTAGAACCCTCGGAGCCGATGTAGCCACCGTCAATGCCGGGGATGTGATCGGCGGGGGAGAGGAAGGGGGACAGGGAAAGCAACCCGGCGAGAGCCGAGGAGAGAAGAGTGCCGATCATGGCGACGATCCTTTCTGATCGTTAAAGATGCTCCACGGGTGAATGCGCCCGTGGGTTCCCCAAGGAACATCCCAAAGCTACTCGCCGGTATAAGGCGGAGCAATGGCGTAAAAGACTATCCGCGCATGGGCCAGGCCGTGTGGACATCGCTGGAATCGCGGTCTCGATTTTCCAGGTACCTACGGAACTCCATCTGCATCTCGTAGTAACCCACCGCCTGGAACTCCATGAGCTCTTCAGAACTCATTTCCAGCAGCTCAGGATAGATTTTCGTTTGCTTCCACGCGATCCTCGCCGCCGCCAAGGCGTCGTCGGTAGCGGCGTGGGCGTTATCAAGGCGCACCCCATAGTGTGATGCCAGATCGGTGAGGGTTCTTTTGCCTTTTCGGTAACGGTCCTTGAGTTTGTCGATGACGAAGGGGTCATACACCGTTCCCGTCACCGTGAAGTTTCCGGTGAGGTGGCGCAGCACGGTGAGGTCATAGGCGGCGTTGAACACGATGAGGCTCAAACCATCCTCCCAGCCCTGGCGAATCCGCTCCACGGTGGCTTTGAGCACCTCCTCGTGGGGCTCGCCCTCCTCGCGGGCTTTTTCGGTGGTGATGCCGTGCACCTTCTGCGCCGCCTCGGGAATCTCCACCCCAGGGTCGGCCATTTTCTCCCACGGCGAGGCCCCGGAGGCGTCGATACGCACGATGGCCGAGGTGACGATGCGCGCCTCCAGGGGGTTCGCGGAGGTGGTCTCTAGATCAAAGGAGAGCATCGCGCCGGGATTGAAGTTGCTCATGCCCACCACAGTACGTGGATGGGGAGCCGATACAATCGGGAGCGTGACTGAGAGCACCGGGAACGAAGAAAACCAAGCCCACCTGCGCCGCCAATGGGAGGATCTGGCCCAGCAGATTCGCCATCACCGCGAGCTCTACGATAACGAGCAGCCCGCGATCCCGGACGCAGACTATGACGCGCTTTTTCAGCAGCTCCTCGCCCTAGAGCAGGAACACCCCGAACTCGCGGTTCCGGATTCTCCCAGCAATAAGGTGGGTTCGCCCACCCCGGAATCCTCGCCCTTTGCCGATGTGGTGCACCTAGAGCGCATGTACTCCCTGGATAATGCCTTTTCCCAGGAGGAACTAGGGGAGTGGTTGGCGCGTACCCCCGCCCCGGCCTACCTCACGGAGTTGAAGATTGACGGCCTTTCCATTGACCTCATCTATGAGAATGGCCGCCTGGTGCGCGCGGCCACCCGAGGCGATGGAACCGTGGGAGAGGATATTACGGCCAATGCCAAGGTGATTGAGGATATTCCCCATGAATTGCGCGGGGATGACGTGCCCGAACTCGTGGAGGTGCGCGGTGAAGTATTCATCGCCGTGGAGGACTTCTCCGAGGTCAATGCCCAGCGCATCGCCTCGGGGGGAAAGCCCTTTGCCAACCCCCGCAATGCCGCGGCGGGCTCCCTGCGCCAAAAGAACGTGGAGGACGTGCGGGCCCGTCGCCTGCGCATGATCTGTCACGGTATGGGGGCGCGCCAGGGCTTCGAGCCGCAGAGCCAGCATGAGGCCTACCAGGCACTCAAGCGATGGGGCCTGCCCGTATCTCCCTATACCCGGCTGGTGCGTACCCCGGAGGAGATTTACGAGCAGGTGCGCTACTGGGAGGAGCACCGCCACGACGCCCTGCACGAGATGGATGGCCTGGTGGTCAAGGTGGATGCCTTGGGGCAGCAGCGCCAGTACGGCTTTACCAGCCGCGCGCCGCGCTGGGCCATTGCCTTTAAGTATCCCCCGGAGGAGGTCACCACCGAATTGCTCGATATTCGGGTGGGCGTGGGGCGCACCGGGCGAGTGACGCCCTTTGCCGTGATGCGTCCGGTGCTGGTGGCCGGTTCTACCGTGGCGATGGCCACCTTGCACAACCAAACCGAGGTGAAGCGCAAGGGGGTGCTCATCGGGGATACCGTGGTGATCCGCAAGGCCGGGGAGGTTATTCCCGAGGTGCTGGGCCCGGTGGTGGAGCGCCGCGACGGTACCGAGAGGGCCTTTATCTTCCCCACGCTCTGCCCGGTGTGCGGCACGCGGTTGGCCCCGCAAAAGGAGGAGGACGCCGACTGGCGCTGCCCCAATCACCGCAGTTGCCCGGCGCAGCTCACCGCGCGGCTGACCTACCTGGCCGGGCGCGGGGGTTTCGATATTGAGGCCCTGGGAGAAAAGGGCGCGGAAGATTTGATCCGCACCGGAATCCTGGCCGATGAGTCCACGCTCTTTGACCTCACGGAGGAGGATCTGCGGGCCTCGGCGGTGTACACCACCACCAAGGGGGCGGTGAATGCCTCCGGCCGCAAACTCATCGCCAACCTGGAGCAGGCCCGCCACGCGGACCTGTGGCGGGTGCTGGTGGCGCTTTCTATTAGGCACGTAGGCCCCACTGCGGCCCGTGCTCTGGCGCAGCGTTATCACGATGTGGAGGCCATTTTTGCTGCCCCCGTAGAAGAACTCGCGGAGATTGAGGGCGTGGGGCCGGCCATTGCGGCCTCCGTGGTGGAGTGGGCGGCGGTGGATTGGCACCGCCAGATCGTAGATCGCTGGGCGGCGGCCGGGGTGACGATGCACGAGGACGTCAGCGACCAGCCCGAACAGGTGCTTGCCGGGATGACCGTGGTGGTCACCGGAACCCTGGAAAACTTCAGCCGAGACGAGGCCAAGGAGGCCATCGTGGTGCGCGGCGGCAAGGCGGCGGGTTCGGTGTCGAAGAAAACCACCTATGTGGTGGCGGGAGAAAATGCGGGATCAAAGGAAGAGAAGGCGCGCCAGTTGGGGGTGCCGGTGCTAGACGAGGAGGGATTTGCGGCGCTGCTGCGCGGCGAGACGCCGTAGCGGTGGCGCGGTCATGACCGCCGTAGCGAGTGGTGGGGGCGTCGGTAAGCGTATTTTGCCAGGTCAGTACTCACAGTAATTGTTCAAGTAATATTCAAGAACCTCACCGTGAACTTCCACTGACCGCACGGTGAATCTCACCTTTCCTTCCAGAAGCAGGGGGCAGAGTAAAAGACAACAACGTCAGCAACTCTGAAAGGAAGGCAGTCCCCATGATGCCCACTTCCCTGATAATGCCGGCGATCGACGTGATCGCCATTAGTTTCCTGGTATTCGCCATCTACTTCCCCCGGCACCGCCGCACGGATCTGGTGGTGGCCTTCCTCGGAGTGAACATCGGCGTGCTCGGCGTGGCGGCCACCCTGGCCACCCAGGAGGTCGGGATGGGCCTGGGTATGGGCCTCTTCGGCGTGCTCTCCATCATTCGTCTGCGTTCCTCGGAAATCTCGCAGACGGAGGTGGCCTACTACTTCGCCGCCCTGGCCATCGGCCTGGTGGCGGGCCTGAGCTCCACTCCTTCCATCACCGCCGTGGCCGTGATCCTGGCGATCGTGATGGTGCTCGCCTTGGCCGATTCCCGCTGGTTCACCGGGCGCTACACCTCCCAGGAGGTCATGGTGGAACGGGCTATCACGGACCGCACGGAACTCATCGCTCACCTGGAACGCACCCTGGGCGCGCAGGTGGTGGACGTCAAGGTGATTCGGCTCGATTGCGTCAATGACACCACCTGGGTCACCGTGCGGCTGGGCAAAAGCGCCGAGCGGGCGCTGAGCACCCACCCGGAAATGGCGGAACTGGCATGACCGGCACCGTGACCACTCTCGACGCCCTCCCCGCCATCTCGCTGGAAGAAATCAACGCCGAGGCCGCCATGCTCACCCGAGTGGACCGCAAGTACGTGATGCACCACAGCCAACTAGAGCAGGTGCTGCGCCACGTGCCCGGTGATACCCGAGTCCTAGAGATCGACGGCCTGCGCCAGCAGCGCTACCGCACCGTGTACTTTGACACCGATGACCTGCTGAGTTACCGCATGACGGCGCAGAAAAGACGGCGCCGCTTCAAGGTACGCACCAGGGTGTACCTGGACACGGAGGTCTCCTTTTGCGAGATTAAGACCTCCGGCCCGCGCGGCCTGACGATCAAGCAGCGCGTGCCGATCGCCGTGGCGGAGGCCCTGAGCAATACGGTGCTGCAGCATACCGCCGGATGGGTGGATTCCACCCTGCACCAGGCGCGGGTACCCACGGCACACCACCGGCTGCGCCCGGTGCTGCTCAACCAGTACCGCCGCACCACCCTGTGCCCGAGCGATCTGGGGCGAGCCACCATTGACACCTCTATTGCCTTTGGTTCCGGCGTGCAGGCCTCTTCCGATGAAGCCGGTGAACCCGAGGCACTGCATGGCTACGACATCGTTTTTATCGAAACGAAGTCCGGCAATAGCCCCAGCCGGCTCGACCGAATCCTGTGGAGCCTGGGGCATCGCCCGGCGCGCGTCTCCAAGTTTGGCACCGGCATGGCGGCGCTCAACCCGCACCTGGCGCACAACAGATGGAGCCCCGTCATGCGCGAGTACTACGCCGCGGCCCACTAAAAACCGTGGCCTAGCAAAACCGCCCTGCAACATCCCAGCCCCGCAACACCTCCCCCAAAAAACAGAAAGAAGAAGAACAATGAAAGCAAGCACCTACACCCGCAAGATCATCGCCGCCGCTCTGGTGGCCTCCACACTCACCGTGGCCGCCTGCTCCGGGCAGAGCAACGCCGAGCCCGTGGCCGCAGCCGCCGAGGTCACGGCCACCGATGGCACCACCATTGCCGATACCACCCAGGCCCCCAGCGCCGAAGAGGTGCGCGCAGGCAATAGCGATGCCACCGTGGTGAAGGACGATGAGTGGTCCGCCTCCGACGCCCAGGACATCGACCTTTCCGGCTCCGAGGACGTCACCATCACCGAGGCCGGGGTGTACCGGTTGAGCGGCACCCTCAACGCCGGGGTGACCGTGGACGCGGGCGAGGACGCCCAGGTGGTGTTGATCCTGGATAACGCCACTATTCATAACGACGATGGCCCGGCCATCAACGTCGTTTCCGCCGATGACGTAGCCATCTCGCTCAGCGGGAACAACGAGGTTTCCGATGCCTCGTCCTACGCCGAGGACGCCGACGCGGACGCCGCCATCTACTCCAAGGCCGACCTCACCATCACCGGTTCCGGCCACCTCACCGTGGAGGGCAAGGGTGCGGACGGCATTGCCAGCTCCGATGACCTCGTGGTGCTCTCCGGCACCATCGACGTCACGGCGGCTGACGACGGCCTACGCGGCAAGGATTCCCTGAGCATTCAGGGCGGCACCCTCACCGTGAACGCCCAGGGCGATGGTCTGCGCTCCAACCAGGACGATGATGCCACTAAGGGGTGGGTGGAGATCAGCGGCGGCGAGGTGACCATCACCGCAGGCGATGATGGTATCGACGCCGCCACCGACGCCCTGCTCACCGGCGGCAAGGCCACCATCACCAGCACCGATAAGGGAGTGGTGGCAGGAACCTACCTGGTGGCTGATGGCACGGAACTGGACATCACCGCCGAGGACGATGGCTTGCACTCCGATGGCTCTATCGGCCTCCACTCCGGCACCATCGCCGTGAGCGCCGGGGACGACGGCGTGCACGCCGACGTCGCTTTGCTTGCCGACGGCGCGGACCTCACCGTGAGCCAGTCCGAGGAGGCCTTCGAGGGCGGGCTCATCACCATTGCGGCCGGTAACCTCAACCTGACTTCTAATGACGATGGAATTAATGCCTCCGGCTATACCGATGCCGCCGAGGCCTGGGAGGCGCAGGCTGTGGAGACGGAAGATACGGAGGATACAGAACAGGGTGCTCCGCAGGAGATGATGGATCCGCCGATGGGTGAGCCCGGTGCTCAGGGTGGTCAAGGCGGCCAGGGTGGTCCCTTCGGGGGCGGCATGCCTCAGGGCGATATGAATGGCGAGATGGGCGGCGGCATGCCCGCCGGTGGCCCCGGTGGGGGAATGGATCAGTCCAGTGGTGAGCAACTGAATATCACCGGCGGCACCGTGGTGGTCAATGCGGGAGGCGATGGCATTGATTCCAATGGCGATGTGGCCATGAGTGGTGGCGATGTCACCGTGTGGGGTCCCACCTCTAATGGTGATGGTTCTTTGGACTATAACGGTGAGTTCACCATCACCGGCGGCACCCTAGCAGCGATCGGCTCGGAGGGCATGGCCGAGGCTCCCTCCTCCACCGATGAGCAGGGCTGGGTGCAGGCCGCGGCCTCTGGTACGGCGGGTGATGAGATCACCATTGCCGATGCCAACGGCACCGTGATTGCCACCTATACCGCGGAAAAGGACTTTGGCAACGTGGTGTTCTCTAGCTCGGAGATCACGATGGGCGAGACCTACACCGTTAGCGTCAATGGCACCGCCACCGAGGCCACCGCCGGGGAATCCACCGGCGGCATGATGGGTGGGGCAATGATGGGCGGCGGCCCCCAGGGCGGCATGGGCATGCCCGGCATGATGGGACAGCCCGGCGAGCAAGCTGAGCAGGCCTAATCCCCGCTGTTTTAGCGCTGCGCCAGCGGCACATGGTTCACGCAGAGTTCACGGTTGTGTTACTTGCGGGCCATGTGCCGCTTTTATCCTCGTGGCAGGTACAAACCATCACGAAAGAGATGCTGAGGTTAGCGCGATGGAAACTCAGAAAAACACCCTTGTTCTCGGCTGGGTGGCCGCCGTGCTGGCCCTGGCCATTGGCTTTTTCTCCTGGACCGTGCCCGATTCCTGGTACGGCACCATCGACTATGCGTTTATGGCAGCACTCGTAGTACTTGCGGCTGTAAGCGGCTGGTGCGCCTGGAAGAACCGCTCGGCGGCTCTGGCGATTGCTGCGGTGGTGGGGTTGTTATCCCCGATTATCGTGATCGTGGCCTCGATGGTGTTCATCGGCCTTTAGCGCTGAGCCAAGATCGCCCCGCACACGGTGGCGAGGTTGCCCAGGTGGGCCACCTCGCTGGCGAGGAAGTCCGGGCCACCGGGGCGGCCGATAACCACCACGAGGTTCGTGCCCGGCAGGGGAGCGGCGGCCAGGGCGGAATCGAGCAGAGCCCAGGATTGCGGCACCCATTCTTCCGTATCCGGTTGGAGGGTGCGCGCGGCGGTCACGGGAATAGCCTCGGGGTTATCCTGATTATCCTCCGGGGCGGCCTGAGAGGCAGCCACGCGGGTCACCGGCGCGCGGGTATCGAGCACGATGGCCCAGGAGGAGGTCATGGAGCGGGGGAGAACCTGGACGAGCACGTCCATCGCCTGAGAGACGTCTCCGGCATTGTGGGCGACGTCGGCAAGCATCTCGATCTGACCGCGCCGATCCACTCGCCCGGAGAAGGGGCGAATGGAATCCACCAGCACGCCCTCGACGGATTGTGCGGCGGAGATGAGGGTATCGGCCAGGGTTCCGGTGGGCAGGCTGATAACTAGATCGTCCATGACGGTGCCGTCGGGGAAGGCCTGCACCACGTCCACGGATTGAATGTTGGCGTCGATGGCACCGAATGCCTGGGTGAGCACGCTGAGGCTGCCCGGGGCGTCGGGGAGCAGAACACGAATCAGGTAGGGCACGGGGCTTGGCCTTCCGGCAATCCGGTGGATAGGGGTACGAACACATGGTAGCGGGCACGCGGGACGGGTGGTGCCTTATATTCACGGGCAACCGGCGAAACCGCGGCCACGGGGGTGCATTATCATGGGCGGGAGTCTGGAACGAACGAGCCGAAGAAGGATGAAAGCGTGCCCAAGATTTCGCGCGATGAGGTAGCCCACCTCGCAGAACTAGCCCGCCTTGCGCTCAGCGAGGAGGAATTAGAACAGTACGCCGAGCAGATTGACGGCATTATCGCCAACGTCTCCGCCGTGCAGCAGGTGGCGGCGCAGGGGGTTGAGCCGATGAGCCACCCTCACTCCATTACCACCGCCATGCGCGCAGATGAGGAGGAGGCGCTGCTCACCGCCGAGCAGGCCCTCGATCAGGCTCCCGAGGTGGAGCAGCAGCGTTTCGTCGTACCGCAGATTTTGGGGGAGTAAACAATGACCACGTACATCAAACCGGAAGAGGGCCTGACCTCGCTCAGCGCCGCCGAGCTGGCCGCCAAGATTCACGCGGGTGAGGTTTCCTCCCGCGAGGTTACCCAGGCCCACCTGGATCGCATCGCAGAAACCGATGAGGCCCTGCACGCTTTCCTTCACGTGGGTGCCACCGAGGCCCTGGCCGCTGCCGACGCCGTGGATTCCGCCCTGGCCGCAGGGGAAAAGCCCGCCTCGGCACTGGCCGGTGTGCCGCTGGCGCTCAAGGACATCTTCACCACGACCGACGCCCCCACCACCGCCGCCTCCAAGATGCTGGAAGGCTACCGCGCGCCCTACGACGCCACGGTGACCCGCAAGATCCGCGAGGCCGGTATCCCGATTCTGGGCAAGACCAACCTCGATGAGTTCGCTATGGGTTCCTCCACGGAGAACTCCGCCTTTGGCCCCACGCACAATCCCTATGACGTGGAGCGCACCGCTGGCGGTTCCGGTGGTGGTACCTCGGCGGCCCTGGCCGCGGGCCAGGCTCCCCTGGGCATCGGCACCGATACGGGCGGTTCTATTCGTCAGCCCGCCGCCTTGACCAATACCGTGGGCGTTAAGCCCACCTATGGCACTGTCTCGCGCTATGGCCTTATCGCCTGCGCTTCTTCCCTGGACCAGGGCGGCCCCTGTGCGCGCACGGTGCTCGATACCGCCCTGCTTCACGAGGTCATCGCGGGGCACGATCGCTTCGATGCCACCTCCGTGGATAAGCCGGTGGCTCCCGTGGTGGCCGCCGCCCGCGAGGGGGCCTCGGGTGATCTGAGCGGCGTCAAGGTGGGTGTGATTAAGCAGTTCGACCGCGAGGGCTGGCAGCCGGGCGTGATGTCTAACTACCACGCCGCGCTGCGTCAGTTGGAAGAACAGGGTGCGCAGCTGGTGGAGGTGGATTGCCCCCACTTTGATGATGCCCTCAACGCCTACTACCTGATTCTGCCCTGCGAGGTCTCCTCCAACCTGGCGCGCTTTGACGGCATGCGCTACGGCAAGCGCGTGGGCGACGATGGCTCCCACTCCGCTAACGAGGTCATGGCGCTCACCCGTGCCGAGGGCTTCGGCCCCGAGGTCAAGCGCCGCATCATCCTGGGCACCTACGCGCTTTCCGTGGGTTATTACGACGCCTACTATCTCCAGGCGCAGCGCGTGCGCACCCTCATTGCCCAGGACTTCGCCCGCGCCTACGAGCAGGTGGATATTCTCGCGGCCCCCACCACCCCCACCACGGCCTTCAAACTGGGCGAAAAGGCCGAGGACCCCCTGGCGATGTACAACTTCGACCTGTGCACCCTGCCGCTTAACCTGGCCGGGCTGTGTGGCATGTCGGTGCCCTCCGGCTTTGCGGAGGACACGAACCTGCCGGTGGGCCTGCAACTCATGGCCCCGGCCTTTGCCGACGACCGCCTCTACCGCGTGGGAGCGGCCTTCGAGGCCGGGCGCGCCTAGCGCTTATCGGAAAGCAGGTGGGCGGCACCGGCGGTGACGCCGGTGACCGCCAGCACGGCGGGCCAGGAACCGATCTTCTTGGCGAGCGGGTGGCTTAGCCCAAACCCGGCCACGTAGGCGGTGCTCAGCGCCGCGGTGGTGGCGGGGTTGGTCTTGGCCCACCAGCTGCGCCCGGCCCACACGCCGGCGGCGGCCAGCAGTGCCCCGCCGAGGGGACGCACCCCGGTTTCCCTGGCAGAGAGCCAGCCGCCGAGTAGGCCGGTGGCCACCACGGCGGCGGTATTGACTTCTTCAGGCTTTTTCACATCAATCATTCCCATGCTGGCCCATCCTAGCGCCTGTGCTCAGCGTTAAGCGGCGCTTTTGTAGCCTTAAAGCATGGTTTCGGCAGCGCAGGCATACCGCGCCCTAGCGGCATTGTGCATCGGGTTCTTTATGATCCTCATGGATCAGACCATCGTGGCCGTGGCTACCCCACATATCCAGCAAGAACTCCACGCCAGCCTCTCCCAGGTGGTGTGGGTGACCTCCATTTACCTGCTCTTCTACGTGGTGCCGCTGCTGCTGAGTGGCAGACTGGGCGATCGCTACGGGCAGCGCAACGTCTACCGGGTGGGGATGGTGGTGTTCGTGGGGGCGTCGATAGTCTGCGGCCTGGCCCCCACCATCGAGGTATTGATCGCCGCGCGAGCCGTGCAGGGTTTGGGGGCCTCGATCCTCACACCGCAGACCATGAGCGTTATTAACCGCATTTTCCCCAAGGAACGCCGCGGCACCGCACTCGGAATCTGGGGAGCGGTGGCGGGCCTGGCAACGCTGGCCGGTCCCATGCTCGGCGGGATCATCGTGGCCTCCCTGGGGTGGCACTGGATTTTCTTTATTAACGTGCCCTTGGGGGTACTCTCCCTGGTGCTGGTGAGCCTGTGGGTGCCGGATTTGCCGCGCACCACCTCAAGGATTCACGGCGGCAGCGTGGTGCTTTTCCTCCTGGGGCTCAGCGCGGTGGTCTTTTCCCTGCAACAGGGTTTCTCCCTGGGGTGGCCGTGGTGGCTCTGGCTGCTTTTGGGGGTAGGCCTGCTGTGCTTGGTGGTTTTTGTATGGTGGCAGCACAGGGTGAGCGATCCCCTCATGCCGCTGGCCCTTTTCGCCCAGCGGAACTTCGCCCTGGGGGCCTTTTCCATCGCCACCGTGGGACTGGCGGTGACGGCGCAAATGCTTCCCATCATGGTGTATCTGCAACAGGGCCGGGGGCTGGACCCTGAGCGCGCCGGGCTCATGATGGTGCCGATGGCCCTCGTCTCCGGGGTACTTTCCCCCTTGGTGGGCCGCGCCACAGACAAGATCGCTCCGCGGGTGCTTTCCGTGACGGGTTTTTCGGCCTTTATCGCAGCCCTCGTGGTGCTCTCGGTAGAGATGGCGCTGGGACATACCAGCTGGGGCTTTAGCGCCGCCGTGGCGCTGATGGGCGTGGGATCGGCTCTGGTGTGGGCACCTAATTCGGCCACCTCCATGCGCGAGGTTCCAGTGAACCTGATGGGGGCGGCGTCGGGCGTATATAACACCACCCGGCAGGTGGGTGCGGTGCTGGGTACGGCGCTCGTCGGAGCGGTGATGCAGGTTTCTGCTGCGCATTACGACGTCGGGGTGGCGATGGGGTTGAGCCTTCTCGTCCCCGCCGCAGCGCTGCTCCTGGGCCTGTGCGCGGTGTCTTTCTTTCCGGGAACGGCACCCCAGAACCGCTCCTGAACCAATCGAGGCGAGGGGACTAGAATGGTCTCCATGCGTATTGCGACCCTCACCTCCGGTGGTGACTGCCCTGGCCTCAACGCTGTGATCCGTGGCATCGTGCGCACGGCCAGCTCCGAGTTTGGATCGACGGTTGTCGGTTATGAGGACGGCTGGGTGGGGCTCATGGAAGACCGCCGCGTACAGCTCTATGACGACGAGCGCATCGACAAGATCCTCTTGCGCGGTGGCACCATCTTGGGTACGGGCCGCCTGCACCCGGATAAGTTTAAAAACGGCCTGGAACAGATCAAGGCGAATCTGAAAGACGCCGGGGTGGACGCGCTCATTCCCATCGGCGGTGAGGGCACCCTCAAGGGTGCCAAGTGGCTCTCCGATAACGGTATCCCCGTGGTGGGCGTGCCCAAGACCATCGACAATGACGTCAATGGCACCGACTTCACCTTTGGTTTTGACACCGCAGTTTCCGTGGCCACCGACGCCATCGACCGCCTGCACACCACCGCAGAGTCCCATAATCGCGTGATGATCGTGGAGGTTATGGGCCGCCACGTGGGCTGGATTGCCCTCCACGCGGGCATGGCGGGTGGTGCTCACTACACGGTGATTCCCGAGGTGCCTTTTGACATCGCGGACATCTGCAAGGCGATGGAACGCCGCTTCCAGATGGGGGAGAAGTACGGCATCATCGTGGTGGCCGAGGGGGCTCTTCCCGCCGAGGGAACGATGGAACTGCGCGAGGGAGAGGTGGACCAGTTCGGCCACAAGACCTTCACCGGCATTGGCCAGCAGATTGCCGATGAGATACACGCCCGCCTGGGTCACGATGTGCGCACCACCGTGTTAGGGCATATCCAGCGCGGCGGCACCCCCACCTCCTTTGACCGCGTATTGGCCACCCGCTACGGAGTCCGCGCGGCGCGCGCCTGCCACGAGGGCCAATTCGGCAAAACGGTGGCGCTGCACGGGGAGAGGATTGAGATGATTCCCTTGGCGGAGGCCGTGGGAACCCTCAAGGAGGTGCCGCTGCGCCGTTATGAAACCGCGCAGGCAATGTTTGGCTAAGCACCCTCACCGGATAGAGTGACCTCCATCGCCATCTTTCATGTCACGCCGCTAGGCGCGTTAAAGATGAAGCCAGTACAGCGAAGGATGTCACCATGCCAGAGCCCACAGCCGCCCAGGGGCGCACATTTTATCTTGCCGCCCTGGGCTTTCCCCTCCTCGTGCTCCTCGGCGGGGTAATAGGTTTTAGCGCTCCCGCAGCAGTAGCCCCTCTTTCCACCTATACCTCCTGGCTGCTGGGGGTGGTGATGTTTGCAATGGGTCTCACCCTGCGCCCCAGGGATTTCATGCTCGTAGCCACCCGCCCCCTGCCGGTATTACTGGGCGTGGCGGCCCAGTACATCATCATGCCGCTGGCGGCCCTCTTGGTAGTGTGGCTGCTCCGGCTGCCTGCGGAGATCGCCGCCGGAGTGATTCTGGTGGGCTGCGCGCCGGGAGGAACAAGCTCCAATGTCGTGTGCCTTTTGGCACGCGGGGACGTGGCGCTCTCGGTCACCATGACCTCTATCTCTACTCTTCTGGCACCCATATTCACGCCGCTATTAACGCTGTGGTTGGCCGGGGAGTACATGGGCCTTGATGCCACCGCAATGGCCCTGAATATCGTTGAGGTGGTGCTCATTCCCGTGGTGGGCGGCCTGATAGTGCGATGGCTGTGGGGGAGCGGGGTAGAGCGGGTGCTCGGGGCATTGCCGTGGGTATCGGTGGTGGCGATTGCCTTAATCGTTGCCATCGTGGTGGCGGGATCAAAGGAGAGGATTGTCGAGGCCGGGGCCGCGGTGCTCGCGGCGGTGATTCTCCACAACACCCTGGGTTATATCTTGGGATATGGGGTGGCGCGGGCGACTCGTCAGCCAGTGGCGGTGCGTCGCACCATGAGTATTGAGATTGGAATGCAAAACTCCGGTTTGGCGGCTGGGTTAGCCGCCCGGTATTTAGATCCTCTTTCAGCTTTGCCAGGCGCGGTGTTTTCCGTATGGCACAATATTTCCGGTGCCATTCTTGCGGCATTATGTGGTTTCGCTGATAAGAGGTCTCGCCACTAATAGGCTTGCTTATTTAAAGCGCTGCACGGAATGGGTGCCGCGGCCGTCATAGTGAACTCCCGCGCCCATTTCCGTGGCTTGGGGGTCCAAAATGTTATTGCGGTGCCCGGCAGATTCCATCCACGAATCCACGATCTCCTGGGAGGTGGAGGTGCCCGTGGAGAAGTAGATGTTCTCCGAGTAGTCGCCCAGGCCGTGGGTTAGCGTTCCGGCTTCGTGAGGGTTTCAGCCCAGTGGTGGGAATCCTGGCTGAGCTCCTGATTGATGCTGAGGCTGGGGAGTCCATGCTGTTGGCGCTGCTGATTGGTGAGGTTGAGCACCTCTTGGGTGGTGGCGGCCTCGCGGGTGAGATCTTCTTCAGTGTGGGGGTTGGCGATGGCGAGCGGGGCACCCAGCGCCGTGGCGCTGAGGGTGGTGCTCAGGGTGAGGGCGGAAAGGAAAATAGTGGTACGGAGTTTCACGACGTCAACCTCTTTCCTTGGCTATATACCAATTCTGGAACGAGGGATTATTTCATCCCTCCGATTTCTATTATATGGGGCTGTTATTAGCCTGGCAAGGATTATCTAACTGTTTTAGGGAAAGTTTCCTAGCTTGCGGTAAAGGGATGGTAAACAATTGGTTACATGATTTTATCTGCAACTTTTAAGGGTTGGATTTTGTAGGAAACTTATGCAATAAGTCACGAAAAATTGTTCTGGGGGTCTCTGAGGAGGCTTAGGAAAGTTCTGGGGTGGGTGAGGGATGGGGGAGTTACCGCACTCTGACTATTGCGCTGTTCCTCATTGACTCTGCTCGTTCGGGAACCCGATACCCCGTGTGCTT
This sequence comes from Corynebacterium lowii, assembly GCF_001412085.1. Lineage (GTDB taxonomy): Bacteria > Actinomycetota > Actinomycetes > Mycobacteriales > Mycobacteriaceae > Corynebacterium > Corynebacterium lowii. The sequence continues at coordinate 155,399 of NZ_LKEV01000003.1, forward strand.
GCAGGGTGCCCCCGCAATGTTTTCCTTTCAGCACGTAGCCTCGGCGTGCAGCCCCGGTACGTGGCTCAGCGTGCAGCCCCAACACACGGCTCCGGTACGCGGCCCAACACGCCGCCCCAGTGTTCCCCTTACAGCCCCGCCCGCCGTGCTGCGCGCCACGCGCAAACACTACACTGTGAGCTTATGACTGCCGTGAGCTATGACCTGATGGATTTTGATGAGGTTCTAGAGAAGTTTGACCCGGTGATGGGCCTTGAGGTGCACGTGGAACTGGCCACGCAAACCAAGATGTTCTCCTCTTCTTCCGCGCACTTTGGGGCGGAGCCCAATACCCACGTGGATCCGGTCTCCCTGGGCCTGCCGGGGGCGCTGCCCGTGGTCAACGCCAAGGGTGTGGAGTGGGCCATCAAGATTGGCCTGGCGCTGAACTGTTCCATCGCGGAGTCCTCCCGCTTTGCGCGCAAGAATTACTTTTATCCGGATCAGCCCAAGAACTATCAGATCTCCCAGTACGATGAGCCGATCGCCTATGACGGCTACCTGGACGTGGTGCTAGAAGATGGCACCCCCTGGCGCGTGGAGATCGAACGCGCGCACATGGAGGAGGACACCGGCAAGCTCACCCACCTCGGTGGTGCGGATGGCCGTATTCATGGAGCCACGGCCTCCCTGGTGGATTGCAACCGTGCCGGTATCCCCCTCATCGAGATCGTGACCAAGCCCATCGAGGGAGCAGGCGAGCGCGCCCCGGAGGTGGCTCGCGCCTACGTCTCCGCGCTGCGTGATTTGGTGAAGGCCCTGGGCGTTTCCGATGCCCGCATGGATCAGGGCTCCATGCGCGTGGATTCCAACCTCTCTCTGCGCCCGGTGGGCACCACGGAGTTCGGCACCCGCACGGAGACGAAGAACATTAACTCGTTGAAGTCCGTGGAGCAGGCCGTGCGCTTTGAGATGCAGCGCCAGGCCTCCGCCATCGAGGCCGGCGAGGAGATCGTGCAGGAGACCCGCCACTACCAGGAGTCCGATGGCTCTACCTCTAAGGGGCGCCCCAAGGAGACGGCGGAGGATTACCGTTACTTCAACGATCCCGACCTTCCCCCGGTGATCGCCCCGCGCGAGTGGGTGGAGGAGATTCGCACCACGCTGCCGGAGCTGCCCTGGGTGCGCCGCGCGCGTATCCAAAAAGAATGGGGGCTTTCCGACGCCGAGATGCGCGATCTCGTCAACGCCGGAGCGCTCGATCTCATCGTGGAGACCACCGAGGCCGGGGCCAGCGCCGATGAGGCCCGCGCCTGGTGGGTTTCCTACCTGTCCCAGAAGGCCAATGAGGCCGGGGTGGAACTGGAATCTGTGGCCATTACGCCCGTCCAGGTGGCGCGGGTGGCGCAGTTGGTACGCGAGGGCAAGCTCACCAACAAACTGGGGCGCCAGGCTATCGACGGCGTGTTGGCGGGCGAGGGCGATGTGGACGCCGTGGTGGCTTCCCGCGGCCTTGAGGTGGTGCGCGATGATGGCGCCATTGAGGCCGCGGTGGAGGAGGCCTTGGCCGCTAATCCCGACATCGTGGAAAAGTACAAGGCCGGTAATACCAAGGTAACGGGAGCCATCGTGGGTGCGGTGATGAAGGCCACTCGCGGCAAGGCCGACCCCAAGCAGGTCAATGACCTTATCGCACAGAAACTTCAGGCTTAACTGTCACTGAGAGCAAGAAACGGCTACCCTGGAGCCTCGTTCATTCCCCGTTGCTGTGGCGGCGGGCGCGCCGTGGGGGGAGCGCGCCTGCCCCGGCGGGGCCCGGTGGCACGGGGACGTCGATAAGCTTTAAGGAGCTGTTTCTTGCTGTGAGGAAGTCAATTTCGATCGCTTTGTCGTTCGTGGGATTGCTGGTGGGAGCCGGTTTTGCCACGGGCGCAGAGGTCATTCAGTACTTCATTTCCTTTGGTAGCGTCGGTATTCTTGGCGCTGTTATTTCGGGCATCATCATGACGATTGCCGGTGCGGTCATCCTGGGCCTGGGCAGTTATTTCATGGCCGATGAGCACAATATGGTGTTCCGCAACGTGGCCCACCCGGTGATGTCTAAGATTTTGGATATTGGCGTGACGGCCACGCTCTTTGCCATCGGTTTTGTGATGTTAGCGGGCGCGGGGGCGAACTTAGAGCAACAGTTTGGTATCCCCACCTGGATTGGTTCGGGAATTATGACGCTCATTGTCATGGGCGTGGGTTTGCTCGATGTGGATAAGGTTTCCAACATCATTGGCGGAATTACTCCGCTTATCATCATCGCCGTGATCGGTGTGTTCATTTACACCATGCTCAATCTCCCGGATTCCACCGAGGGCCTGAGCGAACTGGCGCAGCAGACCGATTCCCCGGTGAGCCCCTGGTGGCTTTCCGCCCTGAATTACAACGGCCTGGCGCTGCTGCTGGGTGTGTCGATGTGCCTGGTGATCGGTGGTAATCACTCGGACCCCCGCGCGGTGGTGCGCGGCGGCGTCATGGGTGGGCTGACGTACATGGTGCTGCTGGTGATCGCGGCCGTGGTGCTCTTCCTGAACTTCCGCGAGGTGGGCAACGCGGGCGTGCCCATGTTGTCGCTGTATGAGAGCATTTCTCCGGTGTTGGCCTTTATCATGGCGCTGATTATTTTTGCCATGATCTTTAATACCGCCATTGGTATGTTTTACGCCCTGGGGCGCCGCATGACGGCCAGTAACCCGAGCAAGTACAAGCCTGTGTATCTGGTGCTTTGCCTGATTGGCTATGGCATTAGCTTCTTTGGCTTTGAGGCGCTGATGAATTACGTGTACCCGGCTATTGGTTACATGGGTATCGTCATGGTGGGCATGTTGGTGTACTGGTGGGTGAAGAACCGCACGGTGATTAACGAGGAGATTGAGCGCCGTGATCGTATCCGCGAACTCACCTATAACCGCGAGCACCCGGACGAGGATTTCTCCCGCGCCGATGCCCGTGAATTGCTGCGCCACACCAAGGATTCCAATGTCACCGATGAGGTCCTTACTACGTCCATCGAGGAAGAGGTGACCACGGAACTCATCGAGGACGATTCCGTGGATTACGATGGCCCGGAGGGCGCTGACACAGCCGTGAAGTAAAGCGTAGGGTGGCGGGCATGACATACCAGCCTGCTGAGAACCGCTACGATGATATGCCGTATCGCCTGGTGGGGCGCTCGGGATTGAAGCTCCCGGCGATCTCCCTGGGCCTGTGGCATAACTTCGGTGAGGATAAGCCCCTGGATACCCAGCGGCAGATCCTGCACCGTGCTTTTGATCGGGGGATCACGCACTTTGATCTGGCCAATAACTATGGCCCTCCCGCGGGCAGCGCGGAGGAGAACTTTGGCCGTATCCTGCGCGAGGATTTCCGGGGTTACCGCGATGAGATGATTATTTCCTCCAAGGCGGGCTGGTACATGCACCCCGGCCCCTATGGCTTCGGCGGATCGCGCAAGTACTTGATGAGTTCCCTGGATCAATCGCTGCGTCGCCTGGGCGTGGAGTACGTAGATATTTTCTACCACCACCGCCCGGACCCGGATACCCCCTTGGAGGAGACGATGTACGCGCTGCGTGACATCGTGGCCTCCGGTAAGGCTCTCTACGTGGGTATTTCCTCTTATGGCCCGGAGCTCACCGAGCGTGCCGCAGAGATGATGGAGGAGGAAGGCTGCCCGCTGCTCATTCACCAGCCCAGCTATTCCATTCTGAATCGCTGGGTGGAGGAGCCGGGGGAGGAAAGCGGAGATTCCCTGCTGGAGACGGCCTCCGATAATGGCCTGGGCGTGATTGCCTTCTCCCCGCTGGCTCAGGGGTTACTCACTGATCGCTACCTCGATGGCGTGCCGGAAGGCTCTCGCGCGGCCTCGGGTAAAAAGTCCTTCCAGGATTCCATGCTTTCTCAGGAGAATCTGGATATGGTGCGCCGCCTCAACGCGATTGCCCAGGAGCGCGGTCAAAGCCTCGCCCAGATGGCGATTGCCTGGGTGCTGCGTCGCCCCGAGGTCACCTCCGCGCTGCTGGGTGCTTCCTCGGTGCAGCAGCTCGATAGCAACCTGGACGCTCTGAACAACCTAGAGTTCTCCGCCGAGGAGCTGGAGGCTATCGACGCCGCCGCGAGCGACGCCGGCATTAATATCTGGGCCGGAGCCACGGCCTCCAAGCGGGGCTAAATCACATCAACGCCAGCTTCACGCACAGCGCGATGAGGATAATGCCAAATACGGCGTTGAGTACCCGCCAGACCTGGGGGCGCGAAAGCGTCTGGGAGAGCGCCCCGGCGCCATAGCCCACGCTGGTAAACCACAGGAGGCTGGCGGCCAGGGCTCCGGCGATAAAGGCCCAGCGCCCCTGCTCACCGTATTGCAGGGCGATGCCGCCAACCATCACCATGCCGTCCAGGTAGGCGCCGGGGTTGAGCCAGGTCAGCGCCAGCGCGGAGAGCGCCGGGCGCACCCAGGTGGCCTTGTGCGTGCGCGGCTTGGTTTTCAGCGCGGTACCGCCAGCCGAGGCCGCAGCGGGGGCGGGGGCCGATTCCTCCACGATGGTGCTACCCGCGCTGCGCGGGGGAAAGAGGGCGTCGCGCAGCGAGGCGAAGGCAAACCACCCGAGGTAGACGATGCCCACGATTCTCAGCACGTCGAGGGCCAGGGGGTAGCGATCGGTGATAAACCCCACGCCCAGGGCTCCGGCGCAGTAGAGAATGACGTCGGAGAAGAAGCACACCAGGATCACGGCGGTGATCCCCTCCCTGCGGATTCCCTGCTTAATAAGGAGGATATTCTGCGGCCCCATCGCCACGATGAGGGAGATGCCGAGCAGGAAACCGGAGAGAGCAATGGACATGACAACAGTCTGAGGCAGCCCCGCTATGCAGTAAAACTACTAATTTTTCATCCTGTGAAGTGTTGCTTCATATCTGGCTTTATCTCCTGTTAAGGCGCCCAGCGGGGTGGGGAAAATCACGTGCTAGATTGGCATGACGTGAATAGCGCGCACATGGAAACCCTGCTGGTGCTTATCGACGTCGGGAGCTTCGAGGCCGCCGCCGCGCACCTGGGGATTTCGACCTCGGCGGTGAGCCAGCGGATCAAAGCGATGGAAAAGCAGGCGGGCCGGGTGCTGGTACAGCGGACGAACCCGGTGGGTTTAACGGACGCCGGTGAGGTGATTATCCAGGCTGCGCGCCGCATGGCCCTCTTGCGCGCGGAAATGGATGCGCAATTGGGCGGAAAGATTGACCGCGTGCCCTTGGCGGTGGCGGTTAATGCAGACTCTCTGGCTACGTGGTTCCGCCCGGTGTTGTGGGCGGCGGCCAGGTGGGAAAATGTGGCGCTGCAATTGCGGCTTGAAGATGAGGCTCATACCCTCGCGCTGCTGCGCCGCGGCGATGTGCTGGGGGCGGTCACCCGCGAGCACGCCCCCGTATCCGGGTGTGAGGTGGAGGTGCTGGGGTCCATGCGCTATCTGGCGGTAGCCACCGCCGATCTGCGCAGCGCATACAGCACCTCCGAGGGGGTGGATTGGGCGCGCATGCCCGCGCTGCGTTTTGGGCCTAACGACGCCCTCCAGGACGCCGATCTCGAAGGGCGGCTTGATCCAGCGGTGCGTCCGCGGCGTCGAGTAAGCCACGTGCCCTCCTCGGAGGCATTCGTGGAGGCCACCTGCGCGGGGCTGGGGTGGTCGCTACTCCCGGAGCAGCAGGCCCATCCCTTGTTGGCCTCGGGGGAGGTAGTGCGCTTAGACGATCATGTGGTGGAGGTGCCGCTGTATTGGCAGCGATGGCGCCTGGAATCTCCCACCCTCGATGTGCTCAGCGCGGCGGTAGTGGGAGCCGCGGAGCAATTAGAACGTTAGTTCTAGCCCTGTGCCGGTGTCGTCCCACTGGCTTGATAAGGTGTGCGCCACTATGAAGATCAAGTTCGCGGCCCTTTTAGCTCTGTGTGCCCTGCTCCTTTCCGCCTGCGATGCCGGTGGCTGGGCTACGAGTTCGGAGCAGAAGGCTTCCGTCGCACTCCCCATGGGAGTCTGGGAGCAGTGGGAGGCCCTAGAAATTAAGGGGCGCGCGCCCAAGACGGGATATGCCCGCGAGGAGTTTGGGCAGCGTTGGTCCGATGATGTGGACGTGGAGGGCGGGCATAATGGCTGCGATACCCGCAACGATATTCTGCGCCGCGATCTCCGCGAGGTCACCGTAAAACCCGGCACGCGGGATTGCGTGGTGCTCACCGGTATTCTGGATGATCCCTATTCCGGTGGTGTTATTGTCTTTCAGCGCGGCAGCGATACCTCGCGCGCCGTGCAGATAGATCACGTGGTGGCCCTGGCCGATGCCTGGGTGAAAGGAGCGCAGCAGCTGGGGGCGCAGGAGCGCCGGAATCTGGCCAATGATCCGTTGAATCTGCTGGCGGTGGATGGGGGATTGAATCAGCAAAAGGGCGCCGGGGATGCGGCTACGTGGCTGCCGCCGAATAAGGCCTTCCGCTGTGAATATGCGCAGCGCCAGGTGCAGGTGAAGTACAAGTATGGGTTGTGGGTGACCCAGGCGGAGCACGATGCGCTGGGAAATATCATGAGCCAGTGCCCTGCGTGAGGGGTCCCGCTTGAGGGCGTCCTACCTGGGAATGTCCTGCCCGGGTTTACTCCACCTGAGCAGAGCACAGCCCAGAGCTATGGCGATAACGAACAGGAGAATATTGCCTGTGGCCAGGGCCGAATATCCATAGCGGGAAACCACGAGCCCGGAAAGGAGAGAACTGATACCGGCGGCAATATTGATGGATATATCGAGCCGCCCCTGGAGAACCACGCGGTGATGGGGGTTGGCTATGCGGGTGGTCAGGGTAGAAGAGGCGATCATGCCGATGGACCAGCCCAGGCCGACGCCGCCTAAAGCCAGGGTGAAAAGCGAGAGCGATTCCAGATGAAAGAGGAATGGGGAAAAGGAGGCCAGGAAAACCGCTACCCCGGCACCGATGGCGGGGCGAATCCCGTATCTCTTGATCCCCATGCTCACGAGCGGCCCCAGGGCGTACATGCCCAGTAGGTGAGCCGTCATGGCGATGCTGGAGCCGGACGCTCCAAATTGCCTATCGGTGTGGATGGGGGCCATCGTCATGAGCCCAATCATGGAGGCATGACTGAATACGGCGATGGTCAGGATGAGAATGTGATTGAGTGACCACGGCATTTTCTTCTCTTGCTGTTCTTGCCGCAGCGCGGGGGTGTATTCGCTTTTTCGCTCTCAGAGAAGGGGAAGGATTCCACCCGCAAAGATGAGCGCGGAGAAGAGGAAAACCAGGCGCATAGGTTCGGCAGAAAGCCCCGCCATGATTCCATAAATATTCGGGCCGATGGCCGATCCTATCGCGGAGCCGAAGAGGACGGAACTAATCGCGGTAGAGGCGTGCTTTCCATTTCCGACCTTTTCCGTCGCGACAAAACGAGAAAGTAGCGCGCCTACCGTTCCGCCACCTAAGAGGAATAATCCTACAAAGAGAATCCAGCGCAGCTCGTTTTCCTGCCCCACGGCAAGCCCGCATATCAGTGAGCCCGCTACTGCCAAGAAAAGCGATAAACGCAGGCTGGTGAGGCGACCGAAGCGATGGTTGAGGTGAGTCGTGGCAATGGTGATAACCGTGGCGCCAAGAATCGTGCTGGTTTGGGCCAGGCCTCCGAACTTATCCGTTCCCGTTACCGAGGTTGCGGCGAGCGCCGCAACGGTTAAATTAAGCCCCACCCCGGCAGAGGTGAATATCTGGGTGAGGATAATGGGCCAGATGGTTCTCAGGAGGGACACTGATATTCCTTGTGGTACGGGATAGTGGCTTGGAGGGAAGTCTTGCACCATGATGTGATGTGCGCAACTGGTTAGTAGAAGAAGGCCCTGGGTATCCATTGAGCCAAGAACCGGCGCGCCAGCACCCCAGCCCCAAGCCGCCTGGTTATCCTGGCACACATGAGCCAAGATCCCTCCACCCCCGATCGCGCCGATAAAGCGGCCGCAGATGACCTGGATATTCCCACCTTCCAGCCACCGGAGAAGTCGCCGGAAAAATCACAGGAAAAGTCAGCCGAACCCAAGACTCAGCGCGAGCCTGTGGACCCCTATAAGAAGGTAGGCCGCGCGGCGCCGCAGGAGATTCGCCCCCGCGAGCCCGAGGAAAAAACCAAGGAAGAGCCCGTGGCGGCAGAAGAGCCTGTGGTAACGCGCGAGGAGAAGAAGGAAGAGGTGACTCCCGCCGCTAAGCCGGAACAACCACAGCAGCCGCGGCAGGAAGATCGCAGCGCGCCTCTGCTTTCTGACGCGCCGACCAGGACGATTGAGCGACCCGTCGATAAGCCCAAGGCTCAGGAAAAGCAAGAAGCAGTTGCCGAGCCCGCAGCCCCCGCTGCCCCCACGGCGGTGATGGAGCGCGAGCAGGAATCCGCAGCGTCCTATGCGGGAGCGGCCGCCCCCGTGGTCGAGGATGATTCCCAGGAGCAGGAAGAGGAATCGCGGCGCGGCACGCTCGACTTTGGCCTGTTGATTCTGCGCCTGACCGTGGGCGTATGGCTGATTTTGAACTCGCTGAGCGATTTCTTCCACCTGGGCACCTCGGAAGGACTCTCCGGTTTGGAGGCCCAGTACTCCGCCTACGTGGCCCCGCAGGCGCTTTCCGTGGCGATCCCCGCCGCCGGTTTAGCCGCGGGCGTTTTCCTCGTGCTGGGGCTCATCACCCCGCTGTTCGCGGCCGCCGCCACGGTGGTGGCGGGCTTTGGGGCTATCGACGCCCTCGCGCACGCCGGGGTGGGCATGGACGTATTCTCCTGGCCCGAGGGGCTGTGGCTCTTTGTGATTCTCGGCGGGGCCTCGGTGGCTTTGCAGTTTACGGGGCCGGGCGTTTATTCCCTGGACTTCTCCCGAGGCTGGGCCCGCCGCCCGCTGGCGAGTTCCTGGGTGGGAGTGATCCTGAGCATCGCGGGCTTGGTGGCCTTGTGGTGGTTCGGGGCCGGCATCAACCCGCTGGCGTAACCGCCTTAACCGCAGTCCGTGGCTCGGTGATCTTGGGCTGAGCCAGGGCTACCGCAAGAAGCAAGAGCAGCGCCATCCACACATAATCGGAAACGAGGAAGCGCTGAAAGGGGGAGAGCTCGGTATAAGAAATGCCGTCTCCGAACCACCACTTTGGGGGATTGGAGGCGAGCATGAGCGCCCATGTTCCCGCGATGGCTCCGAGGAACCAGCGGCGTTGCAGGGGAGAGGCGAAGAGGTGCCACGCGGTCACGGGGAGGATGAGGGTCAACCACACCCAGTGGTGTGACCATGAGACGGGGGAAATGAGCAGCATGATGAGCGCGCCAATAAGCCACGCTTCCGTATCGCGGTGCGCGCGCAGCAGGCGCAGCATGATCCAGGCTCCCGCAACTATCACGAGAAGGGAGCAGAATAACCACGCGAGGTTGAGTAGCTGAGCGTGGTCGTTTGCCCATTCCTCGGTGGGGGACCACCGCGTGAGCATGGCGTGAAGGGAACTATTGGAGGTGTAGGTGGGGTCCACGCCGAAGTCATCCCCCGCGCCCATCCCGAGGAGGACGGAACCGAAGTATTCCTTGGTGGCATCCCACCGAATCAAGGCCCCGATACCTGTGGCCGCAAGGGCCGATAGCCCCGCAGTGAGGATGGGGCGAATCTCCTTGCGGAGGAGAAAATAGAGCAGCATGGCAGCGGGAGTAACCTTGATGGCTATGGCTAAGCCGATGAGCCAGCCCTGGGGAAGCAATCGCCGCCGCGGCACGAGGTCAAATACCACCAGGGCCATGATGATGATGTTGATTTGCGCAAAGCCATTATTGAGTTCCACCGGCTCCCAGGCCAATACGGCGCCCCAGCTCACGGTGCTTAAAGGGAGCAGCCAGGGGCGTGCTGCGGGAGTAATTACTGCGCGCAGCACGAGGTAGAGGCAGGCCAGGAGCAGGAGGTTGGAGAGGCCGAGCATGAGGTCCCCGGCGATATTATGGCTTAAGCCGCGGTAAGAAAATGGAGCCAGCGCCAGGGCTCCAAAGGGGGGATAGATGAAGGGGAGTTCCGTTTCTCCCGCCAGCATGGGCACCGAGTAGACCTCGCGGCCTTCCAGGAAGGCCCATACTCCCTCCCGATAAATCACCATGTCCACGGGGAAACTGGTGATGCCAAACTGGCGGAACGTGGTGGTCACCCCCGCCACCAGGCCGAGAATCGTGAGAAAAGGACGCAAATAGGAGGGGGGTGAAGGCATAGTGGCGGCCATCTTACCGCCCGGCCTTAATCCACCTGGCGCACGGCTCCCTTATCGGCGGAGGTGGCCATCTTGGCATAGGCGCGCAGCGCCTTGGTCACGGTGCGCTTGCGATCCACCGGGGTCCAGGGATTCTCACGGGCCTCCATCGCCGCGCGGCGCTGCTCGATGATCTCCTCCGGGACGTCGAGAGTGAGCAGGCGCTTGTGCACGTCGATGGTGATGGTATCGCCGTTTTCCACCAGGCCGATGAGCCCGCCGTGGGCGGCCTCGGGGGACATGTGCCCCACCGAGAGCCCGGAGGTACCACCGGAGAAGCGGCCATCGGTAATCAGCGCGCACTTCTTACCCAGGCCCGCTCCCTTGAGGAAGGAGGTGGGGTGGAGCATTTCTTGCATACCGGGGCCACCGGCGGGGCCCTCGTAGCGGATCACCACTACCTCTCCGGCCTGCACCTGGCGGGTGAGGATGGTCGATACCGCCTGCTCCTGGCTGTCCACCACGCGGGCGGGGCCGGAGAAGTGCCACAGGTCCTCGTGGATACCGGCGGATTTAATCACGGCACCGTCCGGGGCGAGGTTGCCGCGCAGAATCACCAAGCCGCCATCGGCGGTATAGGCGTGAGCCACATCGCGGATGCAGCCGTTTTCGGCGTCGGTGTCCAGGCTGTCCCAGCGGTTGGACTGGGAGAAAGCCTCGGTGGTGCGCACTCCGCCGGGGGCGGCGTGGAAGAGTTCGATGGCGGCGTCGGTAGCCTTGCCGCCGCGCACGTCCCAGTCGTCGAGCCATTCGTCCACGGAGCCGTAGAGGGCGGTGTGGACGTCCTTGTCCAGTAGACCCGCGCGGTGGAGTTCCCCCAGGATGGCGGGGATGCCACCGGCCCGGTGGACGTCCTCGATGTGGTAATCGGAGTTGGGGGAGACCTTGGATACGCAGGGGATGCGGTAGGAGAGTTCATCGATGTCGGCCAGGGTGAAGTCCACCTCGCCCTCCTGGGCGGCGGCCAGGGTGTGCAGCACCGTGTTGGTGGAGCCACCCATCGCCATATCCAGGGCCATCGCGTTATTGAAGGCCTGCTTGGTGGCGATACTGCGCGGCAGCACGGAATCATCGCCCTGCCCGTAGTAGCGCTGGCACATGTCCACGATCATGGAACCGGCCTGCTCAAAGAGGGCGCGGCGGGCGGTGTGGGTGGCCAGGGTGGTGCCGTTGCCGGGCAGGGAAAGGCCCAAGGCCTCGGTGAGGCAGTTCATGGAGTTCGCCGTGAACATGCCGGAGCAGGAGCCACAGGTGGGGCAGGCGATGCTTTCCATCTTGTTCAGCCCGGCGTCGGAAACGCTCTCGTCGGCAGAAGCCGTGATCGTGCTAATGAGGTCGGTGGGCGGGTGAGCCACGCCGTCGATCACCACGGCCTTGCCCGCCTCCATCGGGCCACCGGAGACGAAGATCGCCGGGATATTCAGGCGCATGGCGGCGTTGAGCATGCCGGGGGTGATCTTATCGCAGTTGGAGATGCACACCATTGCGTCGGCGGTGTGGGCATTGACCATGTATTCCACGGAGTCTGCGATGATTTCGCGGCTGGGCAGGGAATAGAGCATGCCGCCGTGACCCATCGCAATGCCATCATCGACGGCGATGGTGTTGAACTCCTTGGGCACGCCACCTGCGGCGCGCACGGCCTCTGCCACGACATCGCCCACGTTTTTCAGGTGCACGTGGCCGGGAACGAATTGGGTGTAGGAGTTCACAATGGCCACGATGGGCTTGCCGAACTCGTGCTCCTTGGTGCCGGTGGCGCGCCACAGTGCGCGGGCACCGGAGGCATTGCGGCCGACGGTGGTTACTTTGGATCGCAGCGGGATCACGGGAAATCTCCCTTAAAAGTTATTCTGACTGTTCTTTTTGCATGGCCGCATATTCCTCACGGGTAACGAGGATGCGCTCGCCATCGCGACGAACAATGGCTACCTTGTCGTCTACCGCTTCCCGTCCCACGGTCAGTGCGTCAGGGATGCGTCCACCCGAGGCTTCAGAGAGCGCCGGGAGGGAATTAAAGCTCACCGCGGGGAGGGGGAATTGTTCCCCGGAACGGGAGCGAGCAAAGCTCGTTGAGCCTTTGAATCCGATGCCCTCAACGTCATCCCAGCGCACCGTGCGCGGAGCACGGAAAGCGTAACGGGCGGTAATTCCCTGCGCCGTGATGCTGGTGCGGGCGCGCAGCAGCCACCACAGATACACGGCGGGAATGAGCAAAAACCACCCGAGTATGGCGGGGGCGTGGCTGATGGGGATGAGCATGATGAGGGCCATGAAGATCACCACGAGCACGTGGAAGCGATCCGGGCGGAACTCTGCCGGGGAGAAGTCCGCTGGTGATGATGCTTCAGGATTCATGCCCCACATCGTAGCCAACGGGTGTGACATCGCTCAAAAGGGCTCCCGTGGCCCTTCATATACGTGGTAGAGGGGCACAGTGAATAAAAAGAATGGCCCTGGTCACCTCATGGTGTATAGTGCACACCATGCTTATTATTCGACTTGTACTCGTACCCGAGCGGCGCGTGCCGTAACGGCTGGTTCAAGTCGAAGCGCACGGCGCCCTCCGCAACACCCACCCACAGTGGCTGCGCGAGGGCGTTTTGCATAATCTGCGGCGGCTCATCCACGGCCGTTGCTCACTGCATAATCACTGTTGAAAAGAACCACCGAATAATCAAGGAGCCTGACACTCGTGAATGCGGAAGCAAAGCAACCTCCGCTGCCGTCCACGCTTGCTCGCAAGGCTGCGGCTGATCGCACGGAGCCGGAGAGGATGACCGGCGCGCAGGCGGTCGTGCGATCACTGGAGGAACTTGGGGCCGATGTGGTCTTTGGTTTGCCAGGCGGGGCGGTGCTGCCCCTTTACGATCCGCTGTATTCCTCCACCAAGGTGCGCCACGTGCTCATGCGCCATGAGCAGGGCGCGGGCCACGCCGCCGAGGGTTATGCCCAGGTGACCGGCCGGGTGGGGGTGTGCATTGCCACCTCGGGGCCGGGAGCTACCAACCTGGTCACCCCGATCGCGGACGCGAACCTCGATTCCGTGCCGCTCGTGGCCATTACCGGCCAGGTGGGAAGCGGCCTGCTGGGCACCGATGCCTTCCAGGAAGCCGATATTCGCGGCATCACCATGCCGATCACCAAGCACAACTTCATGGTCACCGATCCCAACGATATTCCGCAGGCGCTCGCGGAGGCTTTCCACCTCGCCTCTACCGGACGCCCAGGCCCGGTGCTGGTGGATATTCCCAAGGACGTCCAGGATTCGGAGATGGAGTTCTCCTGGCCGCCGGAGATTGACCTGCCGGGTTACCGCCCCGTCACCAGCCCGCACCCGCGCCAGATCGCGCAGGCCGTGGAGCTGATCGCCCAGGCGAAGAAGCCCGTGCTCTACATCGGCGGCGGCGTGATTAAGGCCAATGCGGCCCAGCAGCTGCGCGAGTTTGCCGAGGCGGCCAATATTCCGGTGGTCACCACGCTCATGGCTTTGGGAGCCTTCCCGGAATCCCACCGCCTGCACATGGGCATGCCCGGCATGCACGGCTCCGTGCCCGCCGTGGGTGCCTTGCAGCGCTCCGATCTACTCATCGCCATCGGCACGCGCTTTGACGATCGCGTGACGGGCAAGGTGGATGCCTTTGCCCCCGAGGCCAAGGTGATCCACGCCGATATTGACCCCGCAGAGATTGGCAAGATTCGCGCCGCCGACGTCCCGATAGTGGGCGATGCCAAGGAGGTGCTGGCCGCGCTGAGCGAGGCCTACCGCGCCGCAAAGGCAGAAGGCCCGGATACCGCCGAGTGGCTGACCTACCTCGACGATCTCACCGAGCGCTTCCCGCGCGGTTACGAGGAGCAATCCGACGGCTTCCTCGCCCCGCAGCGCGTGATCAAGGCCCTGTCCAAGGAGGCCGGCCCCGAGGCCATCTACGCCGCGGGCGTGGGGCAGCACCAGATGTGGTCGGCCCAGTTCCTGGACTTTGAAAACCCGCGCACCTGGCTCAACTCCGGTGGCCTGGGCACGATGGGCTACGCCGTTCCGGCGGCCCTGGGCGCCAAGGCCGGTGCCCCGGAAGCGGAGGTTTGGGCCATCGACGGCGATGGCTGCTTCCAGATGACCAACCAGGAACTCACCACCGCCGCCGTGGAGGGCATGCCCATCAAGGTGGCCCTGATTAATAACGGCAATCTGGGCATGGTGCGCCAGTGGCAGACGCTCTTTTATGAGGGGCGCTATTCCAATACCAAGCTGCGCGAACAGGATGAATACGTACCGGACTTCCTGGCTCTGGCCGAGGCCTTGGGCTGCGCGGCGCGCCGGGTGACCAAGGAAGAAGAGATCGTGCCGGCGATCCAATGGGCACGCGAGATCAACGATCGCCCCGTGGTGTTGGACTTCATCGTGGGCCAGGATGCGCAGGTGTGGCCGATGGTGGCGGCGGGTTCCTCGAACTCCGAAATCCGCTACGCGCACGATCTGCGTCCGCTATTTGATGAAAAGGAGCAGGCGTAATGGCTAGTACCGATATTGTTCGCCACATTCTGAGCGTTTTGGTGGAAGATGTAGACGGCATCATCTCGCGCGTATCCGGAATGTTTACGCGCCGTGGATTCAACCTGGTTTCCCTGGTTTCGGCCAAGACCTCCACGCCGGGTATGAACCGCATCACCATCGTGGTGGATGCCGATGAGGTGCGCATCGAGCAGATTTCCAAGCAGCTCAACAAGATCGTTCAGGTGATTAAGGTGGTGCGCCTGGACGAGGACGCCACGGTGGCCCGCGCCCTGCTGCTGGTGAAGGTGGACGTGGATAACCACACCCGCCCGCAGGTGGTGGATGCCGCCACCATCTTCCGCGCCCGCGTGGTGGATGTGGCCCCGGAATCGGTGGTCATTGAGGCCACGGGAACGCCGGGGAAGTTGCAGGCGCTTCTCGACGTCCTGGAGCCCTTCGGTATCCGGGAGATGCTGCAATCCGGCCAGATTGCCCTGAATCGCGGTCCGCGTACCCTCGCGCCTGCTTCTTCTCGCCCCTAATGTTTCATTTGGTGAGACATTAGGGCGGGGTTTGTCCCATATATTGAAATAATCCGGTAGGGTGAAGGCAAAGAACCTTCCGGTATTCCTCTTGAAAGAAAGGTGAGAGTAACTCTCATGGCTATCGAAGTTCTCTACGACGCTGACGCCGATCTGTCCATCATCCAGGGGCGCAAGGTGGCCGTCATCGGTTACGGCTCCCAGGGTCACGCGCACGCGCAGAACCTGCGCGATTCCGGCGTGGAGGTCGTGGTGGGCCTGCGCGAGGGTTCGCGTTCCGCCGAGAAGGCTCGTGAGGCCGGCTTTGAGGTGAAGTCCAACGCCGAGGCCGCCGCCTGGGCTGATGTCATCATGATCCTGGCCCCCGATACCACCCAGGCCAGCCTGTTCACCGAGGAGATCGCCCCGAACCTCAAGGATGGTGACGCCCTCTTCTTCGGCCACGGCCTGAACATTCACTTCAACCTCATCGAGCCCCCGGCCAACGTCACCGTGGGCATGGTTGCCCCCAAGGGGCCGGGTCACCTGGTGCGCCGCACCTACGTCGATGGCAAGGGTGTGCCCTGCCTCATCGCGGTGGATCAGGACCCGAAGGGTGAGGGCCGCGACCTCACTTTGTCCTACGCTGCGGCCATCGGCGGTGCCCGCGCCGGCGTGATCCCCACCTCCTTCCGTGAGGAGACGGAGACGGATCTCTTTGGCGAGCAGGCCGTGCTCTGCGGTGGCCTGGAATACCTCATCATGAGCGGTTTTGAGGTGCTCACCGAGGCCGGTTATGCGCCGGAGATGGCCTACTTTGAGTGCCTGCATGAGATGAAGCTCATCGTGGATCTCATCTACGAGGGTGGCATTGGCAACATGAACTACTCCGTTTCCGATACCGCGGAGTACGGCGGATACCTCTCCGGCCCCCGCGTGGTGGACGAGGGTGCCAAGGATCGCATGCGTGAGGTGCTCAAGGATATTCAGGACGGCACTTTCGTGAAGGCGCTCATCGCCAACGTTGAGGGCGGTAACAAGGATCTGGAAGGCCGCCGCGAGAAGATCGCCGCGCACCCGATTGAGGAGACCGGTACCAAGCTGCGCGACCTGATGAGCTGGGTCAAGACCCCGCTCAATGAGACTGCCTAAAAAAGTATTCTCAAAAGGCTTTGAATAAGCCTGGAGGGGCGTTATACTCTACGACCATGAGTGGTCACGATCACGCGCCTACCTCGCTGAAGTCCCTGGTGGGGGTCATTGCCCTCACAGGGACTATTTTCTTTGCGGAACTCTTCGCCGGACTCTTCTCCGGCTCCCTGGCCCTGCTTTCCGACGCCATGCACATGCTCTCGGATTCCACGGGGCTCATCCTCGCCCTGCTGGCCCTGCTCATCGGACGCCGCCCGCCCAGCAGCCGCGCCACCTTTGGGCACCGCCGGGTAGAGGTGCTGGCCGCCGCCATCAATGCGGTGGCCGTCACCCTGATCTCCGCCTGGATCGTGGTGGAGGCCCTGGGGCGCTTCCGCAGCGGCGCGGAGATTGATACCTCCATGATGCTGCTGGTGGCCGTGATCGGCCTGGTGGCCAATGGCCTTTCCGCCACGATTTTGGTGCGCCGCCAGCACGATAGCCTCAACATGCGCGGTGCTTACCTCCACGTGCTCTCCGATTTGCTGGGTTCGGTGGCCGTGATCGTGGCCGGGGTCATTATCCACTTCACTGGCTTCATCGCCGCCGATACCATCGCCTCCCTCATCATCGCGGCGCTGGTGATCCCGCGCTCGGTATCCCTGGCCTCCACCTCGGTGAGGGTGCTGCTCAACCAGGCCCCGGAGGGCGTCGATACGCGGGAGGTGGAGGAGCGCCTGCGCCGGGTGTCGGGGGTGTGCGAGGTGCACGACCTACATCTGTGGTCTACCGACGGCAATCACCCCCTGGCTACCTGCCACCTGGTGGTGGCGCGGGGTAACGCCTCCCGCGTACTCGACGCCGCGCAGGCCGCACTGCGGGAGATGGGAATTGAGCACGCCACGATTCAGATAGAAGAGCCGGGCCACCGGGAGCACGAGGAGGTATGCGGGCACTAAGCGCAGCACAGTAGCATGGTGGCTATGGGTTTTTCCACGCCGAGCTATGGCCTCTCTGACCTCTTTGCCCGCATTGATCGAGGGGACATTCAGCTCCCCGATTTCCAGCGAGATTATTCCTGGGACGTTGATCGGATTCGATCTCTCGTGGTTACCGTTCTGCGTGGTTATCCCGTGGGCTGTTTTATGGCGCTGGATACCCGCAATACCCCCATGCGCTTTCGCTCGCGCCCGCTCGATGGCGCCCCGGATACCGGCGCGGCCCCCGGAATGTTGCTCCTTGACGGCCAGCAACGCCTCACCACCCTGTACCACACGCTTCAGGGGGAAGGCTTCGTTACCGGCGTGAACTTTCGAGGCCGCAAGGTGCGCCGAGCCTTCTACGTGGATGTAGAAAAGGCCACCTCGGCCGATGTTCTCCCGGATGAGGCCGTATTTGCCGTGGCCGAGGACGGCAGGGTGTGCTCGCACTTCGGCCCCGCAGAGGTGGGGGAGCACTGCATTCCCGTTTCCACGCTGCTGGGAGAGGGAGCCACCAATAAGCTCTTTGACCTCATCGACGGCGCCGATGAATCCACCCGTGCCGCGGTGAAGTCCTTTTATAACAAGATCGTCTACCCCCTGGCAGCTTATTCCGTACCGATGATTCGCCTCTCGCGGGAGACCGCTCGCGCCGGGGTGGGGTCCATTTTTGCCCAGGCGAACTCGGCGGGCCTGCAAATGGACGTTTTTGAACTGCTCACCGCCGTTTTTGCCACGGAGGATGAGAACTTCTCCCTGGCCCAGGATTGGGAGGACACGCAGCGAGCTTTGCGTAAGTACCCGGCCCTGGATGGAATTGATCGCACGGCCTTCCTCACCGCCGTTTCCCTCCTCGCCACGGCCCGCAAGGGGCATGCCGCGGGCAACCGCGAGGATATTTTGGCACTGAGTTTGGCGGAGTATCGCAAGGCCGCGCGCGATATTCGGATCACCATGAGGGAGGCCGCGGAGTTCCTCATCCAGCGCTGCATCTTTGACCTCACCCAGGTGCCTTATGCTGCGCAGATCGTGCCGCTTTCGGTCATCCTCGCGCTGCTCTCGGATACGCCCGCGGCACTGACTACCTCGAAGGCTTGGGATCGCCTCGACCGCTGGTTCTGGTCCGGGGTCCTTGGCGAGCTCTATGGCTCCGCGGCCGTGGTGAATCGCATGGCTAACGACGTCGATCAGGTGAGTGCGTGGATCAAGGAAGAGACGGAGGACGAACCCAAGACGGTACGCGATGCGGTATTCCATGAGGAGCGCCTATACACCGTGGACGAAACCTCGGGAATATTCCACGGTATCTACGCACTCTTGATGAGCCGCGGAGCCCGCGATTGGCGCACCTCCGCTCCCTTCGATCGCTGGACGTTCCGCGATCTCAACCCCACCTATGCGCAGATTTTCCCGGAGCAGTGGTGCAGGGAGCACGGCGTTGCCCCCAACCTCGCCGGTGGAGTGCTGAACCGAACCCCGATGGGTAAGCGCACGGAGGTGGTGCTGGACGGTTTCAGCCCCGCGCGGTATCTACCGCGGGTACAATCGAAGTCCCTCATGGAGGACGATGAGTTCGATGCCGTTTTGAGCACGCACCACCTCGATTCCGAGCTGCTCCATTCCGGGCAGGCGCAGGAGTTCCTGGAAGATCGCGCGGAGCGCCTGGTGCGTCTTATCTCTCAGGCGATGGGCAAAGACGTGATCCGAAGCGGCGAGGGCGCATTGGCTACCATGAGCGAAGAAAAAGAATAGCCAGATCAGGCGAGTAGAAAAAGGGGATAGTTGAGTGAAGTTTCGCGGAACAGTAGGCGTGCTGACTGCCTTGGGTATGGCGGCTGGTGCATTGGCGGCTTGTTCCTCGTCGCAGGAGGAGCAGGGCACCACGCAGCAACACACCACCGATAGCGCGGCGGCCCCGGCGGATTCCGTGGAGGCAGCCAAGACGGAAAACCGCAGCCGCCGGGTGGACGAGCGATTTGGCGATCGCCCCCAGGTGCTCGCGGGAGCGGATAACTCCGGGGTGGAATCCTCGCAATTGTTCTTCGATAGCTCCGAGACCGCCGTCGTGGTGGGCGGTGCCGACGCCCCCCGCCTCCGCGCGGTATCCCTGTCAATGGCTTCGCATGCCCCGGTGCTGGGCTTCAATGGCGATAATTCGGAGCAGATCGTCAAGGAGATTTCCCGCCTGGGAGCCACCAAGGTGCTTGTGGTGGGCAAGGCGGATATTTCTGGGCTGCCCTCCGAGGTTGATCTCATCCAGGACCCCGGCACTTTCGAGGCGCTGAGTTCCCTGACCTCCCTGCACTTTGAGGAATCCTCCGTGGAGTCCCTGGCGGATATGGCCAAGGCAGCGGCAGATTACAACCCCTCGGAGCCCACCGCGCTGAGCCCCGGCTGGCTACCCGAGCCGGAGGAGAACAGCAGCGAGGAAACCGAGGACACCGATAGCTTCCCCGTGCAGAGCGCCCGCGACGGCCAGGCCGCGCCCATCGTGGTGGCCTCCCCGGCGTCTCCGCTTCTCGACGTCGCTAATGCCAGGGCCTACGGCGCGCAGGTGCGGATGATGGCTTATCCCGATCCTCGCATCAATGAGGAGGCCACCAAGATGGTGGCCGGCTTGGAAGATCAACCCCTGGTGGGCCTGGGTGCGGGCTTTGGCACCGGGGAGCAACTGGCGGAAAAGATTGAGCTGGCCCAAACCGTGAGCACCGAGCTCCCCGGCGGCGGGACGATGGTATTCCCGGGCCGCCGCATGATCGCCCTCTACGGGCACCCCTCCGGCGGCGCCCTGGGCGTGATGGGGGAGTACGCCCCGGAGGAATCCGTGGCCTATGTGCGCGACCTCGTGTCTCAGTACCAGGAACTCAACCCCGCCGAGCCGGTGATTCCAGCCTTCGAGATCATCGCCACGGTGGCCTCTGAGTTCCCCGGCGAGGACGGCGATTACTCCAATGAGGCCGCTCCGGAAGAACTCACCCCCTATATCGACGCCATCACCGAGGCCGGGGGCTACGCCGTGCTGGATTTGCAGGCGGGACGCGCGAACTTCCTCGACCAGGCTAAGAGGTACGAGGACCTGCTTAAGCGCCCCAACGTCGGCCTGGCCCTTGACCCGGAGTGGCGCATCGGCGCGGAGGAAGAACCGCTGAGCCGCGTGGGCAGCGTGGAGGCCGAGGAGGTCAATGCCGTGGCCGATTGGCTGGCTACCTTGACCAAGGAGAATAACCTCCCGCAGAAGTCCTTTGTGCTCCACCAATTCCAGCTGCAAATGCTGCGGGATCGAGAAAATATCCGCACCGATCACCCGGAGCTGGCCTATGTGCTCCACGCCGATGGACACGGGGTCTCGGAGGAGAAGTTCGATACCTGGAACGTCATGCGCCAGGGATTGAGCCCGGACTGGTTCATGGCGTGGAAGAACTTTTTTGATGAGGATACCCCCATGTTCACCCCGGAGCAGACCTACGCGGTGGAGCCGCGCCCCTGGTTCGTTTCCTACCAGTGAATAGAAAATGGGACACGGTGGCGTGCTCGTCGTAGAATGATCGGAAGTATTCGCTCTGATCGTTCAAGGAGAGTCGTTCCCCGTGTCCCTTCCTGTTGTTCTTATTGCCGATAAGCTGTCTCAATCCACCGTCGATGCGCTCGGGGATGCCGTGGAGGTGCGCTGGGTCGATGGCCCTAACCGCGCGGAACTCCTCGCCGCTGTGCCGGAGGCTCACGCTTTGCTGGTGCGCTCCGCCACCACGGTAGACCGCGAGGTTCTTGAGGCCGCTCCCAACCTTCAGATCGTGGGGCGCGCCGGGGTGGGCCTGGATAACGTGGATGTGGAGGCCGCCACCGAGCGCGGAGTGATGGTGGCCAATGCCCCCACCTCCAATATCCACTCCGCCTGCGAGCACGCCATCGCCCTGCTGCTCTCCACCGCGCGTCAGATTCCGGCGGCTGATCGCACCCTGCGCGAGGCAACCTGGAAGCGCTCGAACTTCAAGGGCGTGGAAATCTTTGGCAAGACGGTGGGCATTGTGGGGTTCGGGCACATCGGCCAACTCTTTGCGCAGCGTCTCCAGGCTTTCGACGTCGCGGAAATCCTCGCCTACGACCCCTACGCCAACCCCGCTCGCGCCGCGCAACTGGGTGTGGAACTCACCGATCTGGAAGATCTGATGAGCCGCAGCGACTTCGTGACCATTCACCTGCCCAAGACCAAGGAGACAGCGGGCATGTTTGGCACCGAGCTGCTCTCCAAGGCCAAGGAGGGGCAGATTCTCATTAATGCCGCGCGCGGCGGCCTGGTAGACGAGCAGGCCCTGGCCGAGGCCATTACCTCCGGTCCGATTCGCGGCGCGGGCTTTGACGTCTACGCCACGGAGCCCTGCACGGATTCCCCGCTCTTTGCCCTAGACGAGGTAGTGGTGACTCCGCACCTGGGCGCTTCCACGGTGGAGGCCCAGGATCGCGCGGGTACGGACGTGGCGGCCTCGGTGCTCAAGGCCCTGGCTGGCGAGTTCGTGCCGGATGCGGTGAACGTTTCCGGCGGTCGCGTGGGCGAGGAGGTGGCCGCTTGGATGGAACTCACCCGTAAGCTCGGCCTGCTGGCGGGCTCCCTGCTGGGTGCCGCCCCGGATACCGTGATCGTTTCCGCCCGCGGCGAACTCTCCACGGAAAAGGTCGATGGGCTGGGGCTTTCCGCTCTGCGTGGCCTCTTTGCCGGTATCTCTCAGGTGCCGGTGACCTTTGTGAACGCCCCGCGCATCGCGGAGGAGCGCGGTGTGGAATTGAAGGTGGAAACCCACTCGGAGTCCGCCTTCCACCGTTCCGTGGTGGAGGTCAAGGTCATTGGTGCCGACGGCGCACAGGCCAGCGTGATCGGCGCCCTGCCGGGCCTAGAGCGCGTGGAGAAGATCGTGCGTATCGACGGCCGCGGTGTGGACATGCGCGCCACCGGCCGCAACATCTTCCTGCGCTATACCGACGCCCCCGGCGCCCTGGGCACGGTGGGCTCCATGCTGGGCGAGCAGGGCATCAACATTGAGGCCGCCGCTCTGACCCAGGCCGCCAGCGGAGATGAGGCCATGCTGATTCTGCGCGTGCAGGCGGAGGTTCCACAGGATTTGCTCGATTCCATCTCCGCTGCCCTGGGCGCCACCGCCTTCCAGCTTTCCCTGGACTAGGGCGGGTGGCTGCACCGGGGCCGCCATCGCTGTAGACTGACCTCACATGTTCATTATGTGAGAAAGGAATCCCATAAAATGAGAATTGCAGTGATTCCCGGTGATGGCATCGGCCCCGAGGTAACCGCAGAAGCCCTCAAAGTGCTCCGCGCCGTGCGCTCGGACATCGACACTACGGAGTTCGACCTCGGCGCACGCCGCTACCTGCGCACCGGGGAATTGCTCAGCGACGCCGACCTCGCCGCCCTGCGTGAGCATGACGCCATCTTGCTCGGCGCTATCGGCGCCCCCGGCGAAGTGGCCCCCGGCATTTTGGAACGCGGGCTGCTGCTGAAAATGCGCTTTGCTCTCGACCACCACGTAAACCTGCGCCCGGCCGTGCTGTACCCCACGGCGGCGTCGCCACTGGCAAAACCCGGAGACATTGACTTCATCGTGGTGCGCGAGGGCACCGAAGGCCTTTACTGCGGCAACGGCGGAACCCTGCGCGAGGGAACCCCGCATGAGGTGGCCTCTGAAGTCTCGCAGAACACCCGCTTTGGCGTGGAGCGCGTGGTGCGCGATGCTTTTGAACGCGCCTCCCAGCGCCGCAAGCACCTCACCCTAGTGCATAAGACTAACGTGCTGGTGAACGCCGGTGGGCTGTGGCAGCGCACCGTGGACGAAGTGGCCCGCGAATACCCCGATGTGACCGTGGAATACAACCACATCGACGCCGCCACTATTTACATGGTGACCAAACCCGAGCGCTACGACGTGATTGTCACCGACAACCTCTTTGGCGACATTCTCACCGACCTGGCTGGGGCCATTACTGGAGGCATTGGCCTTGCGGCCTCGGGCAATATCGACGCCTCGGGGGCCAACCCCTCCATGTTTGAGCCGGTGCACGGTTCCGCGCCCGACATCGCGGGCAAGGGGATTGCCGACCCCACCGCCGCGATTCTTTCCGCTGCTTTGCTGCTGCGGCATTTGGGAGATGAAGAAGGTGCTGAGCGGATTGAGAAGGCCGTGGCTGCTGACGTGGGGGAGCGCTCTGGTGAGATCGTGACCGCTGAGGTGGGAGATCGGATTGCGGCAGCGGTATAGCGCTGGAAGATGTATGTAGAATTGGTCTGGGCTTGAGAATCTTGCAGGTGGGCAAGTGTATTCCCCGCATACGCGGGGGTGAGCCGTACGGGCCTGGAGCTGTGGGTGCTGACCATCAGTATTCCCCGCATACGCGGGGGTGAGCCGTTTAACCACAGTCCCTCACCTGGTCAAACGTAGTATTCCCCGCATACGCGGGGGTGAGCCGGTGTGTGTGGGTTGTTTTTGTTTCAAATCCCAGTATTCCCCGCATACGCGGGGGTGAGCCGTACGGCTTCATCTTCCTTCACCTCCTTTCGTCGTATTCCCCGCATACGCGGGGGTGAGCCTGGTCTCATGGAGCCGGGTGGTACCAGGCCGCGGTATTCCCCGCATACGCGGGGGTGAGCCTATCCCCCGCAGCAGCCCGCGCCGCCTCTACCGGTATTCCCCGCATGCGCGGGGGTGAGCCCTCGAACCACTTAAGCTCGGGGGCGGTGCGATCGTATTCCCCGCATACGCGGGGATAGCTTTACTACTGAGAAGCCACTTGGAGAGTTATGTTTGTTGCTAGGTTGAGCTCGGCTTTTCTAGGTTCCTTTGGGAACTTTACCGCTGGTGCAGGCGGTTTCCATTGGCATGCGCACTACGTTTTCTCTGATTAGTATTATATTATTGTTGTTCGTATTACCTTCGCCAATCGTAGGTTATTACCCCTGCCATTATTTTAGTATTACTAGAGAGGTGAGATATGAGTTACAATCAAGATATTGTCTTGCTCGGGGGAGGGTTCTCGGATTCCTCCGATGATGGGATGGATGAGTATTTAATTAGCGGCTCGGGTGTGAAAAATCCCAATGTGTGCTTTATTCCCACGGCGAGCGGCGATTCTCCAACGTATATTAGGCGGTTTTATGAATCGATGGAAGGATTCCGGTGCCGCCCTCATTACGTCGAGCTGTTCGTTCTATAGACGATCTAACTGAATTTCTAAAACCAATGGACATTATATATGTCGGTGGTGGCAATACGGCCAATATGTTGAATATTTGGCGGCTACATGAGTTTGATTCCGCCCTCCTAGCAGCTCACCGTAATGGAACGATTCTTTCTGGTATAAGTGCGGGCGCTGCATGTTGGTTTGAATCATGCGTAACTGACTCGTTTGGTTCGTTGAAACCGCTTAATGATGGTCTGGGAATAATATCGGGTAGATTTTGTCCACACTATAATTCCGAGCCTGGCCGGCCGGAGGTGTATAGCGATCTTGTAGCTAGAAAGCAACTGCCACCGGGTATAGGGCTAGATGATGGTATTGCGGTCCGGTATCGGGGAGGCGTCATTGTTGAGAGCTTCCGTTCGAGCGAAGATGCGCATGTTCACTTTATTAATTTGGAAAGTGACTAAGTATTCCCCGCATAAACGGGGGTGAGTCCCGCCGCGCAGCCCCCGAGGAACCCCGACTAGTTCTCGCAGGCCACACCGTCGCCATCTCTATCGAGGTCGAGGCTGTATCCCGGCGTGGTGGGGTAGAGGGGCGCGGCTCCAGCCGCGCGGGCCTCCGCGCAATTTTTGTAGTACACGCCGCTGGTGTTTTCCTCAGCCGCGGGAGCCTCAGGAGCAGGGGCAGGTGCCTCCGGGGCGGGAGTCTCCGCTGCTTCTTCCGCAGCGCCTGCATTGTCCTCCGCCGGTGTTTCTTTGGCCGGGGCCTCCACGTTTTCCGGCTCCGGGTCGCTTTCTGCCTCGGGGTTTTCCTGGGGCGCGGACCGATTCACGGTCACGCGCTGGGGTTCGCCTCGTTCGTCGAGGTCGGTGTTGGTACTACGTCGTTCGTTATCCTCTGCGGCTTCTTCGGTGGAGGGCTCCTCTTCGGTGTTTTCTTCCTCTTCGGCGGGTTCCTCCCTGGCAGAGGTGGGAGTCTTAGTTGCCGCGATGGTGCGTGAGGGATTCAGGCTGGTTTCCTGGGTGGAGGTGGGGTTGCTTTCTTCCTCGTCCGGCTTAGAGGGGGAAAGCAGGCCTCCCACAATGAGCAGGAAGACGGAGCAAGCGGCGATGATAGGCCATCGGCGGGGGAACTTTTCAGGCTCGGGTGGGGCCGTAAAGAATACGCGAGTTTGGTCATCGGGTTCGCCGGTGGCTTCGGGGTAATCAATGGTGGCTTCGCGGAAGGCTTTATCGCGCTTTTCGCAGTAGAACCACCACGCTCCGGGGAGAGCCACACCGGCGGCCAGGAGGGTAGTGCCGATCACGTGCACAAAGCCCCCGCCGGAAATAATGCCGCCGAGGAGGGTGAGCCCACCGAGCACTACGGAGATCCAGGCGAGGATCGTTTTCCAGGTGGGCGCTTTGTATTCTTCGGACATGGCAGGGCGGGCCTTTCGCATACGGCGGGGTTACACAGGGTAATGGCAGTTTAGGCGAGGAACGTTACATCCGGGGTAGTTTGGCCTCTTTATTTCTTTGCCGCCAGGAGCATTCTGTCGATGGAGCCCAATACTTCGTCCACGTAGGCGGGGTTGACTCCGCGCTCCGAGCGTGCGGTGAGCAATTCCTGCTGGGCGGCTTCGAGTGCGCCCACCCTGATCTTTCCGGCGGTATCGCGCCAGCGGGTGAGTTCTTCATGGCGTTCTTCCTCGCTGTCGAATTGGCGCTCTATCCAGCCGCTCATGGCGTCGAGAGCTTCGGGCGGGAGCTGCGTGGATTGCTGCTGCATGTACTGATAGGAAGCGTTGCGGGCGCGGCGTCGTAAAGCCTCAAGGGCTTGATCGCCGGAGGCATCGGGACCATTTTCCAGGTTGAGTTTGCGCATGAGCCACGGCAGGGTGAGGCCGGGAATCACCATCGTGCAGAGCAAAACCATCAGGGCAATGACGGAGGCCTCGTGGTGCAGGGTATCGGAGATGGTAGCTGGAATAGAGAGCACGAGCGCCAAGGTGACAAGCCCGCGCATACCGGCCCAGGTCATAAGCAG
This sequence comes from Corynebacterium lowii, assembly GCF_001412085.1. Classification (GTDB taxonomy): domain Bacteria; phylum Actinomycetota; class Actinomycetes; order Mycobacteriales; family Mycobacteriaceae; genus Corynebacterium; species Corynebacterium lowii. The sequence continues at coordinate 182,060 of NZ_LKEV01000003.1, forward strand.
TACCTCTTGGCGGCGCAGGGGAGCGGCGAATGTGCGTCCGCGCTTCATGTGCGCGCGCATAGCTAAGGAGAGCCACGCAAAGCGCACGAGTATCGCCACGACGGAAAGCACCGCGCCCACCCATACGGCGTGCCAGAGGTGAGAGCCCACCTCCTCGATAGCGGTGCCCACGTTGAGTCCGATGAGGCCAAAGGCCACGCCGGTAAAGAGCATTTCCACGGGTTCCCAGAAGGCCTCGCCGGAGAGGCGATCCTCGGCCCCCAAGGAGGCTCGGGAGTTCATCTCCACGGCGGCGATGACGATGGCGATAACGCCGGAGGCACTGACCTCCTCGGCCAGAATGTAGACGGCAAAGGGAAGCACCCAGGTGAAGGCGTTGCGCGCGGCGGTATCATCCACGTGATCGGTGAACCAGGCGGCGGCGCGCCCCACGAGGAGGCCGATGATGATGGCACCCACCACCGACCAAGCAAAGCTACCTAGGCCGTGCAACCAGGAGACATCGGAACCGGCGATGGCGGCGCTTAGCGCCACGTGGAAGGCCACGATGGAGGCGGCGTCGTTGAAAAGCCCCTCGGTTTGCAGCGAGGTGGTGATGCGCTTAGGAATACCCACGGGTTCTGCCACGGCATCTACGGCCACCGGGTCCGGGGGCGCAAGCGCGGCGGCGAGCACGATGGCTCCGGCGACGCCCACCCCTGGCAGCAGAAGCAGAATGGAACCGGTGAGCGCGGCGATGGTGGCAAAGACCAGTACCACGGACATCCAGATGATGGTGGTGGTCTGCGTCTTGATAACTGACCAGGAGGTGCGCCGAGCCAATGCCCAGAGAAGGGGCGGCAGGAAAATGGGCAGCATGAGGTCCACCGGAATATCGAGTTCCGGCGGCCGGGGAAGGAACATGCCGCCTGCGGCGACGAGCGTGAGTAAAACCGGCCAGGGGAGCCCCCAGCGGTCACCGAGGGCTACCACAACCACCGTGGCGAGCAGCAGCCCAGAGAGCATGAGAAGGAGGGTCATAGCAGTATTTATACGCTTTAGGTCCAGCCGTCAGCGGCAGGAGTTCGGCTGAACCCCCTTATTTTTGTTCGCAGTTGTACGATGATGCTCATGCGTTTTGGTCGAATTGCTACCCCCGAGGGTATGTGTTTTTGCGTTATTGATGATGAGGGCACCACTGCGAAGCAGATTGAGGGGACCCCTTTTACTCCGCCGAAGTACACGGGCAAGGAGTGGCCGCTGAGCGAGGTGCGTTTGCTGGCCCCCATGCTGCCGAGCAAGGTGGTGGCCATTGGCCGTAACTATGCCGATCACGTGGCGGAAGTCTTTAAGAAGTCGGCGGAGACGCTGCCGCCCACGCTCTTCCTCAAGCCGCCCACAGCGGTGGTGGGGCCGGGCGCACCCATTAAGATCCCCGAGTTTGCCACCCGGGTGGAGTTTGAGGGCGAGCTGGCCTTGGTGATTGCCAAGCCCTGTAAGAACGTGAAGGCCGAGGATTGGCGTTCCGTGGTGCTGGGCTACACGGTGGTCAATGATGTTTCCTCGCGCGATCTGCAATTCTCCGATGGGCAGTGGGCGCGAGCCAAGGGCATTGATACCTTCTGCCCGCTGGGTCCCTGGATTGAAACTCACCTGGATAACGTGGATGAGTTGCCCATCAAGGCGCGCCTCACGCACGAGGGCGTCACCGAGGTGAAGCAGGATTCCAATTCCAACCAGATGATTATGAATCTGGGCGAGATCATCGAGTTCATCACCGCCTCGATCACCCTGCTTCCCGGCGATATTATCTGCACCGGTTCGCCCGCGGGCACCGCCGAGATGGTGCCGGGGGATTTCATCGAGATCGAGATTCCTGGGGTGGGCAAGCTCGGCAACCCCGTGGAGCGCGCCTAAGCGGGCACCCTACCCGCAGCTCGACGCCCCCCAGACGCTCAGCGCAGCCGTGTGCCGTCGCTGAGCTCAAAGAGGTGTTTGAGTACCCCGCCGCCGCTGGCGCTGAGACCATTGTGCTCGTGTTCGCTGGTAATGAAGGTGCGTAGCTCGGGCATGTGGTCGGCGGTATCGAGGGAGTAGTCCAGGGGTACATAGGCGTCCCGGGCGTAGATCGCCGCCGCACCGCGTGCGCTGCTCAATGCCGCGGCGTCGTACAGCTCGGGCCACTGCGTCTGGGCGATCTCCTCGGCCACGGCTTTCCAGGGGCGGAAAGCCGGTACGGTATCGAGCCATTCGGGGTGAACGTGCTCCCCGGTGAGCAGGGTGGGGTCATCCTGGTATTCCTGGGGCAGGGCCCGGTACGCAGCCCAGTTGGTTGCGGTGCCATTGGCGTAGCACGATTCGTGGAGCACGTAGTACAGCGGGTTTCGGCCTTGGAAGGGGAGCAGGGCGGCGAGGTCATGGGCAAAGGCCGCGGAATCCCAGGGGAGATCGAGCAGGCTATAAAGAGACTGCCACCCTTCATTGGAGCCCAAAAGATGGCCCACGCTGCGCAGGCGTGAGGGGGTGACCACCTCGGCGTCGGGAAGCACCAGTTCTCCGCGCTCGGCGCGTTCGATGAGCTCGGCCATGCGGGTGCGGTGGTGGGGGAAGCGGCGGTAGTAGTCCTCGCTGTGGCGGCGCAGGGAATCGTAGGTGGCGCGGTAAATCTCCTCCGGGGAGCGGGTAAGCGAGGGCAGGCCCCCGGTGAAGAAGGCGTGTTCCAGGGAATCGGGGTGGACGCTGAGGTAGCGCAGCGTGGTGAAGCCGCCGAAGGATTGCCCCAGCACCGACCAACGCGTGATGCCTAAGTGCTCGCGCAGGTCCTCGGCATCATTCACGATGGAATCGGCCCGCAGGTGGCGCAGGTATTCCGCGGGCTGGGGCTCGCTCACCGGGGTGGAAAGCCCGGTGCCGCGCTGATCGAGCAGCACCACCTGGTAGCGCTCTAGGGCGGTGGGAATCCAGGGGGCATTGATGCGCGGGGCTTCAAAGCCGGGGCCACCTTGGAGGTAGAGGAGGTAGGGCAGTTGCGGGTCGGTGCTGAGCACGCGGGCAAAAATGTCAATGCGGCGATTATCGGCGGAATCGGTGCGGTTGAGCGGCACATCGAGGCGGTGATCGTGGATGGAGAGGTTCTTTATCATCTTTTTATCCCTACCCTGCTGCGCGGGCGCCCACAACCTTAATGTTCTGGGTGTGGTGAAATAGAGGGCATGAGTGAAGTTCGCGTGAGATTTTGCCCCTCGCCCACCGGCACCCCGCACGTGGGAATGGTCCGCACGGCCCTGTTTAACTGGGCCTATGCCCGGCACACGGGCGGGCGCATGGTGTTCCGCATTGAGGATACCGACGCCGCGCGCGATTCCGAGGAATCCTACGAGGCCATCATCAAGTCCCTGCGCTGGCTGGGCCTGGACTGGGATGAGGGCATCGACGTCGGCGGCCCCCAGGAGCCCTACCGTCAGTCCCAGCGCATGAACATCTATGCGGAGGTACTGAAAAAGCTTATCGACGCCGGGGAGGTCTACCCCGCCTATTCCACCGCTGAGGAGGTCAAGGAACGCCACCTCGCCGCCGGGCGTGATCCGCAGTTGGGCTACGACAACTTTGACCGCGATCTCACCCAGGAACAGATCGACGCCTTCGAGGCCGAAGGGCGCAAGCCCGTGTGGCGCCTGCGCATGCCCGAGCACGATTGGTCCTGGACCGACCTGGTGCGCGGCGAGATGACCTTCAAGGCGGAAACTCAGCCGGACTTCGTGGTGGCCCGCTCTAATGGACAGCCCCTGTACACGCTGGTGAACCCCGTAGACGATGCCCTCATGGGCATCACCCACGTGCTGCGCGGCGAGGATCTGCTTTCCTCCACCCCGCGCCAGCTGGCCCTCTATGAGGCGCTGATCCGCATTGGCGTGGCCACCGCGATCCCGCAGTTCGCGCACCTGCCCTTCGTGATGGGGGAGGGCAATAAGAAGCTCTCCAAGCGCGATCCCGAGTCCAACCTCTTCAACCACGTAGACGCCGGCATTATCCCCGAGGGCATGCTCAATTACCTTGCCCTGCTGGGCTGGTCGCTTTCCGCCGAAAAGGATATTTTCTCCCGCGAGGAGATGGTGGAGGCCTTCGATGTGGCCGATGTGCTGGGTAATCCCGCGCGCTTTGACCAGAAGAAGCTGGAGGCCATTAACGCCGATCAGATTCGCCTGCTGGAGCCGGAGGAGTTCCGCTCACGCCTGCGCGCCTACCTCAACGAGCACACCGACTTCCCGGCGGACTACCCAGAGGACAAGTTTGCTTTTGCCGCCGAGCTGGTACATACCCGTATCAAGGTGCTTGGCGATGCCTATGGCCTGATGAGGTTCCTCGCGGTGGCGGATGCGGACCTCGTGCTCGATGAGAAGTCCGCCCGCAAAAACCTCAAGGAGGACGCCGTGGCGGTGCTGGATACCTCCATTGAGCGCTTGGAGGCGGTCTCGGAGTGGAATCACCAGGAGATTGAGAAGGTTCTCTCCACGGCTCTGATTGAGGAGATGGAATTGAAGCCGCGCAAGGCCTATGGCGCGCTGCGCGTGGGAATTACGGGTGCGGCCGTATCCCCGCCGCTTTTTGAGTCGATGGAGCTGCTGGGCAAGGAATCCACCCTGGCTCGCCTGCGCGCGGCGCGGGAAAATACTCCCTTTAGCGCTTAAAGAAAACGTTGTTACCTGGTGGTTTGTGCGGTTTTAGGGGTTGTGGTTATAGTATTCCCCGTTGCTCAGCAAGGAAAACCGCTGGGAAGCAACAATGGCCTATGGTGTAATTGGCAACACTACGGTTTCTGGTACCGTCATTCTAGGTTCGAGTCCTGGTAGGCCAGCTGCGATTGTATCGCCGCGCCCCGTTCGTCTAGCGGCCTAGGACGCCGGCCTCTCACGCCGGTAACACGGGTTCAAATCCCGTACGGGGTACCATCGCGTCCCCCACCGAGTACTTTCGGTGGGGGATTTTTGCATGTATGGATATGAAAGTAGGCCCTCGCCCGTGTCCCTTCCAGCCTTGGGAACCATCACTGACCCTGCCCGCCGTCACTTAGGCACCGCCCTGTGGGTGGGTATCATCGCCGGATTCTTCTCCGGCATCGTTAAGTTTGGCTGGGAGGTTCCTTTTCCTCCGCGCACCCCCGAGCGCGATGCCACCAATCCGCCGCAGGCGCTCTTAGAGATGCTGGGCATGAGCCCCGAGAGCACGCACGCCACCTACACGTATTTGGGCAATGAACTGCCCTATGTGAGCTTTATCCTTCACTTTGCCTTCGCTATTTCCTTTGCGATGTTTTATTGCGTGGTGGCGGAGTATTGGCCCGCGATCAAGATGTGGCAGGGGGCCGTTTTCGGCGTTGTGGTGTACGCGGCCTTCCACATTGTGCTCATGCCCGCCCTGGACGTGATTCCGGCTCCGTGGGATCAACCGTTGGGGGAGCACGCCTCGGAGTTCTTTGGGCACATCGTGTGGATGTGGAGCATTGAGATCGTGCGCCGCGATCTGCGTAACCGCGCCACCGGTGAGCCCGATGCCGAGATAAAAGTGCCCGTGAACAGCTAGTTTGTGCCCTTGGCTGCGCTTACACTACTGTAATCCCAGTCAGCACGACGAGCCCCGTTCGTCTAGCGGCCTAGGACGCCGGCCTCTCACGCCGGTAACACGGGTTCAAATCCCGTACGGGGTACTTTTAAGAGATCCTCGCCTGTTTCGGGCGAGGATCTTCTGCTTTTCCCGGTTGCGCGGGGTGGCCTACTTTCGTCTAAAGTAGTGCGATGTGAAGCGCCTCAAAACTACGCTCGCCGCCGTGGCGGCCAGCTTTTCCCTCCTCGCCGCAGGTACCGCCACCGCCTCGGCTCTGCAATTGCCCGCAGAACTCAGCTCCCTGCCTGAGCAGCTGCTCAGCGGTGAACTCCGTGAGATCACGCTGCCGGTGCCCAACGGGCCGGATCGCAGCTATCTGGTGAGCGTGAGCCGTAATTACAATCCGCTCAAGCCCACCCCGGTGCTGCTGGCCTTTGGCGGTTGGGGCGATAGCCCGGAGAAGTTCCGTGGTTATTCCAACTACGCCACCTCTGGGGCGGCCGATGAGGCCATCGTGATCTATCCGCGCGGGGTGGAGAATGCCTGGGCGGGCGGCCCCTACGCCAAGACCACCGCGGAGCAGGATATTGCCGCGGTGCGTCAGATCGTGGATCAGGTTTCCTTGGTGCTGAATGTGGATCGCAGCCGCATTTACGCCGCGGGAATGTCTAATGGCGGCGGCATGGCCTCCACCCTGGCCTGCCAGGCGCCCGATCTGGTAGCCGGCGTGGCCGTGGTCTCCGGCGCGTATTACCTGCCCACGCACCAGGGCTGCGCCAATGGTGCCGTGCCCTACATGGATATTCACGGGGACGCCGATCCCACCGCTCCCTACGAGGGCGGCTCCCGCCACGGTGTTCCGGTGGCGCGCACCAAGGACGTGGTGGCGTCCTACGCGGCTCGAAATGGCTGCACGGGCGAGGTTCGCAATGGCAATACCACCTCACATACCGGGTGCGTGAGCCCGGTGGAAGAAGTAGTGGTTCCCGGTGGCGTGCACGAGTGGTACACCAACCCGGACGCGGCCAATATGACCTGGAACTTCCTCAAGGGGCAGCGCAAGGCCTAAAGGCCCTGGGAAAGCTCCTGTGAGGAGCGGATGATTTCTGCTCCCCAGAGCTCTCCTGGGCTGGGGCGTAGCCTTTCGGAAACCCCGGAAAGGGAGAGAACGGCCAGGAACTCTCCGGCGGAGTTGAAGATGGGGGCGGAAAGGCTGGCTAGGCTCACCTCGCGTTCCCCGATGGAATCGGCCCAGCCGCGCTGGCGTACCTGTTCCAGGGCCTCACCATCAAAGGAGGCCTGGGGGAGAATGGCCGCGCGTAACTCTGAGGAGGAATAGGTGAGGAATATTTTGGCCGCGGACCCGGCCGTGAGCGGCATGCGCGAGCCGATGGGGACGGTGTTTTGCAGCCCGGAGGAGGGCTCTAAGGCGGCGATACAGGTGCGCGAGGTGCCGGTCAGTTGATAGAGCTGCACGGATTCCCCGGTTTTTTCCATGAGTGCGGACATGGTGGGCATGGCGGCGTCGATAAGCTGATTCTTGGAGCCTGCGCTCATGGCGGTGAAGGTGGGGCCCAGCGACCATTTGCTATCGGCGGCGCGGACGAGGAGGCGGTGAGCCTCTAGGGCGGTGGCTAGGCGATGGGCAGTGGCGCGCGGTAGCTCGGTGGCCGCGCAGAGTTCGGTGAGGCTGCGCGGTTGGTGCGCCACCGCCATCATGATGGAGACGGCGCGGTCAAGCACCTTGATTCCGGAGGCGTCGTAGTGTCCCATACCGCGATCTTATCATTCCGCAGGGTGGGAAATTAGGGTGCGGTAAGGTGAAGCAGTGCACGTCATGCGCTAAGGTATCTCATGTAGTGACACAAAGGTTTCACCTAATGGGATAGGAGCGCTGCCATGAGTGAGAAGTTGACGCTGGCGGAGAAAGTCTGGCGCGATCACATCGTCTCCCCAGGCAAGGATGGGGAGCCGGATCTTATCTATATTGACTTGCAGCTCTTGCACGAGGTGACCTCCCCACAGGCCTTCGACGGCCTGCGCATGGCGGGCCGCAAGATTCGCCGCCCCGATCTGCACCTGGCTACCGAGGACCATAACGTGCCCACCGAGGGGGTTATCGGCGGCAATCTCTTGGATATTGCGGACCTCACCTCGCGCACCCAGGTGGCTACCCTGCGCAAGAACTGCGAGGAGTTCGGTATCCGCCTGCACCCGATGGGCGATGTGCGCCAGGGTATCGTGCACACGGTGGGTCCGCAGTTGGGGGCCACGCAGCCGGGCATGACCATCGTGTGCGGCGATTCCCACACCTCTACCCACGGGGCCTTCGGCTCGATTGCGATGGGCATTGGTACCTCCGAGGTGGAGCACGTCATGGCCACCCAGACGCTCTCGCTCAAGCCCTTTAAGACGATGGCCATTGAGGTTTCCGGCACACTGCAACCGGGAGTGACCTCCAAGGACCTCATTCTGGCGATCATCGCCAAGATCGGCACCGGCGGCGGTCAAGGCCACATCATTGAATATCGAGGCGAGGCGATCCGCAAGCTCTCAATGGAAGCCCGCATGACCATCTGCAACATGTCCATCGAGGCCGGAGCCCGCGCCGGCATGATCGCCCCGGACGAGACCACCTTTGAATACGTCAAGGGCCGCGAACTCGCCCCCACCGGGGCGGACTGGGACGCCGCCGTGGAGTACTGGAAAACGCTGCCCACCGACGAGGGAGCCACCTTCGACACCGTGGTGCATATCGACGGCGACGCGCTCACCCCCTTCGTTACCTGGGGTACCAACCCCGGTCAAGGTCTGCCGCTTTCCGCCTCCGTGCCCGATCCAGAGGACTTTACGAGCGACGCCGAGAAGGCCGCCGCCGCCAAGGCCCTGGACTACATGGATCTCACCCCCGGAACCCCGCTGCGCGATATTGCCATTGACACCGTGTTCCTGGGGTCCTGCACCAACGCCCGCATTGAGGACCTGCGGGCCGCGGCGGAGATTCTGCGGGGGCGTCGCATAGCCGAGGGCCTACGCATGATGGTGGTCCCCTCCTCCACGATGGTCAAGCAGCAGGCGGAAAAAGAGGGCCTGGACCGCGTATTTATTGAGGCCGGTGCGGATTGGCGCACGGCGGGCTGCTCCATGTGCCTGGGCATGAACCCAGATCAGCTCAAAACAGGGGAGCGCTCGGCTTCTACCTCAAACCGCAACTTCGAGGGCCGCCAGGGACCCGGCGGACGCACGCACCTCGTCTCCCCGCCGGTGGCCGCCGCCACCGCCATCGCCGGACACCTGGCCAGCCCGGCCGACATCTAGAAGCAGGAGGATAAGGCATGGAAAAGTTCACCACCCACACCGGAGTGGGCGTTCCGCTGCAACGCAGCAACGTGGATACGGACCAAATTATTCCCGCCGTGTATCTCAAGCGGGTAACCCGCACGGGCTTTGAGGATGGCCTCTTTGCCAACTGGCGCGGCAACGATCCCGGCTTTGTGCTCAATCAGGAGACCTATAAGAACGGCTCCGTGCTGGTGGCGGGGCCGGACTTTGGCACCGGCTCCTCCCGCGAGCACGCCGTATGGGCGCTGATGGATTATGGCTTCCGCGTGGTGCTCTCGCCCCGCTTTGCCGATATTTTCCGCGGCAATGCGGGCAAAGCGGGCCTGCTGGCCGGAATCATGGAGGAAAGCGATATAGAACTGCTCTGGAAGCAGATGGAGCAAGAGCCGGGCTTGCCGCTGACGGTGAATCTAGAGGAACGCACCGTCCAAGCCGGAAATAACATCTACCCCTTTGAAGTGGATGACTACACCCGGTGGCGGCTCATGGAGGGGCTTGACGATATTGGCCTGACCCTGCGCAAGGAAGAGGAGATCACGGGTTTTGAGGGCCGGCGCGCGGCCTTCAAACCGCGCGTTACTTCACCGGCAGCGGGCTCGTGAGGTAATCCGCGCCCGTGAGGGTGCCCTCGCTAAAGGAGAGCACCCAGCAACTGGCCTTCTTGGCCTCAATGTCATCGAGAAACAGACCGCCCAACCGGGCTATGGCCTGGGGAATGGAGATTCCCTGGCTGACCACCACGGAGGTGCCGCCCCTCGCTATTACTTCCTCTAAAGCCCGCTGCGCCTGCTCGGGATTATTCTCCCAGCCCTCATCGCCGTAGAGGGGATCTACTGTGATGCTCAGGCCGAGCTCATCGGCCAGGGGAGCGGCGGTTAATTGGCAGCGGTCCGGTTGGGCGCTGTAGAGGGAATCCGGGCGATAGGCCAGCAGCAGCGGCACAAGCATCTCGGCCTGGCGGCGCCCCTTCTTATCCAGGGGGCGGCGATCATCGTCGCCCGCCCAGTTTCGGCGCTGGTGTGCACGGCCGTGGCGCACCAAAATCACGGTGGAGGTGGTCGCAGACGCCAGGCGCTCGGCGGCCCGGTCGATCACGGCCACATCCACGTCATAGCTCAGCAGGGCGCGGGCGCTATCGAGGTCAACCCAGCGCAGCTCGTCTACCTCTTCGTTGGGCTGGAACTCACCCGCGCTCACGAGGGCGAGCCAGTAGCACACCACCTTCGTGCGGTCCTTGACCGGGTAGGTGACCTTTCCCAGTAGGCGGCCCAGGGTGGCCTCGTATCCGGTCTCCTCATAAATCTCGCGGGCGGCCGTGGTAGGCAGGGATTCCCCGGCGTCTACCTTGCCTTTGGGCAGGGACCAATCATCGTAGTGCGGGCGGTGTACCACGGCTACCTCTATTGCTTCTCCTTGCTTCCGCCATAACACGGCACCGGCGGCCAGGGTGGAGCGCGGAAACTCCCCGGCGGGGTCTTTGGGGATACTGTGGTATTCGCCATCGAGGTACACGGCGGCAGAAAGATTGCCCATTAATCGTCGTTCCTTCCCAAGGGCCGATGTTCTTTTGGCCATTGTCCCCTGTGGAGGGCGGTTTGTGCCACCACGGCGCGCGGGATCGTTATGCTCGAAGAGGAAGTTAGCCGGGACACACCCGTTCGGGCGCGCGAGGAAGGGAGCAATCAGTGGTGGCGGTAGCGGTGATGGGGGCGGGGTCCTGGGGCACCACCCTGGCTAAGGTATGGGCCGATGCCGGGCATCCCGTGCGCTTATGGGCGCGGCGTGAGGAGTTAGCGAACAAGATCAATGCCGAGCACGTCAACGCCGATTATTTGCCGGAGATCGCCCTGCCGGAGAGCATTGAGGCCAGCGCCCACCCGGAGGAGGTGCTGGCGGGGGCGGAGGTTGTTGTCCTGGGCGTGCCCAGCCAAACGCTGCGCGCCAATCTCTCCCAATGGGGCAGCGCCATTCCCACTGATGCCACGGTGCTGAGCATTTCTAAGGGAGTGGAAGTGGGCACCGGAAAACTCATGAACCAGGTGATCGAGGATGCCGGGATAGCCCCCGAGCGCATCGCCGTTCTCACCGGCCCCAATCTGGCCAAGGAGGTCGCCCAGGAGCAGGTGGCCGCCACCGTGATCGCCTGCACCGAGGAGTCCCGCGCCCGCTCCTTGCAACACGCGCTATCCACCGAATATCTGCGTCCTTATACCAATACGGACGTGATCGGCTGTGAGGTCGGCGGTGCCTGTAAGAACGTGATCGCCGTGGCCTGCGGCATCGCCACTGGGCTGGGGCTGGGCTATAACACCCTAGCCACCGTGATTACCAGGGGCCTGGCGGAGATTACTCGCCTGGGGCAGGCGCTGGGAGCACAACCACGCACGCTGGCGGGCCTGGCGGGTCTGGGGGATTTGGTGGCCACGTGCTCTTCTCCTCTTTCGCGCAATCATCGTTTTGGTGCACGCTTGGGGGAAGGCGGCACGATGGAGGAAGCCCGGCAGGCCACCGGAGGGCAGGTGGCCGAGGGAGTTCTTTCCTCCACCTCTATTGCGGAGTTGGCGCGCAAGCACGGAGTAGAGATGCCTATTACTCAGGCGGTGCATGCCGTGTGCCACGATGGAATGTCGGTGAATGAGATGATGACTTCGCTGATGGAACGATCAAAGAAAGCAGAGTAAATAATGACGGATAAGATCCGCGTGGCCGTGGTGTACGGCGGCAACTCCCCGGAACACTCGATCTCCTGCATTTCGGCCGCCGCGGTGATGAGCCACCTGGATGAGCAGCGCTATGAGGTTATTCCCGTGGGGGTCACGCGCCAGGGCAGGTGGGTGGTGGGAAGCACCGATCCGGTGGCAGGGGAGGAACTACCCGAGGTAGCGCAGGCGGACGAGGTGGCTCTCAGCCTCGATCCGGCGCATCGCGGGGCGTTGCGCTTTACCGACGGGCGCGGCACCTACGCCACCGCCGATGTGATCTTCCCGGTACTCCACGGCCCTCATGGGGAGGACGGCACGATACAGGGCCTCTTTGAACTGGCGGGAATCCCCTATGTGGGGCCGGGGGTACTGGCCTCCGCCTGTGGCATGGATAAGGAGTACACCAAGAAATTGGTGGTGGCCGCGGGCCTTCCGGTGACGGCCGAGGCCATTGTGGAGGGCACGCGCAGCCTCAGCGAGGAGGAAAAGGAGCGCCTGGGCCTGCCGGTATTCGTCAAACCCGCCAGGGGAGGCTCCTCCATCGGCATTTCCAAGGTGGAGGCATGGGAGGAGCTGGATGCCGCGTTGGCTCTGGCCCGCGAGCAGGACGCCAAGGTCATCGTGGAGGCAGAAATCGTGGGCGCCGAGGTGGAAGTGGGGGTTTTGGAGTACCCGGATGGCACCCTCGTGGCCTCGGAACCGGCGCGCTTGATCGGCACGGAGGATTCGGAGGAAGGGTTCTATGGTTTTGAGACCAAGTACCGCGATAACGTGGTGTCCGCGGAGATTCCGGCCCGCCTTAACCCGGAGGACACTGCGGCTCTCAAGGAGATGGCCCTGACGGCCTTTAGGGCCCTGGGCTGCAAGGGCCTGGCGCGCGTGGACTTTTTTGTCACGGAATCCGGCCCCATGCTCAATGAGATCAATACGCTACCGGGTTTTACCCCCATCTCCATGTACCCCAAGGTCTTTGAGGCCAGCGGAGTTAGCTACCAGAATCTTCTGAACACGATGGTGGATACGGCTCTGGCTACTCACTGCTAGCTTCAAGGTTGCTGGTGATCGCCGCGCTGAGCTCCACGATGGGCGCATTACCCAGGGCAGGCGGTATATGCGCGGCCACGATGGCCTCGCGGCCCAGGGCGTAGGAGGTGCCGGAGTCCTCAAACCACGGTATCCCGTTGATCTGGGTGAGTTGCTGGCCCGGCTGGTAGGCGTCAGGCATCTCCACCCCGCAGGCCAGGGTGATGGGTTCGGCTCCGGGGGCCGTCCACACGGCCTTGGCCTCGTTCTTCTCGTTGAGGGCGTGATCGCCCAGGCGCTCGGGGAGATTGCGCAGCAGCCTCGTGCAGCGTTCCTGCTCGGGGGTGGCCACGGTATCCAGGGGCAGGGGGTGGGGCTGGTGCTCTTCCTGGGGGAGTTCGGCCACGGCGGCGGCCACGTCTTGAACGGGGTTGAGCCCCTCGGCGGTAATCGCCACGGTGGGGTTGCGGTCCACGGTGTACCAGGTGCTCAGCTGGGTTTCGGCATCGGATATTTGCAGCCAGCTCGTGCCGTCGATCGTCTCGGGGGAGGATACGCGGGTATAAAGCTCGGTGGGTTCGATTCCGCAGCGCAGCGTAATGCGATCCTGGGAGGTTCGGGCCCAGGCGGCGGCTCCCGCAGGGGCGGGATCGGCTAATTCTGCGCGCTCGTAGTCCCCGATTTTTTCGGGAAGCCGGTCTAACAGGTCGGTGCACTGCTGGGATTGCGCCTGGGGGGCGTCGATAGTGGAGAGCGCGATGGGCTGGTGCACCGCACGGTGGAATACCACCCGGGCCCCGATGAGCGCGCCGATGACGGCGAGAATGGCCAGTGTCAGGGCAATATAGATGGGGGTGCGGTTAAAATCATTAGCATTGTCCACATCGCTCATGGCTTGTGAGTCTAATGAAAGGACCCGTTCATGCCGACCTCGCCGTCTGGCCCCACCATAGCCGAGGTCGGAGAACACCAGGTGATCCGGGAAATCATGGAGGCTGCGCCCTCCAGAGCCAATGGCGATGATGCGGCCGTGCTGGTGAGCGCGCAGCCCAATTCCAGGGTGGTGGTGAGCACGGACATGCTCGTGCAGGGCCGCCACTTCCGCTTCGATTGGTCCACCCCCCGCGAGGTGGGGCGCAAAGCCATTGCGCAGAACTTCGCGGATATTGAGGCGATGGGCGCGCGCCCGATCAGCGCCCTGCTCGCCCTTTCCGCCCCGGTGGATACTCCCGTGGCCCTCATCCGCCAGATCGCGGAGGGGGTGGAAGAACAGGTGGAGCAGTTCTCCGCGGAGCTCGTGGGCGGTGATCTCACCGCCGGGGAAAACTTGGTGCTTGCCGTCACGGCCGTGGGATCGCTGGGGGGAAATCGCCGCCCGCTTACTATCGACGCCGCCCGCCCCGGCCAAAGGCTCGTGGCCGCAGGCGCGCTGGGGGACTCCGCCGCAGGCCTGGCCCTCTTGGAGCGCTATGGGCGCCAGGTGCCCCCTGAGTTTGTGGCCTTTCGGGACGCCCATACCCACCCGCAGATTCCGCCGGGCCGCGGCATGATTGCGCGGGCCACCGGGGCCACCGCCGCCACGGATAACTCCGATGGTCTCATCGCTGATTTGAGTACGATGGCGCGCCGCTCGGGGGTGGCCATCGACCTTGACCCGCAGGCCATTGCCCCCAGCGAACAGATGGTGCGCCTGGGCGAGCACCTGGGGATTGACCCCTGGCACTGGGTGCTCAGCGGGGGAGAGGATCACACCATCGTGGCCACCACCGGCGGCGATGTTCCCTCGGGTTTTCGCAGCATTGGCGTGGTGCAGCGCGGCAGCGGAGTGAGCGTGGGGGGAGCCATACCCACGTACCAGGAGGGGTGGCTAAGCTTTTAATCCATGAGCCTTCCCGTCCATGAGAGCTGGCAGCCTGTTCTCGCCCCGGTGGCCGATCAGATTCACCGCATGGGAGATTTTTTGCGTGCGGAAAACGCCGCCGGGCGTGGTTATCTTCCCGCCGGCAACGATGTCTTGCGCGTGTTCCAGTACCCCTTTGATGAGGTCAAGGTGCTCATCATCGGCCAGGACCCTTACCCCACGCCTGGTCATGCGATGGGCCTTTCCTTTTCCACCCAACCGGGGGTACGCCCCCTGCCCAAGAGCCTCAATAACATTTTCACGGAGCTTTCCACAGACTTGGGTTTAGAAAAACCCCAGGACGGCGATCTCACCGCCTGGTCCCGCCAGGGGGTTGCCCTCTTTAACCGCGTGCTCACCGTGCGGCCCGGTGCCCCGGCCTCCCATCGTGGCAAGGGGTGGGAGCAGATCACCGAGGCCGCCATCATCGCCCTGGTGGAGCGCGATCGCCCATTGGTGGCGATCCTGTGGGGGCGCGATGCCCAGACCGCTCGCGCCTTCCTCGGGGACACCCCCACCATCGAATCGCCGCACCCCTCGCCGCTATCTGCCTCTAGGGGCTTCTTCGGGTCGCGTCCCTTTAGCCGCGCCAATGCGCTCTTGGAGCAGCGGGGAGCCACCCCGGTGGATTGGCGCTTGTAGGGTAGTACAGCATGGCATATATCACGGAGCTCGATGGCCCCGCCCTCGCGGCCTGGGCTCGGTGTGCCGCTCTTCGCCTAGAGGAGCGCAGCCCGGAGATTAACCGCCTCAACGTCTTTCCCATTCCGGATTCCGATACGGGCTCCAATATGGCCCACACCATGCAGGCGGCGGTCTCCGAGCTCTCACTTTTGCCTCAGGACGCCACCGCCGCCCAGGTCACCTCGGCATTGACACGGGGGGCGTCGGCAGGCGCGCGAGGCAACTCCGGCATGGTGCTCGCCCAGGTACTGCGCAGCCTGGCGGAATCTCCTCGGGAGACGCTGCGCGGCCCCGAGGTCACCGCCGCCTTAAACCGCGCCTTTGACCTCGTGCACGGCGCCATCGCGCAGCCCGTGGAGGGCACCATCCTGAGCGTCACCGCGCTGCCGCTGCGGAGGCCGCTGAGCAGGAGGAGCTTCACCGCGTGGTCCGCGCCGCCACCGAGGCCGCCCACCGCGCTCTGGCCCGCACGCCTGCGCAACTTCCCGCGCTCAAAGGCTCGGTGGACGCCGGCGGCCAGGGCCTCGTGGTGCTTCTCGACGCCCTCCGCGATAGCCTCCAGGCCCCCACGGCAGAACCACACCTGGAAATCATGTTTTCCTATCAAGGCGATGCCGAACGGCTGAAAGCGGCCATCGCACCCCTGGGCACCAGCCTGGTGATGAGCCCGGGGGAGGATCATCGCTCCATCGTGCACATTCACTCCCGCCGCAGCGGGGAACTCATTGAGCGCGCCTTTGGGCTTGGTGAGGTGAGCAATCTACGCCTAGAGGCCCTGCCAGAACACGAGGAGGAAGAACGCCCTGGGGTGATCGCGGTGGCCCCCACGGGCAGCATGGAACGGCTTTTCCAGGAGGCCGGGGCCGAGGTGATCGCGCCGGGCCACAGGCCACACCGCGAGGCCATCGTGCTCCCCAATGGGCTGAGCGACGTCGATAGCCCCGCCACCGTGCCCACGAAACACCTGGTGGAGGGCATCGCAGCCCTAGCCGTGTACAACCCTGAACTCCCTCAACACGAGGCAACGCAGGTGATGCGCGAGACCGTGGCCGCCATGCGCACCGCCGCCGTCGATGATCCCCAGGAAATCGCCGCCACGTGCCGCGAACTCCTCCGCGAGGGCGGGGAACTGGTGACCTTACTTCTGCGCCCCGATGTGGAGGTTGATGCCGCCGCGCTGAGCGAGGAACTCGGCGTCGAGCTCATGGCCTATCGGGCCGATAACCTTGCCACCGCCGCAGAAATTGGAGTGGAGTAATGCTCGGCTGGAGCGATGAACGCCACCTGAGCGCGATCTTGGAAGCCAAAGAGGCCCGCGCCGTGCACAGGCACCTGGGCGTGAGCACCGGCCAGGAGCTCCTGGAATATTATCCGCGCATATACTCGCGCAACGGCTCGGGAGTCAGCGTGGAGGGGGCCGAGGAAGGCGAGCACGTCACCTGCGTGGGGGAGGTGCGCTCGGTGAAGGAAAGTTACACCCGGGCGGGAAAACTCCTCACCCGCGTCATGCTCACCGACGGCACCCATGAGCTCGCCGCCACCTTCTTTCAATCCCGCTGGATCAGCCAGCAACTCACCCCCGGCACTAAGGGAATGTTCTCCGGGAAGCTGCGCTACTACCGTGACCTCCCCCAATTACAGCACCCCTCTTACGTGCTCATCGGCCCCACCGCACAGCGCGGAAATGGAGAACACATCGCGGAAATCCTGGCCGAACGTGAATACCTGCCGGTATATCCCGCGCGCAAAACGCTCACCTCCTGGCGGATCATGGACGCTATTGACCGCGCCCTGAAAACCCTGCCGCCTGTCCCCGAACCCCTCGACGAGGTGCCCGCCGATCTCGTGGGATTCGACGAAGCCCTGCGTGGTATCCACCAGCCCGGCCCCGAAGGCCCAGAACCCCACCGCCTGCGCCTCAAATACAACGAAGCCCTCGCCCTGGGCTGCGTCATGGCCTTGCGCCGAGCCGACGCCGCCCAGCGCACCGCGCTACCCAGCCCCGCTCAACCCCAGGGCCTGCGCGATGGGCTACTTGCCGCCCTACCCTTTGAACTCACCCCAGGCCAAAGCCAGGTGGTAGCAGAAATATCGGCCGATCTTAGCCACACCACTCCCATGTCCCGCCTCCTCCAGGGTGAGGTGGGTTCCGGTAAAACCATCGTGGCGCTGCTCTCCATGCTCCAGGTGGTCGATAACGGCCACCAATGCGCCCTGCTCGCCCCCACCGAGGTGCTGGCCACCCAGCACGCCCGCTCGCTCACCGAAACCCTCATGCGCGCCGGGGTGGCGGCCTCCGTGGTGCTGCTCACCGGCTCCATGAGCACCGCCGCGCGCAAGGAGGCCCTGCTGGCCATCGTCTCCGGTCAGGCCGACATCGTGGTGGGTACCCACGCCATCATCCAAGATTCCGTAGAGTTCTTCCGCCTGGGTCTGGTGGTGGTGGATGAGCAGCACCGCTTTGGGGTGGAACAGCGCGATAGGCTGCGCCTCAAAGGCGGCAACCCGCACCTGCTGGTGATGACGGCCACCCCCATTCCCCGCACCATCGCCATGACGGTATTCGGGGACCTCGAAGTATCCACCCTGCGCGAACTGCCCGGCGGGCGACGCCCCATTCGCACCTGGGTGGTGCCCGAGTCCAAACCCACCTGGGTGCAACGCGCCTGGGACCGCATGAGGGAAGAGGTGCGCGCCGGGCACCAGGGTTATGTGGTGTGCCCCCGCATCGAGGGGGAGGGGGGCGTGATCGAGGTGGCCGCCCGTATTCTCCCCGACCTCCGGGTGGAGGTGCTGCATGGAAAACTCCCCGCGGCCGAGAAGGACGAGGTGATGAGCCGCTTTGCGGCCGGTGAGATTGACGTGCTGGTATCCACCACCGTGGTGGAGGTGGGCGTGGACGTACCCAATGCCACCGTGATGATGATTATGGAGGCCGAGCGCTTTGGCATCTCCCAGCTCCATCAGCTGCGCGGCCGCGTGGGGCGCGGCGGCTTTGATTCCCTGTGCCTGCTGGCCACGGCGATGACTCCGGAGGAGAGCGGCTGGGAGCGCTTGGAGGCGGTGGCGGCCACCACCGACGGCTTTGAGCTGGCCGAGCAGGATCTCAAACTGCGCCAGGAGGGCGATGTGCTGGGTGAGGCTCAATCGGGGCGTAACCGCCAGATAAAGTTGCTCGATCTCTTCGAGGATCAGGAATTGATCGCGCGCACCAACCGCGACGCCGCCGCCCTGGTGGCGCGCAACCGCCCCCTGGCCGAACACTTTGCCGCCGATATTGCCCCGGATAGCCAGGATTTCCTAGAGAAAAGTTAGAGTGTTAGCTCATGGCACGCATTATTTCCGGCCAGGCCCGAGGCCGCACCCTCAAAGTTCCCCCGCAGGGCACCCGCCCTACCTCTGACCGCGCCAAGGAAGGGCTCTTTTCCTCCTTGCAGGTGCGCTTTGGTTTTGAGGATAAGCGAGTGCTTGACCTCTTTGCCGGCAGCGGTGCCCTGGGCTTGGAGGCGGCCTCCCGGGGAGCCGCTGAGGTGGTGCTCGTGGAGTCCCACGCCCCGGCGGTCAAGGTGATTAAGGAGAACGCTCAGAAAGTGGGCCATCCCCGGGTGCAGGTGGAAGAAGCCAAGGCATCTACTTACGTGGCCCGCGCCCCCAGGGCTTTCTTTGACATGGTGCTGGCCGATCCGCCTTATGACCTGTCAGATGAGGACGTGCAGGCTATGCTTGCCGCCCTCATTCCGGCCCTGGCTCCGGGGGCCGTGGTGGTCATCGAGCGGCACGTGAAGTCACCGGAAACGCAATGGCCGGAGGGCTTTAGCCCCACGGGGCAGAAATTAAAAAAGCGAACCTATGGTATTGCCCGCATGGACATGGCCGTATGGAGGGAAGAAGAATGAAAGCAGTATGCCCCGGCTCCTTTGACCCGGTGACGATGGGCCACCTCGATATTTTTGAGCGCGCCGCCGCGCAGTTCGATGAGGTGATCGTTTTGGTCACGGCCAACCCGAATAAAAAGAGCGGCCTATTCAGCGTGGCGGAGCGCATGAGCCTCCTTGAGGAGGCGGTGGCGCATTTGGGCAATGTGCGCGTGGATAACTGGGGTGGATTGCTGGTGGAGTACACCACCGCCCATAAGGTGACCGCCCTGGTGAAGGGCCTGCGCTCCTCCCTCGATTATGAATATGAATTGCCTATGGCTCAGATGAACCGGCGGCTTTCCGGGGTGGATACCTTCTTCCTGCTCACCGATGAGAAATACGGTTATATTTCCTCCACGCTGTGCAAAGAGGTGGCGCGCTACGGTGGCGACATCTCCGGCCTTTTGCCCCCGCATGTGGTGGAGGCCGTGGAAGCCAAGTACTCTCAAGCCCAATGAGGCGTTGAGAGGAGGTGGCGCTTGTCCCAGGATCGCAGCATGTGGAAGATGAACCCGCAGCGGCTTGAGGAGCATTTAAAGCTCAAAAACCGTGCGCGGAGAATCCCCGATAAAAAGAAGCAAGCGAATAAAAGGGCCTGCCGTAAGGCGGGCCCTTGGCCTATTTCGGGTTATTTCAGCAGGGTAGAGAGGAAGCTCTTGGTGCGCTCCTGCTGCGGATTATCCAGCACCTGCTCCGGGGTTCCGGCCTCCACCACGGTGCCGTCTGCCATGAACACCACCTGATCGGAGACCTCGCGGGCAAAGCCCATCTCGTGCGTGACCACCATCATGGTCATGCCCTGCCCGGCGAGGTCCTTCATCACGCGCAGCACTTCCCCCACCAATTCGGGGTCGAGGGCGGAGGTGGGCTCGTCGAAAAGCATGAGCTTGGGCTCCATCGCCACCGCACGGGCGATGGCCACGCGCTGTTGCTGCCCGCCGGAGAGTTGGGCGGGGTAGGCCTCCGCCTTGTGCGCTAGGCCTACCTGATCGAGGAGGTCGAGGGCCTGCGTGCGGGCTTTCTCCGGGTCGACGCCCTTGACGTGAATGGGGGCCTCGATGATGTTTTCTATCACCGTGCGGTGGGGGAAGAGATTGAATTGCTGGAACACCATGCCGATGCCGGAACGCTGGCGGGCGGCCTGCTTCTCGGTGATTTCGTAGAGAACGCCCTTGCGCTCCTCATAACCGATGAGTTGGCCGTCCACATAGAGCCGTCCGGCGGTGATTTTTTCTAGGTGATTGACGCAGCGCAAAAGGGTGGATTTGCCGGAACCCGAGGGGCCGATGAGGCAGGTGACGGAGCCGTGCGGAACGCTGAGGTCAATGCCCTTGAGCACGTCGAGTTTGCCAAAGGACTTCCACACCTGGCGGGCTTCGATCATGGGAGTGCTCATTTTATTTCCTCCGATTATCCGCTTGCTTAATCACGCTGATATTGCGCGGCAAGGTGCCCTCGGCATCCGCCAACGCCGCTAATTGCCGCCCCGTGAGTTCCCTGGTGGAACCGCGCTCGTAATACTTTTCCAGGTAATGCTGGCCCACCATGAGCAGGGAGGTAATCACCAAATACCAGGTGGCAGCCACCATGAGCATGGGCACGGGAGCAAAAAGGGCATTGGAAATATCAATGGAACGCCCGTACAACTCCTGGGTATAAGGAATAGCCACCACCAGGGAGGTAGTTTTCAGCAGGGAGATGAACTCATTTCCCGTGGGCGGAATGATAATCCGCATGGCCTGGGGCAGTACCGTGCGCCGCATGGTCAGCCACCAGCCCATGCCCAGGGCTTTCGACGCCTCGAACTGGCCCTCCGGGATCGCCTGGATACCGGAGCGCACAATCTCCGCCATATAGGCGGCCTCGTTGAGCCCCAGGCCAATGACGGCTAGGAGGAAGGCATTGCTCAGCAGGTTTTCCAGGCTCACCTCGGCGGGGCCAACTCGAATGACCTCGTAGAGGGAACCCATGAGTCCCCAGAACACCAACTGCACATAGATAGGAGTGCCGCGGAAGATCCACAGGAATACCCAGGCCACCGCGCGGAGAACGGGATTGGGGGACATGCGCATGACCGCCAGGGCCACGCCACCCACCAAGCCGATCACCATGCTGAGCACCGTGATGAGCAGCGTGTGGAGCGCGGCGGTGGCAATGCGCGTGTCAAAGAGATAAGAGCGGTAAATATCCCAGCCAAAGGCCTCGTTGGTGGCGGCACCAATGAGAATCCAGGCGGCGAGGCCCAGCACAATGGCTGCGGTGACCCAGCGGCCGGGATGCCTCAGCGGAACGGCCTTGATGGGGGCTGGTTGGGAGGGAGAATTAGGCATGGGATACCGGCTCCTCGTTGATCGTGGCCTGGGTGAGCAGGCCGTCGGTGATATTCCACTGGCCGAGAATCTTCTGATAATCCCCGGTGTCAATGAGGTACTGCATGGCGGCGGCTACGGCGGCGCTGAGTTCCGAACCCTTGGGGGTGGCGAAGCCATAGGGCGCGGCCGCCACCATCGGGCCGGTCTTGGTAATGGCCCCGCCGGCCTTTTCTATGGCCCAGGCGGTCACGGGGGAATCGGCAGAAAGCGCATCGGCGCGGCCCACCACCAGGGCGGTGGCGGCGGAGTCCGAGGTGTCATAAGCCAGGATCTCGATGGGCTTTTCCCCATTTTCCAGGCAGCGCTCGTTCTTGGGTCGCAGATCATCCGTCTCAGAGACGGTGGTGCGCTGTACCGCCACGGTGAGTCCGCAGGGCCGCTCGGGGTCAATGGCCTCCCCATCGGTGAGTTGCGCCCACTGAATACCGGCGTAGAGGGTATTCACAAAGTCGTAGTTCTCCCGCCGTTGCGGGGTATCGGTAAAACCGGTGGCACCCATGTCAATGGTTCCGGCGTCCACGGCGGGCAGAATCTTGGAGAAGTCCTGCTGGATAATGCGCAATTCCAGCCCCATCGCGGAGGCCACCGCGCGGGCCAAATCCATTTCCACGCCGATGATATTTCCGCTGGAATCCTTGAACTCAAAGGGAGGGAAAGGAGGATTGGAACCAATCACTAATTCTCCGCTCTCGCGCACCTCGGCGGGCACCAGGGCCTCCACCTCGGGTGAGGCCGGGGGAGTAATGGGAACCCAGCCCTCGGGGGTGCCGGGTTCCTCGTTGGTGACGCAGCCGGAAAGGCCGAGGGCCAGGGCGGCGATGAGGGCGGTGAGCGCGCGCGAGGTCCTCACTGCTTTTCCTTTTTATTACCCACCACGATGATGGTGGTAACGATGGACGCACCGATGAGCAGCGCTATCCACACGGAAAGCTCGGTACCCGGTACCACGGTTTCCCAGGGCCACAGGGCGCGCAGCGAACCGAGCATGAGCCCGGCCATGACCGTGAGCGTCATGGTGTGATGATCGCGCATCATCTTATCGAGCACCTTGACAAAGGCCACCAGGCCCGTCATGGCCCCCAGTGCAAAGACCACGATGACGCTCCATTCGCGGTCACTCAGCGAGCCCATCACCGGCTGGTAAAGGCCCATCGCCAGCAGCAGGAAGGAACCGGAAAGACCAGGAAGAACCAGGGCACACACCGCAATCATGGCGGCAAAAAACACCACGATCAGCGAGGGATTATCCACCGGCTCCGAGGTAAAACCGGTGGCGAGAAAACTGAGCGCCGCACAGAGCAGGAATACCGGGGCGAGCACGAGGGAGCGGCGCCGAATCTCCGCCAGACCAATCATGCGCAGCGGAACACTCAACGAGGCCGCCACCATGCCCAAGAAGAGGGCCTTGGACACCTGGGGCTGGCCCTCCACAAAGGAATGGATGACGCCGGAAAGCAGGAAGATGGCACCAAGCATGCCGACGCCCACGGCGATGAGGAAGGGCCAATCGACGGCGCGCAGGGCCTCCCGGGAGCGGGTACGCACGGCGTCGATAAGCGCGTTGCCCGTGTGCAGGGCCTTTTCGTAGATGCCCACGATGAGGGCTACGGTGCCGCCCGAGATGCCGGGGACCAGCTCGGCCATGCCGATGCATGCGCCCTTGATAATATTCGTTGCTATTGCGAGAGGGGAGGGGGGCATAGAGAAGAAGGAACCTTCCTGACCTCGTTTATACTGCTGCGATCTCCGGTGTGGGTGGCCGGAGGCATAAATGGATAATCATTGACTTGTGAATAATATCCATTATGCGGCTCAGAGCCAATTTATAAAGCTAAGACCCAGGCCATGAGTGCACACTTTACTCAAAGCCTGGGTCGCGCAGCAGGAACGAGGGGAAGGATCAGGGGAAGGGAATGAAAATCTTGCGCACGATGTGCAGAACCTTCAGCACGCCCTTGATGATCGGCTGTACGGTCTTGTAGCCCTCGGCGGAGGACTGCACCTGCTCCTTGAGCTTTTCCTTATCAATATCACCCAGCGGAGACTTCTTCTCGGGCTTCTTGTCCTCGGAGGCGGTGGAGTCGGTGTCCTCCTTGGGGGACTCGGTGGACTCGTCCTTTTCCGCCTTCTCCTTATCGGAGTCCTTCTTTTCGTCCTTGGAATCCTTGCCGGGCTTAGTGGGCTTGGTCTCCTCGGTCTTGCAGTTATCGAATACGCTCTGCTTCTTGCCCAGGAACTCGTTATCGGTTTCCGTGGTGCTCGGGCACTGGGGCTCGTCAAAAACGGTGCGGTTCTGGTCAAGGAACTCCCCGGCAGAGGCGGTGGCGGGAGCGATAATCCCGGCGGCCAATGTGAGGGCGGTGGTAGCGGCGAGGAAGGGGCGCTTCATTGTTGTAGATTCCTCTCGGCGGGGAAGGGCTGGAATACGCGCATAAGGTTACGAGCTTTGAGGGATTGCGCAACCGAATACCCCCAAAAGGGTTTCTCCCTTTGGGTATTGATGGGCTACTTTGGTTGCTTTTGATCTCTGTGGGAAGGCGCCTGCGTTTTCATGGGAGGCCATTGTGGGCGCTGACTGAATGGTGCGGTAATCCCACGATAATTCCACGGCATGCGCGGCAGCAAACCCCTGTTTTGGCTGTATTCGCCACGAGCAGGGAAATGAGAAACCCCAGCCAGCGGGCCATTCAACCTGCTTAACCGGGGTGTGATGAAAGTGCCCCTGGTGAGACTCGAACTCACACTGAATGGGTTTTGAATCCATTGCCTCTGCCAATTGGGCTACAGGGGCGCACTGGTTGATTATCCTAGACTATGCCCTCGGGACAGTGGAAATCGCGTGGCGTCCCACCCTCCCTCTACACTCGTGGGCATGTCCCAACGCCTGCTGTTGATCGATGGTCACTCGATGGCCTTCCGCGCCTTCTATGCCCTGCCGGTGGAAAAGTTCTCCACCGCTGGCGGGCAACACACCAACGCCGTATATGGTTTCCTTTCCATGCTGGCGAACTTGGTGAAGGAGGAGCAGCCTACGCACCTGGGTGTGGCCTTTGACGTGGGTCGTTCCACCTTCCGCACGGAGATGTTTCCCGAGTACAAGGCCCAGCGCGAATCCGCCCCCGAGGCTTTTCGGGGTCAGGTGGGATTGATCCAAAAGGTGCTCGATACCTTGGGTATTGTCACCATGACCAAGGAAAATTACGAGGCCGATGACATCATCGCCACCCTGGTAACCGCCACCCCG
The DNA here is from genome assembly GCF_001412085.1 of Corynebacterium lowii. GTDB lineage: Bacteria > Actinomycetota > Actinomycetes > Mycobacteriales > Mycobacteriaceae > Corynebacterium > Corynebacterium lowii. The sequence goes on from NZ_LKEV01000003.1 coordinate 206,824, forward strand.
GAGGGCTTTGATACCCGTATCGTCACCGGTGATAGGGATTATTACCAGTTGGTCAACGATTCCGTGACGGTGCTCTATCCGCGCAAGGGAGTATCGGAGCTGGATCGCTTTACGCCGGAGGCCGTCGAGGAAAAGTATGGCCTTACCCCGGAGCAATACCCTGATTTTGCGGCGCTGCGGGGTGACCCCTCCGATAACCTCCCCAATATTCCCGGCGTGGGGGAAAAGACGGCTCAAAAGTGGATTCGCCAATACGGCACGCTGAGCAATCTGCTTGACCACGCCGAGGAGATTAAGGGCAAGGCGGGAAATAACTTCCGCGAGCGCCTTGACCAGGTGCGCATGAACCGCGAACTCACGCAGATGGTGCGCGATGTATCGCTTGACGTCACCGTGGAGCAGTTGGCCTTGCAGCCTGCCGACGTCGCCAAGGCCGCGGAAATCTTCGATGAATTGGAGTTCGGGGCGCAGCTGCGCGGCCGCGTGCTCGACGCCCTGCCCACCTCCGGGGAGCTGGCGGAGCCGGAGGAAGAGCAGCGCCAGGTGACCCTTGTATCGGAGGGAGTGGAGTGGCTGCGTGGGCGCTCCGGCGTGGCGATGGCCTTCGATGGTGAGGAAAACCTCGCCTGCGTGGATTCCGAATACCAGGCGGTATTGCTCAATCTTGCGGAGTTGAGCCCGGAGGAGGAAAAGACGCTGGCGGGATGGCTGGATTCCGAGGCCACCAAGTATCTTCACGGGGCAAAGGAGGCGGCTAAGCAGCTGTATCAGCGCGGTTTCCGGCTGAGCGGGGTGGAGCACGATACCCTCATCGCCGCCTATCTCCTGCGTCCCGGCCAGCGCACCTATGAGTTGGAGGACATCTACCAGCGCCACGCCAAGCGCTCCCTGGAAGAGGGCTTGGTGAATCAAGCCGTGGCGGTACTGGAGCTCACCGCCGTTCTCATTGCGCAGTTGCAGGAGATTGCGGGATATGAGCTCTATGCGGACCTAGAGGTTCCGCTCACCGGCATTTTGGAGCGCATGGAACGCGCGGGTATTGCCGTGGACGTGGATACCCTTGATGAACAGCTGGCCTCCTTTGTAGAGCAGGTGGAAGAGGAAGTGACCGCGGCCCGGGAATTGGCGGGTGACCCGGAACTCAATCTTTCCAGCCCCAAGCAACTCCAGGTGGTGCTCTTTGACACCCTGGGCCTGCCCAAAACCAAAAAGACCAAGACGGGTTATTCCACGGCGGCCAAGGAAATAGAGCAATTGGCGGTGAATCACCCGCACCCCTTCCTGGATCATCTGCTGGCGCACCGCGAATACCAGAAACTCAAAACCACCCTTGAGGGCCTGATTAAGGCCGTGGAATCCGATGGCCGTATTCACACCACCTTTAATCAAACGGTGGCCTCCACCGGAAGGCTGAGTTCTACCGACCCGAATCTGCAAAATATCCCGGTGCGCACGGACGCCGGGCGGCGTATCCGCTCCGCCTTCCGCGTGGGGGAGGGCTATGAAACCTTGCTCACGGCGGATTACTCCCAGATTGAAATGCGCGTGATGGCGCACCTCTCCCAGGACCTCGGCCTGATTGAGGCCTATAGCAAGGGGGAGGACCTGCACAATTACGTGGGTTCCAAGGTGTTCGATGTGCCTATCGACGGCGTGACTCCCGAACTCCGCCGCAGGGTCAAGGCCATGTCCTATGGCCTGGTTTATGGCCTTTCGGCCTACGGGCTCTCTCAGCAATTGGGCATTCCCGCAGGCGAGGCCAAGCGCATTATGGAGGCTTATTTTGAGCGCTTTGGCGGGGTGAAGCGCTATCTGGACGAGGTGGTGGAGCAGGCCCGCCGTGATGGTTATACCTCCACGTTGTTTGGGCGGCGTCGGTACCTGCCAGAGCTGGCCTCCACCAACCGCGTGGCGCGGGAAAACGCCGAGCGTGCGGCTCTGAATGCCCCCATTCAGGGCACGGCGGCGGACATCATTAAGGTGGCCATGATTCGGGTGGATCGCGCTCTTGCGGAGGCTGAGGTGCGCTCCCGCGTGCTGCTTCAGGTGCACGATGAGTTGGTGGTGGAGGTGGCGCACGGAGAGTTGGATCGGGTGCGCGAGATCGTGGAGCGGGAAATGGATCAAGCTATTAGCCTGCGGGTGCCCCTGGAAGTGTCCGTGGGGGTGGGGCAGAGCTGGGAAGAGGCTGCGCACTAGCAGCGTTTGATTGTTCTGTGCTATGGCGGTATGGTGTAAAAGGCGTGTCTAAGTTCTGGGATTCGTGCGCCTTGATAGGAGGGCGTGAGGATTCCAGATACGAGATTAAAACTGTGCGTTTTAAGAGACTCGCGCACCTGTCCGCTTTCTAGATCCTATCTTAATTCGGAGCACAAGAGCATATGCCCAATAGCAACGTCCCTCAGGTAGCCGTCAACGACATCGGCTCCGCTGAGGATTTCCTCGCCGCGGTCGATCAGACCATCAAGTACTTCAACGACGGCGACATCGTTGAAGGCACCGTGGTGAAGGTCGATCACGACGAGGTTCTGCTTGACATCGGATACAAGACCGAGGGCGTGATCCCCTCGCGCGAGCTTTCCATCAAGCACGACGTCGATCCCGATGAGGTCGTTCAGATCGGTGACGAGATCGACGCCCTGGTTCTCACCAAGGAGGACAAGGAAGGCCGCCTGATCCTGTCCAAGAAGCGCGCCCAGTACGAGCGCGCCTGGGGCACCATCGAGCAGCTCAAGGAGAACGACGAGCCGGTTACCGGTACCGTCATCGAGGTCGTCAAGGGTGGCCTCATCCTCGACATCGGCCTGCGCGGCTTCCTGCCCGCTTCCCTGGTGGAGATGCGCCGCGTGCGTGACCTGGAGCCCTACATCGGCAGCGAGCTTGAGGCCAAGATCATCGAGCTGGATAAGCACCGCAACAATGTGGTGCTCTCCCGCCGCGCTTGGTTGGAGCAGACCCAGTCCGAGGTGCGCTCCGAGTTCCTGCACCAGCTCCAAAAGGGCCAGGTGCGCAAGGGCGTGGTGTCCTCCATCGTCAACTTCGGTGCCTTCGTGGACCTCGGCGGTGTGGACGGCCTGGTGCACGTCTCCGAGCTGTCCTGGAAGCACATCGACCACCCCTCCGAGGTGGTCACGGTGGGCGACGAGGTCACCGTCGAGGTGCTCGACGTGGATCTGGACCGCGAGCGCGTCTCCCTGTCCCTGAAGGCCACCCAGGAAGATCCCTGGCGCGTCTTTGCCCGCACTCACGCTGTGGGCCAGATCGTGCCCGGCAAGGTCACCAAGCTGGTGCCCTTCGGTGCATTCGTCCGCGTGGACGAGGGCATTGAGGGTCTGGTGCACATCTCCGAGCTGGCTCAGCGCCACGTGGACGTGCCCGACCAGGTGGTCAACGTGGGCGAAGAGGCTATGGTCAAGGTCATCGACATCGACCTGGAGCGTCGCCGCATCTCCCTGTCCCTCAAGCAGGCGGACGAGGACTACACCGAGGACTTCGATCCCTCGAAGTACGGTATGGCCGACTCCTACGACGAGCAGGGTAACTACATCTTCCCCGAGGGCTTCGCCCCCGAGATCAACGAGTGGCTTGAGGGCTACGACGAGCAGCGTCAGGCCTGGGAGGCCCGCTACGCTGAGTCTGAGCGCCGCTTCCAGCTCCACACCGCTCAGATTGAGCGTCACCGCGCTGCCGCTGCGGAGGCCGCTGAGCAGGAGGCCACGAACTACTCCTCCGAGTCTCAGGATGCAGCTCCGGCATCCCAGGAGACCGAGGCCGGTTCCCTGGCTTCTGACGAGCAGCTTGCCGCTCTGCGCGAGAAGCTCGCTGGTAACTAATCACTAGTTATCTTTAAGGACCGCCCGGTATGAGCCGGGCGGTCCTTTCGTTCTATGATGGGGCATATTTGCGTTGTTCTCTGGAAAGGTGAACGCTTTATGGCCTCCACAACGGCGGCGACCTCGCAGCACATTCTTAAAGAAATTGGTGGTGCGGATAACGTATCCTCCCTCACCCATTGTGCGACTCGCCTGCGCTTTCAGCTCCACGATCAAAACCAGGTGGACGTAGCAGCCCTGGAAAAGGACCCTGCCGTGCTCGGCGTGGTGAAGCAGGGCAGCACTGGTTTGCAAGTAATCATGGGCGGGGGCGTGGCTGACTATTACGGCGCGATCATGCGCGATCCCGCGATGGCGGACCGGGGAGAATCCGATAAAGCCCCGGCCAAGAAGGAATACGGTGGAGTGCGCAGCAAGTACTCCTGGGTGGACTACGCCTTTGAGTTCCTCTCCGATACCTTCCGCCCGGTGCTCTGGGCGCTCCTGGGTGCCTCTCTCATCATCACCATGCTGGTGCTTGCTGATCGGTTTGGGCTCCAGGATTTCCGCGCCCCCATGAGCGAGCAGCCTCCCACCTACCAGTTCATGCACGCCATGTGGAAGTCCGTGTTCTGCTTCCTGCCGATCATGGTGGGCGCTACCGCGGCCCGCAAGCTCGGTGCCAATGAGTGGGTGGGGGCGGCGATCCCCGCGGCCCTGCTCACCCCGGAGTTCATCGGGCTCAAGGATGTTGCCCGGGAGATTCCCACCTCGGTGGCCGGTGAGATGCAGTATCAGGTGGATGTATTCGGCCTGCCCATGACCATTCAGGATTATGGTGGCCAGGTATTCCCGCCGCTGCTGGCGGCCATCGCCTTGTACTTTGTGGAAAAGGGCTTGAAGAAGATCATTCCGGCGGCGATACAGATGGTCTTTGTGCCCTTCATCTCCCTGCTGATCCTCATTCCGGCCACGGCCTTCATCATGGGGCCCATCGGTATCGGCGTGGGCAATGCCATCGCGGACGGCCTCTACTGGCTCAACGATCTCTCGCCCTTCATCCTGGCCGTGGTCATTCCGCTGATCTACCCCTTCCTGGTGCCGTTGGGCCTGCACTGGCCACTCAACGCCATCATGATCGTGAACATCAATACGCTGGGTTATGACTTCATTCAGGGCCCGATGGGCGCCTGGAACTTTGCCTGCTTCGGCGTGGTCACCGCCGTAATGGTGATTTCCTGGCGCGAGGGCAATAAGTCCATGCGCCAGGTCTCCGCGGGTGGCATGTTCGCCGGCCTCCTCGGCGGCATCTCGGAGCCCTCCCTCTACGGCGTGCTGCTGCGCTTCCGCAAGTCCTACTGGCGCCTGCTCCCAGGCTGCCTCGTGGGCGGCATCATCATGGGTATCTTCAACGTTAAGGCCTATGCCTTCGTGTTTACCTCCCTGCTCACCGTCACCGCGATGGACCCGACCTACGGTTATTCCCTCGCCATCGCGGCAGCCTTCGCCACCTCCTTCGCACTCACCCTGCTGCTGGATTACCGCACCAAGGAGGAGCGCGAGGAGGTGCGTGCCCAGATCGCCGCCGAGCGCGAGGCCGCCAACGAGGCCGAGGAAGAGCGTATCGCAGCCGCCGACGCCCCCGCGGCGGCGGCGTCGCAAAGCGCTTCCGTGGCAGCCCCGCTCGCGGGCCGCGTGCTGCCCCTTGCGGAGGTCCCCGATGCCGCCTTCGCCGCCGGTGCCGTGGGCAAGGGCGTGGGCATTGATCCCAGCGGGGATACCGTGGTGGCCCCTGGGGAGGGGAAGGTCATGGCTGCTTTCCCCACCGGGCACGCGGTGGGCCTGAAAATGGATAATGGCCTGCAATTGCTCATTCACATCGGCATTGACACCGTGAATATGGAGGGCAAGGGCTTTGAACTGTTGGTGGCCAAGGGCGATCGCGTGAGCGCCGGGCAGCCCCTGGTGCGCTTTGATCGCGCCGCCATCGAGGCCGCGGGCTACAGCCCCGTGACTCCGGTGCTGGTGACCAACCACAAGAAGTGGGGTGCTATCGACGCCACCTCGGCCACCGAGGTAGCCCCCGGCGACGCCCTGCTAGAGGTGGCGGCCAAGGAAACCGAGGCGGTTTAAGAGATGAAGAAGGTCGGGCTCACCGGGGGAATCGGCAGCGGGAAATCCACCGTGGCGGCGTTGCTTGAACAGCAGGGTCTGCCGGTGGTGGACGCGGATCAGATTGCGCGGGACATCGTGGAGCCCGGCCAGCCCGCCCTGGCGGAACTCGCGGAAGCCTTTGGGGCGGAAATCTTGAATCCCGATGGCTCCCTCAACCGTGCGGGCCTGGCGGGCATCGCCTTTGCCACGCCGGAGAGCACCGAACTCCTCAACTCGATCATGCACCCGCGCATTGAGGAAGAGACCGCCCGCCGCTTTGCTCAGGCGGAAGCAGCGGGCGCCAGCGCGGTGATCTATGACATGCCTCTGCTGGTGGATAAGGGCCTGCACAGGGGTATGGATCTCACCGTGGTGGTGGATGTGCCCGCCGATCTCCGCGTGGAGCGCCTGCGCGGGCGCGGCATGGAACCGGAGGACGCGCGGCGTCGTATAGCCGCGCAGATCGACGACGCCACCCGCAATGCCGCAGCCGACGTGCTCATAGATAACAGTGGTAGCCTGGCGGCTCTGGAATCTCAGGTGCAGGAATTAATAGAAAGGATCATGCGCTTATGACCGAGAGGCTGCGGCATGACATGGTGTTTATCAATCTTCCCGTGGCGGATGTGAAGGCTGCGGTGGAGTTCTACCGCGCGCTGGGATTCGTGGAAAACCAGGTTTTCCGCGATGAATCCACCGCGTCCTTTGAAGTGAGCGATCACATCGTGGTGATGCTGCTGGAGCGGGAGCGCTTTGCTTCTTTCCACTCGCGGGAGACGGTTGCCTCGGGTGGCCCGCGCGAGGCCTTGGTGTGCATCTCGATGGATTCCGCCGAGGACGTCACCACCCTGGTCAATCGCGCCCGCGAGGCCGGTGGGCTTATCACCAAGGAGCCTCATGAGGAGGGGCCGATGTACGGGGCGGCTTTCGACGATCCCGATGGGCACGGCTGGGAGCTGATGTGGATGGACCCCGAGGCGCTGGCGAATATGGGTTAAGCGCGGGGCGCTACACTATTTCCTATGGCCTTTGCTGCTGAGCACCCCGTTCTATCCCATTCCGAGTTTCGCCCGGTGGGCGAGATTGAACGCTCGGATAAGCCCTTTGAGGTGGTCTCCGAATATGAACCAGCGGGAGATCAGCCCACGGCGATTAAGGAACTCGATGAGCGCCTGCGCAAGGGGGAGCGCGACGTGGTGCTTTTGGGGGCCACCGGCACGGGTAAATCCGCCACGGCGGCCTGGCTGATTGAGCAGCAACAGCGGCCCACGTTGGTGATGGCCCCCAATAAGACCCTGGCGGCGCAGTTAGCCAATGAATTGCGCCAACTGTTGCCTCATAACGCGGTGGAGTACTTCGTGAGTTATTACGATTACTACCAGCCGGAGGCCTATATCGCGCAGACGGATACCTATATCGAAAAGGATTCCTCCATTAACGAGGATGTGGAGCGGCTGCGCCACCGTGCCACCTCCTCTTTGCTTTCGCGCCGCGATGTCGTGGTGGTGGCCTCTGTTTCTTGCATTTATGGCCTGGGTACCCCGCAATCTTATTTAGATCGCTCGGTGGTGCTCGAAGTGGGAGAAGAGGTAGAGCGCGACCGCTTTTTGCGCCTGCTGGTGGATATTCAATACGACCGTAACGATGTGGCCTTGGCTCGGGGTTCCTTCCGAGTGAAGGGCGATACGGTGGACATCATTCCCGCCTACGAGGAAGTGGCGGTGCGGGTGGAGTTCTTTGGCGATGAGATTGATTCCCTGTATTACATTCACCCGGTGACGGGGGAAGAAGTACGCAAGGTAGATCAGCTGCGTATCTTCCCCGCCACGCATTATGTGGCGGGACCGGAGCGCATGGAAAAGGCGGTTTCGGAGATCAAAATTGAGCTTTCGGAGCGCCTGGCGGATTTGGAAAACCGCGGTAAGTTGCTGGAAGCCCAGCGCCTGCGCATGCGCACCGAATACGATCTGGAGATGATCGAGCAGGTGGGCTTTTGCTCCGGTATCGAGAATTACTCGCGCCATATTGATGGGCGCGAGGCGGGCTCCGCCCCGGCCACGCTCATCGACTATTTCCCCGAGGACTTCCTCACCATCATCGACGAGTCGCACGTGACGGTTCCCCAAATTGGGGGCATGTACGAGGGGGATATGTCGCGCAAGCGCAACCTCGTGGAGTTTGGATTCCGCCTGCCTTCAGCGGTGGATAATCGCCCGCTGACCTTCGATGAGTTTGAAGATCGGGTGGGCCAGACGGTCTATCTCTCCGCCACTCCTGGTGATTATGAGATGGCGGCCTCCGGCGGCGAGTTTGTGGAACAGGTGATCCGCCCCACGGGTCTGGTGGACCCCACCATTGACGTGCGGCCCACCAAGGGACAGATTGATGACCTCATGGATGAGATACGCACCCGCACCCGCAAGGACGAGCGCGTATTGGTAACCACGCTGACGAAAAAGATGGCGGAGGACCTCACCGATTACTTCCTAGAAAACGGCATTAAGGTGCGGTATTTGCACTCCGATATTGATACCTTGCAGCGCGTGGAATTGCTGCGCCAATTGCGCCTGGGTGAGTTTGACGTGTTGGTGGGTATTAACCTCCTGCGCGAGGGCCTGGACCTTCCCGAGGTATCCCTCGTGGCGATTTTGGATGGGGATAAAGAGGGCTTCCTGCGCTCCGAGCGTTCCCTGATTCAGACGATTGGACGCGCGGCCCGTAACGTCTCGGGCACGGTCATCATGTACGCCGATTCCGTGACGGATTCCATGCAGTACGCCCTGGACGAGACGGAACGCCGCCGGGCCAAGCAGATCGCCTATAACAAGGAACACGGCATTGATCCCCAGCCGCTGCGCAAGAAGATTGCGGACATCTTGGATCAGGTCTACGAACGCGAGGAAGGCGATGCCGGTTCCGCAGCGGTGGCCGAGCGTCCGAATGCGAAGGATATGCCCGCCGATGAGGTGCAAAAGCTCATCGACGACCTCACCGCTCAGATGCGGGAGGCCGCCCGAGATTTGAAGTTTGAGTTGGCTGGTCGCCTGCGCGATGAGATCGCAGATCTGAAGAAGGAGCTGCGTGGTATCAAGGAAATGGGAATGTAAACATGACTGAGAACATGACTGAGAAAGCGAGCAAGCATGATTAAGTACAACACCGTGGCCTCCGGCACCGATGGCTCCGATACCGCCTTGGTGGCGGTGCGCAAGGCTGCTAGTTTGGCCCGAGTCTATGAGGCGAAACTGGTGCTCATCTGCGCCTATTACGAGGCCTCCGGCTCTGTGCTCAATTCCCCCGGCTCCGAGGCCACGGCGGTCCCCGTGGTGAGCAAGCAGCGGGCGGATGAGTACCTGGAAGAAGCTCGTGTGGTGGCGGAGGAAGAGGGCGCCGCAGACATTGAGCTGTACAAAACCTCGGGTGCCCCCATCGTGGCGCTCACGGAGGCGGCCAAGGAGAAGGAGGCGGACCTCTTGGTACTGGGCAATAAGGGGATGCACAGCCTTTCAGGACGCATCTTCGGCAATATTCCCACTGGCGTGGCGCGGAAATCTCCGGTGGATGTGATGATCGTGAACACAGAGCAGGCGTAAGCTAGATAGCGAATATCTCAACGTAGAGGGAAGGTTCATGAGCGAGAATTATCAGAAGATCGTTGTAGGCACCGATGGCTCCAAGTCCTCCATGCTGGCTGTGGAGCGCGCCGCGAAGATTGCGGCGGCGTTTGATGCCACTCTCATCATCGGCTGCGCTTACTACGAGAGCAAGGAAGAAGCCTCCCAGACCCTCCGCCAGGATTCCGTGACCATTCTGGGCAATGATCCGGCTCATAAGAATCTGGATGCTGCCGCAGAGCACGCCCGTGAAACGGGTGCGCAGAAGGTGGAGACCGCTATCCGCCGGGGGACCCCGGTGCAGGCGTTGATGGAGATTGTGAACGAGAGCCAGGCGGATCTGCTCATCGTGGGTAATCGCGGTATCAACTCGCTCACGGGCCGTCTCCTCGGATCGGTGCCGGCCGATGTGGCCCGGCAGTCCGATTGCGACGTCATGATCGTCCACACCGTGAACTAGGGGAGAACCTAGTCCACGATGGTGAGCGTCTGCGTGGCGCGAGTGATAGCCACGTAGAGGTTCTGGCGGCCCTGGGGTGAGGCCGCCACAATCTCCTGGGGTTGTACCACGATCACGTGGTCAAACTCCAAACCCTTAATATTGCTCACGTTATCGGGGGTAATAACGATGTGGGAGCGCCCGTCCTCCGGCCGCGGTGGTATCTCCGATACATGCCGCACGGGGATACCGGTGGAGCGTATCGCGGTGGCGGGAATGGCCTCGGGATCAATGTCGCGCAATACCTCGGCGGCCACCTCCATGATTTCCGCCGGGGTGCGGTAATTAATGCTCAGGGTGTGGTGGCGGAAGCGCTGGCCCACGAAGGGCTCTAAGGCTTGTTCTCAGGAATCTACCCCGGCCGGAGAGCCGGTTTGGGCGAGGTCGCCCACCAGCGTCATCCATCGGGAGGGACTGCGCCGGAAAATCATGCGCCATTCCATCGGAGTGAGTTCCTGGGCCTCATCGACGATGATGTGCCCGAAGGCCCAGGTGCGATCCGCTCCGGCACGCTGCGCGGTGGTGCGGATATCGCGCTCTTCCTGGCGGGTAGCGAGGGTCTGGGCGTCAATGACGTCGTAGGCCCCCAGGTATTCGGCCTCAAAGACCTCATCGTTATCGGTGACCGCCGAGCCCTGGAGAATATCCAGGGTCTCTTGGGCCTCTTCGATGCGGCGTTGTTCCTCTTCCTGGGCGGATACTGCCGGTGGCTCGCCCAGCAGGTGAGCGAGTTCATCGAGCAGGGCGGCGTCGGAAGCAGCCCAGCCGTTTTCGGTGCGCAGCAGAGCGCGGTGGGTTTCCTCGTCATAGTCGCGGGCCACGCGCGCGATGGTCTCTGGGGAATCGAGGAGTCCGGAAAGAACGCCCCCGGGGGTGAGCACGGGCCAGAACTCATCGAGGAGGTCGAGCACGGCTGGTTCCTCCGCGAGGTCATCGTGGAGCTGATCGACGTCCGCGCGGGAGAGGAGGTTTTTTCCACCCAAGGGGTCGGCTCCGATGCGGGTGGCCATCTGCTGAGCGATCTGCTCGATGAGGTGCTCGCGGAAGATACCGCGGGCCTCGTTGTGGGGGCGTCGGGAACGCCGGGCGCGGGTGCGCGACTTTTTCACCATGCCGGGCTCGATGTCCAGGTCGAGGGAGTCGATGCGCAGGCGAACCACCTCATCGGGAACGCGCTGGAGGTCCTTGACGGCCTCGGCCAGGATCACCGCCATCTCCTCGGAGCCCTTGATTTCCTGGGAGAGCAGGCTCTCCTGGCGGCTGGGCACCATGCCGGGATAGAGCTCGCCCACGGTGGAGAGCACCACGCCGGTTTCTCCCAGCTCCGGGAGCACGTGGGAGATGTAATCCAGAAAGGTGCGATTGGGCCCCACGATGAGCACGCCGGTGCGGGCCAGATGCTCGCGCCAGGTGTAGAGCAGATAGGCCACGCGGTGCAGGGCCACGGCGGTTTTGCCGGTGCCGGGGCCGCCTTCTACCACGAGCACCCCGCGGGTATCGTCGCGGATGATTTCGTCTTGCTCGCGCTGAATCGTCTCCACGATATTGCGCATCTTGCCGGTTCTGGCGCGCTGCATGGCATGAAGCAGGGCGGCCTCCCCGGCCACTCCGCCGCGTTCTTCTGCCCCGGGGCCAGTGGCACCGGAAAGATGCTCGTCATCAATGCTGATGACCTCGCGGCCCTTGGTACGGATATGGCGGCGCAGGTGCACGCCCTCGGGATGTGCGGTGGTAGCCAGATAAAAGGGGCGGGCCATCGGAGCGCGCCAGTCCAGCAGCAGGGTGCGGTAATGGTCCTCGCGGTCATCGAGGCCCATGCGGCCGATGTAGCGGCGATCCATTCCCTCCCCGATGGGGTTATCGCCTTCCCCCTCAATATCAATGCGGCCAAAAACCAAGCCCATCTGCGCCAGGTTCAGGCGATCTAGCTTGGCATTGAGCGAGTGATATTCCGTCTCACGCTGCACCAAGGCCTCCGCCTTGGGATTGGCGGGGTCAATGTTCAGCGCGATCTCCCGCAGGCGCTCATTGGCCTGGGTTACTTCTGCGTCGAGGCGCGCGAACAGGGTATCCACGTAGTCCTGTTCGCGGCGGATCTCTTCGCTGTTGTGCACGCACATCCTCCTTGGCTCGTTATGGAACCGTCAAGGTTACACCGAGTAAGAGGAATGTGGCGGCACCCTTTTAGAACTCGAAGTTCTTGAGCTTCTTCTGGGCCTTCTTCAAGGCCTTGGTGGCGCGCTTTTGCAGCTTATTCGCCTTCTTGCTGTTAGCAGCGGCCTCGGCCTTATCCTGGGCCTTGGCTGCGGCCTTGACGACCTTCTTCTTGGCAGCCTCGGCGTTATCGCGGGCGGCGGCCAACCAATCGTCCTTGTTTTCCTCCACGTACTCCTTGATGGCAGAACCATTCTCGTTAGCGGAGGTGGTGGCGGACTTGACGGCCTCGGAAGCGCGGTAGCTCAGGCCTGGCTTGCCACCGTTATCCAGGCTGGTGATAGCCAGGCCGCCGAGCAGGGCGACGTCGGTGAGGAAGCCATTGCGGCGGGTGCTCTTTTCCTCCGGCTCCTGGGTCTCCCAGAAGGCGTGGCGGCCCACGATGGTGGGCACGGCCAGCAGCGCCAGGGTGGTGGCGGAAAGGCGGGGCAGCTTGCCCAGGGCGAGCAAGGAACCCGCGCCTACCTTGAGGCCACCCGCGGTGCGGGCTACCAGTTCGGGGTCCTGGGGAATCTGGCGGGCATACTTGCGCGGCAGCACGGAACGAGTGCGGTTGAGCACGGATTCGGTGGCATCGACGTGGTCAGCGGTGTTCAGCAGGGTATCGACGCCGTCGGCAACATACACCGATGCCAGCGCGGGGCGAGCGAGTTTGCGGATCATTGCGCACACTCCTTCATAAAGAGATTTGGGTACGATGAGCTATTTTAGCGTTGCTTTACCAGCGGCGTTCCCACCACACCCGCAGGTGAGGGCGCTCCTCCCCTAAAGTAGTGGCCGCGCCGTGGCCGGGGTGGACGAGCGCGGAGTCCTCGTACACGTCGAAGATCCTGGTAGTAACGTCTTTGTATAGCCTTGCAAAATCGCTTTCCGACGTCGTTTTTCCCAATCCGCCGGGGAAAAGGCTATCGCCCACGAAGAGGTGGGTAGCACCCCCGATCGTGGCGGTGAGGGCGGCTCCTCCGGGGGTATGACCGCGCAGGATGGTCACGGGGAAATCATGGTCGGCGTGGTGGATCACATCGCCGTGGTTGAGCTCCACGTCTACCGGGCAGGGGAGCGCGGGGGAATCGAGGAAGGGGGCATAGTGGGTGGCCTCGGTGGCCTCTAATACCTCGGCTAGCGCCCTGGTGTGATCTTTGTGCCGATGAGTGGTGAGAACCTTGGTAATTTTTACCCCGGCCTCGCGCGCCAGATCGAGGAGCGCGGGGGCGTTATCGGCGGCGTCGATAAGCAAACCCTCGCCCTGGGCGGCCAGGAGATAGCAATTATTGTCCATGCTGGACACGGAAATCTGGTGCAGGCGCAATTCGCTCATAAGCAACAGAGTAATGATGCTGGCGCGGCGGTGCGTATCGTTGGTATGTTCGAGTGCAGTTGATTCAACGGTGGAAGGGATGGAACACGCTGTGGCTGATCGCCTGGTAGTGCGGGGTGCGCGGGAGCACAACCTCAAGGGGGTAGACGTTGATCTTCCCAGGGAGTCGATGGTGGTATTCACCGGGCTTTCTGGATCGGGAAAATCCTCCCTGGCCTTTGACACCATCTTTGCCGAGGGGCAGCGCCGCTATATCGAATCACTGTCCAGCTATGCCCGCATGTTTTTGGGCCAGATGGATAAACCCGATGTGGACTTTATCGAGGGCCTTTCCCCTGCGGTGTCCATCGACCAGAAATCCACCAACCGTAACCCGCGCTCCACGGTGGGCACCATCACGGAAATCTACGATTACCTGCGCCTGCTCTTCTCCCGCGCCGGTACCGCGCATTGCCCCACGTGCGACGCCCCCATTGAGCGCCAGACCCCGCAGCAGATCGTAGACCAGGTTTTGGCCCTGGAAGAGGGGATGAAGTTCCAGGTTCTTGCCCCCGTGGTGCGTCGCCGCAAGGGGGAGTTCGTGGACCTCTTTGAGGACATTGCGGCCCAGGGATATTCCCGCGTGCGGGTGGACGCGCAGGTGTACCCACTGAGCGATCCTCCCACCCTTAAGAAGCAGATCAAGCACGATATTGATGTGGTGGTAGATCGCCTCCAGGTCAAGCAATCCCAAAAGCAGCGGCTCACGGAATCGGTGGAGACCGCCCTGGGATTGGCCGATGGGGTAGTGGCCCTGGAGTTCGTGGGCCTGCCCGAGGACGATCCGCAGCGGGTGCGCCGCTTTTCTGAGAAGTTGGCCTGCCCCAATGGGCATGCCTTGCAGGTGGAGGAGTTGGAGCCGCGCGCCTTTTCCTTTAACAGTCCCTTCGGTGCCTGCCCGGCCTGCGATGGCCTGGGCACCACGATGGAGATTGATGAGGACCTGCTCATTCCCGATCCCGAGGCGCCCGTGAGCCAGGCGGTACAGCCCTGGCATACCAGCCCCAACCACAAGTACTTTGAAAAACTCGTGGAGGGCCTGGGTAACGCCCTGGGGTTCCACCCCAAGGACCCGTATTCGGCGCTCACCAAGCAGCAGCGCGACGCCCTCATTAACGGCACCGCCACCGAGGTGACGGTGCGCTATAAGAACCGTTATGGCCGCATGAGGCAATGGACGGCTCCCTTTGAAGGCGTGATGGGCTACCTCAAGCGCAAGATGGAGGAGACCACCAGCGAGAACGTCCGTGAAAAGTTCCTGGCCTATACCCGCCAGGTGGCCTGCCCCACCTGTCAGGGGGCGCGCCTGCGCCCGGAGATTCTGGCGGTGCGCCTGGCCTCGGAGAAGGGGGAGCTTTCTATTGCCGGGCTCACGGAGCTGAGCATTGAGGACGCCTTTGGCTTTTTGGATACCCTCGTGCTGGGTAAGCGCGAGGAGATGATTGCCGGGGCGGTGCTCAAGGAGATTCAGGCTCGGCTGCGTTTCCTGCTGGACGTGGGGCTCAATTACCTCACTTTGAATCGCTCTGCGGGCACGCTTTCCGGTGGTGAGGCCCAGCGTATTCGCCTGGCCACCCAGATTGGTTCCGGCCTGGCCGGTGTGCTCTACGTACTTGATGAACCCTCTATTGGCCTGCACCAGCGGGATAATCAGCGCCTCATCGGCACCCTGGAGCGCTTGCGCGATCTGGGCAACACCCTCATCGTGGTGGAGCACGATGAGGACACCATCCGAGCCGCGGATTGGCTGGTGGACGTGGGGCCGCGCGCCGGAGAATACGGTGGCGAGGTGGTCTATCAGGGTGCACCCGAGGGAATACTGAAATCGGAGGATTCAATCACCGGCGCCTATCTTTCCGGGCGCCGGGAGATCGGAGTTCCAGAGCAACGCCGCCCCATTGACCGCTCCCGCATGCTCAAGGTGGTAGGCGCCAGGGAGAACAACCTCCGGGGCATCAATGTGGAGATTCCCCTGGGTGTATTGGCCTGCGTCACGGGTGTTTCGGGCTCCGGAAAGTCCACGCTGGTCAATCAGATTCTGGCCAAGGTGCTGGCCAATGAGCTCAACCGTGCTCGCCAGGTGCCAGGGCGTGCTCGCCGCGTAGAGGGAATGGAGCACCTGGATAAGTTGGTGCAGGTGGATCAATCGCCCATCGGGCGTACCCCGCGCTCCAATCCGGCCACCTACACCGGCGTATTCGATAAAATCCGCACCCTCTTTGCCGAAACCCCGGAGGCCAAGGTGCGCGGCTATAAGGCCGGGCGCTTCTCCTTCAACCTCAAGGGTGGGCGCTGCGAGGCCTGCCAGGGTGACGGCACCATCAAGATCGAGATGAACTTCCTTCCCGATGTGTACGTGCCCTGTGAGGCCTGCGGCGGCGCGCGCTACAACCGCGAGACCCTAGAGGTGACCTACAAGGGCAAGAACATCGCGGAGGTATTGGATATGCCTATCTCCGAGGCCGCGGGCTTCTTTGAATCCATCACCTCCATTCACCGCTACCTCAATACGCTGGTGGAGGTGGGGCTGGGCTATGTGCGCCTGGGGCAATCGGCCACCACGCTTTCCGGCGGTGAGGCCCAGCGCGTGAAACTGGCCAGTGAACTGCAAAAGCGTTCCAATGGGCGCACCGTGTATATCCTCGATGAACCCACCACGGGCCTGCACTTTGAGGACATCCGCAAACTTCTCCTGGTGATTCAAGGCCTGGTGGATAAGGGCAATTCCGTCATCATCATTGAGCACAACCTGGACGTGATTAAGTCTGCGGACTGGATTGTGGATATGGGGCCTGAGGGAGGTTCTGGCGGTGGCCGCGTGGTGGCTCAAGGCACGCCGGAGGACGTGGCAGCCACAGAAGGTACACATACTGGGCGTTTTCTCAAGGACTTGCTCTGAGGCTATGATGGGGCGTTCCCAAAAATCTGCCCGTGGGGAGGCCCTACACCGTGAGTCGATGCCGCATGATCGGCGCGTCTATCGTCGTGAGCGCTCTGTGTACAGCGTGTGCTCCTACCACCGAACCCGCTCCCGTTGCGCGCGTGGAATCTTTATCCACCAGTACGGAGAAATCTTCCGGCTCTGAGCGTGGAGGGGCTGAGCCTGGAAGCAGCGAGCTGGGCAAGGAGCTGCGCCGTATCGTGGAGGGGGCCATCGCCCATCATGGAGGTCAAGCCGGGATAGCGGTGGTATCCGGGGGGCAGGTGTACTCCGCTGGCGATCCGGGGCATAGCGCCGCGTGGTCCACGATCAAGGTGCCCATTGCTATCGCCGCCTACCAGGAGGGCACGGCGGATGATGATACTGCCCGAGCGGCCATCACTTATTCCGATAATGATGCCTCGGTGGAACTCTGGGATTCCTTGGGCAGCAGCACGGAGGCCAGCGCTGCCGTGCAAAAGGTTCTTTCTCAGGCGGGTGACCCCACGGACGTGGCCCGGCAGTGGGGGCATAGCTCGAATGTGTCTTTTGGTGAGGTCTCGTGGCCTCTGAGTGGTCAGGCGCTCTTTGCCTCTCACCTGGCGTGTATTGACAGCGCCGATCCGGTGGTGGAATTGATGGGGGAAATATCCGAGGAGCACAAGTACGGCCTGGGGCTCTTAGAGGGTTCTGCCTTTAAGGGGGGTTGGGGCCCGGACGATGACGGTGTATTTACTATGCGCCAACTGGGAACAGTGGAGGGGGTTGGTATTGCCATGTATGTGCATCCCCAGGACGATCAGGAATCTGAGGGGCGAGCGATGCTTGACGATATAGCTCGTGGTCTGCGGGAATTGTTGGCGGAGGGAAAGCTCAAGGGCGGTTCCCGCTGCTGATTTGCGACCCCCGTATAAAGCCGCTATAGTGCCAGTTACTACCGCCCAGAGCGTTATGCTTGGGCCGCAAGAGGAGATCATCCCACCCCACGCCGCCTTTTAGAAAGGTAGGCCACGGGTCATGTTATAGAAGAACTCTGTAACGGTAATGTTCTCCTGCATGTGCGCACACATGCAGGTTTTTCATTGGGTATGTATATCCAAATGTGTTGCGGTACGAATGACACTATTTACCCTGCTACTTGAGGAGTACACATCAGCGCTGAAGCTCGCATTAATGAGCGAATCCGAGTTCCCGAGGTTCGCCTCGTTGGCCCCGGTGGGGAACAGGTAGGCATTGTCCGTACTGATGATGCCCGCAAGCTGGCCTACGAAGCTGATCTGGACCTCGTTGAGGTCGCCCCCAAGGCCAAGCCCCCGGTCTGCAAGATCATGGACTACGGGAAGTACCGGTACGAGCAGGATCAAAAGGCCCGCGAGGCACGCCGGAACCAGCAGCAGACTGTAGTCAAAGAGCAGAAGTTTCGTCCCAAAATCGACGATCACGATTATGAGACGAAGAAGGGTAATGTAGTCCGGTTCCTAGAGAAGGGCTCCAAGGTCAAGGTAACGATCATGTTCCGCGGCCGTGAGCAGTCTCGCCCGGAGCTGGGGTTCCGCTTGCTGGATCGGTTGGCCCAGGACGTCGAGGAAGTGGGCGTCGTGGAAATGAAACCCAAGCAGGACGGCCGGAACATGACGATGGTTCTGGGGCCGGTTCGCAAGGGTAAGAAGTAAACACGTTAATCAGGGATTGTAAGGATCGAGCCATGAAGCAAAAGACCCACAAGGGCACCGCTAAGCGCATCAAAAAGACCGGCACCGGAAAGCTGCGTCGTGAGCAGGCTGGTCGCCGTCACCTGTTGGAGGGCAAGCCCTCCACCCGCACCCGTCGCCTCAAGGGCACGGTGGATGTTGCCAAGCCGGATACCAAGCGCGTGAAGCGTCTCCTCGGCCAGGCCTAAAAGGCCGCTTGTCCCTACACCACCAACGAGATTTGAAAGAAGAGTATTACCGTGGCACGTGTTAAGCGGTCAGTGAATGCCAAGAAGAAGCGTCGCGAAATCCTGAAGTCCGCCAAGGGCTACCGTGGTCAGCGCTCCCGCCTGTATCGCAAGGCCAAGGAGCAGTGGCTGCACTCCATGACCTACTCTTACCGGGATCGTCGCGCCCGCAAGCGCGAGTTCCGTAAGCTGTGGATTCAGCGCATCAACGCCGCCGCTCGTATGAACGGCATCACCTACAACCGCCTGATCCAGGGCCTCAAGCTGGCCGAGATCGAGGTGGATCGCAAGATCCTGGCCGAGCTGGCTGTGAATGACTTTGCCACCTTCTCTGCCATCTGCGAGAAGGCTAAGGCTGCTCTGCCGGAGGACGTGAACGCCCCCAAGGCCAAGGCCGCCTAAAACGGATCTTGCCATAAAAATCCCCGCCAGTGCATGCTGGCGGGGATTCGTTTATCCTGGATAACCATGACTATGCCGCAGTTTGGCCAGCAATATACCTCACCTGAGTATCTTCAAGAACCGCTACCGGCGCCGCGTTCTTATATTGCGGCGGCCCTTTTGGCTTTCTTTTTGGGCGAGTTCGGCGTGCATAATTTTTATCTGGGATACCGCCAGCGGGCTATTATTCAGCTCGTCATCGCCATCGTGGGATACGCCCTATCTATCGTTCTCATCGGTATTCCCATCGTGATCGCCGTGAAGATCTGGGCTTTCGTGGAGTTCGTGATGATTCTGCTGCGCTCGGGCACCTATGCCACCGATCCCTATGGGCGGGAACTCATCTAGCCCCAGGTATCCTCGGGGCCATGTCTCTTGATTTCTCCGCTCCCTTTACGGAGCGCACCCCGCGCATCGTCGCGGCGGCCAAGCTCCATCGGGCGGCGGCTCGTCGCAAAGCAAAGGCCTTCCTCGTGGAGGGGGAAAACGCGGTGGAAGCGGCGGTGACCACGGGGGCCGCCCGGGACGTGTACGTCACCGAACAGGCGGCGCAGCGCTACGAGGCTATCGTGAAATCCGCCCAGTACCTCAGCGTGTACGTGCACCCGATCAGCGATAAGGCGGCGCGTTCCCTATCCGATACCGTGACCACCACCGGCATCTTCGCGGTCTGCGATCCGGTGCTGTGGCCCATGAAGCGAGCACTCACGGGCACGCCCCGTTTGGTGTCGGTGCCGGTGCACACCTCGGACCCCGGCAACGCGGGCACGCTGATTCGGGTTTCCGATGCGATGGGGGCGAACGCCGTGGTTTTTGCCGGAGAGACGGTGGACCCCCTGGGCAATAAGGTGGTGCGTTCCTCGGCAGGGTCTCTCTTTCACCTCCCGGTATCGCGGGAAACTCAGGTGGAGGCGGTGATGGATTCCCTGCGCAGCCGCGGGCTACAGATACTGGCGACGGCCGCCGATGGAGAGGTAGATCTCGATGAAGCCGGCGATCTCCTCGAAGCCCCCACCGCCTGGCTCTTTGGCAACGAGGCGCACGGATTAGGGGAGGAGTTGTTGAGTCAGGCCGACCACCGGGTGCGTATTCCCATTCGGGGCCGGGCGGAATCGCTGAATCTGGCCACGGCGGCGTCGATATGCCTTTATGAGTCTGCCCGAACGCAGGCCCGGGTGGCCGGACTAGAATAAACGAGTCCAAGAGATACGAGAGAGCAGGAAGAGTACACGGTGGCTGAGCAACAATCCGAGCACTCCGCACCGGAGATAACCGAGGAAGCCCTCAACCGCGCCGCGCAGGTGGCACTGGGGGCCTTCGAGGCTGCAAAGAACCTGGAAGAGTTGGCCCAGGCGCGCAGGGATCACCTCTCCGATAGCGCGCCCATCATGCAGGCCCGCCGCGCGCTGGGTTCCCTGCCCAAGGCCCTGCGCAAGGACGCCGGCCGCCTGGTGAACCAGGCCCGAGGCCGAGCGGAGAAGCATTATGCCGAGGTCAAAGAGGTGCTGGAACGCCAGCACGCCGAGGCCGTGCTGCGCCGGGAGACGGTGGACGTTACCGTGCCCACCACGCGCAGCCAGACCGGCGCCCTGCACCCGATTACCACGCTGAGCGAGGCCATCGCGGATATTTTTGTGGGCATGGGTTGGGAGATTGCCGAGGGGCCCGAGGTGGAGGCGGAGTACTTCAACTTCGATGCCTTGAACTTCATTCCCGATCACCCCGCGCGCACTCTTCAGGACACCTTCTACGTGGGTGCCGAGGATTCTCGCCAGGTGCTGCGCACCCACACCTCTCCCGTGCAGGTGCGCACCATGCTGGAACGCGAGGTTCCGCTTTATATCGCCTGCCCGGGGCGCGTTTTCCGCACCGATGAGTTGGACGCCACCCACACCCCGGTGTTCCACCAGGTAGAGGGGCTGGCGGTGGATAAGGGGCTGACGATGGCGCACCTGCGCGGCACCCTCGATCACCTGGCTAAGGAGCTCTTTGGCCCGGAGACGCGCACCCGCATGCGCATCAATTACTTCCCCTTCACCGAGCCCTCCGCCGAGGTGGACGTGTGGTTCCCCAATAAGAAGGGCGGTGCGGGCTGGATCGAGTGGGGCGGCTGCGGCATGGTCAATCCCAATGTGCTGCGTGCCGTAGGGGTGGATCCACAGGAATACTCTGGTTTTGCCTTTGGCATGGGCCTAGAGCGCACCCTGCAATTCCGTAATGGGCTTTCCGATATGCGGGACATGGTGGAAGGCGATATTCGCTTCACCCTGCCCTTTGGTATTCAGGCTTAAGGCCCCGCACAGCTCAAGGAGAAAACCATGCTTATTTCCCAAAATCTCATTACCCGAGAACTCTCCAAGCACAATCCTGGTTGGAAGGTGAGCCCCGCAGAACTCGATTCCGGCTTTGTCCGCGTGGGCTTTGAAACCGAGGGTTATGCTCCGATTCCGGAAACCACTGGCCCGCTGGTGGTGGGCCGCGTGGAGCACATCGAGGAACTCACTGGTTTTAAAAAGCCCATTCGTTACTGCCAGGTGAATGTGGGCCAGGCCAATGGCACCGGGGAATTGCAGGGCATTATCTGCGGTGCCCGCAATTTTGCCGAGGGCGACCTTGTGGCGGTATCGCTACCTGGGGCCGAGCTCCCTGGGGGCTTCAAGATCGCGGCGCGCAAAACCTACGATCACATCTCTAACGGCATGATCTGCTCGGCCACGGAGCTGGGGCTCACCGATAAGTCCACCGATGGCATCATCATCTTGGACGAGGGCACCCCCGGAGAGGACGCCCGCGCCATCCTGGGGCTCGACGATGTGATCTTTGACGTCAACGTCACCCCGGACCGTGGCTATGCGCTGAGCGTGCGCGGCCTGACCAGGGAACTGGCCTCGGCCTTCGACCTCCGCTTCGAGGACCCCGCTGCCCGCGCTCCGCAGCAGGCCTCTGAGCAGGCCTCGGTATCCACGGCAGACCTCATCAAGGTCACCGTGGAGGAGGCCACCAAGGCACGGCGCTTTGGCCTGCGCAAGGTCAGCGGCATTAACCCCGCCGCCACCTCTCCCTTCTGGTTGCAGCGCGAACTCATGGCCTTCGGTGCACGCCCCGTCAATGCCGCCACGGACGTGACCAACTACGTGATGTTCCTGCTCGGCCAGCCCATGCATGCTTTCGACGCCGGGGTGATCTCCGGCGATCTTCACGTGCGCCAGGCCGAGCTGGGCGAAAAGCTCACCACCCTGGATCATGTGGAGCGCGAACTCCACCCGGAGGACGTGGTGATCTGTGATGCGAACGGCATCCAATCGCTCGCCGGCGTGATGGGCGGGGCTACCTCGGAGATCGGGGATAGCACCACCGATGTGTATTTTGAGGCCGCCACCTGGGATACCCTCACCGTGGCACGCACCAGCCGCCGCCACAAGCTCAGCTCGGAATCCTCCCGTCGCTTCGAGCGGGGCGTCGATCCCGCGCTGGTGGAACCGGCGTTGGACCTGGCCTGTGACCTGCTGGTGAGCATCGCCGGTGGGGTGGCCGAGCCCGGCCGAACCCTGGTGGGGGAGATTCCCGCCATGCCGCAGATTCGCATGGCACAGCGCCGCCCGGCTCAGGTGGCCGGGGTGGAGTACAGCACTGAGACCGTGGTCAATCGCCTGCGGGAGGTGGGCTGCGAGGTCACCGAGGAGGGTGAGGACCTGTTGGTTACCCCGCCCACCTGGCGCGGGGACATCACGATGGACGCCGACCTCGTGGAGGAGGTGCTGCGCCTGGAGGGTTTGGAGGATATTCCCTCCATCCTGCCCACCCCCAAGGGCGGGCGTGGACTCACCGCCGCGCAACGCCGACGCCGCTCCATCGGGCATGCCCTGGCCTACCACGGCTACGCGGAAATCTTGCCCTCCCCGTTTATCTCTGCGGAGGTTTTTGAGCAGTGGAACCTTGAGGCGGATGACCCCCGCCGCAACACCGTGAGCGTGCGCAACCCCTTGGAAGCCGATCACGCGGTGCTGGCCACCACCTTGCTCCCCGCCATGTTGGAGGCGGTGGGACGCAATGCCGCTCGCGGCCGCACCGACCTCAGCCTTTTTGGCGTGCAGCAGGTGGCCTTCAAGCGCGGCGAGCGAACCCCCATGCCCTCGGTGGATTCGCGGCCCTCAGCAGAGCAGGTGCGCGAGGTGGTGGACTCTCTACCGGAGCAACCTCTGCACGTGGCCACGGTGGGCGGCGGCAATATCGAGTACGCGGGTCCCTGGGGCGAGGGCCGCGCTTATACCTACGCGGACGCCATCGAATCGGCGCGGATTGTGGCCCGTGCCGCTGGGCTGGAATTGGAGGTGCACCAGGCACAGCAGCAGCCCTGGCACCCTGGCCGCTGCGCGGCTTTGGCTATCGACGGCCACGTGGTGGGCCATGCGGGCGAACTTCACCCGCAGGTACTCGAAGCGATGAACCTGCCCCCGCGCCTGTGCGCGATGGAGTTGGACATCACGGCTCTGCCGTTTAAGGAGCACGCTCCGGCTCCGGTGCTTTCGGCTTTCCCGGCCCTTTACCAGGACATCGCCTTGGTGGTGGAGGAGAAGGTGGCCGTGGAGGAGGTACGCCGCGCCCTTGTGGAGGGCGGCGGAGACCTGCTGGAATCGGTGCAGCTCTTTGACGTTTACCGTGCGGACTCCGTGGGGGAGGGCAAGAAGTCCTTGACCTTCTCGTTACTCTTCCGCGCCGGTGATCGCACGCTGACGGATGCCGAGGCCAATGAGGCCCGTCTAGCGGCGGCGAAGCGGGCAGAGGAACTGTGGGGGGCGCAGTTGCGCGGATAAATAGGGGAAGAGGCCAGCGCGTATCACCGCGTTGGCCTTCTTTCAGACATGATTTATCACGGTTGTGATAATATCTCGGCATGGGCTACCTTGATGTGCAGTCGCTAAAATATTTTCTGGATGATGGGCGCTTACTTCTGCGTGATATTTCTTTTCGGGTGGGAGAAGGGGAACGAGTGGCTCTGATTGGAGCCAATGGTTCGGGTAAAACTACCTTGCTGAAAATTATTACCGGGGATATTCCGGTGGTTGAAGGTGCTATATCTCGTGGTGGAGAGTTGGCCGTTATGCCGCAATTTATGCAGGGAGAAACGGTGCGCGAAGCACTTGTGGCTACGAGTACTCGGGTCATGCGAGAGATGGCGGAGGCATTGTGGCGAGCGGAACATGATGTGCGTGAAGTTGATGATGAAGCGGCCCAGATGAAGTATGCTTCCTTACTCTTGGAATGGGGCGATCGAGGTGGCTATGAATTGGAAGCACTGTGGAGTTTTTGCACTATGGATTCATTGGGCCTTAGTTATGAGGAGTGTGCAGATTTTCCCACCTCGATGCTATCTGGTGGCGAGCAGAAACGTCTCATGCTTAATGCCTTGATGCGGGGCTCCGCGGAGATTCTGCTGCTCGATGAACCGGATAATTTTCTAGATGTGCCGGGCAAAAGATGGCTGGAAGAGATGCTTCTGAGCTGTGATAAGACGGTTCTTTATGTTAGCCATGACCGGGAACTTCTTTTTCGCACGGCTACGAAGGTGGTTACGGTGGAACTGGGAGAACGGGGGAATACGGTATGGGTGCACGGGGGAGGTTTTGGGAGTTATTATGAGGCTCGGGAAAATCGCGGCGCACGGCTGGATGAGTTGAATAAAAGATGGGAAGAAGAACATCAACGTCTGCGCGAGTTAGTGCGGGAATATAAGAATAAAGCGGCATATAACTCGGATATGGCTTCCCGGTACCGTGCGGCACGGACCCGCCTGGAAAAGTTTGAATCGCATGGACGCCCGGAAAAGGCTCCCCGCGAGCAGGATTTTTCCATGCGGCTGCGAGGTGGCCGAACGGGGAAACGGGTGTTGATCTGTGAAGGGCTTGAATTGCGGGGGCTTACCCATGCTTATGATTTTGAGGCGAGGTATGGGGATAGGGTGGCGGTGTTGGGGCCGAATGGCTCGGGAAAGTCTCATTTCCTCCGTTTGCTGGCTAGAGGGGGTAGTGACCCCTCTGCGGAATTAGTGGAGGTGGCTAAGGATATTGAGCCGGTTTCCTATTCTGGGGTTGCGCGTTTGGGGGCACGCGTGTGGCCGGGCTGGTTTGCACAAACTCAGGGGCGCCCTGACCTGCACGGGCGAACTCTCCTTTCCATTTTGCACTGTGGCGAGGGGCGGCGGCAGGGGATGCCGCGCGAGGAGGCGTCGAGAGCACTGGATCGCTATGGCCTTGTCCGCTGCGCACAGCAGCGTTTTGAAGATTTATCGGGTGGACAGCGCGCTCGCTTTCAGATTCTTTTGTTGGAACTTAGTGGGGCCACCATGCTGTTGTTGGATGAGCCCACGGATAACCTTGACCTTGAATCTGGGGAGGCGGTGCAGAAGGCTTTGCGGGCTTTCTCGGGAACAGTGATAGCGGTGACGCATGATCGGTGGTTTGCACGGGACTTTGATCGCTACCTGCTATTTTCTGAGGATGGTTCGGTAACGGAGAGTGACTATCCATTATGGGAGTGAAGGGGTATGCCTGCACGTATTAATGCCGAGGAACGCCGCAGCCACATTATTGAGGCGGCTTTTCGCAAGATTCTGGCCGAGGGGGTGGAGGGGATAACCTTGCGCAAGGTATCGGCGGAGGCGGAACTCAATATCGGCTCTGTGCGGCATTTTTTCGATGGGCACGAGGACCTTTTGGAAGCGGCGGCGCGAGAGGCGGGAGAACGCATGGGGCGGCGCTTGGCGCCGTACCTGGGGAGTTCCCTGAAGGGATTAAAAGGGGAGGAGGCTCTTGATTCCTTGCAGGAACTATTGGAGCAGGTACTTCCGATGGATGAGGCACGGAGGGCTGAGGCGATTGTGGTGTTGGAGTTTATTCGAGCTTCGCGCGTGCAACCCCTTTTCGCTCCCGCAGCCGCGCAGATGGGGCGAGACCTTCACGAGGTGGTGGTGAGCGCTTTTTCCAGCTTGGGCGTGGAGAATCCGGGCATGGCGGCGCGACAGATCACTGCGTTGATTGGTGGTCTCACGATGGATGCGGTTACCCCCCACGGTGCACTCAGCACAGATCAAGTTCGCGCGATATTGCGGGGAGCACTCCGCCACCACCTTTCTGCATAATTTGCAAGAGCATGAATATATGCTATATTGTTCGTTATGCCGATCACAGTAGCCATCGCCGGAGCCACCGGATATGCCGGTGGTGAACTCCTCCGCCTCCTCCTGGGGCACCCCGCGTATCTCAAAGGGGACCTAGAAATTGGGGCGCTCACGGGCAATTCCTCTGCGGGTCAGTGCAATGCCTTCCCCGCGGCCCCCGCCCTGACGGATCGTGTGGTGGAGGAGACCACCCCGGAGGTCCTTAGCGGCCACGATGTGGTGTTTCTCTGCCTGCCGCATGGACACTCCGCCCGCCTGGCGGCGCAGCTTCCCGCCGAAACCCTGGTGATTGATTGCGCGGCGGATTACCGTCTCAGCGACCCCGAGCAGTGGCGGCGTTATTACGGCTCCGAGCACGCCGGTACCTGGCCTTATGGCTTGCCGGAAATGCCCGGTCAGCGCGAGGCTCTCACAAAAACCCGGCGCGTGGCCGTGCCAGGTTGCTTTCCCACGGGTGCCACCCTGGCCCTGTTGCCCGCCGTGGCCGAGGGCCTGATCGAGCCGAATATCACCCTCACCTCCATCACGGGGGTTTCCGGCGCGGGCAAGAAGGCCGCCACCTCGCTCTTGGGTGCGGAGACGATGGGATCGGTGCGTCCCTATAACACTGCGGGTCAGCACCGCCACAACCCGGAAATCGTGCAGAACCTCGCCTGCTATGGGGAGACCCCGCGTCTTTCCTTTACCCCGGTGCTCGCGCCGATGACGCGGGGGATTCTCAGCACCGCCGTGGCTCCGTTGAAGAGTGCTCCGCTAAAGAGTGGTAAGAACCCCCGCGAGGTTTACGCGGAGTTCTATCGCGGAGAGCCCTTCGTGCACGTACTCCCGGAGGGAGTGCTGCCCAATACCAAGAACGTGCTGGGCACCAACCTTTGCCAGATCGCGGTGGAGATCAATGAGGAGGCCGGGACGCTGCTTATCACCGCCGCCATCGACAACCTCACCAAGGGCACCGCCGGCGGTGCCGTGCAGTGCATGAATATCGCTGTGGGCTGGGAGGAAGTCGCCGGCCTTCCCACCGTGGCAGTCACACCCTAGAAGCACCCGAGATAAGGAAGATGAAGCATGAGTATTACCTCGCCCAAGGGTTTTCAGGCGGCGGCCACCACGGCGGGCATCAAACCCTCCGGTGCCCCGGACATGGCGCTCGTGGTGAACACGGGCCGCCAGCGCACCGCCGCGGCGGTATTTACCCGCAATAAGGTATGCGCGGCCCCGGTGACGCTGAGTAAGGAGGCCATCGCTGGGGGCGGCCTGGACGCGGTGGTCTATAACTCCGGCAACGCCAATGCCTGCACCGGTCAGCAGGGCTACCGGGACGCGCAGGAGATGCAGGGCATCGTTGCGGAAGGGCTGGGCGTCGATAAGCACAATGTTGCGGTGTGCTCCACCGGGCTGATCGGGGAGCCCCTTCCCATGCCGCTTGTCCGCGAGGGAGCGCAGGCGCTGCTCGGCGGCTTGGGAGCGTACGGCAGTGAGGCCGCACGGGCGATTATGACCACCGATACCGTGCCCAAGGAAGTACTGGTGGAAGGTCCCGGCTTCCTGCTGGGTGGCATGGGCAAGGGAGTGGGCATGATGGCGCCCTCTCTGGCCACCATGCTGGTGTGCCTGACCACCGACGCCCAGGCCAGCGCCGAGGCCCTGGATACCGCCCTGCGCCGGGCCACCGCGAGCACCTTTGATGTGCTGGACATTGACGGCTCCACCTCCACCAATGACACGGTGATTCTGCTGGCCTCCGGGGAATCGGGGGTAGAACCCACCCAGGAGGCTCTCGACGCCGCCGTGCTCCAAGCCTGCCGGAGCCTGGCACGGGCCATGCAGGCCGACGCCGAGGGGGTGACCAAGCGGGTGAGCATCACCGTCACCGGGGCGCACAGCGAGGAGGAAGCGCTTGCTGCTGCCCGCACGATCGGGCGCGATAACCTGGTGAAATGCGCAATGTTTGGCTCCGATCCGAACTGGGGCCGCGTGATCGCCGCCGTGGGCATGGCCCCGGTGAGCATGGAGCCCGCTCGTATCAGCGTGCGCTTTAACGGGCACACCGTGTGCGCGGATTCTACGGCGGTGCCGGGAGCCCGCGAGGTAGATCTCAGCGGCTCAGACATCGCCGTGGAAGTGGATCTGGGTACGGGTCAGCCCGGCACCGCCACGGTGTACACCACAGACCTCTCCCACGCCTACGTGGAAATTAACTCGGCTTATACCACCTAAAGGAAGGCGCGAGGATGAAGAACTTACATGACCTCACCGCGGCCGACCGTGCCGCCGTGCTGGCAGAGGCCCTGCCGTGGCTGCAACACTTCCGCGATCGCATCGTGGTGGTCAAATACGGCGGTAACGCGATGGTGGACGAGGAACTCAAGGCCGCCTTCGCCGCCGATATGGTGCTGCTGCGCACCATCGGCGCCCGCCCGGTGGTGGTGCACGGCGGCGGGCCGCAGATTTCCACCATGCTAAATCGCCTGGGGCTCAAAGGCGAGTTCCGCGGTGGCTTCCGCGTGACCACCCCCGAGGTCATGGAGGTGGTGCGCATGGTGCTCTTCGGCCAGGTGGGCCGCGATCTGGTGGGTCTCATCAATTCCCACGGCCCCTACGCCGTGGGCACCTCCGGGGAGGACGCCGGACTCTTTACCGCGCGGCGTCGCCTGGTGCCCATTGACGGCACCCCCACGGACATCGGCCAGGTGGGAGACATCGTGGACGTGGACGCCACCGCGCTCATGGACCTCATCGAGGCCGGGCGGATTCCGGTGGTATCCACCATCGCGCCGGGCGAGGACGGGCAGGTGTACAACATCAACGCCGATACCGCCGCGGGTGCCCTGGCGGCGGCCATCGGGGCGGAGCGCCTGGTGGTGCTCACCAACGTGGAGGGCCTGTACACGCAGTGGCCGGATCGCGGCTCTCTGGTATCCACGATCACCACCGATCGCCTGCGTGCCCTGTTGCCCGGTCTGGATAGCGGCATGATTCCCAAGATGGAATCCTGCCTGAACGCGGTGGAGGCCGGGGTATCGGCCGCGCACGTGATTGATGGGCGGCTCAGCCACTCCGTGATCTTGGAATTACTCACCGAGGGCGGAATCGGCACGATGGTGCTGCCCCCACAGGAAGGAGAAAAAGATGAGTGAGGTATTGCGCACCTGGCCCACGGTGCTCATGGATACCTACCCCACCCCGGAGGTAGAGGTGGTGGAGGGGCGCGGCGCCCGGCTTTTCGACGCCGCGGGCAAGGAATACATCGACCTCCTCTCCGGCATTGCCGTGGCCTCCCTGGGCTATGGCAATGAGGATATTGCCCGCGCCGTGGGGGAGCAGGCCCTGCGCTTGACGCACTCCTCGAACCTGCTGGCCTCGCGCCCGGCGGTGGAGGTGGCCGCCGCGCTGTGCGAGCGTTTTCCCGCCGATGATGCCAGGGTATTCCTGTGCAACTCCGGTGCGGAGGCCAACGAGGCCGCCTTCAAACTGGCGCGGCGTACGGGGAGGCACAGGGTTTTGGCGGCGGTCAATGGCTTTCACGGGCGCACGATGGGCGCCCTGGCCCTGACCGGGCAGCCCGCCAAGCGCGCCCCTTTCGAGCCGCTACCCGGTGGGGTGGAGTTCTATCCCTACGGGGACGCGGCCTATCTGCGCACTCTGGTAGAGACCAATCCGCAGGAGGTGGCCGCCATCTTCCTCGAACCCATCCAGGGGGAAACCGGCGTGATTCCCGCCCCGGAGGGATTCCTGAGCGCCGTGCGCGTCCTGTGCGATGAGTACGGGATTCTCATGGTGGTTGATGAGGTGCAAACGGGTATCGGCCGCACGGGTGATTTCTTCGCCTTTGAACACGATGGCGTTATACCGGATGTGATAACCCTGGCCAAGGGCCTAGGCGCCGGGTTACCGATCGGGGCCTGCCTGGCCCACGGCGCGGCCGCCGAACTGCTGGGTCGCGGAGATCACGGAACCACCTTTGGTGGTAACCCCGTGGCCTGCGCCGCGGCCACGGTGGTGCTCGATACGATAGGAGATAGTTTCCTCGACCAGGTGCGGCGCTCGGGTGAATACTTGCGCGCGGCCGTGGCGGAATTACCACAGGTGGAGTTCGTGCGCGGCCGTGGGCTCATGCTGGGCGTGGTGCTCAAAACCCCGGTGGCTCGGCAGGCAGTGGCGGCGGGGTGGCGAGCGGGAATTATTCTCAACGCACCCTCGGATCGCGTGATACGCCTGGTACCGCCGCTGGTGATCACGCGGGAGGAGATGGAGGAGGCCGTGCGCCGCCTCGGCAGGGTGCTTGATGAGATTGAGAAAGGATGAGTTGGTGACTACCCGCACTGCGCGTCAAGGAAAGATCCTTGACATTTTGGCTTCCACGAGGGTGTACAGCCAAGTGCAACTCTCAGAATTGCTTTTGGATGAGGGCATTGACGCCACGCAGGCCACCATCTCGCGGGATCTCGACGAGCTAGGTGCGCGCAAGGTGCGCCGCGAGGGCTCACGCTCCTTTTACGCCGTGGGCGGGGAGGATAGTGCGGTTCCCGATACCCTTTCTGGCCCCCGAGAAAAGTTGCGACGCATGCTGGAAGAACTGGTGGTATCGGTGGATTCCTCCGCCAATATCGCCGTGCTGCGGACCCCTCCGGGAGCCGCGCAGTACCTTGCCAGCTTCATCGACCGCGTGGGTATGTCGGATGTGGTGGGCTGCATCGCGGGTGATGATACGATTTTTGTTCTTGCGCGGGACCCCATGACGGGCGCGGAATTAGCGTCCACCCTGCACATATGGAATAACGAATAAAAGGAGAAATTGATTATGACTAATCGCATTGTTTTGGCTTATTCCGGTGGCCTGGATACCTCCGTGGCCATTCCCTACCTCTCCAAGATGATCGAGGGCGAGGTTGTGGCC
Organism: Corynebacterium lowii; assembly: GCF_001412085.1. Lineage (GTDB taxonomy): Bacteria > Actinomycetota > Actinomycetes > Mycobacteriales > Mycobacteriaceae > Corynebacterium > Corynebacterium lowii. The sequence goes on from NZ_LKEV01000003.1 coordinate 237,848, forward strand.
GTCTCCCTCGACCTTGGTCAGGGCGGGGAGGATATGGAATCGGTGCGGCAGCGCGCCCTGGATTGCGGCGCGGTGGAATCCATCGTGGTGGATGCCAAGGACGAGTTTGCCGAGCAATACTGTCTGCCCGCCGTCAAGGCTAATGCCCTGTATATGAAGCAGTATCCGCTGGTTTCAGCGCTGTCGCGTCCGCTTATCGTCAAGCACCTGGTGGAGGCCGCCAAGGAACACGGCGGCACGCACGTGGCCCACGGCTGCACGGGCAAGGGAAACGATCAGGTGCGCTTTGAGGTCGGGTTTATGAGCACCGATCCCAGCCTGGAGATTGTGGCTCCCGCCCGCGATTTTGCCTGGACCCGTGATAAGGCCATTGCCTTTGCCGAGGAGATCAACCTCCCCATCGAGCAGTCCGCCTCCTCGCCCTTTTCCATTGACCAGAACGTGTGGGGCCGCGCCGTGGAAACGGGCTTCCTGGAGGATCTGTGGAACCCGCCCACCAAGGATCTTTACGCCTACACCGAGGACCCGGCCCTGGGCAATGCCCCCGATGAACTCATCATCTCCTTCAAGGGAGGTGCCCCCGTGGCTATCGACGGACGCCCGGTCACCGTCCTAGAGGCCATCGAGGAACTCAACCGCCGCGCCGGAGCACAGGGTGTGGGCCGTTTGGACATGGTGGAGGATCGCCTGGTGGGCATCAAGTCCCGCGAGGTTTACGAGGCCCCCGGCGCGATGGTGCTCATCAAGGCCCACGAGGCCTTGGAGGACGTCACCGTGGAGCGCGAGTTGGCCCGCTACAAGCGCCTGGTGGACGCTCGTTGGTCCGAGGAGGTCTACGACGGCCTGTGGTTCAGTCCGCTCAAGCGTTCCCTGGATGCCTTCATCGACTCCACTCAGGAGCACGTCACGGGTGACATTCGCCTGGTGCTGCACGCCGGTTCCATCACGGTGAATGGCCGCCGCTCCGAGCACTCGCTCTATGATTTCAACCTGGCTACTTATGATACGGGCGATACCTTCGATCAGACCTTGGCCAAGGGATTCGTGCAGCTGCACGGGCTTTCCTCCAAGATGGCTAATACGCGGGATCGGGAGGCATAAATGGAGCAGCATGGAACCAACGAGGGCGCGCTGTGGGGAGGGCGCTTTTCCGGCGGCCCCTCGGAGGCGATGTTTGCGCTGAGCGTGTCCACGCACTTTGACTGGGTGCTGGCCCCCTATGATGTGCTGGCCTCCAAGGCCCACGCCCGGGTGTTGCACCGCGCGGGTCTGCTCGAAGAGCGCGATCTTGAAGCCATGCTGGAGGGGCTGGACCGCCTGGGTGCCGATGTGGCCTCGGGGGAGTTCACCCCTAACGCCACCGACGAGGACGTCCACGGGGCGATGGAACGCGGGCTCATCGAGCGCGTGGGCCCGGAGCTTGGTGGTCGTCTGCGCGCGGGCCGTTCCCGCAATGACCAGGTAGCCACGCTGTTTCGCATGTGGTTGCGCGATGCCCTGCGCGGGATCGCCCTTTCCGTGACGGAGCTCATCGACGCCCTGGTGGCTCAGGCGGAGGCGCACCCGGAGGCCATCATGCCGGGTAAGACGCACTTCCAGGCCGCCCAGCCCGTGCTGCTGGCCCATCAGTTGTTGGCGCACGCCCATCCGTTGCTGCGCGATGGTCAGCGTATCCAGGACCTCGATCGTCGCCTGGCGGTATCCCCCTATGGCTCGGGGGCCCTGGCGGGTTCCTCCCTGCGCCTTAATCCCGAGGCCATCGCGGAGGAACTGGGCTTTGATTCCGCCGCGGATAATTCCCTCGACGCCACCTCCTCGCGCGATTTCGCCTCCGAGGCGGCCTTCGTGCTGGCCCAGATTGCGGTGGATATGTCCCGCCTGGCGGAGGAGATCATCGCCTGGTGTACCCCGGAGTTTGGCTACGTGACCTTGCACGATGCCTGGTCCACCGGCAGCTCCATCATGCCGCAGAAGAAGAACCCGGACGTCCCGGAACTCACTCGCGGCAAGACGGGCCGGCTCATCGGTAATCTCTCCGGCCTCATGGCCACCCTCAAGGCACAGCCCCTGGCCTATAACCGGGACTTGCAGGAGGATAAGGAACCGGTCATTGATTCGGTGGCGCAGCTCAACCTGCTGCTGCCCGCCATGACGGGCCTGGTGCGTACCCTAACCTTCCACGAGGATCGCATGCGGGAACTCGCCCCGCGCGGCTACACGCTAGCCACCGATCTCGCGGAATGGATGGTGCGCCAGGGCGTGCCCTTCCGCGAGGCCCACGAGGCCTCGGGGGCCTGCGTGCGCATTGCGGAAGCCAGGGGAGTGGACCTGGTGGATCTCACCGATGAGGAGCTCGCGGGCGTCGATAAGCGCCTGAGCCCTGCGGTGCGCGAGGTCTTGACTATCGACGGCGCGGTGGCCTCCCGCGATACCCGTGGCGGCACCGCCGGCGTGCGGGTGGCAGAGCAGCGCGAACGCGTGCGTGCGGCTGCCCGCGCGCAACGAGAATGGGCGGAAGGCTAGAGTGATTACCCATGAGCCTTGATCCTCAATTACTGGATATTCTGGTGTGCCCCAAAGACAAGGGGCCATTGACCTATCTTGAGCACGAACAAATGCTGGTTAATGAGCGCCTTGGGTTGGCTTATCGCATTGACCAAGGCATACCCGTGTTGTTGATGGACGAGGCTGTGGAATGGCCGGGAGGTAAAGAAGCGTGAATATCATTGATGAACTTCAGTGGCGCGGGTTGATTAATCAATCCACGGATATTGAGGCTCTCCGGGAGGCCACCGAAGCGGGTCCCATCGCCTTGTACTGTGGCTTTGATCCCACCGGCCCCTCCCTGCATGCTGGTCACCTGGTGCCGCTGCTCATGCTGGCGCGCTTTCAGCGCGCGGGCCATAACCCGCTGGTGCTGGCGGGCGGGGCCACCGGCATGATCGGTGACCCGCGCGATGTAGGGGAGCGCTCCATGAATGATGCCGATACGGTATCCGATTGGGCTGAGCGAATCTCCGGGCAATTACGCCGATTTGTCACCTTTGAGGGCGAGCACGCCGCGCAATTGGTGAATAATAACGAGTGGACGAAGGATATGAGCGCCATCGCCTTCCTGCGCGATGTGGGCAAGCACTTCTCGCTTAATACCATGCTGGCCCGCGATACCGTGAAGCGCCGCCTGGAAAACGATGGTATTTCCTACACCGAGTTTTCCTACATGCTCCTTCAGGCCAATGACTATGTGCAATTGCACAATAACCACGGTGTGAATCTTCAGGTGGGCGGTGGCGATCAGTGGGGTAACCTGGTGGCCGGGGTGGACCTGGTGCGCCGCGTCACCGGCGATCAGGTGCACGCGCTCACCGTTCCGCTGGTAACGGATTCCGAGGGTAAGAAGTTCGGCAAGTCCACCGGGGGCGGCAGCCTGTGGCTCGACCCGGAGATGACCAGCCCCTACACCTGGTACCAGTACTTCATTAATGCCGCCGACGCCGACGTGATGCGCTACCTGCGCTGGTTCACCTTCCTGAATAAGGAGGAACTGGATCGCCTGGCCGTGGAAGTAGAGGAGCGCCCCCACGCCCGCGAGGCTCAGCGCACCCTGGCCCGCGAGATGACCACCCTGGTACACGGGGAGGAGGCCACCAAGGCCGTGGAACTGGCCTCTCAGGCCCTCTTTGGCCGGGCCGATCTGGCCGAGCTTGACGAGTCCACCCTGGCCTCTGCGGTATCGGAGACCGAGGTGCTGGCCTTTGAGCCCGGCGATACCATCGTGGAGCTGCTGGTGGGCACCGGATTGGTGGATTCCCGAGGTGCTGCCCGCCGCGCCATCAAGGAGAGCGGGGTGTACGTGAATAATGCTCGTATTTCCGCCGAGGATTGGGAGCCCGCCGAAGAGGACTTCCTTCACGGCTCGTGGCTGGTGCTGCGCCGTGGCAAGAAGAACTTTGCCGGAGTACGGCGCTAATGAAGGAGGTCACGCTGCGTTGCGGGGGAACGCGGGCGGTGATCTCGGCCTCCGGGGCGTCGATACGCTCCTTGCACTGTGAGGGCAGGCCGCTGCTGCGCTCTTTTCCCGAGGGAGAGCACCCGCCGGAGGCCACCAACACGGTGCTGGCCCCGTGGCCTAATCGCGTGGCCGGGGCGACCTTTTCTTATGGCGCCATCGCCTACTCCCTGGAGGTGACCGAGCCCGAGCGCGGGCATGCTCTTCACGGTTTTACCCAGGGGCGCCTCTTTTCTCTCACGGCTACCGAGCAGGTGGCGGAGCTGAGTACTCGCCTTGGCCCAGAACCCGGCTGGCCCTGGCCGCTGGAACTGCGGGTGCGCTACGAGGCGCAGCCCCAGGGCCTGCGCGCAGTGTTCGGCCTGCGCAACCTCGGTACCGAACCCGCGCCTTGCGCTCTGGGCGCGCACCCGTATCTCGATCCCCAGGGTTGGCCGCTCGATGAGTGCACCCTGTTTTTTTGAGTCCAGCGAGCGGCGTCCGCTCAGCGAACAGATGATTCCCAGCGGAAACCTGGAGCCTTGGAACGAGCATTGCATCGCCATGCGTGGCCGGAACTTCGACGATGCCTTCTATCACCCAGCCCACAGGGCGCGGCTGCTCCACGAATCGGGAGCGGGGGTGGAACTGCGTTCCTCGATGGACTGGACACAGCTCTACACCTCCCCACAGCGCTGGCTGGCGGTGGAACCCATGACCGCCCCGCCCGACGCCCTCAATAGTGGGGTAGACCTCACTATCCTGAAGCCAGGTGAAGTGCTGTTAGCAGAATATTCTGTGCTAAAGATAAATTATGTATACCTTAAGGCTTAACGCCACCTGGGTGGACTATGCCCTCGTAGCGGCCTATTTCTTTTTTGTTCTCGGGATTGGGTGGGCCGCCAAGCGCCGCGTTTCCTCTTCCATTGATTTCTTCCTTTCCGGGCGGGGTTTGCCCTCCTGGGTTACGGGTTTGGCCTTCGTGGCGGCCAACCTCGGGGCGGTGGAAATCATCGGTATGTCCGCCAATGGCGTGGAGTACGGCATGCAAACCATGCACTACTTCTGGATTGGTGCGGTACCGGCGATGGTGTTCCTGGGCATTGTGATGATGCCCTTTTATTACGGCTCCAAGGTGCGTTCCGTTCCGGAGTTCATGCGGCGCCGCTTCGGCCCCGGTGCGCACCTGGTCAACGCCCTTTCCTTTGCCATCGCGCAGCTGCTCATCGCCGGGGTGAACCTGATCCTCCTGGCTACCGTGGTGGAGGCCCTGCTGGGCTGGCCGCGTTGGGCCACCCTGCTCATCGCCGCCATCATCGTGCTTTCCTATATCACCCTGGGCGGGCTTTCTGCGGCCATTTATAACGAGGTCTTGCAGTTCTTCGTTATCGTGGCGGGCCTGGCCCCGCTCACGGTCATCGGCCTGCGCCACGTGGGCGGCTGGGAAGGATTGAAGGAAAAGGTGGGCGATCCCAGCCACTTTTCCACCTGGCCCGGCACGGAACTTTCCGGCTTTGACCACCCCGTGTGGTCAGTGGTGGGTATCGTTTTCGGCCTGGGTTTTGTACTTTCCTTTGGTTATTGGACCACGAACTTCGTGGAGGTACAGCGTGCGATGGCCTCGGATTCGCTCTCGGCGGCGCGCAAAACACCCATCATCGGGGCCTTTCCCAAGATGTTTATTCCCTTCCTCGTGGTGATTCCCGGCATGATTGCCGGAACCATCGTTACTCCGATTGCAGAAGGCAACGCCGCCCCCAATGAGGCCGTGCTGTATCTCATGCGCGATCTGCTGCCCAACGGCTTGCTAGGTGTGGGTATCGCGGGCCTGCTTGCAGCCTTCATGGCGGGCATGGCCGCCAATATCTCCGCCTTTAATACGGTGGTGAGTTATGACCTCTGGCAAACCTATGTGGTCAAGGACCGCGAGGATGATTATTATCTCAAGTTCGGACGCATAGCCACGGTGGTGGCCACCGCTATTGCTGTATTCACGGCTCTTTTGGCCGCGAACTTCGGCAATATCATGGACTATCTGCAAACCCTTTTCGGATTCTTTAACGCCCCGCTTTTTGCCACCTTCATTTTGGGTATGTTCTGGAAGCGCATGACCCCGCACGCGGGCTGGGCAGGCCTGGTGGCCGGTACCGCCTCCGCCATCATTTTCTGGGCTCTCTCCCTGGGGTCGGACCCGCTGGTTGCTTTGCCAGGGCAGGGCACGGCCTTCGTGGCGGCCTCGCTCGCCTTCGTGGTGGACATCGTGGTGTCCGTGGCGGTCTCGCTATTCACCACGCCTAAGCCGGACCGCGAGCTCGTGGGCTTCGTGCGCTCGGTCACCCCGCGCGAGCAGCTTTCCGACGCCGCCGAGGCCGCCCTTCCCTGGTACCGCCGCACCGTGCCCCTCGGCGTTCTTTGCCTGGTGTTGGTCACCGCGCTCAACCTCATCTTCTTCTAAGGAGAAAAGCACATGTCAGCCTTCGATATTCGCAATGTCATCGGCGCACTCATGGGCCTCTACGGCCTGCTGCTCTGCGCGTGTTTCTTCCTTCTCGATCCCGGAGTGAACCCGGACGATGCCACGGCCAAGAGCGCCGCGGATAACCTGTGGACCGGCCTAGCCCTGGTGGCCGTGGCGCTGGTCTTTTTCCTATGGGCGCGCCTGAGCCCGATCCAGGTGGAGGAGCACCATGCTTGAGATCACCCGCTCTACGCTTTCCGACGGCCGCGAAATCCTCTACTTCGATCTTCCCGGCACCCCGCCGCGCACGGCGGTGGACGAACGCGATCTGCCCGCCGTAAGCACGCAATCCTTTATGCGCCGCGATCCCTTAACCGGGCAGTGGTCGCTCTTTGCCGCGCACCGCCAAAACCGCACCTTCCTGCCCCCGGCGCATGAGGACCCCTTGGCGCCGACGAAGCCGGGCTCCTATCCCAGCGAGATTCCGGAGGCCGATTATCAGGTGGTGGTCTTTGAAAATCGCTTTCCCTCGTTGAGTACTCGGGGTGAGTACCTTGAGGATTCAGCCTGGGAGACCTCAGCCCACACAGCTACCGTGGAACAGCGCCCTGGGCGGGGCCGCTGCGAGGTGGTGTGCTTTACCTCGGAGGCGGAGGGTTCTTTTGCGGATCTCTCCGAGGAACGCAAGAGAATGCTCATCGAAGTATGGGCACACCGTACCCAGGAACTCTCCGCCATCGAGGGAGTGCGTGCGGTATTCCCCTTTGAAAATCGCGGTGAGGAAATTGGAGTAACCCTTTCCCATCCCCACGGGCAGATTTATTCCTACCCCTTTGTTCCACCACGCATGGAAGCAATTGCCGAGCAGGTACGCCAGCACCCTCATCTTTTTGACGAGGTACTGGCTGTGGAATTGCAGGCGGGGGAGCGCATTATCGAACAGACCCCAGGATTTGTGGTGTACACCCCCGCCGCGGCCAAATGGCCGCTGGAAGTCATGGTCATGCCGCGCAGGGCGGTACCGGATTTCCCCGCGCTCAACGAGCAGGAAAGGGAGGAACTAGCGGGTATCCTGCATCGCCTCTTCCCTGCGGTAGACCGCTTCTTTGAGGGAGTGGAGCGCACCCCCTATATCGCGGCCTGGAATCAGGCACCGGTGGGGCAGCCGGAATGGGGCCGCCTGCATCTTCAGCTCTTTTCCCTCATGCGTTCCCCCCACCGCATGAAATACCTGGCGGGTTCAGAATCGGGAATGGGTGCGTGGATTAATGACACCACCCCGGAGGCCATTGCGGAAAGGTTCAGGAGCATATGGAAATAAGGCAACCGCAGGAATTGGGCAACGATGCCGCCGCCCTCTACACACATGAATACGGTGCCGAACCCGCAGGTGTGTGGCTTTCCCCAGGGCGAGTGAACCTCATCGGTGACCACGTGGATTATGCCCACGGCGTATGCCTACCGCTAGCCACCACGATGTCTACCGCTGTGGCGGCCTCGCCGCGCCGCGACCGTCGGGTGCGCATGATTTCCGTGGACCCTACGGTCAAGCGGCGCGTGGGCTCGGCAGACCTCGATGATGTTTCCGCGCTCAACGACTGGCGCGGCTACATCGCCGGAACCCTCTGGGCGCTCGGCACTCAGGGCATGGACCTGGCCGTGGTATCGGACGTGCCCGTGGGCTCGGGGCTTTCTAGTTCCGCCGCCCTGGAATGTTCCGTGGCCGTGGCCGCCCGCGATCTCTTCGAGCTAGAGGCTGATCTTGCCGCCGCAGCCATGCGGGCCGAAAACGAGGTGGTGGGAGCCAATACCGGGGGCCTTGACCAGCGCGCTTGCCTTTACGCACGCCGCGATCACGCCCTCGCGCTCGACTTCCTCACCGGCAGCATGGAACACGTGCCCTGCACCTGGCCCGGGCTGCACCTGCTCATCGCCAATACCAATGCCGCGCACTCGCACTCCACCGGAGGATACGGCTCCCGCCGGGGGCTTATCGACGCCCTCCACAGCGCCCTGAACTGCACCTTCCGGGAGGAAAACCTCGTGGAGGAGGCGGTGGCGTGGGCCGCTGGCTCTGACTATGACGCAGAAACGGTACGCCGCCGCGTGCGGCACGTATTAAGTGAGACGTCCCGGGCACAGCGGGCCATCGTTGCCTTGAAGGAGGGGGATATTGCTTTGTTGGGGTCCCTCATGGACGCCAGCCATGATTCCCTGCGTGATCACTATGAGGTAGTGACCCCGGAATTGGAGGCCGCAGTGCAGGCCGCTCGCCGCGCGGGGTCCGTGGGAGCGCGCATGACCGGGGGCGGTTTCGGCGGGAGCATCGTGGCGCTGTGCGCGGAGCCGGAGCGTGTGGCCCAGGAGATCAGGGCGGCGGTGCCTGCGGCGGATACGTATGTGGTGACGCCTCAGGGTGGTGCGAACCGGCTTTGAGCTGGGTGTTTGTGTGGTGGTGGGGTGGTGTGTAAATTAGTGCGAGTCGCCGCGACAAGGCCCACCCCACACAATCAGGGGTGATCGCCGTGTGGTGGTTGTGTTGTGTGAGAACTCGATAG
>NZ_LKEV01000004.1 GCF_001412085.1 Corynebacterium lowii
GCGCGATTACGTGCGCGAACGCGGCATGGAGGACGTGGTGGTATTCCACGGCCAGGTTTCGGAGGACTACAAGCTCGCGCTGGTACACGGCTTGGGGGTTATACTGGACAGGTGAGTGTGACTGTGAGTGTGACTGTGAGTGTGACTGTGAGTGTGACTGTGAGTGTGACTGTGAGTGTGACTGTGAGTGTGACTGTGAGTGTGACTGTGAGTGTGACTGTGAGTGTGACTGTGAGTGTGACTGTGAGTGTGACTGTGAGTGTGACTGTGAGTGTGACTGTGAGTGTGACCTTTATGTTTCCCCCTATGTGTGGCGAAATCTTGCCCTGCATCACACAATCTCGAACGAAAAATTATCAGTGTAGAGTCATAAACTATGAGTCTGAGATGGAGTGCGGAGAAACTTCTCAGTGTGGTGGAGGAATTGCGGCGCTATGGGGACGATACGAGCTTGGTGGAGGTAAAGCGCGCCTCGGGTGGTCTGCCAGGTTTAGAGGAGACCACGTGTGCCTTTGCAAATATGCCAGAGGGCGGCACGATTGTTCTAGGGGTGGACGAGGCCCAGGACTTTGCATTGAACGGGGTGGATAATCCTGCTGAGATGATTCAGGGGCTTATTTCTCAAACCCGGGAATTGGTGGAGCCGTCCCCGCATATTGATGCCTACCCGGTGGATATAGAGGGGGCCGTGATGGTGGTGGCGCAGGTAAGTCCGTTGGCGCCTACTCAAAAACCGGCTCGGGTAAAAAGCGTGGCGTATCTGCGTCAGGGCGATGGTGATTACGCCATGAATCCCAATGATCTCCATATGTTGAGCGTGGAATCTCTGCACCGCGATGAAAGGCAGGAATACGACGCCGCTCCAGCCGTAGGTACTTCTGTCAAAGACCTCGATGAGGATTTGACGGCTCAATATATCCAGGCGGCACAAGGCTCTAGCCGCAGGTTGGCGCATATGGAGGAGGATCAACTTCTCCGCGTTACGCACGTAGTCAATGAATCGGCACAGCCCACGGTAGCGGGTTTGTATGCGTTGGGCGCTTATCCCCAGGGTACTTTTCCAGCGTTGGGGGTTACTGCTGCGGTGCGTATGCCTCGTGAAAGCGGGGAGCGCACGCGCAACCTCCGGCATTTCGACGGCCCCGTTCCTGCATTGCTGGAAGAGAATATGGAGTGGGTGGAGCAGAATCTCTCTGTTATCCAGGCCTATCGTAGTGATGGGCACATGGAGAATCGCCCTGAATTACCATTGAGCGCTATCCGCGAGGTGGTCTCCAATGCGCTTGTGCACCGTGATTTAGGTCCAGATACTCTCGGCGTGGGCAAGCGCGTGGAAATAAGAATCACGCCCAAGGCCTTCATCGTGGAAAGCCCGGGAGGGTTGCGGGGATTATCGCGGGAACAATTAGCTAGTAGCGATCTGGCTAAGGCGGCGGTGAACCAGCGACTCTATGAATTGGCCAAGCGCTTGCGCACTAGCGAGGGTTCTCCTGTGATTGAAGGGGAGGGCGGTGGTATGGGAGAAGTCTATGCTGCGATGGATAAGTACGGCCTGGAACCGCCACAACTCTTTGATAACGGCATGGTATTTCGTGTGCTTTTGCGTCGCGCTGGGGTGGAAAAGCAAGGGGTGCTGCAAAGCGACGTCGATAAGCAAGCGCCGCAGAAGATGACCCGCAACGGTCCCGCTATCGTGGAGGCGCTGCGGGTTCGGGCGCGGACTCTGGACGAGATTGTGCTGGTAACGGGACTTTCGGTGTCTCAGGCGCGGTATGCTCTGGGTGCCTTGATCCGCCAGAACATCGTGGAGATGGTGGGCACCCAGGGTGATCGCGGTACCCGCTACCGGCTCCTATGAGAACTACAACACCGCACCGACATTGAGCGCGGTGACTACCCCGCTGAGTAGCGTCATGCCCAGGCAGTTGAGCCAGAACTCGCTGCCCATAAAGCGGGCGCGGATATGGGAGATGATGGCAAAGACGAAGTAGGCGAGCACGCCGATGGAGACGGTGGCGGTAATGCTGGGATCGTTGCGCAGCGCTCCGGTGATGAGCCCGGCGGTGGCCAGGAGCTTCACGCCGATGAGTGCCCACCACCAGTCGCGGGGGAGGTTTACGCCGCTGAGACAGCGGGAGATGAAAGCGGGCGGCTTAATGGAAAGGAGGGCGTCGCCCAATAAGACGGCGGCGAGAATATAAGTACCAATCAGTGCGGCGGTAGTCACAATTTCTCCTTATGTGGGGTGACGGCACTGCTTTTTACTATATCCACCCGCGTTCCCGCGCGAGCATATAAGCCTCAAAGCGATTCTGGGCGCCGAGTTTGCGCATGGCAGAACTGAGATAATTGCGGGTGGTACCGGGAGCCAGGTGCACCATCGTGGCGATGTCCTCGGCACTACCGCCTTTTCCTGCGGCCTCTATTACCTCGGCCTCTCTGGGGGTGAGTGGGGATTGACCTGCGGAGATAGTATGCGCGGCGAGTTCGGGGTCGATGTAACGCCCGCCCGAGTGGAGGGTGCGCACGGCCTCGGCAAACTGGGCTGCCGTGGCCGTTTTAGGCAAAAAGCCCTGCATTCCTTTTTCTAAGGCGCTGCGCAATCCCTGGGGTCGGGCGTGCCTGGTGATGATGAGAATGGCGGTGTGAGGAGTGAGTTTTCGCAGAACGGTGGCGGTATCCAGTCCGTTCATGCCTTTCATATGCAGGTCAAGCACGCACACCTCCGGTAGGGGATTGCCCAGGGTGTGCTGTTTATTCCACCATTGGTGTATTTCCTCCCCCGAACCGGCAGTAAAAATCACTTCGATGTCCTCTTCCAAGCCCAGCAATGTGCCCAGAGAACTGGCAATGAGTAATTCATCATCGGCAATGGCAAGGCGAATCATGGGATGCGTGGCCTTTCTTCTGGGTTTTGCTCACCGGAGGGAGAATCAAAATGCAGCGTGAGGCAAAAATCCCCTCCCTTTCTTTTTATGCTCAACCGGGCATTGTGCTGGGCGTAGGCCCGCTGTTCCAGAGCTTTGAGCCCGCCGAGGCGGAGGGGCTTTGTGGCGGTAGGAGCGCCGTCGTTAAGTATGGAGATAGAAGCGCTGTCTAGGTTGAGGGTGGCCGTGATGGCAGCGGAATGTTTGAGGATATTCGTGGTGGCCTCGCGCACTAGCCAAGCAGAAAGTTCCTGGTAACGGTGCGGAATGGTCTCGGCGGAGCCGGTGACGTTAAAACGTATTCCGGCGGATTGGAGGAGGGAGGTGGCTCCCTCTATCTCGGTGTTGAGGTTGATATTCCGGTACCCCTTAATGACCTCGCGCATATCGGTGATGGTGGCTCGGGTAAGAGATTGTAATTCGGTGAGTTCGCCGTGTAATCGGGAGTCATTATGCTGGGCGAGGGCGCTGGCCAGTTCTGTTTTCATGTTGATGGCCGCGAGGTTTTGCCCCAAAGTATCGTGCATTTCCTGGGCAAAGCGTAGGCGTTCCTCGGTGAGGGTGAGGCTGCGTTGTAATTCCGCTGAGCGTTCGGCCTGCTTGATGATATTGACGGACCAGAGACTGAGGCGAGTGAGGGCCACGAGTGCAGCAGGGTATACAAGAATAAAGCCGAGGAAAAATCCCCTTCTGAAGTCAGATTCTCCGATGGTGGGATTGCTTTGGAAGGAAAGGAGAAATAGTCCAGCTAAGATTAGTGAAAGAAGCGCCGTGATTTTCCAGGTGTGGCGGATAAAGGGGAGATAGTCTAGAGCGAGGATGCTGGTACTAAAAATAACCAGCCCCAGAGGTTTATTGTGAAGATCGGGCAGGGCAATGCTCATCCCCCATAGCAGCAAGAGAAGAGTGAGTATGAAACCAACGCGAAATACTTTGTGGTGATCCTTGGTGGAATTGGGGTTGAGTTCCGGCACTCGTGCCAGGAACACGTTGGTACTCACGATGACGGCGCTGAGCAGGAGCAGGGAAAGAATCTGCTTCGCGCTGATTCCCGCGATAATTTCTTCGGTGAGGTTCGCCTCGCTGTAGAGGAAATGGGGGAATAGGGAGGTATCAGTGCTAGGGAAGAGAAGAAAGAAAATTGTGAGTACTTGGAGGGATACCCGTGTATACAGCGTGAATTTGGTGGGATTGGGCAAGGCTGCCCAGGAGCGGCGGGGGTGAGTGAGTGGCTTTAACCGCTCTGCGATGGGGCTGGGCATGGGGCTATGCTACCGATCGTTTTCCCACTTCATAAAGGTCATGCCCGCCCAGGAGCAGAGCGCCGTCCAGGCCACCAGCACCAGAATGGGTTGCAGATACTCGCCGCCCCCTGCCCAACTAAGGTTCACGAGGTCAGAGACGGCGGCATAGGGGGTGAACTCGGCAATTCTGGCGGCGGTATCCGGCAGGAGGTCGCGCAGACCCTTTTGGGAGAGAAGGATAATGAGCGTCAGGGGCATGGAAGTCATCTGGGCGGCCTCGGCATTGCGAGTAATGATGCTGGTGAGCAGCGCGAGTCCCCAGGAAAGTACTGTGCCGAAAGGGATAGCCACCAAAAGCAACAGGGGATTATCTGGTACAGGCACTCCCACAGCCAAGAGAATCCCGCCGCTGAGCGCCACGGTGCCAATGGTGGCGAGTACGGGACCAATACCAAGAGAAACCAGAATATCGGTGTCCGTGGATTCACCCGTGCGCAGTCTCTTGAGAACTTTCTCGTCCCGGCGCGTGGTGGACATGGAAAGCACGAGGTAATAAGCACAAAAGAGTAACGCGAAGAGGGTGGGCATCTCGAAGAGGAGAGCAGTATTGATGATCTCAACGTCTTTGCCGAGGAAGGCCATTACCAGCCCCATCAGCAGCGGCGTGCTCATCATGTAGAGCAGCGTTTTATTGCGCAGCATTTGGGTGGATTCTGCCCTGGTGAGGCTGATAATTCTGCTGGTATGAGTGGAGGTCATGGGGCGGGGAACGGTGATAGTCATGGTTTTCTCCTTCAACGGGGTGAGTGCATTAGACCTGGGTGGTGGAACCGGCGATGTTCATAAACACCGTCTCTAGGGAGGCCGGTTGGGCGCGGAAGTCGCGGAGTTCGATCTGTTGGCGCGCCGCCCAATCCAGGAGGGCGTAGGTATCTGCCTGCAAGTGCCTCGTGTGCACCGTGTAGCGGTGGCCGTCGTGGTGGCGGGTGCCGCTAAAAATGTTGGGCACGGGGTGCCCGGTGGTGAAGGTGAGGCTGGCGTTTTCCTGCCCCACCAGTTCGGACACGGTGCCCTCGCGGACAATGCGTGATTGGTGCATGATAGCCAGCCGGTCGCAGAGGAACTCCGCTTCTTCGAGGTAGTGGGTGGTAAGCACCATCGTCACTCCGCGTTCTTTGAGGGAGCGCAGCAGTTCCCAGGTGTGGCGGCGATTTTCAGGGTCAAGCCCGGTGGTGGGTTCGTCGAGAAAAACGACGCTGGGGTTTCCTGCGAGGGCACAGCCGAGGTCAAGGCGGCGCTGCTCCCCACCAGAGAGTGCGCCTACCTTCACGTTCATGCGGTGGGTGAGTTCCACGGCCTCGGCTACCTCCTCAATGGGCAGCGGAGTGGAGAGGGTACCGGCCCACATACGCAGGGTTTCTTCCACGGTGAGTTGGCTGGGTAGGCCCCCGGATTGGAGCATGATCCCTAGTTCGGGGCGGAGGCGTTCGCGTTCTCGGCACGGATCAAGTTCATAAATCCGCACACTCCCTTCATCCGGCTCGGCCAGCCCCTCCATTACCTCTAAGGAGGAGGTTTTGCCCGCGCCGTTGGTTCCGAGCAGCCCGAACACCTCCCCTCGCTCCACGTGGAAAGAGAGGTTATCCACGGCGGTATAGGTGCTTTTGTTCTTGGTGTCCTTGTAGCGACGGGTGAGTCCATTGACTTCGATGATTGGCATGGTCTCTATGCTGCGGCTCGCACAAAGCCACAAGTAGAAGAAAAAGTAATAAACCCGCATGACAAACGTCATGCGGGCCTGCGAAACTTATAGGGCAGAAAGAATTACTCCGCAGCCACGAAGTTCCACTCGGTGCCGTTCTCGTCGCGCAGGGTCAGCGTATCGCCCTGCACCTCCACGGTGTGCTCCCCGGCCAGCGCGGTGGTGAGCTCATAGCCATCGCCGCAGTAGCGCATGGTGGAGAAGAGATCGCCCACGGTGAGGGTGTCGCCCTCCAGGGTGGCGCTGCCGCCGAAGGCGTTGCAGCCGTCATTGCCGCCGATGTTGCCGTCGTTGAGAGTGAAGTAAGCGCTAGAGGAACCCTGGAAGTTCCAGGTGGTGCCCTCCACCGGCAGAGCGCCCTCCACGGGCAGCGATTCCTCGGCGGTAGCGGTGGCTACGCCGACGGTGACCAGGGCAGAGGCGGCGAGGGTGGCCGCAGTACGAAAACGAAGGCTCATGGGCCGGAATCATACCTTGCGCAGCACAATCATCAAGTTGCTCACGGCAAACTCCCGCAACCCCGGAACGCGGCTGAGCCACCAGGCCCAGTGCGGGTGATAACGGGGAATGAGCCCGATTACCTCGGCGTCGCCCCGCGCTGCCACGCGGCGAGCCCACCGCACCCCCTCCGCGCAGGAGACGTTAAAGAGCGAGGTGCCAAACACATTCTTGGGCGGGTGCCCGTGGCGGCGGGTGTAGCGGTCCCGCGCGAACTCCCCGCTCACGTAGTGTTGCCACAGTCCTGTCTCGTGCCCGCCAAAAGGCCCCAGCCACACGGTATAACTGAGCACCACCACGCCACCGGGGGCGGTGACCCGCAGCATTTCCTCCCCCATGCGCCAGGGCTCGGGCACGTGTTCGGCCACGTTGGAGGAATAGGTGAGGTCAAAGGCCCCGGTGGAAAAGGGTAGGTCCATGCCGGAGCCGCGCACGGAGGCCGCCACCTCAATGCCTGCGGCGGCCATCTCTCCCACGTCGGGTTCCACGGTGATATAGCGCGCCCCGCGTCGCTCAAACTCGGCGGCAAAGTAACCCGGCCCGCCGCCCACGTCGAGCACCCGGGCACCACGGAGCCCCGCAACAGCAGAACCCGCACCAAACCCTAAGACGTCGCACGCCACGGCGTCGAGAAGCTCCGCTGTATCGCGGGCCAGGTGCCCGTAGAAGCGCGCGGGGTCGGTCTGCTCAAAACGGAAGTCTCCGAGCAGGCTCACGGCGCGGCGCAGGGTGGCGTGGCGTCGGGTGCGGGGCAGGGGCATGAGAAGTGAGGGTAGCACCGTCTAGGCTAGAGCGAGTCTATGAAGATTCTTTTGCTGTGCTGGCGCGATACGGAGCACCCCCAGGGCGGGGGCTCCGAGCGCTACCTGGAACACATCGCCGCCTACCTCGCCGCGCGCGGGCACGAGGTGGTGTTTCGCACCGCGAGCTTTACCGACGCCCCGGCCCGCGAAACCCGCCAGGGCGTGCTCTTTTCCCGCGCCGGGGGCAAATACGGGGTGTATCCGCGTGCCTGGCTGGCGATGCTCGCGGGCCGCCTGGGCCTGGGGGCGCTGCGCGGGGTGGATGTGGTGGTGGATACCCAAAACGGCATACCGTTTTTTGCCCGCGCGGTGGCCGGAAAACCCACGGTGCTGCTCACCCATCACTGTCATCGGGAGCAGTGGCCGGTGGCGGGTCCGCTCATCGCGCGCCTGGGTTGGTTCCTGGAATCGAAGATGGCCCCGAGGGCGTATCGCGGCAGCCAGTACGTCACGGTTTCTCACCCCAGCAAGCAGGAACTGGTGGACCTGGGGGTGCGCGCCCAGGATATTCACCTCATCCGCAATGGCGTGGACCCCGTGCCCGCCCACCTGCCCACCCTGGAAGAGGATGGCCTGCACCACCTGGTCACGCTCTCCCGCCTGGTGCCACACAAGCAGATCGAACACGCGATGGACGCGGTGGCGGCCCTGCGCCGCCACGGGGTCGTGCTCGACGTACTGGGGAGCGGCTGGTGGAACGCGCGGCTGCGCGATTACGTGCGCGAACGCGGCATGGAGGACGTGGTGGTATTCCACGGCCAGGTTTCGGAGGACTACAAGCATGCCCAATTGGCCCGCGCCGCCGTGCACCTCATGCCCTCGCGCAAGGAGGGCTGGGGCCTGGCCGTGATGGAGGCCGCCCAGCACGGGGTGCCCACCGTGGGCTACCGCAGCGCCGGGGGCCTCAATGACTCCATCGAGCATGAGCACACCGGCCTGCTGGTGGATACCCCGGAGGAACTCACCGCCGCCACCCGCCGCCTGCTTATCGACGCCCCCCTGCGCCGCCGCCTGGGTACCGCCGCCGCGCAGCAGGCGACGGCCTTTTCCTGGCAGGAGGCTGGCGCCCGCTTCGAGCGCTTGCTGTTGGACGTGGCTTCCGAGCAGCCTTAGCACGCGGGCGCAGCAGGAGCACCGCCACCGGCACCACCAGCGCCCAGGCCCCCAACAACCACAGGCCACGGGAGGTATCGGGGGCCGGCGCCTGGGTAGCAGCCAGCACCTCTCCCGTGCCGCCATCGACCACCAGCCCCACCCCCAGGCGCTCCAATTCCGGCAGGTCACCAGCCCGCCATGCCCCCTGGGCTGCTACCCAGCGCGGATTCGGGGGGTCCACCTCCACCCCGTCCACGGTGAGGTTGCCCGGCTCCACGGCGCCCAGGGCCTTCCACCAGGGATTCACCAGGGGGCGGCCCTCCACCGGAATCAGGGACTCAGAATAGGAACCCACCACCAACACCTCGCGCCCGGCGGCCTCTTTCTGCACAGCCTCCATCGTGGTGGGGGGCACCGGCAGCGCCTCCGGGGGCAGGGGACGCAGGGCGCTTAAGCTCAAGGGGGCGTCGATAAGCTGCACGGCAGCGAGTGCCAGGGCTCCGGCGGCACGCCCAGGGCGCAGCGCCCCGGCCAGGGCAACGTAGGCGGGCACGGCGAGGAGCGTGAACTTGTGGGCGTCGCGCAGCAGGCCCCCGCCGGGGAAGTTCCCCACGGCCATGCCGAGCACCGAGGGCAACGCCCAGGCCGCGCAGGCCAGGGCCAATCCCAGGCCGCCGAGCCAGAGCAGCGGGCGCGGGCAGGCCCGCCACGCCGTGCACAGCAGGGCGAAGAGCACTACCCCGGCCAGCGCCCAGCCCGCCTCCCGCGAGCCGGGCACGGCGGCGGCGTTCCAGATTCCGCCCAGCCCCAGCAGCGTGCCGGGGGTGCCCGCAAAGGCCTCGGTGCGCGGCGCGAAGGCCGCCACCGCGCGGGTAGAAGAGGTGGTATCCGCCCCCGCCAGCAGGCCGGGAACCCACCACGGGGCGCAGAGCACCAGGCCCACCAGCGCCGTGGCCCAACGCTGCCTCCGAGCCGTAAAAAATCCCATGAGCAGCGCAAAGAGACCGCCCGTGGGGCTCAGCGAGGCTCCCCACATCGCCACCCACTGTGCGCGCGGGCGTTCGCTCAGCCCCGCCCAGGCGATCAGCGGGAGCAGCCAGGCCGCCATCACCAGCGACCACTGCCCTTGAAGCAGCCGCTCAATCACCGCGGGGTTCGCCAGCCCTATCGTCAGCGCCGCAGCACTTCCCCACGGCCCCGCGCCCACGTGCCGCGCCAGGAGGAAACTGCCCCAGGCCCCGGCTATCGACGCCCCCACGACGAACCCCCGCATAGCCCAGGAGGCGGGGAGCACCTGGCCGATGAGGGCGAGCACGCCGTCCTGGGGGGCGCCGCGCGCCGGGAGATCACCCCAGCCCAGCGCGCCGGGGCTCAGCGCCGGATGATCGAGCACCATCATGTCCCGCAGCGCCGGAATCCCGGGGGCCAGCAGGGGGAGGGTGAGCAGACCGATGAGCAGGGTGGCCCAGGCGCTCAGCGCTATGGGAGCAAGGTAGCGCGCGCCGGTGGAACGGGCGGGCTTAGCGCTCACGGCGGCGTCGCACCAGCATCACGATGGCGGCGAGGATCACCACAAAGCGCAGGGCCTTAGACACCCAGGCCAACACCGCCATGCGCTGTTGGGTGTCCACCACATGATTGGCGGCCTCGGTGCGGGCCGTCACGGTGGCCTCATCCCAGGTGGTATCGGCCCGGTAGAGTACCCGGCCCTCCGGTTCCTCGGTGGCGGCCTGCTGGGCTTCCTCCTCGCTGCGGGCGAGCACCACCACGCGGTGTTCGCGCTTATCGACGATCTCCCCAGAGGCCGGTTCCACCGTCAGCGTGCGGTTCACGGCGTAATAGGGGGTGAGCGTCACGGTTTCCTGCGCCAGCAACCCCAGGGTGGCGATCTCCTCGGCGGAATAAAAAGCACTGGCCAGGCCGCTCAGCGGCGCGGCATGGAGCAGCGTGGGGGCTGTGGGGTCGAGGGGCACGGGGGCGACGTCGTGGTGAAAGAGGAAGTAATGCTGCGACTTATCCACGTAATCAATGGGGGTGGAACGCAGGCTCCACGGGTCAAAGTAGGGATAGGACTTCTGCTCCGTGGTGGAGGGAAAGCGGTACGTGAGCCCCTCGCGCAGAAACTTTCCCGTGCTGCCGCCCTGGAAAATCCCGGCCAGGCTGCCCTGCATGTCCAGGGAACTCTCCGGTTTGAGCACCGGGAAGGTCGAGGCGCGGGTGACCCGCGCGGAATCCTCCCACTGGGCCTGTCCCAGGGTGGTGTGCGCCTGGAGAATGGCCTCCTTGGAATCATCGGTGGGCAGCACCGTGACCTCGGTGTTCTCCGTGAGTTCCTGGGTGGTTTGGTAGCAGCGCAGCTCTGGGCAGTCGCTCGATGTGCGGTTTTGCCAGGCGGCGACGTCGGTGACGAGCGCGCGGCTGGGATTGGTGCGGAAGGCGGTGGTGGTATTGACGTCGAGCTTCTTCATCGAACCCAGCAGAGCGCGGGGGATCACATCGCCGGTGATGGTGAGCAATACGGCGGCCACGACCAGGGCGATCAACCACTTACGGGTACCAGTCACGGTGATCCTTCCACTAGGGTGGGAGCGGTGACAATGCCGCCGAATGCCAGGGCAGCCGTGGCCCGACGGGTATCGCACTCATCCTACGCAACCGGCTTCGTGGGTTCTTTGGAAGGGCTACGCGCCGTGGCGGCCTACGGGGTGGTGCTCACGCACGTGGCCTTCCAAACCGGCCTGGACCCCGCCACCCCGCTCGGTGCCATAGCGGCGCGCTTTGATTTCTTCGTCGCGGTCTTTTTTGCGCTCTCGGCCTTTTTGCTGTGGCGGCGCCACCGCAGCGATCGTCGCTTTGGCTCTTATTACCTGCACCGCTGCGCGCGTATCCTCCCCGCCTACTGGGTCTGCGTGATAGCGGTGCTCCTCTTTGCCCCCGTGGCTTTTGGTGCCTCGCCCTCCGTGGTGATAGCCCAGCTCACCCTCACCCAGATTTATCTTCCCCAGGGCCTTATCGGGGGGCTTACGCACTTGTGGTCGCTGTGCATTGAGGTGGCTTTTTACCTGATTCTTCCGCTGCTGGTGCTCACGGTGGGGAGGCTGCGCAGCGCGCGACGTCGCATTGCCGTGTGGGTGTTTCTGGCGGCGGCCAGCCTGGGCTGGGCCTGGATTCCCCTGGTGGCGGCCACCCCGGCTAATGGCTGGCCGAACATGCAGATCTGGCCGCCCGCCTACGCCAGTTGGTTCGCGGTGGGGCTGATAGCGGCGGAACTAGAACCCCGCTTTCACGCCACGACGGGAAGCCGCCTGCACGGGTGGCTGATAAAGGCCCTGCACCTGCGCCCCCTGTGGTGGGCCGTGGCTCTGTTCATCGCCTGGGTGGCGGGCCAGGAATGGTTTGGCCCCCTGGGCTTGGAGCACCCCAGCCCCGCGCAATTCACTGTGAGGACGCTCGCCGGGGCGGCCTTCGCGGCCGTGGTGGTGTGGCCCTATGCCCTGGCCCCGCGCTCCCGCGATCTCCTGGCTACGCCCGTGGCCCGCACCCTGGGGCGCTGGTCTTATTCCGTATTCCTCTGGCACGTGGCGGTGCTCTCTGTGGTGTTCCCGCTACTGGGTATTCCGCTTTTTAGCGGGCACACCCTGCTCGTGGGAGCGCTTACCCTCGGGCTGAGCACCGCTGTGGCGGCGGCGAGCTACGAGCTGATGGAAAGGCCTGCGCGCCGGGCTTTTCTTTCTGGTCTGCCGAGTTTTATCCGCCTGCCCCGTCGTACTCGTCACCCGTCTCACCCGGCGCGCGGGCAACATACCTACGAGCATCCCGGCGAGCGGCCCTACGAGCAGCCTCACGAGTAACCGGGGCGCAGGCCGCCCCCAAGGCCGCGATCACGCAGAGACCTAGGAATAGAGAATCACCCGCGTACCCCACGCTCGGCCAGGGGGCGCGCGCGAGCCAGGCGGCGGCGATGCCCAGGGCGGCGGCGATGAGCCAACCGGGCCGCCAGGTGCTCCACCGCAGCACCACCCAGGTGCCCAGCACGGTGAGCAGCCCCGGCGCGCCACAGATGAGCGCACTCACCCCCAAGCACGGCACCCAGACCAAGGCGCCCTGGGCATCGCGTCCAGGCAGGCCCGCGGGGCTCGGCGGCGTAGTGTTACTCAGACGGCCCCGCAGCGCCACCCAGGCGGCACAAAGTGCCGTGATGAGTCCCACAGCCAGGCCCAGGAAGAGCCCCCAGCGGTAGGGTTTCTCCCCGGCAAAACTCAAGGTCACCGTTCCGGATACCCCCGCCGGAATCTCAAAGGCCTGAATCCCGGCCTCCACCGTGCGCGGTTCTAACTCCACTCCGCCCACGCTGGCGCGCAGCCCAGGGTTGGCGGCGCGATTGGTCACCAGCAGCCGCTCGCCTGCGGCAGAGGAGGGGGTCACCTCCCCGTGTACGTCGCGCGAGGTAGGCAGCGGCCCAAGAGGAAGATCGACGTCGCTCAGCCGCACCCACATCGCGGAGGTACGCAGCCGGTGGGTGCCCGCGCGCAGGTCAATGACCTCGCCGGGGTGACACTCGGTGCCATCGAGGTACACCGGTTCCTCCCCCGGCCCCTCTACGCGTACCCGCATATCCCTGGGGGCGGTGAACTCGCGGATTAATACGCCGGTATCCACCAGCAGGCGCTGAAAAACAAATTGGCGCACCTGCGGGGAGGTATCCGGCAACGTCACCACCCGCTCCACGGGGATACCCGGCACCGAAACCTCAGTGATCCCCGTGGGGGAGTCCAGGGTGAGCCGCACGGCAGGCACCGGCTCCTCCCATTCCACGGTGAACGGCTCCCCGGCCTCGGTTTCTACCTCCCGGTCGTTTACTCGCAGGTGGGCGTCCTCGGTGGTGGTCAGCGTGATCTCGCCGGTCGGCTCCTCAAACTCGAACTCCAACCACTGCCCCTGGGCCGGGCCAGGGGCCGGGTGCCAGGCGGTATCGGGGTCACCGTCCACGGCGGCGGTGGGGGAGCCAGCGGGGTCGGCCCCGCCGAAGCTAGAGGCGTCGGAGGCCGAGGAGGAGGCGCGCACCGCCCCGCCGCGTTCCTCCACGCGGGTCAGCGGCCCGGCACTGGGGTAATCGGGCAGGCGATTGCGAATATCCGCCCCTTCCTCCGGGGCGGTCAGAGGGGCCGACTGCGCCCCGCGCAGCGTGCCGTAATTGCGGGCCACCAGCATGGGGGTATCGGTGACCACCTGGGCCTCGCCGTCCACCAGCTCATAGGCAGAGGCGGTGCCCAGGGCGTCGAGCAGCGGCAGGGATTCCCCGCCGCCCGCCACGGGCAGGGGGGCACCCTCCACCACGCGCATATCGGGGCGCTCGGGCAGCAGCACCACGTCGAGGTCACCAAAGCGGTGCCGCTCGCCCAGCAGGTCGCCGGTTTCCTCCGGCAGCGTGAACTCGCGCGCCACCGCGCCGGGGTCGAGGTCGCCGCGCACGAGCAGCGCGCCGATACCCATGCGGTGCAGCGCGGGCAGGGCGGCCACGGGGTCGTAGTGCAGCACGGCGAGCAGGCCGTCGAGGCCGCGGATGGCTTCGGGGTCAACGAGGGGAATGGCGTCGCGCACCGCCCAGGGCACCGTGAGCAGCGGTTGGGCGGGTTCGTCGCGCGTCCAGCCCCATTCCTGCCGGGCAAAGGAGGCCTCGGGCAGAATCAGGGTGCGGGTGCCGGAGGCATGGGCGTTGAGGAAGTCGGTGGCCTCGCGCCACTGCTGCGGCACCTGGGTGTAGGTGCCCTCGGGCAGGAGCCGGGCGCTCAGCGCGGGGGCGAGGCTGGCACCCGCCACCAGGGCCGCAACCACCACTAATGCTTTTCGACGCCCCCCGTCCCCCACGCGGGCTCTGCCGCCCAGCGCCGCCACGCCGACGATGAGCGGCAGGCGCACCAGGGGATCGAACTTGTGCAGGTTGCGCAAGGCGGCCCCGGCACCGTCGAGAAAGCCCCGATACTCTGCCGCCCAGGGGGCCATCCCCGTGCCCGCGCCCATGATGACGAAGCCGCACAGCAACATGCTCAGCCACAGGCCCCGGTGTGGGGCGCGGCGCAGCCCGATGAGCCCCATCGCCGCCACCGCGAGCGTGGCGAGAATAAAGATTGGCTCGGTGGCCAGCAGGTTCCCGGCCACGCGCTCGGAGCTGGCAAAGGGAGCCCAGCTGGTGGTGCCGCGCAGAATCTCGGCGGGGTTGAGCCAGCGGGTAGTAACGAAGGCGGATTCGATGAACTCCGTAAAAGGCGGGGAATAACGCCCCAGCACCAGCAGCGGAATGATCCACCAGGCGCTCACCAGGGCGCAGCCGGCAAGCCAGGCGGTCAGTACCCGGCCCGCGCGGGGATCGCGGCGCAGTAATCGCCACAGCAGAATGATTCCGGCCGGGGTGCAGGCCGCCAGCGTGGCGGTGGCGTTGACCGCTCCCATCGCCGCCACCGGGAGCACACCCGCGGCTACCGCGCGGCGATTCAGGGGGCTGAGGAAGGCTGCCGCCACCCAGGGGGCCAGCATCACCGGCCAGGTTTCCGAGGAAATGGTGGTGAGCGTGCTCAATACCCTGGGGCTGAGCGCAAAGAGCAGCGCGGCCCCCCATCGGCTCGCGGGGGTGCCCACCTGTAAGCGGCGCAGTAGCACCAGGGCGCCGGAGAACCCCACGCCCGCGACGATGAGCCACCAGGCGCGCTGAGCTATCCAATCCGGCAGCGGATGGGCGAGCGCAAAAAATAAGCCCTGGGGAAAGAGGTAGCCGTAGGCCTGGTTTTGCAGTTGGCCCAGGGTAAAGGTGTCCGTATAGGCGTGCAGAGCGCCGCGCAGGAAACCCCAGGGATTCGCGGTGAGATCGTGCTTGGTATCGGCGGCCACCTGCCCCCAGGGTTGCAGGAGAACCACGAAGCCAAGGAGAAGCCACCCCCAGGCGTGTCCCCAGCGAAACTTAGCTGCGCGAGCCATACTCCGGGCTGCCGAGCAGGGAATCCTCCGCGCTGGGGCTGCCGCCTGCGGGCACGGCGTTGTGCTGGCTCAGGGAAGAAATACCGAGGATGGTGATAACTCCGAGGGCGATACCTACGACCACGCTGGCCACGGCGGGGCCCAGGGTGCGCCGAGGGAGGGAATCGGATTCTCGTGCCATGGTGTACCACCCTAGCAGTAGGAGGGGTGTTGTTCTGTTGCTCACCGTAAGGATCTATGAGAGCGGGCATCGGTTAACGTGAGGGGACAAGTACAAGCCAAGGAGGAAAATGCGCTTTCATAAATCCAGTTCGGTGGCCCTGGTCCTCTCGGTGGGTCTGATGGCAGGCTGCACGAGCGGAGATCAGGAGGCTGCGTTGACCTCTGCCTATAACGAATCCGCCGTGACGG
Source organism: Corynebacterium lowii (assembly GCF_001412085.1). Classification (GTDB taxonomy): domain Bacteria; phylum Actinomycetota; class Actinomycetes; order Mycobacteriales; family Mycobacteriaceae; genus Corynebacterium; species Corynebacterium lowii. The sequence continues at coordinate 15,713 of NZ_LKEV01000004.1, forward strand.
TGACGGAGGGCGCGCCCACGGAGGCGTCGATAAGCACCGACGAAGAACGCCGCGCGATGGCCGCCTCCCTCATGGTGGTGGGGGTGACGGACTACGACGACGCTCTGGCAAAGTTGAAGCAGGGCGTGGGCGGTATTTTCATCACCAGCTGGGCGGACCCGGCTATCCTCACCGAATCGGGGCGCAATATCGAGGCGCTGCGCAAGGAGGTGGGGCGCGATTTTAGCGTGTCCATTGATTATGAAGGTGGCCGTGTGCAGCGCCATACCGAGGTGTTGGGAAACTTCCCCTCCCCGCGTGAGATGGCGGAGAAACTGAGCCCGCAAGAAACCGAGGACCTTGCCAAGGAACTGGGTATGAGTCTGCATGACCACGGCATCACCATTGATTTTGCTCCGGTGCTGGACGTGGATAGCGCGGGGCTGGCGATCATCGGAAGCCGCTCCTTTGCCACGGAACCGCAGCGCGCCGCGCAGTACGCCGCCGCCTTTGCCCGCGGCCTGCATGCTGCCGGGGTGAAGCCGGTGTTCAAGCACTTCCCGGGCCACGGCGCGGCCAGCGGAGATTCCCACCAGGGCGCTGCGGTGACCCCGCCGTTGGAGGAGCTGGAAAAGCTCGACCTGAGCGCCTACGGCCCGGCCTTGAGGGAATCGCAGGGCGCCGGGGTGATGATGGGGCACCTGGTGATTCCGGGCCTGAGCACCGGAGATACCCCCTCTAGCATTGACCCGGCGGTCTACGCCCTGCTGCGCAGCGGCGCCTACCCCCAGGGGACTCCCTTTGGCGGCACCATCTACACCGATGATCTTTCCGGCATGAAGGCGATCACGGATCGCATGTCTACTGCCGACGCCGTGGTGGAAGCCATCGTGGCGGGCACGGACCGCGCCCTGTGGTCCTCCGGGGAGGCCATAGACGAGGCGATTGACAAGGTGGTGGCCGCCGTGGAGGATGGCCGCCTGCCGGAGGAACGCCTGCGGGCTTCGTCGGGGTGGACCCCGCACACCACTGTGCAATAACGGGGCGCCGGTGCTGCGTTCCCGCATGTGGGGGTGGCCGCCCCTAACAGGCAGGCGAGCGCCCACGTTGTGCCCCCGCGTGCGGGGGCGGGGGAGCGCCGGGGCGGCAAATATGCTTTTCCTGGGTTGGGTGGTTACGCTGAAACCGTGACTGACTCTCGTGACCAGCGCGGTAGCCGACGCGGCCTGTGGATCACCCTCTCCATCATCTTTGGTGCCTTGGCTTTGGTGGCCCTCGTATATGCGGCAGACCTCCTTCTCACCAGGGGAAATGTTCCCAGGGGCGCCACCGTGGGCGGCGTGGAAATCGGCGGCATGGCCAAAGAAGAAGCCGCCGAGAAATTGGAGACAGAACTTGGGGATGTGGCTATCAAGCCCGTTTCTGTCCACGCCGGGGAAATGTTCACGCAATTTATTCCGGCGGATTCCGGGGTGGCCCCGGATTGGGCCGCCACGGTGGAGGACGCCGGGGCGCAATCGCTCAACCCGATTACCCGCGTGCGGGGTTTCTTTGACACCTATGAGGTGGACATCGTGAGCCGCGCGGATGACACAGCCTTTACCGCCACCCTGGAGCGCGTGCGCGGGGATCTTAGCCGTGAACCCCACAACGGCGGGGTGGCTATTGAGGCGGGCCGCGTGGTGACCGATCCCGCTGTCAACGGTCAGGAGATTAACCGCGAGGAATTGCGTAAGCGGGTGACCTCCGAATGGCTCAATCCCGAGGGCATTGAGATAGAGGCCAAGATCGTGGAGCCGGATATTCGCAACGACGCCGTGCAGCGCGCCGCCGAGGGCGACGCCGCCAAGGCCGTCTCCGCTCCCGTGGTGGCTCAGGGCCGCGATGGGGTCAAGGGCGTGATTCCGGTGGAGCGCATGGGTGAGGTGGTGACCTTCGCCCCCGATAAGGGCGCACTGCGCACCGACGTGAACCTAGAGGCCGCCCAGGCCATGCTGGCTGAGGGCCTGGCGAGCACGGAACGCACCCGCACCAACGCGCAGATTTCCTTTGCCGGTGGTTCCAAGCGGGTGACCCCGCACGTGGACGGCGTGAGCATCGATTGGGATAAGAGCGCCACCCATCTGCGCGATCGCATCGTGGGCACGCAGCCGCGCCAGTTCGACGTGATTTATATTGACGAGCCGGCTTCCTTTACCACCCAGGCCGCCGAGGCCGCGACCTTCGACGAGGTGGTGGGGGAGTTCACCACGGATGGTTACTCCGAGGCCTCGGGCAAGAATATCGCCCTGGTGGCTCAGGCCGTCAATGGTGCGCTGGTGCCCCCGGGCGAAACTTTCTCCCTCAACGGCTATACCGGCCCGCGCGGTAAGGCGCAGGGCTATGTGGAAAGCGGCATTATCCTCAATGGCCACGCCGATGAGGCCGTGGGCGGCGGCATCTCCCAATTTGCCACCACCTTGTACAACGCCTCCTACTTTGCGGGCATGACGGACGTGGCCCACACTCCGCACAGCTACTACATTTCCCGCTACCCCGCTGGCCGTGAGGCCACCGTGTACGAGGGCGCCATTGACCTGCAATTCCGCAATGATTCCGACCACCCCGTGCGTATTGATACCTCCGTGGGAGACGGCAGCGTCACGGTGAAGCTCATGGGTGTTAAGACCGTTAACGTGGAATCCATCAACGGTGGCCGCTGGGCGCAGACCTCCCCGGAAACGCTCAACCTCTCCGGAGATAAGTGCTCCGCCTCCTCCGGCGCTCCTGGCTTTACCACCTCCGATACCCGCATTATCAAGGACCTCTCCGGTGCGGAGATCAGCCGCGAGGAAACCACTACGGTCTATGACCCGCAACCGATCGTGAAGTGCAGTTAAACGCGCACTGTTAGGATTTGCCCCATGAGTGAGCACTACAATCTCTATGAATCTCTGGGGCTGAACCGGGAGAGCAGCAGCGAGGAGATCGCCGCCGCGCTGGACGCGCGGCTTGCCGATCACCTTGCGCGCGGGGGAGCGAAAAACGACCCCGCCTACGATGAGGCTGCCACCGCCCGCGCCATCCTGGGGGATAACGCCAAGAGGGGGCTTTACGACGCCCGCCTGGACGCCCCCGAGGGAACGTCCATCACCATCGGGGATTTAAGGGAGCTCGCCGGCCAGGAAGCCCCGGTGCGCCGCGTGCAGTACCGCTACGAGAAGGTATCGGCCCCGAACTCACTGATGGCCGCCTTCAAGGCCGCACCCGCCGTGGTCAACGGCGCCGCCTGCCTGGCGCTCGGCGGAGCACTCATCTCCCTGTTGGCGATGGTGCTGCTCTACCTCACCGCTCATCACGAGCGGCAGAACTTTGAGGCCTTCAATCAGATGTACGGCATGGGGACCGGGGCTCATGTCATGACGGCGGGCCTGGTGGCCTCGCTTGCCATCATGGCTTTTGCCGCCGCCCTGTATTGCCTGCACGGGATCGCCGTGGTGGCCATTGCGCTGCGCGGTGGCAATCCGATGGCTCACGCGGCGGCGGTGGCCTCCACAGTGGTGCTCCTGGTGCTCTCCTTGTGGGTGTGGCTCATGCCGTTGAATCTGGCCTATGCGGGCTTTATTTACGTGCCCTACCTGCTGGCCCTCCTGGTGCTTCTACTGCTGCCGGACTCGCGGGCCTGGGCCGCGGGGACGCGGCGGGTGCGGGAAGTGGTGTAGGGGTGTTTAGGGTCCGTTGGCTGGCCGGCGCGGACACTGGTGTTTGACACTGCTTAGAAGGCTTGCTATACTTCTTTGTGAAGCCCCGGTGGAGCGCTATCTGAAGGAGAAATCTTACAGATATTCTCGCCGGGGCATGGATATTTTCATTGCGGGGGCAATACTGTGGGGGATAAGCTGGATTGGATTGAGACGTGGCTGTCGGAGCCGCGTTGGCAGCGATATCTTTGCGTGGCTGGATATTCTGTGCAGGCGGGGCTCGAACTGTATGAGTGGAATCTGCAACTTGCTAGTGCGGTTATGCACGATGTTGCTCACATAGAAATTTCTGTTCGTAATGTTTATGACCAGAAGATTAGTGCAGCATGGGATGGAAAGCTGCACTGGCTATTCGATAGCTCCTCGCCGGTTATTGCACCGTTGATTCGTGCCCGTCGTCGTGGTGGAAACGTTGATCTGAATGCTCGGAACCGAGCTAGTATTGCTGATGCAAGAAACCGAGTTAGAGCTAAGTATCCTGATCCGGGTCAGGTGATTGCTGAGTTACCTTTCGGTTTTTGGAGAAATCTCACTGATGCGGCGCATGAGAAGAGTCTGTGGATACCGTTTCTCCACCATGCATTCCCTCAAGGGACGGATAGGAGAGCAGTGGAGTATGCGCTACGAAAGGTGAATATAGTTCGAAACCGTGCTTCACATCATGAGCCATTTTTTACTCTGAAGCAGCAAAATGTATTGCTTAATGCGCAGAGAAACATTGTCAATCTTGCGCGGATGCTTTTGCCGCCTCTGGCTGACTACATTATTGCAACGAGCACTGTGGAACAGGTTTTAGCGCAGACGCCCACTTTTTTAAATAAAGAGAGCCGATGACGGGAATCGAACCCGCGTATTCAGCTTGGGAAGCTGACATTCTACCATTGAATTACATCGGCACAGCGCCTTAAACATGGCCTATGTACAGCCAAGAGCGCTGCGTAACACTCTACACCATCGCGGCGAGCCCCAGGAAACCCCCTGCACGCCACCGGCTACACTCGTGGTTGTGCTTCTTTCCGACCGGGATATTCGCAAGGCCATCGACGAGGGCGATCTGGGTATTGAGCCCTATGACTCCCACCTGATTCAGCCCTCCAGCGTGGATGTGCGCCTGGATAGGTTCTTCCGCGTATTCAATAATTCCAAGTACACCCACATCGACCCCAAGCGGAAGATGGATGACCTCACCAGTTGGGTGGAGGTGGAGGAGAGCTTTGTGCTCCACCCTGGGGAGTTCGTGCTGGGGGCCACGCTGGAAAAGTTCAGCCTCCCCGCGCACCTGGCCGGCCGCTTGGAGGGTAAGTCCTCCCTGGGGCGCCTGGGTCTGCTCACGCATTCCACGGCGGGTTTCATCGACCCCGGTTTTTGCGGCCACATCACCCTGGAGCTGTCTAATGTGGCTAACCTTCCCATCGTCTTGTACCCGGAGATGAAGGTGGGCCAGTTGGCGCTCTTTGCGATGTCCTCTCCGGCGGAGGTGCCTTATGGGGCGTCGAGTTTGGGCTCTAAGTATCAGGGGCAGCGCGGCCCGACGGCCTCGAAGGCGTACCTGAACTTCCAATAATTCTTAATTGTTTGCCCCCGGTTCAGCCCCTGTTTACTCAAGCGGAGTAGCAGTGGAGGGCATGAAGATGAGCGTCATTGGAACCGGATACCTGGGGGCCACGCATGCGGCCTGCATGGCGGAGCTGGGGCACGAGGTGCTGGGGGTGGACGTCGATAAGCGCAAGATCGACGCCCTGGCTGCCGCCACCGTTCCCTTTTATGAGCCGGGTCTGCCGGAGGTGCTGCACCGCAACTTGGCGGCGGGGAAGCTGCGGTTTAGCACGGAGTATGCGCAGGCTGCCGAGCATTCCCAGGTGCATTTTCTGGCGGTGGGCACCCCGCAGCGGCGCGGGTCCTATGCCGCGGACCTCACCTATGTGCGCGCGGTGATTGAGGAGTTGGTGCCGCTGTTGGAGGGCGAGCACCTGATTCTGGGGAAGTCCACGGTGCCGGTGGGCACGGCCGCGCAGTTGCAGGAGTTGGCTGATTCCCTGGTGCGGCCGGGGGCGAGCGTGGAGATCGCGTGGAACCCGGAGTTTCTGCGCGAGGGGCACGCGGTAGACGATACGATCCACCCCGACCGCCTGGTGCTGGGCCTGCGCGAGGGCTCCGGCGCCGAGGCAACCGTGCGGGAGATTTACGCTGCGCCCATCGCGGAGGGTACGCCCTTCCTCACCATGAGCCTGCCCACGGCGGAGTTGGTGAAGGTTTCCGCTAATGCCTTCCTGGCTACCAAGATTTCCTTTATTAATGCCGTCTCCGAGGTTTGCGAGGCCACCGGGGCGGACGTCACGGCGCTTGCCGACGCCATCGGGCACGACGACCGCATCGGCCGCAAGTTCTTAGGCGCGGGCCTGGGCTTCGGTGGGGGCTGCCTGCCCAAGGACATTCGGGCCTTTATGGCGCGCGCGGGGGAGCTGGGGGTGGACCAGGCGCTCACCTTCCTGCGCGAGGTGGATGCCATTAACCAGCGACGTCGCGAGCGCGTCGTAGAGCTCACCCGCCGCTTCTGCGAGCATTCCCTCATTGGGGTGCGGGTGTGCGTGCTGGGCGCAGCGTTCAAGCCCAATTCCGACGACGTGCGCGATTCCCCGGCGTTGAATGTGGCGGGTTCCCTTTCCCTGGCGGGGGCGCATGTAACGGTTTATGACCCGCAGGCGATGGAGAATGCAGCAAGGGTATTCCCCACGCTGACCTATGCCCCCTCTGTGGAGGAGGCGTTGCGCGATGCGCAGGTGGTGATTCTGGCTACGGAGTGGCAGGAGTTCCGCGATCTTGACCCGCAGGAAACGGCGGATCTGGTGGAGCGGCGCAACCTCATTGACGCGCGCAACGTTTTGGACCTTTCGCGCTGGCAAGAAACCGGCTGGGAGGTCTGTGCACTGGGCAGGGCCGTGTGACGGTTGGGTCTGGTGTGGTGAAAGTTTCTGTTGAGGTTTTTGCGTGGCGCGGATACCATTGATTCTGATTTTTGGTAGAGGAAAAGCTGGTAGCCGCTTGGCTGGGAAATATGCAGCATATGATGGGCGCAGCATAGTTGCCGGTTAAGTTCGCAGTAGGCTACTTTTGTATCCTGAGTGACAGTTGAGTTTTGAGGAAGGTAGTTCAATGAAACGACGGGTCTCGATTGCCCTGGCTACTGCATGTGCGGTTGCGGGCATGAGCCTTGCTGGGGGAGGAACTGCCCTCGCGCAGGAGAATCAGCCGCCTGCTGATGTTGCACAGTTCCTTGGTGAGGTGGCCAAGGCTCCGGTGCCGATCCCGCAGCCCAAGGTTGCTGCACCTGCTCCTGTTAACCAGGATGTGCAGGAGAGCTACGTCAGCTTCGGTGATTCTGTGGCTGCGAACCCCACGGTGCTGGACATCATGGTGACCCGCGCGAAGAACCAGGGCCTGGATATTCAGTGGCCCACCATCCGCGATGGATTCTGTGCTCAGGGTGCTAATAACTTCCCCACCCAGGTGGCTCAAAAGACGGGCCTGCGCTTGGAGGATTACTCCTGTGGTGGTGCCACCGCCTACATGGAGGAAAACCCCAAGAGCGCCATTCCTCACGACACCATCAACGATCAGGTTTCCAAGGCTCTGGCCTCCGGTGCCCTGGATGGTCGTACCAAGCTGGTGAGCATTTCCATCGGTGTGAATGATCTCTGGCAGCCGGGCAACTACGAGAACGTGGGCCAGGAGCGCCGCAACGCGCTCTATCACGAGAACGTGACTCGCGCGCTGAACTGCATCAAGGAAGCGGCACCGAACGCCAAGGTGGTCATGCTTGGTCTGCCGGATCAGACGGATGGCGCAAACCACACCTGCGGTACCAATCTGCTTGGCATGGTTTCCCACTGGTACTTCCCCATCGTGTCCTACTATCAAGATGAGTTGCGCAACGCCCAGCGCGCGGCAGCTCAGGCTGGTGGGGCGAGCTACTTGGATATGGTCAGCGAGATCAACCTGGCCAATAACAACAACGGCTGCTCCCCGAACCCGGACCGCCTCAGCGCGGCAATCTTCGATGATGCACCGCATAACTTCACCTTCCATCTCACCGATGCCGGCCACGCGTACTACGCCAACCGCCTGGTACAGGAATACAACGCATAAGGAGTAACCATGAGCCCGGAATTGCTGACTCAGATCATCAATGACTACCCGCTGACCACCCCCTTGGTGCACCTCACCGGCACCTTGAACCTGGATGACTTTGCGGAGCGTACCCTCAACGCATGGCCGGATACCCGCCAGCTGATTGAGTACTACGGCTAAGCTTTTTCACCCCGCAGGGTTTTAACCTGGTGCCTCGATCACTCCGGAACGAGGCACCTTTCTTCTTTGGTCCAACTTTGGACGGGATTATCAGGAAATCCCTAGCCCATTGTTAATTCCACTGACTTTTTCCGAATAAAAAGTAAGGATCGTTACTTTCCATGACCACCGCTGTTCCCGGCCCCAAACCGCTACCCGGTATCGGAACTGCCTACAGCATCAATCCCAACAACCTTGTCCAGTCCATGATCGAGCTGGGACAAAAATATGGGGAGGTCTACGTCCAGCATTTTCCTGGGCATGAGCCGGTCTATATGGTCAGCTCCCAGCGCCTGGTAAACGAGCTTTCCGATGAAACTCGTTTCAAAAAAGTGGTGCACTCTGCTTTGACAGAGATTCGTGGTTTTGCCGGTAATGGTCTGTTTACCGCAGATCAAGAGGACCCGGAATGGGCCAAGGCACACCGTATCCTCATGCCGGCCTTCAACCCGGTAGCCCTCAAGTCCATGTACGACGGCATGTGCGATATTGCCGATCAGTTCATGTTTAAGTGGGCTCGTGCCCGCAACGATGAGAAGGTGGATGTTCCCGCTGATTTCACCCGCTTGACGCTGGACACCATCGCCCTGTGCTCTTTCAGCTACCGCTTTAATTCCTTCTACTCTGAGGGATTCCACCCCTTCATCGCGGCGATGGGTGATGGCCTGGCGGAATCTGGCCGCCGCGCGCACGCCCTGGACCTGCAAAAGAAGCTCAACGTTCTGGGACAGCGCCGCTTTGATAAGAACGTGGCGACGATGTGGGAGACGGTGGATACCCTCATTGCCGAGCGCCGCGAAAACCCCAGCCCGGCAGGCGAAGAGGACATCCTTGATGTGATGATGTCTGCCAAGGACCCCGAGACCGGCGAGGCCCTGTCCGATGAGAACCTGCGCTACCAGTTGGTGACCTTCCTCATCGCCGGCCATGAGACCACCTCCGGCCTACTCAGCTTTGCCATCTACGAGCTGCTGAGGAATCCCCGCGTGTGGGTGAAGGCCCGCAAGGTGGTGGATGAGGTGCTCGGCGGGCGTTTCCCGGAATACAGCGACTTGAAGGATCTGGGCTATATTGACCAGATTCTCCGCGAGGGGTTGCGCCTGTATCCCACGGCACCGGCTTTTGCTGTTACTCCGTATGAGACTACCATTTTGGGTGCCGATGAGGAGCACGAGGGTTTTGAGGTGCATCCGGGGGAAACGATCCTTGTGATTCTTCCGCTTATGCACCGTGATCCCAAGATTTGGGATAACCCGGAGGAGTTCCGCCCCGAGCGCTTTGACTTTGAAAATGCTAAGAAGATTCCGCACAATGCGTGGAAGCCCTTTGGCAATGGTCAGCGTTCCTGCATTGGTCGCGCCTTTGCCTTACAAGAGGCCACAATGGTGCTTTCATTGGTGGTTCAGCACTTTGATATTGAGTTTGCCGATCCGGATTATCAGCTTGAGGTGCTCGATGGACTGACCTCTAAGCCCAAGGATTTCTATATCAATGTGCGTCAGCGCCCCGAGTGCCCCTATGTGGGCCGTGGCGAGGAGAAAAAGACCACGGGCGTGGATGCCGATGCCACGGGCATGGAGTGTCCCGTGGCCCATGCCGAGGTGGAAACGGAACCCAACGGGCACAGCGTGCAGATCTTGGTGGGTTCCAATGCCGGTACCAGCCGAAACTTCGCGCGCCGCCTGGGTGCCTTTGCCACCGCGCAGGGCTATGAGGTGACCACCCTCGATCTGGATGACGCCGTGGAGAATATCTCCACGCAAGGCCCGGTGCTCATTTGCACCGCCTCCTATGAGGGGCTACCCACGGATAATGCCAAGAAGTTCGTGGAGTGGATTAGCAGCGACGCCAGCATCGACCTCAGCGGCGTAAACTACGCCGTCTTTGGTTGCGGCAACAGCGAATGGGCCGCCACCTTCCACCGCATTCCCACGCTTATCGACGACCAGCTGGCCGCTCTCGGCGCTCAGCGCATCGTGGAGCGCGGCGCGGGCGACGTGCGTAGCGATTACGTGGGCACCTTTGAGGAGTGGGCCGAGGGCCTGTGGGAGGCCGTGGCCGAGCTGGAAGAGGTGGAGCATACCGAGGCCAGCGTGGCGGAGAAGGTGAGCCTGGAGATTGTCGATGGCGGCCGAGGTGAAACCCTGCGCACGGAAAACAGCGAGGGCTTTGTTCGCGGCGTGGTGGAGGAAAGCTACGCGATGAGCCCCACCTTTGATGAGGGGCCGATCCGCGCCAAGCACCACGTGGCTATCCGCTTGCCGGAGGGTGTTACGTATCGCACCGGTGATTACCTAGAGGTGCTGCCGCGCAATCCGCAGCCGTTGGTGGATCGTGTGCTGGCCAAGTTCAACTTGAACGCGGATACTCGTGTGCGCCTGGATGGGCGCGAGAGCTTCCTTCCGCTGGGCGAGCCGCTGAGTATCGCGGAACTGCTGAGCGGATACGTGGAGCTCACGCTGCCGGCGGGGCGTCGCCACGTAGAAGCATTGGCCCAGGCCACACAGTGCCCGCCGGAAAAGGCAGGGCTGATGGATCTGTTGGAAAAGCAGACCTACGAAGAAGAGGTGCAGAAGAAGCGCCGCAGCGTGCTGGATCTGCTGGAAGAGTACCCCTCGGTGCAGATCAGCTTTGAGGACTTTGTGAATATGCTGGAGCCGCTGGCGCCGCGCCGCTATTCCATTTCCTCCTCGGCGCTTACTCAGGAGGCCAACTGCCCCACGCTGACCTTCACCGTGATTAATGAGCCCGCGTGGTCTGGCCGGGGCCAGTACACCGGTATTGCCTCCACGTATCTTTCCGAGCTGCCGGTAGGGGCCTCGGTGCCGGTGAGCGTGGTGCCGGGTAATGAGCACTTCCGCGCGGAGGAGGACGTCACCCGACCGATGATCCTCATTGGCGCGGGAACCGGACTGGCCCCGCTGCGAGCTTTCGTGGAGGATGTGGCCCTGCGGGCTGAGGAACAGGGCGTGACTCCGGGCCGCAGCCTGCTCTTTTATGGCTGCCACGGCAAGGATTCGGATTACCTCTATGCCGAGCAGTTCGAGGCATGGACGCAGCAGGGCGCGGTGGACATGCGGCCTGCCTTCTCCCGGCACCCCGAGGAGGGTCTTGACGGCGTTATCAAGTACGTCCAGGATCGTTTGTGGCAGGATCGTGATGAGGTCATGGCGATGGTGGCCGAGGGAGCTCGGTTCTTCGTATGCGGCGACGCCGAGCGCCTTGCTCCCTCTGTGCGGCGCACCATCACCCGCATGGTGGCCGAGGCTCATCGCCTCACCGCCGACGAGGCGGCGGAATACGTGCAGCGGATGGAGCACGAAGAGTTCAGCTACGTCAGCGACGTATTCGACTAGTTTTTGCAGTAAAGAGAGGTATTTCAATGGCTAGGTACACCCTGACTCCCGAGAGCACGCATGGCGTGCCGCGCAAGGAGATCATTAAGCAGTTCCTGTTCTTCCTCAAGACGATGAAGCAGCGCAGCGTGCTGGAAACGTCTCCGCTGGCGGATCTTCCGGGTGAGATCAAGCTGCGCAAGCGCTGGGGCAGCTTGGAAGGCGGTACGCTGGCGCTCACCGCTCAGCGCCACCCCGATCGCTTGGGCTTGGTGGATGACGAGGGCGAGCTCACCTACGCGGAGTTCTTCGACCACGTGTATCGCCTGGCGCATGGCCTTCAGAACTACGGAGTCAAGGACGGCGACAACGTGGCCGTCATGGCCCTTAATGGCCGCGCCGCGATCTTCCCGCTGAGCGCCCGCCAGCTGCTGGGCTATCACATCTTCATGGTGAACGCGAACAGCTCTGGCCCGCAGATTCACAAGGTGCTCGAATACCACGAGATCAATGCTTTCATCGTGGACCAGGAGTTCTACGATCGCCTCCTGCCGGAGACGAAGGAAAAGTTCAACATCATCATCGGCCACACCGAAGGGGACGTACCGGATGGTCTGCCTACCCTGAACCAGATCATTGATGAGACGCACCTGATTACCAACGAGGACCGCCTCCCGGAGAAGCCCACCAAGTCCGTGCACGTGGTGATGACCTCCGGTACCACGGGCATGCCCAAGGGCGTGGTGCGTCGCCAGCTGGTTTCCCCGCAGGGCATCGCCCCGGCCTTTGCCGCAATCCCGTGGCGCCAGGACATGACCGTGATGCTCCACGGCGTGCTCTTCCATTTCTATGGCTGGGCAAACATGCTGATTGCTATGCTTACCGGCTCCACCATCATCACGCGCCGTCACTTTGATGTGGACGAGACCCTGGACATCTTTGATAAGTACAAGGTCAATGCCTGGGTTTCGGCAGCCTCGCGCCTGCGTTCCATCATTGCGGAGCTGGATGATCGCGGAGTGAAGCACGTGGATGGCCTGGAGTTCATCTGCTCCTCCGGCAGCCCCCTCACCGAGTACGAGGTCACCCGCGTGGTGGACATCTTCGGCCCGATTCTGTGCAACAGCTACGGCTCCACCGAGACGGCTGGCCTAGCTATCTCCCCGCCGGAGCTGCTGGCTAAGGACACCAGCCTCACCGGCCGTATCCACCCCGGTTACCTCATCGAAATCCGCGATGACGAGGGCAACCTGCTCCCCGATGGCGAGATCGGTGAGATCTACGCGGGCTGCTACGACATGTTCGTGGGCTACACTGACCCCGATGCCCCGGTGCGTGTGGTCAACAAGCTCCTGCGCATGGGCGACCGTGGCTACAAGAAGGGCGACCTGCTCTACGTGCTGGGCCGCGCCGATGACCTGGTGATTACCCAGTTCGGTGAAAAGATCTTCCCCTCCGAGTTGGAGGATCTGCTCATTCGTGATCCCCGCGTGGAGGACGCCCACGTGCACGGCGTGAAGGACGCCAAGTTTGGCCAGGCCCTACGCGCCTACATCATCCGCGCCGAGGGCGTTTCCGCCGAGGACCTGAGCGAGGAAGAGGTGCGCCGCATCATCGTGGAGGAGCTTTCCGCCGCGCACGCCCCGCGCGACGTGTTCTTCATGAAGGATTTTCCGCGCAACCCGATGGGCAAGGTGATCCGCCCCGAGTTGCCGGATCACTCCACGGCTTAAGTTTGCTGTGAGTTTGTGAGGGAGGCCGGGCCATAAGTGCCCGGCCTTTCTTTTATGCCTGTTGTGCTCCGGTGTCGTTCCGTTCTCCGCTGCCCCGCTCCGGTACCGTCCACGCGGCAATGAGCGTGGTCAGCGGTACCGCGAGAATGAGAGCCAGCCCGCCGATGCCGGAGCGCAGTAGCTCCGTGGCTACTACGTCGCTGCTCAGCGTTTCTCCCAGGGGGCGCTGAGCCACCGAGATGAGCAGAAGCAGCGGAAGCGCTGCACCCGTGTAGCTGAGCACCAGGGTGTACACCACCGAGGCGATGTGATCCTGCCCCACCTTCATCGCCCCGAGGAAAAGCCGCCAGGGGGTTGCTTGAGGATCGAGCTCTGCCAGCTCGTTGATCGTGGAGGCCTGGGCAATCGTGACGTCGTTAAGCACTCCCAAAGTACCGATGATGAAGCCCGCCGCCAGCAGCCCCAGCACCGAAACCCCTGGTAGATAGAGCATGATGGTGAGGTTTTCATCGTCCCCGAGCCCGCGCACCCCCGTGCTACTCAGCCCAATGGAGGTGAGTCCGGCGGCCACGAGCAGGGCCAGCAGGGTGCCGCCGAGCGCGGCCGCGGACTTCCAATTCAGCCCGTGCACCAGAGGCACCACCACGAGCAGCACCAGCGCCCCGGTAATCACGGCGAGGAGCGCGGAATCGTGGCCCGAGGCGAGCGCGGGCAGCAGGAACGCGCCAATCATGCCGAGGGTTACGCCCAGGCCGACCAGCGCGCGCACCCCGCGCCACCCAGCGAAGAGCACCAGCGCCAGCACAATCACCGCGCCCCACACCAGCAGCGGGGTGGTGCGCTCATAATCGGCAAAGGACATCGTGGTGCCACCGTCCGCGGTGCGCGTCTGCGAAAGCAAAATCTTCTGCCCCTCCTCAAAGTCCGGCTCGCCCGGCAGCCCATGAGTGACCAGCATGGTGCGCTGCCCGGCAAAGTCCCCGGAGGTAATATCCACCAGCGCCCGGCGACAATCCTGGGTAGGGGTTTCCAGCGGCGTGACGGGTGCGCCCTCAAAGACAGTGCTTATCGACGGCGAGTTGCACGCATTGTTATCCACTAACGTAACGGTTCCCTCCACCAGGGTGCGGTTGAAGGAGGAAGCGGAGAAGGAATCGGAAATCTCTGTTTCTTGAGAGTTGGGCCAGTTGAATACCACGGCCACGGTGGAGGCGAGTCCGGCCAGGGCGATGCCGAGCAGCAGGGCCAGGCGGGGGAGCGTGAGATTCTTGGGTGAATCCGTTTGCTGTGGCTGGTTTTGGGGAGAGGAGTGGCGGCCCATAGCGCTCCTTTAGTGTTGGGAACCGTTCCTATTAGAGGAGAATGGTAGACGATAGGGCGCTGTGGCGGAAGTAGTTATGCAAGTTTCGACGCCGTGTAAAAACTTGTCGAAACTTTCGATTGGGGGTATGGCCTGGTGTTTTGTTGATTTTCGGGGGCTGGAGGCCGGAAAAGTTGTGTAAAAGTTTCGACGAAGTTTTTTGTCGAAACTCTGTCGAAACTTGCCGTAACGCGGTAGACTGAGCGCATGGAGAGCGTGCGTGGTGAGATCCCGGAGAAAGTTCGGGAGGCCTTGGATTGTGTGTGGGATGGGGCGAGCGCGGATTCGGTAGAGTCGGCGTGGCTGGATTTTAAAGAGGACCCCATTCATAACGAGCGGCAGAAGAATCCTGATGCGCAGGCTTATGAGATTATCGTTGATGCTTCTCTGTGCTTTGCCAATGGTGAGGAGCCTGAGTGTTACATCGTATTTGGTGTAAACGATAAAAAGGGCGGGCCGGAATCTTTTAGTGGTACGGAACGCTCTGCGGAGGCTCTTGCGGATAGGGTGTTTAATCGAACCGCCCCCAATCTTCGAGTGGAGGCCTGGCCGGTTGATTATCGAGGATGCCGCCTGGTACTCATTCGTGTTCCTCGCGGCCTCGCGGTATATACGCGCAAGAATGGCTCCGCTAGTTACCGTTCCGATAAGTCTTGTATGCCATTGCAGGGAGAATATCGGCGGGCGTTGGAGTATAAGAGGTTGAATCCAGATCACACCGCGATGGCCTCTTCTGTGAGCTCAGAAGATCTTGATTCCGTGGCCCTTGAACGCGGCAGGAATCTTTTGGAAAACCGCCTGCAATCACGAGGCGATATTGCCGCTATTCCCTCGGGGCCGGAAGGGCTCTTGAATGCCCTGGATCTTTTTACGGACGATGGTCGCATCACTATCGCGGGAGAGATACTTTTTGCACCTCCGCGTGGGTACCGCCCACTGGTGCGGTATCACTATCGACGCACTCCTGCTGGCGAACCGCAGACAGTGGTGTTCGATGAACCTCTAGTGCTGGTAGCGGGGCTCTTGCAGCAGCGTATTAAAGAGCGTACCGATGAAGAACTGGTGCGAGTGGACCTTCATTTAGGGCAGGAGGTCCCTATTCCTCTGCTTCCTTCACAGGCGGTAGACGAGGCGGTTACCAATGCACTCGTGCACCGTGATTGGGTTTTGTTGGAACCCATCGTTATTGACCAGTCGGCGCTCATGCTGAAGGTGAGCTCTCCGGGAAGTCTACCGCCGCAGGTGCGTGCGGATCGTTTGCTTTCCACTCCGTCGAGACCGCGTAATCAGCGATTAATGCACGCGATGAATCGCTTGGGGCTGGCAGAACAGGCATCGCGCGGTTTCGACCGCATGTGGCTTTCCATGCTTTCTTCTGGAAGGGAGATTCCCGATGTGGAGGCGGATGATTACCACGTGGACGTGACCTTTTATGCCGGAGAGCCGGACAAGCGATTCATTAGAACTCTTGCTGCGGTGCGTGAAGAGTATGGGGCTGACTTTGCCCGGGATGTCAATGTGGTTATCGTGCTGAAAAATCTTATGGTGCACTCGACATTCACCTTGAAGAAGGCAAGCGTAGAGATGCAAACCTCGGAACGGGATACTCGCCAGAATATGGAGTTTATGGTTCGTCGAGGTTTTGTTCGTTCCCTTGACGATGGGGTGTGGGCTCTCAATGAAGAGGCGAGGGAATTGCTGGAATCCTCTCAAGCTATGGCCCCCATTCCGGTGAAAGAATGGGTGGAAGCCCATTTGGTGGGTGGAGTTTCTTTGACGAACAGGGAAATTGTGGCGGCTACCGGCTCGACATCGAGCGAGGTAACGGTAGTTCTGCGTCAATTGAAGGCGGCGGGAACCATCGAGAAGGATGCTGCGGGTCCTTCGCGCGGTGCTGGGGTGCGTTGGATGCGCGTTTCGACACCGTAAAAAACTTGTCGAAACTCTTAATTATCGCCCTGAACTGGCGATTCCTGGTGGCCGAGCGTCTAGTGGCAGGAAAAGTTGTGTAAAAGTTTCGACGAAGTTTTTTGTCGAAACTCCGTCGAAACTTCCCCACCTCACCCCAAGCCCCGCGCCGTCGCCAAGCACCTACTGCTTGTAACTGCTCAGGAAGTTGCCCAGTCGCTCGATGGCGTCCTCCAGCTCCGAGGCCCACGGCAGCGTCACCACGCGGAAGTGATCGGGTGTCGGCCAGTTAAAGCCGGTGCCGTGCACCATCAGAATCTTCTCCTTACGCAGGAGATCGAGCATGAGCTGGCCATCATCGTGAATCTCATGCACATTGGGGTCGAGCTTGGGGAAGGCGTATAGCGCGCCCATCGGTTTCACGCAGCTCACGCCGGGAATCTCGTTGAGCTTTTGGTAGGTCACGTTGCGCTGGCGCAGCAGGCGGCCGTGTGCGCCGGTGAGGTCATAGATGGATTGTCGCCCACCCAGTGCCACCTGAATAGCGTGCTGAGCTGGGACGTTGGGACACAGACGTGTACCCGCCAGCAGTTCCAGGCCCTCGATGAACCCGCGAGCGTGGTTTTTGGGGCCGGTGAGCACCATCCACCCCGCGCGGTAGCCCGCCACGCGATAGGCCTTGGAAAGACCGTTGAAGGTGATGGTGAGCAGGTCGGGAGCCAGCCCAGCGATGGAGATGTGCTGGGCATCGTCGTAAAGAATCCGGTCGTAGATCTCATCGGCAAGGATCAGCAGGTCATGCTCACGGGCAATATCGACGATCCCGTTAAGGATCTCCCGCGAATACACCGCGCCCGTGGGGTTATTAGGGTTAATCACCACGATGGCCTTGGTCTTATCCGTGACCTTGGAGCGAATATCCTCTAGCGAGGGATTCCAATTATCTTCCTCATCGCACAGGTAGTGCACCGGGGTACCGCCAGCCAGAGAAGTCGCGGCCGTCCACAGGGGGTAATCGGGCATGGGGATGAGTACCTCATCGCCGTCGTTAAGCAGTGCCTGCGTGGTCATGGTGATGAGCTCGGAAACACCGTTGCCCAGGAATACGTCGCTGACGTCAAAGTGCGGAAAATCCTCGGTGAGTTCGTAGCGGGTAACGATGGCGCGCCGCGCCGAGATGATGCCTTTCGACGTCGAGTAGCCCTGCGAGGTGGGCAGAGCGGCGATCATATCGCGCATGATGACGTCGGGGGCATCGAAACCAAATACCGCGGGGTTGCCGGTATTGAGTTTGAGGATGCGGTGCCCATCGAGCTCCATGCGCTCGGCCTCGGCAGCTACGGGGCCGCGAATCTCGTAGAGAACATTCTTCATCTTCTCCGATTGATCGAACTCGCGGCGCTTGCGGGATTGCTTGGGGTTAGGTGCTTCACTCATGGACCCATCATAGAGCGCGGGCGGGGCGAGGTTAGTGACATTTGAAGTGACAAAGTGACACGCGCAGTGTCACTTGGCATGTAACTTCATGTGGGAAAGTTTGTAAATTGGCAGGTCACCGGATAAATATTTATGCGATATTCTAGTGACAAGAGTGTCACCTTTTGTGTCGGTTCATCACGTTGCGTGCCGCTTGATAGGCGGCGGTACTGATCTCGTTTTGAATCTCGCGCCGTTGTGCGCGCCGCTCTAGGGCCTGACGTTGCTCTTCCTTCTTGATTTCCCGCAGACGCTGGCGGTGTAGTTGCTGAGGGCTGGGAGTGTGCCAGGAGGCGGGGCCGATCTTCAGTACGTAGAGCAGCACAAAAACGGCGGGTGCTATCAGGAGAAAGGTCCCATCAGTGGCCGCAATTGCTAGAGCAAAGGCTCCTAGAGAAGAGAGGAGGAAAATCCCTAAGCGAGGTTTGCGGGAGGCCGCGTGTGCAGCGGCGATTTCCTGGTTGGTGTAAAGCACTACCTCGTGCCCCTGTGCCTGAGGGTGCATGAGTGGGAGGTCGTCGAAGAGCACATCGAGATCGTGGCGATACTGCGCGGCGGCAGCCTTTTGACAGCGGCGGTCATACTCGTGAACGTCCAGGCGCCCTTGCGAAAAAGCCACCCCCAATGCAGACATTGCTTGGGAGCGGTCATCATCACTGAGGCGGACGTTGTGGCTCATGTGCTTGATGATACCGCACCGTCAATCCCGCCAACAGGAGGGAAAATCAGCCCTCGTCCTGCTCATCGGGTGCAGAAGGAGGCAGCGGGATAGCTTGGCCTGGGGAGGGTATTGCGGTATCAGGCCGAGGTGCCGGAGGCACGGCTGAGCCTGGGCGCGGTACCGCGCTGCCGGGTTGCGGAACCCCTGGCGGAGGAGTGGCACCACCTGGTGTGGGTACGGCGGTACCAGGTTGTGGGACCGGGGGCACGGTAGAACCTGGCGGCGGAGGCGTGGTCGCGCTAGGGGCCGGCACGGCTGAGCCCGGACGCGGTACCGTACCTCCAGGCATAGGAGCCGAACTACCAGGTATGGGCACCACAGCACCTGGCTGCGGAACACTTGGTGCCCCCGGAGTAACGCTACCCGGAGCGGGTACCGCGCTACCGGGCAGGGGTGTCCCACCCCCTGGCGGCGCGGGAACGGGAGCGCTCGGCGTCGCGGGAGCAGCGGCAGGAGGAATGGCCTTGCTAGGAACCTCGGCCTTTTTCTTTGGCTTCAACGGAATCGGCGTGCGCACGGGCTCTTCGAGGAAGGACCGTTCGCGTGGGGCGGGCAATGCTCCGTCTACCAGCACGGAGTCGCGCAGCAGCCGGGCGACGTCGCGCACTTGCGGAGGCGTAGCCGGTTCCTCTGCGGAACCAGCCAGCGCCTTCGCCCCACCGCTCATCATGGTGTTGCAGAAGGGACAGCCCACGGCGATTTCCTCGGCCCCAGTGTTCAGCGCCTGCTGGGTACGGAACTCATTGATGCGGGTGCCGAGCTTTTCCTCCATGAACATGCGCGCCCCGCCCGCGCCGCAGCAAAATGCCTCGTTGCGGTTGTGGTCCATTTCGCGCAATTCCATGCCGGTGGCGCCCAGGAGTTCACGCGGGGGATCAAAGACCTTGTTGTGTCGGCCGAGGAAGCAAGGGTCGTGATAGGTAATGGGCTTGCGGTTTTCTGGGCCACGCGGCACGGGGGTTAGGCGCTTTTCGCGCACCAGGCGGTTAAGCAATTGGGTGTGGTGGAAAACGTCGTAGCGCCCATCAAAATCTGGGTACTCATTGCGCAGCGTATTAAAGCAGTGTGGGCAGGTGGTAATGATTTTGCGCTGCCCTTGGGGCACACCCTCGAAGGTGCTATCGAGGGTGGCGATGTTATCGGTGGCGAGCATTTGGAAAAGGAACTCGTTTCCTGCGCGGCGGGCGGGATCGCCGGTGCAGTTTTCTCCGGTGGAAAGCACCGCGAATTTTACGCCTGCGGTGTGGAGTAGTTCCACCACGGCGCGGGTGGTCTTTTTCCCCTCGTCGTCAAAGGCCCCGGCGCAGCCCACCCAAAAGAGATATTCGGTATCGGAGAAGTCCTCGATGTCCTCACCCACCACGGGTACCTCAATGCCGTCGCGGCGGGCCTCGTCCACCCAGGTGGCGCGCTCGGCGGAGTTGCGCCCCCAGGGGTTGCCCTTGACCTCTAGGTTCTTGAACATTCCCGCCAATTCGGAGGGGAAGTTAGATTCCGCGAGTACCTGGAATCGGCGCATATCTGCAATGTGGTCAATGTGCTCAATATCCACCGGGCACTGCTCCACGCAGGCCCCGCAATTGGTGCAACTCCACAGCACATCGGGTTCAATGGCCTGATTGGTGCCTACGAGCTTGAGTACGTCAATTCCGGCCTCGGAGGCGTCCGCCCGGTACAAGGAGGGATCGCGCAGATATTTCTCATTATCTAAGGCGACGTCCCGCAGGGAATTGATGAGCAGTTTGGGGCTCAGTGGTTTATCCGTATTCCACGCCGGGCATAGTTCCTGGCAGCGCCCGCATTCGGTGCAAGAGGTGGCGTCGAGAAGCATTTTCCAGGGAGCCTGGGGCAGCGTACCGACGCCCAGTTGGTCATCGTCACGCACCGTCTCCATCGTGAGCGCGCGGCCGTCGGCGGCGTGGAGTGGTTTGAGCGGGCCAAGCGGGCGCTCGCGGCGGAAGAAGATAGTGAAGAAGGCCAGGAAGCGGTGCCAGCCTACGCCCCAATTAAGGTGCAGGGCCACCGCCGCGAGGAACACGAAGCCGCCAAGGAGCTTGACCAAGGCAAGCACGCTGACCAGCGTCGGTGAGGCGGGAAGCAGTGCGGCCAGGCGGACGCTGAGGAAATCCGCCCATGGTGATCCGCCCCCGTAGGTGGCGATCTGGGCGGCCTTGACCAGCAGCATGCCCAGCCCCTCACATAACACCACGGCCTCAATCACGCGTGCCGCCGTGGCGTTGGAGCCGTAGAAGCGGCTGTCCTTATTCGCATGGCCCAGGCGCAGGCGCAGGCTGATTAGTAACGCGATCCCCAGCAGCGTGCCCACCGCCAGAACCTCCTCCGCGAGGTGATAGGCCCACCGGTGGTGCAGCAGCGGCCAGCCGCCCGGGGGATAGAACACCTGGATATACGCCTCGAACCACACCAGGGAACCGAAGAGGAAACCCACCATCACTAGCCAGTGGGCCGCCCCCACCCAGGGTTTGCGCATCATCCTAGGGTGCGCGAACACCTCCACCAGGGTGCGGCCCAGGCGGCTCAGAGGGTGGCTCAACCGGCCCGGGGAGGCCGTGCCGGAGGCGACGATCCGGAAGATGCGCCAGGCGGCGCGGCCGAAGAGGAACCACGCGGGCAGCGAGAGCAGCACGCCGAGCGTGCCGAGGACAACGGAGGTGGTGGACATGCGCTTCTTTACCGACGGGAGGGAGACAGTGCTTTCCCTTTACCTTAAAGGGTGGTGGGGCGCTGGTTCCAAGTATTCGACTCGGGGCCTGGCTCCGTGGCGGCGCGGTGCTCCTGGGGTGGCGTGGCGCGACGTGGTGAGGGCCGAGGGGGCGGATAGATCCAGCGGGCTCTGAACAGAGAAAAACCTGGCGTGTAGTCCTCGCCGTGGAGGGCTACACGCCAGGGAGTGAAGGGGCTCTTAGCCCTGGCACTGCTGTAGGGCGCCGTCGAGCACGGCGTTGAGGTTCTGGATGATCTCTGCGTCCAACATAGGCATGAGACTAGGTTCTATTGTGGGATTGTGCAGCGGATTCCCCTATTTTGTGGGAGCGTGATGTCGGGTAGGGGATGGACCATTCGCGCTGGTGGGAACCCGCTGTCAGGGGTAGGGGTGTGGTCGGGAGGGAACCAATTGGGGCGCGAAGTTGGTGCAGGTGAGGCTCGTTGCGGACGTGATGGAGGACATGGAAGAGAGCGCGGAGGCCTTTCCTGTTCTTTTGAGGTGTGGATCTACTCCGGAAAGTTTTCAGGTAAGAGCCTTTCATTCC
The DNA here is from genome assembly GCF_001412085.1 of Corynebacterium lowii. Taxonomy (GTDB): domain Bacteria; phylum Actinomycetota; class Actinomycetes; order Mycobacteriales; family Mycobacteriaceae; genus Corynebacterium; species Corynebacterium lowii. The sequence goes on from NZ_LKEV01000004.1 coordinate 37,584, forward strand.
CTTCATTGAGAGTTTGTTCTCGGGGCGGCGCGAGACGATGTTTCCCTCAGTGCGCTTGTGAATAGGAGGTTTTCTTCTGTGTGGTGGGTATCGGTGTAGTGCCGCGTGAGTCGTGGAGCTCTGGGTAAGTAAGCGGAGTTTTCCGTAGCGGGCAGGCGCCGTTAAGCGTTGACCGGCGGTGTAGGTGGGTGGGCTCTGTATAATTTCGATACTGAATGCGGGGTTGCTGCATCTAAAAACGGCGAGTCCGTGAGGTGGTAGTGGGATTTCGGTGGGGTGATTCGGGATGGGGATTGGTTCTGTTGCATAGGAGGAAATCCGTATTGGCGCGAAAATATTTCCACACCTGGTGTGATGTTTATAAATAACCATTACTGTTTTTATTTGGTGCCTCATGGGGTATTCTGTGGTGTGTATTAATCAGGTAATTTTAGAAGAGAGTGCCGTTGCTGCGGCCGAACAAGGAGCGTATATGGGGACAAAATGGTTTTCTCGCGGGAGAATCACGTGTGTGATGATCCTGGGTGCGGGTGCGCTTGTGTCCTGTGGCACTGGGGAAGGGGTAACGGGAGAGGACGCTTCCGCTCAAGCGGAGGCCTCCGTGGCGTCTGCTACGGCACAGCGCACCGAGGAGGAGAAACGAGGAGCAGCGACCTTGGCCACGGTGACGTCGGTGGACACTGCGGGGAGCGGGACGACTGAGCGGAACAACGTGGATGCGTGTGGGGAGTTGGTCCCCTTGGCGGGCACCAGTCGCATCGTTTGGAACAGCGGCGATGCGGGGCCGGGGGACACCATAGTGGAATACTGCGATGGGCAGTGGGCACACCCGATGTTGCCTCACACGAGCAGGGACTTTTCTCCGCTTCGTTGGGATGGCTCCGCATGGCAACCAGTGCCGAGCGCGGGTACTCTACAAAACACGAGTTGGTCCTGTTGGGATACGCGAGACCTTGCCGCTCAAGGCGCTCCCCAGGAGATCATCGACTCTGTCATCCCTTGCGCTGGGGAGCGCAGCGCGCAGGAAAATGCATCTCAACCCCGAAGGTCGAACCCTCTAGCCGGGGTGGAGAGCCTGGCCGCCTACGAGCAGCCGCAGTGCGATGGCCGGTACATCACGATCGTGGAGAGTGTGGTTTTGCGCGAGCGCCTTCCGGGCGAGGATCAAGTGGTGCAGCAACGCCTCGATAATTACCCGGGAGCCAAGACCACCACGCCGGGGGCGTGCCCGTCCCTGCGCGCCACTAAGCCGGATAGCCAGGGGCGTTCGTTCGTCGATGCTGAGTATGACGGTGGGTACATCATCCCCATCTACTACGACTATGGCGCGGACCGCGCCGCAGCGTGCAGTGCCGCCCAGCGGTCCTCGGGCGCTTATGCGCGCCAGCTCACCCAGGTGGAGGGGGACTACAACAACCCTTGCTCCTGAGCCAAGCCCTGGTGCGCTCACCCCCGACTTACACCCGCACTGCCCCCGGTTGCCCGGCGAAGGTTTGGTAGGAAGCACCGTCGAAGAAGGGGGTGGCGGGGCTGAGAACGTCGGCGGTGTAGCGCCAGTCGGCTCGCACGCGCTCGGGAGTGACGTCGATAGTCATGTACCCGTGGTGCTCAAAGTCGATCATCTTGTACCAGGGGTCCATGAATTTCAGGCCCTCCTGGGCACCGAAGAGCACGGCGCGCATGGGTTCGGTGAGTTCGGGTTTGGAGGCCAAACTTTCGAGCATGCCGGGGGCCGTGATGGAGGGCGCCACGAACTCGGTAGCAGCTGCCTGGCCGCCGCGCTGGGAGCGGTAGGCGAAGATGTCGCGGGGGATATCGCTGGCCCAGGAGGAGTGGATATCGCCAGTGAGGAATACTACGTTGCCCATATCGCTACCCGCAATGAGGTCGATGATGCGCTGGCGCTCCGCCATGAAGCCATCCCACTGGTCTACGTTGAGGGGGAAGCCCTGGTCGGGCACCCCGAGCTTATCCACCAGCCAGGAATGTACGCGGGGGTCGATGCTATCGGGCAGGGTCATGGGGGCGAACATCACTTCATTGGCCACGATCTGCCACTGGGCTTGGGAGGCTGTCAGTGAATCGGAGAACCACTGGAACTGCTCGGAGCCCATCATGGAGCGCGAAGGGTCGGCGGCCTTGCGCAGGAAGTCGGGGTGGGTATTCGTGCGGTTGGCCTGGCCGTATTGCAGCAATTGCACATCGCGGTAGGAGCGTAGGTCGGGAATGATGAATTCAAAGAGGTTGCCGTAGCGCAGCGTGCGGTACAGGCGCTGGTCGAGTCCGGCATAATCCGGACCGGCGGGGCGCACCGGCATCCATTCAAAGTAGGCGCGGCTGGCCTCGGCTTTGATGGCGGTGAAGTTATCGTCGGCGGCAGCGGAATTGCCGCCCAGGCCCTCGCGCCAGGCGTTATCACCAAATTCGTGGTCGTCCCAAATGGCGATCATCGGCTTGGCTGCGTGCAGATCCGCGAGGTCGGGATCGAGGTGGTACATGCCCTGGCGGATACGGTAATCGGTGAGCGTGCGGGTGCGGTTAGCAGGTTGTACCGTGCGCACCTGGGTGTCGTAGAGGCCGTTATACCCACCGGTCTCGTACTCGTAGGTGTAATCACCTAGGTGAAGCACAAACTCGATGTCCTCGCGCTCGGCCATCTCGCGGTATCCACGGAAGTAGCCGGACTCGAAGTTCGAGCAACTGGCCACACCGAAGCGAGCATGCGCGGCGGCTGCGCTCTCGGCGGGAGTGGTACGGGTGCGCCCGGTACGTGAGACAGCACCGGTGGCGGGTCCGTCGATAATGCGGAAGCGGTAGAAATATGCGGTGGCAGGTTGGAGACCTTGGACGTCGATCTTGACGGTGTGGTCAGAATCGGCGGAGGTACGGTACTCGCCGCGCTGCACGACGCCCGCGAACTCGGCGTCGGTGGCCACCTCCCAGGCTACGGTGGTGGGTTCACCGAGCCCGGATCCCGGCACGGCTTCGGGGATGGGAGTAACGCGCGTCCAGATGATAACGCCAGTAGCTAGCGGGTCGCCAGAGGCCACGGAGTGTTGGAAAGGCGCGCCGGGTCCCTCGGCGCGGGCGCGCGGGAAGTTGCGGCCTATGGTGCTGGCGCCCAGCGTGGCGACGCCCAGCAGGCTGGCGCTTTTGAGGAAGTTGCGGCGGGCGATAGGGGAGTTCACGGCGTGGCTCCTAGGAAACGACGGGAAACGGGAAGTGAGTAACCGTAAGTAGCGTAACCACTGGGGTGGGTATGGGTCCGGATTGGCCGTAGCCTGCGCGCTAAAGTTCATGGAGATTTTAGATTCTCGTTAATTGTTATTCACCAGTACCGCTGGGCCATCACTTTGATGGTCGCGCGGAGAGCTGCGGTGATGTCTTGGGCAGTGGCGTAGTGCCGCTAGGGGGGGATTGGTCGGAGCGGACAGCCCTGTCTGTTTTGGCTGTGATTCGATTTATATTCACACATGCTCGGTGGAGCTTGTCCTGGTGAGCGCCGGATCTGTGTTGGAGAAATCCTAAGACCAAGCTGGATATATTTTATAGACAAGTCTGTATGTGTATGGTGTATGGCACGCGCCACAAAATGTGGCAAGCATACGGTGATCCCGCACTGTTTTTAGAGTTTCCCTTTTCTCCGAAGGAGCCACGCACATGGCACCGACTACCACCACCCGCCCGGCCCGTCCACGCCGTGCCCCCAAGCCTGAGGGGCAGTGGAAGATTGATGGCCGCACACCCCTCAATGATGACGAACGCATCAAGCAAGAAGAGGAGGCTTTTGCTGTCCGCCAGCGCGTTATTGACGTGTATTCCAAGAAGGGGTTTGATTCCATTGCGCCGGAGGATATTGCGCCGCGCTTTAAGTGGCTGGGTATTTATACTCAGCGCCGCCAGGATCTAGGTGGGGAGCACACCGGGCAACTGGATAATTCCGAGTTGCAGGATAAGTACTTTATGATGCGGGTGCGCTTTGATGGGGGCCAGGCCAGCCCGGAGAAGCTGCGTGTGGTGGGGGAGATTTCTCGGGACTATGCCCGTGGCACAGCGGACTTTACCGATAGGCAAAATATCCAGCTCCACTGGATTCGCATTGAAGATGTGCCGATCATCTGGGAAAAGCTAGAGGCTGTGGGTCTTTCTACCCTCATGGGCTGTGGGGACGTGCCGCGCGTGATCTTGGGTTCCCCGGTGGCCGGGGTGGCGGCGGAGGAGGTTATTGATGCCACACCCGCCATTGAAGAGATCGTAGAAAAGTACGTGAGCGGCGATGAGTTCACTAATCTGCCGCGAAAGTTTAAAACCGCCATTTCCGGGCATGCCCGCCAGGACGTGACCCACGAGATCCAAGATATTTCCTTTGTGGCTTCTATTCACCCGGAGCATGGCCCCGGTTTTGAGTGCTTTGTGGGTGGCGGCCTTTCTACTAATCCAATGCTGGCGCAGCCCCTGGGAGTGTGGATTCCCCTGGAGGAGGTTCCTCAGGTATGGGCCGGGGTGGCGCGGATCTTCCGTGATTATGGCTTCCGCCGCCTGCGCAACCGCGCCAGGTTGAAGTTTCTGGTAGCAAAATGGGGGATTGAGAAGTTCCGCGAGGTGCTAGAGCAGGAGTACCTCGGGTATCGGCTTATCGACGGCCCCGAGGTCACTACCAACCCTGGAAACCGCGATCACATCGGTATTCACCCGCAAAAAGACGGGCTTTTTTATCTGGGTGTCAAACCCACCGTGGGGCATACCACGGGGGAACAGCTCATTGCCGTGGCTGAGGTGGCGGAGCGTTTTGGCATTGAGCGGATTCGTACCACCGTGGATAAGGAACTGCTCTTCCTTGACGTACCGAGGGAGAGCCTTAAAGATCTGGCAGATGCCCTTGATGCGGTGGGATTGTATTCCCACCCCAGCGAGTTCCGCCGTGGCATCATTTCTTGCACCGGCTTGGAGTTCTGCAAGCTCGCCCACGTGACCACCAAGGCGCGGGCGATTGCTCTCGTCGATGAACTGGAGGAACGCTTGGGCGACCTCGATGTTCCCCTGAAGATCTCGTTGAATGGCTGCCCTAATTCCTGTGCCCGCACGCAGGTATCGGATATTGGGCTCAAAGGCCAGACAGTGACGGATGCCGAGGGCAACCGCGTGGAGGGTTTCCAGGTGCACCTTGGTGGTTCCATGAGCTTGGACCCGAACTTTGGCCGCAAGCTCAAAGGCCACAAGGTACTAGCCGACGAAGTAGGCGATTACGTGGTGCGTGTGGTGAGCAAGTTCAAAGAACAACGAGAGGAAGGCGAGCAGTTCCGGCACTGGGTGGCCCGCGCCGAAGAGGAGGCCCTGCAATGAGCCTGCGGCGCACCCCCAATCCCAATCGCAACCACCCCTTATATTGCCCCTACTGCGCGGGGGAACAACTTTTTCCCGATGAGCACACGGATTTTGCTTGGTTATGCGCAGATTGCACCCGCATTTTTGAAGTGAAGTACCACGGCCAGGATGATCCCCCGAACCGCCCGGCTCCGGCTCTATCCACGGCCCAGGCATTGCGGCGATCGTTGGAACGCGCCCAAAACAAGAACAGCAATAATCATGAGGAGGCACGATGAGCACCCGCATCAACCTGCTTGGCGCTACTGGCTCCACTGCTCAAGAGATTCGTGACCCCGAGATCTCCCCGGAGGGCCCGCGCAGCACCGCTGCCTTGTCTAAGAAGGCGGCCCGGCGCAATGAGGAATTGGTAGAGCGCTGGGCCGATGAGCTGTATCAAGCCAGTGCCAGCACCATCTTTGAGTGGACTCAAGAGCACGCTCCCGGTTCCATTGCCGTGACGCTCTCGATGGAAAATACCGTGCTGGCGGAACTTAGTTCCCGCCATCTTCCCACGGCGGATTTTCTCTTTCTCGATACCGGCTATCACTTTAAGGAAACCCTGGCGGTAGCGGAGGACGTCGATAAGCGTTATGAACAGCGCTTGGTGCGGGTGCGTCCGGTCCTTAGCCGGGAGCAACAGGATGCCACGTATGGAAAGAACCTTTATCGCTCCCACCCCACGGCCTGCTGCCGGATGCGCAAGGTTGAGCCGTTAGCGCATGCCCTTTCCCCTTATGTGGGGTGGGTGACCGGTTTGCGCCGAGCTGATGGCCCCACGCGGGCGCAGGCCCCGGCCCTTTCCCTGGACAGTACTGGGCGGCTCAAGATTTCTCCGATTATTACCTGGACCCTGGAGGAAACTCAGGAGTTCATCGAGGCCAATAACCTCATTGAGAACCCTCTAACCCACCAGGGCTATCCCTCCATTGGCTGCGCCACCTGCACCTTGCCGGTAACTGAGGGCCAAGACCCGCGCGCCGGACGTTGGGCAAATTCCACCAAGACAGAATGCGGGTTGCACTCATGATCTCTCCACATTTACGTGACCTTGAAGATGAATCCATCCATATCCTGCGGGAGGTAGCCGGGCAGTTTGATAAAGCGGCCCTGCTCTTTTCCGGGGGTAAGGATTCCGTGGTGGTTTTTGAGCTAGCCCGCCGCGCCTTTGCGCCCTCCGTGGTGCCCTTTGAACTCCTCCATGTGGATACGGGGCATAATTTCCCGGAGGTTCTGGCTTTCCGCGATGATCTGGTGGCCCGCACCGGAGCACGTCTGAGGGTGGCCAAGGTACAGGACTGGATTGACCGCGGAGACCTGCGCGAGCGCCCCGATGGTACCCGTAACCCCCTCCAAACCGTTCCGTTGGTGGAGACCATCGCGCAGCAGGGGTACGACGCCGTGTTGGGTGGTGCCCGCCGCGATGAGGAACGTGCTCGTGCCAAGGAGCGTGTGTTTTCTGTGCGTGATTCCTTTGGCGGCTGGGATCCACGCCGCCAGCGCCCGGAATTATGGTCGTTGTATAACGGCGCCCACCTTCCCGGAGAAAATATCCGCGTTTTCCCCATCTCTAATTGGACGGAAAGCGACGTATGGGAATACATCGGAGCCCGCGATATTGCGTTGCCTCCCATCTACTTTTCCCATGAGCGCGAGGTCTTTCTCCGCGATGGCATGTGGCTTACCCCCGGTGAATGGGGTGGCCCCCGCGAGGGGGAGGAGATAGAGAAACGTCAGGTGCGGTACCGCACCGTGGGAGATATGAGCTGTACTGGGGCCGTGGAATCCACGGCGAGCAGCATTGACGAGGTGATTGCAGAGATCAGCACTTCCACGCTGACGGAACGCGGGGCCACCCGCGCCGATGATCGCCTCAGTGAATCCGCGATGGAAGACCGCAAGAAGGAAGGGTACTTCTGATGCCAACCGTGACCACTGCTCGCAACGCACTCTCTCAACGCGAGACGCTACGCCTTTGCACCGCAGGTTCCGTGGACGATGGGAAATCCACCTTCGTGGGCCGCTTGCTGCATGACACACAATCGGTTCTTGCCGATCAACTCGCAGCCGTGGAACGGACCTCAGCTGATCGTGGTTTTGACGGTCTAGATTTTTCCTTGCTCGTCGATGGTCTGCGGGCTGAGCGGGAGCAGGGCATTACTATCGACGTCGCCTATCGCTACTTTGCCACCGGAAAGCGTACCTTCATTCTGGCCGATACTCCTGGCCATGTGCAGTACACTCGCAATACCGTCACTGGTATGAGTACCTCGCAGGCGGTGGTGCTCTTGGTAGATGCGCGGCATGGCGTGGTGGAGCAAACTCGGCGTCATCTCACCGTGGCTGGGTTACTGGGAATCCGACATGCGGTGTTGGCAGTGAACAAGATTGACCTGGTGGATTATTCAGAAGAAATATTCCGCGCTATCGAGGCAGAATGTTTGGGGGTGGCGCAGCAATTAGGCATCTCGGATATTCAGATGGTGCCGATTTCTGCATTGCGCGGAGATAACGTGGTGGAGCCTTCCACGCAGATGGACTGGTACACCGGCCCCACAGTGCTAGAGGTGCTGGAATCCATTCCGGTTGCTGGAGGGCGAGCTCAAGAATTACCGCTGCGCTTTCCCGTGCAGCACGTGATCCGCGAGCATTCCCAAGATTACCGCGGATATGCGGGGCGTGTGGAAGCAGGCAGGGTGGCAGTGGGAGATATTATCTCCACCCCCGGTGGGAGGCTAACCCGGATAAGCAATATTGATACTGCCGATGGCTCTGTGGACCATGCTCGTGCTGGGCAGTCTGTGGTGCTGCGTCTGGTTGATGAGATCGACCTTGTGCGAGGCGATCTATTAGCATCGGAAGAGCGCCCAGAGGATCGACGCTCTTTCTCTGCCACGGTGGTGGGGCTTTCTGAGGCGGAGCTTCGCCCCGGAGCGCTATTCAAACTGCGCTATGGTACAGCGCTGGAAAAAGCTCGTATTACGGGCATCACCGGGGTAGTGGATATTGATAGTGGTGCTCTTATTTCTGATATTGATCGAGTACGGCTTAATGACATAGCAGTAGTCAATATTGAATTGGCGAGATCTCTGCCGATAGAAGACTATGCCGCACGAGGCGCAGTGGGTTCTTTCTTGCTTATCGACGCCTCCACGGGCGATACGTTAGCCGCTGGTCTTGTGGGATCGCGCGGAGAAATATAGGGGATAAATCATGACGCTCATCACTTTGGCGCATGGATCACGCCATGAGGGAACTGCTGCGGTGATAGATAATCTTACGGCAGCAGCAGGATCGTGTTTAGGTGAGACTGCGGTATCCGCATATCTTGAACTTCAGCGCCCTGTTCTACGCGATGTGGTTACTGAACTTGCTCGCCAGGGACATCGACATGCCATTGTGGTTCCCTTGCTTTTTACCGACGCCTATCATGCCCGCCATGATGCTCCTCGTGCTCTTCATGATGCTTCTGATTTGGGGGTGCAGCTTATGCTGGCGCCCCCGCTGGGGCTGGGTGATGAGATTGCTTCTCTCTTAGTCCAGGTAATCAAAGAAGATACGGATTCTCCGATCCACGTGGTGTTATGGGCAGTGGGTTCTTCTGATCAGGTGGCTAATGAGAGAATGCGAGCACTTGGGGTCACGGTGGCGAAACGCGCTGGATATTCAGTGACCACACTCTTTGCAACTAGGGGAGGGCTGGAGGCGCTACAAAAAATCACTCAAAAATATTCTCGGGTACATCTTCTTCCCCTCTTTGTGGCTCCGGGATTGCTCTTTGACCTGGCTATGAACTCTGGGTGCGCCTTTTCTTACTCTCTTCCTTTGGGGTCTCGCCTTGCGGAGGTTGTCGCCCGCAGATATGAACACGCAAGGAGATCTGGCTGATGCGTACTTTGATTTTGGTATGTTTGGGAGGTTTTGCTGCTCAACTAGTTGATGGGGGCCTTGGCATGGGATTTGGTGCTACCTCCACCACTTTCCTTATTGCCTTGGCTGGGATTGGGCCAGCTCAAGCTAGTGCGGTGGTTCATACCGCGGAACTGGGCACTACTCTGGCCTCGGGAATTAGCCACTGGAAGTTTGGCAATGTGGATTGGAAGGTGGTGCTTTTTCTTGGGGGGCCAGGTGCCGTAGGGTCCTTCCTCGGTGCGACGGTCCTGGCGCGGATTTCTACGGAAGCGGCACGCCCCATTACTGCTGCCATTCTGTTAGTTATTGGGATGAACTTGCTGTGGCGCTTTAGCCGTTTTGCTCCTCAGAAATTTGGCAGTAGGCCGCACCATCCAGGCTTTTTGGGAGGATTAGGCTTCTTCGGGGGCTTTATTGACGCTACCGGTGGTGGCGGTTGGGGGCCAGTGACTACTTCGACATTGCTCACTTTAGGGCGCACGGAACCGCGCCGAGTAGTGGGCACAGTGAATACTGCTGAATTTCTGGTGACGGCAGCGGCTGTGTTGGGGTTTGTTCTTGGCTTATGGGAGGATTTGGCGGCACACTTCGTGCTAGTATTTGCTTTGCTGGTGGGGGGTGTAATTGCGGCACCTATTGCTGCATGGCTCGTAAACCGCATGAATACTGTTATTTTAGGTGCAGCAGTGGGCACTCTCTTGGTCCTTCTCAATGTAGGGGTAGTGGCACAAGTATTTGGTATGGGTGGGGAAACTGTATGGTTACTCCAGGCGATCACCCTTGCTGCTGGTATAGGGGCGTCGTTGATGGGGTGGATGCGCATGCAGAAACAAATCCTGCGTTCACGTGGCTCCTCGGATGTACAGGCTTCTTGTGCTGCTTAGGTTTGAGTAGGCCAACTGGGGTGTTGGAGAGGTGGGCGTCCCCTGCGGGTGGTGTGGCGTAGATTTTGTGCTAAAATGCCCACGTCAGTGGTATCAGTGTGCCTAAGATAGGAAAGAAGATGTTTCGATACCCCCGAAATGGGCTAGAGTTTGGAGGTGGAGCTCTTGTTTGATCATAAAAATACCCGTGGCATATTTGGGTCAATGAGGAAGATTAGCGTTTTCCTTTTTGCCTTCATGGTTGCCATTGTTGGTTCTGTGATCGTGCCGCAGTCACATGCGTATGCGGAAGAGTCTGCAAGTTATACACCCCGAACTGATGAGTGGGATGTCAGGGGTATGACATCCTCGACAGCGGTGGTGCGGAAAAGGGTAACCTTATTTATGGCGGCGGTGCCGCCAGGAGTGAGGCTGGTAACCCTAATAGTAATGCTGGCTTTGGTTGGTGTATTGACCTGGGGCTTCCTTTGCCGACCCAGGATTGGCGCGCTGTTTATAGAAAAGAAAATGCGAAGAAGTTAGACATCGAGCCGGAGCGCGTAGATGCGGCGATGTTTATGGTTAAATCCCTTGTTGATGCATATAACAATGGGGAATATGATAAAGCTGCGACGTACAATATTTATGTGCAGGCGTTGCTTGGTGATACGACGAGAAGGACGGAAAGCGGTTTAACTCCTGCTCAGTACGCTTCTAACGTAATTGTTGAAGGCGTGAAAGCGTCGAATTCTCATCGTGGCCGCCCCACTCCTGAGGAATTTACTAAACTTACGGGTTTTGAAGCCAGAAACAATGGCCAGGGTGTGCGGAAGGTAGCGGATATAGATTATCGGGCCAAGAAGGGCTCGTATATTGTCTATGTTGGTCCTGAAGGTGGAAAGGGCAATGGACAACGGATGATTCCGATTGACCAGCCTGGTGTGGCCGTGGAGCCCAAGCCGGAGGAGCCGAAGACTGAAGTACCTACTTCGGATACTCCTACTACCTCGGTGACTACGGAGCGTCCTGCTCCGAAGAGTCCTGTGATTGGTACGTCGGCTGATTTTGCTGATGGTGCTAAGCGTGTGGTTGCTGGTGCCACGGTGAATGACACTGTGACGTATAAGGATTTGGTGCCGGGTAAGAAGTATAAGCTGTCTGCGGAGTTGGTTGATAAGGCTGACGGTAAGACGGTGGTGGGCACTGGTTCTGTGGAGTTCACTGCTTCTGAGTCTGGTGATGGTGAAGTCGTTGTTCCGATTGTGGTGAATGATGATGTGAAGGCGCCTGTGGAGTCTGCTGTGGCGTTTGAGACGTTGACGTCTCAGGATGCTGAGGCGCAGGAGAACCGTGCGGAGAAGTTGACGGATGGTTCGAAGCCTTCTGGTGAGGTGATTGCTGATCACAAGGATCCCAATGATGATGCTCAGACGGTCACGTCGGAGCCGGTCAAGACTGCGGATGTGAAGCTGAAGAAGTACATCGGTGCGAAGGCGGAGAATGCTGATTCGTTGTCGGTGGCTGAGGCTGAGGCGTTGAATGATTCTCAGACGGTTGAGCAGGCGCATAAGGCTGGCAAGGCTGATGAGGATTTGACGGTTGCGTTCGTGGTGGAGAACACCGGTGCGTTGGATCTGAAGGATCTGCAGTTGTCGGATGCTGCTATCAAGGAGGCGTTTAAGAATGCTGTTGATGGCACTGAGGCTGGTGTGGATGATGAGACTCCGCAGGTGAGCAATATTCGTGCGGTGGATGCTGAGAAGCAGAAGCTGTTGAAGTCGGGCGAGAAGATGGTCTTTGTGGGCGATCTGAAGGCTCCGGCTGCGGGTAAGTTGCATGCGGATAAGGCTGATGTTGCTGGTGTCCCGGTTGATGACGAGGGTGAGCCCACGGCGTATACCCCGGTTGATGACAAGGGTCAGCCGCAGAAGGATGAGCAGGGTAATCCTGTGGTCAATGAGCCTGAGGAGCCGGTGAAGTCTGATGAGGATCAGGCTCATGCCACGACTCCGGAGAGCTTGGAGCCGTCTTTGGAGACGGTGGCTGAGTTTGATGGTGATGCGGAGGCTGTGAAGCCTGGTGTGACTGTGAATGACACTGTTTCTTATAAGGATTTGGTGCCGGGTAAGCAGTACACGTTGGATGCTCAGTTGGTGGATAAGGCTGATGGTAAGACTGTGGTGGGTGAGGGTTCTGTGACCTTTACGCCGGAGTCTGCTTCTGGTGAGCAGGTTGTTCCGATCAAGGTTGATGATGGTGTGACTGAGCCTGTTGCTGCTGCTGTGGCGTTTGAGACGTTGTCTTCGAAGGATGAGGATGCGTTGGCGCAGAGGGCTTCTGATGAGGTTCTTGATGGTGAGCCTGCTCATGGTGGCATTGTGGAGTTGCCGAAGTCGGTGACTCGTGAGGCTGTTGTGGCGGTGCACCATGACATCGAGGACGAAGACCAGACGGTTGAATCCAAGGAAACCAAGAACGAGAAGCCATCGGAAGCCACTGCTACTGCTGAGGAGAACCCTGTGAAGCCACAGACTCCTTCGGATGAGTCTTCTGAGGAGCCCACCGATACCGAGCCGAAACCTGTTCCGAGTCCTACCTCTGCGATTTCTTCAACGCCGGAGCCTACGCCTGAGAAGGTTGAGCTGGAGACTCCGGAGCCGGAGGCTCCTAAGACTCCGAAGTTGGAGTTGAAGAAGTACATCAATGGTAATGATTCTCAGGAGTGGGATGCTGCTGAGGAGTTGGAGCCGGGTGAGAAGGCTGAGGTGACGTTTGTGGTGAAGAACACTGGGAACGTGGATCTCAAGGATGTGGTGCTTTCGGATGAGACGGTTGAGGGTGTTGGTGATGTCACTGGTATTGCGCCGGAGAAGATTGATCTTTTGAAGGTGGGTGCGTCTGAGACGTTTACTGGTGAGTTGGTTTTGCCGGAGTCGGATGTGAAGCATAAGGATGTTGCTAAGGCTGAGGGCGTTCCGGTGGATGAGTCTGGTAAGGAGATTCCGTGGGTTGATGAGGATGGTGTGGAGCACAAGCCGGGTGAGAAGGTTGTGTCGAATGATGATCCTGCTCATGCGGTGACTCCGAAGCCGGGTGAGTCGGTGAAGCCGAAGCCCGCGGGTAAGCCCGAGCCGGGCAAGCCCGCTGAGCAGCCCAAGCCGGAGTCTCCGAAGGCAAAGTCTGAGTCGAAGGATTCTGTTTCGAAGACTGTGCTGGATAAGAAGCGGGAGCGTAATTCCGTGGAGGTTATTGAGGGTGAGCCGGATGTGGGTACTCCGGTAGCGCCTAAGACTCCGCGTCGTTCGATTAAGGCGATTCCTTCCGGTTCGTTAGTGTGGGATGAGTCCCTCCCCGCCCACATTTAACGAGCGCATGGTGTCTTAACACCATCGTCGATGATTGAGAAAGGCACTCCGTAATGGAGTGCCTTTCTTTTGTGTCTTAGGGCGGGAAATCTTGACCGGACATGCAGCTTGTTTATGCTGATGTGGATCTGAGTCCTTGTGCTGGAGAGCGCTAGAAGTACTGCGAGTGTCTTCTGTGTGAGAGGGGAATGGCAAGATGCTAAAGAAGCGTTATAGCTCCTGTAAGAGGAATGAAATCACTGCGTCGATCGGTGAATTGTCGATCTGGCCAGGGGCTGCTGTAGATCTTGATCAATAGTGCAGCTTGAGAGCGACGGCCATCTTTGTTATGGGAAGTTCTGGCTGGGATGTGGAGGCGGCAGGCAACCTGTAGTGTGTGTACAGGTATAGGTTCTGTTTGGCATCTTAGGAAGATAGAGCAACCTTGATGCGTGCTCTCTGAAAGGTTGGATTCGCCAGGGCTGGCGATGGTAGGGAATATTATAGGCCTCCCTGTTGCTGGGTGGTAAATCTTACTCCATGCTTACCGTATTGCCTGCAATTGGGTGAGGCTTAATTTACATGTTTTCCTGGGGTAGGAGTGTTTTACTAACGCTCCAGCTTTTATTTGAAGTCGCTTAATTTATCCAAAATTCCCCTACCCTTTTCGGTGCCATGCACTTTGTTGTGGAGAAGATTTAATCCTTCCTGGTAATTCTTCCTAGGTGCTTGCGTACGGCATGGAATCCTTCTGAGGCGGTGATGGTGCCACCTTGAGCTGTGGCAATCTGTATATCGTCGATAGTAATTTCTCTGGCTCGTAGAGCGACCATCTCGGAATGGTAGCGGACCCACACCGCGAATACCGCAGCCACGGGTACGGCGAGGAATGCACCAATGATGCCGAAGAGCGCGGAGCCCACCGTGACAGAAAGCAGCACGATGGCAGCGTGGAGATTCATGGCCTTAGATTGAATGATGGGTTGCAAGATATTCCCCTCAAGTTGCTGTACAGCGATGATGAGTACCAGAACCAATATTGCGTTGGTAAGGCCATTGGACACTAATGCAATGATGACGGCGAGGGCACCAGCGGTGAAAGCACCGATGATGGGAATGAAGCCAGCAAAAAAGGTGATGATTGCTAGGGCAAGGGCCAAGGGGACTTGGAGGATCACAAGGCCGAGGCCGATGAATAAGGCATCGACGAAGGAAACCAATGCTTGAGCGCGGATGAAGCCGGCCAGGGTGTTCCATGATCGGGAAAGGATCTCGGTGAGATGCCAGCCAACGTTGCCGCCGGTGTATTGACGCATCATGGGTAAAAATCGCGTGCCGTCTTTGAGGAAGAAGAAGGTGAGTACGAGTGCTACCACCACGGTGACGGCCCCGGAAGTTGCAGAGGAAATTCCAGAGAATACGCCTGAGGCGATTTGCGATCCCTGAGATTGGAGCATGGAGGTGATTTCCTGTATCATCCCATCGAATTCTCCTAGTTCTATATTCAAGGGTGGCCCCTGAACCCAGTTTTGCAGATGATTAATTCCCTCGGTAGCGCGATTAACAAGTTCGGGTATTTGTTTGGCTACGGAAGGGGCTATGGCGGCAAAGACTCCGGCCACTACGGCAATGGAGCCCAGCATGGTGATGATGGTGGCCAGCGCTGGAGGAACTTTGTATTTCCGAAGGAAGGAGACAGGAGGCCACAAGACGGTGCAGATGATGAGAGCTAGAAGAACGGGGAAAAGCCCCACCCAGATCATGCCCAGGCCTTTCCACAGGATAGCGCCCGCTACCACGAGGATGATGAAGCGTAGAGCCCATCCGGATAGCCAGCGCCCATCCTGGCCTAAAATAACGGAGCGATCAGTGATGGTGCGCTCTATTTCCTCGGAGGGGTTTTCATCTGAGACTGGTTTTTCTGCCAGTGATTCCACCGCAGCGGGAAAATCCTTGGTGAGCCGTTGGGTGGCTTCCTCATCGGGCCGCGTGGGAGGTGAGACGCGGGCGGCGTCGTCAGCTCCCACGGGCCTGTGTTTGTTATTTTTGCTCATAGTTTCATTAGGCTACGGCAATTACTCTTTTTTTGATACGAGGGCGCCTACGCTGGCGATAAAGCCTCCTCCCACTGCCGCAGCTATAGGTGCAGCCCACCACAATCCGAAGGAGAAAATCCTGCCAGGATTGTTAAGGAAGGACATGTCTTGTGTAGCCAAGACCCCTACTAAGGATCCCGTGATCAGGGCTAGAAACCACGGGCCGAGTGTGGGGAATAGGAGCGCAAGCAGGGAATAGCGGCTGGCGCTGGAGTCCGTCAACACGCGACGCAGCGGGCGTTGCTGCTGGCGATGCAGCATGACCAGGGCGGTGAGGGCGATGAGTGCGATGGTGCTGGCGGTAAGCGGATGTAGCATGTGCTCCGTACGGAGAGCCTGCATTTGTGGCCCCTCCGCCTGATAAAGGTGGCTATAGCTGGCTTGCCCGATGAGCACTGCTTTGAACTCGCGTTGTTGCTCTGGGGAGAAGGAGGAGAACTCGGGGATGATTACTCTACTGAGGGCGGATGGCACCAAACCTAGTTTGCGTGCCTCGGGGGAGTCGATACCTAGCACGATATTGGGAGTGAGTTCGTTATCTAAGAGGGGGATGGCCGTGAGGCCTGGTATCACGGTGCCACCTTCAAAGGTTCCAGTGGCGGAGCGGAAGAATACGAGACTGCCACTGCCGGAGGTCATGTATTCCTCCCCGGCGTGGTTGATGAGTTCCGCGGCGCGGGGAGAATCGGCTAGTCCTATGAGTCCTAGCGGGGCGTGATCGCATACAGGGAGTTCGATACGTTCCCCGGTGTGTTGAGGGAAGCATTCCGCGCCGTGGCCGCTGGTAGCACGAGGGTAATCCGTGGGACGTGTGGGTGTGACTGGGCCGAGATCCACGCGGGCGGAACGTGGCCAACCATTGGCGGGGTAGTGAGGGTTGAAGGACCACTTATGGGTTGAGTGGTGGGCGCCGATATCGGTGAATCATCCGGAGTGATAGTCCGAGCCTGCCTCAAGATCGAGAGTCGTCCCTTCCAAGCGAGTAGCAGAGGCCTTCTGCATGTGTACTGCCAACGCCATTGACAAGCCATGCATGGCAATTGCTGGAGAGTGCTGTGGCGGTGCCGGGAACCGCGATGGTGGCTCCCAGCGTTACGGCAGCGGAGCCGAGGGCGGCAACAAACCTTCTTCTAGTGTGCTGCATGTGAAATAAACCTTCCTGTGATTCCGATAACCCTATCTGGGCAAGGTAAGGTTAAGGGAAGTGATTCAGCCGGGGAAGGTTATGCGACTTATGTCATTTTGTTGGGGATTGCTCATGATCGCCGTGCCACTTCCTAAAAACACAACAGGCCTGCCGTCATGAAAGACAGCAGGCCGCAAGCGATCCCCTCTTATACTGCGGGAATCTTTAGCTCAGCAAGGTCATTGCCCTCGGCATCGTCGAGGTCGATCTCCCACACCAGGTTACCATCCTCCTCATCTAAGGAGAGGCTGTCGATCACTCCCTCGGGCTGCTGATTCAGAGCCTCCTGGGCAGCCTGGACGGCAGTCACGGTGGCAGCGGCCGCCTGGGTGTGGTCGTCATCGTCGTCATTATCCCGACCCTCTTCGGTGACCTTGCCGCGAGCATCTACGCGGAGATTGAGGTGATCCTCCCCGGAGATGAGGTCAATCTCGTAAGAATCACCTTCACGATCCAGCTCGGTAATGATCCCATCGGGATAGGTGGTCAGCGCGTCCTGGATGGCGGCGAGAGCACCGTCGGTCGCCACAATCGCCTCAGCGGGGTCGTCCTTGTCATCATCGGCAGCAGTAGAGGGGGCCGGTGCCTCCTCGGTGATGGTCACAAACTCCGTGGTAATCGGGTTTTCATCCTCGCTGCTGCATGCACTCAGCGCCAGAGCGGCGCAGGCGACAGGGATCAGGGCCAGACGGCGGTTCATGGGGCTCCTCACGGTATAGGGATTCAAGAAGCCCCAGCCTACCTTAGCGCTCGATGTGTCCTACCTGCGTGGGAATACCAAAGCGGTGCATGGTCACCGATACTGCTTGTTCCAAGAGGAAGGGCAGTAATTCGCGGCGGCCATCGGCTACCACGGGTTTATCTAGCACCACGGACTGAGATTTCGCGGCCGCGACGTAGAGCTCCTGGTCTACCTTGCCCAGGGTGCGCACCCTTGCGGAGGAAGCCTGCGTGATTCCGCGCGCGTAGGCTTCGTCGCTGGCCACACGAACCTCAGCGCCAGCGCGACGCAACTCAGGGGCCAGCTCACTGGTGGTGGAGATGTCCAGAGCCACCCCCGTGACAGCGGAGGCCAGAAGCAGACGTACGACGTCGCGTAGCTCATAGCCAGCCCCCACACGCAGGCGCAGCGGCTCTAGGAGGCGGCGGTAGCGGAAGATATTGGCCTCCGATACCAGCCCCGTGGGATCGTGCTGCACACCAAACTCCTCGCGCCAGGCCACGGCATCGAGCTCAGCTGCGCGCCACAGCCAGGCGCGATCAGATTCGGAGAGATCATCGTCGAACTGATTGAGCAGGGCCACTACGGCGGGGGAGACGGTCACGTTGCGGGCGAGCAGCGGACCATCCGCCCAGGTACCAAACTGAGCCACGTAGTTGGGCCCACCGGCCTTCGCGCCGGGTCCCACCACCGAGTTCTTCCAACCGCCGAAGGGCTGGCGTTGCACGATGGCGCCAGTGATACCGCGGTTGACATAGGCGTTACCCACCTCCACGTGCTCCAACCAGTAGGCGATCTCGTTATCGTCCAGAGAATGAATACCGCCGGTGAGTCCAAAGCCGGTGGAGTTTTGCCACTCCACGGCCTCTGCCAGGGTTTCCGCGTGCATGATTCCCAGCACGGGGCCGAAGCACTCGTGGGTGTGGTACCAGGAACCGGGCTTGACGTTATCGCGGATACCAGGGGACCACAGCAGCCCCTCCTCATCGAGCTTCTTGGGCTTGACCAGCCAGTTCTCCCCCGGCTCCAATTGGGTCAGACCGCGCAGCAGCTTCTCGCTCGGCGGCTCGATGAGTCCGTTCATGGTGGTGGAAACCTCGGTGCCGGGGCCCACCTGAAGGGTTTCCACGGCGTCGATAAGCTGATTTAGGAAGCGCTGGGAGCGCCCCTGCGGGCCCACCAGGATCACCAGAGAAGCTGCCGAGCACTTCTGCCCGGAGTGCTTGAAGGCGGACTGATAGAGGTCGGCCACCGCGAGGTCGGGGTCCGCAGACGGGGTGACGATGATGGCGTTCTTGCCGGAGGTCTCCGCGGAGATCGCCATACGCGGGTTCCAGGAGCGGAAAAGCGCGGCGGTATCAGAGGCACCCGTCAAAATCACCTGATCCACCTGCTCGTGGCTAATCAGGGCCTTGCCCGCTGCGCCCTCATCGGTGCGCAGCAACTGCACGAGGTCGGGGTCCTGGCCGGCGGCTTCCAGACCGCGCCGAATAGCGGACACCGCCACCTCAGAGCAGCGCACCACCTGTGGGGCGGGCTTGATAATCACAGCCGAGCCTGCCGCCAGGGCGGAGAGCATGCCCCCTACCGGGATCGCCACGGGGAAGTTCCACGGGGGCACCACCACGGTGACCTTGTGCGGGGTAAATACCCCGGCGTAATCATCTAGAGCGGCGGCGCTATGGCCGTAGAAGGAAGCGAAGTCGATGGCCTCGGAGATTTCTGGGTCGCACTGGTCGATGGTCTTGCGTGCCTCGTGGCTCATGGTGGCTAGAAGTTCACCGCGGGCGTCGGCAAGCTCATCAGCAATGCGGTACAGCACCTCGGCGCGTTGCGCGCCCGGTAGACTACCCCAGGGCTCGGCCAGCCCGGTGGCACGCGCCACGGCTGTATCCACCTGGGCGGGGTCGGTGATCTCCCCGGCCTCAATGGGGGTAGCACCGCGTTCCAGGGCTTCCAAGGCCCAGAGGCGGTTGGGCGCTAAGGCGGCGTCGGTATCCGGTTCGTTGATGAAGCGTCCGATCTTGGGGGCCTGTGCACCACTTTCTTCCAGGCGATTCTGAATGCGGCGCTCTCCGGCGAAGGTGCTCCACCGCTCCGCCACCGCGCGGCGGAAGCGTTCCTCTTGGGAACCCATCGGGGTGAGGTGATCCGGGCCCTCCACCTCGGGGGCGAAGAGAGAATAGAGGAAGTTCTGCTTCTCGCTATTTTCCTCCAGGCGGCGCACCAGGTAGCTAATAGCTACGTCGAAGTCTTCCGCGTGTACAACGGGGGTGTACAGAATGAGATCGCCAAAGACCTTGCGCACCGCGCGAGACTGAGCAGGTGCCATGCCTTGCAGCATCTCCGCGTCCAACTGGCGCTCCACCCCGCGTGCAGCGGCCAGCTCCCAGGCCAAGGCCAGTGTGTAGAGGTTGTGGCTGGCCACGCCGATGCGGATGGCATCGGCGTACTCCGGCTGCAAAACGTAATCCAGTAGGCGCAGGTAGTTCGCGTCTACCTCGTCCTTGGTGCGGTAAGGGGCTTGCTTCCAGCCGTGGCTTTCGGCTGCCACTCGCTCCATCGAGAGGTTTGCGCCCTTGACCAGCCGCACCTTGATCGGAGCGCCGCCTTCGGAGCGGCGCTTTAAAGCAAACTCGGTGAGTTCTTCTAGGGCCGCCAGGGTATCCGGCAGGTAGGCCTGGAGCACGATGCCAGCTTCGAGATCCTTGAATTCCGACTCACTGATGAGCTCGGTGAACAGCCGGATAGTCAGGTGCAGATCGTGGTATTCCTCCATGTCCAGGTTAATGAATACTTTGCTGCTGCGGGCCTGGGCTTCTTGGTAGAGCGGGCGCAGGCGATCCTTGAGGCGCACTACCGAACCCTCAAAATCCCAGTGGTTCAACTGCGCGCACAGGCTCGATGCTTTCACCGACACATAGGTTACGCGCGGGTTGCGGATGAGCTGACGGGTGCGCTCGGCGCGAGCCTTGGCTTCCTTTTCGCCTAGCACGGCTTCACCTAGCAGATTGAGGTTAAGCTGCGTGCCCTGGGCTGCAGCTTTATCCAATAACTTATTGAGGGCATCGCCCTCGGCATCGAGCACCAGGTGGCCCACCAGCTGCCGCATGCGCGCGCGGGCCACCAGCATCACGACACCGGGTAGGGCATAGCTGGCGACGGCCCCCAGACCCATCATCGCCTTATTCACTGGGCCGAGGAAGCTCGGAATTTCACCCAGGCTGCGTAGACTGGCCGCCGCCACCTTATTATCCTCCGGGCGGGCCACGCGATCCACGAACTCCATCGTGAAGCGCACACCCTCGGGATCGCGCACCATGTCAGCTAGTTGCTCGGTGGCGCGGGTCTCTTTGCGGGAAGATTCGGAGTCGGTTTGATTCAGCCATTCCTCGGCCAGACGCAGAGCCTGGGGTACCACGGCCTCAACGTCGCCGGAATTGGTGGGGATGAGGGAAGAAGTATTCATCGGGTGATTCTTTCTCTGAGTTAAGGGAGGGGGTAATGGCCGCCCCTGGAAACGGGGCGGGGTGCCGCTACGCGGTAGATACTCGTTGCAGCGCGCGTTTAGAGCAGTGGTGCAAAGGTGGGAATCAAGGAGAATAGATCCTTGGGATCATCGGGATCGGCCACCAGATCAAGGTGGGTCTCAAGATCGGAACCGGCCACGGAATCACGCAGGTAGCGCAGGGCGGCAAAGTCATTGATGGCAAAGCCCACGGAATCAAAGAGCGTGATCTGCTCAGCAGAGGTGCGGCCCTCACGCTTACCGGCGATGACCTCCCACATCTCGATTACCGGGAAGTCCGCTGGCATCTGCTGAATCTCGCCCTCAATGCGGGTTTGCTCCGGGAACTCCACGAACACATCGGCCTTATCCAAAATCGCGGCCTCCAGTTCCGTCTTACCGGGGCAATCCCCACCCACGGCGTTGAGGTGCACTCCGGGGGCTACGTGTTCGGTGCTCAGGATCGTATTCTGAGCTTTATCGGCGGTGCAGGTGGTAATCACATCGGCGCCCGCCACGGCGTCGGCTACCGATGCCGCCCGGTGCACGCGGAAGCCCAGCGGCTCGACGTTGCGCACGAACTTATCCACGGCAGCCGGGTCAATGTCATAGATGCGAATGTCCTCGATCCCCAGGGCTGCACGCATGCCGAGGGCCTGGAACTCGGATTGGCTGCCCGCACCGATCATGCCCATCACCGTGGAATCCTTGCGGGCCAGGTGGCGGGCCACCATGCCGGAGGTAGCGGCGGTGCGCAGGGCCGTGAGCAGGGTCATCTCCGCGAGGAAGGTGGGGTAACCATTATCGACGTCCGCGAGCATGCCGAAGGCGGCCACCGTCTGGAATCCGCGCGCCGGGTTGGAAGGGTGCCCATTGACGTACTTGAAGGCGTACTCCTCGCCATCGGAGGTGGGCATGAGCTCGATGACACCGAGGGGGGTGTGGCTGGCCACGCGGGGGATCTTGTCAAAACGCTGCCAGCGCTCGTAATCGCGCTCCAAGTAGTCCATCATTCCGCTGATGATCTTTTCCACACCCTCGCGCTGAATCCACTGGGTCATGGACTTGACATCGACGAAACCGGTCATAGAAAACAGTGCTCCTTATCTGATTGAGCTGATTGAAGATCGAAGTGTTTGCTGGGGCTGGGTCTGGTGGGGCTGCTTAATCCCCCTGCTGGCGATCATGCCCGTGTTCTTGCAAGCCCGCTTGGCGTTCAGCCTGGCGGGCATCTACAGCATCCATGATTCGACTGCGGTTCACTCTCCACCCCAAAGCCAAAATGGGGAAGAAAAGGAGGGAAACAATGAGTGTCCAGGTGCCCACCGGATAGTCAAAGGCCATGAGCACGATGACACAGCCCAAAAAACCCAGCGTGAGATAGTTTGTCCACGGCGCCAAATACGCTTGATACGCGGGGCGTTCGTAGATGCCCTTCTTAGCCAGGGCCACGAACTTCATGTGGGATAGGGCGATGGCCGCCCAGCTAGCCATCGTTCCCAAAGCGGCGAGGTTGAGCACGATCTCAAAGGTTTGCTCCGGCACCACATAATTCAACCCCACCCCCACTAGTGCTACCGCTGTGGTCAGCAGGATGCCCCCGTAGGGCACTCCGGAGCGGGTGAGCTTGGCAGCGAACTTGGGGGCAGAACCCGCCAGTGCCAGGGAGTGCATGATGCGCCCGGTGGAGTACAGCCCGGCGTTCAGTGAGGAGAGCGCTGCCGTAATCACAATGAGCTGCATGATGGGGGCCGCCACATCCACCCCGATGGAGGCGAAGAAGGTGACGAAGGGCGATTCTCCCGCAGAATACTCGGTATAGGGCAAAAGCAGACACAGCAGGAGAACCGAGCCGAAGTAAAACACCGCAATGCGCAGAATCACCAGGTTGATGGCCTTGGGGATCTCCGTGCGGGCATCCTTGGCCTCGCCTGAGGTGGTGCCCACGAGCTCGATACCGGCGTAGGCAAACACCACGCCTTGCACCACAATGAGCGCGGGCAGGAGGCCATTGGGGAATACCCCGCCGCCCTCGGAAAGCAGATGGATGCCCGTGGGCTGCCCGTTAGGGCTGCCGAAGATCACAAAGAAGATACCGATGATGAGGAAGAGAATCAGCGCGCCGACCTTCACGGCGGAGAACCAAAACTCCAACTCTCCAAAGACCTTCACTGAGACTAGGTTCAGCCCCAGCACGCCCAGTACCACGGCTAGCGCCAGCAACCACTGGGGGAGTTGGTTGATGAAATCGCTGTACTGACCGAACCACTTGATGTAAATGGCGATGGCAGTGCCGTCAGCCACGGCGGTCATGGCCCAGTTAAACCAATACATCCACCCCGCGGTATAGGCGGCTTTCTCCCCAAAGAACTCCCTGGCATAGGAGACAAAGGAACCGGAGGTAGGCCGGTACACAATGAGCTCGCCCAGGGAACGCAGGATGAGGTAGCCGAAGAGGCCACAGATGAGATAGAGGAGCGCCAGGGCGGGCCCGGCCTGTTCCAGGCGCGCGCCTGTGCCCAGGAAGAGCCCGGTGCCAATGGCGGAACCGATGGCGATCATCTGGAGCTGACGGCGGCTCAGCGACTTCTGGAGGCCGGTGTGCTCATCGGGATGCACATGACCACGGTTTTTACGGGATGTCTTTCCCTTTTTGATGCGCCGACGAGTTCGTTGGCGGGGGAGAAGTGGTGATGCAGTGCCCTCCCTCGGTGTGGGAATAAGAGCGGGGCACTCGTTTGGTATGTGCTGTGCCATAAGGCGGAACCTATATGAGAAGGTGCATATTGTGAACCCGTGTTTATTTGGGCTTGGGGGAGAGTGGAATCACTCGAGGGGGCGGTTGACCAGGGGTATTAGGACGTTTCTCCCACTTTGTGGGGTGGCTGGAAAGTAACTGGATGTGGCATTTGTCTCGCCATTATCACCCCCAAATGGGTGATGGTCCACTCTGGGTTTCTCGGTGGCCCGTGCTCTCTTGAGTGTGGAATTGCCTGACGTTCGGTAAGGCTGCTTGATGGAGTGCTAATGCTGTGTAAAAAAATTGAGCGGAGTGGGAACAACTTTGAAGGGGGTGGCGTTGGGGTAGATGTAGGCTTGAGTGTGGCCGACTCAATGATTGTTGTGCTCGTCTGTTATGATGGGTGCCGGAGTTGAGCGGTGCACAGTCAAGGTGCGGCACTCAACTGGAATACATATTCAATCAGGAGGAAAAGATAATGGGACGTGCAGTAGGAATTGACTTGGGTACCACGAACTCGGTGGTATCCGTGCTAGAAGGTGGCGAGCCCACCGTTATTGCGAACGCCGAGGGCTCGCGCACCACGCCTTCCGTGGTGGCCTTCGCTAAGAACGGTGAGGTGCTGGTGGGACAGTCCGCTAAGAACCAGGCCGTGACCAACGTGGATCGAACCATCCGCTCCGTGAAGCGCCACATCGGTGAAAATGATTGGCACGTGGACATCGACGAGAAGAAGTACACCCCACAGGAAATTTCCGCTCGTACCCTGCAAAAGCTCAAGAGGGACGCGGAGGCTTACTTGGGTGAGGACGTTACCGACGCCGTGATTACCGTCCCGGCTTACTTTGAGGACGCCCAGCGCCAGGCCACTAAGGAAGCTGGCCAGATCGCGGGCCTGAATGTGCTGCGTATCGTCAATGAGCCCACCGCAGCGGCCCTGGCCTACGGACTGGAGAAGAATGACGAGGAGCAGACCATCCTCGTATTTGACCTCGGTGGCGGTACCTTTGACGTTTCCCTGCTGGAGATCGGTGACGGCGTGGTGGAGGTGCGCGCCACCGCCGGTGATAACCAGCTCGGCGGCGATGACTGGGACCAGCGCATCGTGGATTGGCTGGCGGAGAAGTTCAAGGCCAGCAACGGCATTGACCTGACCAAGGATAAGATGGCCCTCCAGCGCCTGCGCGAGGCTGCGGAGAAGGCGAAGATTGAACTTTCCTCTTCCCAGCAGGCCACCATCAACCTGCCCTACATCACCGTGGACGCCGAGAAGAACCCCCTCTTCCTCGACGAGACCCTTTCCCGCGCCGAGTTCCAGCGCATCACCCAGGATCTGCTCGACCGCACCAAGAAGCCCTTTAACCAGGTGCTTGCGGACGCGGATATGAAGGTCTCCGACATTGACCAGGTGGTGCTCGTGGGTGGTTCCACTCGTATGCCTGCCGTGACCGATTTGGTTAAGGAACTCACCGGCGGCAAGGAGCCGAACAAGGGCGTGAACCCCGATGAGGTCGTGGCCGTGGGTGCCGCTTTGCAGGCCGGCGTGCTGCGCGGCGAGGTCAAGGACGTGCTGCTTCTCGACGTCACTCCGCTCTCCCTTGGCATTGAGACCAAGGGCGGAGTGATGACCAAGCTCATCGAGCGCAACACCACGATCCCCACTAAGCGCTCGGAAACCTTCACCACCGCCGAGGACAACCAGCCCTCCGTACAGATTCAGGTGTTCCAGGGTGAGCGTGAGATGGCCGCAGCTAACAAGCTGCTCGGCTCCTTCGAACTCGGTGGTATCGCTCCCGCCCCGCGCGGAGTGCCGCAGATCGAGGTGACCTTTGACATTGACGCCAACGGCATTGTGCACGTGACTGCCAAGGATAAGGGCACAGGTAAGGAGAACACCATCACCATCCAGGATGGTTCTGGCCTTTCCCAGGAGGAGATTGACCGCATGGTCAAGGATGCGGAGGCCCACGCCGAGGAGGATAAGAAGCGCCGCGAGGAGCAGGAGACCCGCAACGCCGCGGAGTCCACCGCCTACCAGACCCGCAAGTTCCTGGAAGATAACGCGGATAAGGTTTCCGAGGAAACCAAGACCAAGGTGGAGGCCGCTGCCACTGAGGTGGAAGAAGCCCTCAAGGGCGACGACCTGGAGGCCATCAAGGCCGCTGTGGAGAAGCTGAACACCGAGTCCCAGGAGATGGGCAAAGCCATCTATGAGGCTGAGGCAGCTAAGCAGGGCGCTGCTGATGCTGAGGGTGCCGCCAACGACGACGTTGTGGACGCCGAGGTTGTGGACGAAGAGGGTGACAAGAAGTGACCCAGAACGACGACGCAACCGAAGAGCCGGAGAACGTCGAGGAGACCCCTTTGGAAACCGCTGAGGAAGCTCCCGAGGCGGAGGAACCAGCCGCCGATCCGGTAGCGGAACTCACCGAGGATCTCCAGCGCGTGACGGCAGAGTACGCCAACTATCGACGCCGCTCTACCCGCGAGCGCCAGGCAGCCGTGGAGGCCGCTCGCGCCTCCGTGGTCTCTCAGTTGCTGCCCATCATGGATGATCTGGCCCTGGCTAAGCAGCACGGTGATCTGGAAGAAGGTCCGCTCAAGGCCTTCTCCGAGAAGTTCCACTCCACCCTTGATTCCCTGGGCCTGGTGGCCTTTGGTGAGGAGGGAGAGGGCTTTGACCCTGAACTGCATGAAGCCGTGCAGGATAGTTCCTCCGGGGACGAGAAGATTCTGGGTACGGTGCTCCGCCAGGGGTACCGCCTGGGTGATAAGACCATCCGACACGCGATGGTGATGATCGCTGATCCCGCAGAATAATTAGCGCGGAGATTTCTCGGCACCGCTGATCGCTTTTATTCGACCAGCGGTGCCGTTTTTCTTAAAAGCAAGAAAGGAGGAGATGCCCAGTGGCTGAGCGCGAATGGGCAGAAAAGAACTATTACGCGGACCTGGGAGTCTCCTCGTCCGCAAGCCAGGAGGATATTAAAAAGGCGTATCGAAAAATCGCCCGCGAGAATCACCCGGATAAAAAGCCGGGGGATAAGGTAGCCGAGGAACGCTTTAAGAAAGCCGCCGAGGCATACGACGTCGTAGGCGATGAGGCTAAGCGCAAGGAATACGATGATTTTCGTGCCATGCTCGGCAGTGGCGGGTTAGGAGGCTCCGGTTTTCCGGGCGGGTTTCGCTCGTCCGGGACGGCGGGGAACTTCCAAGCCTCGGACTTCTTTGGACAAGGCGGAGGTTATTCTCCAGAGGGCGGTCTTGGTGACATCTTCGGTAGCTTCTTTGGTCGCGGCGGGAATCCTCGCCAATCAGCTCGGCCGACCAGGGGAGCGGACGTCGAAACGGATATCACGCTCGACTTCCGGGAAGCGGCGAAGGGGGCCACTCTTCCCCTTCAACTAAGCGGCGAGGCCCCTTGCAATACCTGCCACGGCTCGGGCTCTAAGTCCGGCCACCCCACCACTTGCCAGGCATGCCAGGGCACGGGTTTTACCTCGGAGCAGCGGGGCGCCTTCGGGCTATCCGCTCCCTGTAGCGTCTGCGGTGGCACCGGGGAGATCATTGAGGATCCCTGCCCCACGTGCCAGG
Organism: Corynebacterium lowii; assembly: GCF_001412085.1. Classification (GTDB taxonomy): domain Bacteria; phylum Actinomycetota; class Actinomycetes; order Mycobacteriales; family Mycobacteriaceae; genus Corynebacterium; species Corynebacterium lowii. The sequence continues at coordinate 64,912 of NZ_LKEV01000004.1, forward strand.
GCAGCGGCACGGTGCATCGGACTCGCTCGATTACGGTGCGTATCCCGGCCGGAGTGATTGACGGGCAAAAAGTGCGCCTGGCAGGCCAAGGAGAGGCAGGCCCCAATGGCAAGCCCTCCGGCGATCTCTTCGTGACGGTACACGTGCGCCCTGACCCCGTGTTTACCCGCTCTGGGGACGACCTAGAGGTGACCGTGCCGGTTTCCTTTGCGGAATTGGCCCTGGGTGACACGATTACCGTGCCTACCCTGGATTCGCCGGTGCGGGTGAAAGTTCCTGCTGGTACCCGTGATGGGCGCACGCTGCGCGTGCGTGGGCGAGGCATTAAGAACGGTGATCTGCGGGTGAAGGTACAGGTTAAGGTGCCCACCAACCTGGATGCCGCGGCCACCAGTGCCCTGCGCACCTATGCCCAGGCGGAGCGAGAATCCGGGTTCAACCCCCGCACTGATTGGGAAGGGGCGAAGTAGCATGACTAGTGCGCAGCAATCTTCCCAGAGGCAGGGGACGGAGGAGGTTTTTGTGATCTCCGTGGCTGCCGAACTTTCCGGGATGCACGCTCAAACCCTCCGTACTTATGACCGCATGGGGTTGGTGACTCCGGCGCGTACCAGCGGTGGAGGGCGCCGCTATTCCCGTGCCGATGTAGAAATGCTGCGCCACATTCAAAAGCTCAGCCAGGAAGATGGCGTGAACCTCGCGGGTATTAAAGCGATAATCGCCTTGACGAGGCAGAACGAGGAACTTAAAGCTGAGGTGGCGCAGTTGCGCGCAGAAAACGAAAACATGCGGGCACACCATTCCATACGGGGTGGGGAACTCGTGCATGTGCCCCGGTCTACGGCGGTGGTGATGTGGAGCCCGAAGGTTCGGCGTCGCGGCGAACACCGGGGGAATCGGGGTTAGCTATTTCCCGAAGTGCGCGGTGCACCTGGGGATCATTCCAATAAGAGGAGTGATCCCCAGGAGAAACCGGCCACACCGTAGCTCCGAATTGCGGGGAGGTGGGGTCTACACCGTGTATTCCGCCGTAATTGGTGGCGGTGAGATCAATGGGGTCACCGGGGGCGGTGAGCGCATGGACGCTGCCAGGGCCATTGCCGTGTAACCGAAATTGTGAGGCGCGAGGTAGTACAGCACCGGGGGAGCCCACGAGTACCACGGCATCAGTGAGTAACCCTGTGCTTGAGGCTTGTCCCACTACCACGGAACCGTAGCTGTACCCCAACACCACCCGTCTTTGGGTGGGATTGCGGGCGGCGAGGTCGCGTTGAAAGCGCTGTAGTGCCTGGGCACCGGCTTGGGCTGGTTGTGTGGCAATGGCATGGGGCACGGTGGAAGGAGCGGAATATCCTAACCACACCACGGAGGCTCCACCCGTGGCGGCGGCGATGGTGCGTCCTCGTTCTAGATGGGTGGGCCAGCCAGAAGTATCGGAGGAACCGGTACCAGCTACGAAGGTGGTCACGGAGGCCGAAGAATCAAGATCGCCAAAGGCCACGGCCACGGTGTTGGCGCCAGCCTCGATAAAGCGCGCTTCCGGGTATTTCTCCGCTAGGTCACGCCACTGCGGGGCAGCGAGCAGGGTGGCTTCGTGAATTGCGTCAAGGGAGAGATCCGCCATGGAACCTAGGCGGTGGAGCGGCGGGGCAGCCACGGGAGTACACAGGCGAGTTATTTCCCTGGCGCAGTGCCAATCCAATACCGCCCCGAGGGAGGAAATGGCCTGAGTTGCTCCAGTGAGCACGAGGGAATGGTTGGAGAGCGAAAGCAGGCGCTCCGTGGCCTGCTCTAATTCTTTTTGCAGCCCACTGGTGCGGATGAGCACATGTGCTACCTTTTGCATTTGCTTGGCTCCGATTGCCCAGGGAGAAGAGGCATCGTCAAGGCGATCTAGCGCAAGGAGAGGTGCCCCGAGAGGATTGGCCCCGCGCAGGGAGATATTTTGAGAGCGCTCTTGGGTAGAAGCGGTGGCGGTGTGCCTGGCCAGGATGGAGGTATGTGAGGCGGTGCGGTCCATATCGGCGGAATTGAGTGGAGTTAGCGCAGACATTGAGCCATGCTTTCGTCGGTAGCTTGGGCGCGGGAACAAAAGAGGGTGAGGTCACCCAGTAAGCGCTGGCGGGCCTCGGCGGCGCGCAACAGGCTGTGTTCCCAGGAGGCCGTGGCGGCGCGAAGAGCCTGAGCGGTGAGGGAAGAACCGGGTAGGTGTGGCATGGCTCCGGGGAAGTGTGTGGTGGTGGCGCGGAGGCGGTGGAGGAATACCTCGGGAAGGCGTAGTTCGTTCATGCCCACGAGTACAGCGCGAATGATAGTGCTGAGGAAAGGAACCGAGGGCGAAGTTGTGGATAAACGGTAGTTGTCCACATAGGCTGAGTGCATGCGCATCGCACTGGCCCAAATACAGGCTACGCAGAGCCTGGTGAAAAACCTCCGCATTGTGCAGGACTATGCCCAGCGCGCCGCCGAGCGCGGTGCCCGCATGGTGATCTTCCCTGAGGCCACCTCTCAGGCCTTTGGCACTGGCTGCCTGGATACCCAGGCGGAGGATTACGATGGCCCCTTTGCCACGGGAATCAATGACCTTGCACGCAGCTTGGGGCTGGTCATCGTGGCCGGAATGTTTCGCCCGGCAGATCGCACTCCGCAGGGGACTAACCGCGTGTGGAATACCGCGCTGATCGCGGACGGGGGAGAGCTGCGTGGTTATGACAAAATCCACACCTATGATGCCTTTGACCAGCGGGAATCGGAAACCGTGCGCCCCGGCACTAAGCCGGTGACCTTTGAGATTGATGGCGTGATGGTGGGTGTAGCCACCTGCTTTGACCTGCGCTTTCCCAGTCTTTTCCAAGACCTTGCGCGCCGGGGTGCAGAGGTGATCGTGGTACCGGCTTCCTGGGCGGATGGGCCGGGGAAACTACATCAGTGGCGCACGTTGACCGCCGCGCGAGCCTTGGATACCGGGGCGTTCATCGTGGCGTCGGATATGGCACACCCAGGGGGAAAGCGGGGGGAAAACCGCGGACCCACGGGTTTGGGGCACTCTGCTGTGCTTAGTCCGGTGGGGGAACGTTTGGTGGAGGCGAGCTATGACGCGGAACTCGTGATTGCAGATATAGCTCCTGAACAGGTGGAAGAGACGCGGCGCGCGCTGCCCATCTTGTAAAAGTTATTCCGCAGGCGCCCAATCAGCCCCCGGTGTGCGCTGGGGCCAGGCTTCCACCTGAATGTTGTGGGCCCCCGTGGCGCTCAGAGCGGCGGCGCTGTGCAGGGCATTATCCTCCGGCCCGGCAATGAGAATCTCATGATCCTGCCAATTGCCACGGCTGGCGGCGAGCGCGCCGGGAGATTCGGAAACTGCTATGTAGAGGTCCGGCAGTGTGGTTTGGGAATTGACCCACCAAGCGTCTTTATTCGTGGTGGCGCAGGGAACCACGGTGAACCACGAGCTCGCCTGCGCGAGCGCCCAGAGGCGGGGGAGTTCGTAGAGCTCACCGGGGTAATCGGCGCTGAGGAAGAGCGTGACATTGGGCTGGTTTTCCCAGGTGAGCATGTCAAAGAGGAGGGAACGCAGCGGGGCCCAACCGGTAGAGTGAGCGATGAGGAGAATATCGCGCTCGCCGCTGACCGCCAGGGAACCCTGTGGCTGGCCGAAAACCCAGTGGTCGCCCACCTTGGACTTGGCGAGGCGTTGGGCGGCGGTATCGTCCTCCCCGAGCACGTGGAACTCGATCTGCCCAAACTCCGTGGGGGGGGTGGCGAGGGACATTGGCAGCCAGATTCCCGGCAACATGCTCGATGAGGCCAGGACGTGCTGGCCGGGAGCGAAGGGGATGGGCAGGCCGGTATCGAGGGTGACCACGCTAATGCGGCGGCTCATGCGCTGTACGTCGATCACCTCGCCGGAATATGCGGGGGGAATACCCTGCTGATCAGCCTCTACCGCGGCGGCGGCCATCTCCACGCACACGCCTTCCATCAGGTGTTCCGCCTGTTGGGCTGCCACGGTGTATTGCTCATCGGCCACTCGCAGCACCTCGCGCAGCCCAAACTTGAGAGCCTGGGCAAAGGAGGCGTAGGCGATGGCGGGGAAGCCGTGGCGGCGGTGATCGAGTCCGATCTGCTGGACGCGCCACAGTACGTCGGGATCGAGGGCGTCGGGAGTGCTGCGCTCCAAAGCCCACGCTATTGCCGGGGCGAGATCCATATGGGACTGGCTCATCTTGAGCGGAAAAACAGACCGCGCCTCCAAGTGATCCACGTAGAATCGACCATGCGCGGCGTCACGGAAAGTGTCGTGATGGTCGCGGATGAGACGCGCTATCTCGGTGAGGGTGGCGGCGGGCATGGCTTCCATACTAAGGCCCCAGTGCTCTTTTGTAGAGAGGAGCCTGGGGCAAAGGTTCGCAAGCGGGTGTATTCCTTCGTATATGGGGGTAGGAAAAGGGGAGGAAGGCGTGCGAATCGGACATAGACGGCGCTGGTATGGCGGGGGTAGGTCAGGCAAAGCGCTGAGCTATGCGACGCCCTGCCAAGCGCCCCGCGCGTGTGGCACCCACGGTGGACGCCGAAGATGCGTACCCCACCAACAATATCCGGGAATCGCGCTGCGGGGTTACCTCATCGAGCATGGCGATACCCTGCGACCCCCGGAGATGTAGCGGGCTTAGATGCCGCAGGGCCGCGCGGAAACCGGTGTTCCAGAAGATAATGTCTACCTCCTCCTCGTGCCCTTCCTCCCAGGGTTGCCAACTCTCCGGCACGACGAGGTGGTCACTATGCGAGGGGCCTAGCCCGTGGGTGCGCGCTTCCGGAGGCGGGCCGAACTGCACGCCGTGAGGCGTCGCGCTATGCAGGTGCCCTCGAGAGACCAGCACGCCGGAGGCTACGGCCTCCATGTACTCGGGCCAGAGCGGAATGCCGGTGGTTCGCACTACCGACGCCGGGGCTTTCCCGACGTGGGTGCGCGCCCGCACGGCTTTTTCTACGTCTAAACCCCAGGCTTGATCGAAGGTGCGGTCGGTGAAGTTGGGAGGGCGTCGAGTAGACCACAGGGTATCGGTGACTGCGGAAAGTTCCAGTAAGAACTGCACGGCAGAAAGACCCCCACCCACCACGAGGGTACGTTTGCCGCGGAAGTCCTCGGCGCGGCGATATTGCACAGTATGGAGTTGTTCACCCTGGAACGCAGAGGCGCCGGGAACGAAGGGGATAAAAGGCTGAGTCCACGTGCCGGTGGCGTTGACGACGCTGAGTGCCTGCCAGGAGCGGCCGTCGATAGCCGTGACCTGGAGGGGAGAATCCGGCCCGGAGACGGACGTTACCGAGGCGACGGTGACCGGGCGGATAACGCCGAGCCCTAGATACTCCTCGTAGCTTCCGTAATAATCCGCCACGAGAGTGGAAGCGGGAACGGAGGGGTCGGGCCGCTTCATGGGCAGCCCTGGGAGATCGGCAATGCCGTGGGCGCGCCCTAGTGTGAGGGAATCCCAGCGGTGCCGCCAGGCTCCGCCGGGGCCGGAATTGGCGTCTACCACCACAAAGTCTGTTCCTGGGGTGAGGCCGCGGTGCACGAGCTCATGGGCACAAGCCAGCCCTGCTTGACCCGCACCAATGATGATGGTGAGGAGGGGTGTTTTCATCACCCCCATTCTCCCACGGGGGAATGCGTAATCGCAGCGCGAGCCGTTAAGATGAGCCGGTCTTGTACGTCGCATGAAGGAGCCGCTGTGGAATACACCCCTTTTTCCCTGCTGGTTGATGTGGGCTGGATTTCTGTCCTGATGGTGGTGGGTAACGTCCTGCGCCGGAAGGTACCCGCCTTCCAGGCCCTGCTGCTTCCCGCCCCCATTACCGCTGGTCTCTTGGGGCTATTGCTCGGACCGGGAGCGCTGGGATGGATTGGTTTTTCCGACCAAATGGGGGCTTATACCACGCTGCTCATCGCGGTGGTCTTTGCCGCCATGCCTTATTCCATGCAATTTGACCGCTCCGTGCGTTCCGGTGCGCGCACCATGTGGTCCTATTCCACCGGAATGTTCCTGGGGCAGTGGGGCCTTTTTATTCTGCTCGGAATGTTCCTCTTTGAACCCGTGTGGGGCACGGAGGATTGGTTTGGAATGATGCTGCCCGTGGGCTTCGTGGGCGGTTTTGGCACGGCTGCCGCCGTGGGCTCCTCCCTGGAGGCCACCGGCGCGACCGCTGCCAGCACCCTGGGCTTTACCTCCGCCACGGTGGGCACGCTCGCCGCCATCGTGGGCGGTGTGATCTTTGCCAACTGGGGTATCCGCACCGGACGCACCTCGGAAATGCCCAAGAAGCTCCCGTGGGATATGCGCTCCGGATATATCGACGAGGAAACCGAGCGCCCCTCCATCGGTAAAGCCACCACGAACCCCTCCTCCATCGAGCCCGTGGCTTTGCATGTGGGTATGTTGGCGCTGACGGTGATGTTCGCCTATCTGATTAACCAGGCCATTCAGGGAGTATTCCCCGAGGTCTCCATTCCGCTCTTTATCATGTCCTTTGCCGTGGGTATCGTGGGCAAGCTGCTTTTGAACCTCTTTGGCAAGCCCAATTACGTTGACCGGGATACCATCAATTCCCTTTCCGGCGCGGCCACGGATTACCTTATCGCCTTTGGTATCGCGGCCATCGTGCCCGCCGTGGTGGCGGATTACTGGGTGCCGCTCGTGGTGATGTTCGTGCTGGGCACGATCTACTGCCTGGTGTTTTTCTTCCTGGTGGCGCCCACCTTCTTTGGCGTGAAATGGCTGGAACGCGCGCTCTTTGGCTGGGGCTGGGCGACGGCGGCGGTAGCTACGGGCATTGCCCTGTTGAAGATGGTGGACCCCAAGCTGAAATCCGGCACGCTCAACGAGTACGGCGTGGCCTACGTGGGTTTTGCTCCCTTTGAGATTGGCATGACGGTGGTGGCTCCCATCGCGGTGCTCACGGGGTGGACGATGGGGCTGGGCTGGTTGGCCACACTCCTGGCGGTGATCGTGCTTGGAATGGCGGTGGTGCTGCGCTGGGTGCCGGGGCGCCATGTGGAGGTGAAGCACGGGGGGTAGGGGAATTATCGGGGGCTTGGGGGAGAGGTGCCTGCCTGGGATGTGGTGGATAGCCTCCTAAAAAACAACTATCCAACAACTATTTTTATGGTTTGACCTGCGCTGATGGGTAGTTGTGGCGGAGAGTTGTTGGGGTAGTTGTTGCTGAGTTGTTGAAACAACTCTGCGTCGCCACGTGTTCCGGCAACTAGACCTTGACTCTGTCCCGCTCAACTTTTTTAGCCTTCAGTGGAACAAACTCAACTCTTGCTGCGTTGTAGAGATTGTAGGAATTGAATGAAGCAAGGAAAGCTCCCCTGAACGGCGGCTTTCCCGATAACAACCCGCGTAGTGACGCAGGGGCAACGAGTCCCCCGAGGCGGCCCCGGAACCAAGCCCCAGGGGCTCGGACACGCCCTCCTGCTACAACTATCGGCACAGGCTCAGAAGAGACCAGAAAGGCAGAAACAGTGAACTCTTTTACCCCCACCACCAAGACCAGCGAGGCCTTTCAAACCGCCTTGCAGCAGGCCAGTAGCAATGGCAACCCCGATATTCGCCCGGCGCACCTCTTGCACGCCATTGTCGAGCAAAGCGAGGGTATTGCCGCCCCCGTCTTGCAGGCCGTGGGGGTAGACCCCCAGGCGATTGCGCGGGAGGCCGAGGCCCTTGTAGCCAGTTATCCGCAGGCCCAGGGCTCTAATCTGGCTAACCCCAATTTCAACCGCGATACCCTCAATGCGCTCACCGCCGCGCAGGAATTGGCGGGCGAGTTGGGTGATGAATACGTTTCCACCGAGGTGCTGCTCGCTGGGCTGGCACGCGGTACGAGCGACGCCGCTGAGCTATTGAAGTCCAAGGGTGCCACCTATGAGGCGATTAAGCAGGCCTTTCCCTCCGTACGCGGGCACACCAAGGTGACCAGCCAGGACCCGGAGGGGCAGTTCCAGGCCCTAGAGAAGTACGCCACGGATCTCACTGCACGGGCGCGCGAGGGCAAGATTGATCCGGTGATTGGGCGCGATGCGGAGATTCGCCGCGTGGTGCAGGTACTTTCGCGCCGCACAAAGAACAATCCGGTGCTCATCGGTGAGCCCGGCGTGGGTAAGACCGCCATTGTGGAGGGCCTGGCCCGGCGCATTGTGGCGGGTGACGTACCCGAGTCTCTTCAGGGCAAGACGCTCCTTTCCCTCGATCTGGGCTCCCTGGTGGCCGGTGCCAAGTACCGTGGTGAGTTCGAGGAGCGGCTGAAGGCCGTGCTTGATGAGATTAAGCAGTCCGATGGGCAGATCATCACCTTCATTGATGAGTTGCACACCATCGTGGGTGCGGGTGCCACGGGTGATTCCGCGATGGACGCTGGCAATATGATTAAGCCCCTGCTGGCGCGCGGCGAGTTGCGCCTGGTGGGTGCCACCACCCTGGACGAGTACCGCCAGTACATAGAAAAGGACGCCGCCCTGGAACGCCGCTTCCAGCAGGTCTATGTGGGTGAGCCGAGCGTGCCGGATGCCGTGGGTATCCTGCGTGGGCTCAAGGAGCGCTACGAGGTACACCACGGCGTGCGTATCCAGGACTCCGCCCTGGTGGCCGCCGCCACGCTCTCGGATCGCTACATCACCAACCGATTCCTGCCGGATAAGGCCATTGATCTGGTGGACGAGGCCGCTTCTCGGCTGCGCATGGAGATTGATTCTTCCCCGCAGGAGATCGACGAGGCCCGGCGCATTGTGCGTCGCTTGGAAATCGAGGAACTGGCGCTGGAAAAGGAAAAGGATGCCGCCTCCAAGGAGCGCCTAGAGGCGCTGCGCAGCGAATTGGCCGATGAGCGCGAGAAGCTGGGCGAACTTACCGCCCGGTGGAATAACGAGAAGGGCGCTATCGACGAGGTTCGCGCCGCCAAGGAGGAGCTGGAACGGCTGCGCGGAGAATCGGAGATTGCCGAGCGCGAGGGTGATTACGAGCGGGTATCCGAGCTGCGCTACGGCAAGATTCCGGCTGCCGAGCAGGCTATGGTCAATGCCGAGGCCAAGGTGAGCAATGGGGCCAATAACTCCATGCTCACCGAGGAGGTCACCCCGGACACAATCGCGGAGGTGGTCTCTGCGTGGACGGGTATCCCCGCGGGCAAGATGTTGCAGGGTGAAACCGAGAAGTTGCTGGAAATGGAAGCCGTGCTGGGCAAGCGGGTCGTCGGCCAGCGCGAGGCGGTGACGGCGGTGTCGGACGCGGTGCGTCGGGCGCGCGCCGGGGTGGCTGACCCGAATCGGCCCACGGGTTCCTTCCTCTTCCTCGGGCCTACGGGTGTGGGTAAGACGGAGTTGGCCAAGGCCCTGGCGGAATTCCTCTTTGATGATGAGCGCGCGATGGTGCGCATTGATATGTCCGAGTATGCGGAGAAGCACTCCGTGGCGCGCCTCGTGGGTGCACCTCCCGGATACGTGGGCTACGACGCCGGCGGTCAGCTCACCGAGGCCGTGCGACGCCGCCCCTACACTGTGGTGCTCTTCGATGAGGTGGAGAAGGCGCACCCGGATGTATTCGATGTGCTCTTGCAGGTGCTTGACGATGGCCGCCTCACCGATGGTCAGGGTCGTACCGTGGACTTCCGTAATACCCTGCTGATTCTCACCTCGAACCTCGGTGCCGGTGGTAGCCGTGAGCAGGTGATGGAGGCGGTGAAGCACGCCTTTAAGCCGGAGTTCATCAATCGCTTGGATGATGTGGTGGTCTTTGAGCCACTTAGCCATGAGCAGTTGACGCACATCGTGGATATTCAGGTGGGGCAGCTGGCTCGCCGCCTGGAGCAGCGCCGTTTGCGCCTGCACGTCTCCGATTCCGCGCGGGATTGGTTGGGCGATCGTGGGTATGACCCGGCCTATGGTGCGCGCCCGTTGCGTCGCTTGATTCAGCAGGCTATTGGCGATCAGCTGGCTAAGAAGCTCTTGGCTGGTGAGGTGCGCGATGGGGATAAGGTGAACGTGGATGTGGCAGAGGGTGGAGCACGCTTGGATATTTCTGTGTATTCCATAGAAAATCAGTAACGCAATATCCCTTTAGGCACTCTTTAGGGGACGAAAGTAGATTGCTATTGAATTGCCTTTGGCGAGGGTCTTACACTCAGCATTGTTCGTTGCATTCGGATACAGAAAGGAAGACACCATGTTTTCTCGTAAGAATCTCGCCGCCGTGGCGGCCTCCGCTGTGATTGCCTCCGGTGCGGTGGCAGCCCCCGCCTTCGCTGAGGAGCCGGTGGATCCCGACTACAGCGTGGTCAACGTGGAGGGCACCGAGAACACCGACACCACCGCCCCCGAGACCGAGAAGGGTGAGCAGACCGAGGGGTCCTTCGACTTCTCCGAGCTCTCCTCGGGCCTGTCCAGCAGCGATGAGCAGGCCACGGATCAGGGCTCCACGGGCTCCTCCGAGGATGACCTGGGCCTGATCGTCAAGGTGGTTAAGTTCATCATGGGCATCCTGGTCTAAAGAACCCCTCACCTGAAAAAGGAGCGCGGCGAACATCGCGCTCCTTTACTTTTATTCCTGTATTCCTGGGGGCACCTGAGCATGCGGTGCTCCTTACCATTAGAGTAAGAGCGTGTCCGTAACACTACTTTTTGCGCTTGCCGCCGTTGCCCTCGTGATCGCCGCCGTTTTGTGGTGGCTTGATCTCCGGGGGCGCAAAACCCGTTCTGTGGCTGACGGAGCCGCAGGCGAACAGGAGAACTCCGCGGGGGAGGAACCCGCCGAGGACTCCCCACGGAAGAGCCAGGGGCGCCTGGCGATGCCGGGGCAAACCCGCCGGGAGCGCCGCGCTTGGGCTCAGGAGGCGGGCTTTGATTTCACCCGCACCGACGATGCCTTGGCACAGGAGTGGCGTCGTGGCGCCGCTTCCGCGGGTTCCGCCGCCCACGATGTAGTGACGGGAATGAGCGAGGACCACGAGTTTGCTCTCGCGGATCTCGGTTCCACGACGGTGCTGGCGGTGCGCCGCGGAACCTTCTCCGATGTGGTGGTGGATTTCCGCCGCCCCGATATGGGGGAGGATTCCTCCGCCGATCTGGTGCAATGCGGCGAGGTCGAGGGGTTCATCCGGTTCAGCACGGACGTCGAGGCCGCAGAGCGGTTCAGCGATGAGCGGGTGAGTGCGGCCTTGGAGGTCATGCCGGACTTTGTGCGCGCGGTGTGGTGCGAATCCGATTGGGTACTAGCGCAGCTCGATCGCGGCACTCACGGTCACGAGTGGGAGGCAATCATGGCTCCAATGACCTGGCTTGCCGACGCCGCCCACGCCCTCCCCCCGCGCACCGCCGCGCCGTTGAAGATCGACGAGGCCCTGCCCTCGCGCCTCATGCCCGCCCCGGAACCCGTGGCGCGCAAGGAAGAGGCCGAAGGGGGCGTCGATAAGCAAGAAGAGCAGGAGAAGCCCGCGGTGATCCGCCCGGAGGAGCCCGTGGAGTTGCCCACCCGGGCGCGCACGCAGTCCCGTGGCGTGGTGGAGCCGCGCCCGCTGGGCGGCGATGAGGTGCCGGGCATTGGCGATCGCGCCGAGAAGCCCTCCGATCACCAGGGCACCAGGGTGCTGCGCTCGCAGGACGCCGGCCCCTCCATCTTCGATGATCTGGCGGAACAGCTCGGCCGCGACCCCCTGGAACACCTGCGCGGCCTTAATCCCCCGAACAACAAGGAAGGTAAATAGCATGGCTTTGTCTCAGGAGGACCGCGCGGAACTCGCGGAACTGGTTAAGGAACTGGCCGTGGTGCACGGCCGGGTGACGCTTTCCTCCGGCAAGGAGGCCGATTACTACGTGGACCTGCGCCGGGCCACCCTGCACCACCGCGCCTCCCGGCTCATCGGTTCGCTGCTGCGTGAACTCACCGCCGACTGGGATTACGTGGCCGTGGGCGGGCTCACCCTGGGCGCCGACCCCGTGGCCACCTCCGTCATGCACGCCGAGGGGCGCACTATCGACGCCTTCGTGGTGCGCAAGGAGACCAAGAAGCACGGTATGCAACGCCGCATTGAGGGACCCTCGGTGGAGGGGAAGAAAGTGCTGGTGGTGGAGGATACGACCACCACGGGTAACTCCCCGCTTACCGCAGTGGAGGCCCTGCGCGAAGCCGGTGCCGAGGTAGTGGGTGTGGCGACCGTGGTGGATCGCGCCACCGGCGCGGATAAGGTGCTGGCCGAGGCGGGCCTGGAATACCGCTATGTGCTGGGGTTGGAGGATCTGGGGCTTGCCTGAGCAACAGCACCCAGGCCCTACGGAGTGGGGAGAAGGCCGCCACGGGGTAGGCCCCTGGGAGGGGGATTGGCCGGAGGACGAGCGCCTTGACCCCACCCTCCTTGCGGAGGGCGACCGCCGCAATGTGGTGGACGCCTACCGCTACTGGAAGCGTGAGGCCATCGTGGCGGATATTGATACCCGCCGCCACCCCCTGCACGTGGCGATTGAGAACTTTGAAAACGATGCCAACATTGGCACCGTGGTGCGCACCGCCAACGCCTTTGCCGCCGATACCGTGCACATCGTGGGACGCCGCCGCTGGAATAGGCGCGGGGCAATGGTTACTGACCGCTACCAGCACCTGCGCCACCACTCCACCGTGGCCGAGCTCATGGCCTGGGCGGCGAGCGAGGACATCGCGGTGGTGGCTATTGATAACACCCCCGGCAGCGTGCCCCTGGAAACGGCGGAGCTGCCCCGGCGCTGCGTGCTGCTCTTCGGCCAAGAAGGCCCCGGGGTGACCCCGGAGGCCCAAGAGGCCGCGGTGATGACCTGCTCGATTGCTCAATTTGGCTCCACTCGATCCATCAACGCTGGGGTTGCGGCCGGTATCGCCATGCACGCTTGGATACGCCAGCACGCGGATCTGCGCCGTGCGTGGTGATTCTTTATTAGGATCATGGGGAAATACACCACTAATACATCAGTGTGAGGCGTAACAATGCTGGAAAAATGGTCGCACCGCGCGGATTTGGCAGAAACCGCCATTAATGATCGGCACGCCAGCCGCCTGTGGGGGATTCCCCGCACGAATCTCGCGGTAGTAGCCTGGCCGCCTACGTCAAAGGAAAAGGTCTTTATCCGCTGGCATTACTGGTGGCAGGCACATTATTTGGATTGCCTTTTAGATGCCTATTCCCGCCGCAGTACCAATGCGCGGCGCGCACGTATTCAGGAGACCATGCGCGGTATCCGGTGGCGCAACCGCAATAAACTCGTGCATAACCGCTATTACGACGATAAAGCGTGGTTGGCTCTAGCTTTGAGGCGGGCGGCAAAACTGAAAAAGATGAAAAAGCCCAAGCAGATCGACGCCCTGGAGTTCAATATCCTCAGCGGCATCGACGGGCTGACCAGCGTGCTGCCTTGGCGCACCGGAGAGACCTTTTATAACGTCCCCTCCAATGGGCCCGCCGCCATCATGATGGCGCGCACCGGCAGGTTAGAGCAGGCCATGAGCATCGTGGACTGGATTCTGGATAACCTCATCAATGATGACGGCCTCATCATGGACGGCCTGCGCATGAGGATGCACGGTCCGGAACTGGTGCGTGATATTCACCCCTACTGCCAGGGCGTGACCATTGGAGCCTGCCTGGAAATTGCCCTGCGCCTGCGCGAGCGCGCGGGCTTTGAGGAAGAAGAGGTGCTGGCCTACGAGGACGCCGAGCGGGTGGATGATTCCATGAAATACATCACCGCCATTCGCTCCATCGTGCAGGCCGTGGCCCGGAAGATGGCTACCCCCCAAGGCGTGATCGATTGGGATACCGGCGAGGGCGATGGTGGCCTGTTCAAGGGAATCCTGGTGCGCTACCTGGCAGAGGTGGCGGTGCGCCTGCCCGCGGATTCCCCCACCAACCGCGCTACGAAGAAGGTGGCGGCAAAGCTGGTGCTGGCCTCTGCCGATAGCGTGTGGAATCACCGCTTGGAAGTGGATGGTCTGCCGATCTTTGCTACCGACTGGACCGACGATGCCCGCCTGCCGCACAACTACGGCCTGGGGCCTAAGACCCTGGCGGAAACCGCCGGGGTTATCCGCATCGCGGAGCGCGATCTTTCCGTGCAACTCTCCGGGTGGATGCTCATTGAGGCCGCGGCACGAGTACAGGAGTACGTGGAGGCGGAAAGCTAGGGTGCTGTAGGGGTAAGGGGGCGTCGATAAGCGCCCCTACCTGCTACTGCGAGCGGCGCGAGGCCAGGAATTGCTTGGTGGCCCCGATGATGCCCGGCAGTACGGAGAGGAACACGATGAGCAGGAAGATGGCCTCGATGTTCTCCCGGATAAAGGTGTATTGGCCCAGCCAGGCGCCCAGGAGGGTCACGCCGCCGCCCCAGAGTAGGCCGCCGATGATGTTATAGGTGATGAAAACGCGGTAACGCATTCCCGACATCCCCGCCACCAGCGGCGCATAGGTGCGCACGATAGGCACGAATCGGCAGATGATAACCGTGATGGGGCCGTGCTTTTCAAAGAAGTCGTGGGAGCGGCTGAGGTATTCCTGCTTGAAAAAGCGGCCATCGGGGCGATTATGCAGGGCGTGGCCGAAGCGCGAGCCGATGAAGTAACCTACCTGATCGCCCGCGATGGCGGCCAGCACGCACACCACGATGACCAGCCAGAGGGGGGCGAAGGGGTCGGGCTGCACGGAGAGCATGCCCGCGGTGAAAAGCAGGGAATCGCCAGGCAGGAGGGGGAAGAGCAGGCCGGATTCGATGAAAACGATGAGGGCCACGCCGGGGAGAATGAGGGAGCCGAAGGGGCCGGAGCCGCTGAGGAGGTACATGGGGTCCATCCAGTCCGGGCCCAGCGCCAGGGTGCTCACTGTATCTATCATGCTCCTTAGCGTAGGCGGGGCAAGGGTGAAGTGGGGAATGGCTGGGGAGCGGTGCCCGTATATTTTTGATTCTTTTTGCTTTGTGGGTTTTCTGTGGAGAATCCGTGGGCTTTTCGGTGGCGGCGGAGTAGGCTCGATATTGGCATAATCGGTAGGTAGGTCACGCGCCAGCGGCGTGTGCGACGATCACGACATCTGAGGAGTATTCATGCCTATTGCAACCCCTGAGGTTTATAACGAAATGCTCGATCGCGCAAAGAAGGAAGGCTTTGCCTACCCCGCGATCAACTGCACCTCGTCAGAAACGATCAACGCTGCGCTCAAGGGCTTTGCCGAGGCGGAGTCCGACGGCATCATTCAGTTCTCCACCGGCGGCGCGGAGTTCGGCTCCGGCCTGGGTGTGAAGAACAAGGTGGCCGGTGCCTGCGCCCTGGCTGCCTTTGCCCACGAGGCCGCCAAGCACTACGGCATCAACGTGGCCCTGCACACCGACCACTGCCAGAAGGAAGTGCTTGACGAGTACGTGCGTCCCCTGCTGGCTATCTCTCAGGAGCGCGTGGACCGCGGCGAGCTGCCGCTTTTCCAGTCCCACATGTGGGACGGCTCCGCCATTCAGATCGACGAGAACCTAGAGATCGCCCAGGAACTGCTGGCCAAGGCCAAGGCCGCCAACATCATCCTTGAGGTGGAGATCGGCGTCGTCGGCGGCGAGGAGGACGGCGTGCAGGCCAAGGCCGGCGCGAACCTCTACACCACGCCCGAGGACTTTGAAAAGACTATCGACGCCCTGGGCACCGGCGAGAACGGCCGCTACCTGCTCGCCGCCACCTTCGGCAACGTCCACGGCGTGTACAAGCCCGGCAACGTGAAGCTGCGCCCCGAGGTGCTGCTGGAGGGCCAGCAGGTGGCCCGCAAGAAGCTCGGCCTGGCGGACGACGCCCTGGCTTTCGACTTCGTGTTCCACGGCGGCTCCGGCTCCGAGAAGGAGAAGATCGAGGAGGCCCTGCGCTACGGCGTCATCAAGATGAACGTGGACACCGATACCCAGTACGCCTTCACCCGACCCGTGGCCGGCCACATGTTCTCCAACTACGACGGCGTGTTCAAGATCGACGGCGAGGTGGGCAACAAGAAGGTGTACGATCCCCGCTCCTACATGAAGAAGGCCGAGCAGTCCATGAGCGAGCGCGTGGTGGAGGCCTGCCAGGACCTTCACTCCGTGGGCACCTCCGTGACCAAGTAATACGCGGGGACTAAGTAACTCGCGGGCGCGCCTTGGGCGCGCGGCTATGGTAGAGGTCATGCCCAAGCAAAGAATGAGCACGCTAGCTCGGCTGCGGGTGGTGGATACATCACTCCACAGCCGGGCGCTGCGCGTGCGCAAGCGCGCATGGTTCATCGTGCAGTCCGCCGTGGCGGCGGGCCTGGCCTTCCTGGTGGCTCAGAAAGTATTTGGCCACCCGGTTCCCTTTTTCGCCCCCATCGCGGCGGTGATTATCCTCGGCCTCGAAGGCGGGGATCGCATGAAGCGCGCGGTGGAAATGTCGCTCGGCTGTATCGTCGGCGTGGCCCTGGGTGACCTCCTCTTTTATTACCTCGGTCCCGGAGCCTGGCAAATCTCTATTGCCGTGGCCACCTCTTTGCTGCTGGCTTCCTTTATCTCCAAATCGCAATTGGTGAATAACCAAGCCGCCATCGGCTCCATCCTCATTGCCACGATCATGCCGCCAGGCACGGTATCGGCCATGACGGGAACCGGCGGCACCGGCCGTGTGATCGACGCGATGGTGGGTTCCGCCGTGGGCCTCCTCGTGGTGGCCTTCATCCCCAACGATCCCCTCCAATCCGGGCGTCAAGAAGTATCCAACGTATTGGGTATCGCCTCCTCGGTGCTTCAAGACGTCTCTCAGGCCCTTAGAGAAGGGGACGTGGACAAGATTAAAACCGCGCTTTCCGCCGTGCGCGGCACTCAAAGCAACATCAACACCATGCTCTCCGCCGCCAAAGTAGGCCGCGAATCCACCACGCTTTCCCCGCTGCTGTGGAGCAACTGGCGCCGCGTGCGCAGCCTAGAGCGCCTACTTATTCCCGTGGACAACTCCATCCGCAACGTGCGCGTGCTCGCGCGCCGGGCGCAGGTGCTCACCGAGGACGGCGACGAGGTATCCCCCGAGCAGATCGAGATTATTGATGAGCTTTCCGACGTCGCCCTCCAACTCTGCGAGGTTTACGAGCGGCGCACGGCGGTGAACGAGGCCACGGAGATTCCCGTGCTGGTGAACCAACTGCGCCGCCTGGGCGGGCGGGCCACGATGGAGGTGGTAGAAGGGCGCGTGCTCTCTGCTTATGTAGTGCTTGCGCAATCGCGCTCTCTCATTGTGGACTTCTTGCAGATATGCGGTATGTCCCGTGAATCGGCGTTGGCGGTGCTGGCGCCCACCTCCTCCACTCCGGCGTATCCGCCGGAGGTGTGGGAGGAAGAATAGAGAACCAACCCTGCCGCAGCCCCTACCGATATTGGTGGGGGCTGACCTGCTTTCTTTGTAGAATCATGCGGGTATCTAAGAGATGGGTACCCTAGAAGAATATGACTCCCCTACTCATCACCCTCATCATCTCCCTCCCCCTCTGGCTCATCTTCGTGTTCTGGTATCAGCGCTACCGTCTCAATAAAAAGAAGAAGTACAAGGGCATGGGTGCAGATTGGCCGAATGAGTGGCTAGGCGGCAAGGGCACCCAGGAGATTCTGCGGGAGGATTCCACTTCTCAGGACTACGGCTCGCCCCTCCCACAACCGAGCAAAGGCGAAAGCAAAGAGAACTAAGGCCGCACAATCTGCATATCGCGCAGGTGCCGGTAAAAGGTCACGCGCTTCACGGGCCGCTTGGCACTAATCCCGTCCACGGTCACGCGGATATTCTCGCCGCCGGATTGCACGGCCCGCCCGGTGGTCAGCGTTTCCGGTGCTACTACGGCCTCGGGCTGCGGGGCGCGGCGTACAAGCCAGCGGGTGCCGGGGGAGTTCCATAGTCGTTCTACTCCGCGCGGTCCTACGCGGCGAGCTACCGCCGCGCCCAGGCCGGAGCCTTCTTGGGTGGCGGAAAGCGGGGTGCGCAGTTCCACGGCGGCCAGGCCTGGGGCGGTGGTCATGGGCACCAGTCGCGCTCCATAGTGCCCAAAGAGGGGGCGATTTTCCTCCCCGTGGAGGAGCAGGCGGTGATCGTCCACGATGATCTCCCCGGTGTATTCCGTATTTTCCCAGTGGCTCAGTGTGGCGGAACCGGCTACTACCAGGGCGGAATCGTTGCGAATGGTGGGGGTGGGCAGCGCCGGGGCTTCGGCGGCGAGGGCGAGGGCTTGGGCGGTGTCGTGAGGTAGCCCCCAGTTGGTCGCGGCGGTGGAGGTTCCCAGGGGCAAAAAGCCGAACTCTGCCCAGAGATAATCGGCGCGCATGGCGCGGGTGAGTACGGCGGAAAGGGCGGCGTCGGAACCGATCACCACGATGCGCAGGCGCTCGCTCAGGGCCTCAGCCTGTGGGGCGGGGCGGGGGGGGGGGGGGGGGGCGACGTCGGGTTGCGCGGCGATCTCGTCGAGCGTGGGGGTGGGATCGTGGGGGAGTGCTTGCTTAGCGGCGGCGTCGATAAGCTTTAATTCCTGGCGAGTGGGCACCTCGGAGAGTTGGTGAGCGCCCGCGCCGAGGGGCAGGCCGGTGGTGCCGCAGTGCAGGAAAAGGGTCCGCATGATTGCTTATCTTAGGATTGCGCCGGGCGGGTGGGTAGAATCTGGTTGTTATATGCGCGCCCAGGTGGTGCGCAGGAGTCTAATCTGCGGAAGTGTGATGCCAGTATGGCTGCGATTGTGATTGTCGGGGCTCAGTGGGGCGATGAGGGCAAGGGTAAAGCCACCGATATTTTGGGCGGCCGGGTGGATTATGTGGTCAAGCCCAACGGCGGCAATAACGCCGGGCACACCGTGGTGGTGGGCGGCGAAAAGTACGAGCTGAAACTGTTGCCCGCGGGTCTGCTCTCCGAGAACGCCGTGCCGGTGCTGGGCAACGGCGTGGTGATTAACCTTGAGGCCCTGTTTAGCGAGATTGATGGCCTGGAAGCGCGCGGTGCCGACGCCTCCCGCCTACGCATTTCCTCCAACGCACACCTGGTGGCCCCATACCACCAGGTGCTTGACCGCGTGCAGGAACGCTTCTTGGGCAAGCGCGCCATCGGCACCACCGGGCGTGGCATCGGGCCGACCTATGCGGACAAGGTATCCCGCGTGGGTATCCGCGTGCAGGACATCTTCGATGAATCCATCCTGCGCCAGAAGATCGAATCCGCGCTGGACGTGAAGAATCAGATTCTGGTGAAGATGTACAACCGCAGGGCTATCGACGCCGAGGAGATCGCCCAGTACTTCCTCTCCTACGCCGACCGGCTGCGCCCGATGGTGATTGAGGCGGAATATGAACTGAATAAGGCCCTCGACGAGGGCAAGCACGTGCTCATGGAGGGCGGTCAGGCCACCATGCTCGACGTGGACCACGGCACCTATCCCTTCGTGACCTCCTCGAACCCCACCGCGGGCGGGGCCTGCGTGGGTGCGGGCATTGGCCCCACCCGCATTACCTCCTCCCTGGGCATCATCAAGGCGTATACCACCCGCGTGGGTGCGGGTCCCTTCCCCACGGAGCTCTTCGATAAGTGGGGGGAGTACTTGCAGGTCACCGGCGGTGAGGTGGGGGTGAACACCGGCCGCAAGCGACGCTGCGGGTGGTACGACTCCGTGATCGCCCGCTACTCCGCGCGGGTGAATGGTTTTACTGATCTCTTCCTCACCAAGCTGGACGTGCTCACCGGCATCGGGGAGATTCCGCTGTGCGTGGCCTATGACGTGGACGGGGTGCGCTACGACGAAATGCCGCTGAGCCAATCTCAGTTCCACCACGCCGAGCCGATCTTTGAGACCATGCCCGCCTGGGATGAGGACATCTCCGAGTGCCGCACCTTTGAGGAGCTGCCGCAGCGCGCTCAGGATTACGTGAAGCGCCTAGAAGAGCTCTCCGGTGCCCGTATTTCCTACATCGGTGTGGGGCCGGGGCGCGATCAGACCATCGTGGTCCATGACGTACTAGAGGGGTAGATGGGGGTGATGGGGCTGGTGTGAAAACCTGGGAGGAGGGTGGGGATCCTGGGTTTCTGGTAGGTTCTGTGGAGAAAAGGCTCTATATACCAGCCCCTAATCCAGCTCAATATTCTCCTGAGAGGTACCACGGTGAATCTCCGCAGAATCGTTGCCGCCATCACGGCGGTTAGTACCCTTCCCCTCGCCCTCGTATCCATTCCAGCTCAGGCCGATGAGGCCCGGGCTGGTGGGGCCCTACCTGATGGGGCCGCGCAGCAAGTGGAATGGGGGCCGTGCCCCATCGGCGCCGTTGCCGATTCCGCCGCGCAATGCGCCACCTTCGAGGCGCCCAAGGATTATGCGCACCCGGAGGGCGAGAAAATCAGTCTCACCATGAGCAAAATCCCGGCCAAGGGACAATCGCGCGGTGTGATCGCGGGTAACCCCGGTGGGCCGGGCGGCTCCGCCCTGGGCATGTTCCGCGGGGACGATAACCTTCCGAACACCGTGAAACTCCCCGATTCTGTGCGCGAACACTACGACCTCGTGGCCGTGCAGCCGCGCGGGTTGCCCTGGGGCACGCCGTTGGAATGTATGCCGCCTGGGATGGGGGAGTTAGGGCTTGCGGAGGTCTCCTACGAACTCTGCGAGGTGCAGCAGCCGGGCTACGCGCGCACCGTGAACACGGAAAACACCGCGCGCGACCTCGAAGAAGCCCGCAAGATTCTGGGACAAGACCGCCTGAACCTCTATGGCGTTTCCTATGGCACCGTGCTCATGTCCACCTACGCCACCTTGTTCCCGCAGCACACGGGAAAGACGATGCTCGATTCCTCCATGAACCCCGATGACGTGTGGTTCCAGTTGGGTGCCAGCCGCAAGCAGGGGCGTATCGACGCCCTCAATGCCATGTTTGCCTGGATCGCCGAGCGTAACGGGGAGTACGGCCTGGGCGATACGCCGCTCAAGGTGTACAAGGCCTGGGTGGCGCGGGTTAATGAGCACACTGGGCTTTCTGCCGCTCCTCTTACCCCGCCTCCTGCTACCGAGGCGGATATTCCGGCAGGCAGCTCCGTGGGGGAGCTAGCGCTGAGCGGGGTAAATCTGAGTGAGCAGGTGCGCTGGCGTCTCCACCGGCTTCTGGCGCCGCTTGAAAGTACGAAACGCCTGGCGGAAGGGGAAGCGCTGGGGTTGGCATGGATACTCTTGGTGACTGACGGTGCCCTGTATAACCAGAACTCTTGGCCGCGCGTGGCGGAATCTCTGAAACAGAACGCCATCGTGGCCGACCCCTTGGAGCAGAATCTCATTGCTCGGGTGCAGGGCCTTGACGGAGAACAGCAAGCGGAGTTTGCGCAGGGAGTTTCGGAGCAAGGGAAGGGGACAAAGCACGTTGATAAAGCGGTGACATGCAATGAGAACCGCACCCCACTTGATGCCTCGCGCACGATTCCGGCGCTGGTAGAGACAGCGGCAGGAGACGTGATAAGGGCCAATGAGGACAACATTGCCTCGGGCCTGCACTGCGCCGGTTGGCCCGAACCCACCCCGCTGCTCTGGGCTAATGGAGACGCTCTGGAAACCAAGCCGCTCTTGGTGGGCTATGACCATGACAGCGCCACGACGGGTGAGGGAAACTACGCCATGCAGCGTGCGATGGGAGGCGAATTACACGTACTTCCCGGCTACAGTCACGGCGTGATGATCCGCAATCCCGAGGCGGTAGAAGAGCAGGTAGCCGCCTATTTCTCCTAGATGGCGTGCAGGCTGAGAGGTTCTATTTTTTAGAATCCTCAGCCCGCTATGAGCTATCGTGTAACGAATTACCTCCAAAAGTAGATACAGACTGTGAATGAGCCCCGGCGTGTGGTGCGCCTATAGGGGGTTAGGTTCACCCACGAAGATTGGATACCCGTATGAAGAAGAACATTGCTGCCCTGCGCGCGGCCGTCGTTGGTGCTGTTACGGCTCTGGGTATGGGCCTGGCAGCGGTTCCCGCAAGCGCAGCCCCGCTCGTTCCGCTGCCGGAATTGCCGGAACTGCCGGGCACCGTTGCTCAGACCACTCCCAACGGCAAGCAGATCGTTACTTTTGGCGATTCCTTCACCGCTCACGCCGGTAAGGGCGGGGCTCGTGGCGTGGAGCCGGCGCAGACCCCGTGGGCTGGTAAGTGCGCCACGGACCGCGAGAACTGGCCGAAGGTAGCTGGTGAGCACCTGGGCAAGACCGTGGGCGATTGGTCCTGCAATGGCATGAGCGTGGATATGGCCCTGTACTTGGAAATGGCGATCCAGTACGGTGACCTCGGCCCGGATACCGAGGAGGTCGTGATTATGTACGGCGGCCTGGACCCCTTCTACTGGGTAGATGGCGCTGTGCAGATGGTGAACCCCAGTGCGGTGAATAACGCCTCCGTGTTCCGCCAGTTCCTGATTCGCGTGCAGGATCGCATCAAGGAAGTGGCGCCGAAGGCTCGTCTCACCCTGTCCAGCTACCCGGAGTACATCTCCGGCGATACGTACTGCCCGGTGAACTTTGGCCCCGTGGCTACTCCGATCCCGGCTCCGGGTGCCACGGCGGTGCAAAACACCATGCGTGACACCGTGCGGGACGCCGCCGCAGGTATCGGCGCGAACTTCATTGACGTCTACGCGCAGTCCCTCGGCCACGGCACCTGCAACCCCGATCCCGAGCAGCGCTGGACCGTGGGCTTCATTGATAGCACCGCGCACACCATGCCCTCCCACCCCTCGAACGTGGGGCAGCGGGCGATGGGTGGCATCATCGCTCAGGGGCTGCGGGGCTAAAACCTCACGCTCTTAGTACGAGGCGCGTGCCGCAAGAGGCGGTGCGTGCCTCTTTTGTTGGCGGAGCACTGTTGAGGTTGTCGTGGCAAACTTCTTGGCTGGTTCCTCGCCGGGCACGAACGTGGTAAGCGCAGACCTCTTACGCAACATCTGCCACAAAAATCAACAAAAACCTCACTTGTGCGGTAATGTATACCCAGATTTAAGCGATACGTCTGCCCAAACCAGACAACGCTAGGCAACGGACAAGCATGTTTTCAGAAATGAGAATCCCGGTAGCATGAAGAAACTTTCCAGCAGCATGAAGGCAGCGGCGCTCACGGCGGCGTCGATAATGGCTCTTTCCCTGGGCACCCCGGCAGCGGGCGCGGCCCCCGTGCCCCCGCTATCCTCCTCCCCCTCCGCGCAGGACAATCACGGGCATGAGCTCGTGGTATTTGGTGATTCCTTTACGGCTCACGCGGGCAAGAATGGGGATCGCTGGCTGGAACCGGCGCGTGCCCCGCATATCCCTTCCTGCGCCACGGACAAGGAGAACTGGCCCAAACTGATCGGCCAGCAGACGGGTAAGAGCGTGGCGGATTGGTCCTGCAACGGCACCGGGCGTATCCCCGTGGTGGACCTGGTGAATTACGTGGAATCTGCCATTAGCCGCGGAGATTTGGGGCCGGGTACCCAGGACGTAGCCATCATGTACGGCGGCATGACTCCGCTGCAATGGGCGGACGTGCCCGTCGAGGCCGTCACCCCGCACGGCGTAGACTTCACGGCCTTCCGCACGGAGATGCGCGCGATCAAGGAACGCATCCGCGCGGTGGCACCGAACGCGCGAGTCACGATGTTGAGCTACCCGGAAATGCTCAGCGGTGATTTCTTCTGCCCCGCCAACATGGGCTCCGCGCAGGCTTCCTACCCCATTCCCGGTGGAAAGCTCCTTCAGGAGACCATGCGCGATAACATCCGCAGCACCGCGGGCTCCATTGGCGCGAACTTCATTGACGTTTACAGGCCTCCCTGGGGCATGGCATGTGCAACCCGGACCCCGCGCAGCGCTGGGTGGTGGGTTTCGTGGATGATTCCACGCACACCATGCCCATGCACCCCTCCAATGAGGGACAGCGCGGCATGGCTAACATCATTTCCTCCGCGCTGTACGGATAGGTGCTGTACGGATAGACAACAAGGGGTAAACAGCAAGGTTAAGTGGCAGGGGATACGCAGTTTCGCGGGCCAAGAGGTTGCGTGAATAGCGGCTGCACGTGCTAAGCGTCTCCCCGCTGCTCCAGAATGAGCAGCCGCGCAGGCTAAACAGCCGCGCAAGCCAAGCGGGTAGATAGAGCAGATAAGAGGCCCCCGCAGCAGGAGCGGAATCACACGCAAAAACCCCGTTATAGATACAGCAATGACGGTGAATAATTCTGCTCCCCTGCATAAGCGCCCTATCATGGAGCGCATGGTTAATCCGGAAAAAATCGGAACTCCGCATACCGCCTCGGCCACCAAGGTGATGTTGCTGGGCTCGGGCTATCTCAGCCGCGAACTCGCTATGTCCTTTCAACGCTTGGGGGTGGAGGTTCACGCGGTAGACCGGGTGCGCAACGCCCCGGCACAGCAGGTGGCGCACGTGGCTCACGCGGTGGACGTAACGGACGCCAAGGCCGTGACCGATCTCATCGCGCAGGTGCGCCCGGATTTCATCGTGCCCGAGGTGGAGCGGATCGCGGCGAACGTGCTCACCGCCGTGGAGGCCACGGAGCAGGCCACCGTGGTACCCAATGCCGCGGCGGTAGAGCTTTCCCTCAACCGCGAGGGCGTGCGCAAGCTCGCCGCCGAGGAATTGGGTCTGCCCACCACGAGCTATCAATTCGTTTCCGAGTTCACGGAGTTCGAGGTGGCCGTGGGGTCCATCGGCTACCCCTGCGTGGCTAAGCCGGATATTGGCGGCCCGGGGGCGCGTGACCACCGCATGATTCGCAGCGAGGAGGAGGTGGAGGAGGCCTGGCGCCACCTCACCGCCGAGGCTTCTTCCGCACCAGATACCGTCGACGCCGCCCATACCGCAGCCCCCGCCGATCGGGAGGGCCACCGCATCGTGGTGGAGCGGGTGATTGACTTTGATTACGAGGTCACCCTGGTGGCGGTGCGCTCCATCGACCCCGCCACGGGCAAACTCGCCACCTGGTTCTGCGAGCCCATCGGGTGCACGTACCAGGGCGGGGAATACACCGAGGCCTGGCAGCCCGCGCACCTGCCCGCTGCGGCATTGGATAATGCCCGTTCCGTGGCGGCGCGAGTATCCAACGCCCTGGGCGGACGCGGTGTTTTCAGTGTCAAGATGTTCGTGGCGGGGGAGGACGTCTACTTTTCCGAGGTGCTACCTCGCCCGCATTGCACCGGCCTGGTCACGCTGTGCTCCCAGCGTTTCTCCCAGTTCGATCTGCACGCCCGCGCGGTGTTGGGCTTGCCTATCGACGCCACCGTGGTTTCCCCCGGTGCCGCCGCCATGATTCTCAGCCCTGGGGAGATGGATTCTCCTCAGTATGGGGGCCTCGATCAGGCTTGCGCCGTGCCGGAGGCTACCGTGGAGTTCTTTGGTAAGCAGCGAGCCCGGAAGGGGCGCGTCATGGGGGTGGCTCTCGCCAGCGGAGAGACCACGGAGGCCGCGCGGGAAGCCGCGGCTCGGGCGGCGGGGGTAATCACTATTAGCTCAGTAGATTAGAGGCTTAATCTAAGGGGCATGAACGCACAGGATGCCCCGCTTGTTCTTGCGATTACCGCGTGCCCCACCGGTATTGCTCACACCTATATGGCGGCGGAAAAACTCCAAGAAGCCGCCGGTGAAGCCGGAATACGGATCAAAGTGGAAACGCACGGTTCCATTGGCGTGGAGGGTACTTTTACCCCCGCCGATATTGCCGCGGCCAGCGCCGTGCTCATCGCGGCGGACGTGGCAATTTCCAAGGACCGATTTGCCGGGAAGCGCGTACTTTCCACGGGGGTAGATGAGGCCATTAAGAGGCCCGGGGAATTATTAGATCGAGCCCAAGAGGTGCCGGTATTGGAGGGCGCCGCCCGCTCTGCTGATTCCCGCGAGGTGGCACAACCACGCTCCGGTGGGAAGGCTCATCTCCACACGATGTATCAGGCCTTGATGAATGGGGTATCGCACATGATCCCCTTCGTGGTCACCGGCGGGTTATTGCTGGCTGTGGCGCTTTCCGTGGGCGGCCAACCCACGGCGGAGGGCTTGGTGATCCCCGAGGGTTCTTTCTGGGCCACGGTGGAGCAATTGGGGGTACTGGCCTTTGGGCTCATGGTGCCGGTGCTTTCTGCTTATATCGCGGCGGGTATTGCGGATAGGCCGGGGCTCGCGCCGGGTTTTATCACGGGCATGGTGGCCGTGACGGGTTCGCTGTATGGCTCTGAGGCGGGGGCGGGCTTCATCGGCGGTATCATCACCGGCATTCTTTCCGGCTACGTGGCCCTGGGGATTAGGCGTATTCCGGTGAATAGGTTTGTGGCTCCTATTTGGCCCATTATCGTTATTCCTATTCTCACCAGTTTGATCGTGGGGTTGCTGTTTATTTATGTCATTGGGCATCCGGTGGCGGCGCTCTTTGAGGCTCTCACGGGCGCTCTGCAAGGTCTCGATGGTGGCTCCGCCATTGTGTTGGGTGCCGTCTTGGGTGCCATGATCGCTTTTGATATGGGCGGCCCTTTTAATAAGACGGCCTTCCTCTTTGGCGGCGGCCTTATCGCGGCGGGAAATCCCTACCCGATGGGTATGGTGGCCGCCGCCATCGCCGTGCCACCGCTGGCGGTGGGGGTGGCTACCTTGGTGCGGCGCAGCCGCTTTAGTGCCACCGAGCGGGAGGCCGGGGCGGCCTCCCTGGTGATGGGTTTCTTCGGCATCACCGAGGGCGCGATTCCCCTGGCTTCGGCCCGGCCCTTCCAGGTGATTCCCGCCAACGTATTGGGTGGTGCCGTGGCCGGAGCGCTGGCGGGCTGGTGGGCGGTGGCCGATCACGTCATGCACGGCGGCCCCATCGTGGCCCTGCTGGGCGCGGTGGACGGCGTGCCCTGGTTCTTCCTCGCCCTGGCGGCGGGTGTGGCGGTCACGGCCTGCACCATCGTCTTGGCCGTGGGGTGGAAGCAACCCCGCGAAGAAGGACTACTGAGCGAGCGGGCCGTGCTCGTGGACGCGCAGGCAGGCAGCCGCGAGCAGGTGATGGAATTGCTTATCGACGCCGCCGGTGATCGCATTAGCTCCCCCGAAGAGGTGATGCGCGCGGCGCAAGAGCGTGAGGAGAAAAGCACCACGGCGGTGGGGGATGGGGTGGCTATCCCGCATGCGCGTTGCGTCGGGGTGAGTGAACCCGTGCTGGCGATTGCTCGGTTGCGCGAGGGCGTGGAATGGGACGCCCCGGATGAAAAGCCCGTGCGCTTGGTCTTTTTGATCGCCGTCCCAGGCAATGCAGGCAAGCAGCATTTGAAGATTTTGGCGAGCATCGCTCGCACTCTGACCACCTCGGACTTCCGGGATCGTCTCTTTGCGGCGAAGAGTGCCAAGGAGATCGTGGAGCAGGTGGAGGGTGTTCTGCCCCCGAAAGAGGGGAGTACGACCACGGCCCTTGTGGACTCTTCTAGGCGGCCTTAATGTGATGTGTGATTCGCATGAATTTCATCGCATAGAGAGAAAGAGCGCATATATGAGAATACGCCGCACCGCGTTGGCTCTTCTAGCCTCCCTGACCTGCATACCTACCGTGGCCGTAGCGACGTCGAGTGCCGCCGAGGTGGCTCCGGGCGCCCCCATGCACCTCTTCCCCGAGGTGGCTCAGGAGATTCCCGAGGATATGCCGGCGGGCCTCTTCACCCAGTACTGCTCCCAGGGCGTGCCCGGTACGGTGACGCTGCCGGATGGTTCGCAGAAGGACGTGATGGTCACCGCCGGGCATTGCCTGTGGGGAATCGAAGGCATGGGCGAAATGACCCCCGAGGTGTACGCTCCGCTGCGCGAGGGGGACGAACTGATCGCCGTGCGGGAGCAGGGAAAGCAGGTTCACCCGGCTCTGGATGAGAACGACCCGGAGGAACTTCGCCTGATGTATGACGGCGAGGATTGGGCCACCGCTGAAATCGTGGATGGTGTGACGGCAACGCGCGTGGCGGATTCCATTGATGCGGATGGTAATTCTCAGGGCGAGCCCGTGGTGCTCACTGGTGTGCGCGATTACCGCGATCTGGGCCCGTGGGAGGTGGCCTTTGATAACTTCGGCCAGCCCATCTGCAAGGACGGCCAAACCACCGGCCGTACCTGCGGAGTGCAGGTGCTGCGCTCTAGCAATGGGCTCTGGTACGTGGGCTTTGTTCAAGGGGGCGATTCCGGTGGCGTGAACTTTGACCCCATCACCGGCGAGGCCTTGGGCGTGACCTCCATGAGCTTCTATGGGGTGGTGGAGCGCGCGCAGCCCATAGATGTGGCGCTGGAAGAGGCCTACGGTATCCCGGATGGCCAGGTCAACGACTACTTTGCCCTGCCGGAATCCACGGAAGCTCATTCTGAGATGCGGTCCATGAATGAGGACAGCGCGGAGGTCCAAGAGTGGGCCGTGGACATGCTGAGCGAGGAGCTGCCGGATACCCAGGAGGCTATCGACGTCGCTCAGGGCAATGCGCAGGCCGCAGTAGAAGAGGTGGGCACCGCCGTGGAAACCTCCACTGAGCAGCTGATCCATAATCCTTCTGATATTGAGGCGATTTCCCAGAATCTGAGTACCACTGCTGATAATCTGGCAGGGTTAGCGGAGGAAACCGTGGATACCGCTGTACAAGCAGGGCTGGGCTTGGCTCTTCAAGAGCTTGTTTAGCCCCCGATCATAAGAGGATTGAGGAACATGAAGATTCGTAGTTCTGCCGTGGCTTTGTGCGCGGCCGCGATTGCCACCCCGGTGCTGGTGCCTGTTGCCAATGCCGCCGAGGTCGCCCCCGGCTCCCCCATGCGTTCCGATGACCTCACGGAAAGCACGGCCTCGATGCTGCCGGAGAACGTGCCCGATGAGTACAAGCGTGGCGCCTGCTCCCAGGGCGTCCCGGGCACCGTGACGCTTGCCGACGGCACTCAGAAGGATGTTCTCATCAGCGCGGGTCACTGCGTGTACGGCATTGACGGCTACCTGACGATGGGCGATGCCGTGTACGTGCCCACCCCGGAGGGGGACAAGGTAGTGGGCTACACCGATCAGGGTGGGCCGATCGTGGTGAATGAGCAAGAGGCCTTGGCCAGCCCGCTGGGGTACTTTAACCAGTCCTTCAACACCCCTGACTGGGGCACCGTGGAGCTGGAGCCCGGCGTCACCACCACTCGCATGGCCGATTCCGTGGATTCCAACGGAAACTCCTACGGCGAGCCGGTGGAACTCACCGGAGTGCGCGATTACCGCAATCTGGAGTTCTGGGAGGTTTCCCTGGATAACCTGGGGCAGCCCATCTGCAAGGACGGCAACACCAGCGGGCGCAGCTGCGGCACGCAGATCTTCCGCACTCAGAATGGTCTGTGGAGCGTGGGGCTGAACTACGATAACGGCGATTCCGGCGGAGTGAACTTTGACCCGGAGACCGGCGAGGCCCTGGGCGTGACCTCGATGGGCTTTGGCCCCATTGGCCGCGCTCAACCGATTGACGTAGCCATCGAGGATGGTTATGGCATCGAGGACGGCCAGGTCAACGAGCACTTCTCCCTCCCGGAGTCCACCGAGGCCGCCGATCCCACCCGCACCCAGGCGGAGGACGCCCAGGGTGTTTCCGATTGGTTCGAGGCGAACCCGGAGGCAATGGAGGAGATGGAACTGGTCAATCCTCTGGACGCGCTGAGCGAGGAGCTTCAGAGCAGCCTGGATGAGGCCCTGGGCGGTCTGTTCTAGATCAACCCTTGGACCATCTGAATAAGTAAAGGGGCGGGCGCAGTTCATAGAATCGCGCCCGCCCCTTTACTTTTTATACGGTGAGCCTCCCGCTCAATGCGCGGGAAAGCGTGAGTTCATCCACGAACTCTAGATCGCCGCCCAGGGGCATGCCGGAGGCGAGCTTGGAGATGATCAGCCCTGGGAAATCGCGCAGCAGCCGCGCGAGATAGGAAGCCGTGGCCTCGCCCTCGGTGTTGGGGTCGGTGGCGAGGATTACCTCGGTGACCTCGGGGGCGGAATCGTAGAGAGGTTTCTCCGGGGTGGAATCCGCCAGCTGGCGGTCCGGCAGTGCCCCGCCGATGCGCTGCAAGAGCGTGGAGATATTCAACTCGCGCGGGCCGATATTAGCCAAGGGGTCGAGCGCCCCGCCTAAGACGTGGTAGCGCCCGGAGTATTCCCCGGTGCGCTCGATCACCTGAATATCCTTGGGCTCTTCTACCACGCAGATAATCGAGCGGTCGCGCCCGGAATCGGCGCAAATGCGGCAGAGTTCCGCAGAAGCGATATTGCAGCAAATGCGGCAGAAGGTCACTCCATCGCGCACCTCCCCCAGTGCCTTTTGGAGGCGGTTGATGTCCTCGGGTTCCACGTGGAGGAGGTGGAAGGCGATGCGCTGAGCGCTCTTGGGGCCTACACCCGGCAGGCGTGATAGCTCGTCGATGAGGTCTTGCAGAGGTCCTTCAAACACCGCTGTTACGTTACCCGAGCATTCCGCCCAGGCCACCGCCAAGCCCCTGGGAAAGGGGGCCCATCTTGGTTTCTGCCAATTCGCCTACCTTCTTGTGGGCGTCGGCAAAGGCGCCGGTGATGAGGTCTTGCAGGGTATCGACGTCCTCGGGGTCTACGACCTCGGGGGAGATCTGCACGTCCTTGACCTCGCCGCCGCCGGTCATAGTGATGGTCACCAGTCCATTACCGGCGCTGCCGGAGACCTCGGAGGCCAGCAATTCCTTCTGGGCCTGCTGTAATTGGAGCTGCATCTGCTGGGCTTGCTGGAGGATGGACTGCATATCGGGCTGAGACATTAATCGCGCCTTTCTTTTATCGTTTCGCGTTTCGGCCTCCCGATTCTACGCGCCTTAGAGAGGCTTGGCTCCGAGCTCTTGGGCCAGCAAATCCATCACCACGGTCATGGCGTCGCGCCGGTCGGGGCTTCCCGGTTCGCTGGCGGCGGCCCGGATCATCTCCTCTTCCTCGGAATCGGCTTCCTCCTGCGCCGTGGGTTCGGCGGGTGCGGGCTTGGCCGGTGTTGGCTCGGCGGAAGGCGGTGCCGGGATCGCCTCTTCTGGTGGTGCGTAGGGGTCCTCGGGTTCCGGGGGGAGCGGAATATCATCGTGGGGGGCCGGGCTGGGCGCCGCCGTCCTGGTGGGCACCGTGATCTTGGGTGCCGCGTTTTTAGGAGCGGGAGGAGTGGGAGCAGGGGGCGGGGTTTGCGCGGGCGGCTGCTCGCCTCCCAGCGAGGCTGGTTTTCCCCACACCGGCGTGGGTTTCGCGGGTTCCTCGGGCTCCTTGGTTTCCGCAGGCGCGGGGGCTTTGTGCTCGCGGGGGGAACGCTCGGTGGGGTTCCAGGGGCGCGCTGCCGGGGCGGCGGGTTGGAACCCCTGGGCCGAGGGATCGGTGCCCACCACGCAGTGCACCTTGAGGGGGCGGCCCGCCACCTTCTCCACGGCGGTGGCGACGTCCTTGTTATTTTTCTCCGCGTTAAGCCGCGCGGCCAGGGCACCCGTGTTGTGCCCCAGGATCAGCGTGTCCTCGCGGATACCCAGCACGGTGGCCTCCGTGAGCATGATCTGAGCCACGCGATTGCGCTCGCCCACGGCCTCGCGCAGGGCCGCCCAACCAGAGCGAATGGCCTCCAGGGGGTCGGTGACCTGGGACTTGGGCTTTTCGACGTCCCCCGCAGGGGCGGGCTTATCCTGCTGAGGCTCAGGCTGTGGTTCTGGTGTGGGCTTAGGGTCAGGAGCAGGTGCCGCTTCTTGTTGCGCGGCGCGCTGTGAGGGGCGCTGGTAGACCCGCCCACCGGCTCCCGTAATTTTCCCAGAGGTACCAGAGGTAGAGGGCGCGGTGGACTGCTGCGGTGCAGTACTCAGGGAAGCAACCGGTTGCTCGGCGGGAAGGAGAAGGTGCGCGGCCAAAATCTCTAGGAGTAACCGCGGCGAGGTGGCCCCGCGCATATCGGTGATACGACTATTAACCTGATCGGCCAGGCGCGTGATCTGCGGGCCGCTAAAGCGCGCGGCCTGGGCGCGCAGCACCTCGGCGCGGTCGGCGGGGGCGTCCACGAGCCCCATTTCCAGGGCCTCGGGTACGGCTTCGAGCACCATGAGATCACGCAGGCGGTCGAGGAGATCGCTGACGAATCGGCGCGGCTCGATGCCGGTCTCGATCACATCGTCGATGGTGCTAAAAAGCTGGGGCTTGTTGCCCTCCGCGAGGGCGTCCACGGTGGCGTCGAGAAGCGAAAGATCGGTGACCCCCAGCAGCGGTAGGGCCTCCTGATAGCTCAAGCCGCCGGGACCGGCCCCGGCGAGGAGTTGATCGAGGATGGACAGCGAATCGCGCGGGCTGCCCCCACCGGCGCGGATCACCAGCGGGTACACGGAATCCTCCACGGAGACGCCCTCGGCCTCCACGGTGCGGGCCAGCAGCCCCTTCATGGCCTGCGGGGTGAGCAGGCGGAAGGGGTAGTGGTGGGTACGCGAGCGGATGGTGCCAATCACCTTCTCCGGCTCCGTGGTGGCGAAGATGAAGATGAGGTGTTCCGGGGGCTCCTCCACGATCTTGAGCAGGGCATTGGAGCCCGCGTTGGAGATCATGTGGGCCTCGTCGATGATGAACACCCGGTAGCGCGAATCCGCGGGGGCATAGTAGGCGCGGTCGCGCAGCTCGCGCATGTCCTCCACGCCGTTGTGGCTGGCGGCGTCAAGCTCCGTGACGTCGAGGTTGCCCGGCCCGCCAGGGGCCAGGGAGCGGCAGGAAGCGCACGTACCGCAGGGCTGGGAGGTGGGGCCTTGCTCGCAGTTGAGCGAGCGAGCCAGGATGCGCGCGGAAGAGGTCTTGCCGCAACCGCGCGGCCCTGAAAACAGGTAGGCGTGATTAATGCGGCCAGAATCCAGGGCGGCAGAAAGGGGCTTGGTCACCTGCTCCTGGCCGACGACCTCCGCGAAGGAGGCTGGGCGATACTTCCGGTAAAGCGACACTCCCACAGCCTACCTGGGTTGCGGCCCGCGCTTATCGACGCCAGTTGTGTACCGCAATGCGTTCCGCCTGCACCTCGTTGAGGAAGCGGCTCATGCCCTCGCGCATGATGCGATCGCGTTCTTTATCGGTGAGCATGATGAGCTGGAGCATGACGGTGAGGCGTCCGGCTCCGGGGGTGATGCCCTCTCCGTGCACGTCCCCGGCTTCCTCGGTGAACTGCGGCACCGGGCCACCCCACATGAAGGGAGGAACGAGGAGGCCGTGCAGGACGGAGATACCGGAATCAAAGCCAAACTGATCCACCAGCACACCCGAGCGGCTAGCCAGATCCGGGAGCATGGTGCCCGGTTCCGCAGGAAGGACGGCGGCGTTCTTACGCAGCACGTCCACCGCCGAGCCGAGTACGCGCACCGCCGGAACTACCGAGCCGTCAATCACGGTAAAGAGCTCACTGCGCACGTCGGTGGGGGTGCTTTCCCCATCCACCTGGAGGCCCGTATCCACGCGAGCGAAGTCCGTGGTGCAAGCGATGGACTGCCCGCTGAACTCCGCTACGCCGATGTGCACACCACCGGCAGGGTGGACGCTCAACTTGGCGGGCATGAAATCGTCGAGCCAGTATTCCGTCTCCGATCTATTCACTGTCCCGTCGTGCTCCTTCCACTGCCTTCATACCTATACGCCCAACTTCTCCACCGCAGCCAGCAGCACACAGGTAGCCACCCCATCCATCGCCTCGGCCACCTCTTCCACGGGGGGAAGGGAGGGCGCAAGGCGAATATTGCGGTCATTGGGGTCCTGGTGCAGCGGGAACGACGACCCCGCTCCTGTGAGCGCGATGCCCGCCGCGCGCGCCAATTCCACTACGCGCGCCGCCGTGCCATCGAGCACATCCAAAGAGATGAAGTAGCCGCCCTCCGGGGAGGTCCAACGGGCTATATCATACGTGCCCAAGCGCTCCTGAAGAATCGCCAGGACACGCTCGAACTTTGGGGCAAGAGACTGCGCGTGCTTGAGCATTAAGGTACGCACTCCCTCGGCATCGCGGAAGAAGAGGGAATGGGCCAGCTGATTGACCTTGTTGGGGCCGATGCCGCGCACCCCGGCGATGGAGGCGTACCACGCCAGATTCTCCTCCGAGGAGGCGAAGAAACTCACTCCGGACCCGGCATGAGTGATCTTGGAGGTAGAGGACATCCACCAGAAGCGGTGAGGATTGCCGGCCTGGGCAGCGAAGTCCAAGACGTTGTGCACCGTGGGGAAATCCTGAGTGAGGGTGTGTACGGCGTAGGCGTTATCCCACACAATGCGGAAATCAGGGGCGGCGGCCTCCATCTCCGCCAGCGCGCGCGTCTTTTCCTCGGAGTAGGTGGTGCCCGTGGGGTTGCTAAAGATCGGTACCGCCCACATGCCCTTGACCTGAGGGTCTTGGAGAAGTTCACGAATGGCATCCACATCGGGGCCATCTTCCAGCATGGGCACGGAGATCATCTCAAAGCCGAATTTCTCCGTGATAGTGAAGTGGCGGTCATAACCCGGCACCGGGCAGATCCACTTGACCTTTTCCTCCTGTGACCACGGGCGCGGGGAATCCTGCGTGCCCCAGGTGTAGGCGAAGCTGATGAGATCAAACGCGATGTTGAGGCTGGACGCATCGCCCGCGATGATGTTGGCGTGATCAATGCCCAGCAGCTCGCCCCAGATGCGGCGAATATCGGTGATGCCGCGCAGGTTGCCGTAGTTGCGGACGTCGGCCCCGGAGGCGTCGATATGCTCGGCGCTGGGGAGGCTGAGCAGGGAGTTGGAGAAGTCCAACTGCTCGGAGGAGGGCTTGCCACGAGTGAGATCAAGGTTGAGCCCCTTGGCCTTGAGCTCTTGGTATTGGGTGCGTACTTGGGCGGCCAGTTCCTTGCGTTGCTCGGGACTCAGATCGAGGAGAGACAACAGGGGCTCCTTCCGTGGATAAGTAACGGCATAAAAATGCTATCCACATACTACCCGTTGACGCTGTGCCCTGGTTCGCACGAAGTGAGCCGCCCCTTGTGCATTGGCTAGGAGAACCCTAGAAAAGTAAAGGGGACCCCGCGCACCCGCGAGAGCTCGTTGACCCTTGCTGCATTCCTGCCCTGGGGGAGTTCACAAGATACACGCCGCGCGAGATCCAGTGAGTGATTGTAGCTCATCGCAGGGATGGGGCCAAAGGAGATCGGGTAAAGTGGCGTGTCCAGCGGATTTGTTCGCTCTGGGCTGCGCGTGTACTGTGATTCCGGTACGCAGCGCTCATGCTGCGCGCTGGAGGATTCGACTAGCGGCCTATGTCACACGCCTGGAACGCGTGCGGGGTTCACGCCCCTCGTGGGTTCAAATCCCACATCCTCCGCCATGAAACCCCCTGGCTCCGTAAAGCCAGGGGGTTTGTTGCGTGTGTGGCTTGTTTCCGTGGCTCCCGACGCCGAGGGTGCCGCGAAACCGTGACCCTACGGCGCCTGCGTCACGGGCTGTACATCGGTGGGGAAGCAACCCAGCGGGGACTGTCCGCTTTCGGCCACGATGTCGAGGCACTTGGAGGTAAGAACCTCGGGGCTGAGCGCGCCTTCCAGGGCGCGGTTGGCGCGGGCCTCCGCCTCGTTGGTGGCTCGCTTCTGTTCTGCCACGCGGGTGCGGGCGATCTCCGATTGCAGCTCGTCAATGCGGGCCTGGGTGGCCTCATCGAAGTTGATAATCGGGATGGTCACGGAGTGCACCTCAATCTGCCCACCCACCTTGGAGCGCATGCGGTCCAAGGTTTGCTGGGAGAGCACGGCCAGGGTGTCATCATCGGATTCCACGTTTTCCTGGGCGAGGGGATCATATCCGCTCATCACCTCATTGAGGGCGGCCCGGAAATTGCGGTCTACCAAGTTGGATTGGATTCCCTCAAAAGTGCGGTAATCCATGAATAGTTCCTCGGAGCGATCCACTTTGAGCTGCCATTGCAGGGAGGCGTCCACGCTGGCCTTGGCGTCATTTCCCAGGCGTACTTCAATGCTGCCTCGGGTATCTTCTCCGCCATCGCGGTAAATGTCATTTTGCTTGGCGCCATCGAGTTTTGTCACCGATTCCCAGGGGGCCTTGATATGGAGTCCATTGGAAAGGGAGCCGGTGGGTTTACCGAAGGCAGTTTTGATTCCCACGGTGCGGGGCTGCACCACGGTAATGGAGGAAAGCGCCAGGATGAGCACGGCGAGGAGTATGGAGATCCAGCCCAGAGCTTTGCCGGTGACGGTGGAAAGGGAGTTTTTGTTTTCCTCGTCGTGGCTCTTTGTGGATTTTCCAGAGCCGAAAACGATGGATAATATTCCGATGACGAGGAGGGCGATGGACAAGATGAATAAGAACATAAAAGATACTCCTGCCTATGCGTAAAAGTACTGGGCTAGGGGCCGTGGTTACGGTGTCTAATGGCGTTTCCCCGAGAATCCGTAACCACTATTAATTATAGCACATAATACGCTGATAGGCAGATAAGATGTTCCTATCTTTTTAGGATGAGGTCGAGACCGCCTCCGCGACCGATTGCCGTATCTCCGGCAACATCCCCCACAAATGTGCCCCTGGGCAGTCCTTGCGTTCCGAGGTGGGTACCCAGTCCCGGTGTCCGCTGATGGCCTGCTGCATGCGGTGCACGGAGGAGGCGGGGTTGTCGTATTGCACCTGGCTCAGGGGGTCGAGATTCATCGCGGTGCATAGCGAGCTGAGCACGGTAACGAGGGAATCCAGGGCGGCGGGGGTGGGGTGGTAAGTATCAAAGTCTCCGATCACGCACACCCCGATGTTGCCGGTATTGGCCTGGTAGACGTGCCCCGCCGTGACCGTCTGGGTGGTGTCGGGGGCGTCGATACCTGCAAATACCGCACGCCCGGCAATGCCGGTGCTGCGTCCCTGGTAGACGGCTCCCGTGGGGTCAATGAGGAGGTGATAGCCAATATCGCCCCAGCCTCGGCCGCCATTATCCGTGGTGGAGTGGAAGCGGTAGATTCCGCGGACGGCAGCAGCCCAGTCGTGCTGATACTCGGGTTCCTGCCCGGAGGGAATGTAGGTGTGGTGCACGGTGAGGCATACGGGGGCGCTGAACTCCTGCTCCCACGTCATGAGGGATTCATCGGCTCCCCATTGCTCGCGGGAAATAACGTGAAGGTCCTCGGTGACTTCTGCTTCCGGGGTGCGAATGGGTTGGGCGGGGGTGAGGGGTGTCCAGGCCATCTCGCGGGGGTGATGCAGGTGAACATCAAGATCCGTCTCGATGGAGGTTGTTCCCTCGGGCAGGGCGATGAGTTCGGAGCAGAGGGGGAAATCGCCGTCGCGGCAGTGGGCTGAGGGAGAGATGAGTTGGGTGATCGGTGCCCCACTATCGCGGTGGAATACCACGGAGGTCGGCTGCGCTGCTGGGTGCTCGGTGCTTCCAGGAAAGCGCAGGCTGAGGGCGGTTTCTTTGGGCTTATCGACGGCCGTCGCGGCCGTCGCAGCCGTTGCTGCTAGGGCGCGCGGCTGCGAGGCAAAGCGTGAGGCGAGGAAAAGGGAACTGGTGGCAAAGGCTGCGTGTCCCAGCTGTCTGCGGCTGAGGGGGATATGGGAAAAGTGCATGGAGAGAATCTACGGCGCGCTGCGGCGATATGAGTGTGGCGTGGGAGATAGAAAGAGTGTGAGGAGCAACGTCACAGTGAGGAGTAGCGAGGAATTGAACAGTGTTCAAGGGTGGGGATATGATTGGCTCGAGATTCGACCAGGACGGAGCCCCACCTTGACCGCTATCCTCGCCACCGCTCGATCAAAGGCCCTCAACGAGGGGGTGGGCCTAGGCCACGAAGAACTGGTGCAGGTGCTGAGCCTCCCGGAGGAAGAGATACCCGCGCTTCTGGAACTCGCGCACGAAACGCGCGTGCGGTGGTGCGGGGAAGAAGTAGAGGTGGAGGGGATCGTCTCGCTAAAAACGGGAGGCTGCCCCGAGGATTGCCACTTTTGCTCGCAATCCGGGCTCTTTGAATCCCCCGTGCGCTCCGTGTGGCTGGACATTGAGAAGTTGGTGGAGGCCGCTAAGCACACCGCCAAGACCGGCGCCACGGAGTTTTGCATCGTGGCCGCGGTAAAAGGCCCCGATGAGCGCTTGATGAAGCAACTAGAAAGCGCGGTGGCGGCCATCCACGCGGACGTGGATATTCAGGTGGCGGCCTCGGTGGGCACCCTCAACGCGGAGCAGGCCCACCGCTTAGCCAAGGCGGGAATACACCGGTATAACCACAACCTAGAAACCGCCCGGAGTTTCTTTCCCCAGGTGGTCACCACCCATACCTGGGAGGAAAGGCGTGAGACCCTAGAGCGGGTGAGAGAAGAAGGAATGGAGGTGTGCTCCGGCGGCATCGTGGGCATGGGGGAATCCCTGGAGCAAAGGGCGGAGTTTGCCGTTCAGCTCGCGGAGGTGGAGCCAAAGGAGGTTCCCATGAACTTCCTCGACCCCCGCCCCGGAACCCCCTTTGAGGGGTACCCCCTCATGGATTCCCGCGATGCGCTCCGCGCGGTGGGTGCTTTTCGGCTGGCAATGCCGCATACGACGCTGCGCTTTGCCGGAGGAAGGGAACTCACCCTGGGCGCACAGGGCACCGAGCAGGGGCTTTTGGGCGGAATTAACGCCATGATCGTGGGGAATTACCTCACCACCCTGGGCCGCCCGATGGAGGAGGATATTGACATGATGGGGCGCCTCTCCCTGCCCATCAAGGCCCTGAACTCGGCGGTATAAGGGGCATAACGTGGGAGAACTCGCGGCGGCGGTGCTGGCCGGGGACGAGCCGCTCTTTAATCCCTATACCGGGCAAGAGCAGGGCCTCACGGTTGAGCCCTCCCTAGGGACTCGGGCGGGCTATGAGGCTCCCCGCTATTGCCAGATATGTGGGCGCAAAATGGTGGTGTGTATCGTGCCCCACGGCTGGACGGCGCGGTGCTCCCGGCACGGGGAGCTGGATTCCGCCTGCCTAGACCACTGGGAGCACTGAGGACTCTGCGACTCAGGCCTGCGGCCCCGCGTGGCGCACCATGTCCTCCCACTCCACGATCTTCTTGCGCTCGCGGCCCTCGGGCTCGCCCAGGGCGCGCTCGGCCTCGTCCAGGCGGTGCCACCCCTCCCAGGTGGTTACCGCAATGCCCTTGCCTTCGAGGAAGGCCAGGGCGGCGTCGGCAGTGGCTTTCTCCTCTGCGGGGGCGGTGAGGTTCCCGGCGGTGTAATCGGCCAGGAGCATTTCGATGGTCTCCTTGGCATCGGATTTCGTGTTGCCGATCAGCCCCACGGGGCCGCGCTTGATCCAGCCGGTGGCGTACAGGCCGGGCACGATCTCACCCTCGGCGGCGTCGAGCACGTGGCCGCCGTCGTTGGGGATTACGGCCTTGGCGGCGTCGAAAGGCACGCCTACTACCTCGTCGGAGCGGTAGCCCACGGCGCGGTAGACGGCTTGGACGGGCCAGGTGGTGAACTTGCCGGTGCCGCGCACCCCTCCATTGCCATCGAGCTCCGTGCGCTCGGTCTTGATGGCGGCCACGTGGCCGTCCTCTCCGATGATCTCCACGGGGGACTCAAAGAAGTGAATGAAGAGCTTGTGTGGGGCACCTTTCGGGTCGCGCATGGCGTACTGTTCGAGGGTCTGGCACACCAGGTCTACGGACTTGGAGGCGCGCCGGGCCTCCTCAGATGCGGCGTCATAGTCGATATCCTCGGGATTTACCACTACCTCGATGGTGGGGGAGTGATCGAGTTCCTTGAGCTCCATCGGGGTGAACTTGGCCTGGGCGGGGCCACGGCGGCCAAAAATATGTACTTCCTTGGCAGCGTTGGCGGCAAGGCCCTCGTAGACGTTATCGGGAATCTCGGTGACGTGAAGTTCGTCGCCGGTCTTGGCGAGTACGCGGGCAATATCGAGCCCCACATTGCCCACACCCACCACGGCTACAGATTCTGCGCTGAGGTTCCAATCGCGGGTGAAGTCTGGGTTGCCGTCATAAAAGCCCACGAACTCGCCCGCACCGTAGGATTCCGGCAGATCGGAGCCGGGAATTGGCAGGTCGCGGTCGCCGGTGGCTCCGGTGGAGAACACCACGGCGTCGTAAAAGCTCTGTAGTTCCTCCACGGTGACGTCCTTGCCCACGTCGATATTGCCCAGCAGGCGAATCTCGGGCTTATCCAGCACGTTGTGCAGGGACTTCACGATTCCCTTGATGCGGGGGTGATCCGGGGCCACGCCGTAGCGGATGAGTCCGAAGGGAGCGGGCATGCGCTCGTAGAGGTCCACCTGCACCTCCTGATCGGACTTCACCAGGAGATCGGAGGCATAAATGCCGGCGGGGCCGGCACCCACAACGGCAACGCGGAGGGGACGGGACATGGCGGGTTTCCTTATCTATTCCGAGTACAGGGGATTAACTGGCAACAGTCTACTGAGGGGGCGTGGCGGCGGGAAGGCGATGGTGTTTCTCCGACGGGGGTGCGCGGGAGAATTGTGCTTCCAATTCCTCGTATCGCAGGTGGCAAGCCGGTAAAATTGTGTGGGTCATCGCTGTTTGTGCGCGGGTGAAAATAATCCGCTCCGCCAGAAAGGTTGTCTATGACGCATCCTCGTTCTTTCCTGTTCACTGCCATCAACTGCCCCACCGAGGGGATAGACGTTCACACCTGGGCCACCGACCTCGGGGTGAGCGTGTACCCCCTGACGGGGGAGGCGGAAACTAACCCCACGGTGGCACGGATACTCAGTGCCGCTCCGCTTGCTCAGGGAGCGGCACTGCTGCGCGGTACGGGAAACTACCTCTTTGATGCCCAGGTGGCGGCAGCCCTCGGGGTACCGGTGGTGGCGCTTGTCGACGCCCCCGGCCCCCACGTTGACCTCGCCGTGTCCCAGATGGAGACCGCAGGCGCGGTGGTAGAGACGGCGGCCACGGCCGCAGAACTGCGCGAACTCAAGGAGATTAGCTCCTCGGCGGAGCCCTTCATGTCCGCCGAGGTCTTCGAATCCTGGTTGCTCGATAAGGCCGCGGCCACGAAGGCCCACATCGTGCTCCCGGAGGGTGAGGACGACCGTATTCTGCGCGCCGCCGATGCGCTGCTGGCCAAGCAGGTGGCGGAACTGACGATCCTGGGGAAGCCCAAGCAGATCACCGCCCGCGCCCAGGAACTCGGTCTGGACATTTCCCAGGCTACCTTGGTGGATCACGAGGACGATCCGCGTGCAGAAGAGTTCGCCCAGGAGTTTGCGCAGTTGCGCAAGGATAAGGGCGTGACGCTGGAACAGGCGCGGGAAACCATGCGCGATATTTCCTACTTTGGCACCATGATGGTGCACACCGGCCAGGCCGATGGCATGGTTTCCGGCGCCGCACACACCACGGCGCACACCATCAAGCCGGCCTTCCAGATCATCAAGACCACCCCCGAGGCCTCGGTGGTCTCCTCGATCTTCCTCATGGTGATGCCGGGCCGCCTGTGGGCCTTTGGCGATTGCGCGGTGAACCTCAACCCCACGGCGGAACAACTCGCGGAGATCGCCGTGGTCTCGGCGCGCACCGCCGCGCAATTTGGCATTGACCCCAAGGTAGCCGTGCTCTCCTACTCCACCGGCTCCTCCGGCAGCGGCCCCGACGTGGATCGCGCCGTGGCCGCCACCGAGCAGGCCCGAACCAGCGCCCCGGAGATCAAGGTGGATGGCCCGCTGCAATTCGACGCCGCCGTGGACCCCTCCGTGGCAGAGAAGAAGATGCCGGATTCCCCGGTGGCGGGCCAGGCCAACGTGTTCATCTTCCCCGACCTAGAGGCCGGAAACATCGCCTATAAGACGGCGCAGCGCACCGCCGACGCGCTGGCCGTGGGGCCGATTCTCCAGGGGCTCAATAAGCCGATCAACGACCTCTCCCGAGGGGCCACGGTGGCGGACATCGTCAACACCGTGGCTATCACCGCTATCCAAGCAGGAGGAAAATAATGTCCTTTGCCCTCGTCGTGAACTCCGGTTCCTCCTCCATCAAGTTCCAGTTGGTTGATCCCACCAAGGACGCCACCGAGGATCCCTTTGTGAGCGGCCTGGTGGAGCAGATTGGTGAGGAATCCGGCAGGATTACCCTCAAACACCAGGGAGAAAAACATGTGGTGGAAGAGGAGATCCCCGACCACGCCGCGGGATTAAAGCACGTCTTTGAACTCATGGAGGAGCACGGCTGCGGGCCGAAGCAAGTGGATGTGGTGGCCGTGGGGCACCGCGTGGTGCACGGCGGAATCCTCTTTTCCGGCCCCGAGCTGATTAACGATGAGGTGGTGGAGATGATCCGCGACCTCATCCCCCTGGCTCCGCTGCACAACGGCGCCCACGTGGCAGGCATGGAGGTGGCCCGCGACCTCCTGCCGGATATTCCACACGTGGCGGTATTCGATACCGGCTTCTTCCACACCCTGCCCCCGGCGGCCGCGCTCTATGCCATCAATAAAGACGTGGCTATGGAGAACGGCGTGCGCCGCTATGGCTTCCACGGCACGAGCCACGAGTACGTATCCCAGCAGGTGCCCGAACTCCTGGGGCTGCCCGCCGAGGCCGTCAACCAGATCACGCTGCACCTGGGCAACGGAGCCTCCGCGGCGGCGATCGAGGGGGGCCGCGCGGTGGATACCTCGATGGGCCTGACCCCGCTGGCGGGCCTGGCGATGGGCACCCGTTCCGGTGATATTGACCCCAGTATCGTGTTCCACCTACACCGCCAGGCGGGCATGAGCATTGATGAGCTCGATGAACTGCTCAATAAGAAGTCCGGAATCAAGGGCCTGGCGGGGGTCAATGACTTCCGCGCCCTGCGGAAGATGATTGAGGATGAGGACGAGGACGCCTGGCTGGCCTATAACATCTACATCCACCAGCTGCGTAAGTTCATCGGGGCCTACATGATCGCCCTCGGGCGCGTGAATGCCATCACGTTCACTGCGGGCGTGGGAGAGAACGACGCCGCCGTGCGTGCCGACGCCCTCGCCGGGCTAGAGGCATATGGTATTAAGGTCGATCCAGAGAAGAACACCCAGCCCAGCGAGGTTGCCCGCGAGATTTCCACGGATGATTCCGCCGTGAAGGTCTTTGTGGTGCCCACCAATGAGGAGTTGGCCATCGCTCGCTATGCGGTAGCTTTCGCTTGATCTGTAGAGGTAGCCTTGGCCCCGGCGAGGCGTTATCCTGAGCCGGAAAATGTTTCCCATCTCAGGAGCCCCCGCTGTGGCAGAGTTCCCCTACACTCCGCAAACGTCCGTGCACTTGGCCGCCCCCGGCATGGCCACCATGCACTCAGATGCTCAATCCTCCGACGCTACTCCGCTGCCCGGTCCAGGCGCTCGACCGTGGAATGTGTCCACCGTGGATCTTGGAGGGTCTTGTCCGACCGTGCTTTGTGGTAGTGATGGCTTTGTGCAAGTTCTGGTTACGCAGCGGATTGGTTCGGAATTGACCTTCCTGCGCCCCAAGATCGTGGTGCTCGACCCCGCTACCGGGGCCGTGCTCGGGGAATTAGAGATAGCTAAGGGAGCGTTGCTAGGCGGAGTCTATGCCTTCCTCGATGCCGCTGACCGCATGGTGCTGGTAGACGGTACCAATACTCTCATGCGCGTTGCCCACGACCCCACAGGCTCTCGCCTGTGGGTGGAGGAGCGCCTGGATCTCACCCGCTTTTTGAACCGCCGGGAGGGCGATCAAGTGGTGGGGTTGGTGCCCGATTGGAGTGGGCGTGTATGGGTGGCCTCTGGCCAGGGGCAGGTGGCGGTGGTGGAGGAATCCACCCGCACCCTGCATGCCCTTTCTTTAGGGGAGGGGGAGCGCATTGATAACTCCATCTCCGCGGCCCCT
This sequence comes from Corynebacterium lowii, assembly GCF_001412085.1. GTDB lineage: Bacteria > Actinomycetota > Actinomycetes > Mycobacteriales > Mycobacteriaceae > Corynebacterium > Corynebacterium lowii. Next base: position 108,796 of record NZ_LKEV01000004.1, read on the forward strand.
GAGGGAGTGTGCGTGATTACCTCCCGGGCCATTTACCTGCTTGATGCTGAGCCGGGCCAGGCACCCGAGGTGAAGTGGCGTCGGGAGTATGACGCCGGCTCCGCGCGCAAGCCAGGTCAGCTTTCCTGGGGTTCCGGAGCCTCCCCCACTTTCTTTGGCCCCCAGGGCAGTGATTATGTGATGCTCAGCGATAACGCCGATGAGCAGGAAAAAGTGCAGGTGCACCGCACCGCTACCGGCGAGCTGGTGGGTGAGGCCGGGCTCTTTACCCCCGGTGCTTCTGGCACGGAAAACTCCATGATCGGTGTGGGGAACATGATTATCGGGGCGTCGAGCTATGGCTACCCCTACCCGCGCTACCCGGAAAACGCCGGGGAATCCGTGCCCAAGGAAGCCCCCTTCGCACCGGGCATGGAGCGCTGGGACGTGGTGGACGGAGGCCTGCGCAATATCTGGAAGCGCGACGATCTCTACTCCTCCGCCGTACCCCGCCTTTCCTGCCCGGACGGCCTGGTGTACACCTGCGAGCGACGCCCCGGAGCACTCGGCAATGGCGTGAAGATTCACGCCGTGGCTATCGACGCCGCCACGGGCGACACCGTGCATGAACAGCAACTACCCGGCCTGGTGACCTTCTTTGGCGTGGACACCTTGCAGATGGTGGGCACTATTAGCCCCGGTGGGGTGTGGTGGCAGGGAACTATCGGCGGCGTTATCCGAATCGCTGCGGCATAGAGAGGAAAGAAACATGGATCGCAGAAACTTTCTGAAACTCGGTGCCGTGGCGGTAGCGGTGGGGGCGATGAGCACCCTGCCAGCCATGAGCGCGGCGGCGCGGGAGAATAGTGCTGGCATTGCTGGCACCCGCTTGGACCTGGTGGCCGAACCTACCTCCGAGGGTGGGGTGCTCACCCTGCTGCGCCTGAGCAACGGCGGGCAGCGCACCCTGGAACAGGGAGAAACCCTGCACGTGGTGGCGCGCAGCCTCGACGGAGCGGGCCTGGTGGACCGGCACGGGGTGATCGCTCCCACCGACATGCAGGGGCAGGTGAGCGAGGGGCGCTGGGAGATCGCGTTGCCACAGGCAGTGGCACCGGGCGAAGCGGTGGAGGTGCCGCTGACCTGGACGCGCGCAGCGCTGCCGCCCCTGAGCAGTTCGGCCGGTGCAGACGGGCCGCTGCGGGTGCAGGTCTTTGCCAGCCTCGTGCTGAGCGACGAGCCCTTCCACGAGGTGCAGTCCCCCGAGGTGCTGGTGGAGATTTAGAAGGGGCTGGTCTAGGGGGCATCCTTGTGCTCCACGATTCTCCGCGTTCCATGAGGAAAAGACGGTTATGGAGCATGTGAGGGTGAAGCGGTTTCTTGGTTTTGGGTTTTCACCTGTCTATATAAGGTGTGTCTACAGTAAGCAACTTGACATGCTCGAACCTAGGTTTCGAGATTCTTGAGCGTATCTGGCTTGAAGCAGGGGGATCTTTCAAAATTTTTTCTTTTCCGCTTGACAGAGTTGGAATGTCAGGTATGTTGAGAGTCATGAGGAAGACATTCTTGTTTCTATCCGTACTAGGACTTCTTGGATTTGCCTCACCGGCCCTAACGGCAAGTGCCGAACCGGAATATAGTGAAGATGGAGACTTTTCTTATGATGAGACCATCTCAGCCGGGGAATCCTTGAAAATTGAAGAGAATAATTGGGATTCTATTTCTGTAGAACGGGAAGGTGTTTCTTTTAGAAGTGCCGGAACTCTTGCCCCTGCATGTGTAAATGCTGTGGCGGAGAAGGGGTTCGTTCAAGTTTATAACAATTGCGGATTTGACGTTAGGGTCAAAGTTGCTTTTGCCTATGTTCCGGACACCTCTTGTCACCTTGTTGTTGATGGGACTCGCCATAATATATCTACGGCTCGCGGACGTATCGACAGGGTTGAATTATGTTGAATGGTATTAAAATGGGGAAACGGATAATTTTTCCGCGATTGGCATTTTTGTCTATGCTGATGTTATTGGTTACTATCGGTATAGATCCACCAGGTGCACATGCTCTAGATAATAATTTATTCGAATATGAGCATTCTTGTCGTGCTGCTTTGAGTGAGCATAGAAAAAATCCTAAGCTCAAACAATGGGCTATGGGGGCAGATTGTCACTGGCATCCTGAACTTGGTAGAAATGGGATGTGGTACTTGTACTGATTGAGTAATATATAAGGGGACATGATGGAAGAGTTTCCTGATGGCTACTACTCTAGGATAGAGGAGTTTGTGGTTAAATATAGGAGCGTTCTTGATGATCTGAAAATATCCACCTTTCCCTTGACCGCAAAAGGGTTCAAATCTGGCGATTTGAAAAACATAGATTTTCCTTCAGACCTTCTTCTTGAAATTAAAGACCTAAAGGAATTTAACGGAGCTAAAAAGCAATCGCTAATGGCCTATGTGATCGGCTCATGGTTTTTGGAAAATGTTTCAGGCCATTGGTGTTTTGCGCCTATGATGAATGAAAACCCGGAAATATATTTTAAATTCGGAATAGGGGTGGCATTTTGCGATGGTAAAAATATAGTAAACGTATCCGGCATCTCTTCTGATGTAATGCAAGGGGAGGATATTGAATTTATTGGGGAATTGCTAAAATCCAATGTTAAATTGGCCAATGATTGCAAATAGGGCATTTGTGCAATCATTTATTGTTTTTCATATCTGCATGATAAATTTTCTGTAAAATCAGTAAACCCCTTGCCCTAAAACCACGTCACCGGCCGCACCTGATTAGCCATATCCACCAGGTCGTAGCGGTGCCGGGGGAAGGGGGCGTTGCGGGCCTGGCGGCGCAGGGCGTCGGCAAGCGCGTAGCGCAGTCCCCGCTGGGTGAAGGGGTAATCGAAGAGTTCGTTGGGGGAGGCCGCGCGGTCGAGGCCGGACTCTCGCAGGAACTTCAAGCCCGCCGAGAGCACGGCGGTTTTGATTTGGAGAAAGCGCGGCTCGTTGGTGGGTATTTCTTCCAGGCGGCGCGCGGCACGGCGGATTCTCGATTCGCTAAGATCCGTGGAGATGAGTTGGAGGATATTGGTCAATTGCGCCATGCGGTGATGGCGGGAGGCCTGGGGCACCTTATCCAGGGCTTGCACGGCTAATTCCAGCTGATTTTCCGCCATGAATTGCCGGGCCAACCCAAAGGCGGAGGAGACGGTGGCCGGGTTGGTGGTCCACACCAGGCTGTAAAGGCGGATGGCGTGGAAGCGCAGTACCAGGGGGTCGTAGGTGAGGTGGGTCCAGTCGCGGGCGATGTGGGTAAAGAATTCCTTGGCTAATTCCTCAAAATTGGCCTCGGCGGTGGTGAGGGTGCGCGCGGCCTCCTCGGGCAGAAGCGTTTGCTCGGTGTAGCCGAGGTCCTGGAGGATGAGTTCATCCACGGCGGCGAGCGCCAGTTTGGGGGCGGCCTCTCCGGGAAGGATGCGCAGCACGTTATAAAAGTGCTGTTGGGCCTGCTGATAATCCTCCAAGAGCAGGTAGGTGGTGGCGGAATACCACTGGTAGCGCCAGTCGTGGCCCAGGCGGTATTCCAGGGAGGCCAGCCAGGAGCGGGCCTGTCCGGTGAAGCCGAGGTCGAGCATGGCGCGCACCACGCCAAAGGGAATCTCCGCCGATTTCTCGTATTCCGGGGTGTTCATGGCCTGGTGCAGGGTTTCCAGGGCCTCCTCGGGTTCGGTGTAGGAGAAACCAGAGAGCATGCCTGCGCCCACGTCGTCGCGGTCGATGAGTGGCACGGGTAGGGCCTGCATGACCTCCCCGGAGGTAATGCGCACGGTGCGGTCGATGCCGTCGATGAGCTGATCGGTGCGGAATACCAGGTGCTTGGTGCCAAAGGTGCGGCGCTGCGGGGAGAAGAGGGAGTGCTGCGCGGGGAACTGGCGGCCGTCGCGTAGCGCGATGACCTCCCGGAGTACGCCGTAGAGCTGGCTGCGCAAGGCGGCAAGGCTGCTGAATCGCTCCTGGGGCTTGGGGTTGGTGGCGCGCACGAGCAGGCGATAAAAGCTTAAGTAGCGGCGCAGTAGTGGTTCGTCGGTGGGGGAGGGAATACCGGGGGCCAGCGCGCCGTCGTCAGTGGGCATGGTGAGGGTGAGGGCGGCGAGCGTGCGGCCCACGGTATAAATATCGCTGGCGATGCTGGGACCTTCGGTGGGCACCTCGGGGGCCTGGTAGCCGCGGGTGCCGTAGATGTAGCCGTAGGCGCCGATGCCGGAGACCGCCCCCAGATCAATGAGCTTGACCTGATCCTCGGTGGCAATGATGTTCTCCGGTTTGAGATCGTTGTACACCACGCCGCGGGAATGCAGGTATTCCAGGGCCGGGAGGACTTCGAGGATATAGGCGATGGCGACGTCGATGGGCAACTTCCCGTTGGGATAAACGCGCATGCGATCCCGCAGACTGGGACCGCCCACGTACTCCATGACGATGAAGCCGCCGGGCACGCGGGGGTCGTCGATGAAGTTAAAGATTTTGACGATGCCGGGGTGCGTGATGTCCGCCAGGAACTCGCGCTCCGCGATGGCCGCTCCGGCGTCGTGCGCCTCCTTTTCGGCCTGCATACCCTTGAGCACCACCAGGCGCTCGGAGACGTTGCGATCACCCGCGAGGTAAATCCACCCCATGCCGCCGTGGGCGATCACACCCAGGATCTCGTATTGCTCGGCCACAATATCGCCGGGGGAAAGTTGCGGCTGGGAGACCTTCTTTTGCGTGGGATCTTGAAGGGCCTTTTCCGGGTCCACGAGGTTGATGAAGGGCAGGGTAACCATGCCGTCGGCCACCGTGCGATCGGTGCGGCGCTCGGCGCGGCGGCGTCGGAAAGTACTCAGTGCCTCCCTGCGCGCCCGCTCGGAGGCGTCCAACCGCGCGGTGGCGGCGTCGCGCAGTGAGCCCATGTCGTTGAGCAGAGCGGCGATGTCACCGACCTCTTCTTCCTCATCTTCATCCTCGTCCGCGAAGGGGTCAAAGGCTACCGCTGCGGTGGCGGGCTCGTCCTCGTCATCGGCAAAGGGATCGAAGGCCACCGCGGCCGTGGCGGGGCCGTCATCGCCTTCTTCCTCGTAGAGGGGGGCCTCATCGTCGCGGGGGACGTCCTCGCGGGGGTAATCCTCGCGCTCACTCATCGGAATCCTCCTTCTCCTCGCGGTAATCCAACGGTGGCGGGCCGTCGGTGGGCAGATAGGAACCGAACCAGGTGTTATACATCTTCCACCAGGTGCCATCCTCGCGTATCCGCTCGATGGTGGAGTTCACCTGGCGTATCAGGCCTGGGTTGCCACCATCTTCCTGGCGGAGCATAGCCACCCCGTAATTCTCCCTGGAGAGGGAGGAACCCACGATGTGAGTGAATTGATCCTGGGCAGCGATACCGGAGAGCAGGGCACCATCGGCCAGAATGGCTTCCGCCTGGTTTTGTTGCAGGGCCACCAGGCAATCGGACCAACTGCGGGTTTTCAAAATAGAGGAATGGGTGGCCTGCTCGCGGGCCTCGCGCAGGCCCGTGGAACTATCCGCCACGCAGATGGTGTGGCCGTTGAGGTCCTCTATGCTCTCAAAGCCGGAGCTGGTTTTTACCAGCAATCTCTTGTTCGTGGCTAGGTAAGGGGTGGAAAAGGCCACGATCTCCTGGCGCTCCTGGGTGATGCTCATGGTGCGGATCACGGCATCCACGGTGCCCTTGTTGAGGGATTCCAGGCTATCGGCGGATTCCATAAAGCGGAACTCTACTTTTTCCGGGTCGCCAAAAATATCCTGGGCGATCTCGCGGGCAAGGTCTACCTCGAAACCCCGCAAGTCGCCGGTTCGGGGGTCGCGGTAACTGATGCGGTACAGGGATTGATCCACGCCCACTACCAAGCGGCCACGCTCCACGATCTGAGGAACTCGCTGCTCAGGGGTGTCGTTATCGGGGCGCAGGGAGCCTTCCACGGTGGTTTCTTCTCCTGGGTCGGCCTTCTGCTCCCCCGGGCGTTCCATGACGGCCCCGGCGGGTAGGGGCGGCCCATAGGTGAATGCGGCGGCGGGCTCCGCTGCCTCCTCCGGGTGCTGGTGATGGTGCATGGCGCGTTCCGCCAGGGGGGAGGAACAAGAGGCGAGGAAGAACGCAGCGCCAGCGAAGAGGGCCAGGTGCGGGCGCAGGGGGCTCAGATCGGAGCGCAAGGGGTTCAGGCCGGAGCGCAGACGACGGCGGGGAAACAGGCGGGGAATCATAGGTACTCCTGCAAACGCGGCCGAATACCCAGCACCACCGCCACAATAGAACCGAGCGAGAGCAGCAACACCGATACGGAGACCAGCGTGGTGGCCCCCAAACCATCGCGGATAAAGGAACGCATGGTGGTACGCGATTGGCCGATGAGCTCGCCGAGGGCTTCATCCAGATCGTTAAAGGCACCCGCCGTGGTGGGGGATTGATCGCTGTGCTCCGAAGTGTTCGTGGTCAGGCGCAGGGCCTCGGAAAACTCCCCGGAGCGCAGATCGCTCACGAGGTGGGCGTGGGCCTCCTCCCATTGGCTGAGCGCGGTGCGCGCGGAGTCCAGTGCCTCCTGGGAGTGTTCCTTTTTCCGGTGCTGCGCGTTTTCCACGTCATCGAGGGCGGAGCTCAGTGCGCGGGCGGTTTCCTCGAAGGAGGAGTTCGTATCCTCAATGCTCTGGCGGCGCACCAGGGCCAGGGTTTCCGTGGTGCGCGCCTGCTGCGCGGAAATCCGGGAGGTGGTGAGCGAATCCCAGGGCAGCGCCGCCTGCTCAAAGCTGCGGTTACCGGCCTGCCAGGTGGCAAAGTTTGAGCCGGAGACCCACAGGATAGCCAGGAACATCATGGCGGTGGCGGCCAAGAATCCCTTGTTGAGGCGGCGTCGAGTAATGCGCCACAGCCACCACTGCGCGATGAGCAGGAAGATCACGGCGGCGATCAAGCCGGAAAGCGGCACCCATTGCGGGCGCATGGCCTGATACTGCTGGGCGGAAACGTTATGGCTGGCGCGATCAAAGATCGCGGAGGCGTCCTCCAAAATCTCATCGCGCATGAGCGCGGAGGCCTCCGCCATATAAGAAACGCTCACGGGATTGCCCTGGCGATTATTGGACCGCGAGGTTTCCACCAGGCCTGCGTACACGGGGAGTTGGCGCTGCACCCTGGCGATGAGTTCTGCCGCCTGGGCGTCCTCGCCAATGCCGGCCGCCACCTCGGAGGCGGCGGTGGAGGCGCGGTCGAGCGCCTGGTAATACGTGCTGAGGGATTCCTCCGGCATCACCCCGGATTGCACCATGCCCGTGGTGGCCATCGTATCGGCCAGGGAAAGGGAGGTGTAGAGGTTATGCGCCGCGGAGCTCGTGGGCTCGGTGGTATCGAGCATTTCTGTGAGGGATTGCTGCCGGGCGGCGGAGTAATCGCTCATGGAATATCCGGCGGCAAAGATGGCGGCGGCCAGAATGATGGTGAGGGTGACCATTTTTCCCGGCGTGGTGGAGATGAACCGCCAGATCACCCGCGCCCGGTAGAGCGGCCCGGAGGAGGCGGTAATCCACCACGTTTTGAGGGAGTTGCGCGGGGTGGATTCGGTATCGTCCACTCGATCCAGCCAGTGATCCTCGGTATCGTGAGGCAGTTCCGAGGAGTTGAACAGGGGAGCCTTGCGCTTGGCTAAGGCTCGTTCCCAGGGTCCGCGCAGCCGCTGGCGCAGGTATCCCTTGGGGGAGTGTCCCGCATCACCAGTCATTTCTTTAGGATAACGCCTGAGCCCACGGTCTGGCTAGCACTAGGCTGGTGAGGCATGAAGGGCGATGGCAACGGATGGGCGGCGGGACCGCACGGCAGCACGTTATGGGGGCGCTTCGGGGCGGCGGGCCTGATGCTCGTGGCGCGCCGGGAACGCACCGTGCTCATGCAGCATCGCGCCCTATGGACTCACCACGGTGGAACCTGGGCGCTGCCGGGAGGAGCGCGGGATTCCCACGAGACGGCTACCGACGCCGCCCTGCGCGAGGCTCACGAGGAAACGGCTATCGACGCCACCTCGCTCCGCGTGGTTGGAGAATACCTCACCGCTGGCCCCTTCCCCGGCGATCCCGAGCGCCCGGATTTAGCGGAGCAGTGGAGTTATACCACCGTGCTTGCGGAAACCCACAGCGGTTGTTCCCTGTCCAGCCAGCCCAACGAGGAATCCGCGGAGCTGCGGTGGGTGCACGTTGATGAGGTGGAGAACCTTTCTCTGCTGCCAGCCTTTGCTTCCGCGTGGCCGCGCCTGCGCCGGGAAATTGTGGCACGCTTGTGGCGTGATTGAGGCAAAGGGACTAACTAAGCGCTATGGCGGCACTCTCGCCGTGGACGATCTCAGCTTCTCCGTGCGCCCTGGGGTGATTACGGGATTCCTCGGCCCAAATGGGGCGGGGAAATCCACCACCATGCGCATGATCGTGGGCCTGGATCGACCCAGCGCGGGCAGCGCCACCATCGGCGGAAAAAACTACACGGAACTCACCCACCCGCTACGAGAAGTAGGGGCGCTGCTCGACGCCAAGGCGGTGCACCCTAACCGCTCCGCGATCAACCACCTGCGCTGGATCGCCGCTGCCAATGGCATCCCTCGCTCCCGCGCCGAGGAGGTGCTGGCTACGGTGGGGCTTAGTGACGTCGCTAGTAAAAAGGCCGGGGGATTCTCCCTGGGCATGGGGCAGCGCCTGGGCCTGGCCGCCGCGCTGCTGGGCGACCCGCACACGTTGATCCTCGACGAGCCGGTGAATGGCCTTGACCCCGAGGGAATCCGCTGGGTGCGTAACTTCCTGCGCGCCTTTGCCGCGCAGGGGCGCAGCGTGCTGGTGAGCTCCCACCTGCTCTCCGAGATGGCTCTGACCGCCGATCACCTGGTGGTAATTGGCCGCGGAAAGTTGATCGCGGATACCTCCACCACGGACTTTGTGCGCCAGTACTCGGGCACTAACGTGCGGGTGCGCGTGGCCTCCGAGGACCTTGAGGCCCTGGCGGGTGCGCTGCGAGCCCAGGGCTACCAGGTAGAGGGTGGGCGCGATGAGGAACAGCGCGCCTATCTTGCGGTGCAGGGGGCAGAAACCGATGAGGTGGGGCGGCTGGCCTTTGACCACGGCATTGCGCTGAGCGAACTCACAGCCCAGCAAGCCTCCCTGGAGGATGCCTTTATGGAAATCACCGGCAATGCCGTGCAATACCGCACCGGCGGGGAAGGGGAATAGTAATGGAAACAATGCTCAATGCCTGCCGGGCGGAATACTTGAAGCTGCGCACCACGGCCTCGCTGTGGTGGACCAGTGGCATTTTCCTGTTGCTTGCCCTCTCGGTGCCCACCCTTCTCGGTCTAACGATCTCTCCGGCGGAGACGGATGCTGAATACCTTACGTCCGTGGCGAACCCGGAGATGATGCTGGGCACTATTCCCTTCATATGCCTACCCGTGGTGGTGGTTCAGGCCGCCATGACGGTGAGCACGGAGTACCGCTACGGTATCCAGGCCACGACCTTGCTGGCCACCCCGCGCCGGGGTGTGGTGGCCGCCGCAAAATGGCTGGTGTACTCGGCGCACGTCGCCGTGCTCACCCTGATCGCGGTGTTTCTCACTTACGTGATCTTTGGGGCACTCACCACCGGTATCTCCCCCTCTACCTTCCTAAGCGATGGCCACGCGCTGAGTTACCTTCTGGTGATGCCGCTCGGCATGATTCTCATTGTGACCTTCACCCAGGGAATCGCCATGTTGGTGCGCAATACTGCGGGGGCCGTGGTGCTCGTGCTTGCCTGGAAGTTGGTCATTGAGTCCGCCCTGGAGTTCCTTCCGAAGATCGGTCACGTGGTGGCGGACTACCTGCCTTTCAAGCACTTTGATCTGTTTATCGCGCAGAGCGAGCTGAGTGAGTGGGGAATGTGGGGTGATGGCGCGTACTTCACCCTCTGGGCCGTGGTGGTGTGGGCCGTGGGTTTTGCGTCCTTTGCCCGCCGCGACGCCTAGCGGGTAGCGGTTTCAGGAAAGCGTAACCCATACCCCCAGGATGAGCGCGGGAACCGCGAGGTAAGCCGCGATGAGAAACCCCAGCGTGGCTAAGGCGCTGCGCTGGGCCAGCCGGGCGCTCAGCGAAGCTAGAACGATAAGGCCGCGGTAAGCCCCGGGGACGATGAGGACGAGCGCCACCCCGAGGACATTAAAGAAAATGTGAATGAGCGCCGCCTGAATAGCAAAGGCATTGAGCTGGCTTTCCGGGAGGGCGAAGGAAGCCAGCAAGGCCCCCACCGTTGTACCCGCATTGGCTCCCAGGACCAGGGATAGAGCCTCGCGCCGTTTGAGCGTGTGCGTGGCGGAAAAGGGCAGCAGGGAAACAATGGTGATGGTGGAGGATTGAATAACCGCCGTGCCCAATGCACCCGTGGTGATTCCCACTGCGGTAGAGCCACCAAACATATTCTCTAAGGCGCTTAGCGTGGTGGCGGCAAAAAGGGAGCGCAGCAGGAGGCGCATGGCGCGCAATCCCAGAAACATCAGCAGCGTGCCGATGATAAAACAGCTCAGGCCCGTGGTGGAAGAGTTCATCCAGCCAATGAATCCCTGCCGCCCAATGGCCTCCACGAGGGGCTGGAAAAGCAACTCTATGGGCAGGAGCAGGGCCACCATGAGGGTGTTAAACCAGAAGTGGAGAAAAGCCGTGGTTAAGGTGCTGCGCAGCGCCCGAGGATCGCGGGCATAGCCCAAAGCGTCGGCGAGGGCGGTGAGCGTGGTGCCGATATTGGAGCCCATGATGAGAGGGATGGCCACGGGAACGGTAATGACCCCGGTGCCCACGGCGGTGACGGTCAGGGCCGTGGTGGCGGTGGAGGATTGTAGCAGGGCGGTGGCGAGAATCCCGATGACGAGCCCCAGGATGGGGTGGGTGGCGGCCTCAAAGATGCGTTGGGTGTAATGAGCGTTCATCCCGTACATGCCATCGACGATCAAATAGAGGCCCAGGAAGATGGCGAAGATGCACGCGATGACCCCGGCACATCGCAGGAGTTTTCCCGCGGTGGAGAGCATGACCATGTCCTCACGCTCGGGGATTTTCTTGGGATTCATAAAGTGCTGGGTACCCAAGAGAGAGGAGAGGCTGTGGTGGCGCTTACGGTCGTGGGATAAGGGGGATTGGGATACCACGACACCTCCGGAAAAGCAGACCAACCAGCAAAAGTTTGCGCACTGTTTTCTTAAAAGTAACCTAGCAGTTACTTGGGGGGAGAACGTAATCAAAAAAGTCTTACGCCCCACTTTTGTGTGGGGCGTAAGACTTAAAGAATGATATAGGCAGTTAATTACCAGAAACGCTGAACAGCGTAGGTGCCCTTCTCGGGGTCCTGGCTCCAGCCCACGCCGATGATGGAGACGTCGGAATCCAGCATGTTCGCGCGGTGACCAGGAGATTCGATCCAGTCATTGACCACCTGGTTCGGGGTGGCTTTGCCGCCGCGCCAGTCGATATTCTCGGAGAAGTTTCCGCCGTTGTAGTGCTCAAATTCGCCGGTTTTGCGCATGTGATCGGCCCATTTCTGGGAGTCCCTGGTCATGCTTTCATCGCACTCTACGGCGCTCAGGCCGTTGGTGGCTCGGTATTCGTTAGTGAGGCGCACAACATCGGAGATGTTACTGTCGGAGCAGCTAGCGGCTGAAGCGGCGTGTGCGGGGGTGGCTATGAGGGCGGCGGTAAGGGCGGTAATGGAGAGGGTCTTGGTGGCGGTGCGCAGGGAGAACATGGGGCGGCCTTTCGGTATGGGGTGTTGTCGCTTTGTTGTCCCCAACGTTATGGGGTGAAGGGGGAGTGCGCGAGTTGTGCTGCTTTGGTGCGAGATCATACATATTGCTGAAATTAGTAAAAGTTATAAAAAACCGTTCACTCACCTTACGTCGGAGGTGAGACCTCCCATGAAAAAAGGTCTCACATGTGGCAAATTGTGCACATCGTACGTCGGCTAACCGGCAAAAAGTGCGGAGGTAGGTCAACTGACGTGGGGTCAAAGGTATATTTTAGTGATACTAGACACATTTTATGGTGAACTAAAATCCTATACCTTTTTCTGTCCGCTCACCTTAGTTTTGCCCTCTGGCCTGCTATTTGTTGGTGGTACGTCTGAGGTGCTACGTCTGAACCTATTGGGGGTCAAAGGTTACCGCTGGTGGTATGGCTGATCGGATGTCTGCACAGCCTGTGATAAGGGAGGTTTTATTGCAGCGCGGAGGTCAAACGCATGACGTTATCCACGTAGCGCCTCATAAAACCGCGCTGATTCCAGTGGCGTAGCGTGAGCTCCGTAGAAACGGATTGGTAGGCCGTGGTGAGCTCGCCCAGTTGCGTGATGAGATCACCGCGCACCACCATGAGGGAGACCTCATAATTTAGGCCAAAGCTGCGCATATCCATGTTGGAGGAGCCGAGAACGGCGATGGGATCGCCGTCTGTGGCATCGGGATCGGCCAGCAAATACTTGGTGTGCATGACGTAGGGGGCGGGGAACTGGTAGATATGCACCCCGGCCTCTAAAAGAGCCTGGTAATAGCTGGATTGGGCGTGGTGCACCATGAACTGATCTGCTTCCTCGGAAACCAGCAGTTCCACCCGCACCCCTCGGTAGCAGGCCGTGGTTACGGCGGAAAGCAACGATTCATCGGGGATGAAGTAGGGGCTGCACAGCACCAGTCTTTCCTTGGCGTGATGCACGATGGAGGTGAACATGCGCAGATTGGGCTCGGTGGTATACCCCGGCCCCGAGGGGAGTACCTGGGCCACATTGGTGGAGGAGGAAGGCAAAGCGGAAAGGGGTGCGGGGTGCGTGGTGTTATGAAGCTCCAGGTCCTCGCCCGATTCTAAGTACCAATCCACCGCAAAAATCATCTCTAGGGAGTCCACAATGGGGCCTTCGAGCTCCACCATTGCATCGATCCACTGGCGCCCCTTCTTGATATTGGCGGGCATGAGATAAGAGCGGTCGATGGCGTTCATCGAACCCATGAAACCGATCTTGCCGTCCACCACCAGAATCTTGCGGTGATTGCGCAGATCGGGGCGTCGGAAGCGGCCCTTCCAGGGCTGCAAGGGCAGCATGAGCTGCCACTCCACGCCGATCTCGGTGAGCCTCTTACCTAGCTTGCGGTAACCGGGATATTTGTGGCTGCCCACGTGGTCAAAGAGCAGGCGCACCTGCACCCCGCGCTGGACGGCCCGCTCGAAGGCGCGGAAGAGCACGTCGGTGGTGTCATCCCAGGCCATGATGTAGATTTCCACGTTCACGTGTTCCTGGGCCTGATCCACCACCTCGGCCATGCGGCGCAGCGTGGCATCGTAATCCGTGTGCAGCCCGGCATTGACGGCGGGCACGGCGGGGAAGTTCGTGAGGCTGCGGTTGAGGCGGATGAGCGAGGTGATCTCGGGGGAAAGCGTCGCGTTCGGGGGATAATCGGGGGCGCTTTCCTGAATATCCTCGATCATCGCGTTGGCCTCCTGCTGAATACGGTGGCGGCGGCGATTGATATAGGGGCTGCCCATGAGCAGGAAGAGCGGCAGGCCCACCACCGGGAGGAGGAGAATAACGAGCAGCCAGGCCGTAGAGGAACTGGGTCGGCGGCCCTCGGGAACGTAACCGATGGCGATGAACTTGATGGTGTAATCCACCACCAGGCCGATGAACTGCCAGGTATCCAGGTTGAAGTTAAAAGAAAGCACGTTGTTCTGCCGGGGGTTTAGCGCACGCTGTCAAAATCTGGTCCGAGGGAGTAATCCACCACCACGGGGGCGTGGTCGGAAGCTCCCTTGCCGGAGCGTTCCTCCACGTCCACGAAGCCCGCCGTGGCGGTTTCAGCCAGCGCGGTGCTCGCCAGCTGAAAATCAATCCTCATGCCCTCGTTCTTGCCAAAGCGCCCGGAGGTGTAATCCCAGTAGGTATAGCGGGTATCCTCCGTGAATTGGCGGGTGACCTCGGTAAGTCCCGCCTCCTCTAAGCCCTGGAAGGCGGCGCGCTCCGGCTCGGTCACGTGGGTGCGGCCCTCAAAGAACCCCATATCCCACACGTCCTCATCGCGCGGGGCGATATTGAAGTCCCCCATGAGCAGCAACTTTTCCGCCGGGTGGGCGGCGAGGTGTTCGCTGACCTGGTTGCGCAGCGTCCACAACCAGCGCAGCTTGTAGTCATAGTGCCGATCGGCAATCTCGCGGCCATTGGGTACGTACAGGCTCCACACCCGCACCCCGCCGCAGGTGGCTCCCACGGCGCGGGCCTCGCGTTGCTGCTCAGCAGAGGGGTCCTTATCAAAGCCCGGTTGGTGCTCAAAGTGCGTGGATACGTCCTCTAGACCCACGCGGGAAAGGATCGCCACGCCATTCCACTGGTGATAGCCCACGTGGGCCACCTCGTAGCCGATCTCCTCAAAACGGGAGTAGGGGAACTTATCGTCGGAGCATTTAGTTTCCTGCACAGCCAGCACGTCTACCTCGTGGCGGAGGAGGAAGTCCGCCATCCGATCCGCGCGGGTGCGCGCGGAGTTTACGTTCCAGGTGGCTATGCGCATGGCTACGAGGATAGCCGGTAGCGCGCGTATCGGTGCCGATGGTGCTCGATGAAGCCCTGGGAGGCGTAGAGCCCCACCCCGGCGTCGTTGCTTTCGAGTACTTGAAGATAGGCCTGCTTCGCGCCCTGGGCGGCACCCCAGCGCAGCATTTCCCGGCCCAGCCAGGTGGCCAGCCCGCGGCGTCGATAAGCGGGAGCGACCTCCACGGCGGAATACCCCAGCCAGGTGCGCCCATCGGGGGAGGAGGTGATGGTGCCCCTGGTCACGGCCACGGTGCGCCCCGCGGTATCGAGCAGGCGCCCAAAGCCCAGGGTGCCCTCGATGGTGGCGCTGAGCAGGCGCAGCGCGCGCGGGGGCAGGGGAGTGCCCCGGAAGTGATACATGGCCAGCCAGGCATCATCGGGGCGATCATCCACGCGGAAGGAGAATCCGGGCACGGGGCTATCGACGCCCTGGGAGTCCTCTACGGAGGGAATATCCCTGGTCATCACCAGAATCTCCGGGCCACGTTCCCACTGCGGGCCGGTACACAGGGCCTCGGCGGGGCGGCCGATGCGCTCGGGTATGTGCAGCCGCACCGGCATGTGGTGGGCGGCATAAAAGGCGGCGATCTCTTCCAGAGGCACGGCACCAAGCCCCGCGCTGGCACCCAGCGGGGTGGCGGAGTTGGAGCGTTCCGTGATCCCATCGCCGGCGCGTAGCAGCCATTGGCCGTCCTCGCTCCACCGGTGCTCCAAACCGGGAAAGGCGGCGGCGGTGGCGTATTCAATGGCGCGAATATCGGAGTTGAGCACGCGCCGGGGGGAGAGTTTGCGCACCACCTTGATCTGGGCGGCGGGAATCTCCACGGCGGGGGCCTGGGAGGGCAGCCCGCCTACTTTTTGCGGGCGCACCGTCAGGGGGTCAAGGTGGAGCACATGGCCCACCACGTCGCTGAGGTGGCCGGGGGTATCCGGCAGGGTGCGGCGCACCACCACGCGGTCGCCCACCGCAATCTGCTGGCTGCGGAACCACCTGCTCATGGTGGGTGCTACTCGGTGTCGCCAGCCGGGGCGTCGGCAGAGGCATCATCGTGACCGAAGGGGTCCGGGTCCACGCCGGGCATCCAGGTATTGCCCGCGGTATTCCATTCGTGGGCCTTGATGGCCTTCTTGGCCTGGCGCTTGTAGCGCCCGATGAGGGTATCGGTGTACACGTAACCGTCCAGGTGCCCCACCTCGTGTTGCAGGCAGCGGGCAAAGAAGCCGGTGCCCTCCACCTCGATGGGGTTCCCGTCCAGGTCCACCCCGGTGACCTTGGCCCAGTGGGCGCGTCCGGTGGGGAAGCCCTCGCCGGGCACGGAGAGGCAGCCCTCGTCGTCGCTGCCGTCGTCGGCGGGCATGGTGGTGGGAATCTCGGAGGTTTCCAGCTGCGGGTTAATCACGTAGCCGCGGTGCCAGTGGCCCTCATCGTCGGGGCAGTTATATACAAAGAGGCGTAAACCCAGGCCGATCTGATTGGCGGCCAGCCCCACACCGTGAGCCACCTCCATCGTCTCAAACATGTCCTCGATGAGGGCTTCGTGCTCGCGGTAGGGGGCGGGTACGGGCTGCGTGGGGTTATGCAGCACCGGGTCGCCGTAGATCATAATGGGGCGCACAGTCATGAAATACAGTGTAGGCATGAGCCTGAGTGACTTCGACGCCCGCCTGCTGAACTTCGCAGAACGGGCCCCGCGCTCCCTCGGCGCGCGGGAGGAGGCTATTCGGGCGGAGCTGGGGATCAGCCCCGTGCGCTACTACCAGCGCCTCAACCTGCTTATCGACGCCCCCGAGGCCCTGGCCGAGCACCCCTTGCTGGTGCGCAGATTGAGCAGAATCCGGGAGACCCACGGGAAATTGTAATTTTTGATATGTAAAGTGGCTAGTGTGTCTGATGTGAATAAAGATCAAGATAGCTACTCCTCCTACGACGAAGAGCCTTATGAGGACTCCTACGACGACGCTTATGCCGCGGGTGCGGCTGGCGCCGCCGGTGGCGCGGAGATAGAAGCCGCCGAGGATTCCGAAGAAGGCAGCGGTATCCCCCTGCGCGGCCTGGCTATGGTGCTGGTAGCCGTGGCTATTCTGCTGGCTATATGGGGCGTGTGGGCCCTGGTGGGTGGCAGCGATGATGATTCCTCCTCCAACTCCGAGGCCTCCACCGAGGCGAGCGCGCCGATGACCCAGCCCGCCGTGCCCAATGCCCCGGCGCAGCAGGGCCAGCAGCCCGCCGTCACGGGTGCCCCGCAGCAGGTACCCACCGAGCAGCGGCCCAATGAGGTCAACGGCGTCGTGGGCGATAACCAGGCCACCACGCCTGCGGCTCCGGCCCCGAACGATCCGGCGGCCGCTCCCAGTGCTGCGGCCCCGGCCTCCGGTGAGGCCGCGCGCCCCGCCGGCGATAACGCGGCGGCCAATACCGCTGCGAACAATGCGGATAATGCCAACGGCGCTAACAACGCGAACAACGCCCAGGCGGGCCGCGTGAACGTGCTGAATAACTCCACCGTGCAGGACCTCGCGGCCAATACTTCCCGCCAGCTCGAAGGCCAGGGCAACCAGATCGGCCAGGTGGGCAACCTCCCCGAGGAGCAGTACAAGGTCGATGAGACCACCGTGTTCTACCAGCCCGGTGGCGAGGAGCGCGCGCGTCGATTGGCTGAGCAGCTGGGCGGCGTCGCTCGCCCCTATGATCCGAACCTCCCGGATAACACCGCGGGCCAGGGTGACCTCACCGTAGTGTTGGCTGGCGCTGTGGCGGCCCCCACCCGGTAGGATGCTTTCAGGTCCACCTCCCCAACCCTGAAACGGAGGCAAGCGCCCGCTATGCCTGAGATTCCTTTTAAACGCTCACCGCACCCCACCCTGGGCGTGGAATGGGAGGTGGCGTTGATCGACCCCGCCACCTATGACCTTGCGCACAAGGCCGCCGAGGTCATAGAGATCGTGGAGCGCGAACACCCCGAGATCCACCTGGAACGCGAGTTCCTACAAAACACGGTGGAGCTGGTCACCGGGGTATGCGAGAGCGCCCCCCAGGCCGTAGCCGAGCTGGAACAAGGCCTGAGTGCCGTGCGCGAGGCCGCCGCCAGCCTGGGCCTGCGCGTGTGGTCCTCCGGCTCCCACCCCTTCTCCGACTTCCGCGAGAACCCCGTGTCCGTCAAAGGCACCTACAACGAGATCATCGAGCGCACCCAGTACTGGGGCTCGCAGATGCTCATTTGGGGGATACACGTGCACGTGGGCATCAGCCACGAGGACAAGGTGTGGCCCATCATCAACGCGATCATGACCAAGTACCCACACCTGCTGGCACTCACGGCCTCCTCCCCCGGCTGGGACGGCGTGGATACCGGCTACGCCTCCAACCGCACCATGCTCTACCAGCAGCTTCCCACCGCCGGCATGCCCTACCAATTCGGCTCCTGGCAGCAGTGGGAAGAATACATGCACGATCAGGGCATATCCGGGGTGATTAACCACACCGGCTCCATGCACTTCGACGTCCGCCCTGCCGCCAAGTGGGGCACCATCGAGGTACGCATCTCCGACGCCACCTCCAATCTGCGTGAACTCTCCGCCGTGGTGGCGCTTACCCACTGCCTCGTGGTGCACTATGACCGCATGTACGAGCGCGGCGAGGAGCTACCCACCTTGCAGCCCTGGCACGTGGCGGAGAACAAGTGGCGCGCCGCCCGCTACGGCATGGAGGCCCTGGTGATTACCTCGCGGGCCACCGATGAGGCCTGGGTGCGCGATGAACTCGCGGGCCTGGTGGAAGAACTCATGCCGCTGGCCGAGGAACTGGGCTGCGCGGAGGAACTGGCCCTGGTGAGTGAGATTCTGGAACGCGGGGCGGGCTATGCCCGCCAGCGCGCTCTCTACCAGGAGACCGGATCCTGGGTGCCCGCCGTGAAGGCGGCCTGCGATGAGATGGATGGGTTACTGCCGGGGTAGGAGGTAGGCGCGGTTGCGGCTCGTGGGCGGGGCCGTGGCGAGGACGAAACCGCTATCGACCAGATCGCGGAGCAGGGGGCGCAGCGAGCCGAGGGAGCGCTGCGTGGCGGCTGCGATCTCTTTACTAGTCATGGGGGTGTTCTGGGAGAGTGCGGCCACGATCTCCCGCTCGGCGGGGCTGAGGTGATCGCTGGGCTCGGGCAGACGGAAGTGGTCGGGGGAGACTTCCACGAGTAGCCCTTTCTCTTTGAGCGCTGTGAGCTGTTCTCGAATGTCGTCGCTATCTTGCCCCGTTTGTATGCGTATGTCCTTCGTGTTCACCGCGCCGAGGTCGCGGGCGAGCACGAGGGCTATCCCATCCGTGGTGCTATATCCCTCACTGAGCAGACCCGTAAGCCACTCATTGGTCTCCGGGTCCATGAGCCCAAAGCGCTTGAGAACAACCCGCACTTGGGCGATGTCCACGTGATACTCCGGAGTGGGCAGCCCAGCCTCCCGCATGGCGGAGAACATGCGCGGTATGCCGGAGCCATTACTTTCCGCGAGCACACCACCGCCTTCGCCCGGCCACGGCACCTCCGCCAAGAGGCGGGTGAGCAGGCGATTCTTGGCGGCGGGTATGCCGTCCATCAGAGCCTCGGCATGAGAGGGCTTCGCGCCGGGAAAGCCACCGGGGCTGATGATCTCCACGCGGTCCTGGTAAATATCCACGTGAATTGCTCTGCCCTGAGCATCGGGTGCGTATTCCCGGTGCATGATGGCATTGGCGACGGCCTCGCGCAGGACGTCCTCGGGAATCTCCAGCAGGTCTCGCCCCTGGGTGCCGGAGATAACCCGCCGCACGCGCAGATTCTTCCGAATGGCGTGTAGGCAATCCTGCGTCATGGCGAGGAGATTGCCGTCGCATATCCTTCTATCGAGAAAGCGTGCATTGGAGGTTTCCCCTTTATTGATTCCGGGGTGCACCGCAACGTCAATGAGAAGTTTAGGAAAGTACTGCTGCGGGTACGTGCCTAGGGCCAGCAGCCCGGCGAGGGTGAGTTCGCCGGAGTCGGTGGTGATATTGAGGCGGCGCAGCCATTGATTCTCGGCGCCGGTGAGTGCGCGGCTGCCTATGGCCCGAAGGTGCCCTTTTACAGACTCAAGCAACTCCGGGTCCAAATCCTCAATGCTGCTATTGGGCACGGGAGTGGCGTCAATAGTTAGTTGGTCAAAGCGGTGTTGAAGCTCGTAGATTTCCAGTTGGCTGAGGTGGCGATCCGCCTCCCACACCCTTTTGTAGCTGCCTCGGGCTACTCCCTTGGCGGTGACGTAGCAGGGGCCATTAACGCTCAGTGGCTGCACCACCATGATGACCACGGGGGAGCCGTCAAGGTATTCGGTGGTGACCTCATAAGGAGGAACTGGCTGTACTTTGAGCCCGGCGGGGTCGGAGGCATTAAGGCCTTGGTGAATCTGCTCTATCACCTCACCGGGGCGGAAACCGGGGGTGGGTGTGAAGCCGGTATCTTCGCTCAATCCCAGGAAAAGAAGCCCGCCCTTGGTGTTAGCGAAGGCGCTCACGGTTTCCCACACGCTCTTGAACTCGGGAGACGTTCTTTTTCCCTCGGGCAGAGCTAATGCCTTTACCTCTACCTGGTCATCATCGGACTTTTGACTGCGTAGCCGACGCAGATGAGCGTGAAGGATGGAGTCCATGCCCCTCAGTGTACTTCACTGAGGGGCTCACTATATACAGTGACGGCCTCACTTTCTTCACTGAGGGGCTCAGTATATGTAGTGAGGATTCACTGACGCCGCTCTATCGACACCGCCTACCGCCGCTTGTTGAGGGAGCGGTCCGCCGGGGCGTCGTTACGCGACATCCGATCCTTCTCCGCATACAGCCCCTCACGGCGGGCCACGCGGCCGATGCGCTGCGCGGTGACGGGGGAGGTGAGGAAGGAAAAGACGATGAGGAGCACCAAAACTCCCATGTCGCCGCGTTCTCCGGCGCTCAGGTGGGGGCTGCCCGCCACGCGGATAATGGCCCCCACGATGGTGAGCACCAGGCCCGCCGTTTGGGGTTTAGCCACCGCGTGAATACGCGACATCGTATCGCCAAAGCGCACCAATCCCACGGACCCGGCGAAGGAGAGCACCGCGCCCACCAGAATGAAGATGAGGGAGATAATGTCGGTGATGAGTTGAATATTCATATTAAGAGCCGTCCCTTTTGCGGAAGCGCGCCACGGATACCGAGGAGATGAATCCCAGGAGTGCAATAACGAGCATGGCGTTGGACACCGTGGTATCCAAAGTCCAGCAAATATATACCGCGAGCGCGCATTGCATCATGGCCACGAGGCCGTCGAGCCCCACCACTCGGTCGAGGGAATTGGGTCCGGCGAGAATGCGCCAGCTCGTGAGCAGAAAAGAAGCACAAAAGAGTATGGCCGCCACGGTCAAGATGGCATCGTAAATAGCGGGATTCATTGGTTATCTCCCCTCAAAAATGTCGATCATGCTCTGCTCTAGGGAGCGAATCTTGCTTATCTCATTCTCGATTGCCTCGGGGGTGGGGGCATTGACGAGGTGAATTGTCCACATGCGGTTGGCAATATCAATATCGGTAATGGAACCGCCCGGTTGCAGGTTATATAACCCGGTGGCCAGGCTGAGAATGAACTCATTATTCACCCGCATGGGAGCCTTAATAATGGCGGTTTTGGGCAGGTTTTCCGGGCGCAGCGCCAGGGCGGCCACCTTGAAGCTGGATCTAAAGAGTTCACCCAGCCAGGCCCAGAGGAACTTATTGAGGGCCTTCCACTCCACGGTGAGGTGGGCGATGGGCAGCCGGGGCAGCGGCAGGGTAAAAATCACGCCCATGCCCACAAGGAGGCCCGCGATCACGTTGGCCCATGTGACCTCGCCCATGAGGCCGCACCACAGCAGGGTGATCCACAGCAGGGTGAGGGGGCGCATTCTATTGCGTGCACCTTGGTACATTTAGCGCTCCTCCTCGGTCGCGGTGGCGGTTGCGGTTTCTGTCGCTGCATCCTGGTCCGCAGGCGCTGCACCCGCGTCCGCAGTAGCCGCCTCGGAGGTACTGGCCGTGCGGCTTTCGTAACTATCCTGCCCCTCATCCAGGCGTACGGAGGGGTCGAGGGTGCGGCTGGGGTTGGAGTAGTCGCTGCCGAGCACGGCGGAGCGATAGATGCTCACGTCCGAGGCGGATTCCGCCGCCCGCTGAGCGACGCCCACTAGTGGCCCGGCAAAGACCGTGAGCCCCAGGGAGGCCACCACCAGCAGCGCGGTGGATTCCACCATGCCGATGGGTATGCGCCCCACATCGTCGCGCTCGGTCATCTCCACCTCATCGGTGACGTCCACCAGCGGGGCGGGCCGCGCCATCGCCAGGTGGCCCTCGGGGGCATCCTTACGGTCGCGCCAGAAGCCCTTGGACCACACAATCACCATCACGTAGAGGGTGAGCAGGGAGGTAGCCACTGCGCCGCCGATGAGCAGCCAGGCCATGAAATCTCCGCGCTCGGCGCCGGCCTGCATGAGCATGATCTTGCCGATGAAGCCGGAGAAGGGTGGGATACCGCCCAGGTTAATGGCCGGAATGAAGTACAAGATGGCGATGAGCGGTGTGGTGTAGAGCAGCGAGCCCAGGCGGCGCAGCGAGGAGGTGCCCGCCTGGCGTTCGATGAGTCCCACCACGAGGAAGAGGGCCGTTTGCACCAAAATGTGGTGAATGGCGTAGAAGATCGCGCCGGAAAGGCCTTGGGCGGTGCCCAGGGCGAGGCCGAAGATCATGTAGCCGATGTGGCTCACCAGCGTGAAGGAGAGCAGGCGCTTAATATCACTCTGCGCCATCGCGCCCAAGATACCCACGAGCATGGTGGCTAGGGCCACCCACAGCAGCAGGGTATTGAGCGAACCATCGGTGAAGATCACCGTTTGGGCGCGGATGATGGAATACACACCCACCTTGGTCAGCAGGCCCGCGAACACAGCGGTCACCAGGGAAGGCGCGGTGGGGTAGGAATCGGGAAGCCAGGCATCGAGGGGGAATACGGCGGCCTTAATGCCGAAGGCCACCAGCAACACCGCAAAAATCGCCGCCCTGGTACCCGAGGGAATGTCCTCCATGCGCATGCCGATCTGCGCCATATTCAGGGTGCCCACGGAGGCGTACACCAGGGCGAGCCCGAAGAGGAAGATCATGGAAGAGACCATCGAGACCATCACGTAGCCCACGCCCGCGCGCACGCGGGAGGCCGAACCACCCAGGGTGAGCAGCACGTAGGAGGCTACGAGGAATACCTCGAAGCCCACGTAGAGGTTGAAGAGATCCCCGGCCAGGAAGGAAATGTTAATTCCCATCGAGAGCAGCAGGTAGGTGGGGAGGAACACCGCCACGGGGTCCTCCTCGCTGCCATCACGCACACCCTGGGCAATCGCGTACCACATCACGGCAAAGAGGACGAGGCCGGAAACACTGAGCATGAGGGTGGAGAGGCGATCGGCCACCAGGGTGATACCCACGGGGGAATCCCAACCGCCGATCTGGAGGGTGTGCGTGCCCTCCTGGTCCACCACCAGCACCATGAGGGCGGAAACGGTGATGGTGCCCAGTAGGGAGAAGAAGGCCACCAGGCGCTGTATGGGGGCGAAACGAACGAGCACGAGGGTCAAGGCCGCCGCCACCGCCGGAGCCAGGATGGGCACGGCGATGAGGTAGGGCATGGCGGGGGAGAGGTGCGAGGCGAAATCAGTCATCTTCCTCCCCCTTCACCGGAGACTCAAAGGAACGCAGGCCAAAGCTATCGCCCTCGGAGGTCATGCGGCCGGTGGCGGGATCATTCGAGGCGTCGTGATCCGGGGCCGCCGAGGCCACGGTGGGGCGCGCGACGATCGCGGCATCCTCGCTATCGTCCTCGATCACGTCGGCCGCGCGGTAGCGGTACTGGCGGTAGGCCAGGGTGAGGATAAAGGCCACCATCGCCATAGAAATCACGATGGCCGTGAGGATCATGCCCTGAGCCAGGGGGTCGGCAATCTGTTCCCCGTGCAATTCCGATTCGCGGCCAATGATGGGCGGGGAGCCCGCGGCACCCCCGGCCTGAAGAATGAGCAGGTTCACCCCATTGCCGATGAGCATGAGGCCCAGCATCATTTTCGTCATCGCGCGATCTAGTACCAGGTACACCCCGGCGGAGATGAGCGTGCCTGCCGCGATGAGCAGGAAGAGATTAGCAACCATTCTCAGCGATTCTCCTTTCCGGTGGCAGAGGCGGCGGCCGCAGGCTTGCGACGCGCCATCGAGCGGGCGCGGTCACGCGCGCGCTGGCGGCGGGCGGCCTCGTCCTGGTCGATCTGCCCGCCCAGGGAGGTCAAGATGTGCATGATGAGGCCGATCACGATGAGGTACACCCCGGCGTCGAAAAGCAAGGCGGAGGGCAGGTGCATCTCGCCCACGAGGGGAACGTGAAGATCCCATACCTCGGTGGTCAGCGGCGGGCGGCCCAGGAACATCGGCCAGATCGCTGCGAAGGCGGAGAGCAGCAGGCCGGAACCCAGGAGGCGCCCGGCGTCGATGGGCAGCGCCGCCTCTAGCTGCGGTTACCCGCCTGCCAGGTAGCGCAGGCTCAGCGCGAGGGCCGCCACGAGGCCACCGGCGAAGCCGCCGCCGGGGGCGTTGTGGCCCACGAAGAAGAAGTACATGGAGAGCACGATCATGGAGGGGAAAGCCACGCGGGTAATCACGTCCACCATGAGGGAACGGTTCTGGGCCTTCTCCGAGTCAATTTCTGCGGAAAGCCAGCGCCTTCCCACCGCACCCAGGGTGGGCCTGCGCGAGGCGCGAGCAAAGGAGCGCGTGCCGTAAATCAGGGAGGCCACGCCCGTGGCCGCGATGACGAGCACGGATATTTCGCCCAGGGTATCCCAGGCGCGGATGTCCACCAACAGCACATTCACAGCGTTGGCCCCATGCCCAATCTCATAGGCCAGATCCGGGATGTATTGGGCTATCGACGTCTCCTGCCGGGCGTTGATGGCAAAAAGCGAGATGATGGTGATGGAAAGACCCACGGCGATGGAAAGCCAGGCTCGGTTGCGGTTGCCCTTGGGGTTACCGCGCCATTCCGTATGCGCGGGGAGTTTACGCAGCACCAGCATGAAGATCACCATGACGATGGTTTCCACCAGCACCTGAGTAAGGGCGAGATCGGGCGCGCCATGCAGGGCGAAGATCATCGCCAGGCTGTAGCCGGTCACACCCACCATGATGACGCCCGAGAGGCGATTATGCGTGAGCGTGGCACCAATGGCCATGACCACGATGATGGAGGCCAGCACCGCCTGCCACGGGGTGCCCCAGAGCTCCATGCGGATGTCATTGCGCTCTCCCATAATCAGCGCGGTGAGGGGCAGCAGGGTGAGAACGACGAAGATGATTCCGAGGTTCACCATGAGGGAACCGCGCTGCGTGGAGGCGGTGAGCCGCAACGAGATGCGGCGGAAGAAGTCCAAGACGGCGTCGTAAGCATCATTGGCGTTGCCCAGCGCGGGCTCTTCCAGCTGGAAGTGCCGCAGCAGGTGACGCTGCCAGAAGAGGATGGCCCCCAGGCCCACGATGATCGTGGAGAGCAGCAGCGGTACGCCGAAGCCGTGCCACAGCGCGAGGTGTGCCACGTATTCACCCTCCGGAACGGGGAAGGCGGCGTCCAAGTATTCATCAATGAAATCACCGATGAGCGAGGGGTATAGACCCAACGCGATGGTGAGCGCCATGAGAATGGTGGGTGCGGCATAGAGCTTGGGGCCAATGGAGTGCATGGCCGCCACGGCGGGCGAGGTGCCGCCACCGCTGAGGTGCTGGTGAGGCTTGGTAGCAAAGGCGCCGTAGAGGAAGAAGCAACTGTAGGTCATCGTCAGGACGGAACCGAGCACCATCCCTAAGAGCATGAGCTGGCCGGGCATGCCCACCAGAAGTTCCTCATGCAAGATGGCCTCCAACGCGGCTTCCTTGGCCACGAAGCCGAAGAGCGGAGGGATACCGGCCATCGAGGCCGCCGCTAAGACCGCGATGGCAAAGATATAGGGCTGCTTGCGCCACAGCCCGGAGAGTTCCTGGGTATTGCGGGTGCCCGTGGTGTGGTCAATGGCGCCCACCACCATGAACAAGGTGGCCTTGAACAGGGAGTGTGCACAGGTCAGCGCCAGGCCGGCCATCGTAGCCTCGCGGGAACCCACGGAAACCACCGCCATGATGAAGCCCAATTGGGAAACCGTGCCATAAGCCAGAATGAGCTTGAGGTCCTTTTGCCGCAGCGCCACCCAGCCGGACATCAGCATGGTGAAGATACCCACCGGGATAATCACCAAATGCCACGTTTGCACCACGTGCATATCCGGGGCCAGGCGCGCCACCAGATAAATGCCGGCCTTGACCATCGCGGCGGAGTGCAAATAGGCCGATACCGGCGTGGGGGCGGCCATCGCGCCGGGAAGCCAGAAGTGCGCCGGGGCGATGGCGGACTTGGAGAGCGCACCCGCCAGAATCAAGATGATGGCGATGGTGATATGAGGCACCGCGGTGAGATCGGGCACCGAGCCCAGATCGGAGAAGTACCACACCCCCGAGGACTGGCCCAGCAGAAGGAAACCCACCAACATGCACAGCCCGCCCAGGGTGGTGACCATGAGCGCCTGGCCCGCCGAGCGGCGGGAAGAGGCGCGCTCCCCGTAATAGCCGACCAGCAGGAAGGAGAGCACCGAGGTGATCTCCCAGAAGATGTACATGAGCAGGAAGCTATCGGCGGTGACCAACCCGAACATGACCATAGAAAAGGCCACCATCTGCGAGCCGAAGAGGGCTAAGCGGCGCGGGTTGGAATCAAAATAGCCCCAGCAATAGAGCAGAACGAGGGCCCCCACCCCTAGCACGATGAGGCTAAAAATACCGGCCAGGCCATCCATGCGGAACACGATGTTCATGTTGAGCGAGGAAAGCCAGCCGGTATGGGAAACGAGGGTTTCGCCCCGGCTGAGGGGGCCGCTGAGGAATTGCTTGAGCACCCACGCGAAACCGGCGAGGGGCACGAGGGCAAGGAGACCAAAGGCGGGGCGGCCCAAAGCCCTAATGAGCGGTGGGGCGAGGACAGAGGCGAGGGTGAGGGCGCCCAGTATAACTAACACGTGGTGGTCGCTCTCCTTTGTGCTGTGAGCGGGCAAGGGCAAAGGTGGGCGCCCCTTCATCTGCCCGTTACTGCACTACCAGCACATTCGAAATACGGGTGCGCTGTGTACCCCTCAAAGTGATGATGGTCGAACGCGCTGGGCGGTAACGCGGTGCACTGATAGGAGGCAACCTCGTATAACAGCGGCATCTATGGGTGCGGCCAACAACGTAGAGTCTACCTATTAATCATGCCGGGCGGTAGCAGCGCGGTAGCCGGATGCTCGCTGTGCTGCACATAGGACGCGCATAGGGGAGAGGTAGCGGAGACTAGTGGCGGGTGATCCATTCCTGGATGAACCCGGCCACTTCTTCCCAACCTGTTTGGCGCACGATGTTGTGCGTGCGCCCGGCGAACTCCTCGTAATCGCACACGCTGCCGGCATCCGTATAGGCCTGGTGATTCTTTTGGTTGATGATGGCGGGCTGGGAGCGGTCCTTGGAGCCGGCGATGAAAAGAATCGGGGGATGGGGCTTGGTGAAGTCGATAACCCCATCCTCTCCGATGGACTTGGCCACGAGTTTGCTGGATTCGATGCAGTGCTGATCCATGAAGGCCACGGTCTCCTCGTAGCTCATCTCATTGGTCACGTACTTGTGGTACCAGGTGGGCGGCATGAGAACCAGGGGCTTCTTATCCAGGGGGTTGAGCATCTGGCCGTTAGAGACCAGCCAGTCCTTATTAAAGGCCGCAATCCCCTTGGGTGGCCCGCTGGTGAGGCACACCGCCATGCTGCCGTAGCCCTGTTCCAGGAGCTTTTGCACGATGACCCCGCCGAGGGAGTGGCCGATGAGGATGGGCTTTTCCGGCAGGGAGTCGATGAGCTCGGTATAGCCCTTGAGCACATCGCTCAGGGTGATCTTTGCGCGCTCCTCCGGGGCGTCGTTGTGGGTGTGCCCCACCCAGGTGGGGGCGTGGCAGGTGTATCCGCGCTGTTCAAAGAAGGTGACCCACTCGGAGAAGGTATCTCCGGTGGTCATAAAACCATGAACAAAAACGATGGTTTGTGTCATGGGGGCGACACTACATGTGCAGGCGTGCCGCCGCGCAGCTCAGCGCCTGTGCCAGGGAGGACTCCGGGGTGGCGCCCAGCCCCACCGCCCACTCGGTGCGGCTGCCGTGGTGGCCCAGGATGAAGGTGGCGGTGGCCTCAAAAAGCGAGTGCTGGTGGAAGCACAGAATCTCCACCGGATAGCCCTCCTGGGCCAGTAGCGTGGAGCAGGCCCCCGCCGGGCCGGAGGCGGTGATGGCGTGGGTACCGCGCTGCGGCGGGTGCGTCTTGGAATGGCGCGTGGTGGTGAGCGTGTAGCGGAACTCGCGGTAGTTGAGCTTGGTCTCGCTCAGCGAGGTGATGGCCAATTCCGGGGTGGGGTTGTAGGTGGCGCGAAAGAGATTCCAGCTCATTCCAGTCGATTCCTCGCGCAGGCCGCGCGGCAGCAGGTTCAGGCCGTAGCGGCGCTGGAAGGGATCGGTGGTCTGGGTGG
Source organism: Corynebacterium lowii (assembly GCF_001412085.1). Classification (GTDB taxonomy): domain Bacteria; phylum Actinomycetota; class Actinomycetes; order Mycobacteriales; family Mycobacteriaceae; genus Corynebacterium; species Corynebacterium lowii. The sequence goes on from NZ_LKEV01000004.1 coordinate 137,066, forward strand.
AAGAAAGGTGGAGGGTACGCATCGGAGTTCGGTCCTATCCGGGAGGGGATTGATGGGGGTGGACCGACTCTCTTCAAGGTGCGGGTGGATTAACGACTACTTCCCCAGGTGCGGGGGTCAGTCCCTATCCCGCACTGGGGTACGTAGCCTTGGCTACTCGCTGAAGAGATACGTTGATGCGAAGCATGTGGCACAACTTACATCATGTTGTGCGGGGTTGCAAGCGCTACTGTGCGTAGCGCAACAAGAACAGCGCCTCCGCGATGGCGATGTGCTCGATTTCCGTGGGGTCTACGGACTCATCGGCGGAGTGGATGAGGCACTGCGGCTCCTCCACGCCAAAGAGCGCGATCTCCGCCTGGGGGTGCGCCTCGTGCAGCTTGGTGGTCAGCGGAATGGAGCCGCCGGAGCCCAGCGTGGCGGAGTGCTCGGTGCCGTAGGCCTCCGCCAGACATTCGCGCAGCAGGCTCAGTGCGGGAGCGTGGACGTCGGTGGCAAAACCGTCGTTCACGTCGTCAATCTCCACCTCGATGTGCGCGTCCCAGGGCACGTGGTTACGCAGGTGCTCGGCCAGGGCGTTGGCGGTATCGGCGGCGGACATCGCGGCGGGCACGCGCAGGTTGAGCTTGGCCTGGGCCACGGGGGCCACGGCATTGACGGCCTTATCCACCGGGGTGGAGGTCAGGCCGGTGATGCTGATGGCGGGGCGGGTCCACAGGAAGTCCGCGGGGGCGTCGAGATCGCTGCCGCTGAGCCGCACCCCGTCGAGCACCCCGGCATCTTTGCGGAAGTCCTTAGGCGTATAGGGCTCCCCCTCCCATCGAGCGGAGGTATCCACGCCCTCGATGACGGTGCGGCCGTCTACATCGCGCAGGGAGTTCAGCGTGCGCAGTAGGGCAAAGGCGGCGTCGGGAGCAGCCCCGCCAAAGAGGCCGGAGTGTACGGGGGCTTCCAGGGTGCGCACGGTGACGGTTAGCTGTGCGCCGCCGCGTAGCGACGTCGTGAGTGTCGGCGTGCCCACGGCGGCGTTGCCGGTATCAGCGATCATGATGGCGTCGGCGGCAAAGAGCTCGGGGCGCTCCTCGATGAGGGTGTCCAGCCCCTCGCCGCCCTTTTCCTCGGAGCCTTCGACTACCACGGTGATGCCCACGCCGCTGCCTCCGGCGGCGGCCACGGCGCGCAGGGCGGCCAGGTGCATGACGAGGTTGCCCTTGCAGTCCGCCGCGCCGCGTCCGTACCAGCGCCCCTCGCGCTCGGTCAGCGTGCAGGGGTCGTTGGTCCAGGCGGCGGGATCGCCCGCGGGAACGACGTCGTGGTGGCAATAGAGCAGTACGGTGGGCTGCCCCTCGGCGGGCTTCCGAGTACCGATGAGGGCCACGGAACCATCGGCGGTGGTGATGGCCTCGACGTCGAGCCCGGCTTCTTCGAGCGCTGTGTGGACCCAGGAGGCGGCACCGGCGGCCTGCTTGGCTAATTCGGGATCGCCATGCACGGAGTGGAAGGAAACGATCTCGCTGAGTTGGCGGAAGATGGTGGCGCGATCGCCCAGGACGCTGCTGCGGACGGCTTCTGTATTAATCATGGCCCCCAGCCTAACGCCCTTGCACTCGCGGGGGCAGACTGCTAAAACGGGATCTAGCACTTCCGCTTGGTGAGTGCCAGAAATAAACAGAGCGCATCCCCGGGTGAGGGTGGAACACACTCACCATCCGTGCCGTCGCGGGCGCCCGCCGAGATGTGTTGACGAGGGTGTCGTCCCTAATAAAACGCGTTAAGGAGTAACCGCATGTCTAAGATCATCGCTTTCGATGAGGAAGCCCGCCGCGGGCTGGAAAAGGGCCTCAACACGCTTGCCGACGCCGTGAAGGTCACCCTGGGCCCCAAGGGCCGCAACGTTGTCCTGGAGAAGTCCTGGGGCGCGCCGACCATCACCAACGACGGTGTTTCCATCGCTCGTGAGATCGAGCTGGAAGATCCTTATGAGAAGATCGGCGCCGAGCTGGTCAAGGAAGTAGCCAAAAAGACCGATGACGTAGCGGGCGACGGCACCACCACCGCCACCGTGCTGGCGCAGGCCCTGGTCAAGGAGGGTCTGCGTAACGTGGCTGCGGGCTCCAACCCGATGGGCATTAAGCGCGGTATTGAGAAGGCCGTGGGCGCGGTGACGGAGAAGCTGCTGGCCTCCGCCAAGGAAGTAGAGACCGAGGAGCAGATCGCCGCTACCGCCGGTATCTCCGCCGCCGACCCTGAGATTGGCAAGCAGATCGCCAAGGCCATGTACGCCGTGGGCAATGGCCAGGTGAACAAGGATTCCGTGATTACCGTGGAGGAGTCCAACACCTTCGGCGTGGAGCTGGAAGTCACCGAGGGTATGCGCTTTGATAAGGGCTACATCTCCGGTTACTTTGCCACCGACATGGAGCGTCAGGAGGCCGTGCTGGAGGACCCGTACATCCTGCTGGTTTCCTCCAAGATCTCCAACATCAAGGACCTGCTCCCGCTGCTGGAGAAGGTCATGCAGTCCGGCAAGCCGCTGCTCATCGTGGCCGAGGACGTCGAGGGCGAGGCCCTGTCCACCCTCGTGGTGAACAAGATCCGCGGCACCTTCAAGTCCGTGGCCGTGAAGGCCCCCGGCTTTGGTGACCGCCGCAAGGCTCAGCTCCAGGACATCGCCATCCTCACCGGCGGCCAGGTTATCTCCGAGGAGGTGGGCCTCTCCCTGGAGACCGCGGACCTGCCGCTGCTGGGCACCGCCCGCAAGGTCGTGGTGACCAAGGACGAGACCACCATCGTGCAGGGCGCTGGCTCCTCCGAGCAGATCGAGGGCCGCGTGAAGCAGATCCGCGCCGAGATCGAGAACTCCGATTCCGACTACGACCGCGAGAAGCTCCAGGAGCGCCTGGCGAAGCTCGCCGGTGGCGTGGCCGTGCTCAAGGTGGGCGCCGCTACCGAGGTGGAGCTTAAGGAGCGCAAGCACCGCATCGAGGACGCCGTGCGCAACGCCAAGGCCGCCGTGGACGAGGGCATCGTGGCAGGTGGCGGCGTGGCTCTCTTGCAGGCCGCCCACGTGCTCGACGGTGACCTTGACCTCAGGGGTGACGAGGGCACCGGCGTGAAGATCGTGCGCGAGGCGCTGTCCGCCCCGCTCAAGCAGATCGCCTTCAACGCCGGCCTGGAGCCCGGCGTGGTGGCCGATAAGGTTGCTGGCCTGCCCGCCGGCGAGGGCCTGAACGCCGCTACCGGCGAGTACATCGACCTCATGGCCGCTGGCATCAATGACCCGGTGAAGGTGACCCGCTCCGCCCTTCAGAACGCGGCCTCCATCGCCGCGCTCTTCCTCACCACCGAGGCCGTGGTGGCCGATAAGCCGCAGCCGGCTTCCGCCGCCGCCCCCGGTGCCGATGAGATGGCGGGCATGGGCGGCTTCTAAGCCCCCTCGCTTTTAGTGCCGATGAATCTGGCGCTGGCAAAGAAGAGCCCCCGGTGCTGTGTTGAAAAACAGCCACTGGGGGCTCTTTTTTGCGCTCTTATTGCGCCGCTAGATCGGCGCGCAGCCCCTTGAGCAGCAGGTCAAGCCCGGTGTGGAACTCCCTATCCAGGGGCAGGGGGAGCATGCGTGCGGTGGCGGCAATGCGGGGGAAGGCCGCGGGATCGACCTCGCGCAGGGTGGTGCCAGCGGCGGCGGAATCCTCCTGGGCGGTGGGCATCTGCATGGCAAAGCCAATGGTGTAGCGCGCGAGCGTGGCCATAGCGTAGGCCGCATAGTCCGGGGGGAAACCCGCGCGCAGCAAAATATCGAGCAGCAATTCCCGCAGGGCCATGCCCTTGTGTCCGGTGGGAATCGTATCGATGAGCAGGCGCGCGGCGTGACGGTGCTGATAGAAGGTCTCAAAGATCGCGGTGAGCACTCCCCGGCATGCCTCCTCCCAGGGCAACTCCGCGCTGGGTTGCGCCTGTTCCAAGGCCTGACCTAGCAGGTGCTCAATGACCATGCCGAGGAGTTCGCCGCGCCCGGAGACGCGCCGATACAGCGTGGAGGTGCTTGATGAAAGGCGATCGGCCAGGTTGCGCAGGGATAGTGCTTCGGCCCCCTGCTCATCAATGATCTCTAGCGCGGTGAGCAGGATTTTCTCCTGCGGCACGGGCGGGCGGCCGGGGCCTTTGCGCTGGGTGCTCATGGATTACGTTTCTCCTGCTGTGCTGGCGGTTGTGGGTTCGGGCCAGCCGATCCACTGCGAGATTCCCCGGCCCAGTACAAACTCTAGGTCATCGGCGCTGAGCCACGGCAGTTCCCTCATCATGTCCAGGGCTTCTGCCCAGGAACAGTGCAAGCGCGTGATGTCCGTGCCCCAGAAGGTGCGCTGCGGACCAAAGGCCTCCACGGTGCGGCGCAGTATGAGGTGCGTGCTGCGAAAAGGGTAAGCATCCGTGGCCATGCTGGGAACCCCCGTGGCCTTGACCGCCACGTTCGGAAAACGCGCCAGGCGAAGCAGCCCGTCCAGGTGTTCCGCCGCGCGCGGTAGGGTGAGGTGCGGGCCAATGCACAGGTGATCGAGCATGAGCCGCATATTCGGATAGCGCTCCGCAATGCGCTCGACGGCTCCGAGGTGTTCCGGCATGACCATCAAGGCCACGGGGAGGCCCCGCCGATGAGCGATCTCCCAGAGACAATCGAGCGCCCCGGATTCAAGAGCCGCGCCCCCGCGCGAGGAATAGAGCACAAAGCGCAGCCCCAATACTCCGGGTTTGCTCAGAGTGCTTTCGACGCGCTCCGGGCCAGCCTTATCGTCCAGGGGAAACCATCCCAGGGTGGCAAAGCGCTCGGGGTGCGCGCTGGCGGCCTGCGCCGCGTAGTCGTTAGCCTGATCGTCCCAGATCGCGGGGCAATTGACGGCGCGATCAATCCCGGCGGCGTCCATCATGGCCAACGCCTCGTCAATGCGCAGCGGGCCGCGATGATGGGCCGGGGCTTGGTCGTTTTCCCAGAGGTGAATGTGGGCGTCGGTGATAAGCATGGGCACTAGGCGTGGGGAAGCATGGTGGATAGAACATCGTCGGAGGCCACGTAGCCATCGGGACGAATGAGAATCTGCGCGGTGGGTTCGGTGACCCCGTAGGTGCGGCAGAGTTCCTGGTTGCGCGCCGGGTCGAGGTGGAGGATACGCAGTTCGGCTCCCTCGTTCGGCCAGGTGGGGCGGTAGGCATCACCGATGGTGAGGAGGGTGAAGTGAGGGCCGCGCAGGGCGTCGAAAAGCGTGCCGGTGCTGCCATCGGTGGCGGTATAGGGGGCATCCGGGGCGCGGTCACCGGGGCGTACCCTCTCTCCCTCGGCGGCGGGGGCCAGCGGGCCGCCGCGGTAGGTGAGGGTAAGTTGGCGCTCCTGATCGCCGCGCGACATCGAGGCGATGGGGTTCGTACTGGTCTCGCCGTAGAGCTTGGCGGCCAGGCCCAGCACGCCCGCGGCCACGGGGCGTCGCTCCGCCTCGTAGGTGTCCAGGAGGGCGTCGGGAGCACCAGCGAGTACCTGCGCGAGCTTCCAACCCAGGTTGTAGGCATCCTGCGTGCCGGTGTTGAGCCCCTGGGCGCCGGTGGGCGGGTGCACGTGGGCGGCATCACCAATGAGGAAGGCGCGGTCCTTGCGGTATTGATCGGCCAGGCGGATATTCGGGCGCCACACCGAGGACCAGTGCACCTCGCTCACGTGGATCTTGGAGGTGCCGGAGTAGGCGTGAATCCTCTCTTCCAGGTGCGCGGCGCTCATGGTCACCTCGTCCTCGGGGCGGATCTTGTACATGAGCTGGAACTTTCCATCGGGCAGGGGGCACAGCGCCATGAAGTGGCCGCGCAGACGGGGCCAGATGTGCCAATGCTTGTCGGAAAGGCCGGTGAGGGAGAGATCGGCCACGATCATTCGGTCGGACTCATCGGTGGTGCCGGTGAAGCCGATTCCGGTCTGCTTGCGCACCGCGCTGCTGCCTCCGTCCGCGCCCACGATGTAGCGCGCGCGAATCTGCCGCGTGCCTTCGGGGCCTTCCACCTCGGCGGTCACGCCCTCCGCATCCTGGGAGTATCCGAGGAGTCGGGTACTGCGTTCGACGCTCCCCCCGAGTTCTTCTAGCCGGGAAGCAAGAGCGGCGTCGGTGGCGTACTGGGGTACGAGCAGGGTGTTGGGGTGAGGGATGTCCGAGGTGGGTTCGTGCACCTCCATCATGCGGCGGGGAATGGTGACGGGGCCGAAGTGAAGGCCAAGCGTCGGGTAGAGAGTGCCCGCGCTTTCGATGCGGCCCCGCACGCCGAGGTCGTCGAACACTTCCAGGCTGCGCGGTTGGATGCCCTTGGCGCGGGAACCTTCAAAGCTGTGCGCGGCGGCGTCGATAAGCAAGTACTCGACGCCGCGACGCTGAAGATCGCAGGCCAGGGTGAGGCCGGCGGGGCCGGCGCCGACGATGAGGACGTCATGAGTGTTCATGGTGGAACCTTTCTTCCTGTGTGGCGGGCACCGGGTGTGCCGCGTCTTAATTACGGATACAGTGTATCCATAATTGGGGAAAGCGTGCAACACGAGCATGTGAGCAGGGGAAACGAGGAGGGCGTGGGGTGGGGAGGGGGTAGGGAAAGGGATATTTTTTCCATACCAAGCCGTGCCGTGAAATAGCCGATAAAATGGGGAGTATGGCTGAGCACATTGAGGACGACCTGCCCGTTATCGACCTGGCAAAAACCGAAGGTTATGTTGTGGACGATTCCGACGAGGACGATCCGGCGCTGATTCGCCCCGACGGAACCCCCGTGGAGACGTGGCGCGAGAATTACCCCTACGATGAGCGCATTACGCGCGAGGAGTATGACCACATCAAGCGCTCCCTCCAGATTGAGCTGCTGAAGTGGCAGAACTGGACGAAGGAAACCGGGCAACGCCACATCATCCTTTTTGAAGGCCGCGACGCGGCGGGTAAGGGTGGCACCATCAAGCGCTTTAACGAGCACCTCAACCCCCGTGGAGCCCGCACCGTGGCTCTAGAAAAGCCCAGCCCCAGGGAATCGACCTCCTGGTATTTCCAGCGCTACATCCAGCACTTTCCGGCGGCGGGAGAGATCGTGTTCTTTGACCGCTCTTGGTATAACCGCTCCGGTGTGGAACGGGTGATGGGCTTTTGCACGGAATCGCAGCACGCGGAGTTCCTGCGCGAGGTGCCCATGCTGGAAAACATGCTCCTGGCTTCCGGTATCTCGCTCACCAAGTTCTGGTTCTCGGTGAGTAAGAAGGAGCAGCGTACCCGCTTTGCTATTCGGCAGGTAGACCCGGTGCGCCAGTGGAAACTCTCTCCGATGGATCTGGCCTCCCTGGATAAGTGGGATGATTACACCCGGGCCAAGGAGGAGCAGTTCCGCTACACGGATACCGATGAATCTCCGTGGATCACTATTAAGTCCAACGATAAGAAGCGTGCGCGCATCAATGCCATGCGGTATGTGCTGAGCAAGTTTGATTACACGGACAAGGATTATGAGCTGGTGGGGCAGCCCGATCCGAAGATTGTGCTGAGGGGGCGCGATCAGATCGGAGACTAAAATCCGTGCGGCTGGTCAAAGAGAGGGCCTTCTGTGATGAGTATGTCACAGAAGGCCCTCCATCTTTTTAGGTAGATGTAGAACATCCGACGTCGTAGATGCTTTTCTCCTGGTGAGAGATTTGTACAGGAAAAATCCGTATTTTAAAGGTCTAAGATTTTTCCGGGGTTCCTATATGTGACACAAATCATAAAAAGATACCTTCGTCTATCTTTCTTTTGAGAAACTATTGCGGTTCGGGCGCAAAACGGGGACGTATGATGAGTGTCACCCTGTGGTTTTCATGTCCGAGGGTGTGGGAAACGGGGGTGCGGGACCTGTCGGGCGGTTTTCGGATAGGTTTTGCCTATTTTATATATTGTGTATTGTATATACTATTAAAGGTTCGGCTGGAATTTAGGGAAAACGCTGTTAGGGTAAGCCTCGAACTGATTGAGGGAATACACAGAAAGGCGTGCATCATCATGGCTCGCAATCGTATCGGCGCGAAGGCACTGGCAGCTAGCACGGTGTTGGCTTCCGCTTTCATTGGCGTTTCCGCCCAGGCTGCGCAGGGTACCGACTGCACCGATGAACACGTTGTGAGTGTCGTGCGGTTGACCAACGAGGAGCGCACTTCCCGTGGGCTGACCGAGGTGCACTGCGATGACCACCTGGTGAAGGGCTCTCAGGAATGGGCCGATCACATGCGCAAGACCGGCGAGTTTGAGCACTATGATGGCGGTAACTTCTCCGAGAACATCGCTTGGCGCAGCAACAAGGCCACCCCGAACCAGATGGTGAAGGATTGGATGGATTCCTCCGGCCACCGAGCCAACATCCTGGATTCCGATGTCTCCATCATGGGTGTGGGCTGGAGCTACAGCGAGAAGAACGGCACCTACGCCGTCCAGCGCTTCTGGTAAGAAGAGAAAACTAAGGCCTCCGCGCAAAGCAATGCGCGGAGGCCTTAACTTATGTGTGCCTGTGGTTTTGAACCAGCTTGCGGGGGTGGGAGTTACCTCTGAGTCCGAGCCTTAGCACCCTCTGCCCTGAGAGCGCGTGCTGCCCACCACGCCGCGCTCACCGTGGCGGCAACGATCAAGATATTGCGGAGGCTGGCGATAATAACCACGCTGAGGTGGGAGGCCAGGAACCCCTCGAAGAATACCGGGTAGACCAGGCAGGTAAGCCCCGCGGCGCCCAAGAGAAAGGCGGCGCACCAACGCAGGGCTCGGGAAGAATCCAGAGCCAGCATGACGGCCAAGAGTGGCCCCACCCACAGCAAGTACTGGGGCGAAAAGACCTTGGCGCTCACCAGAATCAAGAGCACCGTGAGCAGCCAGAAGGCGCGGGTGGCGGTGGGGTCATTGCCTCCGGTGAAGAAGAAACGCCAGAGCGTGATGCCGATGAGTAACAGTGCCGTTGCCCCCACCATGATGGTTGAGGCGAGGAGCCCTATGGAGACACCGGGGCCAAAGACCTCGTAACTTTGGGATTCCGCGTAGTGGATACTCCACCGATCGGGGTTAAAGGCGCGCAGCCACAGGAAGGGGGTGGCGGCGATGGTCTCCGATTGCAGTCCGCGCTCATCCTGGTACGTCAGCGGGGAGAGCACCCGCCACCACCCCTGGGTGAGGGCGCTCAACAGGGATAGGGCGATTATGGTGCCGCCGAACCACGCGAGCCGTATCCAGGTGCCTGCCGAGCGCACATGTCCCACGAGCCCGGAGGCCAGCGCCAGCGGCCAGAGTTTGAGCGCTGTGGCCACGGCGAGGAGGGCGGAGGCCGCCCGCGGGGAGCGGCCCAACCATAATGCTGCGGCCGCTACGGCGAGGCCCGGCAGAATATCGAGGCGTCGGGTAAAGATGGGGGCCAGGGCCAGCCCAAAGAGGAGCCAAAAGCCGAAAGCCCACCAGGCGCGGCGGCGCGCGAGGCCGTAGGAGAAAAGGGCATCCAAGCTGAGGATGAAGAGCAGGAGTGCCACGGCAAAGGCCTGTTTATCCTCACCCACGAGGAAGTGGAGGAAGCGCAGGGGAATGACGGAGGCGTCGGGATACTCGGTGAGCGCGCGCTCACCGGCTGCCTCCGCAGCGAGGCCGCGAAAATAGTAATCGACGTCCCCGCGCGGCACGGGCTGGTGCACCGCATAGAGCAAGAGTGCCACGCGGGTAACCCACCAGGCCGTCACCGCGCGGAAAGAAGAGGAGGAAAGCACGGGGGCGATTCTAGTGGATAGGTCAGCGGCTATTCGTCCTCCACCGCGATGATGGATTTGGCGAGCTTACGCAGGTGCTTGAGCTGCTTGGAGGTGGATTCATCCAGGGCGGCGTCCTCCCCCTGGGCCACGAGATCGGCCATTGCGGTACGGGCTTTACGGCCCTTTTTGGTGATCGCCACGATCTGGCGGCGGCGGTCCTTGGGGTCGCGCTCGCGGGCGGCCCAGCCCTGATTTTCCAGGGAATCTACCAGGCGAACCATGTCAGAGGCATCAATCATCAGCATGGAGGAGAGATGAGACTGACTGGCGGCGTCGCCGGAATCTAAGCAGGTGAGCACCCAGTACTCCCGGAGGGTGGCCTGGGCCTCCCCGAGGCGGCTTTCCACTTCGTCGCGCGTGCGACGCCGCAGCCGCTCTAGCTGAAACGAGGGTGATTCCAGCAACGCCGTGGGGATGGCGGAATGGTCTATTTTAGAGGCCATATCCCCATCATACGCAGCCTTCTGCGCGGCGAAATGATGGGATCATTCCACCATAGGAAGGGCCTGCTCACGCCAGGCTTCCGTGCCGCCCTCCACGTTGATAACGTGCTCGCCGCCGCGGGCCTGTTCCAAATACTCGCCGCACTCGCGGGAGCGGCCGCCGAGCTTGCAGATGAGGTACACATCGCGCTCGGTGTCAATCTCCCCGATGCGTCCCACGAACTCGGACATGGGGATATTAACCGCGCCACGCGCGTGGCCCGCGGCGAACTCGTCGGGCTCGCGGACGTCGATAAGCTGGGCGTCGGCGGGCACCTCGGTGACGTTGACGGAACGCATGATTACTTCCCCGCGCGCTCGATGGCCTCGGCCAGGATCTTCTCGGCCTCGTCCTTGCCGGCCCAGCCGGAACCCTGGACCTCCTTGCCGGGCTCCAAATCCTTGTAGTGCTCGAAGAAGTGGGCGATCTCGTCCTTGGTGAAGTCGGAGATGTCGGTGATGTCCTGGAAGGCGTCGTAGCGCACGTCGTCGATCACGCAGAGCAGCTTGTCATCGCCGCCGGCCTCGTCGGTCATCTTGAATACGCCCACGGGACGGGCCTTGACGATCACGCCGGGGAACACGGACTCGGGCAGGATCACCAGGGCGTCCAAGGGGTCGCCGTCCTCGCCCAGGGTGCCCTCGATGAAGCCGTAATCGGCGGGGTAGGCCATCGGCGTGAACAGGTAGCGGTCAAGGTAAACCTTGCCGCTTTCATGGTCCACCTCGTACTTGTTGCGGGACCCCTTGGGGATTTCGATGGTCACTTCCACGGACATTGCCTACTCCTTCATCCATGACAAACGGGCGTTGAACTCCACCCATCCTAGCGGGATAGCTAGGGTGATAAGCGATGGTGATACACGATGAGTAAAAAGGCATGGATAGCTGCGGCCGCTGCCGTAGCTGTAGTGGTGGCGGGCGTAGCCGGAACGGGAGTGGCTTACCAGGATAAGTATTCCTCCCTCAGCCACGCCCCGGCACTAACTATCGACGCCCCCGCGCCGCTGCTGGAACCCGCCGCGGCTTCCGGCCCCGTGGACAATACCGCCCTGGGCGCGCGGCTGGCCTCCCTCACGGAGGAACAGAGCAAGGCGCTGGCGGACTTCGGCGCCCAGGTGACCGACGCCGTGACGGGGGAGAAGGTGTGGAGCCATAACGCCACCACGGCCCTGCGCCCGGCCTCCTCCACCAAGGTGCTCACCGCCGCCGCGGCGATCGCGGCGCTGGGCCACGACGATCGCATCACCACCGCCGTGGTGCGCGGGGAATTGCCCGGCACGGTGGTCATCAAGGCCGCCGGGGATGTGTGGCTTACCCCCGAGCGCATGGATGACCTCGCCGCGCAGATCAAGCAAGCCATGCCGGAGGTCAGTGGGGTATTCATCGATACCTCTGCGTGGTCGGGGGAGGCGATCTTGGAGGGCTGGAATCCCGAGGATGTCGATGCCGGATTCGTGGCCCCGCTAGAGCCCGCCATGATCTATGGCGCGCGCCTGGGGGCCACCACGGGCGATGTTCCCCGCAGCCACACCCCGGCCCTGGACGTGGCCCAGGCCCTCGCGCAACGCCTGGGAGTGAGCACGGTGGGCCAGGCAGAGGCTCCCGCCAAGGAGGAGAAGGTGGCGGAGGTTAGCTCCCCCACGCTGGTAGAGCGCATCGCAGCGATGATGGAGGATTCCGATAACGTCATGGCCGAGGCCATCGGGCGCGAGGTGGCCCTGCACCGCGGCTACAAGGCCGACGCCGCCGGTGCCACCCAGGCCACGCTGGCGACCTTGAAAGAGCAGGGGCTTAATACCGCCGGGGTGGAGATTTTTGATAACTCCGGGCTCTCGGTGAAAAACCGCATTACTCCGGCCCTGCTCGACGCGATTTTGCACGAGGCCGCCGCCGAACCCCTCCTGCGCCCCATCGTGGCCTCTCTCCCCGTGGCGGGAGGCACCGGCACCCTGGCCGAGCGCTATGGCGATCTCCCCGGCCGTGGCTGGGTGCGGGCCAAGACCGGAACGCTGGATGAGACCTCCGCGCTCGCCGGGGTGGTCACCGCCACCAGCGGGCGGGTGTACTCCTTTGCCATGATCTCTAACGGCTCGGATGTGCTGGAAGCCCGCCGCGCGATGGACACCCTGGCGTCTGCGATCAGAGAGAACTAGAGCGTGGCCCCTCGCCTCGGCGCCTTCGACGTCCCCCACGACCCCCCGCACTTTCTGGTGCTGCGCCGGGCGCTGCGCCGCCACATTGCCGCACACCTGCGGCCCGGCGAGCAGGTGGTGGTGGGACTTTCCGGGGGAGCGGATTCCACCGCGCTGCTGCTGGCCTGCCTGATGGAGGGGCTGCGCGTGCACGCCGTGGTGGTGGACCACGGGTTGCAGCAGGGTTCGGCCGCCGTGGCGGGGGCCGCCGCCGATACCGCGCTGCGCCTGGGGGCCACGTGCTCGGTGTTGCGGGTGCAGGTCACGGGTGCTGGGGGCATGGAGGCCGCCGCCCGCGAGGCCCGCTATCGAGCGCTTGCCGACGCCGCTGGTGCTGCTGCTGGCGGTGCCGGGGCTGCCCAGCCCCGCCCCATCCTGGTGGGGCATACCTGCGAGGACCAGGCGGAAACCTACCTGCTGGGAGCCCTGCGCGGGAATCCCGCGGGAATGGAACCCGTGACGGGAAACATTCATCGGCCCCTGCTGCGGGTACGCAGGCGCGATACCCAACTTGCCTGCCGGGAATGGGGAATCACCCCCTGGCAGGACCCCCACAACGAGGATTCAGCCTTCCGCCGGGTGGCGGTGCGCCGCGAGGTTATTCCCGGCCTCGCCACGGCTACCGGCATCGACGACCCCGTTCCCGCCCTGGCCCAGGCGGCAGCGAGGGCGGCGGCGGATAATGCCGCCTTGGAGGAGTGGGCGCGCCGGGTTCACACGGATTCGGCGGTGGACCTCGCGGGCCTTCCCGCCGCCGTGCGGGGACGGATATTGGCCCGCATGGTCCACGAGGCCGGGGGGCGGGCCACCGGGGCGTCTATAAGCACCCTGGACGCCCTGGTGACGGATTGGCACGGTCAGGGGCCGGTGGCGGTGGGGGCGGGGTTGGTTGTGACACGCGCTAATGGCAAACTTACGGTGACAAGGGAGAAAGGGGTGCGCGATGCACGATAAAGAGGATTTCAACGTTCCGGACGGGCCTTATGGCTCCGATGTGGCCTCCGTGTTGGTGACGGAGGAGGAATTACAGGCCCGGATTCAGGAGATGGCGGATATGGTCTCCGAGCGTTACCAGGACGAGGAAGAGGACCTGCTGCTGGTGGGAGTGCTCAAGGGGGCGGTGTTCTTTATGACGGACTTTGCCCGCCGCCTGAGTATCCCCGCGCAAATGGAGTTCATGGCCGTTTCCTCTTACGGAAACTCCACCACCTCCTCCGGGGTGGTGCGGATTCTCAAAGATCTGGACCGCGATATTTCCGGGCGCAACGTGCTCATCGTGGAGGACATTATTGATTCCGGTCTCACGCTTTCCTGGCTCATGCGCAACCTCAAGCACCGCAACCCGAAGTCCCTGGAAGTGGTCACGCTGCTGCGCAAGCCCGAGGTGCAAACCGCCAAGGTAGACCTGCTGGACGTGGGCTTTGACCTGCCCAATAAGTTCCTCATCGGCTACGGGCTGGATTATGCGGAGCGCTACCGCGACCTCCCCTACGTGGGAATCCTCAACCCGGACGTGTACGCGCACGAAAAATAGGGCCAAAGTAGGGCCTCGGTGCTCTCGGGGCGGGCTCGCTCAGGGAACGAAAAGGCCGCGCCCCACGTTATGTGGCAAGAAGTTATGTGACAAGAACGTGCTTATGGGGCGTCACCCCAGGAAGATCGAGAAAGGGTTTGAGCTAGGTGCCCGCAGTTATGGTGCCTAGCCTGCACATATGAAAAACAAGCGCATCCTTAGATTCGGCGTCATCGCCGCCGTTATCCTGGTCACCTTCTTTGTGTTCTCCCTGCTCACGGACGATACCCGGGGCTATCAGCGGGTGGACACCTCCGTGGCCATGAAGCAGCTGGACGATAAAAACGTCAGCAGCGCGCAGATCGACGACCGCGAGCAGCGGCTCCGCCTCACCCTCAAGGAGGGCATTGAGGTGGATTCCCGCGAGGGGGTCACGGAGATTCTCACCCAGTACCCCGCGCGCACCTCGCCGGATATTTTCGACGCGGTTAATAACGCCGAGGTCGATGAGTTCGATACCAGGGTGACGCAGGAGAGCTTCCTGATGTCGATGGTCAGCTTCCTGCTGCCTATGCTGCTGCTCTTCGGCCTGCTCATGTTCTTCCTCACCCGCATGCAGTCCGGCGGGATGTTTGGCATTGGGGCCTCCAAGGCCAAGCAACTCACCAAGGACATGCCCACCAATACCTTCGAGGACGTGGCCGGCGCGGACGACGCCGTGGAGGAGCTTCAGGAGATCAAGGACTTCCTGGAGGACCCCACCCGCTACTACGAACTGGGTGCCAAGATTCCGCGCGGCGTGCTGCTTTACGGCCCGCCTGGCACGGGTAAGACTTTGCTGGCCCGCGCCGTGGCCGGTGAGGCCGGGGTGCCCTTTTACTCCATCTCTGGCTCGGACTTCGTGGAGATGTTCGTGGGCGTGGGTGCCTCCCGCGTGCGCGACCTCTTCAAGCAGGCCCGCGAGAGTTGCCCCTGCATCGTGTTCATCGACGAGATCGACGCCGTGGGCCGCCACCGCGGCAGCGGCATGGGTGGCGGACACGACGAGCGCGAACAAACCCTCAACCAGCTTCTGGTGGAGATGGACGGCTTTGGTGACCGCGAGGGCGTGATCCTCATGGCCGCCACCAACCGCCCCGATGTGCTCGACCAAGCCCTGCTGCGCCCGGGCCGCTTCGACCGCCAGATTCCGGTGACCAACCCCGACCTCGCGGGCCGTGAGCAGATCCTCAAGGTCCACGCCAAGGGCAAGCCCTTTGCTCCCGACGCCGACCTCAACGCCCTGGCCAAGCGCACCGCCGGCATGTCCGGCGCGGACCTGGCCAACGTACTCAACGAGGCCGCGCTGCTCACCGCGCGCATTGGCGGCAACGTGATTACCGCTGACGCCCTGGAAGAGGCCACCGACCGCGTGATCGGCGGCCCGCGCCGCTCCACCACGGTGATCTCCGAGAAGGAAAAGAAGGTGACCGCCTACCACGAGGGCGGCCACACCCTTTCCGCCTGGGCGCTCAAGGATATTGAGCGCGTGTACAAGGTGACCATCCTGGCGCGCGGGCGCACCGGCGGACACGCCATGACCGCCGCCGAGGACGATAAGGGCATGTACAACCGCGACGAGCTCTTTGCCCGCTTGGTCTTTGCGATGGGTGGCCGTTCCGCCGAGGAACTGGTGTTTGGCGAGCCCACCACGGGAGCCAGCGCCGATATTGAGCAGGCCACCAAGATTGCACGCGCGATGGTGACGGAATACGGAATGTCGCCCACCCTGGGCACCGTGAAGTACGGCGCGGAGCAGGGCGATCCCTTCTCCGGGCGCGGCGGTGGCGGTACCCTGGAATACTCCCCGGCGGTGGCGGCCAAGATCGACGAACAGGTGCACTACCTCATTGATAAGGCGCACCAGAAGTCCTACGAAATCCTTTCCCGCCACCGCGATTACCTCGACCGCCTGGCCGAGAAGCTGCTGGAAAAGGAGACCCTGCGCCGCCCCGATCTGGAAGCGCTCTTTGATGGAATCGAGCCGGTTTCTGCCGGTGAGGTGTTCCCCGAGGAATCGGCGGAGTTCCCGCTCCAAGAGGGGCGCGACCCGGTGAAGACTCCCACGGAATTGGCTCTTGAGCGCGGCGAGGAACCGCCCAAGCCCTTTAGCCTCCTAGAGGCCTCCCGTGCCGCGCGCGCTAAGCGCCTGGCGGAGAAGAAGGATAAGGAGAAGCAGGGCCTACCGGGCACGGCGGGCTCCCAGGGCTCCGATTCCCAGGCGGCCCCGCGCTACGCGGGCACCCCGCCCCCGGAGGGATGGACGGTGCCGGGCTGGCCGCCGAAGGACTCCGAGAAGAAGGGTGCCGCTAACGCCGAGCAAAAGGACGTCGAAAAGCAAGGTGCTGAGAAGCAGCCCCAGGAGATGATCGGTTTCCGCCTGCCCGAGCGCGAGCGCCCGGACCACCCGGAGCGTGAAGAGAAGCCGGGCGAGACCGAGCAGCCGCAGCGCACGGTGGGCCCGGAGCACATGGAGCAGCCGCAACAGGAAGAAGGCGAGCAGGGTGAGCGCTGAGAAGAACTTTGACCAGGCGCGCGCCGAGGCCGCCGTGCGCGAACTCCTCCTGGCCGTGGGTGAGGACCCCGACCGCGAGGGCCTGCGCGAAACCCCCGCGCGGGTGGCGCGCGCCTACCGGGAAACCTTTGGTGGCCTGCACGCCGATCCCACCGAGGTGCTGGATAAGGTCTTTCATGAGGACCACCAGGAGCTCGTGCTGGTGCGCGATATTCCGGTGTATTCCACCTGCGAGCATCACCTGCTGCCTTTTCTGGGAAAGGCGCACATCGGCTATATCCCCAATAAGCAGGGCATGGTCACGGGACTTTCCAAGCTCGCCCGCCTGGTGGACCTCTACGCCCGCCGCCCGCAGGTACAGGAGCGCCTGACCTCCCAGGTGGCCGATGCCCTGGTGGAGAAGCTGGGTGCGCAATCGGTGATCGTGGTCATCGAGTGCGAGCACCTGTGCATGGCCATGCGCGGTATCCGCAAGCCGGGGGCGGTGACCACCACCTCGGCGGTGCGCGGGGGGTTCAAGGCCTCCGCGGCCTCCCGGGCCGAGGTGCTGAGCCTGCTGAAGGGGTAGACGGCGATGTCCCTGCGTGTATCCGATCTCACGGTGCCGGGCCGATGCCTGGTGATGGGGATTCTCAATGTCACCGAGGATTCCTTTTCCGACGGAGGCCGCTACCTGGACGTGGACAAAGCCCTAGAGCACGCCAGGGGGTTGGTGGCTGCGGGGGCGGACATGATCGACGTCGGCGGCGAGTCCACCCGCCCCGGCGCTACTCGCGTGGACGCCGAGGTGGAGCGGCAGCGCGTGGTTCCCGTGATTCGGGCGCTGGCCCGGGAGGGGATTGTGACCTCCGTGGACACCATGCGCGCGGCCACCGCCGAGGCCGCCGCGGGGGCCGGGGTGTGCATGATTAACGACGTCTCCGGGGGCCTGGCCGATGAACGCATGTTGCCGGTGATGGCGCAGGCGGATATTCCCGTGTGCCTCATGCACTGGAAGGCGGTGCGCTTTGGCGACGCCGCGGGGCAGGCTCAGCACGAGGGCGGCGTGGTGGCCGATGTGCGAGCCACGTTGAACCGCCTGGTGGAGCGGGCCGTGAACGCCGGGGTGGATACAGGCAATATCGTGCTCGATCCGGGCCTGGGCTTTGCCAAATCGGCGGAGGATAACTGGGCTCTTTTGGGCGCCCTGCCGGAGTTCATCGCGGGCGAGTTTCCGCTGCTGGTGGGCGCCTCGCGCAAGCGGTTCCTCACCGCAGTGCGGGCGGAACGGGGATTGAGCGCCACTCCCGTGGACGCCGACCCCGCCACCGCCGCCGTCACCGCCATCTCCGCTCAGTTGGGTGCCTGGGGTGTGCGGGTGCACGAGGTGGGGGTATCGCGCGATGCCGTGGACGTGGCCGCGAAGTGGCGGGCGGCGGCCCTCGATGAGATAGCACAAAGTGAGGGAGAAGATGGCCGATAGGATCGTGCTCACGGGCCTGCGCTGTTATGGCTACCACGGGGTATTCCCGGAGGAAAAGCGTGAGGGCCAGGAGTTTTTGGTGGACGTCACCTGCTGGGCGGATCTCCGCCCGGCAGCGGAAAGCGATGATCTCAGCCTCACCCTCAACTACGCAGAGCTGGCCGAGCTCGCCCACCAGGTGCTCACCGGGCCGCCGCGCGATCTCATCGAGACGGTGGCCGCCGAGGTGGCCGAGCGCGCGATGGCGCAGTTCCCCCTCCTGCATGCGGTGGAGGTAACGGTGCACAAGCCCCAGGCCCCCATTCCGCTGAACTTTGGTGATGTGGCCGTGGTGGCGCGGCGCTCCCGCAAGAACATGGGGAGTGCCCGTGACTAGGCTGCGCGCGGTGCTCTCGATCGGCTCGAATATGGAGGATCGCTGGGCGCTCCTGCGCACGGTGGCCCGCGAGTTCGCGGCCGAAACCGTGGCAGCCTCCCCCGTGTATTCCACCCCGCCCTGGGGAGTGGAGGACCAAGAGGAGTTCCTCAACGCGGTGCTGATCGTGGAGGTGGAGGCGGAGCCGATGGAGTTGCTGCGGCGTTGCCAGCGCCTAGAGGAGGCCGCCGAGCGCGTGCGGG
Organism: Corynebacterium lowii; assembly: GCF_001412085.1. Classification (GTDB taxonomy): domain Bacteria; phylum Actinomycetota; class Actinomycetes; order Mycobacteriales; family Mycobacteriaceae; genus Corynebacterium; species Corynebacterium lowii. The sequence continues at coordinate 155,701 of NZ_LKEV01000004.1, forward strand.
TGCGCCGCTGGGGGCCGCGCACCCTCGACGTCGATGTGGTGCAGGTACACCGCGAGGGCACGGAGGTGCTTTCCGACGACCCCGTGCTCACCCTCCCACACCCGTGGGCACACCAGCGTGCCTTTGTGCTCGTGCCCTGGGCGCAGGTGGACGGGGAGGCGCGGTTGCGCGATAAACCGGTGGCACAGTGGATTGAGGCGCTGCCGGTGGAAGAGGTGCGCCAGATCGTGCCGCTGGGGCCTCTGGTGGAGCCCCTGGTGCAGAGCCCTTTGGCGGAGCAGGAGGAAAGCTAAATGAAAAGGACCTCCCTGAAAGCCCTCGGCGCGGCGGGCGTTTTCGTCGCGGCGCTGGCCGCCATTGCCACGTGGCGCTTTTATGGGGTGCTGGGAGCAATCCCGGTGACCGTTTCCGTGACCCTGTGGGTGATGGCGGTGGTGTGCCTGTACTTGGCGTTGAAGGTGCGCTCGCGGCGCAAGGACGGGCGCATTGGCATGGATCGCAGCCAGCTCAATCCCGTGATGGTGGCGCAGTTTTTGGTGGTGGGCAAGGCCTCCGCGTGGACGGGTTCCTTAGTGGGCGGGGCGTATGTGGGAATGGGAATCTATATTCTTCCCCAGGCCGGGCGGCTCGTGGCCGCCGCCAACGATGTTCCTGGGGTGGTGGCCTCCGCTCTGGGCGGGATAGCGCTGGCGGCGGCCGGAGTATTCTTGGAGCGCAATTGCGAGGTGTCGCCTCCCCCTGGTTCTGAGGGCGTTAGGTAAGTTAGACGGCATGAGTACGCCGCAGTCGGACCGTCGCCAGGAACCCACTACGCGCCGCGCCGCCTCGCACGGGGCAGGCAAGCGCCGTCAGCACGGTGGGGGCGAAGGCTCGGGGACCGATGGCGGCCAGATTCTCTTGGTGGTCCTGGTGGTGCTGGCTTTGGCGGCCAGCGTGGTCATGCAGCTCACCGATTCCAATGCGGCGTTAAAAATCGCTCTTCTGGCGGCCCTGTGGGCCTCCATCATCGGGTTCTTTCTGGTGAGCCGGTATCGCCGCCAGGTGCAGCGCTCCCGCGAGCAATTAGCCTATGAGCAGCGCTTGCACCGCTCCGAGATGCGCGAGGCTCAGGCCCGCGCCGAGGCTGCGGGAGCTCAAAACCAGCAACCACGCACCGGGGGCGGCCTGAGTGAAGAGGACGTGGCGCTCCTCAGCGAGATTCGCGCGGGATTAGACGAGGTGCGCAGCCAGCTGGAGGATCTTCAGGGCCGGGCCTTTGAATACGAGCCCGCCGCGTTGCGCGCACAGGCCTGGCGCCTCCAAGAGCTAGAGGAGCGCACGGAATCCGTGGAGGCTCCGGAGAAAACCGGCCATATCGCCGGTGCCCCCTCCTTGGACGCCGTGGCGGGCCGCCTGGGCCAGTCGGAGCGCGGCGCGGAAAGCCCGCGTTCCATTTCCCCGGAATTGGCGCATTTGCTGGAATCGGAGGAGGGCCACCACCGGGGCAGCCACCGGGCCGATGATCGGTGGGAGCAGGCGGAACCCGCCGCTGCGAGCACCCCGAGCGTGGAAGATACCGCCGAGATCGCCGCGGTGGCCCCCGAGGTCCCCGAGCCCGTGGAGCAGGAGGCCCCGGCGCCGCGGCGGGGGCGTCGCCGCGCCGATGAGCACTCCACGGGCCTTTCCGTGGCCGAGCTGATGGAAAACATGAAGAAGGGCACGCGGTGAAGCCACCGCGCATGCGGGTGGGGGTATTCCACGGCCCCGGCTATGCCGGGCGCATGGCGGAATACGTTGCCTCGCTTTTAGAGAAAGCGGGGCACACGGTGGTGTCTCTTTTTGAGCCCTCCGAGGTGGCCGAGGTGCAGGCCGTGGTGTTGGGGACGGGGGATGTGCCTGCCCTCGTGGAGCAGGTGAAGGGCCATATCCGCCCGCATCACATCGTGATGCACGTGCTGCCGGGGCAAAGCCTGGAACCGCTGGCACCGTTGTGCGGCGCGGGGGCCGTGGTGGGCAGCGTGGTGCCGGTGTGGGAAACGCGCTGGGCCGTGGAATACACCGATGAGGTGAGTCAGACCGTGCTGGAACTCCTGGTGCGGGAATGTGGGGCGGAGGCGGTGCTGGTTCCGGCGTCGAAACGCGCCCTCCTGGCCACGGGGCTGAGCTGGTTGCGCTTTGCCGAGGACGTCGGGGCGGAGGCCTATGGTGCGCTGAGCGCGGCTTTGGAGGATACTAATTTGGGTGACGGGCTGCGCCGGGAGCGACGTACCATGAGGGTGCTTGCCGACGTCCCGGTTTTAGAACAACAGCGCGCCGGTATCGTGGACCCCGGAAAGGCGCGTATTTTCAGGCAGCTCGCGCGCCGCGCGGCGGAGCAGGATGGAAGAGAAGAAGTGGAGCTGTGGGCGATGCAGGAGGAGGAGCGTTAATGTTCCAAAGAGGAGAGGCCACCGAGGTACGTTCTGCGGAGAAAGTGGCCACCATCGCGCGGGCCTTCCGTAAGACCGGGAAGCCCGTGGTGCTGGTGCCCCTGGGTTCCGCGATTCACGCCGGGCACATCTCTCTGGTGCGCACGGCGCGCCGAGTGCCGGGAGCCGTGGTGATCGTGGCGGTCTCGGGCAAGGTGGATCGTTCCCGCCTCGCGGTGCTGGACACGGACGTTCTGTACCGCTATTCCGAGGAGGACCTGCACCCCCAGGGCGTGCGCACCGTGGTGTATCCGCGCGATTGGGGCTTGGAGTTCGTGGACGATTTGGCCATTGATCTCACCCGCATCGTGATTCTCACGCAGATCACCCAGGCCACCGATGTGATGGTGGGTGAGAAGGATTATGAGTTGGCGGTGTGCGTGCAAACCGCCATGACGGACTTCCACATGGGGGTGCGGGTGCACGGCGTTCCCACCGTGCGCATGCCCGATGGCCTGGCGGTTTCCCTGCGCAACGTGCGCGTGCCGGAAAAGGATCGCCCCAAGGCTCTGGCTCTTTCCGCGGCGCTGACGGCGGGCGCGCACGCGGCCGAAAAAGGCGGGGAGGCGGTGCTGCAAGCGGCCCGCGATGTGCTCGACGCCGCCGGGGTGACGCCGGAATACCTGGAACTGCGCTCCTTGGGAATGGGGAAGGCGCCGGAGAAGGGCGACGCGCGCCTTTTGGTGGCGGCGAAGTTTGGCAAGGTGCGGTTGATTGACAACGTGGGGGTGCCGGTGGGCATCGGTTTCCGCAACCTGGAGGCCCACGCGCAGGAAGAAGAGGACGCCAGCGGGAAGCACGCGCGCCAGCAGGGCGCGCACGACGTGCTATCGGCTACCCTTGACAACCGTGACGAACGCTAAGGACAACAAGGATCACGTGGAACTTCCCGAGCAGGTACGCATCCGCCGCGAAAAGCGCGAGCGCCTGCTCAGCCAGGGCCGGGAGCCCTACCCGGTGGAGGTGGATCGCACTACCTCCATCCGCGACCTGCGCGCCGGATACCTGGTGAATACTGGCGACGCCGCGGTGGAGGCGTCGCCAAGCGTGACGGTGCTGGCACCGGGCGATGAGACGGATAACGAGGTGGCCGTGGTGGGTCGCCTGATGTTCATGCGCAACACCGGCAAGTTGTGCTTTGCCACCCTGCAAGAAGGCGATGGTTCCCAGATTCAGGCGATGCTCTCCCTCGCGGTGGTGGGCCAAGAGGCCCTGGATTCCTGGAAGTCCGATGTGGATTTGGGCGATTACGTGTCCATCCGGGGGCGCGTGGTGGCCTCGCGGCGCGGGGAGCTTTCCGTCATGGCCGATCGCTGGGCGATGGCCTCCAAGGCGCTGCGTCCGCTGCCCGTTTCCTTCGCGGAGATGGCCGAGGATACCCGCGTGCGCCAGCGCTATACCGACCTCATCATGCGCGAACAGGCGCGCACCAATGCTTTGACCCGCATTAAGGTCATGCGGGCGCTGCGCAATTACTTGGAGGGCCAGGGTTTCTACGAGGTGGAAACCCCGATGCTGCAAACCCTGCACGGGGGCGCGGCGGCCCGCCCCTTCATCACGCACTCCAATGCCCTGGATATTGACCTCTACCTGCGCATTGCCCCGGAGCTGTACTTGAAGCGCTGCGTGGTGGGCGGCATCGAGCGGGTTTTTGAGGTGAACCGCAACTTCCGCAACGAGGGCGTGGATTCCTCCCACAGCCCGGAGTTCGCCATGCTGGAGACTTACCAGGCCTACGGCACCTACGAGGACGGCGCGCGCCTGACCCGCGAGCTGATTCAGTCCGTGGCTATGGAGGTCTTTGGCTCCACCACCGTGACCCTGGCCGATGGCACCGAATATGACCTCGGTGGACAGTGGCAGGAAATGGAGATGTACCCCTCGCTCAACGAGGCCCTGGCGCGCAAGCACCCCGGCCAGCCGGAGGTCACGGTGGATTCCACCGTGGAGGAACTGCGCGCGCTTGCCGACGCCATCGGGCTCGCCTGGCCGGAGAAGGGCGGCTGGGGCCACGGCAAGTTCGTGGAGGAGATTTGGGAGCACCTATGTGCCGATCAGCTCGAAGGCCCGGTGTTCGTTAAGAACTTCCCCGTGGAGACCTCCCCGCTGACCCGCCAGCACCGCAGCCAGCCGGGAGTAACCGAGAAGTGGGACCTCTACGTGCGCGGCTTTGAGCTGGCCACCGGCTATTCCGAGCTGGTGGACCCGGTGGTGCAGCGCGAGCGCTTTGAGGATCAGGCGCGCCTGGCTGCGGGCGGCGATGATGAGGCGATGGTGCTGGACGAGGACTTCCTGGCGGCGATGGAACAGGGTATGCCGCCCACCTCGGGCACCGGCATGGGCATTGATCGCCTGCTCATGGCGCTCACGGGGTTGGGCATCCGGGAGACGGTGCTCTTCCCGATGGTCAAACCGGAGGCTTAATGAGCTAAATACTTATAAGGACCTCTGCCCGCGCGGGCAGAGGTCCTTTATTGTGCGGTTTAGGCAGCGGCCTCAACCGTGGTCTCAACCTCGGCCGCGTTATCCTCCTTGGGCTTGCGCAGCTGGCTGGCGGCCAGGCAGAGGAGCCCGAACCCGGCCCAGCAAGTTAGGGCAATCCACGCGGAGGTATTCGAGGCCTCGGGGAAGTAGCTCAGGTTGCGCAGCAGCACCTGGGTGGCACCGGGGACGAAGCTCTGCCCGATGACATCGAAGTGCCAGGGAAGGAACTCGAAGGGCATGGCGCTGCCGGAGATGGGGTTACCGATGAACATGGTGGTGATAGCACCAAGGGCGATACCGGGAGTGCCGAGCAGGCTGTGCAGGCCAATGACCAGGCTAGAGGTGGCGCCGATGCTGAGGGCAAAGGCGGCCCACAGGGCGAGGCTGGCCGTGGGGAGCAGGGCGAACCAGGTGTGCAGCACGAGGAGGATCATGCCGGCTGCCGCGGCGGCGTAGACGACGAGTGCGCCGAGCTTACGCCACGCGCCGCGCACGGTGAAGCTGATGAGCACGCCGCCGATGATGCCGCCGAGGGTGAGCGGAAGGGCCGCAACGCCGAGCCCGGCGCCTTGGGGATCATCCTGGGAGAGGGGAGCCACGGCGGTGATGGTGGGGCCTTCAAGGGCCTGCTGAGTCAGAGCGGTGAGCGCCTGGGGATCGGTGACCTGACCGCTGGCGAGGGCCGTTCCGATCTGCGCCCTGTACATCCCAGTACCGGCGGTGGTGAGCATTTGGGTAATGGCGTTATTGGCCGCCGGTGCCGTGAGTATTTCTAGGCTCTGGCCGGGTTGCGCGGGCAGAACGAGCGCGCCGTAGGATTCGCGCTGCTGAATGTGGGCGGTGGCCTCTTCCTGGGAGTCCACGCGGTTGAAGAGGAAGGGGCTTTCTTCTCCCGCCTGTTGAGTGAGGGCGTCGAAGGCCTGTTGCTCGGCCACGACGTCCACGGGGACGTCCTTGGGCTCCGAGGTGACGGTGGGCCAGGAGAAGGCCAGCAATGCCAGGGTGACGATGGTGGTGGCCAGGAGGCTGATGGTCAGCGCGCGGGGCCAGGGGGTGCGCTGTGTGTTCTCAGGTATGATCTTCCTTCCGATCTATGGAGAATGTTCGTTCTGTATGGCAATGATGTACCCGTTCGTGAAACTTGTCAAACGGAATGTTCATTTTTTATTATTGGCCCATGCCAAAACTCAGCAAGGAACGCCGCCAGCAGCAAAGACAGCGCATTATCGACGCCACCGTGGCGATGGCTCTAGAACGGGGCATAGCCAATGTGTCGATGGCGGACATCATCAAGGCCTCGGGAATGTCTGCTGGGGCTATCTACGGTTATTTCCCCAGCAAGGAAGATGTTTTTCTGGCTATGGCGGAGCAGGTTCTGCGGCACAGGAGAATGGCCTTGAACGACGTCATGGAGCAAGAAGTCATCCCCTCCCCGCAGGAGCTTTTTCCCACTATGGTCTATAACCTCGTGGAATCCGGTGCCGGGTTGGTCCTCCAAGTATGGGGTTATGCGCTGGGGGACGAGAGAATCCGCGAGGTGGTAGGTGGGCTGCTCAATGAGGGGCTGGAAGCCCTAGAGAAGTACCTTGCCGCCTGGTACCGCCAGGAGGGGAGGGAGGATATGGCGGCGTCGGCAGGTGAACTCGCCTCCGCGGCTTTTGCGATGGCGCAGGGAATGTTGGTGCAAAACGCCATCGGAGGAGTGGACCCCACGAACATAGAATTGGGGCTGAAAAAAATGCTAGAGTAGCGATTTTTGGTTTAGTGTTCTTAGAAAGGATCGTCCTTTGGTATCTAGCGATTCCCCTGGTGGACCTCACCGCAGCCCGGAAGGAACAACCGAGGAAACCTCGGCCGAGGAGGCGAAACTCCCTGGCTCCGTGATCGTGGTGCTGGTGCTGCTTGTTTTCGCTGCCATGATGATGTTTCTCAATGAGACGATCCTCTCCGTGGCCCTGCCCGCCATCATGGCGGACTTTGGCATCACCGCAGACATCGCCCAGTGGCTCACCACCGGGTTCATGCTCACGATGGCCATTGTTATCCCCACCACCGGGTACCTGCTGCAAAGGCTGAGTACCCGCACCATCTTCTTCACTGCGCTGAGCTTCTTTCTTACCGGTACCGTGGTGGCGTCGATAGCCCCCGCCTTTGGGGTACTGCTGGCGGGTCGCGTGCTTCAGGCGGTGGGCACGGCGCTCATTATGCCGCTGCTGATGACGGTGGCCATGACCGTGGTGCCCCCGCAGCGGCGTGGCACGGTGATGGGCACCATCTCCATCGTGATGGCCGTGGCCCCGGCGCTCGGCCCCACAATCTCCGGGCTGATTCTGGACGTGCGCTCCTGGCACTGGCTCTTCCTGGTGATGATTCCGCTGGTGGTTGTGGTGCTGATCTGCGGCATGATTTTCCTGCGCAATATCGGAGAAACCGCCAGCACCCCGCTCGATGCCCTCTCCGTGGTGCTTTCCGCCGTGGCCTTCGGCGGTCTCATCTATGCGTTGAGCTCCCTGGGCGAGCTCTTCGATTCCCAGAGCACCCAGCGCGGCACGGTGCTGGCGATCCTCGCGGTGGGCCTGGCGGCGCTGGTGGCCTTCGTGCTGCGTCAGCGTTCCCTGATTCCCTCCGGGCGGGCGCTGCTCGACCTGCGCGTTTTTGTGCTGCGCGATTTCACCATTCCGGTGGTGGTGATTCTCATGGTCTTTGGCGCCCTCCTCGGCGCCGTGACGGTACTGCCCATCTATCTGCAAACCTCCTTGGGCTTCTCGGAAAAGACCACCGGCCTGATCCTCCTGCCCGGCGGCCTGCTCAATGGCCTGCTGGCTCCCTTTGTGGGGCGGATCTTTGACCGGGTGGGGCCGCGTCCGCTGCTGCTTCCCGGCGTGGTGCTGCTGGTGGGCACCCTGGCCTGGATGACCACGCTGAGCGAGCACACCTCCCTGGGCACGGTGGTGACCATGCACGTGCTCTTCTCCATGTCCCTGGGCCTGGTGCTCACCCCGCTGATGACCACGGCGCTGGGTGCCCTGCCCGCGCACCTTTATGGGCATGGTTCGGCCTCCCTGAACACTCTGCAACAGCTGGCCGGTGCGATGGGTACCGCGCTGCTCATCATGGTGCTCAGCCGGACTTCACAGTCGGCGCTGGAAAGCGGCAAGGCCGTGGAGGCGGCCACGGCCCAGGGCACGCACAATGCCTTCCTTTTGGCTACGGTCTTTGCGGTGGTGGCCCTGGTGCTGGCTTTCTTTGTGCGCCGGGTGGGCGCGGAGCAGGGCACGGCACCGGGATCGCAGGGTACAGCGCAGGGCTCGCAGGACGCGGCACCGGGTGAGTAGGGGGCGTCGGATAGCGCTCCGGGGGCTCCGGCTGGGCACTGAGCCGCCGGGGTGCGTGCGGGGGATTTAGTCAGGTTTTGAGGGCTGTTCGCTACCGGCGTACAGCCCTTTGAACTGGGCATATGCCGCTTTTTCGGGGGTTTGCGGGGTCTGGGTGGTTCCAGGTGCATTTTTTCGCCCCACCTGGGCGTTACAGTGGGTGCAACAAAAGAACGAGTAGCAAGGGGTTTAGTACATGTTCGAGAGGTTTACGGATCGCGCCCGCCGCGTGATCGTCCTGGCGCAAGAAGAAGCCCGGATGCTCAACCACAATTACATTGGCACCGAGCACATCCTGCTCGGCCTCATTCACGAGGGCGAGGGCGTGGCCGCCAAGGCCTTGGAGTCGATGGGCATTTCGCTTGACGACGTCCGCCGGGAGGTCGAGGAGATTATCGGCCACGGGACGCAGCCGCACACCGGCCATATCCCCTTTACCCCGCGCGCCAAGAAGGTGCTGGAACTTTCCCTGCGCGAGGGCCTGCAAATGGGCCACAAGTACATTGGCACCGAGTTCCTGCTGCTGGGCCTCATCCGCGAGGGCGAGGGCGTAGCCGCGCAGGTGCTGGTGAAGCTGGGCGCGGATCTGCCGCGCGTGCGCCAGCAGGTTATCCAGTTGCTTTCCGGTTATGAGGGTGGTCAGGGTACCAACCCGGAGAATAGCCAGCCGAGCAATTCCGGCCCCGTGGGCGCGGGTGCTGCCGCTGGTCCCGGTGGTGGAGGCGGCCGCGGTGGTTCCTCCGGGGATCGCTCTAATTCCCTGGTTTTGGACCAGTTTGGCCGCAACCTCACCCAGGCCGCCAAGGACGGCAAGCTCGATCCCGTGGTGGGGCGCGAGAAGGAAATTGAGCGCGTGATGCAGGTGCTCTCCCGCCGCACCAAGAACAACCCGGTGCTCATCGGTGAGCCCGGCGTGGGTAAGACCGCCGTGGTGGAGGGCCTGGCCCTGGACATCGTTAACGGCAAGGTGCCGGAGACGTTGAAGGATAAGCAGCTTTATTCCCTCGACCTGGGCTCCCTGGTGGCGGGTTCGCGCTATCGCGGTGACTTCGAGGAGCGCCTGAAGAAGGTGCTCAAGGAGATCAACCAGCGCGGGGACATCATCTTGTTCATCGATGAGATTCACACGCTGGTGGGTGCCGGTGCCGCCGAGGGCGCTATCGACGCCGCCAGCCTGCTCAAGCCCAAGCTGGCTCGCGGTGAGCTTCAGACCATCGGCGCTACCACCCTGGACGAGTACCGCAAGCACATCGAAAAGGACGCCGCCTTGGAGCGCCGCTTCCAGCCGGTGCAGGTGCCGGAGCCCTCGGTGGAACTCTCCGTGGAAATCTTGAAGGGCCTGCGTGATCGCTACGAGGCGCACCACCGCGTGTCCATCACGGACTCCGCGCTAGAGGCCGCCGCCCGGCTTTCCGACCGCTACATCAACGACCGCTACCTGCCCGATAAGGCCGTGGACCTCATCGACGAGGCCGGTGCTCGCATGCGCATCAAGCGCATGACCGCCCCGGAGGGCCTGCGCGAGGTGGACGAGCGGATCGCCGCCGTGCGCAAGGAGAATGAAGCCGCTATCGACGCCCAGGACTTCGAGAAGGCCGCGGGTCTGCGCGATAAGGAGCGCAAGCTGGGTGAGGAGCGCTCCGAGAAGGAGAAGCAGTGGCGCGACGGCGACCTTGACGAGATCGCGGAGGTGGGCGAGGAGCAGATTGCCGAGGTGTTGGGCAATTGGACCGGTATCCCGGTGTTCAAGCTCACCGAGGAGGAGTCCTCGCGCCTGCTGAACATGGAGGCGGAGCTGCACAAGCGGATCATCGGCCAGGACGACGCCGTGAAGTCCGTCTCCCGAGCCATTCGCCGCACCCGCGCCGGGTTGAAGGACCCCAAGCGCCCCTCCGGTTCCTTCATCTTCGCCGGTCCCTCCGGTGTGGGTAAGACGGAGCTGTCCAAGGCGCTGGCGGAGTTCCTCTTTGGTGAGGAAGATGCCCTGATTCAGATTGATATGGGCGAGTTCCACGACCGCTTCACGGCCTCGCGCCTCTTCGGTGCTCCCCCCGGATACGTGGGTTACGAGGAAGGCGGCCAGCTTACCGAGAAGGTGCGCCGCAAGCCCTTCTCCGTGGTGCTCTTTGACGAGATCGAGAAGGCCCACAAGGAGATCTACAACACCCTGCTCCAGGTGCTTGAAGAAGGCCGCCTGACCGACGGCCAGGGCCGCGTGGTGGACTTCAAGAACACCGTGCTTATCTTCACCTCCAACCTGGGTACCCAGGACATCTCCAAGGCTGTGGGCATGGGCTTCACCGGCTCCTCGGAGAACGACGAAGCCGCGCAGTACCAGCGCATGAAGAACAAGGTGCACGATGAGCTGAAGAAGCACTTTAAGCCCGAGTTCTTGAACCGCATTGATGACACCGTGGTGTTCCACCAGCTCACCCAGGATCAGATCGTGGAGATGGTGGAACTGCTCATCGGGCGCGTGGAGAAGATGCTGGCCGCCAAGGACATGGGCATCGAACTCACTGAGAAGGCCAAGGCCCTGCTGGCCAAGCGCGGCTTCGATCCGGTGCTGGGTGCCCGTCCGCTGCGTCGCACGATCCAGCGCGATATTGAGGACGCGATGAGTGAGAAGATCCTCTTTGGCGAGCTGGGCGCCGGGGAGATCGTCACGGTGGACGTGGAAGGTTGGGATGGCGAGTCCAAGGAGACTCAGGACGCCAAGTTCACCTTCACTCCGCGCCCCAAGCCGCTGCCGGAGGACGCCTTTGCCGAGGTGGAAGAGGAAGTTCGAGAGGTGACTCAGGACGCTAAGTAATTTCCCCTGGTAAACAGGTAGGGGTGAAGAACTTAAGCGACCTACACAAGGAACTCACCCGTCTTGATGGCAAGCCCTACGGGGCTTACCGCGATCTCACGGGTGCCACTTACGATCTGGGCGCGGGGGTGGAGTTCACTCTCGACCGCGCCCAGGTTGATCCCTATGCGCCGCCTTCGCTAGCGCATCTGCACGTGCCCTTTGACCTGAGTGCTTATCAGGAGCGCGGGGAGAAGGTGGCGGCTGCGGATTACTTCACCCGCGCCTTTGACCGCGCGGCGAAGAGTAGCCGGGACATCAACATTGGCCGGATTGGCCAGCAGGTTCTAGAGCGCACCACTGCCGAGGTATATGAGGATCACCTTCTTCTGCGCTTTACCGTGGGCCTTCCGGCGGCGGGGCGCCGGATTAAGGGTCACCTGGCCGCCTCGATCCTCACCGAGACGTTGCCGGAGGTGGTGGAAGGCGTCCGGGGCGTCGATAAGCAAGCCCTGGAGCGGCACGTGGTGCTCTACCGTGACCAGGAGTGGCTGCGCGCGCAGCTGCCGGAACTAGGGCTGGTGGCCTTCGTGGGGGAGGGGGCGGTGTTGCCGCGCCGATCGGGGGATAGCGATGAGCCCCTGGCCGAGGCCGTGCCCTTTGCCGCCCCGCCCACGCTGCGCCGCGAGGTGACCTTGCCGAGTGGGCGCACGCTCACCGGTATGGGGGTGCCGGAGGGCGTGACCGTGATCGTGGGCGGTGGTTACCACGGCAAGTCCACTCTCTTGCGCGCCATTGAGCGCGGCGTGTACCCCCACATCGAGGGCGATGGGCGCGAATGGGTGGTCACGCGGCCTGCGGCTGTGTCCGTGCGCGCTGAGGACGGGCGCGCGGTCAGCGGTGCGGACATCTCCGCCTTTATCAACAACCTGCCCTCCGGGGAGGACACCACGGCCTTTTCCACCACCAACGCCTCCGGCTCCACCTCCCAGGCGGCGAACTTGGTGGAGGCCATCGAGGCAGGGGCGGATGCCCTGCTCATTGACGAGGACACCTCCGCCACGAACTTCATGATCCGCGACGAGCGCATGCGCGCACTCATCAGCGCCGACCGCGAGCCGATCACCCCCTTCGTGGATACCGTGCGCGCCCTCTACCGCGACGCCGGGGTATCCACCGTGCTCGTGGCGGGCGGCTCCGGGGCCTTCTTTAGCGTGGCCGATCACGTGATTGCCCTCGACGCCTACCGCGTAGCCGACGTCACCGAACGCGCCCACGAACTCGGCGGCGAGCCCCCGCAGGAGGCCGGCGAGTTCCGCCCCGGCGCCCCGCGCGTGCCCACCGGGCTCAGCGCGCCGGGCAAGCGCAAGCCCGCCGGGGCCAAGGGCCGCACCCTGATCCGCTATGGCAAGACCGGCATCGACCTCGGCCCGGCGGAACAACTGGTGGACCAGGCCCAAACCCTCGGCATTGCTCACGCCATCGACTACCTGGAAGGCGTGCTGGGGGAGGTGCCCCTGCGCCGGGCGGTGGAGGAACTAGAGGCGCTTATCGACGCCCAGGGCCTCGCCGCACTCTCCCCGCGCAAGGGGCACCCGGGGCTTTATGCCCGGCCGCGCCGCCACGAGATCATGGCGGCGGTGAATAGGTACCGGGGGTTGGAGGTTCGCTAAAAGCCCTCCGGCACTCGCGCCGGGCCGCTAGTATTTCTTGCCATGATGAGAACGCTGCGGGGCTTGGAGGGCTTTGGCCGATTTTGGGCCGCGCACACTGTTTCCGTTCTGGGCACTAATACTGGCTTGATTGTTATTCCGTTGCTTGCCCTGAATGTGGCCGGGGCCTCGGTATTCCAGATGGGTTTATTGGAGGCCGCGGAATCTCTGGCGGTGCTTTTCTTTGGGCTTTTTATTGGCCGCGTGGCCGATGAGATGGGAGGTGACCGCTCCATCATTGCGGCCAACCTGCTCCGGGCGCTGTTGCTCATCACCATTCCCGTGGCCTATGTCCTGGGCAGCGTGAGTTTTATCCACATATTCCTGGTGGTCTTTGCGCTGGGCGCGGCCTCGCTACTCTATGAAAGCGCGATGTCCACCATCGTGGTGCGGAGATTCCCCAAGAAAGCGTGGCCGCAGGTCAATTCCGCCGTGGAGGGAAGTAACTCCGTCACGGAGGTGGCCGGGCCTGGAATTGGTGGGCTTCTGGTACAGGCGGTGGGGGCGCCGCTGGCGGTACTCCTGGACGTGTGTACCTACCTGGTGAGCAGTTTTCTCTTTTTCCTGGGGCGGGGTGCGGGGAGCTCTCGTACCGAGGATTCGGGGGAATCCTCTGGCGGTGCGCTGAGTGGTCTGCGCCTGGTGTGGCAGGATAAGGGGCTGCGGGCCATCTTCCTCTCTGCGGCGCACTTTAACTTCTTTGCCGCGGGATTCTCGGCGGTGCTGACGTACTACATGGTGCGCGACCTCGGCTTTAGCTCAGCGTTAGTGGGCCTCGCCAGCGTGGGTTCGGGAATATTCGGCGTGGTGGCCACGCTGGTGACCAGCCGCCTCATGGCTCGGTACCCCACCCCGCTGCTGTACTTCCTCTCCTACGCGCTCGCGGGGGTCTTTGCGCTGCTGGTCCCGGTGGCCTTTGTGGTTGAGGGAACCGCAGTGCGGTTCCTCCTGGTATCCCTGGGACTGGCCGGATGGGCCTTTGCCATCGTGGTGAACCTGGTGATGAGTGAGACGATCAAGCAGCACAACACCCCAGAGACGATGATCGGGCAAGTCTCCTCCGCGATACGTTGGGGCACCCTCGGCGTGGTGCCCTTCGGAGCGGTGGCGGGTGGTTACCTCGGTGGAACCATTGGTTCGACGGCCTGCCTTATCGTTATGTGCTTCGGGCTCATAGCGGCCGTGACCTGGCTTTTCATCGGCGGTGACATGCGAAAAGTAGATATTCGTACCCTGGGATAGGCGGCTGCCTTTGGTAGGGTTCGAGGATAGATTCTTTCCGCACGCAAAGAGGAGATGAGCGCGATGGGTCTGCAATACCGCCAGCGCAAAAAGACGGGCAAGAACAGCTGGATCAACCTCTCCGGTTCCGGGGCCTCGGCCTCCACCAAGATCGGCCCGGTGACGGTGAATAGCCGGGGCGGCTTCTGGGTGAACCTGCCCGGTGGATTGAACTTCAGGGGGCGCTGGAAGTAGGGGAAACCTTCGAGTGAGCCTACAAGCTCACTCGAAGGTTTCCATTCCGCTGTTGGAATATTGATTTTATAATTTCTTCTGAAGAATATTTAACGCGCTTTCCTTTTGATGCTCCTGCTGAGAGCTGTAGAGGATGAGGGTTGAGTGTGGATCGCTCAGTAGGGTTGCGGTCTCGAAATTGAGGATGAAATTTCCTGTGTCTGGGTGGTGGAACATTTTTGTCCCACTCTTATGGTAATAAACGTTATGTGTTTGCCAGCGTTCATTGAACTCATGCTCTTGGGTTAGGTGTTCTAGTAACTTTCTGAGTTGATCGCTGTGGGGATTTTCTCCCGATGCGCTTCGGATTAGGCTGACGGTATCGTTTGCCACTTCATCCCATTGCGGGAATAAAATACGGGATTCGGAATCCTGAAAGAGGAAACGGGCAAAGTTATTTTCCCATTCCTGGTTTTTGAATACGGGTTTGTATAGTTCGTGCCCCAATGGGTTTGTTTGCTTTATGTTGAGGAGCGGGTCGAGAATTATTGCAGCAACTCCTGTCATCTGGCCGAGTATATGGCCAAAGTTTTTATTCTTTTGTCTTGCCTTGACAGGTTCTTGATTTGCACTGCGGGCAAGGTTGTAAAGATGAGACTTTTCATCTTCATTAAGTTGTAGGGCCTGGGTGAGTGATTCGAGAACGCTGTTTGATACGCCGCGGAGTTCTCCTCTTTCCAAACGTCCATAGTAATCGGCGCTAATTCCGGCAAGCATGGCAACTTCTTCTCGGCGGAGACCTGGGACTCGTCTGCGTTCTCCGTATGTGGGCAGGCCGACATCAGAGGGCGTGATTCGAGAACGACGAGATATGAGGAAATTATGGGCGTTAGTTTCATTGTTCACGGAGGTCAGCATAGCCGATGGTGTCGCTCGATAGGGTGGTCTGTCAGTACATGGTTTGGTAAACCCTTACTGGATTGTTTTTCTTGCCTTACGCTCGTTTGGAGTGTTGCTGAAAGCGGCACGCCTTGATGCTCATGAGGGTGTTTGAGGAAGAACTTTGTGGTCTTAGGAAGGCTGAGAGTGAAGGAAGAAGTTTCTTTTCCGAGTGCGGGAATAACATTGTCGGGAATACTGTTCAAGCCAGAGTCGGGCGTGAATGAGAAGTTTCCCGCTATTGTGATTGGTCATCCCTTCGGAAGCGTCAAGGAACAAAGCCCAAGTAACTATGCGGAACAGTTGGTAAAGCGAGGCTTTGTGTGTCTGGTCTTTGACGCTGCCTATCAGGGGGAGAGTGAAGGGGAGCCTCGGCTTCTGGAAAACCCTTGGCAGCGCTCCGAGGATGTGAAAGCGGCGGTGACGTACTTGAGCACGCGTGCCGATGTGGATTCTGGGAAGATTGGAGCGCTCGGCATTTGCGCATCGGGCGGTTACGTTCCTTTTGCTGCACAGACTGATCTTCGAATCAAGGCTGTGGCCACCGTTTCGGCTGCCGATATTGGTCGGCTTTACCGCGAGGGGATGGGAGGAGGGCAGGATCCGGCTATTTTGGCTGGCATGCTTGCTCGTGCCGGGGAGCTCCGAACCGCTGAGGGGCGTGGTGAAGAGCCGCATTTGGAGCACGGTGTGCCAAATACGGCAGATGAGGCAAAAGCATTTCCTGAAGGTTCTATGTACAACGAGGCATACGACTACTATCGGACGCCTCGTGGGGAGCATCCGAACTCGCCAAACTGGTGGATATTCCGCAGTGTGGACATGATTGCCCAATTCGATGCCTATACTCTCATTAACATGATCGCTCCGCGGCCCTTACTGATGATTGCTGGGTCCAAGGCGGATACGAGATACTTCAGTGAAGAAGCGATTGCTAGTTTCAGAGGTCCGGCTGAACTGGAGATTCTTGAAGGTGCAACTCATATTGATCTGTATGATAAGCCGGAGTATGTAGTTCCGGCTTCTGAAAAGATCGCTGATTTCTTTCAATGTAGCTTTGGTGCAGAATAGGGATTTCACACAGTTCGGACAGTAGGGTGTTTGGCGCTATGCGATGGATTTAGTTGTTCTAAAGAACATCGCGTAGCCGCTAGGTGGCGGTGGGGTACGGGGGATTAGCGACGCCGCTCCACGAGTCCGGCCTCCGCAGGGCATTATCCTGCGCGACGATGGGGAGGTCTTGGGGTTCCCGGTCGCGCACGCCTCAGGCAATGATGCCTCCCTCGGCGTTGGCAAAGTCCACGAATGTCTTGGATAGATCTTTTGGCTTGGTTTGGAAAGGTTTGCGGTAGCATCGCTGATCTTCGGTCCGGGTGAGGCTCCGCGAAACTACTTGAAAACTTTTCAAGTAGTTTCAAGTAGATGATAAAACTGCTGGTGGGGGTACGTTTTTGCTGGCAATTCTGCTTTCAAGTAGCTTTCCAGTAGCCGTTTAGAGGGCGTCGCGTAGCCTCCATGTGGCGCGGGGGTCACGGGGAGATTGACCGTGCCACTCCACCAGCTCTGCATCCCGCAGAGCATTGAGTGCGTTGCGGGCGGAGGGTCTGCTCATCTTCACTAGTTCTGCGATGTCTCCCGTGCTGAGGGGTGAGCCGATTCTTTGCATGGCGGCCAATACCGTGGCGGCTCCTGTAGGGAGGAAGGCCAATTGCTGTTCGCTAATCCTGTGCGTGGTATTTAGCGTGAGGGTGACGGTGCCGTTGGTCTGGGTATAGGCGGGGTCGCTAAAACCCACGGCGCGCATTTCCGAAAAGATACGGCGTATTCCCTCGCCTAATTCCTGTCCAATGCGTAGTTCCGAGGCCACTCGTGCGATGGTGGGGTTCCGGGCAAAGCGGCTAATGCTTTCGGGGCGGCGCGGGTCGGCCAATCCGGGGAAACGTCCGGGATTGGTGATTTCTATGCGGTCGGGGAATATCTCAAAGCGGATATGGTCGCCGGTGAGGCTATAGGACCTATGAATAACAGCATTGACTAATCCCTCTAGCCAGGCGTCGGTGGGAACCACGGGTTCGTGTATGAACTTTCCCGATTCCCCAAGGCGGGAGGCGTGTGGAAGGAGGGAAAGAATATATTGCCGGGCTTCTTCTACCTGTGTGGGCAAGGGGCCTTCAAAGTGACGGTCGGCTTCGAGGAGCTGGTTTCTGCCCGCGCCGCGATTCTTTTCCCGCCATTTGAGCACGCGTACGGTGGCATGGGGGAAGAACCCTTGGGGGTCGTTGCCGAACATGAGAATGGCGCCCACGGTGGCGTCGCCCTTATGCGTGAGTAGGTGGCGGGCCTTGAGGGCGTCCTCGGGGCTGCGGGAGCCAATAGTATTTGCGTAATTCTCTAGGGCTGTATGGGAGAGGTCGGCCATGTCGGTGCGGGGTACGCCGGTGGAATCGTGCGTGCGTTCGCCTTTGGAGTAGGCGAGTTCTTGAATGTCCTCAAAGTTTTTGAGCTGCCGCGTTTCATCTCCAGCGCGAAGCCAACATTCGCCATTGGTGAGATAATGAACCCTGGGGCCGGGGGTCACGCTCAGGAGGAAAATCTGGGCAGGCTCTCCGCTAGGGGTGGTTGTTTTCAGTATTTCCCAGCGCACCTCCACGGTGGGGTCGGTGAGTTCCAGGGCGGCCTGGCGCAGAGCATTATCCTGCGCGGTGGTGGGGAGGCCTTGGGCTTCGCGGTCACGCACACCCCAGGCAATGACGCCTCCCTCGGCGTTGGCAAAGCCAACGAACGCCTTGGCTAGGTCTTTGGGCTTGGTTTGAAAGGATTTACGGTCAAACCATTGGTCCTCGGGTCGGGTGAGAACTTCGTGAACAGGCAGGTGCTCCATGCTCCGCGATTCTACTTGAAAACTTTTCAAGTAGCTTCAAGTAGATGATAAAACTGCTGGTGAGGGTATATTTTTACTGGCAACTCTGCTTTCAAGTAGCTTTCCAGTAGGCGTAAGGATTTGATCTGGAAACGTCCCGCCCCACCCCGCCATCGCGCGTGAAAATCTACTTGAAAACTTTTCAAGTACTTTCAAGTAGTCGTTAAAACACCTGGTAGTAGCACCTTTCTACTAGCAATCTTGCTTTCAAGTAGCTTTCCAGTAGTCCTCACCGAGGCAACCGGAAGGTGCCGTCGTCGAGTTGCTCCGCGAGGCCGTCGTCAAGCAAACCGAAGAGCGCGCGGGAGCGCTGCGCGGCGTCGGGCCAGGCGGCGTCGATCTGCGCCATTGGTACGGAGGTGGGGGTGTTACGCAGCAGGGCCATGATGGTGCCGCGGGCGTGGCGGTCGGTGCCCTCGTATTTTTGGGTGCGGCGGCGTTTCTTGTCCTCCTCGCTCGGCTGCGGGCAGCCCGCTTTTTGCCAGGCACAGCGCGAGAGTAGCGGGCAGCGCGGGCAGTCGGGGGAGGCGGCGGTGCACACGAGGGCGCCGAGTTCCATGAGGCCCACGGAGAAGGTCGGCCCGTCGATCTCGGGGAGGAGCGCGGCTACGTGGCCGAGTTCTTTTTTGGAGGCCGTTCCGGCGAGGAAGTGCCCTTCAATGGCGCGGCGATATACGCGGCGCACATTGGTATCTACCACGGGTACATTCTTTCCATAATGAAAACAAGCCACGGCGCGCGCGGTATATTCCCCAATTCCGGGCAGGCTGAGTAGTTCTTCTACTTCGGCAGGCACGGTGCCCTCGAATCTCTCCACGATCTCGGCGGCACATTCGTGGAGGCGCAGTGCGCGCCGGGGGTATCCCAGGCGGCCCCAGGCGCGCAGTACCTCGTCGCGCCCGGCGTCGGCAAAGTGTGCGGGGGTGGGCCAGCGCTGACGCCACTGTTCCCAGATGGGAATGACGCGGGCCACGGGGGTTTGCTGGCTCATTACCTCGGAGAGCAGCACCTCCCAGGCGGTAGTGCCGGGGGTGCGCCAGGGGAGGTCGCGGGCGTGGGTGCGATACCAGGCGATCACGGCGTCTTGGAGGGTGTTCACGCACCGCAGTATAGAGGGTGAATTATATAAGATGTTTCACATTATGACTCTCTATTCTGATGCCACGCCCCAGTCCGTATGGGAAGCCTTAAAAGCCGGTAATAAGCGTTTCTGTGCCTCCCAGGAAAAGAACCCCAACCGCGATGATGAACGCCGCGAGACGCTGCGCTCCGGGCAGAACCCCGCCGTCGTAGCGCTGGCCTGTTCCGATTCCCGCGTGCCGGTGGAGCTCATTTTCGACGCCGGCTTTGGCGACATCTTCGTGATCCGCACTGCGGGCGAGATCACCGATCCCGCGGTGCTGGCCTCCCTGGAATACGCCATAGATGGCCTGGGTGTGCCGCTCATCGTGGTGCTGGGTCACGAGAATTGCGGCGCCGTGGGTGCGGCCACCAAGGCTTTGGACGAGGGGGCCATTCCCGAGGGGTGGCAGCGCATCCTGGTGGAGCGCGTGACCCCCTCGGTGCTGGCGGCGCGCCGGGAAGGCTGCCACGAACAGAGCGATTACGAGCGGATTCACGTTACCGAGACCATCGGGCAGATCATGCACCGCCTGCCGCACCTGCCGGAGCAGATCGAGGCGGGCAGCGTGGGGCTGGTGGGCTTGCGCTATTTGCTTGCCGACGGCAGCGTGGAAACCGTGGCCACCTATGGGGTGAGTTGAGGCGATGAAGCGCGCGGAACTATGGAGCAATCTGCTCACCGGCACCTACGATTACCTGGCCCCGTACTATAACTTCCGGGAGTTCTTCCTTGGCGTCATGCTCGCCAGCCTGGCCGGTGCCACGGGAGCAGCCGCCTGGCTCTATTCCTCCGGCTGGTACGTCACCTTTATGACGGGCAATACCGAGCGCATGGTGCTAGAGCCTCTTCAGGGCAGCACGGGCGCGGGGCTGGCGGCGCTGAGCGCGGTGCTGGTATTCGTGATCGGGGCCTTTACCGCCACCCTGGCCCGCATTTATCTATGGTCGCAGGCCCGCCACGGAGCGATGGTGGTGACCACCCTGGCTATCATCGCGGCCTTCCTTTCCGATCTATGGCTGGGTGCGCAGCGCAATGAGCTCACCCCGATTCCCATTCTCTTCCTCGCCTTCGGCCTGGGGGCACTGAATACCTCTATTAGCAGACGCGGCCAGGTGGTCATGCCCCTTTCCTACGTCACCGGAACCCTGGTGAAGATCGGCCAGGGCGCCGCGCTGCACGTGGCGGGAAAGCAACAGTGGATGTGGTTCCCGCAGCTGGCCACGTACCTGGGCTTTGTATTCGGGGCCGTGCTGGGCGGGGTGGTATTTCACCGCCAGGGCGTTGATGATGCCCTCTTCCTCCTCGCCATCGGAGCGATGGTGATGACGGCGGTGACGTGGCGCGTGGATCACCCCTCCTTCTTACGCAAGGACGGGCACTAAAGCGGAGTGATTCCCGGCGTGGTTTCCGCTCCTGGGCAGCACCAAGCGCATAGAGTGGGAAGGCGTGAGCCCGCAACAACATGGTCGTCTCTCGGAAGAGATCTACGTGCGACGTCGCGTAGCCGCCGTCGTGGTGGTCATCGTGGTCGTAGCCGCCCTGATCTGGGCCGCCGTGGCTTTGGGCGGCAGCGGTGAAGAGAAACAACAGCCCACCGTGGCCCCGGCCGCTACCTCGGCGGTCCCCACCTCCGCCGAGGCGGAGAGCACGGGGGAGGAAAGCACCTCTGCCGAGGAGCAGGAATCCGAGGCCCCCACCGAATCGCGCAGCGAGGAACCCAGCGCGGAGGCCACCACGACAGCCGTGGCGGCGAACAAGCGCACCTGCGAGCTCAATGACCTAGAGATCACGGCCTCCACCTCCCAGGCCACCTTCAGGGCGGGGGATAAACCCACCTTCTATATGACGGTGAAGAACCCCACGGCTGCCGATTGCGAGATCAATCTGGACCAGGAGACCCTGCGCTTTGAGGTGTACTCCATGCGGGATAACTCCCGCATCTGGGCCGATGTGGATTGCAACCCCTCCGAGGGTTCGGGCAAGCGTACCTTCCCCAAGGGGGAGGAGCGCCACTTTGAATCCGTGTGGTCACGCACCACCTCCGCACCGCAGAAGTGCGAGGCCCGCTCCCCGGTGGAGGCCGGTTCTTATTACCTGCACGCGGTGATCGGCAATCACGCCTCCCCGGCGCAGCCTTTTAATCTTGCCTGAGAACCTCGCCTGAGTTTTACGCCTCCGTATCCGAACCAGTATCCAACCCCGCCGCTGCGATGGCCTCCGCCAGCGTGGTAGCGGGGTTGATGCGTAGGCCCGGCACCGTGATCTTTTCTCCGGCGGGCACCACGGCGCGCTTGTAGCCCAGGCGGGCGGCCTCCTGGAGGCGTCGCTCCAGCGAGGGCACGCGGCGTAGCTCCCCGGCCAGGCCCACCTCCCCGATGAACACGGTGCGCTGGGGCAGGGGCTTTTCCCGAATGGTGGATACCGTGGCCATCGCCACCGCGAGGTCCGTGGCGGGCTCTCCAATCCTCATGCCGCCCACCGTGGCCACGTACACGTCCTTGGTGTGGGTGCTGATGTGCGCCCTGGCGGTGAGCACCGCCAGCACCATCGGTACGCGGGCAGAGTCGAGGCCGGTAACCACCCGGCGGGGATTCTTTGCCGGGGAATCCACGGCCAGGGATTGCACCTCGGCCAGGATGGGGCGCACGCCGTCCATCGCCACGGTCACCGCGGAGCCGTCGGGGGTGTGATCGCGGTGGGAGAGGAAGAGCCCGGAGGGGTCGGGTACCTCCTGGATTCCCTCGGAGGTCTGCTCAAAGCAACCCACTTCATCGGTGGCACCAAAGCGATTCTTGATGCCGCGCAGCATGCGCAGGCTGGAATGGCGATCGCCCTCGAAGTTCAGCACTACGTCCACCAGGTGTTCGAGCACGCGAGGCCCGGCCACGTTGCCATCCTTGGTCACGTGCCCCACGAGCAGGATGGGAATGCCGGTGCTCTTAGCCAGGGTGGTGAGCGCGGCGGTCACCGCGCGGGATTGAGCCACGCCCCCGGCCACTCCCTCCACGCCATCGGCCTGCATGGTCTGCACGGAATCCACGATGAGTAGGGAGGGTTTTACCTGTTGGACGTGCCCGAATACCACGTCCAGATTGGGCTCGGCGGCCAGGAAGAGGGTATCGCGCACCGCGCCGGTGCGCTCGGCGCGCAGGCGCACCTGGCCCACTGATTCCTCGGCGGTGACGTAGAGGGCGGTGCGGGTGCTACCTTCCCCGCCAGCGCCTTCCGCATTATCGACGCCCCCTTCTCCCACCGGCTGCGCCGCCCACCGGGCCGCCACCTCTAGGAGCAGCGTGGACTTACCCACGCCCGGTTCTCCGGCCATGAGCACCACGGAACCGGGGACGATGCCGCTGCCCAGCACGCGATCTAATTCCCCAATCCCGGTGGGAATAGTGCGCGTGGCGTGGGCATTAATGGTGGTCATGGGTGCGGCGGGCGCGGTGGGCGTTAGTCCCACGACCCCGGAGGAAGAACCTCCACTGAGAGAAGCACTCCGCCCCCGCGTGGCCCCCGCCGCGCTCAGTGGTGCCGCCGTGACCTGCATGGAGCCCCAGGCCCCGCACTCGGGGCAGCGGCCCAACCACTTGGGGGAGGAGTAGCCGCACTCGGTGCAGGTGTGGATGCTGCGCGCTTTTTTCGCCATGCTTTAGCACCTTAGAGCATGGCCGTGGCGGGGCCGTGGCAGCGCTGTGACCACCGCTTTTAGCATAAGAAAACCGGGAACATCGTGGCGTGTTCCCGGCTGTGCTTTTAATGGGTTTTAGTGCTCCGCGTGCTCCGGGGCGTTCTCCCCGTAGCGGTCAAAGTCGCGGGAGACGGTGCCGGAATCCAGGTTGGGGGCGGAGATGGTAGCGGTGACGGGAATGGTGGTGGAATCGAATACGAACTCCACGTTGGTGTTGCCACCGGGGGCGAAGTTATCGTTCGCCAGGGAGGTAGCGGTGTAGTTGATGCAGCCCGCCCCGGAGTCCTTGTTCAGATCAGCGATACCGGCGGCGGAATCGGCCACCAGGCTGCACCCGGAATCAAGAGCCGGGGTCTGCTCCACGCGCACCGGCTTGCCGTTCACGCTCACGGATTGCAGGGTGTGGGCAACCCGGTTGGTGTCCTGATTGATGGCGGTGAACTTCAGCGCGGCCTCGCCATTACCGTTCTCGGGCACGATCACGGTGACATCGCGCACGGCCACGGTATCTTCTTCATTCTGAGCGGAAGCACCGTCAACGGCGGCAACCTGATCCGAAGTTTGGGTCACCTGGCCTGCGGAGCAGGAAGCCAGCACCAGCGCGGAGAGAGCGGCAGCGGAGATGACACCGCCGCGCCGGGCGGCGGACTTCAGGGGCTTCACGGGATTGTCCTCCATGCGATCTTGCGGAAAAACACAGTTAATACCCTCCACCCTAGCCTTTCTCACAGGCACGTCCTAGTTGAGTGAGGTAAGCAGGGGTAGCCATTGTGCGGAGAATCAGGGCGATGCCTGCGTGCTAATATGGTGTTTCTGCTATGCCCTCGCGGGGATCGCCTTCACGCGCGTTGCCCTCGGGCGCGCAATCTGCTCGCGTTTACCTCAGATACCTCAAGGAGTGGGGAATGGATTTTAAGGCCGGGGATGTCGTTGTTTATCCGCACCACGGTGCCGCTGTTATTGAGAGCATTGAGCAGCGCGAGATTGGTGGGGAGACGCTGGATTACCTCGTCCTCAAGATCAACCAGTCCGATCTGGTGGTGCGCGTTCCGGTAAAGAACGCCGAGCTGGTGGGCGTGCGCGACGTCGTGGATGATGAGGGTCTGCGCACCGTTTTCGGAGTGCTGCGGGAAACGGACGTGGAGGAGGCCGGTAACTGGTCTCGCCGCTACAAGGCCAACCAGGAACGCCTGGCCTCGGGCGATGTGAACAAGGTGGCCGAGGTGGTGCGCGATCTGTGGCGCCGCGATCAGGACCGCGGCCTTTCCGCTGGTGAGAAGCGCATGCTGGCCAAGGCCCGCCAGATTCTCGTGGGCGAGATCGCCCTGGCGGACACCGAGGATAAGGAGAAGGCAGATTCCTTCCTCAAGGAGGTGGATGAGGCGATTAAGCGCCACAAGGAGGCTGCCGGTATCTCCACCACGGACGCCGAGGTGAAGGACGATGACCTCGATGTGAACCTTGACGACCTCAACTTCGATGATGAGGACGAGGATTAAAACGCGCCGCAGGGTTACCGCCCTCGTCGCCGCGGCGGGCAAGGGGACGCGGCTGGGGGCGTCGATACCCAAGGCTTTTGTGACGCTGCGCGAGCGTTCGCTCGTGGAGCGTTCCGTTACTTCGATGATGACCTCGGGGATGGTGGACGAGGTGATCGTGCTCGTCAGCCCCGATATGGAGGATTACGCCGCGCGCCTCTTGGAGCGCCGGGGTTTGCTGCGTAACGGCGAGGTTCCCGTGCGCCTGGTGCACGGCGGCGGGGAGCGCGCCGATTCTGTGTGGCAGGGTATCCAGGCCATCGAGGAAAACGAGGGCGTGGTGCTCATCCACGATTCCGCCAGGGCGCTCACGCCTCCGGGGTTGGTGGCGCGGGTGGCGCGGGCCGTGCTGGCGGGCCACCCTGGGGTGATCCCGGTGCTGCCGGTGGCCGATACGATTAAGCGTATCGACGCCCCCGCGGGCTCGTCGGTAGTGGAAACCCCCTCGCGGGCGCTGTTGCGGGCGGTGCAAACCCCCCAGGGCTTCGATCTGGGGGTGCTGCGGGAGGCGAACCTCGCCTATTTTGCGGAGGAGAACCCCTCTTTTGAGGCCACCGACGATGCCTCGCTGCTGGAATGGCATGGATACCCGGTGCTGTGCGTGCCGGGCGATCCGATGGCCTTTAAGGTGACCACGCCGATGGATATGATGCTGGCGCGCACCATCGTGGATGAGGCGGAACCCACGGTGTTTGAGGTGCCGGGAGGAGTGCGATGATGATTCCCCGCGTGGGTATTGGTACGGATGCTCACCAGATTGAGGAGGGCAAGCCCTGTTATATTGCGGGGCTGCTTTTTGAGGGTGCTGCGGGCTGCGAGGGGCATTCGGATGGGGACGTGGTGAGTCATGCCCTGGTGGATGCGCTCCTTTCTGCCGCCGGGCTGGGTGATATTGGCACCCTGGTGGGTGTGGGTCGCCCGGAGTACGCGGGGGCCTCGGGAGTGCGTTTGCTGCGCGAGGCTGCGGCGGCGATTGAGGGGGCCGGATATACGATCGGCAATGCCGCCGTGCAGATGATCGGGCAGACCCCCAAGATGGGGCCGCGCCGCGAGGAGGCGCAGCGGGTGCTCTCTGAGGCGGTGGGTGCTCCGGTATCGGTATCGGCCACCACCACCGACCACATGGGTTTTACCGGGAGCGGTGAAGGCCGCGCGGCGGTGGCCACGGCGGTGGTATGGAAAGCCACTGAAGGGGCATAAGGAAAACTGCTTAGTTCCCAGAACTATATTATTTTGTTTAGCGGGGAAACGATTATGTGGGATTGTTCTACAATCCTGTGAACAGCGGCTGGTGGGAGATACTTTCGCGTATGTAGGAGTTTGATTGTGGTAGCCGTGCGGTGCTGTGGGCAGGATTTATATTCTTGCGCGGTGTTCCGAGGGGGCGCTCCGATAAGGTGTATGCAGATGCTATTTCCTGTGGGTGCAGGGCGTTTTCCGGGGCTTCTCCCCGAATAGGATGACGCAAAGTCAGGGGGGGGGGGGCTTTCGTGGCAGTAGTGGTATTAATTTTCTTCTTCCGTTATGCTTTGGTGTATAGCGTCAGACATCTGATTAGGTGGAGGCTGCAACCTATTACACTTAGGTTTGGCTCCCGCAAGTAAGTGAAAGAGTGTTAAGCAATGCCCCTGACCCTGCATGCCAGGACCCCTTCCGCTGCGCTGACTGCAATGGAGGGGATTAAGGAATATATCCGTTCTAACCAGCTCGCTCCCGGTGATGTGCTGCCCTCCGAGGCTACGCTGTGTGAACAGTTGGGCTACTCCCGCTCTTCCATTCGTGAGGCAATGCGTATTCTCGCCACGCTCGATATTGTTGAGGTGCGCCACGGCTATGGCACCTACGTATCGCAGATGTCACTGGAACCGCTAGTCAACGGCCTGATCTTCCGCACGGTATTGGAAGCAGAGCGTTCCTTTGACGGCCTGATCTCCCTGGTGGACGCCCGAGAGGCCTTGGATATATCCCTGGGCCGTCAGCTCATCGCGGCCTTGGACGAGCAAACGGAGCGCAAGCTGCGCGTGCTCGTGGATACGATGCGTGAAAACAATGACGGCGATGTCTCCTTTGCCGAGCAGGATCAGGAGTTCCACAACCTCCTCATGGCTGGAGTATCGAACCCCCTGATCCAGGAGCTCACCGAGGTATTCCGGCGTGTGCACACCGCCGTGGCTCCCGCCCTTGGTCTGGATCACAGCCATAGCGTGCAGAACACCGCTGATACGCACGTGGAGATTCTCGATGCCCTCCATGATGGAGACGTGTTGGTCTATGAGGAGGCCGTGCGCAAGCACTACCAGCCGCTGCGCACGATGATCGAGGAGCAGGCGAAGGCGCGGGGATTCTCCCAAGAAGAGCCCTAAACCCGTGAGAGCCGTGCGGGCTACAGTACGGGTATGACTCAACCAGCGGGCCTTGTAGGCCGCATCATTACCGCCGAGCGGGAGTATCCCCACGCTCGGCTCAGGTGGGATAACGGGTGCGTCGAGAGCATTGAGGAGCTTTCCGGACCCGCCCCACGCGATTGCCCCACGGTGATTCCCGGATTGGTAGACGTGCACAATCACGGCGGGGCGGGCGGGGCCTTTCCCACGGGAAGTAAGCAAGAGTGCCTGCGCGCCGCGCGTTTTCACCGCTCCCAGGGCACCACAACCATGCTTGCGAGCTTGGTTTCCGGGCACGAGGAGGAACTGCGCCGCCAGATTATCCTGCTGCGTGAAATGGTGGAGCAGGGGGAAATCTACGGGATTCATCTTGAGGGGCCCTTCATCAACTCCGCGCGTTGCGGGGCGCAGGCCCCCAGCCGTATTCAACCGGGGGACCCCGCCATGCTGCGCCGCCTCATCGCGGAGGCGGCGGGCACTATCCGGCAGGTGACCCTTGCCCCGGAGACGGACCACGCGGCAGAACTCATGGACATCTGCGCGGCACACGGAGTGATCGTCTCCTTTGGGCATACCGACGCCCCCTATGAGGTCGTGCGGGAGGCCATAGCGCAGGCTCGGGGCAAAGGGGCCACCGTGACGGCCACGCACCTCTTCAACGGCATGGCCCCGCTGCACCATCGCGCGCCGGGGGCGTCGGCAGCCCTGCTTGAGGCCGCCGCCCGCGGGGAGGCCTGGGTGGAGGTGATCGCGGACGGGGTGCACCTGCACGAGGGCACCGTGGATATGGTCACCGCGGCGGCACCCGAACGTACCCTGGCGGTGACGGACGCGATGGAGGCCGCCGGAATGTCCGATGGCACCTATGAGTTAGGCCCCCTGACCGTGGAGGTGAGCGGCGGCGTGGCGCGCCTGGAAAGTACTGGGGCGGAGCCCGGAGCGATCGCGGGAGGAACGAGCACCCTGCTGCAACAGTTTTTGAGCTACCGGGAGCGCCACGGGGCCGTGGCCGCCGTGCGTTTTACCTCCACCCATGCGGCGCGGGTTCTGGGGCTGGAAGATCGCGCGGGGGACCTGCGCCCCGGCATGCCCGCGACCTTCGTGGTGCTCGATGAGTCCGAGGGCATCGCTACGCAGGTGTGGTGTGAGGGGCGGCGCAGCGTCTAGAAAATCGCGCTAAAAATGTAGGGGCAGGATAGATTCCGAGTAAAGGAGCCATTCATGGAAATCCTCATGAGGGAAACGCCCCAGGAAGTAGCCCAGCAGGCCGCTGACATCATCGGCGGCTACGTGCGGGAGGGTTCCACGCTCGGCCTGGCCACCGGAGCAACGCCGCTGGGAACCTACCGCGAGCTTATCCGGCGGCACCGGGAAGAGGAACTGAGCTTCGCGCAGACTCAGATGTTCCTGCTCGATGAATACATCGGCCTGCCCTATGACCACCCGCAGAGCTATCACGCCACCATTCGGCGCGAGTTCACCTCGCACATTGACGTTCATGATGAGCACGTGCACGCCCCCGCCGGCATGGCCGAGGACGTTATTCGTGCCACGGCGGACTACGAACGCGATATTGAGGCCGCCGGAGGTATTGACCTCCAAATCCTGGGCGTGGGCACCAACGGGCACATCGGCTTCAACGAGCCGGGAAGTTCGCTCAATTCGCTCACCAGAATCAAAACCCTGCACCCGCAGACGGTGGCGGATAACGCGCGCTTCTTTGAATCCCAGGAGCACGTGCCCGCCCAGGTCATCACGCAGGGGCTGGGTACTATTCAGCGCGCCCGCCACCTGCTGCTGCTCGCCACCGGCAAACACAAGGCTGAGGCCGTCAAACGCCTGGTGGAAGGGCCGCTGGCGGCCTCCTGCCCGGCGTCGATACTGCAATGGCACCGCCACGCCACGGTGCTGGTGGACGCGGAGGCCGCAACGCTGCTTCACGACGCCGCCTACTACCGCTACGTGGAGGCGCACAAGCCGTCTTGGCAGCGCTACTGAGGCGTTACACTGAAAGGCGTGACTTTAAGCCTTTATGACACCGGTACCCGCAGCCTACGAGAGTTCACCCCCTTGCGCGAGGGAAAGGCCAGCGTGTACCTGTGTGGTGCCACCCCGCAGGCGCAGCCGCACATCGGGCACGTGCGCTCCGGCGTGGCCTTTGACATTCTGCGCCGTTGGCTGCTGGCCCAGGGCTATGACGTGGCCTTTGTTCGCAACGTCACGGACATCGACGATAAAATCCTGACCAAGGCCGCCGAAAATAATCGCCCCTGGTGGGAGTGGGTGAGCACCTACGAACGTGAGTTCACCTGGGCCTATAACCAACTGGGCGTGTTGCCCCCCTCCGTGGAGCCGCGCGCCACCGGGCACGTCACCCAAATGGTGGAGTACATGCAGCGGCTTATCGACGCCGGTTTTGCCTACGCCGCCGAGGGCTCCGTGTACTTTGACGTGGCGGCCTGGGTGGCCGCCGAGGGCTCCGATTACGGTGCGCTTTCCGGCAACCGGGTAGAAGAAATGGAGCAGGGGGAGACGGAGAACTGCGGCAAGCGCGGCCCCCGCGACTTCGCCCTGTGGAAGGCCGCCAAGCCCGGCGAACCCGCCTGGCCTACTCCGTGGGGTGCTGGCCGCCCCGGCTGGCACCTGGAGTGCTCCGCGATGGCCACCTATTACCTGGGCGGGGAGTTTGATATTCACTGCGGCGGGCTGGACCTGCAATTTCCGCACCACGAGAACGAGGCCGCGCAATCCCACGCCGCCGGTGATGGATTTGCTCGCTACTGGCTGCATAACCACTGGGTGACGATGGCGGGGGAGAAAATGTCCAAATCCCTGGGCAACGTGCTCTCCGTGCCGCACATCCTCACCCTGGTGCGCCCCGTGGAACTGCGCTATTACCTGGGCAGCGCGCATTATCGCAGCGTGCTGGAATACTCCGAGGAGGCCCTACACGAGGCCGCAGCCGGTTACCGCCGCATTGAGGACTTTCTGCGCCGCCTGGGTGAGGTGGAAGCGGGCACCCGCCCTGAGACTTTCGACGCCGCCATGAACGAGGACCTTTCCGTGCCTCGCGCCCTGGCGGAGATTCACACCGCCGTGCGCGCCGGGAACTCCGCCCTGGCCGCGGGGGAAGAGGAGCGCGCCCGCGAGATCGGCGGCCAGGTGCGGGCCATGACCTCCGTGCTGGGCATTGACCCCTACGACTGGGCTGAGGGGCAGACGGGTGCCGGTGCGGAATTGCACGAGGCATTGGATATTCTTGTGCAGGCAGAATTGGAGAGGCGCGCCCAAGCGCGCGCCGAGAAGAACTGGGCCGTGGCCGATGAGGTGCGCGATCGCCTTGCCGCCGCTGGCGTAGAGGTGACCGATACCCCCGAGGGGCCGCAGTGGTCACTGCGCGCCCGGAACTAAACGGAGGAATACATGGCTGGAAACGATAAGCGGCGCGGCGCCCTGCGCAAGAGCAACAAGAAGGGCGCCACCAAGGGCTCCGGCGGTCAGCGCCGCCGTGGCCTGCGCGGCAAGGGGCCTACCCCCAAGGCGGAAGATCGCGTGTACCATGCCGCCCACCAGCGCAAACTAGAGCGCGAGCGGCGTAATTCCGGGAGGCACGTGCGGGAGAACACCACCGAACTGGTGGTGGGCCGCAACCCCGTGGTGGAGTGCCTGCGCGCCAAGGTACCCGCCACGCAGCTGCTGGTGGCGATGGGCACCGGCCACGACGATCGCCTCTCCGAGGCCGTGGCTATTGCCAACGCGCGCGGTATCTCCGTGGTGGAGGTGCAGCGCCAGGAGCTCGATAAGCTCACCGGCAATACCCTGCACCAGGGCATTGGCCTGCAAATACCGCCCTATGAGTACGCGGACGTGCACGATCTCATCGCGGGAATCAAGCAGACCGGGGAGCCCGGCATGGTGGTGATCCTGGATAACATCACCGACCCCCGCAACCTCGGCGCGGTGATTCGCTCCACGGCGGCCTTTGGCGGCCACGGCGTGATTATCCCGGAGCGCCGCTCGGCCTCCGTGACGGCGGTCACCTGGCGTACCTCTGCGGGCACGGCGGCCCGGCTGCCGGTGGCCCGAGCCACCAACCTCAACCGCACCATCGAGGAGTTCAAGCGCTCCGGCTATCAAATTGTGGGCCTGGAAGCGGGCGGCGAGCACACCCTGGACACCTACGATGGCGGCACCGATCCCGTGGTTATCGTGATCGGCTCCGAGGGTAAGGGCCTTTCCCGCCTGGTGCGGGAGAACTGCGACGTACTGATGTCCATTCCGATGGAGAAGTGGGTGGAATCCCTCAACGCCTCCGTGGCGGCGGGCGCGGTGCTCTCCGAGTTTGCCCGGCAGCGGCGTGTGGCGGGGTCTAACTAAGAGCGCTCAAACCAAAAAACTCCGCCGCCACCTCAGCCCCCACCACGGCGGTGGTGCCGGGGCCGAGTGTGGCGGGCGCCTTCTTCGGGGAGGGCACCACGTGGCCCACGCCGTGAAGAGTCCACAGCTGCACGGGTGGGTGAGCGCCGTCGTCCCAGGTATCCACGTCCACTCCGGGATGTGGGTGGGAGGTATCGGGGATAGCGGTGCAGCCATTGAGCCCGGCCCAGTAGGCCGCCCCGGCAAAGGCGGGCATCATCTCGCCCCGGGCGGAACCTTGAAGTTCCACCCGCCCGCCCTCGTAGGGGGTGATGGGGTCGGCGGTGCCGTGCATGAACATCACGGGGGTGGACCGGTAGGCGGCCGTGGAAACCATGAGGTTGGACGGTGCCGGAGGGGCGGCGGAGAAGATAGCGGCGGCGGTGAGCAAGCCCGGGGCGTCGAGAAGCAAACGCAGCACCATGTGGCCGCCGTTGGAGTAACCGCAGGCGAAGGTGCGGGCGGGGGCGAAACTATCGACGATCGCGCGCAGGAAGGCCACATCATCCACGGCCTCGCGGCGGCACTGCTCGTCGAACTCGCGGCGGGCGTCGTTGAAGTGATGGCCGATGCCGTCTGGGTAGACGAGGATGGTGCCGGTGCGCTCGGCCATTGCGTCGAAGGTGTGGGCGGTGAAGTGTGGGGAAACGCGCCCCGACTGGCGGGAGCCGTGGAGGTAGAGCAGGAGGTCGGCGTTAACCGGGGTGCTCTTAGGGAATACCACGTGGTAGCGGCGCTGCTGGCCGTGAACGTCGAGGGTGCGGGCTTCCATGAGCCATGATTTTAAGCCTGGTGACGGCACCCTTCTAGCCGAGCGGAAAAGTTTTATTCCTCCCCACAGTGGTGAGGGGAGTAATCCTGGGCGCGCACCTCATCGCGCTGCACGCGGCGGCCCTGCCACCAGCCGATAACGCGGCAGAGGAGGTAGATGGCAAAACTGATGCCCGTGACGAATACCGAGACCGGCAGGCCCGGAGCCAGGGAGAGCACCAGTCCGCCCACGGCGGCGATCTCCGCGAACACCACGGAGAGCACCACGGCACGCAGCGGGGAGGCGGTGACCTGCACGGCGGCCGCGCCGGGGGTAATCAGCAGCGCCATGACCAGCAGTGCGCCCACGATCTGCACCGATTGAGCGGCGGCCAGGCCCACGAGCACAGCAAAGCCCACCGAGACCAGGCGCACTGGAACCCCGCTGGCGGCGGCCATGATGGGATCGGCGCTGGCAAAGAGCAGCGGGCGCCACCACAGCGCCACCGCGCTCACCACCAGGGCGGTAATCAACCCCAGCGCCCACACCGAGGCCGAGGA
This sequence comes from Corynebacterium lowii, assembly GCF_001412085.1. Lineage (GTDB taxonomy): Bacteria > Actinomycetota > Actinomycetes > Mycobacteriales > Mycobacteriaceae > Corynebacterium > Corynebacterium lowii. Next base: position 188,283 of record NZ_LKEV01000004.1, read on the forward strand.
AACCCCCACGATCTGCCCGGTGAGCAGGGTGAGCGCGGTGGAGGAATTGCCGGGGTAGAGGTGGATGAAGAGCACCGAGAGCCCCAGGCCAAAGCTCATCACCACGCCAATCGCGCTATCTTGCTGCCCGCGCAGGCCCAGCACCGCGAGCACCACCGCCGCCACGATGGAGCCCACCACGGCCCCGGCCCCGATATTGAGCCCGGCCAGGAGCGCGGCGGAGGCACCCATCAGGGCTAACTCGCTGGTGGCGTGCACGGAAAAAGACATCTGCCGCACCACGATGAGTGGGGCCATGACCCCGGAGAGTAGCCCCAGGAATGCGGCGGCTAGGAGGGCCTGCTGCACGAAGTCCACGCTGAGCAAATACTGAGTATCGGCAAGAAACATTTACATCACCACCAGGCGGCCATTGACTTCCACCACGTCCACGCGCGAACCGTACAAAGCGCTCAGGGTCTCCGAGCGCATCACCTCCGCCACCGTGCCTACCAGGTGCCCATTGGGGGCGAGGTAGAGCACCCTATCGGTCACGCTCAGCACCGGATTAATGCTGTGCGTGACAAAGACGATGCCCGCGTTATGCTCGCGCCGGTAAGCATCCAGGCGCGCCACGGTGGCGGCCTGGGTGGCGGGGTCGAGGCTGAGCAGGGGTTCGTCGGCAAGCACCACCTGGGGCTCACCCGCCAACGCCTGGGCCTGGCGCACCAGTTGTTGCTGCCCACCGGAGAGGTGCCCCACGCGCAGCTCCGCCAGCCCCGCCGCACCCACGGCGGCTAAAGCCTTATCGACGTCCCCGCGCCGCGCACTGCGCCCACGCACGGTGCCGTGGGCCATCGCCAGGGAGACGAGATCGCGGGCGCGCAGCGGGAGATCGGAGGGGAACATGCGCTGCTGGGGGATGTACCCCACGCGGCCGCGTACGTCCACGCTGCCCGCGCTCAACGGGCGGGTGCCCATGATGGCGGCGAGCAGCGTGGACTTACCCACGCCGTTAGGACCGAGCACGGTGAGGAACTCACCGGGGCGCACGGCGAGGTCCAGCCCCTCCCATAACGGGGAGACGGCGGCGCGGGAGAAGGCGAGAAGGTCAGACAACGAGCATCACCGGAATAATCACAATCTTGTACACGAGGGCAATAGCAAAGGTAGCGGTATAGCCGGACATGATGCGAGAATCCGACGCATTTTGGAGCGCGTATTGCAACACCGCAGGTTGGCCCAGCAGCCCAGACATGCCGCCATTGGCGCGGGTGGAGGATTGCCCCATAGCCCAAGCCATGAGAAGGAAGGAACCCGCACCCATCAAACACACCGCGGCGGCCAGGGCGATGGCGCGCAGCCCATCCATGCTAAAGGCCGTCTGCGCGAAGGCCGGGCCGGAGGCCGTACCCACCGCCGCGAGAAAGAGCATGAGACCAAACTGCCTCAAAGTGTAATTGGCGGTGCGCGGCAACTGCCAGGCGGTGCGCCCGGTGCGTCCCAGGGAGCCGAGCAGAATACCGGCCAGTAGTGGCCCGGCAGCGGCACCCAGGGTAAAAGAGGAGCCACCGGGCAGCGGAACCTCAATGAGAGCCAGCAAAAAGCCCACCACCAGACCACCAGCGGCGGCGATCCAATCCAATTCGGAGAAATCCTGAATGGAATCACCAAGATAATTGCGCACATCTTCTGCGCGCGAGGTAGGCATGACCATTTCCACAATATCCCCGGCCTCTAAGGTGCTCTCATCGGTGGGGAGCAGGGTTTCATCGCCGCGGCGAATACGCACCACCTGAGCCCGGTGCTTATCATAAAGCGGAAGATTAGCAATGGTATTACCGGCAATGTCCTTATTGGATACCCGATAATGCTGCACCGTGAGATTACCGCCCTGCTGGGTGGAGACGGGGCCTAACCTACGCCCCAACACCGCGATGAGGTGCGGCAGGGAGGCCTTGGTGGTGAGCATCACCACCGTATCGCCGCGCTCGATGGTGGTGGGGTCGGTGGCCACTTTGGTGCGGCCACCGCGCCGGATGGTGCACAGGCGGAACTGATCGGCCCATTGCTCATCGAGGGCGCTCCAATCCGGCTCCTTGGTCACGGAGATACGCACCAGGCGCAGAATCTTCTCATCGGGGTTTTCCTGATCGCGCGAGGCCCGCCAATTGCTGCCGATGGTGAAGGCCACCAGCAAGATCGCCAGGATCACTCCGGTGGGATAGCTCAGGGAATACCCCACGGCGGGGCTATCGGAACCCGTTTGCTCCTGGGCCAGCGAAAGGGAGGGCGTGGAGGTGAGCGCTCCGGCAAAGACGCCCAGGGCCACCTCACGGGCAATGCCCAGCAGGCCGGAGCCGACGATCGCGGTAACAGCGGCGAGGGTCACGGCAATCAGGGAGGCGAACATCATGCCGAGTTGTTCGCGCATATCCCTAAAGAAGGTCTCGCCTGCCTCTAGGCCGAGCATATAGACGAAGAGGCCCAGCCCTAATTCCTGGAAGAGGGCGAGGGATTCGGCGGGGACATCCACGAAGGGGCCGATGGCCAGGCCCATGAAGAGCGCTCCGGCGGCCCCGAAGCGCAGCGGGCCAAAGGGAATGGCACCGAAGGCCGTCCCCACCGTAATGACGATAAAGAGGGTGAGCAGTACGTGTCCGTCGAGAAAATGTAGCACTGCTTAATACTAAATCAGTTCAAAGTTATTGACCGCTTGGGTAAGAAAGTCTAGGGTATCTTGGTTTTCGGCGGGAGTTTCCGATACCTCTACAATTATTATACCTTTATCCTCGGCGGCCTGGCGGATGCGCTTGGTCATATCCGTGGCGGTTTGTGGGTTATAAACTAAAGCGTCAATTCCGCCCTCATTAATAAGGTCGAGGAAAGCTGCGAGGTCGGCGGCGGAGGGTTCGCTCTCTGCCAGGGTGGCGTGGCGATACCCCTCGGGAGTGACCTCTTGGAGGGGGGAATCCTCAATGAGGTAATCGGCAATGGGTTCGGTCTGGGCCACGCGGGCATTGGGTAGGGCTTCTAGCCTTTTCTTGAGCTCCGCCAGCTCGGACTGGATGGGGGCGGCATTGGCCCCATCCACGCGCTCCGCAATCTCCTGGGCCACCTTGGAGAGGGAATCAACGTCAAACCAAATGTGCTCGTTTTCTATCTCCTCGCCCCCGTGTTCCTCCCCGTGATCGTGGGAGTGGGCGGTCAGTGGCAGGGCGTGGATCACCTGGGCGTCGTCAAGCCCCTCGTAGAGCCAGGCATCGTAGCCCCCGCCGCCCACGACGGTGAAGGTGGCGTTGTGAGCGCGCGCGAGATCGGCGGCGCTCGGGCTGAAGTGGTGGGGGTCGGTGACGTTGCCGGTGATGATCGAGGTGACCTCGGTGCCGGTGCCCTCGGTGACGCTGCTCGCCAGGCTGCCCCACACGGAGGTAGAGGCCACGATGGAGGTGGCGCCGGAATCGTCGGCGTTCTCAGTGTTCTCGGCGGCGCAGGCGCTCAGGGTGAGGAGGCTTAGGCTGGCGAGGGGGAGAGTAAGGCGGCGGGAAAGCATGGGATTTAGCTAACCCTTATTGCAAACGGATGTCAATATGGGAATCTGTTGAAAATCCTACGCTGTGCGGTGCCGCAGCAGAGAAACCCCAGAGACGGCGGCCGTACCCGCTCCCGCCAGCAGCAACGTAGCGGTGGGGCCGAGTACTCCCATCACGGGTGCGCCCACGATATAACCGAAGAGCATGGCGGAGGTATTGATCGAGCCCATCGAGGAGAGCGCCTTGGGCTGCACTTCCTGCGGGACGTGCTGGGAGACGGTGAGCCGCAGCGCCGCCACCTGCACGGCATTGCAGGTGCCCGCGATGAAGAAGCCCATGGCAGCAATCACGATATTTCCGCAGACAGCGGCCACAAAGATTCCCGTGCCCATCACCAAACCGCAGAGGTTGAGCGTGCGCAGGTGACTACCCCGTGCGGGGTCGTTGCCCAGGCGGCCCGAGACCCGAGCCCCGAGGATGCGCCCCACGATGAAGGCCTGCATGAGCACCGCATAACCCAGGCCACCGGCGTGGAGTACATCGACGGCGAAGAACACCAGGGCGACGTTATAGAGCGAGGTGAAGATGATGGCGAACCACAGGGATTGCAGGGCCGCCCTGGTGGTGCGATTGCGCAGGAGCAGGGCGGGGGCCTGAGCCACCTGGGCGAGGAAGCTGGGTTTCTTTGCTGGCGACGCCCCGGGCTCTACGGGAGCTGCTGGGAGAGTTGCCGCGGGAGCTGCCGGGGGCGTCGGCGGCGGGGTGGCAGAGGTGAACGCCATGAGGATCGCCATGCTCACCAGGCAGGCCGCCATCTCTAGCAGAAAGGCGCCGCGCAGCGAGAACACCTCCACGAGGAGACCACCTAGGGCGAGCCCGGCGAAGTTTCCCGCCAGGCGGCCGGTATCCATGCGGGAAAAGGCCACCGCCGCACCCTTGGCCTCCAGCCCCTCGGCCAGGGAAAAGAGCGCGGGCACGGCCACGCCCGCCGTGGCGGAACTGATGAAGGTGCCCGCCACCAGAAGCACGGGCTGCGGCCAGGCGATGAGCACGAACAATACGGCCATATCCACGCAGAAGGAGGCCAGCGCGATGTGCTTTTGGGGGTAGCGGTCAAAGAGCGGCGCCAGGAGCGGGGCGGCAAAAATCTGGGCGACGGCCCCGGCCACCAGCGTCCCGGTGACCGCCCAGGCCCCCACCCCTGTGGCGGCAAAGTACACCGCCACGGCTACCGAAGTGATGGAACCGCAGAGCGCGCTGAGAAAGTAGGCGCTGGCAAGGGCGAGGGGAGCGAGGCGGTGGGGCATGGGGTTGGTTTTTCGGAGAGGGGATAGATAAGGGGGAAGTGTAAACGGGCGCGGTGGGCCGCGCTGGCGTTTGAGGAAAAAGAAAACGCCCCGTCCCGCCCCCGTGCTAGCCTTCCCCTATGCCCCGCCGGAATACCTCCAAGGCCACCTTGGCCTCTATTGCTGCTGAATTGGGGGTTTCCCGCACCACTGTTTCCAATGCCTATAACCACCCCGAGCAGTTATCCCCCAAGCTCAGGGCGAAGATTCTGGCCGTGGCGCGGGCCAAGGGATATAGCGGCCCCGACCCCACCGCCCGCAGCCTACGCAGCGGGCACGCCGGGGCCATCGGCGTGGTGCTCACCGAGGACCTCACCTACGCCTTTGACGATCAACCCTCCGTGGACTTCCTCGCTGGGGTGGCGGAGGCCTGCGCGGATTCGGAGACCTCGCTCACCCTCATACCCGTGGGCGCCCATGCCCCGCGTCGCACGAGCCTGGTGGCCGGGGCCTCCGTGGACGGCTTCGTGGTCTATTCCGTGGCCGAGGACGACCCCGATTTACGCGCCGTGCTCGCCCGCGGTTTGCCCACCGTGATTTGCGGCCAGCCCACCACCATTGAGGACGTGCCCTTCGTGGGCATCGACGACCGCCGCGCCATCCGCCCTGCCGCCCAGGCCCTCGTGGAGGCGGGGCATAGGCACGTGGGAATCCTGGCGATTCGCCTGCACCGTGACCCCGTGGACGGCTTTATCGACCAGGCCGATCTTGACCGCGCGAGCCTTCACATTCAGCGCGACCGCGTGCTCGGCGCCCTGGACGTTTTTGCCGAGGCCGGGCTGGATACCGCCGCGATTCCCGTGGTGACCAGGCATATTAACGACGCCCCCCGCGCCTACCAGGCCGCGCAGCAACTGCTCGAAACCCACCCCGAACTCACCGCCGTGCTGTGTACCACCGACTCGATGGCCCACGGGGTGCTCGCCTATGCCGCCGACCACGGCCTGCGCGTGCCCGAGGACTTATCCGTGACGGGCTTTGACGGCGTGGCCGCCGCCTTGGAACGCGGACTCACCACGGTGATCCAGCCCAACCGCATGAAGGGCGTGGCGGCGGGAACAGCCCTGCTCGAACAAGTGAGCACGGAGGCGAGCTGGGAACACACGGCGGGAGAACCCCAGCGAACCATCCTGAGCACGGAGTTCTATCCCGGCCGCACGGTGGCACCGCCGCGCCACTAGCCGAGGTAGGTGCGCGCCCCCAGAGCCATGGCGAGTTCCCGGCTGCGCTGAAAAATCTCCGGGCAGAGATCTTGAGCAAGAAGCCGGGCAAAGGCGCTATCCTCCCCGGCTGCCTCCACAGCCGACGCCGTGGCGGCGGTGAAGCGCGCCCACGCTTGGGAGGGGTGGGCGGCCTCGGCGGAGATGAGCGGGGCGAGCAGATCGCGGGTGTGGGCGTCCCACTGCTCCGGGGTGGCCTGCACTAACACGGCGGCCAGTTCCGCCGCCGCGAGGTGGAAGTGCTGCGCGGGGTTGAGCGTGGCGACGTCGATACGCTCGGCGCGGGCGCGCGCCAGGGCGTCGAGAAGCTCCCCGACTTCTTGAATATCGGCCACGCGGGTGTTCGCGGCGGTGTCGCCCTGGCCGACCTTGACGGAGAGATCGCCGCTGCCCATCACCTCAAAGCCGTGTTCATCGGTGGTGTCATCGCCCAGGAACACCGTGGCCTGGGGCTGCCAGCGCTCCATCTCGCCGCGCAGCCAGGTGCCCTTGGTGGCGGTGGAAACGGAAAACTCCACCACGCGCTTGCCCCAGGTCACGTGTGTGCCGCGCGGATCGAGTTGGGAGACCTCATCGAGCAGGCCGCGCATGACCTCCTCGTCACGCACCCGAATGTAGTGGAATACCCGCTGGTAGGGCTTGTATTCCACGAAGGCCCCCTCCACTCCCTCGCAGAGGGCTTCCAGCTCGGCCGCCAGGGCGTCGAGAGCCGCGCGCTGCTCGGGGCTGAGCTCCGCCTCGTGGCGCTCCGGCTCCGCGCCGTGGGAGCCCACCCGCGCGATGGGGGGCTGCGTGGGGCATACGACGTCCAGTTGGGCGAGGTTGCGCCCGCTCAGAATCACCACGCGGGTATCCGGCATACCGGCCAGCGCTGATAGCGCCGCCACGGAGGTGCGATTAACCGGGACGTTCATGGGGTCCTCGCTGATACCGGCGAGGGTGCCATCAAAATCGCTGACGACGAGCAGGCGCGGGGCCTGGGCTGCGGAGGAGACGGTGTTGTGGAAAGACATGCGCCCCACGCTACCTTTAGGCGGCGTTGGTGGTGAGCCGGATGGCGGGGGCGTCCACCTCATCGGAGCGCTGCGTGAGCACCAGCTCCGCCTCCGAGGGCTGGGCGATGGTGAAGTCCCCGCGCAGCAGATCGCGCAGCGTGGCATCCGTATAGGCCGCCCCGCCCTGGCAATCCTCGCTGCGATCCTCAAAGTCCACCTGCTCAAAGGCCACGGTATCGGCGTCCTGGGCGGGGGAGGATTCCCCATCCTTGGTGAAGTTCACGATGCCCTGGATGCGGGAACACCCCGTGGAACCCGCGATGGTGCCCTCCCCGAAGGAGAACATCGCCAGGCCCGCCGCGCTGGCGGGGAGATCGCCGCTTTCTGTGGGATCGAGATACAGGCCGGTGACCTGCCAGGTGGGACCCACGACCGCGCTGTGTTCCTGGGCACAGGCAGCGAGAGCGGTCGCGGCGATGGTGGCGGCGAGGGTGGCTGCCTTTGCAGGGTGCTTCTGTCTCGTCTGCTTCATCGCGGCTCCGCGGTGGGGGTTGGGGTGGTTGCTTGGGTGCCGTGCTCTTGTGCGGCGGCCTCGTCTAGGCTGCTCAGGAAGGCACGTGCCCACAGGTTGACATCGTGCGTGTGTACCTGCTGGTGCATGGCCTCCATGCGGGCGCGGGTCTCCTGCGGTGTGGTGCGCAGATCGCTGGCGGCGCGGTGGATGCTGCGCTTGATCGCCTCCAAGTCAAAGGGATTGCACAGGTAGGCCTGGGGAAGTTCCTCGGCGGCCCCGGCAAACTCGCTGAGCACCAAGGCGCCGCTGCCATCGGGGTGCGCGGCCACGTACTCCTTAGCCACCAGGTTCATGCCGTCCTTAAACGGGGTGACCAGCATAATATCGGCTGCCGCATAGTAGGTGGCCAGCGTGGACTTGGGCACCGAGCGGTGCAGGTACTCCACCACGGGTCGCCCTGGAGTGCCGTGCTGGCCGTTAATCCGGCCCACCGCCTCTTCCACCTTGGAGCGGGTGCGGCGGTAGTGCTCGATCCGCTCGCGCGAGGGCGTGGCGATCTGCAAGAACACCGTCTTGGGTGGTAGGGCACCGGCGGCCAGCAGTTCCTCGTAGGCGCGCAGGCGCTGCAAGATGCCCTTGGTGTAATCCAAGCGGTCCACGCCCAAGATGATGAGGTCGGGCTCTCCCAGGTCGCGGCGCAGCGCGGCAACCTTTTCGGGCTCGGGTTGGGGCACGGAGGCGACGTCGATAGAGATGGGGAAGGCACCCACGCCCACCTGGCGGCCGTCGGGAGCCGTGACATGGGCGTTGATTGCGCGGGTGGCTACCTCGCCGCGAATATGCAGGGTATCCGGCTGGCCCGTGTGCGAACCGGCGGCACCGGAAACCTGCGCGGCCAGGGTGAGGAAGTTCCGCGCATTGTCCTCTAGATGGAAGCCGATCACATCGGCGCCCAGCAGCCCGCGCACCACCTCTTCGCGCCAGGGCAATTGACGGAAAAGATCGGGGCTGGGGAAAGGAATGTGGAGGAAGAAACCGATGGTGAGGTCCGGGCGCATCTGGCGCAAAATACCGGGTACCAGCTGCAATTGATAATCCTGCACCCACACGGTAGCGCCCTCGGCAGCCACGTGCGCCACGGCCTCCGCGAACTTGAGGTTCACCTCCCTATAGGCGGCCCACCACTCGCGGTGGAACTCCGGGGTAACGATGAGATCGTGATACAGGGGCCACAGGGTTGCATTAGAAAAGCCCTCGTAGAAGTCCCGATAATCCTCGGCGGAAAGCGTGACCGGGTAGAGCAGCACTCCCTCATCGGTGCGGAAGGGCTCGGGGGCCTCGTCAATCACCCCAGGCCAGCCCACCCAGCAGCCCTGCTGGCTCTCTAGCACCGGGGAGAGGGCCGCCACCAGACCGCCGGGGCTGGGAACCCAGCGCGGCGAGCCGTCCTCCGCCCGCTGCATATCCACCGGCAGGCGGTTAGCCACCACCACAAAATTATTGTTGCTTTCACCCATGCGTTTAAGGCTAGTCGCTTTTGCTCAGCCCCGCCCTATGAGGTGGCGGCTTCGATGAACCTCTTAGGAGGTTTTCTTTGCCGTCTTTTTTGCGGTGGTCTTTTTGGTGGACTTCTTAGCTGTGGTTTTCTTTGTGGTCTTTTTGGTTGTCTTTTTTGTAGTTTTTTTGGTGCTCTTCTTAGCCGCAGTCTTTTTGGTGGTTTTCTTCGTGGACTTGCGGGTGCGCTTGGTGGCCTTCTTCGGCTCCGGCTCCTTGTACTCCTCCGCGAACTTGCGGTGCACCAACCCCGCGGGCTCCACGCCCAGCATGGACATCAGCGTCACGCCGTCAAGCATATTTTCGGCATAACTCGCCACAATGCGGCGGGCGGCAGCGGCCGTCTCCTCCTCGACCCGGTGCAGGGTCTCGGCGCTTGGGCGGGTGTCAGTAACCTTGGGCGGCACGAATCCTCCTGGTGCGTGGGGCTAAATACTCAGGCACATCATTCTACGCTATGGGCGGGGCACGTGCCCTTATCGGTGTTTGCCGGGGCTTATCGACGCCACTTAGCGACGCCGCGCGCCCCGGCGTCGCAACTGTTGCCGGGCCTGCTGAGCCTGTTGGAGCGTGGCCCGGCCTGCGACCTTGAACCCGCGATAGGGGTTGAAGCGTTGCGGACGGCGCACGCGCCGCGCGATCCATTCACCAAACACCACGCCCGCTGCCAGACCACAGGAGATAGCCAGCGCCGTGGCGATATTGGTGAAGCCCACCAGCATTTGCTCATTCAAGGCGGCGTACATACCGCGATATACCGCCAGGCCAGGCAGCATGGGCGTAATACCGGCAATCGCGATAATCAGCGGCGGCACCTGGAAACGGCGTGCCAGAAGGCCACCGGCAAAGCCGATAATCACGGCGGCCATCGAGCCGGCCATCACCGTGGAAACGCCCATCGGCACGAAAAGGAAGTAATAGAACACCGAACCCGTCATGGCGGTAATGCCGGAAAGCAATACCGCCGACCACTCCGCATAACAGGCAATGGCAAACCCCACGGAGGCCGCCGTACCCGCGAGAACCCTCACCCCCGGCGAGGCCGGATTAGGGGCAGCCACCGATTCCATCGGTGGCAAAGAAATACCCACGTAGGAGGATAATTGCAGGCCAATAGCCACGCCCGCCACGATGGCGCCAGTGAAAAGGAGGGTTTCAAAGAAGTGCGCGCTGGCCGTCACCGGGGCGCCGGTAATGCCGTCTTGGAGAGATTGCACGAGCGTTAAACCGGCCAGCATCACGATAATTCCCGAGGCCACAATCTGGCTGGGCCGCAATTCCACCCCAAACTCCGCCGCTGCGGCGTAGGAAAGAGCCGCGGGAATAGTGGCCATAACGCCGCCAATGACGTTTTGGAAAAACACCGGTAGGTGGTGCTTGGTCAAAAAAAGGCTCATCGACATGATGACGATGGAGGTGATAAAGGAGATAACACCCACCAGCGGAGTACCGCCCAGCAGCATCGACACCGCGCCACCCATGAGGCCCCAACCAAAGATCGAGGTCGCCGGGCCATAAGCCGTGGGCTGGGCCTCGATTTCATCGAGAATCCGCTCCGCGACGTCGGGAGGCGTAGCACCCGCCTGAATGGAACGGATCAGCCGGTCCACCGCCGAGAGCTTGGAAAAGTCCGTGGTCAGCGTGCGCACCACGCGAAACACCGTCACCGGAGACTTCCTGGTGGTGCCGATGTGCGTGGAAACGGTGATGTTATTCATCGTGATGTCCACGTGGCACCACCACAGGCCATAAGCCGAGGTCACCGCGTGCATCTGCGCCTTGGTATCGCTATTCGACGTCCCGGAGGACAACAAAATATCCCCAATGCGGGCGGCAAGGTCCATCACGCCCGCCACCTGGTTATAGTCCGTGAGATCCACGGGGGCCAGGGGGGAGGGCGGGGGAGCGGCCTTGGCGGTATCAATCGTGGCTGCGTGCGGGGACTGATTGCGCCAGTTGCTCAGACGTTCGCGGATATTTGGCACGCTCACACAACCTTTCTGGGCTCACGGGTGGTTCATGGGTGCTAGGTGCTTGCAGAGCGTGGTGGTGAGACCAGTGCGCAAGCGACGGTGGAAGAAACTTTAGCGGGGCACCGGGGCGGCTGCATAGGGGCAGGTGAGATGGGTAAAAGGGGTGTGGGTAGAGAGGTGGACTCGGCTATCCTGTACCATCTTCCACAACGCTGTTGCCGAGAGTGCTCGGCGGTGTTGTTGCTGGAGTGGCGCAATTGGTAGCGCAACGGTCTTGTAAACCGTAGGTTGCGAGTTCAAGTCTCGTCTCCAGCTCCAAGGGGGAAGCCAGGGGAGCTGAGGGGGAAATTATGCCTGGTAGTAGAAAAACATTGGGGGAGAACGTTGTAGTTGAAGAGCCGACATGGCTTAGGTGGATTGCGTCATGTCCACAGGCACTTCCTCCACTGCTGATGAGTTTGGCGGCTATTCCGGGTGCCTTTATTCGTGAAACTGATGGGCACCTTGATTGGTGGTGGCTGGCGCTAACGGGGCTGATGATAATTACAGGTGGAACTCTCACGGCTATGAGAATGGGGCGTGAAGAGAAAGTGCAGAAGAAAATGGATGAGGAAACTCGAAGGCGCCTCATGGAAGAAGGGGAAACGTATGAGTTCTATCTAGAGCAAATAGGTGTTGCGATATATCTACTGGTTAATGGTCTCATGGCGACCACTCCATCATCTTTGAAGGTGCAGATGGAGATTGTACGTAAGTCTATTCTTGGCTTGATTCGGAGTTATCTTGGCCCGGAGACGGTAGGGGTGCGAGCCAACCTCTTTATCGTCGATCGCGTGGACCCTCCGCGCCTTGTGGCCTGGGGATGGGGCCATGAAGGTGGTAGTGGAACCCCGTCGCGGAGAGTATTTGAGCCGGGGGATAAGACCTTTGACTTAGCCCTTCGGAAGTATGAACGATATGAACCCGATACCGCCCACTTGCCGATGGCGGAGCGCTCTCATCGGGGATATGGTTCGTTCGCTACATATCCAGTTTCAAGTAATGATAAATTGTTTGGAATCGTGACGATAGACGCGCCGCGCGCTAATGATATTCAACCATTAGACGTGGTTCTTCTGGGATACTATGCGGGAATGTTGGCAATTACTTTTTCTGTTGTGAAAGATACACCTGCAATAGATCGCAGGTTGGGGTGTATGATGTGGGGCACTGGTCGTGACGCAGAGGAGGGCAACGGCAATGCGTAAACGCTATAGGGGAACGGACGCGCTGTACACGGAGAAGGTGCTTCTGCTTCAGGCAGACCCGGAACGATACTTCAGGGAAAATCCCAAACCGCAGTCAGGGTCTAGGGGTGCCCATTGGTTCTACAAGGAGGAAAGCTCCGAGGTGAGCCGATAGTCCCGGTGGCTCACCCCGCTAAGTCGCCTTCACTACCCACTCATACAGCCCCTCCCACAGGTCCTTGCTCTTGCTCCTAAAGAAGCCCATGTGCCCAATCTCCTTGGCTCCAATAGAAGCCGGGCTAATATCCCGCTTTTCCACGCTGGCTCCGGTGAGGCGACGCAGCAGAACGTCGGAGGCCTCCCTGGTGGCCCAGGGGTCGTCGTTCAGCACAATAGAGAGCACGGGCGCGGTGACCTTGGCAAAGCGCTGGGGGAGCGGGGTGCCTTGGTCGGGGAAGTTCGGATCGTCGAAGAAGTATTGGGGCATGCGCGTCCAGTGTCGCCATTGGAGCATGATGCCGGCGGGTACGGGCTTGCCCATGCCGATCTTGTCCACGGGAACGTAACCCAAGAAGCGGGCCGTGAGCGGGGTAAAGACGTTGAATACGAACCCCACTTTGAGTCGTTCTGGGAGGGGCGGAATGAGCCGCGTAATTCCGGCGTGGCTGGCCACGAGTGCGATGGCGTCTACGGGCTCGTCCTGGAAGGAAACGAGCTGGCCGTGTCCGCCCACGGAGTGTCCAATGGCGACGATTTTGCGGTCGGGGTAGCGTGAGCGCAGGAAACGGTTGGCGGCGGGGACGTCGCAAAGCATCCAGTCGCTCATGCCGATGTTTTTATCTTTGTAGTCGCTGGGCAGGGCGGATTCGTTGGTGCCGCGATAGTCGTAGGTGAGCACGGGGATTCCGTGGTCAGCGAGGTATTGTGCGCAGGCGGCGTAGAGGCCCTTGTGGACGCCGGTGGCGGGGTGAATGACTACGGCGGGCAGTGTAGTGTCCTCGTGTTCGGGGAGGAAGAGTTGGGCACTGAGTTCGCGGTTGTCTGAGGTTGGGATGGAAGCGCGCATGGCCTGCATGTTATCAGAATCACTAAATATGGGAGAGAGTTTCGCCCAGCACACTGGGGATGTACTAGACGCGAGCTAAAAGCACCTTTGCTACCGTTGGGCACAAGAAACCACGGGAGTGCGCGCGCCGCGCACTGAGAGGCCCCAGCGCAGAACGCGCATGGAACGAGGGGCGACCGTTTGAACCTGTCCGGGTCATGCCGGCGAAGGGAAGGAGCCTTTTCATCATGCCTGCGCGCAGCACCAACAACAGCCAGAGCAACCCCAGTACGCACACCATCACCACCGGCCCGATCTACCGCAGCCACAAAACCTACCGCCAGGTGGAACACCGCAACACCGATGGTTCCAGCACCACCCTGCGCCTGCCCGCCCGCGCCATTGAGCTCACTACGGGGGAGAACTTCGAGGTCTATGACACCTCGGGTCCGTACACGGAGGCCCAGCCGGAACTGAACCTGGAACGCGGCCTGCCGCGTACCCGCGATGGGTGGGAGAAGCCCGCCGCAGCCCCGGCCAGCGAGCAGCACCCGGAGATAGCGGTGCAAACGCAATTGTCCTGGGCACGGGCGGGAATCATCACCCCGGAGATGACCTTTTGCGCTCACCGCGAGGGCATGGAGCCGGAGTTTGTGCGCCGGGAGGTAGCGGCGGGCCGCGCGGTGATTTGCGCCAATAAGAATCACCCGGAAATTGAGCCCATGATTATTGGCAAGGCCTTTGCCGTGAAGATCAATGCGAATATGGGCAATTCCGTGGTTACCTCCTCTATCTCGGAAGAGGTGGAAAAGATGGTGTGGGCCACGCGCTGGGGCGCAGATACCATCATGGATCTTTCTACTGGCTCCGATATTCACGAGACCCGCGAGTGGATTCTGCGTAATTCCCCGGTGCCGGTGGGTACCGTGCCCATTTACGAGGCCCTGGAAAAGGTGAAGGGCGATCCCACCAAGCTCACCTGGGAGATCTACCGCGATACCGTGATTGAGCAGTGTGAACAGGGCGTGGATTACATGACGGTGCACGCCGGAGTGTTACTGCGCTACGTTCCCCTGGCCGCCGAGCGGGTAACGGGCATCGTCTCTCGCGGTGGCTCCATCATGGCGGCCTGGTGTCTCAAGGAGCACCGCGAATCCTTCCTTTACACCCACTTTGAGGAATTGTGCGACATTCTTGCGCGCTACGACGTCACCTTTTCCCTGGGTGATGGGCTGCGCCCCGGTTCCATCGCGGACGCCAACGATGAGGCCCAACTAGCCGAACTGCGCACCCTGGGCGAACTCACTGAGATTGCCCGTTCCCGCGGGGTACAGGTGATGATCGAGGGGCCGGGGCATGTGCCCCTGCACAAGATTCCGGTGAACGTGGAGTGGGAGGAGGATTGGTGCCACGGCGCGCCCTTCTACACCCTTGGTCCCCTGGCTACCGACATCGCGCCGGGTTACGACCACATCACCTCCGCCATCGGTGCGGCGGTGATCGGTCAGGCGGGCACCGCCATGCTCTGCTACGTCACCCCGAAGGAACACCTGGGCCTACCCAACCGCGATGATGTGAAAGTGGGCGTGATTACCTACAAGATCGCCGCGCACGCCGCCGATCTTGCCAAGGGGCACCCGCGCGCCCAGGAGCGTGACGATGCGCTTTCCAAGGCCCGCTTTGAGTTCCGCTGGCACGATCAATTCGCCCTGGCACTCGATCCCGATACGGCGCTGGAATACCACGATGAAACCCTGCCTGCCGAACCCGCCAAGACCGCTCACTTCTGTTCCATGTGCGGGCCGAAGTTCTGTTCCATGCGTATCTCCCAGGACGTGCGCGATTATGCGAGGGCGCACGGGTTGACCTCCGTGGAGGCCATTGAGGCGGGTATGGCGGAGAAATCACAGGAGTTCCACGAGGGCGGAAACCGCCTCTACCTGCCGCTCACGCCGCAAAGCCCCAGCGCAGAGAGCACAGGCAGCACAAGCCCAGCAACGCCGCAAGCCCGGCAAGCTCAAACAACCCCTCACACTACAAAGCGGTAACCCATCCCCGCCTCGGTGAGAAAGTGCTCGGGGTGGGAGGGATCGCGCTCTAGTTTCTGCCGTACCTGGGAGAGGTACACCCGCAGGTAGTTGGTCTCCCGCTCGTAGGAATCCCCCCACACGGCCTTGAGCAGATCGGCCTTGCGCACCAACTGCCCGGCGTGGCTGGCCAGGTGGGCCACCACTCCCCATTCGTGCGGGGTGAGGTGCACCGGCTGGCCGTGGTACCGCACGAGTGATTGGGAGAGGTCGATGCTCAAAGCGCCGTCGGCGGTGGTGACCACGGGGGAGGCGGCTTCGGTCTGCGGGCAGCGCCGCAGCGCCGCGCGCAGGCGGGCCAGCAATTCCCCGATGGAAAAGGGTTTGGTCACGTAATCGTCCGCGCCCTCGTCAAGGGCATTAATTTTGCCCTCGTGGTCGTGGCGGGCGGAGATAATGAGCACCGGCACCCCGCTCCATGCCCGCAGGGAGCGCAGCACGGTGAGCCCGCTGGCGTCGGGAAGCCCAAGGTCAAGCAGCAGGGCGTGGGGCTGCCACTTCCGCGCGCAGTCGAGGGCCTGGGCGGCGGTGGTAGCCACGGTGACCTCGTAGCCTCGGGCGCGCAGGTGTATGAGGACCACGCGGGCCAGCGAGGCGTCGTCTTCTACCACGAGGATGCGGGTGGCATCACTCATCGCTGCCTCCTGTCGCGGCGGGAAGGGAAAGGATCATGGTGGCTCCGCCACCGGGGGTATCGTCCACGCGAATGTCCCCGTGCATGGCCTCGGCAAAACCGCGCACCACGGCTAGGCCGAGCCCCAACCCCGTGCCGGTATCGTTGCGGTGCACGAAGGGGGTAAAGAGGGTTTCGCGCTGATCCTCGGGGATACCGGGGCCGTGGTCAATCACCTGAATCTCCACGGTATCTTCCACGGCCACGGCGCGCATCAGCACCGGGGCTTCGCCGTGCAGCAGGGCATTGCGCAGCAGGTTCGCCAGGGCGCGTTGCAGCAAACCGGAGTCGCCCAGCAAGGCGGGAAGTCCCTCGCTCACCTCCACCCGGATGTGCTCGCGCAGTTCGGGTTGCTCCGCGAGCACGGCCTCGATGATCTCGGCGGCGCGCAGGCGGCGCTGGTGTACGGCGATGGTCCCGGAGTTGAGCCTGCTCATATCCAGCAGATTGCCGATTACGGTTTCTAACCTATCGGCGGATTCCTCAATGCTTTCGATCAGTGCGGCGTGCGCCTCGGGGGGCAGGGGGACGTCGCCAAGCATGAGCCCGGAGACCGCGGCCTTGATACTAGCCAGCGGGGTGCGCAGATCGTGGGAGACGGCGGCGAGCAGGGCCGAACCCACCCGATTGCTGGTTTCTAGGGCGGCCGCGGCGCGGCGCACGGCGTCGATCTCCTGGCGGTCCAGGATGGCGGTAATCCGTGCGCCGCGAGCCTCGATCATGGTGCGCTGCTCGGGGCGAATCTCCGGGCCCGCCATGCTCAGGCGCAGGCGCGGCCCCAATTCCACCCGCTCCCCGGCCTCCGGGTCCCACTTATCGACGAGCCCGCGCGGCGAGGTGGATTCCAAGGTCACCCATTGGTGGCTTTCCGGCGCCCAGCGCTGCAAATCCACGCGGTGCAGGGAGAAGGTCTGCTGGATACGCCGGAGTAGGGAGGGGAGATCGTCGCCCTCGTGAATCGCCCCGCGCGCGAGGTCGGCCAGCACAATTGCCTGGGCCTGGCGCTGTTGCGCCTGGTGGGTACGCTGTGCTGCCACGTCCACGATCCAGGCCACGCACACCGCCACGATGAAAAAGAAGAGAATACTGATGAGCGATTCCGGCTCGGTGATGGTGAGGGTGTGCTCCGGGGTGGTGAGGAACCAATTGACCAGCAAGGAACCGGAAAGCACCGCGAGGATCGCGGGACGCAAGCCCCCGGCTAGGGCGGCAAAGACCACGATGGTCAAGTACCCCAGCAGCACGGCCCCCACATAATCCGGGCTGGGGTGAAAGGCGGTGAGCGCGAGCGTTACCAGCGGGGGCGCAACCGCGGCCACGCCCCAGCCCACCGCCTTGCGCCCGGTGCTTAGGTAATTGCGGCGGGCTTGGGCGGGGGCTTCCGACGCCACCCCGGCACCCGTTCCCTCAGCCGCCACGATGTGCACGTCCACGTGCCCGGCCTGGTTGATGATTTGCTTGCTCAGCTGCGTGGCCCCGAGGCGGTGGCGCCGCGTGCTGGCCCCCAAACCAATGACGATCTGGGAGGCATTGAGCGTGCGGGCAAAACCCAGCAGGGTATCGGCCACCTCATCGCCGGCGATCACCCGCCACTGGCCGCCTAGATCCTCGGTGAGTTTTTGCAGGCTGCGCAGGGAATCGGGGGGTCGTCGGGAAAAGCCATCATCCCGTGCCACGTGGACTACCACCAGCTCGCGGTCGGCCACCCGTCCGGCGATCCGCGCGCCGCGGCGAATGAGCACGTCCGAGCCGGGGGAACCGGAAACCCCCACCACCACGCGCTCGCGGGTGGGCCAGGAGGCGTGAATATCGCGTTCGGTGCGGTACTGCGCCATGCCCTCTTCCACCTTGTCCGCCAACCACAGCAGGGCGAGTTCCCGCAGCGCGGTGAGGTTACCCAGGCGGAAATAATGATCGAGGGCGCGCTGGGCGGTATCGCCCTGGTAGATCAGCCCGCGCGCCAGGCGCACGCGCAGGGTATCGGGGGAGAGGTCCACTAGCTCGATCTGGTCGGCCTCGCGCAGCACCCTATCCGGCAGGGTCTCGCGCTGGCGCACCCCTGTGATGGCAAAAACGACGTCGTTAAGCGATTCCACGTGCTGAATATTCAGCGTGCTCAGCACGTTAATCCCGGCGTCGAGAAGCCGGTGCACATCCTGCCAGCGCTTAGCGTCGGGGGCCTGGGCGGAGCCGAGCACCGTGTGGGCGAGCTCATCTACCAGCACGGTATCCGGGTGGGCGGCGAGCACGGCTTCCACGTCGAGTTCTCCGTACATGGAACCGTGTTCGTAGTGGCGGGGCAGCACCTCTAGGCCCTCCACCAGGGCGGCGGTGCGGGGGCGGCCATGATCCTCCACCACGCCCACGAGCACGCTGCGCCCCTGGGCCACTAACTCGTGGGCCTCGTTGAGCATGGCGCAGGTTTTCCCCACGCCGGGGGCAAAACCCAGGTAAATCTTCAAGCGCCCGCGCCGGGGCTGGCCTGTCGGAGCGTTGTGTGCCTCTACCAACCGTTGTTCCACCAAGAATCTCCTACTACCCGGAATGTCGCGCGGCTTCCGCCACGGCGGCATTGAGCGTGGTGACGTTCACCGGAGGCCCATCGGCAGAACCATTGAGCGCAAAGGGCTGCTGATTCTGGGCGATGAGGCGGCGCAGCGTCCCCTCGGCCAGGCCCGTATTGCGAGCCACCCGAGGTACCTGCATCTCAGCATAGGTCCGAGAAATATGGGGGTCGAGCCCCGAACCGCTGGCGGCCACGGCCTCGGCGGGAACCTCCTGGGGAGCCACCTGCTCGCGCTCGGCCACCTCCACTCGCCGTTGCTCCACCAGGGCCGCATAAGCGGGATCGGCGGGGGACATATTCGAGGCCTGCCCCTCCCCGGCGCTGGGACGCGGATAAAACCACCCCGCATGCTGGGGCTGTTGCTGCTGCGGTTGCTGAGCCAGCAAGGCGGAACCGCGCACCTGCCCGGAGGCATCGTAGAGGGGAGAACCCGCCGCCTGATGCGGCAGGGCAATCATTCCGATTCCCACCAGGGTGAGCGGATAACACAGGCCCAGAATGACGGTGAAAAGCCCCACGGTAACCAGGGCGGAACGCGCGGTGCGCAGCACGGTACGAGAGGGAATCACAGGAGACCTCCGGGAAGAGCGCTAAGAATCAGATCAATGGCCTTGATACCCAAGAAGGGAACGAGCACCCCGCCCAGGCCAAAAACGGCGAGGTTGCGCCGCAGCAGGGTGGCCGCCCCGCTGGGGCGATAGCGCACCCCGCGCAGCGCCAGGGGAATGAGCGCCAGGATCACTAGGGCGTTGAAGATCACCGCAGAGAGGATGGCCGTGTGCGGGCTGTGAAGGTGCATGACGTTGAGCACCGCTAGGCCGGGAAAGGCACCAATAAACATCGCGGGGATGATGGCAAAGTACTTGGCTACGTCGTTGGCGATGGAGAAGGTGGTCAGCGCCCCACGGGTAATGAGCAGCTGCTTTCCGATGTGCACGATGTCGATGAGCTTGGTGGGGTCGCTATCGAGGTCGATCATGTTCCCGGCCTCCTTGGCCGCCGAGGTGCCGGTATTCATCGCCACCCCCACATCAGCCTGGGCCAGGGCGGGGGCGTCATTCGTGCCATCGCCCGTCATGGCTACCAGGTGCCCACCGGCCTGCTCGCGGCGAATCAGCGCCAACTTATCCTCCGGGGTGGCTTCGGCCAGAACATCGTCCACCCCGGCCTCGGCGGCGATGGCGCGGGCGGTCAGCGCATTATCGCCGGTAATCATCACTGTGCGAATACCCATCGCGCGCAATTGCGCAAAGCGTTCCGTCATGCCGGGCTTCACCACGTCTTTGAGGTGAATCACGCCCAGCACCACGCCCGCGGTGGGCTCCCCGGTGGCGGGATCGCAGTCAAGGTGCGCCACCACCAGAGCCGTGCCTCCCGAGGCACTGATCTCCTTCACGATCTGAGAGGTCAGCGAGGCAACGGTGCCACCCAGGCTTTCGACGAGCCCGCAGACCTCGCTGGCGGCACCCTTGACGATCCGCTCGCGCGGATTGATCTGAGCCCCGCTCATGCGGGTCTGCGCGCTAAAGGGAAGGAAGGTCAGCCCGCTATACTCCTGGGGATTCACCGCGCGGGTGCGCGTATCCGCCAGCGTGACCACGGAACGCCCCTCCGGGGTTTCGTCGGCCAGCGAGGCCAGCTGGCAGGCCTTGGTGAACTCCGCAGCCGAGGTGGTACCCACCGGAATCAGGTCCACGGCGCGGCGATCACCCACGGTGATCGTGCCGGTCTTATCCAGCAAGAGGGTGGATACATCCCCGGCGGCCTCCACCGCGCGCCCGGACATAGCCAGCACATTGCGCCCCACCAACCGATCCATGCCCGCGATACCGATGGCGGAGAGCAACGCCCCGATGGTGGTGGGAATGAGGCACACCATGAGCGCCACGAGCACCACGGGGGACTGCTCCGCGCCGCGGAAGGCCGCCATCGGAGCAAGGGTGAGTACCACCAGCACAAAGATCACCGTGAGCACCGTCAGCAACATACTCAGAGCCAGCTCATTGGGGGTTTTCTTGCGCTGCGAACCCTCCACCAGGCCGATCATGCGATCCATGAAGCTCTGCCCCGGCTCGCTGCTCATGCGCACGATAATGCGATCGGACAGCACCCGCGTACCGCCCGTGACCGCGCACCGATCCCCACCCGATTCCCTAATGACGGGGGCAGATTCCCCCGTAATCGCGGACTCGTCCACGCTCGCGGCCCCGGCCATCACATCGCCATCGGCGGGAATGACCTCGCCCGCCAACACCAGTACGTGATCGCCCTTGCGCAGGGACTCGGAACCGATGATCTCCGCGGTGTCCGCGGGGGCGTCGATAAGCGTATCCGAGGGAACGCGCCGGGCGGTGGTGCTGCCGCGCGAGGCGCGGAGCGACGCCGCCTGGGCTTTGCCGCGCCCCTCTGCCACTGCCTCAGCCAGGACGCCGAAGAACACCGTGGCCCACAGCCAGGCGGAGAGGAAAAGGGTGAAGAAACTGGGTTCAACTATCCCCATGACCAGGGTAAAAGCCGCCCCGATCTCCACCAGGAACATCACCGGAACCCGCACGAGGCGGCGGGGATTGAGCTTGCGCAGCGCCAGGGGAAGGGCGCCGAGAATAACGTGCTTATTCATAGGGAGAAAGCCTCCGCGAGCGGGCCGAGAACGAGGGCTGGAAGGAAAGTGAGCGCGCCCACGATGAGGGCGACCCCAACGAGCAGCCCCACGAAAAGCGGGCGATGAGTGGGCATGGTGCCCGAGGTAGCCGGAATGGGCTTTTGCGACGCCAGCGAACCGGCCAGCGCGAGCACCATCAGCATGGGAACAAAGCGACCCAGCAGCATCACCACCCCCAGGGCGGTGTTCCACCACGGGGTATTGGCGTCCAACCCGGCAAAGGCAGAGCCATTATTATTGGCCGCGCTGGCCAGCGCATACACCACCTCCGTGAAACCATGAGCACCATCCGTGGTGGTAGAAAGCGTGGCGCGCGTGCCGGGAAGCACCACCGAAAGAGCCACCCCGCCCAACACCAAGGCGGGCATGACCAAGATGTACAGGCAGACCTTGACCATCTGCGGCACCCCAATGCGCTTACCTAGATACTCCGGGGTGCGGCCCACCATGAGCCCGGCCAGAAACACCGTGAGCAGCGCCAAGATGAGCATGCCGTAGAGCCCGGAACCCACCCCACCGGGGGAAACCTCCCCCAGTAACATGTTCAGCAGCAACATTCCGCCGCCCAAGGGGCTATAGCTGGAATGAAAGGAATCCACCGCCCCCGTAGACGTCATGGTGGTAGACACCGCAAAGAACGCCGAGGGCACCGTGCCAAAGCGTAACTCCCGGCCCTCCAGGTTGCCGCTTTCCGCGAGCAACACCACGGCCAAGGAAGCCACGAAAAGCACAGACATGGCGCCCAGCAGCGCCCAGCCTTGGCGACGATCCCGCACCATCACGCCGAAGGTACGGGTGAGGCTCACCGGTATGAGCAGAATGAGGAAAATCTCTAGCATGTTGGAGACCGCAGTGGGATTTTCCAAGGGGTGCGCAGAATTGGCTCCAAAATAACCACCGCCATTAGTGCCCAACTCCTTAATGGCCTCCTGGGAGGCCACCGGGCCGCCGGGAATCATTTGGGTACCGCCGGTGAATGGGTGTACGGCAATGGCGGGGTGGAGATTCTGAATGACTCCCTGGGTGAGCAGGAGCAGAGCGGCAATTCCCGCTAGAGGCAGCAAAATACGCAGCACGCAGCGGGTGAGGTCCACCCAGAAATTACCAATCCGCCCCTGGGCGTCCCGGCAGGCGAGACCGCGAATAAGAGCCACCGCCACGCTGATACCCACCGCGGCAGAAAGGAAGTTCTGCACCGCCAGACCCATCATCTGAGTGAGCGGGCTCATGGTGGACTCCCCGGAATAGGACTGCCAATTGGTATTGGTAACAAAGGAGGCCGCCGTATTCCACGCCTGCCCCGGAGAAACCGCCGCGAAACCCTGGTGAAGCGGCAAAAATGCCTGGCAGCGCTGCATCGCATAGAGTGCCACGAGGGAAAAGATAGAGAAGAAAAGAACCCCGGAGGCGTAGCGCGTCCACCGCTGAGACACATCGGGATGGACCCCCATGAGGCGATACAAAGCGAGTTCAAAGAAGGTATGGCGCGGGCTGGAAAACACGCGCGCCATATACGAACCCAAGGGAAGATAAACCCCGGCGAGAGCCAGGAACACCGCCACGATGGGAAAAACAGCGTTAAGCGTGGCGCTCATGCGAAATCCTCCGGACGCAGCAAAGCAACCAGGAGATACACCAGGGAGGCCAAGCCCAGGAACAGGCCCACGGCGCAATCCGACGTCACAGCGCATCCACCCCCTTGACGAGGAGGAGCAGGCAAGAAAAAACCGCGCCCGTGACGGCGAGGTAGAGAAGATCACTAACCATGCGCAACAACCTAAGCCCGGTGGGTGGGGATTGAGCTCGATCTTGACGGAATCTTGACGGGGTGTCATGAGGGGAGCAGGCTGGGGCTATGGCGGCTCATAGCACTCGAAGGGACTTCCTCGACTTCCTGCGGCGGCAGTGCAGTCACGTGGTGGAAGAAAACGCCGAGGGGCTGGTGGTGCACGATGAGGAATTGGGGGCGATTCCCGTGGTAGCCACCGAGGCGGAATGGGAGGAATACCGGGTGGGCTGCGCGGAGTGGGATACGCACCCACTCTCGCTCATGGGGATACATCTGGATGAGGCCCTGGCGAATATTCACTTCCGAGGGCTTTCCCACGCGGGAATAGTGATAGATCGCGGAGGATTCACCTGGGCACAGTACGTGACGGTTCACCAGCAGGCCAGGAAGGTGAAAAGGGAGTTCCACGCCTACGTGAACGATTCCTGGTTTATGCGGGAATTGGGGTTAGACGAAGAACACGGGGATATATGGGTGGAGGGGCGGCGGCGTATTCCCCTTACTGGCAGTGATGAGCAATGGGTAGCCTGCGCGCGGAATTATCAGGGCACCGAACACTCGGAGTATTTGCTCATGCTCATGGCACTCGATGAACTGCTAGATCGTAGTCAGAACCCCGTTTGTGTTGCTGTGAGCGGTGAAGGCTTTGCCATCCCTAGATAAACTTTGTGGTGGGATCAATCCGAGCGCTAGCGAGCGCCCCGAGCTTTAGGGCGTAGAGGGGAACGGAGGCTCCGCGCAGATCGGCTCCGTTGAGGCGGCAGGCCTCGATATTGGCGGCATAGAAGAGCGCGCCGCGTAGGTCCGCCCCGCTAAAGTCCACCTCTTCAAAGGTGGCCTCGGTGAAGTCTGCCCCGCGCAGGGAACAATTGCGGAAGTTCACCTGATGGAACTCCACCCAGACGGATACGAGCTCATCGAGGTTGAGATCAGAAAAATCCTCCCCGCGTATTGGCGTATTGACTTCTAGGAATGGAGTTCCATCGGGGAGGATATGAAATAGCGGGGAGGACATATGGAACCTAAGGGGAACTGAGAGGGAGTTTGCGAATTATCTCACGCGGTGGGGAAGTCGGCTCTACCCGGTGGAAGAGATTGCCGAGAGGTTTGTGCTACGTGATGAATAATTAGACGTAATCCCTGTGGTGGTTAGCGAAGGGGAATGGGAAGAATGTGGGAGAAATTATGGGAAATATATACATACTCACTTTCGCTTATTGGTATTCATTTTGATGAAGCCGTGCGGAGTGTTGGTAGCTGTGGGCTGATCTGTGCGGGGATAGTGATTAACCGAATGTCTGCTCATTCTTATCTTATGTGGCTTGATGAACTATGAGAAAATATGAGTGGACCTAGTGCTGTGCGTAGGTGATGAGGGCTGTTCTCGCTCCTCTGTCCTCGGGGAGGTAACGCCCGGGCAGGGCTTGGCATGTGCCGATGTGGTCTAGGGCGTCCGCAAGGGTAGGCATGATGTGGGGCGCATGTGGCTGGCGCAGTGTACTGGAGGGGTTGGTGTGGGGGAAGGATTGAAGCGGTCGATGCCCAATGTAGTGTGCTTGTGAATATAAAACATTTACAAAATGTTTCTGCTGTGACTAGTGTGACTCTCCACTGCAAAAGGACTAGGAAATATGGAGGTATGCAGTGATAAAGCAGATAGCACGCTTCAGTATCGGGGTTGTGGGAGTCATGTCTGTGTCTGGTGTGTCGATGGCTCAGGCGGCACCAGTGGTGGATGCGGTGCCGTGGCCGGCTGCTCCCTTTGGTGGGGAGAAGCCCCTGGAGAATCGGTATGTGGAAAAGACCACCGAGGATGGTTGGGTGCTCCACGCAGAGAAGAAAGATGAGACGATCAATGTGGCACCGCCCTTGGATTCGGCGGTTACCACGGGGGAGAGCTTTGGCAGCTTGAAGGCCAAGGTGTGGATCACCGGCCAGGGAGAACCAGAACTGCGTGGTGCTGTCTTTGAGGCTGGCTATCAGGTGGGTTGCGGGGTGGACATCTCTACTGGTGTGGATTATGAGGTGGCCGGAACAGTAGGTGTTGCTCCGCGGGTCAGCGGTGGAGTGGAAGGCGGCCCGAGCGTTTCCGGTGGAGTTGAGGGTGGTCCGAGTGTCTCTGGTGGGCTAGAGGGTGGTCCGAATGTGGGTGTTGGTGGTGAGGCTGGTCCGAGTGTTTCGGTGAGTCTGCCGGAGGGCAATGTGCAGGTAGGGGCAGACGGAAAAGTTAAGGGGGAGGCCGGGGCCGATGCCACGGGCAAGGTAGAAGGTGGTGCTGACGCGACCGGCAAGCTAGAAGCCGGAGCGGACGCTACCGGCAAGGTTGAGGGCGGGGTTGATGGTAAGGCCGAGATCGCTCCGGCGATTAAGGGGCATCTGGATCCTGGCAAGATCACCAATGTTGCTCTGGTTTCCATGCCTATTGATAAGGAATATAAGCGTGCTGCGGGTGGTTTCACCGGGGCTCATCTTCAGGTCAATGGGTGCGCGGGGCCGGTGACGGTGCGTTCTTACGTGACGATTTCTACCGTGAGCCCCACGTCTGTGGATGCTGTGAACGTATACGGCGATCCGCAGCGCATCCGATAGGAAGGAAAGCACAATCATGACACAGGCAGAACAGCAGGAGTATCCGGTGGAGGTCTCGAAGGCAACGGCGCAGGTACCGCGCAAGCAGCCGTTATGGATTCCCATTGCCAATTTGGTTATCGGCGTTGCGGTGGTACTAGGAGCGCTGACGTGGTCGCAGTATCTTGACGAGCCGATTGCACAGTATGGCTATGTGAAGGTGATGTTCTTTTACGTGGTGCTGATGATTATTGGCGGTGGTCTGATGGTGTCAGGGTTTACTACGTTGTGGGTTCGGGGAACGTCGCGATAAAGGGAACCATGATGAAGAACCAAAAGAGCAAGGTGTGGCGGCGCTATGGAGCGGCGATTGCTGCCGGTACAGTGATGGTGCTGGTGACGCCGCAGGCTGGGGCGGAAACCCCAGAAGAGCGGTGTGCCAGGGAAACCGCTGCCCATAATGCCACGATGGAAGCATTATGGCGTGCTTCTCATCCTGGCCAAGAGCCAGGTCCTGGTGCGTGGCCTCCCTATGTGTGCGTTGGTGGGCCAGAGGGAAATAATGATACCGGAGGGCAGAATACGAATCCTGCTCCCCCTGCCGGAGGACAGCAGGGTGCTACTGGTGGTCCTACCGGTGGTGAAGAGGATTCTGCCCCTCTGTATGGGCGAGACCACCGATGGGATGAGGATACTACTGGTGGTCATGAACGTACCCATCAGTGGGACGATAGCGATGGGACTGGAACGCAACGTACTCACCAGTGGGATGATTCAGGGCGCACTCCTTCGCAGTATGAACAGGATATGCAGTTAGGCCCATTAGGGGACGCTCGCAGGAGTACTGGGCAAACTGGTGGCAGTGGGCAGGGGGATCGTCGATCTGCTGCTGATAGTGCGCGGTCGAATGTTCCTACGGTACCGGTATGGGAAGAACAGGTGCGTGGAAATGATGGACAGCAGCGTACGGTGCGCGTGGCTGATCTTGGCAACGGTGTGCAAGCGGTGGTTGATGATACTGGGCGCGGTACCGGTGAGGTGGTACGGGTAGACCCTGCCACGGGGGAGAAAAGTATCGAGATTCACGATGATCTCGCAGGTGAAAGCCTTGTTGTAGACCCTAGCGAAGAAAGAGAAGAGGCTGCGCCTGCAAGCGCTGCGCCGGGAGAGGCGGAGAGTACACAGACTTCCGCTATCCCGGAGGCACCAGTAGTACCGGTGGAGGGAGAAACCGGGGATACTCGTGGTGATGATGGGGGTGAGCCTGTGGGGCCGTTGGGTGCTGTGGGCGCTGCTATTGGTGGATTAGGTGTCTTGGAACGCCGGCGACGTCGTGATCGTTCATGGCAGGGTGATATTGATTGGGGGGAGGGGCGTGAGCAATCGCTGATTGTGCTCGAAGGTCCGGAGTCTCCTCGGGAATATCGCTATGACCTTGATGTTCCTCCTGGTGGGCAGGTTGTAGAAAACCCGGATGGCTCGGTGGATGTCCTTGATGCGCAGGGTAACGTGACGAAACATGTCAAGGCCCCGTGGGCCTATGATGCCGCTGGGCGGGAAGTGCCTACTTATTTTGAGGTAGACCCGGAAACCGGTGAGTTGGTGCAGGTGGTGGATCCGGAGCGTACGACGGTGTTGCCGATTGTGGCGGACCCGGATAAACGCACTATGCCTGAGTATGAGAGCGATGATATGTCGCCGTCAAGGGCGGCGCAGGAGAAGGCTCGGCGAGAGAAAGAGAAACATAGTGCAACGAAGCCTGCGAGTGATAATCCTGCGAAAAATCCGGAGAATATGACGAAAAATCCGGTGACGGGCAGCGTTCCTGGGAATTGAATGATGGGCGCATTGTGACGGAGCATCCGCGTGAGGATGATTCTGGACGTACGGATTGGACTTTGACGAATAAGGATGGAACAAAGCAGGAGTCGCTGTCGCAGGTTCAGTCGGATGTGGATGGAAGTCCCACGAATCTTAAAACTATTGATAATTCTGAGGTAGATTTACCGCAGCAGGATCGTCAGGATTGGGCGAATCGTACGGGAACTCGTGAGGGTTCTAATGTGGATAATCACCCGTTTAATAATGGTGATGCGACGTTTTCCGATCCGACGCAGGGGACAGTGGTACCAGGTTATTATAACCGGGAGTTGGATAAGCGTTCCTTTGCTGATGGTGAAGGTGGGTATGTCACTGAACATCCTAATGGGGATGGTACGTCGGATTGGACGCATAATAATACGGAGGGGCAGCAGGAGGCTGTGGCTTCGTTGGAATGGAAGGATGAGGGTGGCCTAGATAATGCCACGATGATTGATGATACGTTGGTTACTTCTCCGCCGGAGACAGGAGAGAACGATCAGACGTGGTACAACGGGACTGTTACTCAGGATCCGTATGATGGGATGTTCCAGGATGAGCAGGGGCGTTGGCACGATGGTGCTAAGAATCATGAAGGTGCAGATACACCAGCTTACCGCTTAGAAAATGGAAATATTCTGTATGGGGTCAATGCGGAAGATGGTCATACCGATTGGGTGACGGAAAATAAAGACGAAAAAGTTTCTGCTGTTCGTGAACTAGAATGGGACGATAATGGTGACCCTGTAGTTAAGAGGCAGGATGGGTATATATCAAAGAAAGAATACGAATCGAAAAAAGGAGGACCTTTTTCCGAAACGGACATTGCTGGTGGTGTTTATAATGTAGGAACTGGAGCTTCTTTTGGTGCTGCGGAAAAAAGTGCATACCTTGCTAAGGAAGCCGGAGAAAAGGTTGATGATTTAGCGAAGGCTGCTAAATATGGTGGACGTGGAGCGAGTGGTTTTGGTGTAGCCGCTGGGGCAATGATGGATATTGAACAAGGAGGGATGGATCCTACTAAGGCTTGGACCACAAATGCATTAGGTGGGGCGGCAGCTCTGGGTGTGGGGCTGTTTATTGGTCCTGGTGCTCCGGTAGCCGCAACAGTAGCAGCTACGTATGCAGCGGGACTGTTAGTAACTAAGGTATCTCAGCAGTTTTGGAGGGATCCAGTTGAATAGTAAGTCTGCAATATTGAGAATCTTCTATTCCGCATATAGAGTTTTTATGTTCCTTGTTCTTTTTGTTCTTCCTATCTATGCGATTATCATTGGGTGGCATGAGGAAAATTATGTAATGGGACACTTAATTCCCATTGGGGTCATCCCTCTGGTGATTATTT
>NZ_LKEV01000005.1 GCF_001412085.1 Corynebacterium lowii
TCCCACGTTGGGCAGACCGACGATTCCAAGAGTAAGACTCACAGTGACCTATCCTACCTAGATATCTGGCTCCACTGTCTGAAGCGGGTACCAGGGTTGAGTGAAGGCATCGGCGTCTCCCCGTGCCCCCTTCATGACCACGGCACACACCGCGCTCGCCGCGCCCAGAGGTACCGCACACTCCGCCCTGGCCCGAGGCCCCGGCCCGGCATCGCGTTGCGGCCGCGCGGCCTCAAAAAACTTCACTTACCAAATTCATCTACGCCCCGCTTGCTACACTCGCCCACCCCGAATACTGAGAAGCCCCACGCCATGAGAAACGCCCCCCTGATCGTTCTCTCCGCCCTCCTCGGAGTCGTCCTGGCCTGGTATTCCCTGATCTATATCCCTGCACCTCCACTCCTACTTCCCCCCTCTATCCGGCCGTCTTCCTGGGGCTTGTCGCCGTGTTCTTCCTGGCAGCGACCACCACGCTGCGGGGCAGGTCGGCACCCGCCATCATTGCCATGCCCTGGTCCTGCGGGGCGGGGCGCCACGTTCGCGTTCCTGGGTTGGCTTCTTTACTCCTACGCCCAGTCCGCGATGCGCTTCGATGCGCTGGGGTAACCCCACCCGCCCGATTAACCCCGCCCCGTGCCCCCGCGTACCCTCAACACTATGAGCACCTTTCATCTCTCCCGCTGCGCCCTCACCGCGATCCTCGGCGGCGCCGGCGTCCTGCACTTCCTCGTCCCCAAGCCCTTCGATCAGATCGTGCCCTCCTGGGTTCCGGGCTCCCCGCGCCTGGCCACCTACGCCAGCGGCGCGGCGGAGCTCTCCGTGGCGGCGGGTCTGAACCATCCGGCCACCCGGAAGAATGCGGGGAGGGTCGCGGCGGCGCTGTTCGTGGCGGTGTTTCCCGCCAACGTGGAGATGGCCCGCCAGTGGGTGCTGCAGTCGCGCGCCAAGGCCGCGATCTCCCTGCTGCGCCTGCCGCTGCAGATCCCGTTGGTCACCAGCGCCCTGCGCCTGGCCCGCTAGCGCCCCCGCGCGGGCGCCCGCCCCGGGTCCACCGCCCCGCGCCGCACGCGGCCCACTCCCGGGCAACACCCCGGCGCTGGCCCCGCCATGCCCTTATCGGGCACAATGTTTCCTGTGACGGACAAGCACGATACTCAAGCAGAGTCGGCCGAGCGGCCCGCCGAGAAGTCCCCCCAGGAGCCGTTCCCGCCGCCGGTGGATCGCTCCGTCATCATCAGCGATTCGCTGCGTTCCACGGCCCGGCTGTGCCTGCGCGTGCTCATCATCGTGGCCACGGCCTTCGTGGGTTCGATCCTCCTGCGGGAGTTCTGGCAGGGCGTCCTCCCGGTGATCCTGGCGCTCATCGTTTGCACGGTGCTCTCCGCGCCCACGAACTGGCTGCGCCGCCACCGCGTCCCCGGCGCGCTCGCCGCGCTGTTCACACTGCTCGCCTTCTTCCTTCTCATCGGCGGGGTCTTCCTGTTCATCGCCCCGGACATCGTGCGCCAGTCCGGCGTGCTGTATCTCCAGGCGTTCGACGGTATCCAGCGTCTGCGCCTGTGGCTAGAACAACCACCGCTGAATATCGGTTCCACGGAGCTAGACGTGGTGATCAACGAGGCCGCCACCTGGCTTCAGGAGCAGGCGGGGGCCATCGCCGGTGGCATCCTCACCGGGGTGTCCACCGTGACGTCGATAGCCGTCACCCTGGGGGTGGTGCTGGTGCTGACCTTCTTCTTCCTCAAGGATGGCCATCGCTTCCTGCCCTGGGTGCGCGGGGTGGCCGGGCAGCGCCAGGGCTGGCACGCCACGGAGCTGCTCACCCGATCATGGCGCACGCTGAGCGGCTTCATCCGCGCGCAGGCGCTAGTTTCCCTGGTGGACGCGATCTTCATCGGCCTGGGGCTGGTCATCATCGGCGTGCCGATGGCCCTCGCTCTGGCCGTCATTACCTTCCTCGCGGGCTTCATCCCCATCGTGGGTGCCTTTACCGCCGGCGCCCTGGCGGTGCTCATCGCGCTGGTCTCCCTGGGCGTGCCGCAGGCGGTGGCCACGCTCGTGGTGGTCGTCGCGGTGCAGCAGCTAGAGGGCAACATCCTCTCCCCCATCCTGCAGTCGCGCGCCATGAACCTGCACCCGGTGATCATCCTGGTGTCCGTGACCATCGGCGGCAGCCTCTTCGGCATCGTGGGGGCCTTCCTCGCGGTGCCCGCCGCCGCGATGTTCGCGGTGCTCTTACGCTACCTCCAGGACGTCACCATGCTGCGCTCCGGGGAGCGGGAGCTTGCCGACGTCTCCTTTGTCACCCCCGAGGGCTCCGCCGTAGGGAGGCTCAGCGTGGAAAGCGGTCTGGCGCTGCGCGCCAAATATCACAGCCCCGACGAGGCAGCGCCACGCTAGGATTGATCGACGTGTCTCATGTGACCCCTCACCCGCGCCTCAGCCGGGGCAGGCCCGCCGGGCTGCCCACGTGGTCCGGCGTGTCCATCGTGGTCGCGGCCCTACTCACCGGGCTGCTGCTGAGCATGTTCAACCACACTATCGGTGCCTCGTACATCATCCTGTTCGTGCTCTCGAGCCTGGTGGTGGCCCTGTTCACGGAGGTGCGCGGCCTGTTCATCACTGTGGCCTGCATACCGCTCTCCTTCGCGGCGATCACGGTGCTGACCTCCTGGTTCAACGGGTGTGCGCTGAGCCCCAACATCTCGGGGTTCTCCACCACCGCGCTCGTCGCGGCGGTTTATCCGCTGCTGCAGCTCTTTCCGGTGCTGTTCTTCGTCACCCTGGGCAGCACGCTCATCGCCTTCCTGCGCCTCTTCCTCCTGCGCCGCCGGGCGGCGGAGCGAGAGCAGCGGGCTCGGGAGCTGCGGCGTCGCACCGCCGAGGCCGAGCAGCGCAATCAGGAGACGGTGAGCAGGCTCAACTCCACCTCGGCGGCCCGGCGCACGCGGCACAGCGCCTCCGGCCGGACCCCCCAGCGCCCGCAGCGCACCGCCGCCCCGCCGGAGGAGCCCTCCTCCCCGTGGCCCTCGGACCGCGCCCGCGCCTCGTCCCGGCCCCGGTACTCCGCGCAGCACGCCGACCGGGAGCGCCACACCTACACCGGCGCGCCCCGGCAGGACTACCGCGGTGCCCGGCGTCCCCATCGCCGGGACTACTGATACCGCTTAGCGACGCCCCGCGGCCCCATCGGCTGCCGGGCGTCGCGCTGCATGCAGGGGCTTGGGTTCGGGGTCCGTGCAGCTTTTCCACTCCGGGGTGTGACGGGAGTGTCTCACACCGGTCACAGAGCGGAATGAGAGCGGCTATCCATACCACGGTGTTGCTTTTGGGGCTCCCACCAGCTCCAGAGCGGAATGAAAAGATCGTTCCACCCCATGCCGTGACGTCAGCGATCCCCACTAACCCCACGCGGTGCGAAAAGCACCCCACTATGTATCACATAGCTAACATAAAACCCATAAAAACTCACCCCCGACAACCTCGTGAGAAAGGCCGTATCCCGCTACATCCACGCGGCCTAGTCCCGCCGCGCCGACGCCTCCCCGACTACGTCCGGGCGGGGCGCAGGTCCCTGGGCAGCGCGAAGGTGATCTTCTCGCTGGCGGTGGTGACCTCCTCCACGGAGGTGTAGCCACGCCGCGCCAGGGATTTCACCACGTCGCGCACAAGGATCTCCGGCACAGAGGCCCCGGAGGTCACGCCCACGGTGTCCACGCCGTCGAACCAGGAGTCCTCGATCTGGTGGGCGTAGTCGATGAGGTGGGCGGCCTCGGTGCCGTGCTGGAGGGCCACCTCCACTAGGCGCTTGGAGTTGGAGGAGTTCTGGGAGCCCACCACGATCATCAGTTGGCAGCGCTGCGCGATGGCCTTGACGGCCACCTGGCGGTTCTGGGTGGCGTAACAGATGTCGTCGCTGGGCGGGTCCTGGAGGTGAGAGAAGCGCCGGTGCAGCCGCTCGCAGATCTGCATGGTCTCGTCCACCGAGAGCGTGGTTTGGGAGAGCCAGATGAGTTTTTCCTGCTCCAGGAAGTCCGGCAGGGCGTCCACGCCGTCGAGGCCGTCCACGAGGTGGGTCACCTCGGGGGCCTCGCCCGCAGTGCCCTCCACCTCCTCGTGGCCCTCGTGGCCGATGAGCAGGATGTGGTAGCCGTCGCGGGCAAAGCGCTTGACTTCGTTGTGCACCTTGGTCACCAGGGGGCAGGTGGCGTCGAGGGTTTTAAGCTGTAGCCCCTTGGCCTCCCCGCGCACCTGGGGGCTCACACCGTGGGCGGAGAACACGAGGTGGGAGCCCTCGGGCACCTCATCGGTTTCCTCCACGAAGATCGCACCGCGTTCGGAAAGGGTATCCACCACGTAGCGGTTGTGTACGATCTCCTTGCGCACGTAGACGGGGGCTCCGTACTTTTCCAGAGCGCGCTCCACCGTTTCCACGGCCCGATCCACGCCCGCGCAGTAGCCTCGCGGGGCGGCCAGCAGCACCGTCTTATCTCCGTCTGTCTTGCTCGCGGTCATGGTGACCACAGTAACCAAAGCCCGCCTCACGGGCATAGACTGGGTGGAACGATCATGTCCGCCAGTCAAGGGGAGCCGCATCACGCATGGCTAAAACCGTCACCACGGCCCAGAGCCCGCTGCCGGTACGCGAGGTCAACGCGATGGTCAAGGGGTGGATCGAGCGCCTGGGCCACATCTGGGTGGAGGGGCAGCTGACCCAGGTCAACGTCAAGCCCTCCTGGAAGCTCTCCTACCTGACGCTGCGCGATACCCAGGCGGAGGCCTCCGTGCAACTCACCTGCCCCACCTCGCTGCTGCACGACGCCCCCACGCCGCTCAAGGACGGCGACCGCGTGGTGGTCTACGGCAGGCCCGCCTTCTACGCCGGGCGCGGTTCCTTTTCCCTGTGGACCACGGACATCCGCCACGTGGGCGTGGGCGAGCTGCTGGCGCGCATCGAGCACCTGCGCCGCTCCCTGGCCGCCGAGGGGCTGTTCGACGCCTCCCGCAAGCGCCCGCTGCCCTTCCTGCCCACCCGGATCGGGCTGATCACCGGGCGCGGTTCGGCGGCCGAGCGCGACGTCCTCTCCGTGGCGCGGGACCGCTGGCCGGAGGTGGACTTCCGCGTCATCAACACCGCCGTGCAGGGGGCAAGCGCCGTGCCCGAGATCATGGAGGCCGTGCGCACACTCGACGCAGACCCCGAGGTGGACGTCATCATCATCGCCCGAGGCGGCGGCTCCGCGGAGGACCTGCTGCCCTTCTCCGAGGAGGTCTTGCAGCGCGCCGTGGCGGCGGCGGGCACCCCGGTGGTCTCCGCGATCGGGCACGAGCCGGACACCCCGGTGCTGGACAACGTGGCGGACCTGCGCGCCGCCACCCCCACCGACGCCGCCAAGAGGGTAGTGCCAGACGTCGCGGAGCAGCGGACCCTACTCGGGGAGCTGCGGGCGCGCGGCGCGGCGGCCCTGCGGGGCTGGGTGCACCGCGAGCGCGAGGGGCTGCGCCAGGTGCGCTCCCGCCCGGTGCTGGCGGACCCGCTCACGCCGATCCACTCCCGCCGCGAGGAGGCCCGGCGCGCGCTGGCCGCCATCCGCCGGGACGTGGAGACACGCTGGGCACGGAGCGGGCCCGGGTGTCCGCCCTGCGCGCCCAGGTCTCCGCGCTGGGGCCGGCGGCCACCCTGGCGCGCGGCTACGCCGTGGTCCAGGTGGTCCCCCGCGACGGCTCCGACCCGCAGGTGGTGACCTCCATCGCGCAGTCCCCGCCGGGCAGCCAACTGCGCATCCGCGTGGCCGACGGCTCGATCACCGCCGCCGGAATGTCCACTTCCCCCGCCGACTAGAGCTTTTATAAGGAGAACGAGCATGAGCAATCCCGATACCTTTGGCACCGGACGGGCCGCCGAGCTCCCCGAGGTGTCCACGCTGAGCTACGAGCAGGCGCGCAACGAGCTGGTGGAGGTGATCAAGATCCTGGAGCTGGGACAGATGGACCTGGATGAGTCCCTCGCCTACTGGGAGCGCGGCGAGGCGCTGGCGGCGCGCTGCGAGCAGCAGCTCGACCGTGCCTCCGCCAAGGTAGAGGCGGCCCTGGCTCAGCGCGGCTCGGGGGGCTCTGCCGACGCCGCCGGGTCCGCGCCCGCGTCCCCCGAGGAGGCCGAGCGCAGGGGCTGAGCCTTGGCCGTGGCCTCGATGAGCGCCAGAAACTCCTCCTCGGTGGCCGCGCCACTGAGCAGCAGGCGGGCATCCCCGAGGTCGGCCACCCAGAGGTCGCGGACCTCGCGGTCGGTGGAGGTGTAGACCTCGATGGGGATACCCTCGACCTCCACGGAGCGGTCGCGCTCGCGCAGGTCCTCGTCGTAGCCTCGCACCGCCTCGGCCACCGGCTCCCCGGTCTGGGTGAGCTGGAGGTAGCCCTCGTGGTCGGTGATGTAGCCCACCACCGGCACCGGCTGCCCGCCCAGGCTGGAGCGGCGCGCGGAGTTGGCGATCCAGCCCTCGGGAACCTCGGGCAGGCGCACCGGGAAGGCGGCGCTGGTGGCCTCCATCCTGAGGAAGGCGGAGGCATCCGCCGTAGGTACAGGACCGTTTTCCGGGTTGCCCGGCTCGAAGGAGCACAGGCCGGTGGCCCCCACGCCCACCACCATCATCGCCACGATGGCCACAAGGGAGAGCGTCATGTCCCGGCCGTCTTGAAAGATCCTTGGTTTCTCTGCCACGCGCCTTAGTATCCCACTACCCCCGCGCGGAAAGCCACACGGTCCGCGTGGGAGAGGCGTCGGAAAGTCCAGAAGAAGTACGCCCGCCTACCCTCATTTGGGTGCAATATGTCCGCGCTTTGCCCTCGCGGTGCAACAATGTAGAGGTTCCCTGGTACCACTTTGCCCGCAGGAGGCCGCAGTACAGATGAATGAAAGCCGTCCAGAAAACCACAAGAACACCGAGGTTCCGGACCGCAATCTCGCCATGGAGCTGGTGCGCGTGACCGAGGCGGCGGCGCTGGCCTCCGGCCGCTGGGTAGGCCGGGGCATGAAGAACGAGGGCGACGGTGCCGCCGTGGACGCCATGCGCGAGCTCATCAACTCCGTGAACATGAACGGCGTGGTGGTCATCGGCGAGGGCGAGAAGGACGAGGCCCCCATGCTGTTCAACGGCGAGCACGTGGGCACCGGCTTTGGCGCCGAGGTAGACATCGCGGTGGACCCGGTGGACGGCACCACCCTCATGGCCGAGGGGCGCCCCAACGCCATCTCTGTGATCGCCGCCGCGGAGCGCGGCTCCATGTACGACCCCTCCGAGGTGTTCTACATGCGCAAGATCGCCGTAGGCCCCGAGGCCGCCGGGAAGATCGACATCGAGGCCCCCGTGGGCCACAACATCAACGCCGTGGCCAAGGCGAAGGGCCTGCACCCCTCCCAGGTCACCGTGGTGGTGCTGGATCGCCCCCGCCACGCGGACCTCATCGCGGAGATCCGCCGCGCGGGCGCCAAGGTGCGCCTGATCTCCGACGGCGACGTGGCCGGGGCCGTGGCCGCCGCCCAGGACGACGTGGCCAACTCCGTGGACATCATGATGGGCACCGGCGGCACCCCCGAGGGCATCA
The DNA here is from genome assembly GCF_001412085.1 of Corynebacterium lowii. Taxonomy (GTDB): domain Bacteria; phylum Actinomycetota; class Actinomycetes; order Mycobacteriales; family Mycobacteriaceae; genus Corynebacterium; species Corynebacterium lowii. The sequence goes on from NZ_LKEV01000005.1 coordinate 7,603, forward strand.
TCACCGCCTGCGCCATGAAGTGCATGGGCGGCGAGATCCAGGGCGTGCTGGCCCCCCGCAACGACGAGGAGAAGGGCCGCGCCCTGGCCGCCGGGCACAAGCTGGGCCAGGTGCTGGGCACCAACGACCTAGTGCGCTCGGACAACTGCTACTTCGCCGCCACCGGCGTGACCAACGGCGACATGCTGCGCGGGGTGACCTACCGCAGCAACGGCGCCACCACCCGTTCCCTGGTGATGCGCTCCAAGTCCGGCACCCTGCGCTACCTCGAGTCCCGCCATCAGCTCTCCAAGCTCCAGGAGTACTCCGCAGTGGATTACCTCTCCGACCTCTGAGGTCATCATCACACCCACCTGGGCAGCGCTTATACGCCATACTGGACTATGGACTAGAACATGCGAGAAGCAAAGGTGATAGCAATGACCGAATACCGCATTGAGCACGACACGATGGGCGAGGTCAAGGTTCCCATCGACGCCCTGTGGCGTGCCCAGACCCAGCGCGCGGTGGAGAACTTCCCCATCTCCGGGCGCGGACTCGAAGCCGCGCAGATCCGCGCGATGGGCCTGCTCAAGGCCGCCTGCGCCCAGGTGAACAAGGACTCCGGGGCACTGGACGCCACCCTGGCGGACGCCATCATCGCCGCCGCCAAGGAGATCGCGGCGGGCAAGCACGACGATCAGTTCCCCATCGACGTGTTCCAGACCGGCTCCGGCACCTCCTCCAACATGAACACCAACGAGGTCATCGCCTCCCTGGCCAAGGCTGCGGGCGTGGAGGTCCATCCCAACGACCACGTGAACATGGGGCAGTCCTCCAACGACACCTTCCCCACCGCCACGCACGTGGCCGCCACCGAGGCCGCCGTGAAGGACCTCATCCCCGGCCTGAAGGTGCTGCGCGATTCCCTGGCCGCCAAGGCCGCCGAGTGGGAGTCCGTGGTCAAGTCCGGCCGCACGCACCTCATGGACGCCGTGCCGGTGACCCTGGGCCAAGAGTTCGGGGGCTACGCCCGCCAGATCGAGGCCGGGATCGAGCGCGTGGAGGCCACGCTGCCCCGCCTGGGCGAGCTGGCCATCGGCGGCACCGCCGCCGGCACGGGCATTAACACCTCCGCGGACTTTGGTGCCAAGGTCACCGAGGAGCTGCGCTCGCTGACCGGCCTGGAGGAGCTGAGCGAGGCCCGCAACCACTTCGAGGCCCAGGCCGCGCGCGACGCCCTGGTGGAGTACTCCGGTGCCATGCGCACCATCGCGGTGTCCCTGTACAAGATCGCCAACGACATCCGCCTGATGGGCTCCGGCCCGCTGACCGGCCTCTCCGAGATCCGCCTCCCGGACCTCCAGCCGGGCTCCTCCATCATGCCGGGCAAGGTCAACCCGGTGCTGTGCGAGACGGCCACCCAGGTGTCCGCCCAGGTGATCGGCAACGACGCCGCCATCGCCTTCGGTGGCACCCAGGGCCAGTTCGAGCTCAACGTGTTCATCCCCATGATGGCCCGCAACGTGCTGGAGTCCTCCCGCCTGCTGGCCAACACCGCCCGCGTGTTCGCCGAGCGCCTGGTGGACGGCATCGAACCCAACGTGAAGCGCATGAAGACGCTCGCGGAATCCTCCCCCTCCATCGTCACGCCGCTGAACTCCTCCATCGGCTACGAGGCCGCCGCCAAGGTGGCCAAGCACGCGCTGGCCAAGGAGATCACCATCCGCGAGGCAGTGATCGAGCTGGGCTTCGTGGACGGCGAGAAGCTCACCGAGGAAGAACTGGACAAGCGCCTGGACGTGCTGGCCATGGCCAACACGGACCGCGATAAGCGCTAAAGCCCCTCTCCCCTCCCCGGGGCGCGGCGGCCACGGCCCCGTGTCCCGGGGTTTTCATGTCTACGGCCCCGGCATCGAACACCCACAGGCACAAAGGACTGCAAAAGTAGATCGCGTGCATTTTTGCACCCAGTCTACTTTAGGGGTACCTTCGTGTCTCGTGCAGAACGACACCACCTCACTCAGGGAAGCAAAGCGGCGCGCCACCCTGCGCGCCATCGAGGAGCAGGCCACCCGCCTGGTGCTCGAGCGCGGCTACGAGGCCGTGACCGTGGAGGACATCTGCGCGGCCGCTGAGGTCTCCCGCCGCACCTTTTTCAACTACGTGGAGTCCAAGGAGATCGCCGTGCTGGGCCGCCCAGCGCGCATGCCCCCGCCCGAGGAGCAGGAGGACTTCGTGCACACCCGCCACGAGGACCTGGTGGCGGCGGTGCTCGACGCCCTCTTCCACGCCTTCGTGGCGGACCACGACGTCCAGCTCCTGCGGCACCGCAAGACGATCCGGCGCAATAATCCCGCGCTCTCCTACAACCACCTCGCGCAGTCCCACGAGGTTCACCACGCGGTGGCCCAGATGGTGCAGCGCTACGTGGACCACCACCCGGACCAGCGGCGGCTGGGCGGCCCCGGCGAGTACGAGGCGCACGCCGTGGTCACCCTGGCCAGCGCCGCGCTGCAACTGGGCATGCGGATGTGGATGGCGGAGCACGACACCACCGCGGAGTCCCTGCGCGCCAGCGGCCACCGCGCGCTGCGCAACCTTCGAGCAATACCCCCCTCGACCAAGAAGGAACGATGACCACGAACACACCACAGCACCAGGAACCCTCGCGCAAACAGCGCCTGCCCTGGATCATCGGCGCGCTCATGCTCGCCATGCTCATGAGCTCCTTGGCCAGATGATCTTCTCCACCGCGCTGCCCACCATCGTGGGCGAGCTGGGTGGGGTCAACCACATGACGTGGGTGATTACCGGCTTCCTCCTGGGCCAGACCATCGCGCTGCCGATCTTCGGCAAGCTCGGGGATCAGATCGGCCGCAAGGGGCTGTTCCTCTTCGCCAACTCCCTCTTCGTCCTCGGATCGCTCATTGGCGGCGCCGCGCAGTCCATGAGCGTGCTCATCCTGGCCCGCGTGCTACAGGGCGTGGCCGCGGGCGGCATGATGATCCTCTCCCAGGCGATCACCGCCGAGGTCACCACCGCCCGCGAGCGCGGCAAGTACATGGGGGTGATGGGCTCCGTCTTTGGCGTCTCCGCCGTGCTCGGCCCGATCCTCGGCGGCTGGTTCACCGACGGCCTGGGCTGGCGCTGGGGCCTGTGGCTCAACGTGCCCATCGGCCTGGTCTCCATCGCCGCCATCTCCTATCTCCTACAGCTCCCACCCAAGCCCACGCGCCTGAGCTTCGACTGGCTGGGCATGGCCACCATGTCCATCTCCACCGCCGCCCTGGTGCTCTTCATGACGTGGGGCGGCAACGAGTACGAGTGGGGCTCCCCGGTGATCCTGGGCCTCATCGCCACCGCCGTGGTCGTCGGCGCTCTCTTCGTGTTCGTGGAGACGCGCGCCCACGATCCCCTGGTGCCCATGAGCCTGTTTCAGAACCGCAACTTCGTGCTCACCACCGTCTCCGGTTTCGGCATCGGGATCTTCATGTTCGGCTCCCTGGCCTACCTGCCCACCTACCTGCAGATGGTCCACGGCATGACCCCCACCCGGGCGGGACTCATGCTGCTGAGCATGATGGTGGGCCTGATAGGCACCTCCATCATGGTGGGCAACCTCGTCTCCAAGTTCGGCCGGTACAAGGCCTTCCCCATCGTCGGCCTGCTCATCGTGGCCGTGGGCATGACGCTGCTGTCCACCCTGCACGCCGAGACCTCGCTGGTGATCGTGGGCCTGTACCTCTTCCTCTTGGGCTTCGGCATGGGCTGCTCCATGCAGATCCTGGTGCTCATCGTACAGAACTCCTTCCCTGTGGGCATGGTGGGCACGGTGACGGCCACCAACAACTTCTTCCGGCAGATCGGCGGCTCCGTGGGCTCCGCCCTGGTGGGCGGGCTGTTCGTGGGCAACCTCACCACGCAGCTCCAGCGCAACCTGCCTGCGGGCCAGCAGTTCAGCGGCGACGGCTCCTCGCACCTGACCCCCGGCGCGCTGGCGGACCTGCCCGAGCCCATCCGCCAGGCGATCGAGACCAGCTACAACGACGCCCTCACCCCCATCTTCCTGCTCCTCATGCCGCTGGCCCTGCTATGCTCGGCGGTCCTGGTGTGGGTGAAGGAAGACAAGCTGAAGGAGACGATCTCTTAAATCATGCGCGACTGGCAGGCGGCCGCCATAGCGGTGGGCATCGCGAGCGTGATGTCCGCCGCGTGCGCCACGAGCGGGTGGCTGGCCCCGCTCGGCATCGCGCTCACCTCGTTCGCCTTAACGGCCCTCGCCCTGCGCGCGGGCTACCTCCCCGGCCTCTCCCCCGCCGCGCCGCGCGCCCTGATCTGTGCCTCCGCGCTGGGGCTGGCCCTCCTCGCCCTCTCTCCCACGGGACCGCTGGGTGCCCTCGGCGGGCTGCTGGGCGCGGCGGCCTTCTGCGCGGTGAGCGTCGGCGTGTACGCGGTCACCCGAGAAAAATAGGCCGGGGCGCACCGTATGTGTCCCGGCCCTGTGAGGCGTACAACGTAGCTTAGTTATCCGGCAGGTCCTCCACCGCGATGTCCGGCTTGGGCAGCAGCTTCTCCCACACGTCCGTGTCGCGCCACTGGCCCGCCATCTCCCCGTAGGGCATCTTGGCCAGGTGGTGGTAGGTGCCCACCTTCTCAAAGCCGCGCGACTGGTGGAGCTTGGCCGAGCCCTCGTTCTCCGGGAAGATCCAGGAGTGGATGGCCCACCTGTCCAGCCTGGCGCAGGTCTCCACCAGGTGATCCAGCAGCGCACCGGCGATGCCGCGCCCCCGGGCCTCGGGGCCGATGTAGATGGAATCCTCCACCACCCCGCTGAACACCTGGCGGGAGGACACCGGCGCGGCGGACACCCAGCCGAGCACCTTGGCGTCATCCTCCTCCTCGACCGCAACAAACACCGTCTCCATGATCTTGGAGGTGCGGAACTTATCCCAGGTGGGCGCCTTGCGCTCGTAGCTGGCGTGCCCCGTATCCAGGCCATGCTCGTAGATGGCCTGGACCTGCGGGAAGTCCCGCTCCTCGAACGCTCTGATCCTAAAGGACGCTTGTGACATGCAGACGATTGTGACGCTTTCCACCGCCGCGCGCAACCGAGCGCCACAACGAGGAGCTCAGTGCTCCTCCAACAGGTCGGTGACCAGCTCCGCGATCGCGGAGCGCTCCGAGCGCCGCAGGGTGATGTGCGCGAACAGCTCGTGGCCCTTGAGCTTCTCGATCACCGCCTGCACCCCGTCGTGGCGGCCCACGCGGAGGTTGTCGCGCTGGGCGACGTCGTGGGTGAGCACCACCCGGGACCCGGAGCCCAGGCGCGAGAGCACGGTGAGCAGCACGTTGCGCTCGAGCGACTGGGCCTCGTCCACGATCACGAAGGCGTCGTGCAGGCTGCGCCCGCGGATATGCGTTAGGGGCAGCACCTCGAGCAGGCCGCGCTCGTGGATCTCCTCGAGCACGTTGTCCGAGACGAGCCCCGATAGGGTGTCATACACCGCCTGCGCCCAGGGGTTCATCTTCTCGTCCTCGGAGCCGGGGAGGAAGCCCAGGGACTGCCCGCCCACCGCGTACAGGGGCCGGAACACGATGATCCTCCGGTGCGCCCCGCGCTCCAGCACGGCCTCCAGGCCCGCGCACAGGGCCAGGGCGGACTTGCCGGTGCCCGCGCGGCCCCCGATGGAGACGATGCCCACCTCCGGGTCGTTGAGCAGGTCCAGGGCCACCCGCTGCTCCGCCGAGCGCCCGTGCAGCCCGAATGCCTGCTGGTCCCCCGGCACCAGCACCAGCCTGCCCACCCCCACCCGGGCCAGGGCGGACTGGGTGGCCCCCTGCAGGCGCAGCCCGCAATGCAGCGGCAGCTCGCGCACCGGGGTGCCCTCCTGGGTCTCCCCCTCCGGCAGGTCCACCTCCCCGTGGGCGTAGAGGGCGTCGATAAGCTCCCCGGGAACGTGCAGGGTGCCCATGCCGGAGTAGCCGGTGAGCACCACGTCCTGGGCGTGGTACTCGTCCGCGTCCAGCCCCACGGCCCCGGCCTTGACCCGCAGGGGCACGTCCTTGGTCACCACCGTCACCTCGTGGCCCTCCTCCTGGAGGTTCAGGGCGCAGGCCAGGATGCGCTGGTCGCCGCCCTCCCCGCGCAGGGGCAGCGGCAGGACCGATTGATCCTGGTGGTTGAGTTCCACACACAGGGTGCCGCCCTCGTCGTTGGCGGGAACCGGCTCGTCCAGGCGCGCGTAGGTGGCGCGCAGCTCATCGAGGTGCCGCAGCGCCTCGCGGGCGAACCACCCCAGCTCCGGGTGCTGGCGCTTGGCCTCCAGCTCTGAGACCACGGCCAGGGGCAGGATCACGTGGTGCTCGGCAAACTTGCTCAGGCATCGGGGGTCCGAGAGCAGCACCGAAGTATCGATCACGTAGGTGCGGGCGTGCGATGAAGGCATGAGGCTCCATTCCTTACAAAGACAGCGGGGCAACGGATAGGTGACTCCACCACGGCAAAAGGCCCCCGCATTCTGCGAATGCGGGGGCAGATGCGCGGGTTCGGTGTGGCCACGAGGCCAGGCTAGGCACCGCAGGTGGATAGCAGTTGAACGCGGGGTGAAGTTTTCTTACCGCCGGCCCCAGCCCCGCAGACCCACGCGGGGCTAGGACTGCACCTCCGCCCCGTACTGGCCCTCCGCGTCCCGGGCCCAGGAGACGCTGCCGCGCTCAAAGCTCTGGGTCCATCCGCTGCCGTCCGGCAGCTCCTCCTCGTCGGCCACCGGCAGCCCCACCGGGGCACCCAGGCCGCCCTCGCGCAGCCAGATACGGGCGAGCTTGCCGCGCACCCGCTGCACGCCCGTCTCCGGGGAGTACACCACCGAGGAGCCGTCGCTGAACTCCACGAGGTAGCGCTGCGACTCCTCGGCGGTCACGGCCAGCACCATCGCCCCGCCCTCCTCCGCCTGCTCCGTGGCGCGGGCCACCTCCGACGGCACCGGGGTACCGCCGACCGCGTCCTCCGCCGTGGCCGGGGCCGCCGACTCGCCGGTCCGATCGGGGGCGGGGCTCTCCCCCGGCGCAGCGCACCCCGCCGCGAGCGCCCCGCACAGCGCCACCGCGCCCCACCTCGCCGCCATCGCCCGCCTTCTCATCTCTTCCTCCTGCGGTTGCTCGCGTTCGTACCCGCCCGATGCTGATTCCGCTGCGTCTTTTTCTGCTCGCCCTGCGCCCTCCCGGCTCGGCGCTCCTGCTTAGCCTTGGCCTTCTCCCGCGCGCTGCGCCTGGGGGCCGCCTGCCGCAAGGAGTTCCGGGTGCGCCCGCGCGCGATGCCCACAAAGTCCTGGATCGCGTCGCTATCCGCCTCGCGGCGCCACACCAGGGCGATGTGCGTCTCCGGTACCGGCTCCCCCCGCTCGTCCGCGTCCCCGGCCAGGGGCAGTGGCACCACCTGCTTGCGGCTGAGGATCTTGAGCAGGGGGCGCGGGGCGACCGCCACGCCCACGTTGGCTGCCACCACGGCCAGCGCGGCGCGCACCTGGGCCACGTCCACCTCGCCGGAGGCGGGCACGCGGTACTGCACCATCTCCCCGGCGAGGTCGGGGGCACCCACGGGATCCCCCGCCTCGGCAAAGATGCTGCCCTTGGGCACCGCCACGCCGCGCGCCTCGGCGTAGAGGCGCACCACGTGATGATCCTGCCCCACCCGGGCGTCGGGCAGGCGGGCCAGGGCGAGGTCCGCCTGCCCCGCATCCAGGAGGGCCAGGGGGTCCTCGCTGTCCAGGGGCATAAGCCCGCCGTGATCGGTGCGCTGCGCAAAGCGATCAAACCACTTTCCCGGTTCCGTGCCGGTCACAAAGGCGAGGCGCAACATGCGGATAATGCTACCGTGAGACACCATGAGTGAAACCAACCAGGACGTGCGCACCCCCTCCGGCACCGCGATGAGGGCGCAGACCGCCGCCAAGAAGCTCGGCATTTACCTGCCCGCCGCCCCCACCGAGTTCCGCGAGGGCGCCATCACCCACGCCGAGCTACGCGACCTGCAGGAAAACCCGCCCGAGTGGCTGGCGGAGCTGCGCCGCACCGGACCGCACCCGCGCCCCGTGGTAGCACAGAAGCTGGGGATCACCATCGCCGCCCTCAAGCGCAACGACATGGACAAGCCCCTGACCACCGCCGAGATCAAGGAGCTGCTGGCCCACCAGCCGGAGTGGCTGGGCCGAGAGCGCGCCGCCCTAGCCGAGGGGCGCGCCGCCGAGGAGGACGACGCCTCCGCGCGCGACGAGATCTAGCAGCCCCTACCCCACGCGGCACCGAGGCGGCACCCCACGGCTCCTACGGAGGGCCGGGGCACCGCCTCGGTGCGCTCTTGCATTCGGGTACCGCGCGGGTGCCGCCTAAGTGCCGTGGGATTTAGCCCAGCATCCTCCAGTCCTCGATGCCCTCGTAGAGCGGGTAGTGCTCCGCGATCTTGGCCACGCGGGCGCGCAGCGCCTCCACATCCGCGCTCTGGCCCGCGGCCAGGGCGGTGCCGATCACGTCCGCGACCTCCTCGAAGGCGGCGGAGTCTAGGCCCCGGGTGGCCAGCGCGGAGGTGCCGATGCGCAGGCCGGAGGAGACTGCCGGCGGGCGCGGGTCGAAGGGCACGGCGTTGCGGTTGACCGTGATGCCCACCTGGTGCAGCAGGTCCTCGGCCTGCTGGCCGTCCAGGTTGGAGGTGCGCAGGTCCGCCAGCACGAGGTGCACGTCCGTGCCGCCGGTGAGTACGTCCACGCCCGCCGCGCGGCAATCCTCGGCGGTCAGGCGCTCGGCCACCAGGCGCGCGCCCTCCAGCGTGCGCTGCTGGCGCTCCTTGAACTCCTCGGTGCCCGCGATCTTCAGGGCCGTGGCCTTGGCCGCCACCACGTGCATGAGCGGGCCGCCCTGTTGCCCGGGGAACACGGCGGAGTTGAGCTTCTTGGCCCACTCCTCCTTGGCCAGGATCAGCCCGGAGCGCGGGCCTCCCAGCGTCTTGTGCACCGTGCTCGAGACGATGTCCGAGTGCGGCACCGGAGAGGGGTGCAGCCCGGCGGCCACTAGGCCCGCAAAGTGCGCCATGTCCGTCCACAACACCGCCCCCACCTCGTCCGCGATGGAGCGGAAGGCGGCGAAGTCGATGGTGCGCGGGTAGGCGGACCAGCCCGCGATGAGCACCTTGGGGCGGTGCTCCAGGGCCAGCTCGCGCACGCGGTCCATGTCGATGCGCATCGTCTCCGGGTCCACCTCGTAGGCCACCACGTCGTAGAGCCGCCCGGAGAAGTTGATCTTCATGCCGTGGGTCAGGTGCCCGCCGTGCGCGAGGGAAAGGCCCATGATCTTATCGCCGGGGCGAGCCGCCGCGTGCAGCACGGCGGCGTTGGCCTGGGCACCGGAGTGCGGCTGCACGTTAGCGTACCCCGCGCCAAAGAGGGCTTTGGCGCGGTCCCGTGCCAGATCCTCCACCACGTCCACGTGCTCGCAGCCGCCGTAGTAGCGGCGGCCGGGGTACCCCTCGGCGTACTTGTTGGTGAGCACCGAGCCCTGGGCCTGCAGCACGGCGCGGGGCACAAAGTTCTCCGAGGCGATCATTTCCAGGGTGCTGCGCTGGCGATTCAGCTCCCCCGAGATCGCCTGGGCGACCTCCGGGTCCACCTCGGCCAGGGGGGTTGTGCGCACGTCCTTGCTCATCGCGGCCTGAGCCACCTTTCGTTTTTGAGGGAACTTCCCCTGAGAGTCTAGCCGCACCCTGCCCCTTTACTCACCTCTTTATGCCGCACCCGGCCCTTGCCTCCGCCACACCGCCACGGGACCGCCACGACGCCGCCGTGCGGCCCGTCGTCTGCCCGCCGCCTTCCCACCGGCGCGATGCCCGTGCCCGGCGCGTTTCGGGGCACAATGGTGGGCATGTCGCGTGCCCCCGTCGTCAGCCCCTACCTCGACTTCGACCGTCCCCAGTGGCGGCAGCTACGCCAATCCATGCCCCAGGTGCTCACCGAGGAGGAGGTGATGCGGCTGCGCGGAATCGGCGAGAAGATCGACCTCGCGGAGGTGGCGGAGGTCTACCTTCCGCTGAGCCGCCTCATTCACCTTCAGGTGACCGCGCGCCAGAAGCTCAGCGAGGCCACCGAGACCTTCCTCGACGGCACCCAGCATCCCCACGCCTCCCGCGAGCACCCGCCCTTCATCATCGGGCTGGCGGGCTCGGTGGCGGTGGGCAAGTCCACCACGGCCCGCGTGCTCCAGGTGCTGCTGCAGCGCTGGGACTCCCACCCCAAGGTGGACCTGGTCACCACCGACGGCTTCCTCTACCCCGCCGCCGAGCTGCGCGCGCGGCGCATGATGAACCGCAAGGGGTTCCCGGAGTCCTACGACCGCCGCGCCCTGCTGCGCTTTGTCACCGAGGTCAAGTCCGGTGCCCCGGAGGTGCGCGCCCCCGTGTACTCCCACCACCTCTACGACCGCGTGCCGGACGAGGAACACGTGGTACACCGTCCCGACATCCTCATCCTCGAGGGGCTCAACGTGCTGCAAACCGGACCCACGCTCATGGTGTCCGATCTCTTCGACTTTTCCGTGTACGTCGACGCACGCACCAGCGTGATCGAGCGCTGGTACATCGACCGCTTCCTCACTATGCGCCAGGGGGCTTTCCGCAAGCCCGGGGCTCACTTTAGCCACTTCGCTGAGCTTGACGATGCCGCAGCGACCCGCGCCGCCCGGGAGATCTGGCAGTCCATCAACTTACCCAACCTCGTAGAAAACATTCTCCCGACCCGGGTGCGGGCCTCTCTGGTGCTCACCAAGGATAGCGATCACCGCGTGCAGAGGGTCAGGATGCGTAAAATTTAGGAAGTTTATCTATACATCTCACCTCCGTTTTCACCTACCCAAGAAGATAATTAATCTCAGATTAATTGTCCCATTTACAAAAACGCTAACCATGAAGCAGCACACTTCTTCCTTAAAATCTTACAGCAAGAAAGAGGACGAATATCGTGCACATTCCAGTTTTATGGAGCGACGAAAATACGCAATTACCCACCCCAATTCCTAGGAAATTTCGATTCCTTGGATCAGTTTAATGGCCGGATTATACACATTTTCACTAATGCAGTCATATTTGGATTTCAAATTGATCTAAACAAGTGTCATTTACCATATCCGATACCTAAAAAAAAAGAGAGTCAGTACCATGCCACTACCACTTCAAATTTTGAATCGTTTTTATACCCACCAATCCCGCGTCGCATGCAATAAAGGAACACCCGATCCACCTTCACCAGCACAGCACGAAAAAGATAGAAATACCCCAGGTAAGGGAGGTAATAAACATGGGATCAAGAAGAGCTGCGGTGGCCGTGGGTCGAAGGTGAAAGCGGCGTTGGTAGGCTACAGGATCCGTAAAGACGCCCTCGCGGCCATCCCTAGCAAATACCGCCGCGACAACGACCACGAACTTTCACCATTTTGACCAGTGCCGTTAGCAGGCGACAGCGCCCTACAGCAATGAGTGCCCCGCTACCGGGGAGATAGCCACAGCCGCGCTAAACATCACACCAAGCGTTTTATGGACGGCACGATCACTACTCGTCGAAGCTTAGTTTCTGACTCGTCAGCTACCACAACAAGTAAGCCTCCACTCGATCCTGCAGGTTAGGCCAGGTGAAGCCCCTCCGCGGATCGTTTCGAACCTCCGAGCCCTCCAAAACACGCCAACACCGCTTAAATCAGGGATCGGCCTCCGCAGCCTGTAGCCGAACTCTGCCCCGAGGCCACCCCCCTTCATCTACACTATTGAGAATAATTACCATGATATGCGTATCAGCCCACGACACTCCGGACGGCCCCAGCCCGCGCTCGGTGCCGCGCCGATGCCCCTCGGTGCCACCACCTCCTACCTCTGGGCGCACTGACCGGCGGTACCATCGCTGTCGGTGACGTCACCCCTACACCGTGGTGGTGGACATCCGAGCCCCGCGCGCCCTCCTCGCCTCGATCATCGGCGCAGGTCTGAGCCTACTCGGCATCGCCGGACAAACTTATGGTCTGCAACCAGCTGGCGGATCCCTTCATCCTCGGTATCTCCTCCGGTGCCTCGGTCGGTGCAGCGACCGTGGTAGCCCTAGGCGCATTCTCCGCGCTCGGCATGTGGGCTCTCTCCGCAGCGGTCTTCCTCGGCGCGCTCACTTCCGCAGCGTTAGTCTTCACACTAGCCGGCGGACACAAGAGCCTGTCTCCCAATCGCCTCATCCTCACCGGCAGGTCCTCGCCTTCAGCTTCCAGGCTGTGACCAGTACCACCGTCTGCCTGGAGCCCGCTACCCGCCGCAGCACTCGCGGTCGCCGGCTCTCTCGCCGCCATGCTCTTCCTCGCCCCACAGCTGGACATCCTCTCAGCGGGGACGCCTCCGCCGCGAGCATGGGCGTGGACCCGCACCGCCTCCGTTGCATCCTCTTTCTCCTCACCGCCCTGGACACGGGCGCGCTCGTAGCTGTGAACAGCACGATCAGCTTCGTGGGCCTGGTGATCCCCCACCTGACGCGCATGGTCCTGGGCTCCGGGCACCACCGACTGACGGTCGTCGCCCCGCTAGTCGGCGCCCTACTCATGGTGTGGGCGAACCTGCTCCCCTCCCCGCACCGTGACACCACTGCGGGAGCTACCTCTGGGAGTGGTAACGGCGCTCGTGGGCGTCCCGGTGTTCCTGCTACTCATCCGCCGCCGCGCCTACGTCTTCGGGGGCTCCCGGTGACGCCCGCGCTGCATCTGCGGCAGCTCGCCGTGGAGACAGGCGGCCGGCGGGTGGTTGGCCCGATGGATCTGGACCTGCCGACAGGCACGGTGACGGCCATCGTCGGCCCGAACGGCTGCGGCGAGTCCACCCTGCTGTTCGTGCTCTACCGCGCCCGCCACCCCGCCTCGGGCACGGCCGAAGTGCTGGGCAGGTACCTCTCCACCCTGTCCTTGCGGGAGAGCGCCCGCCTCATCGCCGCTCTGCATCAGGAGGAACACCCCGAGCTGGACTTCACGGTCGCCGAGATCGCAAGTATACAACCCCTCACCCCCGCGCTCCGCCTCGCTGGAGTGGAGCACATCGCGGACCGGGGCGTGCTAGGTCTCTCCGGCAGCGAGCGGCAGCGCACGCTCATCCGCCCGGATGCTGGCGCAGAGCACCCCGGTGCTAGTGCTGGACGAGCCGACTAACCACCTAGACCTGCGTCACCAGCTGCGGCTCATGGCGGAAACCGGACGGACGGCCGTCGCCGCTCTACACGACCTCAACCTCGCGATGGAGGCGGACCAGGTGGTCCTCATGACAGAGGTCCTCGCACCCGCGGAAGTCGAGTAGGTCTTTGGCGTGCGGCCCACCCCGGTTAGCCACCCGGGGACGGGGTCCCGCCGGCTGCTGTTCGACGCAGAGGAAGCGTCATCTCCTCGGATCAAGCCACCCATGAAAACTCCACCAAACAAGAGATTAAAGAAAGAGGACCGAAAATGATCACAATGCCACGAGCGACGGCCACTTTGCTGGCGGCTTCGACCTGGGCCGAAGCCTCACCGCCTGCAGCGCTGAGATGAATCGCTCCGCCGCAGCATCCCGCTCACAATCTACGCGCAGTCCGACTCCGCGGTGCTTCGGGAGTTCCTGGGTCAAGGGGTCACCGCGCTGAGCGCAGAGCACCTCCCTTTCTACCAGTTCAGTGCGGATCAAACTCCGCTCTAACTGTACCGGGCCCATGGGTAGGCGGGGTACAACCGGTACTCCTGGTGCCACCGACATCCCCACCGACAGCGAGATGGTGCGGCTCATCTGGCCCTGCCTCGCGGCGGCGGCGCTGGGCCTGGTTCCGTTCACCGTCTTCAGCAACTTCCTGGTGGCCATCGCGGAGGAAGCGCACACTGAACACGCCCTGCTCGGCTCGCTGCGCGGGCTGGGAGGCATGGCGGCCTTAGCCGTCAGCGTGGCCTTCGCACCGCTGCTCGACCACGCGTACTGCGGAAAATCGCGGCTGTGTCCCTCGCCGGCCTCACGTTGACCTGCTTTGTCGGGACCGTGGGACAGACGTGGTCCTGAGTCTTATTGTACCTTGTCGTCGGCGGTGCGACGTCCATGCTGAACCCCACAGTCTCCACGATAGCCTCAGGTACATTGCCAGACGCCGCTGCGGCGGGGCACACGGCCACGCTGATCTCCTCCATGATGACGCTCACCGCAGTTCTCTCCGCGCCAGTGCTGGCGCTGCCTGCGATGCTGTGGGGCTGGTGGAGCGATCTGCTGGCCGTAGCGGCACTGTGCCTGACAGCCGTACTGCTGCTGCGCCGCAGCAAGGATTCAGGTACCGTTGGCGGGCAGCAGGCGGGGTACCTCGACTCCTTCCGCACCGCCGCGTGTGTGCCGGCGGCGCGCACGGCGGCTTTCATGGGCCAACTGGTGTTCATCGCCGTGTACTACGGCGAGACCTTCGGCATCGGCATCAAGACGTTCTCCCTGGTATGGAGCCTGTGCGGGCTCTCATTGTTCCTGGGCAACTGGTTCGGCGGCCAGCAGCTGCGGGGCACCCACTCTCCGCAGCGCATCATCGGAGTCACGGCGGTGGCCGTGGCGCTGGCCATCACCTCCCTCACAGCTGCGGCGCACGCGATCGTCGCAGCGGGCATCACCACGCTGCTAGTCCACGAGGCCGGCTCAGCCCGGAGCACGGTGCTCTCCCCCAACTGAACCGCCCAATCTACAGGAGTCTGCGTCGGAGCGACCTTGGTCGATGCCGGCCTCCCCCCTCGCCGGCTGGCCCGGTGCGGCGGCACTGGCCGGAATCACCGCCCTGGCGGCGGTGCTCTGCATCCTCGCCTGGCACGGTGCAGCGGAAGGGACCAAACCATGAACCCCACCACCGGCTGGGCTCACGGCCACTACGGAGAGATCATCTAAGGTACCTTCGGCCTCACGGGCAGGCCGGTACCCACACTCATCACCGTGCCAGCTCCCTCACTGAACCGCAACGCGACTTTCACCCCGGCGTCAGGCCGGGGCATCCGCGCCCGCCCGGGCCGGTAGAAAGCCCGCCGTGCTGCGGAACTGGTGCCGGACCACCTGCGCCACACCGCCGCGCAATGCGGGCTAGACCCCGGGGTCATCCCCACAGGTGGCACACTGTCAGTGGACTCCCAAATCGAGGTCGGCCTGGGACTAGAATCTTCGACAGCCGACGCCGTGGCCAGCGTGCGCGCTGTCTCAAGCAAAGTCGGCACCGTTCTATCCCCCCCCCGAGGAGATCGCGGAAATCGCTGTAGCAGCGGAAGGCGCGAGCGGCCCTGTGATGTGTTGTATCCTCGGCACAGTCGTACTCTTCGTCCACCGCGAGGGCGAGTGCTGCGCCGCTGGTTGCGGCCGATGCCACCTATGCTGCTCGTCGGGTGCCGCTGCGGAAGGCCGGTGGAGACGGATGCACCACCCCACCGCCACCCGGCGGCAGATCGCCCGGTACGACCAGCTCCTGGCGGAACTGGACCGCGCCATCGCAGACGGGGACGCGCGGGCCGCCGGCTGGGTGACAACCGCCAGCGCCCTGGAGAGAACCAGCTACTCAACCCACGCCCCACATCCAGGTGTCGCACTCCGGAGGCCTAGCGGGCGTGCTCCTGCCCACCGACCCCCGCAGCTTCTCTCCGTTCCTGTCCCGTGCCCGCGTCTGTAGGCCCGCTCTCAGCGCCTGCGGGCTCGCGCCTACTGTCACGGAGGCCATCGGTGATCACAGACCAAGCCCCCGACATCACCCTGTCCACGGACGTTAACCAGCCCGTCGGCCTGTCTGATCTCATCCAGCTCGGTACCGACCCACCCCTGTATGCGCTGCGCTTCGAGACAATGAAGGCTCTCTCCGCCCCACTGTGCGGTGCGCCATCTCCTAGATACCGGGCGCATCGCTCCCGGTGACACGGTCGTGGATTCTTCCAGCGGAATCTACGCCCACGCCCTTGCTCTGGCTTGCCCCGAGGCCGGCCTGGACTGCGCGATGTCGGCTCCACCACAGTGGACCCCGTGCTGGCGGTGCAGCTGCGGATCTTCGGCCTATACCTGGAGCAGATGACACCCTCGATGTCACTGCACATGGACCAGAATCGGCGGGTGGCGCGAATCCGGGAACTGCTCCGGGAGAACCCCGGCTGGCGCTGGATGCGGCAGTACCACAGCGTCGAGCACTACCTGGGATACGGTCCCGTGGCCGGCTCGCTCGCAGCGGTCCTCCGGTGCCTCGAGCACGACACCGCTGGCCTGGTCGCCCCCCGTTGGCTCCGGGGCATCCAGCAGGGCGCTGCTTCTAGGGTTACGCGGATCTGGGATGTCAACGGAACTTGTAGACGTCCAGCCCTTCGGCAGCGTGACCTTCGGCTCGGAGCACTTGGAGAGCCTGGGCATGCTCATCGCGGGGGATCGGCAGCAGCATCGCGTTTCAAAACGTGCCGCATGCGCTGTACTCGCGGGTGTACTGGGTGTCCTTTGGCGTGGGGAAGGCGGGTGTGGTGGAGCTGCTGCGGCGGCACTCCGTGTTTGCGGGGCTGAGGTCCGGGGCGACCTTCGCTGCGGCTACATGGGAGACGGAGTGTAGGGACGACAAAGCCACGGTGTTCGTGGCACCGGACACCGGCCACCGCTACCTGGACGCCGTGTTGGCAAACGCCTCCGGGGTCCAGCCGCTGGCCGAGCACCTCCCGGAGGTATGCTGGGGTCGGGTGGCGCTGCCGTGGTCGGTCATGGACCTCCCAGGGCCGGAAGCCTCGTCATAACCTCTTGGCTGGATCTGCCTCCGGGCAGGACCCACCGACCCGTTCTGGGTCAAATCCTATTGTTGTCCGCGCACGGAATCGGACGAAATTGAAGCAGAACAAGTGCGGCGGTTCCTGCTCCCGGCACGGAGCGCGAGCACGGCATCCAGGAGCACGAAAGCTGCCAGCGAGACCCCGACCGTCGGGAGGAAAACCCCGACGGTCAGCGCGAACATCGCCGCCATCGCGTACACGGACAGGGCATCCCGGGTCAGTCCCGCTGGCAGACCGGGAACACCGGCGAGGCTACGCGAACCGCGCGTCGGCCGACGGCACCACCACATCCGGTAACCCTGCACCGTAATCAGGGCGATGCCCAGCCCCACAACGAAGAGCACGATCTGTAGCGGCAGCCCGAACATGATGCCCATGTGGAGGTAGATACCCCAGGCCCGGAGCTTACTAAACAGGGGTAAGTCGGCGAAGTCCTGACGGTCCACCAGACCCCCGGTACTCCCGTTAATGGAGACGGCATCCGAGGTCAGCCGCCACGGCACCCAGCGCTCGGAGACCTGCCACGCCTTGCCCTGCTCCGACGGCACACGGGCGATGAGCTCTCCGGTGAGATGCTGCTGCCGAGCGGTGGCGATCACCCGCTCTATTTGGGAGGATACGGTGTCCGCAGACACCGGCGTGCCCTCCGGCTCCGCGCCGCCGTGTCCTTCATGCCCCGCATGCGCGCCTCCGGCTTCCCCACCTTGTGCACCGAGGTCCGTTTCGATCGGGGTAGCCTTCCACTTCATCGCCGTGACCATGGAGTCCACGTTCTGGCCGGCAAAGTGGGACCAAGTAATGCCGGTGGCCGAGAGGCCCAGCACCGCTACGAAAAGCCAGGCGCCGGTGACGGCGTGGAGGTTCATGGCCCGACGCCGTGCCCCCCGTCGTCCTGCGGGGGCACCAGGGATGCCACCAAGCATGCGCGGACGAGTGGTGGCCCCGTCTCGCCGGGCCCGCAGCCGGGCTGTATGCACGCGGCGCCACCACAGCCAGACCCCACCGAGGGCGATGACCCACAGCCAGGATGCGGCGAGCTCGGAGTAGACTTCGCCCGGATCACCCAGGTGCAGACTCTCATGAAGCTCGGAAATCCAGCGCCGGAGCGGCAACTCTCCGAGTCCGGAATAGGTGGGCTCGGCACCGAGGATCCCGCCATCCGCCGGGTCCACGAACACAGCCAGCGGGTTATCGTCCGGGTTCGCCGGGTCCGTGAATAACACGCGGGTGGAATCCGTCTGCTCCTGAGCGGGCCACACCTGGGAGACCTCCAAGCCGGGGTGGTCTCGCTGAGCAGCGGCGACCTGCTCGCTAAGCGGCATCGGGGCGTCCACTGCGTCCACGGTAATGAGGTCCCGATAGACCATAGATTCGAGTGTTGGAGCCACGGCATAGGCAGCGCCCGTAAGCGCCGCAACCAGAACGAACGGCCCCACAGCCATGCCCGCGTAGAAGTGTAAGCGCAGGATAAACGCCGCCAGCTGGGCTCGGACACTGCGGCTCGGTCGGTCAGGTGCAACGGAGCGGCCAGGAGGTGCGACCCCGGGCCGCTCGGGACCCGTTGGCCCCTGATCTGCGAGGACGGGAGTATTCACGTCACGCCTTTCTTGTCTACGCCGGACGAGGCCGCTGGCCCGCCGACGACGGTAGAGTACTGCTGATCAAGAGAGTTGTCGTTACTGGGCACAGAAAAGTTCCCCGCGCTGCAACGCGCCCCGCCCGTCGGCGGCTCCTCCTAATCCGCCGGGCCGAAGGCCTACACGGGTGACACCTCCATGGATGTCCACGGAAAGGACTAAGAGACCCTCCTAAAAGAGGCGAAGAATTACGAGCAAGACCACGAGTAACTTCTCCGCCGCAGAGCTTGTTGGCTGCTTCCGTAGGAACCGGTGCCTTCGCCCGAAGTCTACCGGGGAATCACCAGGACTAGGCGCATGGGCATTCTCGCGGCCTCCTAGGCGATCTCCATAAAAGCTCCGCCAATAGTCCGGTAGCAAACCGGAGCACCAGCGGAGCTTTGTTATACTGAAAACAAGTTCCTACTGCATCCCGGGTACGGGAATCGCTTGAACAGCTCATTCGAGCTGAGCTGTTTTTGTCCGCGTGCACTTAATGAGCATTCGGCAGTGAGTGATGAGTTTCAAATTGCGCCCATTCAACGATGGGATCTAGCTCGGTCAGGTCCACCTGGTCCAGGTCCTTATTATATGTCTGGATCATGGTCTTCTCGTTATCGGTCTTGCTTGGTTTAAGGCGCAGCGCCCCCACGATGCCTCGCAAGATCTGGCGGTGCGCAACGGAGATGCGAGAGTAATAAAGGGCACCGGGGAGGTAAAAGCGGCGGACACGGTCAGCCTTATCTCCCAGGATCCCGGCCATCTGGTCTTTACGACGCGCCTCCTGGAGCAGAGCCATTCCCACCGCCGCGCAGGCAACCGGCCGCCCGCCGAGATCATGGTGAGCCACGTAGGAGGCTGCCGCGATGGAGGGACCAAAAACCGGGGAAAGCACCACGAGTGGCTCGGCGAATTCGCCCTCCTCGGCGTGTGCGAGCCGCCCGAAGTCCTCGAGTGTCTCGGCGGTGGTGTTGAGCCGCTGGGCCAGGACCTTGGCGTAGCGTCGGGTGGCTCCGTAGGTCGATTGGTACAAAACCTGGGTCATGGGCGTGCTCTACTTTCCGAATCGTCGGGTGCGCTTGGAGTATTCGCGCAGGG
The DNA here is from genome assembly GCF_001412085.1 of Corynebacterium lowii. GTDB lineage: Bacteria > Actinomycetota > Actinomycetes > Mycobacteriales > Mycobacteriaceae > Corynebacterium > Corynebacterium lowii. Next base: position 27,123 of record NZ_LKEV01000005.1, read on the forward strand.
CGCGTAGGAAGTCGATGCGGCGGAAGGCCGGCCAGTAGGTGTCGGTGAACCAGATCTCCGAATAGGCGGTCTGCCAGAGGAGGAACCCTGAGAGGCGCTGTTCGCCGGAGGTGCGGATCAGCAGGTCGGGGTCCGGCTGGCCGGAGGTGTAGAGGTGGTGGGATACGGAGTCCACGGTGACCTTCTCCGCCAGCTCCGCCGCCGGCGTGCCCGCAGCGACCTCGTGCTCCACGAGGTCACGCACGGCGTCCACGATCTCCTGACGCCCACCATAGCCCACCGCCACGTTGACGGCCACGCCAGTGTGCCCCTGCGTGCTGGCCACCGCCTGCGCGATGCGCGTTCCCACCTCCGTGGGCAGCGCCTCCAGGTGCCCCACCAGGCGTACCCGGCAGTTGTTGGCCGGGGAGGCCAGCTCGTCCACCACGTCCGCGATGATCGCCAGCAGCATGCCCAGCTCCTCGGGGCTGCGGCGCAGGTTCTCGGTGGACAGCAGGTACACGGTGACCAGCTCCACCTGCGTGTCGCGGCACCAGCGCACCATCTCCCCGATCTTGCGCGCGCCCACGCGATGCCCGTGACTAACGTCCTCGAAGCCCGCCTCGCGCGCCCAGCGCCGGTTGCCGTCGCACATGACGGCCACGTGGCGGGGCTGCGGCAACCCCTTGAGTTCCCGGCGCAACCGCAGCTCGTAGAGCGGGTACAGCAGGCGGCGCGGGAGGAGGGTCACACGCGCTAGTTTACGCCGGCTCATGGGCCCTAGAGCCAGTGCTTCTTCTTGTGATCGAGCACGCCCGCTTGCTCCATCGCCGCGTCCAGGGACTGCTCGTCGAAGGGGTCGATGCCGCGCTTCTCTGCGAACATGCGGCGCCGGTTCATCCGGCTAAAGCGGCGGTGAAAGGCCCAGCCGAGGTACAGCACGGCGGCGGCAAGTAGCACGAGTACCAGCAGGCCGATGGGCGAGGCCTTGCCGAAGTCCGCGCCGAGGGGGCCGCTGGCCTGCTGGGCCAGCACGGAGTACCCCTGAGCGGCGTAGGCGGAGAGATCAGACACCATCATCACGCCCACCAGTGTATTGCCTGCCCCGCGCTCCTCCAAGCCCCGCCGCCGCGCCTCGATGTGAGGCTAGGGGCGCTCCACCCCGGCAAAAAGATCGCTCTCTGGCAGGGCGGTGGGAACCCTGGTGGCGGCCAGCTCAAACTCCTCCGTGGGCCACAGGCGCGCCTGCTCGGCGGCGCGCGTGATGAGGAAACCCCCGTGGGGATCGATCTGGGTGGCGTGCGCGCGCAGCGCCTCCTCCCGCGCCTCAAAAAACTCGGCGCACGGGACCTGGGTGGTCACCCGGGCCATGATGTCCACCTGGCTCTCCTCCATCAGGCCCAGCATCTCGGCATAGGGGCTGGCATCGCCGCGCTCGACCAGGAGGTCGTGGAAGAGCTTGAGGCGCTCGTACACAAAGCCGTGGGTGTAATAGAGCTTGAGCGGCTCCCAGGGCTCCTGGGGTCCGCCGCCCTCGGGGTCCTCGGTGGCAAAAGCCGGGTCGCCCGCCTTCTCCCAGGCGATCATGGAGGCCTCGTGCACCTTGAGGTGATCGGGGTGCGGGTAGCCGCCGTTTTCGTCGTAGGTGATGAGGACGTGCGGGCGGAACTGGCGGATGACCTCCACCAGCTCCACGGCCACGTCCTCGCCGCTTTCCAACCCAAAGCAGCCCTCCGGCAGCAGGGGCAGCGGGTCGCCCTCGGGCAGCCCGGAGTCCACGTGCCCCAGCCAGCGGTGCTCCACCCCCAGCGCGGCGGCGGCGCGCTCCATCTCCTCGCGGCGCACCCGGCTGATGTTCTCCCGAATTCCGGGGCGGTCCATCGCCGGGTTGAGGATGTCCCCGCGCTCACCCCCCGTGCAGGTGAGTACCATCACGCGGTGCCCCTCGGCGGCGTATTTGGCCATCGCGGCGGCACCCTTGGAGGCTTCGTCGTCCGGGTGCGCGTGGATCGCTAGCAGGCGCAGTCCGCTCACGTGGATCACGGTTCCTTTCCTCTTGTTCGTGCGGCGCGGGCACGTCGTGCCGTTTTTATGTGCCCACATCTTAGGCCCCTCGATTGCCGAGGAGGGCATATAAATCGGCTAGTCTATACAGGACTGTTCGCACACGTTTTGCACTGGTGGTGGAAACACATGGCCTCACAGCCCTTTGAGCGTCCCCGGTCCCGGTACGGCGCCGCCCGCCCCACCGAGGGGTCCAAGGGACTCAGCGGGAAGGTCATCGCTGTCCTCATGGTGGTGCTGCTCATCGCGTTCGTGATCGTGGTGGCGCGCTACCTCTCCACGCGCGACGAGCCCACGGTGAAGGCCGCCATGACCAACTTCGAGCGGGTGGACGACGCCACCATGCACCTGGACATTGACGTCACGCGCAGCCAACCAGGCGTGCCCAGTTACTGCATCGTCACCGCGATGAACTACGACAAGGCGGAGGTGGGGCGCCGCGAGGTGCTGATCCCCGCCGGAGGCCCGGAGACGCAGCGCCTCGCGGTGGAGATCCCCACGCGCGACCGGGCGGTATCCGGGAGCGTCTACGGATGCTCCACGCAGATCCCCTCCTACATGGATCTGTAGCGCGCCTATGCTAGACCTGCACGCATAACGATGAACTGGTGAAAGGACACCCACATGGCAGATGAGCAGAAGCAGTACATCACCCCGGAGACCAAGGCCAAGCTGGAGTCGGAGCTGCAGGCCCTGATCGACCACCGCCCCGTGGTGGCCGCCGAGATCAACGAGCGCCGCGAGGAGGGCGATCTCAAGGAGAACGCAGGTTATGACGCCGCCCGCGAGATGCAGGACCAGGAGGAGGCCCGCATCAAGCAGATCTCCGAGATCCTGGCCAACTCCACCACGGAGCGCTCCAGCATGATCGAGGGTGTGGCCCACGTGGGTTCCGTGGTGCACGTCTACTACAACGGCGACGAGAACGATAAGGAGACCTTCCTCATCGGCACCCGCGCTGCCGCCTCCGACAACAAGGATCTGGAGACGTACTCCGAGCAGTCCCCGCTGGGCGCCGCCGTGGTGGGTGCCAAGGAGGGCGAGACCCGCGAGTACACCGCCCCCAACGGCAACACGCTCACCGTGACGGTCGTCTCTGCGGCACCCTATGATTCGGACAAGGCAGCTACCCCCCGTTCCTCCAAGTAAGGTTCCCGTTCTTTCCCCGAGAGGACTTACCCCCATGACCATTTCCCGTTCCCTCGCCCTCGCCGCCGTGGCGGCCTCCGCCCTGGCCATCGCGGCGTGCAGCCCGCCGCACCAGCAGGACTCCGAGGACAAGGTGGCCACCGCCACCAGCTTCTCCGCCTCCCCGCAGCGCGCCGCCTCCGCGCCGGCCTCCACGGCCTCGGCAAGCGCCACCACCAGCTCGGCCCCCTCCGAGCTGAACGCGAACGCAACGCAGTTCATCGACTGCACGCGCACCCCCACCGTCGAGCCCTCGCAGGTGCAGCTCGATTGCTTTGGCGCCAACCAGGTCACTGCCCTGGAGTGGGAGTGGGACACGGACTCCGCCACCGGCCAGGGGGTGCAGATCAACCCGAACGGCTCCACGGAGCGCGTCACCCTGGAGCTGAGCGAGCCGGTGACCATGGACGGCTCCCCGGTGTTTTCTCAGGTGAGCCTCAACGGGCGCCCCCTCGACGCCTCCTAGAGCGCCCTTTCGGGTTCCTCGCCATAGAAAAGGAGGGCCCGTCCCCTGCCGGGACGGGCCCTCCTTTTCTATACTTCCCCTGCCTCCTCGCCGGGGACCCGCGCTTAGTCGTTGCGCAGGTAGCTGAGCAGGCGCAGGATCTCGGTGTAGAGCCACACCAGGGTGACCGCCAGGCCCAGGGCCACGCCCCAGGCGTTCTTCGCCGGGGCGCCGGCGCGGATCAGGCGATCGGCCTGGTCAAAGTCCTGGAGGAAGCTCATCGCGGCGAGCAGGATGCACACCAGGGAGAACACGATGGCCAGCGGGCCGCCGTCGCGCAGCGGGTTGAAGTCGAAGATGAGCGCGGTGAGGAGGTTGCCTAGGGCCAGCACCGCGATGCCCACGATCACACCGGTGAGGATGCGGTTGAACTTGGGCGTGACCTTGACCGCGCCGGTGCGGTACACCACGAGCATGCCGATGAACACGCCCACGGTGCCCAGGATGGCCTGGCCGATGATCGCCATGTCCGCGCTGCCGCTGCCCGTCATCCCCTCCGTGAAGCCGGTGTTGGCAAAGAGGAAGGAGAAGCCGCCCACGAACAGCCCCTCGAAGGCGGCGTAGATAAGGGTGACGGCGGCGGAGCCAAAGCTCTTGCTAAACGCGGAGACCAGCACGGTGATAAAGCCACCGATGGCGCCCACGCCGGTGAGCAGCACCGCCAGGCTGGGGTTGACCATCATGCCGATCACGAAGTTCACGATGCCCAGGCCGATAATGATGGCGAGCGTGATGCCGGTCTTGGTCACCACGTCGTCGATGGTCATCGGGCGCTCGGCGGAGGCCTGCTGGTAGCTGCCCTCGCGCAGCTCGCGCTCGGTGGTCTCTGTGAGGTTGCTAAATACCGGGTTGCTGCTTCTCATCGCGGTTCCCCAGTCCTTTCCTTTGCTCGGAGCATGTCACTATGGTGAACGCGGCATGCACCTTCAAAGTTCCCCCTTTTTCCGCTTTTGTCCTCCGAGGGCCCTCACGGCTACCATGAGTTCAACAAATTGAACTTTTCATGATCGTGAGGTGAAACGGTGTTTTCCTCCCCCGAGGCCCCCGCCCGCAGGCATCCAAGGATCACCAGCCTGCTCGGCCCCGCCTTCGTGGCCGCCATCGCATATGTGGACCCCGGCAACGTGGCCGCCAACCTCTCCGCCGGGGCGGAGTACGGCTACCTCCTGCTGTGGGTGCTGGTCCTGGCCAACCTGATGGCGGCCCTGGTGCAGTACCTCTCCGCCAAGCTCGCACTCGTCACCGGGCGCAGCCTCACGGCGGAGCTCGCCGAGCGACTCCCCCGCACCCCGCGCTGGCTCTACTGGGGCCAGGCGGAGATCATCGTGGCGGCCACGGACATCGCGGAGGTCATCGGCGGCGCGGTCGCCCTTCACCTCCTCTTCGGAACCCCCCTCCTGCTCAGCGGCCTCATCGTCTCGGCGGTTTCCCTGGCCATGCTCATCCTCCAGGGGCAGCGCACCCAGCGCAGCTTCGAGGCCATCATCGTGGGCTTTCTGGCCGTCATCACCCTCGGATTCGTCTCCGGGCTATTCGTCTCCGGGCTCGACCTGGGCGCGATGGCGCAGGGGCTCGTCCCCCGGTTCCAGGGCACCCCCACCGTGGTGCTCGCCGCCAGCATGCTCGGGGCCACCGTCATGCCGCATGCCATCTATCTGCACTCCGGGCTGGTGCGCGACCACCGCTTCCGCCCGCAGGGCGAGGAGGGAATGCGCCATCACCTGCGCGCCACCAAGGCGGACGTGGGCCTGGCCCTGAGCGTAGCGGGCAGCGTGAACATCGCCATGCTCTGCCTGGCAGCCCAGGCGTTGCGCGGTGTGGAGGGCACGGACACCATCGAGGGCGCCCACCAGGCCGTGGCCACGCACCTCGGGGCGGGCATCGGCGTGATCTTCGCCATCGGTCTGCTCGCCTCCGGGCTGGCCTCCACCTCCGTGGGGTGCTACGCGGGGGACATGGTCATGCGCGATCTCCTCCGCTTCCGCGTTCCCCTGCTGGCCCGCCGGTGCATCACCCTCGTGCCCGCGCTCGTCATCCTCATCTCGGGGGCCGAGCCCACCTGGGCCCTGGTGCTCAGTCAGGTGGTCTTAAGCATCGGCATCCCCTTCGCCCTCATCCCCCTGGCGTGGCTTACCGCCCGCACCCCGGTGATGGGGCGATGGGCCAACCCCACGGCCCTGAACGCGGCGGCGGCCGTAGTGTGCGCGGCGATCGTGGCGCTCAACATCGCGCTTATTTGGCTCACGCTCACCGGGCAGGCATAGCGGATGTGAGAAACACCACAGTACGGGAATGGGTAAAAATATTAGTATAGCCTAATGCAACTTAACCTACCCTTACATACTAAGGCGGCCACGGCCGCCGTCCCCGGCCTCGCATGCTGCGCGACGCCCGCCCAGGCGGACCAAGCGACGCAGCCCGCCCCACACCGCGTGGTGTTCATCCTCCCCGGCCAGGGCGTGGGCACCCTGCCCTACCAGCCACTGGCCCACGCGCCGACGCCACCACCCTCGCCCAGGAGATTGATCGGGTGCGCGCCGAGGACTCGGAGGCCACCATCTCCCTGGTGGGGCACAGCGCCGGGGGGTATCAGCGCCCGCCACTACCTGAAGAACCTCGGCGGCGCCGAGCACACCGCCGTCTACGTCGCCCTGGGCAGCCCGCAGTACGGCAGCCCCAGCGCCTGCCTCCAGCCCGGCACCGCCCGCGACCTGTGCCCCGGCTCAGGGTTCCTCACCCAACTCAACGCGGGCGATGACACCCCGGGCCCCACCGCCTACTACGCCCTGCGTTCCGCGCAGGAATGGGCGGACGGCCGCCTCGACGGCGGGCAGTGCCGCATGGCCCCATCCCGCACCCGTTCCCGCCGCTCGGCGGCGGCTTCCACCACTCCCTCGAACCGCTACAGCACGAGACCGCAGGTGCCGTGATCGCCGCCCTCAACGGCACCTGCACCGGGGAATACGTCGAGGAAGAGATAGATACCATTCAAGCCGCAAACACCCTGTTCCAGAACGGGATCTAGCCGCGAACCCTCCCCGGCCCCGCTTGCCGGGGCACCGCGGCCAGGTAATAATGGGCGCCTCCACCCTGCCAACCCACGACAGGTACTCCTACAATCATGCCGTCGCGCATAGCCTCACTATCCCGGACCGCGACCGCCACCGTCACCCTCCTGGCGGCGGGACTCACCGCAGGCTGCTCGTCGGAGGATAAGAGCAGGGAGATCGCCGAGACCGTCTATTCGTAGGACGAATTCACCCTCAACGAGATTTTCGATCAGCCAGTGAAGGAAGGGTACGTGTTCTACGAGTACACCGATTCAGACGAGGGAGCAGAACTGGGATTTGACCCCGACGATTTTTATGGGATTGACAGCCACCCCCACTCCTGGGAGGTAATGACGGGCATAGGCGTGATCTTCCAGGACGGGACGCGGGAACCGCTCGTGGAGTGGTTCTCCCCCACCGGGATCAACCGCCTGTGTAAAAATACCGCCCTACACCCGGATTGAGCCAGAAAAGACCACCACCGTGGGCAGCACGATCAAAAAGTTCAGCAATGCGGGGGGAGAAAGAGATCGCAACGCTGTCCATCCAAAAGTAAGACAAGAGATGCATCTCCCCCGCTCACGGTGCCCCCAGTCGGACTCGAACCGACACTGAGCAGATTTTAAGTCTGCTGCCTCTGCCAATTGGGCTATAGGGGCCTACGCCACCCGGCCTGGGGACCAGAACACGGGCTCCCGGAGCACCGGGCGGGTGCTTCGGTCGAGTATAGCGCGTGAGCGCGCGGCAGGATCAAGCAGGATCGCGGAGGCTGTCGATGATCCCGTCCAGAATGTCCTTCTCCGAGATCACAAAGGACCTCGCGGGCGTTTCCCGCTCGATCACGTCCATGATCTCCTGAACGATGATGGAGCCGGAGCCGATCACGTCGGCGCGCCCCTGGTGGATCACGGGGTTCATGGCCCGCTCGGCGGAGGGGGTCGCGGCGAGCTGGCCGGTGAGCACCCGCAGGGCATCAAAGTTCAACTCCGAGCAGTGGATCATGGAGGGGTCGTAGCGCTCTAGCCCCTGGGCCAGCGCAGAAAGGGTCGTGAAGGTGCCCGCGCAGCCCACGAAGGTCGCGGCCCGGGACAGCGGCACGAGGGTGGTGACCGTGTCCAGGCGCTCGCGGATGTAGTCGCGGGCGATCTCCACCTCCGAGGCCGTGGGCGGGTCGCTGCGCATGATCCGCTCAGTGAGCCGCACGCAGCCCATCTGCGCGGAGGTGGCCCCCGCCAGGTCGCCGTCGTGGGTGCCCACCACAAATTCCGTGGAGCCGCCGCCGAGGTCGATCACGCAGAACGGGCCGACGTCGGCGGGCAGGTCCCGCACAGCACCTCGAAAGGACAGCAGGGCCTCCTCCTCCCCCGAGATCACCTCGGCCTGCACACCCGGCTGCACGCGCCCCAGCAGCTCAGCGGTCATGGCGAAGAAATCCTCGCGGTTCTCGGCGTCGCGGGTGGCGGAGGTGGCCACCATGCGCACGCGTTCTACCTTCTCGAAGAGCATGGTGTCCACGTAGCGCTCCAGCGCAGCGCGAGTGCGCGCCAGGGCGTCGGGGTGCAGCTCGCCGGTGGCGTCCACACCCTGCCCCAGGCGCACGATCTCCATGGTGCGGTGGATCTCCCGGGGGACCCCGCCCACGATCTCGCTGATGAGCAGCCGGATGGAGTTGGTTCCGCAGTCGATAGCGGCGAATCGAGTCATCGGGTGCCCCTTACGCTCGGGAGAAGTCAAAGTCGTCCAGGTTGATGCCCAGACCCTCGGCGGTCGGCCAGTCGGCGGGGATGGCGGTGCCACGCAGGTTCCCGTGGTCGGCGGCCATCGCTACGGCCTCAGTGCCCAGCCGCAGCCTGCCGGGGCCCTCCGCGAGAGCGTAGGCAATGAGCACGTGCAGGCACTTTACCCGGTCGGGCATGCCGCCGCCGGAGAAGTCGGTGCCCAGGTCCTCGAGGGCGTTGCGCGTGGCGAGGTAGTGCTCGTGGGCCGCGCGGTAGTCGGCGGCCAGGGCGGCGTCCTCCCCCAGGCGCGAGGTCATCCAGGACATCACGTGCGCCACCTCGAGCCGCGAGGCCTCCGCCGTGAGCCGGGGGTCGGTGAGGTAGTACAGCGTGGGAAAGGGCGTGCCGTCCTCCAGGCGCGGGGCGGTCTTCACCACGGCGGGGGCACCATCCGGGGTGCGGTAGGCGACGTCGAGCACACCCCGGGGGGTGCGGCCCAGCTGCTCGGCAACGGTGGAAAGATCGGCTGCGCTGACTGTCATGCCGATCAGTCTAGGGGACGCTCCTCCTCGATGGGCATGTGCGTGTCCACCTCGCCGGCCTCCAGCGGCTCCTCGGACGTGGCGGAGTCGGGAATGGTAATGGAGTCCCACAACACACTCCACCACTGCTGCGCGCCCTCCTCGTCCTGGTCCTGCGCGGCCTCGGAACCGGTGCTCATGGCGGGGTCAAGGATGCGGAACGCGGTCTCCCCCTCCTCGATCACGCCCAGGCGCTTGCGAGCCTCCTCGCGCTGGTATGCCTCCGAGCCGTAGCGGTCGATCTCGCTCAGCAGGCGGTCCTTTTCCTCCTGCTTCTGCGCGATGGCCTCGGTGGTACGGGCGATGTCCGTGCGCCCCTGGAAATAGTTGCGCAGCGGCACCGCCACCGCCCCCAGAATGAGGATGGCCACCACCACGATCACGGCGCTCTCCGCGATGCTCAGCCGCACGGTGGGCACGCGAAGCCGGGCGCGCGGGCCTTCCGGTTCTGTATCGCGGTGGGACACCGGAACGCGCCCGCGCTGGCGCTTAGGTTTCCGGTCACTGGGTGCCATAGGCTTCTTATCTTAGCGCGAGGATGGATTCCAGCGCCGCAGCACTCACGCTCACCTCGTCTCGCCCCACCCTGAGCAGGGCCATGCCCGGGTAGGGCGGGGGCAGGACCTCCACCCGCGCGCCGGGCAGCACCCCGTGGTCGCTCAGGTAGCGCAGCAGGGCGGGGTCGCGGTCGCGTACCCGCTCCACCACCGCGCTGGCCCCCGGCGGAACCGAGGACAGCGCCACCGCCCCCGGCTCGTCCACGTGGCCGTCCACGCCGGGGATGGGATCGCCGTGCGGGTCCCGCTGCGGATACCCCAGGGCGGCGTCGATACGCTCCACGAAGGTATCCGAGACGGCGTGCTCCAGCACCTCGGCCTCGTCGTGCACCTCGTCGAGGCGGTATCCCAGGTACTGCACCAGGAAGGACTCGATGAGGCGGTGGCGGCGCACCAACTGCACGGCCAGGCGGTGCCCCTGCTCGGTGAGCGTGACGTCCCCGTAGGGAGCGTGATCCACCAGGTCCGCGGCGACCAGCCTCTTGATGGCCTCCGACGCCGTGGATCGGCGCTGCCCCAGGGCCGCAGCGAGGTCGGAAAGGCTGGCTGCGCCGCCGTCCCACTCCTGGCGATCATAAATCTTTTTCAGGTAGTCCTGGGAGCGTTCCGGCAGGTCCGTGATGTGCATGGGCACCATTGTAAGCAGCGCCCCGCCCAGCCTCGACGCCGCACTTGCCAGGTTCCGCGCCGGGCGAAATAATTTCCTTATGGATATATTTCCTCTAAAAACTTATTGCGCTGACCACCTGCCTCGCGGCCCTCCTTCACGGGATCGCGGCCCCTGCCCAGGCCGCACCGCTCTTCGCCTCCGACGACCCCTTCTACTTTCCGCCGCCCTGGGTGTGAACTCTACGAGCTACCCATCGCCCACCTCGCCCTCCTGGCCGGGGCCCGGGTGACCATGACGGACTACGTGGGGCTCGGCACCCCGGGGCACACACCTACGTGCACCACCGGGAGGAGGCCGCCGCCTCCTCGACGCCTCAGCCGACCCATGCTCCCCCATCGACCTGTGGGGGCACGCCCAGGGCGGCGGGGCCACCGCCACCGCGGTGGAGAACACCGCCTCCCTGGCGGGGAGCTCGCGTGGACCTCGGAGGGGTGGGCCAAGGAAGGGAACTTCCGCTCCCCCGCCGTGATCCTCAGCGACGCCTCCGGTAAGGAGATCAGGCGCCTCTCCGTGCCCTCCTACCACGCCCCCGACTCCGAGGGCACACGCGGCGTGCGGCACAACAAGGCCAACGAGGGGCTGGCGGTCCTCGGGGAGGACGCGCTCGTCACGGCCAACGAGGGCACCCTTGTGCAGGACGGCCCCATGAACTCAGAGGAACGCGGAATGCGGGTTCGCCTCACCCACTACGCCCTGGACACCGGCCAGCCGCTCGCGGAGTATCCCCTGGAGGTCGGCGCGCTCTACCCCGGCGCCCGCGACCGGGGCGTCTCCGAGATCATCGCGGGCGAGGACGGCAGCCTCTACGTCATAGAGCGCGGCTACGTGCCGGGGCGAGGGAATCGCGGCGAGATCTACCGGGTCACGCTGGACGGCGCCACGAACGTGCTGGGCAAGGAGGCCCTCGACGGCTCCGAGACGCCCGCGCGCAAGGAATTGGTGTTCGACTTCGCATCCCTGCCCGAGCACCCGGACAATATTGAGGCCCTGGCCTGGGCACCCCGGCTTGCCGACGGCCGCGCGCAGCTCCTGGTCGCCTCCGACGACAACTTCAGCGATAAGCAGCGGACCCTGCTCCACCGGATCGCGCTGGGGTAACGGCCTCGTGGGGGTTCATCGGGGGTGGGGGCGTGCCCTGCACATAAGGGAAGGCCCCCTGCGGCGGTTATCCACCAACCACAGGGGGCCTCTCACCCATCCAGCCCTAGGCACCGCTTTAAGCGCCCGGCCACTGTCACTGCCCTAGATCCGAGAGGGCATACCCTCCTCAAACACCAAGGAACCAGACGGAATCGCCTTAATCGAGCGACGCGGCGTCTTCGGAGCCACGGCCTTACCCACCTCAGGCGCACCCTCGGTAACCACCGTGACGTTCTTATCCTTCTTCGCCGCCTTCACCTCCTGCGACGGGGCCGGCTTCAACACATCCTGCGCCGACACCGTCTGCGCCTCATCATTGATGTCATGGTGCACAGCCACCACCTCACCATCAGCATTCAACAACGTCTCAAAAGCAACCTGCTTCAAGCAACCACCATCAACCACCGTCACCGGCACGTTGACCTGACCATCAGCAACCTGCGGCACAAACGTCACCTTCGCCGTCGCACCCGTGGACTCACCAGAATCCTTGCACATCAACTCAGCAAACAACTCATACTTCTTACCCACAACCAGGTTGCTGAAGCTCACCGTATCGACCACCGTCGCACCAGCCACCAAGGCACCATGATCCTCAATCGCAGCATCCGTCGTGATCACCGGCTTCGCGGGCTTCTCGGTCGGCTTCGCGGGCTTCTCGGTCGGCTTCGCGGGCTTCTCGGTCGGCTTCGCGGGCTTCTCGGTCGGCTTCGCGGGCTTCTCGGTCGGCTTCGCGGGCTTCTCGGTCGGCTCGCCCGGCTCAGCAGCAGGCTCAGGCTCCTCGCCCGGCTTCGGGGTCACCGCATGCGCAGGATCCACATCCGAATCCACCGACTCACCCGGCTTGTGCTCCTTGCCATCAACATCCGTCCACGCAACCTCCTTGCCATTCTCATCCACCGGAACACCCGTTGCCTTCGCCTCATCAGCATGCAACGTCCCAGCCTCCGGAGCCTTGATCTTCGCAGTGAAGTTCACCGACTCACCAACCTTGATGTCCTGCTTGGCAGGAGTAATCTCACCAAGCTCGATACCCGCAGTATCCGCATCCGTCAGCTCATCAGCAACAGAGACATCCTTCAGATCCAGACCACCAGTGTTGGTCACCACAAAGGTCACCGTCAGCTCCTGATCCGCATCCTTCGCCTCAAACGCCTTCGACGCATCCTGCGCATCCACCACACCATCAGCACCAGGGGAATCCTGCGGCTTCTCGGAACCGGTGAACTCCTCAGTACCGATGTACTTCTTCAGCTCAAGCTTCGCAGTACCCGGCTTCTCCTCAGAGTTCACGGTCTGAGCAGCGTCGTTGATGTCCTTGTGCTCCGCGATCGCGTTCGGCGACGACACATCCGGGGTCTCATTGCCCTTAGCGTCGACAACCTTCGAGGTCAGCTCCTCGAACGCCACCGCAGACGACACATCCTTGGCATTCGCATTAAACGAGATGTCCACGTCCACGGAACCATCCACAGACTCCGCATCCGAGGCCGGCGTGGTAAACGTCTTCTCACCAGAACCAATCACACGATCCTGATCATCCTTGTCGCGCATTTCAGCCTTCAGCGTGTACTCCACACCCGGCTTCAGACCCTTATACGACACCGTATCGACAACCTTGCCGCCCGGGGCGATCTCCATCGTCTTCGGATCCACCGACGTACTAATAGACGGCTCCAAATCAGACGGCTCCGCAGGCTCAGCAGTCACCGACGCCGTCGGCTCCTGCGTCTCCACAGGCGCCTGGGAGGAAGGCTCCGGCACCGGCTTCTCAGACGACGGCATCGACTCATCAGAAGACTCATCTTCCGGGTTGACCTGATCCTTGTCGTCCTGACTGGAAGGAGACACCCCCTCCTGCGGGCGCTTCGGCTTCGGCAACACCTTAGAAGCATCCTCAGAGGTCACCGTCTGAGCCGCATCCTCGATGTCCTTATGCTCCGCGATCACATCATCCGCAGAACCCTCCGGCAGATCCGCAGCCTTATTCTCCTGCGCCTCCTTATCCGAAGACTTCAGCGTCTCAAACGCCACCGCAGCCTCAACCGGCTCGGCCACAGAATCATCCACCGTAATCGGCACGACCACAGAACCATTACCCGACTCATCCGCCGTGAAGTCCTTCGAACCAGAACCCAGCACCTTCGACTCGTTGGCCTTATCCACCAACTGCGCCTCCAGGGTGTACTGCTTACCCGGCACCAAATCCTCATACGTCACCGTGTCGTTGACCGTGGCACCCGCAACCACCTGGGTGGCACCCTCAGCGAACTCCGCCTGCGTCTTCACCACCGGCTTACGCGGCTCAGAGGTCTTCGCGTGCGCGGGATCCTCATTCGACTCCACCGGAGTACCCGGCTGCTGACGCTCACCGTCACCATTGACCCACGGAATCTCCTTACCGGTCTCATCCACCGGAGTACCCGCAGCCTTGGCCTTATCACCATGGAACTTACCCGCAGCAGGCGCCGTCAACGTCGCCGTGAAGTACTTCGTCTCACCCTCAGCGATGTCCTGGGACTCCGGGGAAATAGCCGACAACTCAGAAGACTCAAAACCCTCACCAGTGATCAGCTCATCAGTGACCTTCACACCCTTCAGGTTCAGCTTCCCGGTGTTCTTCACCGCAAACGTGACCGTCAGCTCCTGACCCTTCTTCGCAACATAAGCAGTGTCCTTATCCTGCGCATCAATCACACCAGGGCTACCGGCACCCTCAGCCTGAGGCACTTCCTGGCCCTCAAACTTCTGATCACCGATATACTTCTTCAGCTCGATAGCCGCCTGCTGATCCTCAGCAGAGGTCACCGTCTGAGCCGCATCCTCGATGTCCTTATGCTCCGCGATCACATCATCCGCAGAACCCTCCGGCAGATCCGCAGCCTTATTCTCCTGCGCCTCCTTATCCGAAGACTTCAGCGTCTCAAACGCCACCGCAGCCTCAACCGGCTCGGCCACAGAATCATCCACCGTAATCGGCACGACCACAGAACCATTACCCGACTCATCCGCCGTGAAGTCCTTCGAACCAGAACCCAGCACCTTCGACTCGTTGGCCTTATCCACCAACTGCGCCTCCAGGGTGTACTGCTTACCCGGCACCAAATCCTCATACGTCACCGTGTCGTTGACCGTGGCACCCGCAACCACCTGGGTGGCACCCTCAGCGAACTCCGCCTGCGTCTTCACCACCGGCTTACGCGGCTCAGGAACGCCAGGTTGATCGATGGGGATGACACGCTGAGGCGAAATGGATTCATCTGCCTTATAACCATAGGGATCCCTTACTACAATATAAGAGCCCTCTGGCGCCTGTACCTCTTTCCACTCGTTATATTTTTCCCGAGCAGGACCGACGAGATTTTTGTATTTAGGATTTTTCTCGAGCTGCTCAGACTGATTTCCCACCGCTAGCCGAAGCGTCATTCCAGCTAAAAGCATATCTTTATTTGATTTATTTTTCATTGCTTCACGTGCAAACTTAATAGCCTGCACAGCAACATTAATATGCTCCTGCTTGAGAGTTTCTTTCGGACGAGGATTGACTTTTGGGAGGTGCGCATGGGGATTTTCAGCACCATCAATCCTCCGATAAACGCTCTCTATTTTTCTCGGCGCCTCGTACTTTGTGGCTCGAGAAAAATATTCTCCTGGATTTTTATTTACATCAAATTGAAGTTGACTCCATTCATCAGCTCGACCAAAAACCCTAGGATCCACAGATCCATCTTTCCGGAAAATTAAATTTCGAGCACGCTTTTCCCCAGTCTCAATGCCGGCAACTTTCTGCTTGTGAGAATGGAAACTAAGACGATACGGATCGATGCAGAATACAACATCGCCATCCTCAAGCCTTCCCCATCCGGCAAGGATAGAGGAATCGGATCGAAGTGCTGGGTCAGTTTTTTGCCGTTCTTCATAATCGGCGCGGTAATAAGGAAATGTGCCAAAATGATTGGCGATTAAGGTTTCACCTCCTGAATGACCAACTTTTGTTTCATTTTTAGGTATGAAGGAGGTAAGTTCAGAATCTTTATCTGGCGACCAGTTCTTTACTTCCTCGCCTAGACCACGCTCCTCTGGGGAGGATTTCCACTCCCTATAGATACGGTCCATACTCTCTTCTGCTTGAGACATGAAACCCTCGTCGGCAACAGCGGGAAACGAGGAAAAAGCAACAATGAAAGAAGAAAATATGGCAACTATACGTTTGATGTTGTCCACATAAGGCCCTTCGTACGCGTACATGACTTCACAAATCCCCGTTATGGTAACACATAAGCGGCCCTTTTGAGAGTTCAAATTTTTGAGATATTTCTCACATATTCCGATGAGAAAGCCGTTGATAGCCCCGCTCAGCTTATTCGAGGTAGTACGACGGCCCACGTAGGCCATGATGTCCGCACAGCGTTTCTGCAGGGCCCGACCCAGCTTTCGTCGCTCGGACAACTCGGTAGGAACATCGCAAGTGATGGCTTTGCTCATCACCTGTGTGCGGTGTCCGATCTTGCGAAGGAATAGGCAGCAACCATGTAATGCACACACTCGAGGTCACCTCGACTGGGGGCATGAGCTTCAGTCTTGAACAACTCCGCGAGACGCTCTTCTTGGGTGTCGGTGAGCAGGTTCGATCCGGTCCGCAACCTCCGGAGTACCCTGTAGAAACCATCATTCCACCGCCCTGATGTGCGTGTGGAGTGCTCTAAGGTTTTAGGTCCAAGTGACTTAAGTGTTGTCCATTGATCCCCTGCCTCTAGGTAGAAAGAATGGACCAATGGTAAAGAAGGTCAGCACACACACTCCCGAACAGACTACTCGCAAGCTTGATGAAACCCGGGAGCTGTAAAGAATCGCGATCAACAACAGCTTAGATCCTCACAGAGCTAGGTATCAGTCACACCACTGGTCTGGGCTGGGTTAGATAGACCATGCGGTTTGATCGTGTCTTCTGTGACAGCCCCTGTTGGGCGGGAAGACTGGTAATCATGAAGAAGCTTTCGAAGCACACCCTGAGCAGATTGCGGCCACACTCGACACAGCCCGGTCTATGAAGCCCTCGGGTAAGTACCGTGGCCGAAGTCTGCCGTGACCTCGGCGTCAGCGAGGCAACCTACCATCGCTGGGTCAAGCAGTACCACGACATGCCCTGCAGCCGAGCCCACCGCATTTAAAAAGCCGCAGGAAGAAAACACCAAGCTCAAGCACCTACTCGGGGAAACCGAGTGGGAAAAAGTGCTACTAAAAGAGCCCACGGAGGGAAAATCTGACCCCGGCACGCAGATATGAAACCATCGATTACGCTCTACCGGTGGGTTATTCCACGCGCTTTGCCTGCCGCGTCATCGGGGTATCCAAAGCGGCGTACTACAACACCGGCAAACGCCACCAGGAGCCTGGCGTGGATAAATACCCCGCTCTGCGCAGTTGGCTCGTCACCTTCGCTGGTGAGCACCGACGCTGGGACTCTCGCCGCGCTTGGGTAAAAGCCAGACCAGCCGGCCTTGACCTGTGGCCGTGATGTGGTGCGCCGCCTGTGGCCCCAGCAGGGTGTGCGGGTCTTGCCTCGCAAAGCTCCTAAGCGACGGTGCTTGCCTGTGCCAACACCCCGCACGCAGCCAGCTGTGTGTCCAGGGGAAGTGTGGGGTGTTGGACTTCCAGTTTGATAGCAGCGACCAGGGCAAAGCCTTTCACGATCTGCAACGTGATCGACGAGTTCACCGGTGAGCATGGTGGTTTTTCAGGTCACTCGGTTAATTACCGCTACTGCGGTGAGTGACCTGCTGGAGAATTTTAGCCGCTGCGCGCGGCGGCAGGCCGGGGGTGTTGCGTATGGATAACGACCCGGAGTTCATCCAGCTATGAGCTGACTTGATGACAGCCAAGCACGACACTGTTGAAGCGTTCATCCCACTGGGAATGCCCTGGCATAACGGGTTTGTGGAGTCCTTCTACAACCGGCTACGTGGACGAGCTGTGAGAAGACGAGATGTTCGACGACCCTGCCCATGCGTCGTGTTGCCTGCGACCGTGTTCAAAGCGCTATGATACCCATCATCCTCATTTAAGCCTAGGGTTTATCCCGCCGACTGAGTACACCAACCAATGCCACCAAACCCAGGAAGGCACTCAAACCGCACGGCTCTAAAAACTAACCCGGACCACCACGCTAAACCGGCGGCAATCAACCTCTGGATCGACGAGCAAAAGCCAAGCTAGAGAACGACAGCGCCTTCATGAGGACAACTCCCACCTTGGAGCGCCTGCCAGGACAGGCCGATTGGGAGAAGACAGCGCGCAAAGAACTCTCAGAAGGAAACGTCTCAACCCAGCTCGCTGTCACCATGCCGTGTGGCATCTAGTCAGGCTAGGCTCCTGCCAAAGATCCGCTTGCCAGATTGTGGACCTGACACGCTTTGAGCATCAGCGTGCCAGAAACTGCGACAACACGCCGGATACATACGCGTCACAAAGCACATGGATCCATAAATTCACCAAGGATCACCGCCGATGGGGACACCGGCATACCCGGATGAACGCTTGTCCTGAAGAATGTGCAGTGTGCCGGGAAACGTTTCGTCGGATCTGGTGTGAACAAGCCCTACAGGTCCTGCACCGAAAAAAGCGCACGCGAATCGCGGCACAGAATCATCGCGAGGTTCTCGCAGCCCAGTACCCAAGTCATGTGTAGGCGTTGGATGTCCAGCATGATTCCACCGGGCACTCCAACCCTTAAGATATGCAACGTCATCGATGAGCATACCCACGAACACGTCGCTTTCGCTGCCGATAAACAGATCGATGCGGACTCGACGATAAAAATACTTGACCTGGCCTGCATTGACCCTAGCGGGCCCCGCGGATGATCTGCATATGGATAATAAGCCTGAACTCACCGCTCACGCACTACACGAGTGGGCTGAGGAGGATGAAACGTCCAGGCGCTCATTCCTCCGGGTAATCCCTGGCACAACGGGTTCGTTGAGTCGTTTCATACCCGGATGAGAGACGAGCTTTTCGAGGACAACAGTATAGAGAATCTTAAATCACGCCAGCACGCTCGTAACCCAGTCAGCACAGCTCTACAATAACTCCCATCCGCATTCTTACCTGGACCACCTCAGCCCACGACAATATACGCAATAATGAAAACAAAAAAGCATGACCAAAACTTAAACCGACTACACCTAAAACTTAGACCACTCCAGGTCGAGGGTTCTGCATCCAATACAAAATCTTGAGGCAGTCAAGCGCGGCCTTCAAATTCTATCTCGCAGACAGTTTTCGCCGCGAACGCCGCAAAAAATCAGATTCGATACAGGAAAGACATTTTATCATGAAACAAACGAGAATAACTTACCTAAGATCGTATCACTTCGTGACACCTTCAAAGCTGGTGTACGGTACGTGGAGCAAGTTCCACTGCGTGGGTTGACTACTCCACCGTCTCATCCGAAAGGATCGACGCAGTTCATCTCATTGAAATCGCCCTTCAGCGGGGATAGCTTATTACGCTTACAGGACCTCTTTGAGGTATATCAACCCATCATCCGGATCGATGAGAAAGCGCAGTTCAACTACGTCAAAGTTTCAGATTTTTTGATCTGCATGGAGGTCTCAACACAGCACGCGTTCTCATCGGCGTGAACATCAACTCCTCGCGAATAACCACACTTAAGCCTGACGAAGTCCACTTTACGAGAATCAATCCAGGAAACGCGGCATCGTGTTATTCCAAGTTTCATCGACAGGGCGTTGCAATTTCGAACAAGAAGTAACGACTTAATTGACGAGAAAGTTCTTAACTGAGGTTCGAAGATCGACACCTGATCATACCCTTCCCGATCACGCGTTGCCGTAGACGACATTAAAACACTACTGATTCCACTCTTCTACTTTTCGCTCGACAACCTCATTGATGTCGCAAAAGCCGTGCGTACAGCAGCCAATAAGTACTGGAATCTCATGCAAGAGCTCAGCGGCGTAGTCAGCGCAGGTTAGGCAATGTTCCATGGCCAGATGTATCGCGACAACATTGCGATGCTGATGATAACCACACTCTACAGCATCGAATTTCGAGACATAAAACTTCCATTTTGTCCAGAAATTAGCAATTCTCTAATCTCTTCCCGCGAACAAAATGGTCGCCCCATCAAACCGTCAGTCGCACATCAAAAAATACTCCTATGATGTCCTGATATAGAGGAGATAAAAAAACGCACAGAAGAATCGTTCGTTAACATTAAAAACACAATTACCAACATTCCCATATTAGGAAGATTTAGCAACACTGACAAGGAATTGAAAAAAGAAATTAACCACCAAGGGAACGGCATATTTCGACAGAAACTACAATTGGACAGACAGAAGTGTGAACGTATTTTCACAGATTTCCCCCAGATAGTCAAATAGGAAAATATCTACCCGCACATTCAGCAATAAGAACCATCTAGAGAAAGGAAAGTACCACTATTCTAAATATCAATTATATCCACAATAAGGATTGAAGTTAATCAGAAAGAAAAATTTACCGCCTTTCTACAGTCGGAAAAATTATTTTCCCTTCCGCCCTGCACCCTCCCTACTCATCCTTTATACTCACCCCCGAGCAATATCTGGCAACACCACGAAGAGCTGGTAGGAACTAAAACAAATATCTCTCCTATTTTTTCTCATGAACGCTCCCATACAGGTTCCACTTAACCCGCCGCAATCCACCTGCCCAGAAAATTCCACACCCACAGAATCTCACACGAAACAACATACAAGCATGCCCATTAATAAAAGATGGAATAACAGTAAAAAATTGCAATAACCCTGAATCTATCCCCATCCACACCGCAAAAGCCACCATCGCAACCCCGAAGGTCTGTCCATCAAGAAGAGGCGTTAAAATTCTAGTCGATTTTCCTGTTCAGACACACTCCGACAGCACCGTGTCTGCCAGCGAAAGAAAGAAATATATAGCCAGCGGGCCCAGTCAGTGCACGCCCCCTGCCCACACACAAACAACAAAAGCGGCGGGCTGTTCCCCCCCCAACACAGGCTCCTAGCCTCGGAAACGCGGGAAGGCATCACGCCCCGCGTACACGGCGGTCTCGCCCAGCTCCTGCTCGATGCGCAGCAACTGGTTGTACTTGGCCACGCGCTCGGAACGGGCCGGGGCACCCGTCTTGATCTGTCCGCAGGACAGCGCCACCGCCAGATCCGCGATGGTGGTGTCCTCCGTCTCACCGGAGCGGTGGGACATCATGGTGCGGTAGCCGTTGCGGTGCGCCAGTTCCACGGCGTCGAAGGTCTCGGTGAGGGTACCGATCTGGTTGACCTTGACCAGCAGGGCGTTGGCAGCCTTCTTCTCGATGCCCTCGCGCAGGCGGGCGGGGTTGGTCACAAAGAAGTCGTCGCCCACGATCTGCACCTTGTCTCCGATGGCGGCGGTCAAGGCGGTGTAGCCCTCCCAGTCGTCCTCCTGCAGCGGGTCCTCGATGGAGACGATGGGGTACTCGTCGATCAGCTCCTCGTAGACCTTGGCCATCTCCTCGGCGGAATGCTGGCCGCCCTCGAAGTGGTACGCGCCGTCCTTGAAGAACTCCGAGGAGGCAACGTCGAGGGCCAGGGCCACGTCCCTGCCGGGCTCGAAGCCGGCCTTCTTGATGGCCTCCATGATGAGGTCCAGGGCCTCCTTGGTGGAGCCCACGGAGGGGGCGAAGCCGCCTTCGTCGCCCAGGCCGGTAGACAGGCCCTTGGACTTAATCACGGACTTCAGCGCGTGGTAGACCTCGGCGCCGGTGCGCAGCGCCTGGGCAAAGGTCTCCGCGCCAATGGGAGCGATCATGAACTCCTGGACGTCCACGCCGGAGTCCGCGTGGGCGCCGCCGTTGACGATGTTCATCATGGGCACCGGCAGCACGTGGGCGTTGGGGCCGCCGATGTAACGGTAGAGCTGCAACCCGGCGGACTCGGCGGCGGCCTTGGCCGCGGCGATGGACACGCCCAGGATGGCGTTCGCGCCCAGGCGGGACTTGTTCTCGGTGCCGTCCAGGGCGATCATCGCCTGGTCGATCAGGCGCTGATCGTCGGCCTCCATGCCGGCGATCTCGTCCGCAATCTCCTCATTCACGTTTTCTACGGCCTTGCTCACGCCCTTGCCCAGGTAGCGCTCGCCGCCGTCGCGCAGCTCGTGCGCCTCGTGCACGCCGGTGGAGGCGCCGGAGGGCACGCCGGCCACGCCGTGCGCGCCGTCGTCCAGGAACACCTCCGCCTCGACGGTCGGGTTACCGCGGGAATCCAAGATCTCGCGGGCAAAAACGTGCATGATGTCAGCCATCGTGGCCTCCTATTGCCATGTCAATCGGTACTTTCCTGGGGTTCGTGACGCGCCAGCGCGCCTCCCCTGTTCAATTGTTCCAGAAAATCCCGCGCGTGGGTGTCCGAGTCTGCCCGAACGTGCCTGGCTGTGACGGAGGTCCCTCCTAGGGCGCCGGCTGGCGCAGCGCGTAGGAGTTGGCGGCATCGCGCACCTTCACCAGGTATTCCTCGGACATGTTGTAGGAGCGAATGGCATCCTCCCACTGATCGGCGTCGCTGAGGTCCCTCCCCGAGCACAGAAGATGGGCGGCGGTGAGCGCGGCGTCGTCGATCTGCTGCGGGTCCGCCGTGCCGTCGCCGCTGGCGTCGCGCCCGTAGCGCGCCCAGGACTCCGGGATGAACTGCATGGGTCCCACGGCGCGGTCGTGCTCGCTATCGCCGTCCAGGCGGCCGCCGTCGGTGTCCGGGATCTCCGCCACGCCGGGGGAGCCGTCAAGGGGGATGCCCACGATGGGCGGGGAGACCACGCCGTCCTCCCCGATGCTGGAGTGGCTGAACCACTTGCCGGAATAGGTGCCGTGGCGAGTCTCCACATAGCCCAGGCCCGCCAGGGTAGTCCATCGCAGGTGGCAACCGGGCCAAGCGTCGGCGGCGATCAGCTCCGCGTTGCCGTAGGCGCGCAGCGCGGCCTCGGGAATGCCGGTGTCCTCCGCGAGGGGTTCGGCCCAAAAGCCTAGCTTGTCCGAGGTTCGTCCCGGGGCGTGCACGTCTATCCCGGGAACCTCCTCGCCCGCGCGCGGCGGGGTTTCCCGGGGAATCGGCTGGAGGCTACGCGCCCCCTGATACCCACCCAGCACCGCAAACCCCCACGCCACCAGCGCAATCACCAGGATCAGGGCAAGCACGATGCCGCATCCGCAGCCTGCCGCCCTACGCCCTTCACCCGCCATGAGGATTCATGGTAGCGCAGCGCTCCCGCCGCTTGCCCTCGGCCCACAGGCGCTCCTGCTCGGCCACCGGCACGACCTCCTCGGTGCCGTCGAAGAGGTAGGGCGCGCGCGAGTGCATCTTATGTATAAAGCTCATGGCCACGTCGTCCAGGTCAAAGTCCCCGCGCTCCTCCGCAATCTGGGAGTGAAAGAGCACCTGCAGCAGCACGTCGCCCAGCTCCCCGCGCAGCTCCCGGCCGGTGCCGCCCCCGCGCACCTCCTGGGCGAACTCCGCCGCCTCCTCGAGCAGGTAGGGCACCAGCGTGGCGTGCGTCTGCCCCCGCTCCCACTGCCCTATCCGACGCGCCCGGCGCATCACCTGGCGCGCCCGGCGCATCGGATCGTCCAGGCTCGGCGCCGCAACGACCTCGCAGCCCTCCGGGATCTCCTCGGGCCGCGTGGTCACCAGCGTGCCCTCCCCGGCCGGCAGCACCTCCCCCAGCCGCCTCACCACGCCGGGCGGCGCCTCCTCGGTGCCGCGCACCGGCCCCGTGCAGCGCCCCCAGGCGTCCAGGGGGATCTGGTCGGGCCAGCGGGCGTCGAGAAGCAGCGCCAGCATTACTGCTCGTCGGGGTTATCCGCCGCGGACTGGCCGCCAATCTTATCGTCGATGGCGTTGCGCACCTTGTCCACCTGGTCGGCCTTGTCCTGGCCCAGCTTGTCCTTGGCCAGGTCGGCGGCCTTGTCCAGCACCTGATCGGTCTGCTCCTCGGCCTTATCGGACTTCAGGAAGTCCTCGGCCTTCTTCTTGGCCTCGTCAAGAAAACCCATTGTTATTCATCCTTTCGCGGTTTTTATGTACTACCGCCCTCCCACGGTACGGGATATTCGGCGGGCGGGTTTATCTCCCCTTACCCAATCCGATAAATTGGGTGGGTGACTGTAGGAATCTCCCAGGAAGAAAGCACCCGCTCCGTCCCCATGTGGACGCTCGTAGCGCTCATCATCGGCTCCACGGTGGGTGCCGGGATCTTCTCCCTGCCCCAGAATATTGCCTCCGTGACCGCGCCCGGCGCCATGCTCATGAGCTGGGGCATCGCCGGGGTGGGCATGCTGTCCGTGGCCTTTGTCTTTCACATCCTGGCCCGCCGCAAGCCGCACCTGAACTCCGGGGTGTACGCCTACGCGCGGGCCGGGCTGGGCGACTTCATCGGCTTTGCCTCCGGGTGGGGCTACTGGCTGGGGTCCATCATCGCACAGGTGGGATACGCCACGTTATTCTTCACCACCCTGGGCCACTACGTGCCGATTTTCTCCGAGCAGCACCGGCTTGCCACCGCCCTGGCCGTCTCCGCGCTGACGTGGGTCATCTTCGCCATTCTGGCGCGCGGCGTGCAGCAGGCCGCGCTGCTCAACACCGTCACCACGGTGGCCAAACTCCTACCCATCCTCTCCTTCATCGTGCTCACCGCCTTCCTCGGGTTTAGCTGGGACCGCTTCACCGTGAACTTCTGGGGCGAGGCCAGCGGGGCCAGCGTCTTCGAGCAGATCCAGGGCACCATGCTCTTTACCGTGTGGGTGTTCATCGGCATCGAGGGGGCCTCGGTGTACTCCCGGCAGTCGCGCTCCCGCCGCGACATCGGCCGCGCCACCGTGATCGGCTTCCTTTCCGTGCTGGCCCTCCTGGTCAGCGTGTCCGCCCTCTCCTTCGGCGTGCTCACCCAGGCGGAGCTGGCGGCGCTGCCGGATAACTCGATGGCCTCCGTGCTCGAGGTCGTGGTGGGCCCCTGGGGCGCGGGGCTCGTCTCGGCGGGCCTGTGCCTCTCCGTGCTGGGTGCTTACGTCTCCTGGCAGATGCTCTGCGCCGAGCCCCTCATGCTCATGGCGGCCGACGGTCTCCTGCCCTGCAGGGTGGGCGCCACCAACGGCTCCGGCGCGCCCTGGATGGCGCAGCTCGTGTCCACCGCCGTGATTCAGATGTTCGTGGTGGTGTTTTTTCTCAACGAGACCACCTACGTCTCCATGGTGCAGCTCGCCACCGTGCTCTACCTGCTGCCCTACCTCTTTTCCGCGCTCTACCTGGTGCTGCTGGCGGCCCGGGGCCGCGGGCTGACGCACCCGCGCGCGGGGATCGCGTTTAACGACGCCGGCCCCGCCATGAGCGCGCGCGAGAACCAGCGGCACCTGCTGGTGGGCGGCATCGCCCTGGTGTACTCGCTGTGGCTCTTCTACGCCGCCGACCCCACCTACGTGCTCTTCGGCGCGCTGGCGCTGCTCCCCGGCCTGATCCCCTACGTGGTCACCCGGCTGCGCAGGCGCGAGCCGCTGTTTAGCCCCTTCGAGTGGGCCGTGGTGGCCGTGGTGGTGCTGGCCTCCGCCGTGGCGGCCTGGGGCCTGGGCACGGGCGCACTGAGCCTCTAGGACATGCACCCCACCCCACCACGCAAGGATGAGGATCTGTACCAAAAAACGCTTTGACACAGGTCCTCGCATATCAAAACCGAAAACCTTGAAAACCCTTACCGAACCACAAAGACTCCACTGGGATCAAGATCATACTACCCCACAACCATAAAGGGGGTTCATCGCGAAGATATTTCACGCATCTTTCCCAATGGGAGCAATCGTGGCGACAGTCGCACCAGCAGCAAGCATAGAATAGTAAAAATTTCTCCCCCGGTACTCTTAACCTCGTTTCCCCTTCTTTCCTCATGCTCCACCGACACCAAGGATGACCAAGCACTCCTTGCCACCACAGAAAAGGCCGCTAGCGAAAGAGGGATTGATTCCGGAAATGTAATACTCACTCTCGCCGATGTATACGGCGATGAATGGGAAGAATACGTTGCACTTTGTTCTAATGCGCAACGACATCAGGTAGCAAAGGCGCTCAACGTAAAAGAAAGCGATGTGCCGGAGCTGCAGCAGGACGATAATGCCCTACTGCGCCTCAATGGCACACAGGTCGCCGCCGAGGTCCACCATAAAGAGGACTTTCTTCTGTGTAGCGGGATTAATGCTCCAGCATATCGCCTCACGCAGGAAACTGTCTCCATCTCAGATGGAAGACAGCTTTCCTCCCCCAATTCTCGTTGGCGGCTCAGTGGCTCCGATACGGAGCCACTGCTCTCACCGGGTTAACCCTCGTGGGTGACCTTGCCGCGCAGCACCGTGGCGGCCACCTTGGTGTGGAACTCCATCCCGGCAAAGGGGGTGTTCTCCGCCTTGGAGGCCAGCTCCCTGGGCTTCACCGTCCAGGGACGATCCTCCGCCACCACGGCGAGGTTCGCGGGCTCGCCCACCGCCAGGGGGCGGCCATGCCCGGGCAGCTTGGTGATCTGCGCGGGCCGCTCGCTCATCACCTTGGCAACCCAGCGCCAGTCCGCCAGGCCCGCGCGCACGAAGATCTCCGCGATGATCGCCAGAGAGGTCTCCAGGCCCAGCATGCCGGGCAGGGCGTGGTCGAACTCGCAGCACTTGTTCACCGCCGCGTGAGGGGCGTGGTCGGTGGCCACGCAGTCCAGCACGCCGTCGAGAAGCGCCTGGCGCAGGGCCGCCACGTCGGAGTCCTCGCGCAGCGGCGGGTTGACCTTATTCACCGCGTCGTAGGTCTCCAGGCGCGCGTCGGTGAGCAGCAGGTGGTGGGGGGTCACCTCGGCGGAGACCTCGATGCCCTGCTCCTTGGCCCACTTCAGCAGGGCCACGGTGCCCGCCGTGGAGGCGTGGCAGATGTGCACGCGGCCTCCGTAGTCGCGGCTGAGCAGCAGGTCGCGGGCCACGATGGATTCCTCGGCGGCGCGCGGCCAGCCGCGCAGGCCCAGGCGGGCGGCGGTGGGGCCCTCGTGGGCCACGGCGGCCTCGGTGGCCACCGGATCCGCGCAGTGCTGGGCCAGCAGCACGTCGTGCGCCTTGGAGTACTCCACGGCGCGGCGCATGAGGGCGGAGTTATCCACGCAGGTGCCGTCGTCGGAGAACACGCGCACGCGAGCCTGGGAGTCGGCCATCATGCCCAGCTCCGCGAGCTGCTTACCCTCGCGGTTCTTGGTGATGGCCCCCACCGGGTGCACGTCGCACAGCCCGGCCTCCTGCCCCTTGGCCCACACGGCGTCGGCCAGCACGGGCTGGTCGATCACGGGGGTGGTGTTGGCCATCGTGAACACGGCGGTAAAACCGCCGCGCGCGGCGGCCCGGGAGCCGGTGGCGATGGCCTCGGCGTCCTCGCGGCCGGGCTCGCGGAAGTGCACGTGCATGTCCACCAGGCCCGGCAGCAGCACGCCGCCGCGACCCTCCACCACGCGCTCCGCAGTGGCGTCGCCCGCGTCCAGGGAGGCGATCACGCCGTCCCGCACCAGGACGTTCACCAGCTCGCCCTCGCCGTAGGGACGCACCTCGCGGATGAGCAGGCTGTCCAGCTCGGGGGCGTTGAGCGGGCCGGTCTGGGGGTAATCGGTTGCCATGATTGTTGTTGTCTCCTCTTGTGAGTTATTCGCCCAGGACGGTGGCAAAGAGCACGGCCATGCGCACGTGCACGCCGTTGGTCACCTGGTTAAGCACCACGGTCTGTTCGGAATCCGCCACGTCGTAGCCGATCTCCATGCCCCGCAGCATGGGGCCAGGGTGCATCACCAGCGCCCTCTTGGGCATCTTTGCCAGGCGGCGCGCGTCGAGCCCGTAGCGCGCGGAATACTCCCGCGCCGAGGGGAAGAACCCGCCGCGCATGCGCTCCTGCTGCACGCGCAGCATCATCACGGCGTCGGCATCGGTGATCTCCGCGTCGAGATCGTAGGAGGTCTCCACCGGCCAGGTTTCCACGCCGAACGGCATGAGCGTGGGCGGGGCCACCAGCACCACCTGCGCCCCGACCTTGGCAAGCAGCTCCACGTTGGAGCGCACCACGCGCGAGTGCAGGCAATCCCCGGCGATGACCACCTTGCGGTCCTTGAGGGAGCCGAGCCTCTGGCGCATCGTCACGGCGTCGAGAAGCGCCTGGGTGGGGTGGGCGTGCTGACCGTCGCCGGCGTTAATGACGCACGGGCCGTCCCCGCCGGGGGCCACCCACTGCGCGAGCTGCGCGGGCGCGCCGGAGCAGGGGTGGCGCATGATGATGGCGTCCGCGCCGAGCGCCTTGAGGGTCAGGCCGGTATCGCGCAGGGACTCGCCCTTTTGCACCGAGGAGGTGGAGGCGGAGATGTTCACCGTGTCCGCGCTGAGCCACTTCGCGGCCAGCTCAAAGGAGGAGCGGGTGCGGGTGGAGTTCTCGTAGAAGAGGGTAAAGACCGTCTTACCGCGCAGGGTGGGAAGTTTTTTCACCTCGCGCTCGGAAAGGAGCTTTTGAAAGTTATCGGCCTCGTCCAGCAGGGAGGTAATCTCGTCCGCGCTGAGGTCCGCAATGCTCAATAGGTGCTTCATTACTCGGCCGTCTCCTCTCTGGTCTTAAGGTCCTCCGGGCGGCGCAGCAGCACGGCATCGCGGCCGTCCGCCTCGTCCAGGAGAACGTCGATGTCCTCGCTGAGCGCGGTGGGTACGCTCTTTCCCACAAAATCCGCACGGATGGGCAGCCTGCGGTGACCGCGATCGATCAGAACCGCCAGCTTCACCGAAGCCGGGCGTCCGAGATGGCGCAGTGCGTCCAGGGCGGCCCTCACGGAGCGCCCGAAAAACAGCACGTCGTCCACGAGCACCACGGTGGCCCCATCGATTCCCTCCCGGGGCACGTCGGTGCGCTGCAGGGTCCGGTGCGGGCCGGTGGAAAGATCATCGCGGTACAGGGTGATGTCGACCGACCCCACCGCCACCTCAACCCCCGAGAATTCCTGGATCGCCCGGGCGAGACGCTGCGCCAGCGGCACCCCCCTCGTGGGAATGCCGAGCAGCACCACCCGATCACCCCCCGCCGATCCCAGCGCCGTCTTTTCAATGATCTGGTGCGCGATGCGCGCCACGGTGCGCTTAATATCCGCTGCACTAAGCAGCTCTACCTCGTGTCCGTGCGTGCTCATCGTGACCTCCTTCCCCGCCTCTCTGTGCGGCTATTTAAAGGATGCCTTTATGATAGGGGCGGGAAAGCACAATCTCTTTCCACGCCCCACCTCACGCTAGCACAGCGCTCTCGCCCGCTACCATGCTTCGAACCGGAGTAATGGTTTATCTCTCACTGAATAAAGACCCTGCGGAGGTCCTCTCCCGTCAGCGGTTCGCGCGCCACCACCAGGATCGTGTCATCGCCGGCGATCGTCCCCACCACCTCGGGCAAGCCCGCCGTATCAATCCCGCTGGCAAGGTACTGTGCCGCCCCCGGCGGGGTGCGCAGCACCACGCCAAAGCGCACCGTCTCCAGGTCCACCAGCGTGCGGGCCAGGAGCTTGCGCAGCCGTTCCCTCGGCCCCGCGCAGTGCCATGCCGCGTCCGCCTCGCACTGCATATAGACGGCGTGCCCCGCGGAGTTTTTCACTTTCCGCACGCCCAGTTCCTCGAGATCCCTGGATAAAGTGGCCTGGGCTACCTTAACTCCCACCTCCTTAAGTAAATCCGATAATTGCGCCTGACTGGTTACCTCATTTTCTTTCACCAGGCGGATAATCATGGAATGCCGGGCCATTCGAGTTGGCGTTTCTGGCATTTTTTTCTCCAAATATTTCAGGAAAAATAAGGAATACGCGCCGCGGAGCGGGCGAGAAGCGCACCCGCCCCGCCGCGGGTTAAGCGGTAAGGACCGTACCGGTCGTACCGCTGAGCGCGTCCTTGGCGCGGGCCAGGGAGGTAATGATGGCCCTGCGCTGGGGATGGCCCTCCACAAACTGCAAGCACGATTCCACCTTGGGCAGCATGGATCCGGGGGCAAACTGCCCGGCCTCGATATACTCGCGGGCCTGGGCGCTGGTCAGGGAGCTAAGGTTGCGCTGCCGAGGAGTATTAAAGTCCAGCGCCACCTGCTCCACGGCGGTGAGAATGACCAGGACGTCGGCATTCACCTGGCCCGCGATCACGGCCGCACAGCGATCCTTATCGATGACCGCCGCCACGCCCTCCAGGCCCCGAGATCCCTCGATCACCGGGATACCACCGCCGCCGGAGGAGATCACCACGGCCCCGCGCGCCACCAGATCCTGGATCACGCCGGACTCCACGATGCGCGTGGGATGCGGGGAGGCAACGACTCGGCGCCATCCGCGCCCCGCGTCCTCAACGTATTCGTGTCCGGTCTCCACCATGAGCCGGGCGGCCTCCTCCCGCGTGTAAAAGGCCCCCACGGGCTTGCTCAGGTGCTCAAAGGCGGAGTCGTCCGCCGCCACCACGGTCTGCGTGATCACGGAGGCGCACGGGGTATCCATTCCCCGACGGCTCAGTTCGTTTTCCAGCGCCTGCTGCAGGTGGTAGCCGATGTATCCCTGCGACATCGCGGAGCATTCCGGGAAAGGCACGGTGGGGGTGCCGCCTCCGTGCTGCGCCGAGTAGTCCGTGGCCACCTTCAGCATTCCCACCTGCGGGCCGTTGCCGTGGGTGACGATGACCTCGTGCCCCTCCTCGATGAGGTCCACGATGGACCTCGCCGTGGTGGAGATCAGTTCGAGCTGCTCCTGCGGCGTGGAGCCGAGGGCGTTACCACCCAGCGCGATCACCATGCGCTGCGTATGAGGGGTCGTGTGTGATGCCTGCTGCGTGCGCGGCGTGCTCATCGTTGCATTCATCACCGTCCCCCTAGGAAAGCGTCGCGTACATGATGGCCTTGATGGAGTGCATGCGGTTCTCCGCCTCGTCGAAGACGCGCGAACGGGGGCCCTCGAACACCTCGTCGGTGACTTCCATCTCCTCGATCCCGAACTTCTCCGCGATCTCCGCCCCCACGGTGGTCTCGGTGTCGTGGAAGGAGGGCAGGCAGTGCATGAAGATGGCGTCCTTGTCCGCGCGCTCCATCAACTCGGCGGTCACGCGATAGGGCTCCAGCATGGCGATGCGTTGCTTCCACAGCTCCTCGGATTCCTCCCCCATGGAGACCCAGATGTCCGTGTACACCACGTGCGCGCCGGATACGGCCTCCTGCGCGTCCTCGGTGAGCGTGACGCTGCCCCCGCTGCGGCGGGCCACCTCCCGGCAGGTCTCCACGAGATCCACCTCGGGCATCTGCGACTGGGGGCCGCAGGCCACGAAGTGCAGCCCCAGCTTGGCGCAGACGACCATGAGGGAATTGGCCACGTTATTGTGTGCGTCCCCCATGAACACCAGCTTGAGGCCCTTCAGGCCCTGCGGGAAGTTCTCCTCCACCGTGAGCATGTCCGCGATCATCTGCGTGGGGTGGAACTGCGTGGTCAGGCCGTTCCATACCGGAACCCCGGCGTGCGCCGCCAGCTCCTCGACGTTCTTCTGGTCGAATCCCCGGTACTCAATGCCGTCGTACATGCGGCCCAGGACCCGGGCGGTGTCCTTGATGGATTCCTTCTTGCCCATCTGGGAGCTACCCGGCTCCAGGTAGGTCACGCCCATGCCCAGGTCCATGCCGCCCACCTCAAAGGAGCAGCGGGTGCGGGTAGAGGTCTTTTCAAAGAGAAGGACGATGTTCTTGCCCTCGAGATAACGGTGCGGGGTACCGGCGAGCTTCAGGCGCTTGAACTGTTTGGATAGGTCGAGCAGGTAGCGGATCTCCCCCGGGGTGTAGTCCAGGAGGGTAAGGAAGTGACGACCGCTGAGGCTGATAGGCATGATCTCCCCTTTCTAAGGGATAATGAAGTTTAAGGATGCGTACTGACTGTGCGTTAGTAATCCACGGGTTCGCGCGTCACCGGGCACGTCATGCAATGGCCGCCACCGCGACCGCGCCCCAGCTCGGCGGAACCAATCTCGATGACCTCGATCCCGGCCTTGCGCAACAGGGCATTGGTGTTGACGTTGCGGTCGTACCCCATCACCACGCCGGGTTCCAGGGCCACCACGTTGTTGCCATCATCCCATTGTTCACGCTGAGCGGTGAAGGGGTTGCCGCCGGTGGGGATGACCCGCATCTCGGGCAGGCCGAGCGCCTGGGCTACCACGTCCACGAAGGACCGTGATTCCGCGCGCGCCTCCACTCCGCCGTTCTCCCCGGGGAACAGGCTGATGGGGCGGATGGAGTCCACCACCTCGGTATAGGCGGTGACCGTATCCAGGTCGAGGAAGCTGAACACCGTGTCCAGATGCATCGAGGCCCGATCCGGGGCCATGGAGGCCACGATCACCCGCTGCGCGGCACCCTTGGCAAAAAGCGACGCCGCCATCTGGGAGATCGCCTGCCAGGAGGAGCGCTCCCCCATCCCCACCAGCACCACGCCCTTGCCCAGCGGCATGATGTCTCCCCCCTCGAGGGTCGAAAGGCCGTGATCCCGCTGATGATCCTCCTGCTCCCTGCCGTACCACACGTCGAAGTCCTGATCCGCAAAACGAGGGTGGAAGCGGTAGATAGCGGAGTCCAGCAGCGTCTCCTGCCGACGGGCGGGCCAGAACATCGGGTTGAGGCACACGCCGCCGAAGACCCAGGCGGAGGTGTCCCTGGTGAACTGCGTATTGGGCAGGGGGCTGAGCAGGAACTCGGTGCCCTCGTGCGCCTTGGCGATCTCCGTCGTGATGTGACCGGCAAAGTCCTGCGGCAGATCCTCGTAGGCGATGCCGCCGATGAGGTACCGGGCCAGTTCGGAGGCCTCCATCCCATCCAACCAGCAGCGCAGCTCCTCGCCCACCCCGTAGCCCACCTGGTTGTGCGAGAGCTTGCGCTCCAGCAGCCAGGCGCGGGCTTCCGGCTGGGCCACGACCTCGGTCAGCAGCGCGTGCTTTTCCAGCACCTCAATGCCCCGAGAGGTCATCTCCTCCTGGAAACGCCGGTGGTCCTCCACTGCCTTTTCCACCCACAGGACGTCGTCGAAGAGGAGGCCGGCGGCGTTACTCGGGGTAAGGCGCTCGTGTGCCAGACCGGGTTCGCACACGATCACCTGACGGAGCTTGCCCACCTCCGACCATGCGCCCATCGTAATAGACATAGTTGACACCTTTCTCTTTCTCGTCATTCTCACTGGGGATGTTCTAGGGGGTGAGCGTGATGCTGCCGCTTGCGAGGCCCATTATTCCGAGCACGGCCCCGAGGACGAGGACGATAAGAATAATGTATTCAAACCAGGAAAGATAGGGACGCATTTGTGTCTCTTTTTTGGCCCAGAGGTACACCCCCAGGCCGGGCAGGTAGAGCAGCGCGGCCAACAGTAGGTTCTGCGTACCGGCCGCATACACCAGCCAGATGCCGTACCCCGTGGCCACCACGGCGACCGCCGCGTCGCGCCACCGAGCCCGACGATCCGCGCGCTGGGCGGCGTCGTATCCCTCGCCCCGAAGCGTGACTAGCAGCGCATACATCGCGGACAGCAGGTACGGGACTAGGATCAGCGCCGCGGCCAGCGTGGCCAGGCTGAGGTACACATCGGAAGAGAAATACGTGAGGATGAGGCATATCTGCGTCACGATGTTGGTCACCCACAAGGCACGCGACGGCGCGCCGTTGCCGTTGAGCCGACCAAAGAACGCCGGCATGGTGCCGTCCGAGCCGGGCACCTGCATGGTTTCCCCGCACAGCAGGATCCACGCCAGCACCGCGCCCATCAGGGAGATCACCACGGCCACGCTGATAAACCAGGAGCCCCACGGCCCCACCACCTCGGAGAGAACATCGCCCATCGAGGCATCAGGAAGCTGAGCGATATCCGCCCGCTCCATGACCCCCAGGGACAGGAGGTTCACCGCGATGAGGATGGCGAGCATGAAGACAAAGCCGATGATGGTGGCCTTGCCGACGTCGCTGCGGCGTCGCGCCCGCTGAGAATAGATGGACGCGCCCTCGATACCGATGAACACCCACACGGTGACCATCATCATGGCCTTCGTCTGCTCCACCACGCTCCCCATGCCGGATTCCTGACCCCAGAAGTCTTGGACAAAGAGGTCGTAGTGGAACCCCACCGCCACGATCACGATGAACGTCACCAGCGGCACCACCTTGGCCACCGTGGTAATCGCATTGACCAGCGCGGCAGTGTGCACGCCGCGGAGAATCAACGCGTGAGTCAGCCAGAGCAATACCGATGCACACAGGATGGCTGGAACGGTATTTCCACCCCGAAATATGGGGAAGAACTTTCCCAGCGTGGAAAAGAGTAATATCAAATACCCCACGTTCCCGATGAGCGCGGAAAGCCAGTATCCCCACGCCGAGTTAAACCCCATATAGCTGCCGAAGCCCGCGCGGGCGTAGGCGTAGATCCCGTTATCCAGGTGAGGTTTACGCAGGGAGAGAAACTGATACACCAGGGCCAGGCAGATCATGCCCACGCCCGTGATGATCCAACCGATAATGATTGGCCCCGCCGCTGCCGCGGCGGCAATGTTCTGCGGAAGGGAAAATACCCCACCGCCAATCATAGAACCAACCACGAGAGCGAGAAGGGCAAAGAAAGATAAGCCACTATTAGCGCTATCCGTTTTCACGGCACTTCTCCTTTTCCTTTACCTTCCGCCTCACGAGCGGTTCACTAAACATGTTATACCCGGTTTTAAAAGGCCCACAACGGGGCACTGAATTCGGGTTTCGGAAAAATGGAATACCATGCATGAAAATGAAAATGCATCCACCCCCGACCACCGCAACCTCCCACAATCCCCCACCCCAGGACATAAGCCCACAGGCCCTACCAATAATGAGCGATAGGTCACATAAATCAGTATCGCCCCCCTCCCCGAGGCGTCGGCTTACTCCCCCACCGAGATCACCGACGCACCGGGCCTCCCGGCGTGCTCCTCCCGCCCGCGCACGTCCAGCGGCGGGACGTCGAACAGCGAGGTCAGGGCGTTGGCCACCCACTGCAACAGCTCCTCATCGCGCAGCTGCGGGTCCGTGACCTTCGGCCCCGCCTTGGGGAAGGGAAGCTGCACCGCCTTGGCCGCCGCCCGGTAGGTGGCCCCCGGGTACAGCCGCCGCAGGCGCACCTGCTTGGAGTCCGGCAGTTCCACCGGGTGCAGCTTGATCCGGGTGCCCTGTACGCCCACGTCCGCGATGCCAGCCGCGCGGGCCTGGCTGCGCAGCCGCGCCACCGCCAGCAGCCGGAGGACCTCGCGCGGCAGCTCGCCGAAGCGGTCCCGCATCTCCCCGATGATCGCGCGCAGATCCTCCTCGGAACCCGACGCCGCGATCTTGCGGTACGCCTCCAGGCGCAGCCGCTCCGCGTTGATGTAGGTGTCCGGTATGTGGGCGTCCACCGGCAGGTCGATGCGGATCTCCTTGGGCCCCTGATCCGTGGCGTCCAGGGGCTGCCCGGTGGCCAGCGCCCGGTACGTCTCCACGGCCTCCCCCACCAGGCGCATGTAGAGGTCAAAGCCCACCCCGGCGATGTGCCCGGACTGCTCCGAGCCCAGCACGTTGCCCGCGCCGCGCATCTCCAAGTCCTTCATGGCCACCGCCATGCCCGCTCCGAGGTCGTTGTTCTGCGCGATCGTAGAGAGGCGATCGTAGGAGGTCTCCGTGAGCGTGGCCCCGCGCGGGTAGAAGAAATAGGCGTAGCCGCGCTCGCGGGAGCGGCCCACCCGGCCCCGCAGCTGATGGAGCTGGGACAACCCCATGTGGTGTGCGTTCTCCACGATGAGGGTGTTGGCGTTGGCGATGTCCAGGCCCGTCTCTACGATGGTGGTGCACACCAGGACGTCGTACTCGCGGTCCCAGAAGCCCTGCACCGTGCGCTCCAGCAGCTCCTCGCTCATCTGCCCGTGCGCCACCACGATGCGCGCCTCCGGCACCAGCTCGCGCAGCTCGCGGGCCTTCTTCTCGATGTCGCGCACCTTGTTGTGGATGAAAAACACCTGGCCGTCGCGCAACAGCTCGCGCCGGATCGCCGCCGCCACCTGCTGGCTCTCCTCCGCGCCCACGTAGGTGAGCACCGGGTGGCGGTCCTCCGGCGGGGTCAGGATGGTGGACATCTCCCTGATCCCGGACATGGACATCTCCAGGGTGCGCGGGATCGGGGTGGCGGACATGGTGAGCACGTCCACGTGGCTGCGCAGCGCCTTGATGTGCTCCTTGTGCTCCACGCCAAAGCGCTGCTCCTCGTCCACCACGATGAGCCCGAGGTTCTTCCACCGCACGCCCGTCTGGAGCAGGCGGTGGGTGCCCACCACCACGTCCACCGTGCCGTCGGCCAGCCCGGCGACGATCTCCCGGGCCTCCGCCGGGGAGGTAAAGCGCGACAGCCCCCGGATGGTCACCGCGAAGCCCTCCATGCGCTCCTCGAAGGTCTTGAGGTGCTGCTGCGCCAGCAGCGTGGTGGGCACCAGCACCGCCACCTGGCGGCCGTCCTGCACCGCCTTAAACGCCGCGCGCACCGCCACCTCGGTCTTGCCGTAGCCCACGTCGCCCACCACCACGCGATCCATCGGCGTGGCCCGCTCCATGTCCTCCTTGACGGCCTCGATGGCCGCCATCTGATCCTCCGTCTCCGCGTACGGGAAGTTGTCCTCCATCTGCCGCTGCCACGGCGAATCCGGGGCGAAGGCGTGCCCCGGTGCGGACTGCCGCTTGGCGTACAGCTCCACCAGTTCGCTGGCGATCTCGCGCACCGCCGCCCGCGCCTTCTTCTTGGTGTTCTTCCAGTCCGATCCCCCCATCTTGGACAAGGTGGGGGCCTCCCCGCCGGTGTACTTGCTCAGCAGGTCCAGCGAGTCCATGGGCACCCAGAGCTGATCCGCAGGATGGCCGCGCTTGGAGGCCGCATACTCCAGCACGATGTACTCGCGCCGCGAGGTCTCGTCGCCCGCCCGAATAGTACGCTCGGCCATCTTGATGAAGCGCCCAATGCCGTGCGTCTCATGCACGACGTAATCGCCCGCCTTGAGCGCCAGCGGGTCCACGCGGTTGCGGCGCCGCGCCGGGCGCCGCTTGGCCCCGGCGATGTCCCCCACCCGGTTGCCGGTCAGGTCCGTCTCCGTGAGCACCACGGCCTCGGAGAACACCAGGCCCGCGTGGCTCAGCGCCTGGTACAGGGTCACCTCGCCCGCGCGCGGCTCCCACGCCGGGGTGGCCACGTGCGTGCGGATGCCCTGCTCCGCGAAGCGCTCCGTCATCCTCTTGATGGCCCCCTGGGTGGGGGTGATGTAGGCCGCGCGGCCCCCGTCGGAGGTGTGCGCCAGCAGCAGCGCCATTATCTCCTCGATCTTGGCGAGGTTGCCGCGTGGGGCGGGCACCGCCTCGAACTCCAGCGGCAGCGTCTCCTCCTCCGGCCCCTCTAGCATCCCCGGCGGGGAGAACGTCCACCACGGGACCTCGGATTTCTCAGCGCTCACCCGCAGCGAGTCGAAGGATTGGTAGGAACTGGCGCTTAAGTCCAGCCCCTCGGCGGAAATGGGGGCCGCGCCTTGCGCGCCCATCGCTGCGGCCTCCCAGCCGGCCTCCAGGAACTCCCGGTCGGTGGCCTCCAGGTCCGCGATGCGCCTGCGGATCTTCTCCGGCCCCACCAGCACCATGTGCGTTCCCGGGGCCGCAAGCTCCGGCAGGGTGGCCAGGGGGGCGTCGCTGAGCACGGAGAGCAGCGCCTCCATGCCGTCGGCGGGCTGACCCGCGGCGATCTTACTCAGTAGTTCCACCAGGGTCGGATTACCCGGGTAGCGCCGCGCCAGTTCCTCGGCGCGGGCCGCCACCTCTGGGGTGATCGGCAGCTCGCGGGCCGGGTACAGCTCCACCTCCGGCACCGTGGCGTCCGGCAGGGCGCGCTGGTCCGCCACGGAAAAGTGCCGGATCTCCGTGATCTCATCGCCCCACAATTCCACGCGCACCGGGTAAGCTGCGGTGGTGGGAAAGACGTCGAGGATCCCGCCGCGCACCGCGAACTGGCCGCGCTTGGACACCATGTCCACGTGCTCGTAGGCCCGGAGCACCAGGTTCTCGGTGAGTTCGCTCAGGGGGTAGTCCCGCCCCTCGCACACCACGACGGGTTCGCGGCCCTCCACCCGCGTGAGGACCGGCTGGCTCAGCGCGCGGGCCGCCGCCACGACTACCCGGTAGCGAGAAAGATTGCGCAGCACCCGCGCACGCCGGCCCACGATGTCCACGCCGGGGCTGAGCCGCTCGTGCGGTAGCGTCTCCCACGAGGGGAACAGGGCCACCTTCTCCCCCAGCATGGCCCGCAGCTCTGCACTGAGGTCCTCGGCCTCCCTGCCCGTGGCGGTGACCGCGATGACCGGCGCGGCGAACGAGAGCGCTGCCACCGCCCAGGGGCGCACCTGATCCAGCCCCGTGAGGTGCAGCTCCGGGGTGCCAGCGTGGGTGAGCATTCCCGTCAGCTTGGGGTCCTGGCTTACCAGCTTGAGCAAGCCCGCCAAGGCGGGGGCCTGCTCGGTCTCCTCTGCTACCTGCTTTGTTCCTTCTTGCCTCACGTCGGTTCCTCCCTGCGCCCTCACGGGCGCGCGTGCAGCGCGTTTTCGGCGCTCGTCGCGTGGCCGAACGCGCGCTCGAACTCCACTTACCCTACGCGGGCGGCGGTTGGATGCGGGAGCGCCCCATGCGCTACAGTACATTAGAGCGCTGGGGTTCATCGCCCGGGTGTGGTTCCCCATGGTGTAATCGGCAACACTACGGTTTTTGGTACCGTCATTCTAGGTTCGAGTCCTGGTGGGGAAGCATTTTTTCCACACACCGACATAGCAGGGAAAACACCCTGTGACGTGGTTTTTTATCATTTCTAGGCCTCGTGGCGAATATGGTGAAACACGGCCTAATCCCGTGAAAAACTGTCGGCCATGTCGTTGAGTTATTTCGCCACAAATCCCAGTTCAGACCAAACAAGCCAGAACAGATAAAGCCCTGCCCCTCTTCGCAGCCTAGGGAGAATCCCATGCTCCTAGCTGACACCCTCGCGTAGTTCCTCATGCACCGGGGGCTGACGCTGCTCCAACATCAAAGGACGAGGGAACTTAATATGCTCCACGGCGACACAGTAGCGACTACTCCGCGAACGCACTCACCCCACCACCCCGCCCCACCGCAGTTTCCTGTCGTAACTCCACAGCGCTCCGCGAGACGGGCCTCAGCCCTCGCATGTATCATTAGCCAAGGTCTTATATTGCTCGGAGACGGATTGCTCTTTAGTTCCTCGACTGGTAATCAACAACCCCGCCGACTCAGAGAGTGCAGTCAAGGCGATCCCGACCAATGTGGTCAACACTACGGTCATGGATTCACCTCCCATCCCTGCTTCTCCCAAATGCCCAATAAACAAGGACCACCGCCGTGAAATAGGTAATCGCCGTCACGTAACCACGCGGAGATTGATCGAGTATCCAGGCCAACACATGCAGTATCCCCACAGGAAATATAGGAAATTACACATCCCTGCTGCCGGGTCGATCCACTGAAGCAACACCAAACACGCCAAGCAAAATGCTCCGGCCATAAGCCACAGTCCAGGCCGGTAACGGAAAAAACCTCCAACGCGGGCACTGGGGGATCAGCGGGCACCACCGCAAGCAGATAGCACACCCCAGGCAACGGTATCCCCCCACCGTAAGGATCAACAATCCTACCCAGCGGGATTGCAGCATGAAAACGACAAGGTTCTGTGCGCACTGGAAACAACATTGCAGAGACTTCTAGCCCCGTACTTCACCCATCACCTACTTTTACTTCCTCGCTGTCCTTGGCTGCGTTCATTGCAGCAGAGCGGCGCTGTGCCCGCTTTGCCGCTAGCTGATCCGATACCGACTCTCCCGCAGATTTCCGCTCTGCCTGCTTAAGCACCGCAATAGCGCTCAACGTACGGGTTACCGCTGCCTACATCTGACAGGTCTCCGAGATCATGCTGCTGACCACCACCTGCAGCTGCGTGGAGCCATCGTCAAGCTCTTGCGGGTCGCCCAGTTCGAACCACAGCGCCGAGTTCGTGCTAAGTGAGGTCTGCGTACTTGAGTAATGTTGGTTT
This sequence comes from Corynebacterium lowii, assembly GCF_001412085.1. Lineage (GTDB taxonomy): Bacteria > Actinomycetota > Actinomycetes > Mycobacteriales > Mycobacteriaceae > Corynebacterium > Corynebacterium lowii. The sequence continues at coordinate 66,779 of NZ_LKEV01000005.1, forward strand.
ATCCGGGCTTACGGCCTCAGCAGTTTCTCAGACTTTCTCTCCGGTTTCCTTGTACTCCGCCACGCTTCTTTACCATCGAATGGCGTGGCTTCTTCTCCCTTGATGCGAGTTTGGCGCGGTGCTCGCGGGTGTACTTGTTGTACGCGACGCACCACTCGTCACACATTTGTTCCTTTTTGCGCACGTGCTGCCGGTAACCCGCAAAGGTGCCGCACTTCGGGCGGTTTCTGCGGTGACCTTTTCTCGTCCACGCTCATCACCCCAGTGGAGTGAACCAGACGTAGACCGTAGCACGCCACATAGACCGCTGTTAGAATGGTAAATCTGGGGCTTCGTGGCCAGATTTTAGCAATATGATTAAAAAAGAGAATCAGCTGTCCTCATATTCATGGGCCGTCCGCGCAATGTCATGCCGGTGAGGGCGTCGCCGACGGCACGTAGGGGTTTGTCGAGGCTGCGCTCTAGGTCATGGGATCACCGCGCTTACAATCCCAGGCTTTTGGGCGAGGCATGAAAACCCACATGCAGTTCGATGGGCGTTCTAGTGAGCGGGTGATGTGATGATACGCCTGAGGACTAAGTTTCTATGCCAGGAGGATGCAATGAGACAGCTTCGTGCGACTTGAGTTTGAGCCTTGGAGCGCAGCTAGGTGCGGAACGAAAACTGGAATTCAGGGTGAATAACTCCAGTGGATATGGCGGGGCAAATCATGCTCCTCTTTAATCTTTTCGTCACGGCTTTGCCACTATCTGTTCTGTGTCAGTGCCTGAGAGAATGTGAGTAAGCCATACCGTCCAGCCGCGTTTGATGTAAGCCTGGAGAGGTGTCGCTATGCCACATCGCACCATAGCAACTGTCGCGGATAGCACAGATCGGCGGTTTTACCTGGGGTTGGATGTAGGTGTACCACAGATCAATCACAGATTTTACCCCCGTTGTCTGTGATTTTCATGTGATTGTGCAGTGTCTCCCTTCCTTAGTTCAGGGTGGGTGAGTAAAATTATTGAGTGTCCCTAGTTCACTTTTTGGCTTTTTGGAGTGTGATTTTATGAGGTTTGCTCGCATAGCTATCGGCGGCGCGCTCGCCGTTGCGGCGACTGTTGGGATGGCTGGTGTTGCTTCTGCCTATAATGAGGGGGATCACCCTTTCTTTGAGGAGCATCGTTTCAGTGGTTCGTCTACGTCGGCTGCTGCGTTTCAGGAGTGGTTTGCTGGCGGGGAGTTTGTGCGTCCTACCGTGGAAACTCTTGATCTGACCGAGTTGAGGGTTAATGATTTTGAGACCGCTCGCGCGGGTGATGTGGTGTATAAGAATGATTCTGGGGAGTTCTGGATAAAGAAGCACGCGACGATCAAGTAGTTTTCGTTTGGAACCGCTGGGACTATATGGAGTCCTGGCGGTTTTTCTTTTTTTAGCATTATTCATAGTTAATTTCATCCCGGTATTTTTCGTGGTCATCTTCCCATTTTTCTGCGTGGTACTTGTGGATGGCTCCGGGACATATTCTAAGCGCGTTATTTCAGAATATCCCTTCACCTTTTCGAGAACATTGCGCACATAAGCGTTTATTTTGGTTTCTTCGCTGAGGTGATGGAGGTAACCACTGTTGGTGGTGACCCTAATTTCGTAGATGTCGGGTTGATCGAGCGGATGGATGGGTTCTCAGATAGAGATTTTTCTTTCGTTTTTGGTCATGAAAAATACCCGCCACCAAAAACGGCAGGGATAAGGGGGTTGAAATTTGCGATGCCTTAGCAGCCAGGATGGCACGAAACCTCTGGATGCCCCCTGGTGGGGTAATGATGTATCCCAGGGCTTCGAGAGCATGTACTACTTCTTGTGGGGTACCACGGACTACTGCCCAAAGTTAAATACACCGCCAATGCTTGCAGTTTGCAATGATTGCTTCCTCCCAGCTATCTTCGCCTTCAAATCCACACTCGCGGATGATGAAATACAGGAAGTCCTCGACAGAAGATCAGGAACGGTGCCCACCTACAGGGATGTGGCGTGCTTCTATTTTTCCTTGACGGACAACTTTACTGGGGACGGTTGATCATCCGCGTGGAGCTAAGTCATGTTCCTGCTCCGGACATGTGGAGGTGGGCAGCAGGGGGCTGGTTTTCTTTTTCTGGTAGAAAAATCACAGGATCGGAACGGCGCCAATAAGGAGGGGGAGCTAGATTTAAGAAAAGACAAGATTCTGGTGGTTTCGACTTATCCTCATGTCGAGTTCAATTTTCGCTAGTAAAGATCAGATGAGCGTGAGGGGTCCTAAGAGAGCGAAGCGCAGGGAAAACTCTGACGCTAGTACTTTTCTAGGTTTGCCGCCCTGAAGATCGACGCTAGTTTTTTGGGGAGAGATTTTTCAAGGATTTCTAAGAGTAAGCCCTTAAACTTATGAATTTCATTACAGAATTCTTTCGATTCTATTTAAATTATCCTTCAAGGAGGAATTTTATTCCGTCAAGTTCATCGTAGAGTCTATGGTCTGACATGGTGAGTGTTCCGATGGCGGTCAGGCAGTCAAGGTCTTCTGAGCTAATGGGTTACCTTCATGTTCTAGATAGTCGAAGGTGTGGAGCCTGTAGTCAGCTCGTCGCATCGTTTGGCGATCTGTTCGCGGTTGAGCCATTCTTCTGTAATGGTGATACTCATGGTTATCATGTTCTTGTTGCTATATATTGTGTCGGCGATTTTACACTTTTGCCCGTTTAGTTGGGTAAGCGCTTGAACCTTTGAGTTCACGTACCCGCACCTCAGAACCTTTGATCATAGTCACTTCCTGTGGGTTTCCTGAGTTTTTTGGGGTAGGATGGTAGTGTGGCGTTTCAAGATTGTTTTCCGGTGTTTATATACACGACATATGGGGAAGGGTGCAATTTCGTCAGACGGACTCCTAGGACCCTTGTGAGGTCTGCTGTCGCTAGCCAATCTTCCCGATATTTTCCTGCAGCAGCTTACGTGCTTCCACGGCAGTCAGGGTCCTCCACTGGACCCAAGGCGATCTCTGCGCGACCCTAGACCAGGGATTTTATACCCTCTAAGCCCCCCCCGATGCGAGTTGTCCCTCACACAGGCATTGACTGTGCTCAACCAACTCCGCACGACGCACAGAACCAGCCTCCCGGCAATCCAGGAACATATTGACCTCAGCGATGATGCCCCATCCCTAGTCGCCTGTCATCTGGGTTTTCAACGTAGTAGACACCCGCAGCCTCGTGATATACAGCCGGAACGTAGGGGCAGGTAGCCAAGACATATCTGCAGGCAGTTGCCGTTTTTTCATGATTATCTGGGTTCCAGAAATCCTGCTGCACATGACCAGCACATCGGCTGCGACCTGCATATAACGCTCTACTTATGCGCTTGTTGGCATGAATCACCCCCTCAAATGGTGGTTTTTCGTGTTCAATGACGGTTTTCCCTCTGCAAACGGGGTTTCCCCGATTTGGGCTCAACTAGTCCTCAGGACAAGTACCACGCCACCGCCCCGGCTTTCGACCTGGTGGGCCGGTATTTTCAGGACCTTGCGCACTCATTTTCACCAGGTCATATCTCAACCAAGCTTCGTAACCCGCTGGCCCGTGGTCGCAGCTCACTAGTCCGCGAACTGCCTGTACCCCCAGAAACATCTCCCTTGGGCCGTGCGGAACTCACCCTGGATTGTCGCGACGCTGCCCCACTTCAGCTCCCAGCATTCCGACAGCCGCGTCCCCAGTTTCTCCTTTGGATTGAATTGATCCCCGTAGGGCCGACCGCGTCGGCGTCGACTACCCCGTTAGGGGTAGAGGGTTATACAGGCCGTGTCAGGTAGAGATAGGAGGACAGGACCTGGGAGTCCCCCGGTCTTGTCCTGTGGTCCCCAAGAGAGAGTAGGTATGGTGTGGAGCGCTACTCGGTGCCCAAGGTAGCCTCGACCGGAAACCACGCAACAAGCATAAAGAAAAGAGACTACGACTCCAGTATGAAAAACACCTCATTGCTTCCATCCTGACCGCAACCGTTCTCACACTCACCACCTGCACGCAAGGTGAAGCCACCTCTAGCGCCAACGGGGACGACAAGCCAACCATCAGCGAGGAGGCAGCCAGGCGAGGAATGATAAGGAGAAACAGAAATGGCAACCACAACAAGTTCAGCACCGATAGAAACAACTAGCACCGAACCTAGTCATGGTCATAGTGATGACCATGACGCATCCGAACCTCAATAAGAGGAGCAAGACGATCACACGCGGCACTGATAACATCCCACTGATGCAGCAGATATTGAAGATAACCCTGCCATGTAAGAGAAATCCCAGAAGATATTCAAAAGCGCAAAGTCCTAGCAGAACTCCAAGGGGCAGGCACTGTACCGGAACTACACATCTACTTCCCCATCCCCGTCAAAGTACAAAAGTGCCGTTAGGTCAAAAATACTATGCCAATTGCAACCAATATCAGAGAAAGCTTTTTTAGTGTTCCCGCAGGAGCGCCAGGCTACCGGAAGGCCCTAAATTAAAGACACAGCAGTGTAGCCTGTGAACCAAAGAAATAAAACACAACAAATAAATAGAACCCCAACAGGATAAATAAATCCCGTTAGGGTTTGTTCTGCCAAAAATGAGAATTGATTAGATGTGGAAACCGAAAAGATTATCCTGAACCTCGTGAGCTTTCTCATGTACATCATCAAAGGCGTTAAAAACAACCTCATAGAGGTTACGAGCCTCGCCAAGCACATCACAACCAGCAGAGGAGCCGTGAACATGGACCGTTGGCCTGACCTCCACATGCGGCTTGACCTCCACATGCGGCTTGACCTCGACATTAGTCACATCGTGGGCCATGGCAGGGGTTGCAGCACCAAAAGTCAAAGCAACGCTAACGGAAGAAACTACAAAAGTGCGAGAAATACGCATCTTACCGATCCTATCCAAGTAGGGTGTCAGGAACACAGCACCAAGAGCAGCTGCGCTAGTGGGATAGCCTAGCAGAAAAGTTCTGCCGTACACGAGTTTGCGGGGGTACTACCACCCCCCCCTGATTGACTCCAGGCCGAGGAGAATTACATTAAAAGATAACCACGCACTACTCAACAGTGGCACCCCGTAGTCCTCCATTTAATATGTGGGGGAACCACCCTAAAGGAAAGAAGCAACATGAACACTTAAGTAAACCCACGCAGCGATGAGTTAGAAGACGACCCCTCATCCATCGAAAAAACAGCCGTCGTCACCGGAATCGGTGCTGCCATCATGGCGCCACTAGCCACCAAATTTATAGACGCGCCTACCGCTAACGCCACCGAAGCACAAGAGGAGCTACATGTAGCAGATGCAGACTACGCTACATCGACTTCTGCCGCCCCTAGCACGGCCTCAACTATCAACATGGATCAGGAGATCCTTGAGGCTACCAACAAAGCACGAGCGGCAGAAGGTCTTGATCCCGTCGAGCTCAATGCTGAAATGAGTTCAGACTCAACGACCTACGCTCAGTTTATGAGCAGCACCAAAACATTTGAGCATGCCGAGGGCAACTTCTCGGAAAACATCGCAAAAAGCACCACCAAGAAGACCGCAGAGCAGCTAGTACAGGACTGGCTGGATTCCCCAGGGCATCGAGCCAATATCATGGACAAGGACGTCACTATGATGGGTGCAGGTGTCGTCCATGACGACAACGGCACTCATGCTGTCCAGAGATTTTTCTAACACTAGAGTACCCCCTCTGGATCTAACGGAAAAACCTTGTACTATGGGGGTGCCCGAACTGGTCGGGCAGTCCTATTACCAAATCCGTTTAAGGAGGAAGAATGCTTCGCAAGTTTAGCGTAGCTGCCGCAGCTGTAGCTGTTGCGGCCACCACTGCTATTGCTCCTGCCATGGCCGATGAGGTTGTCGGCGTTGACCGCCCTGCCTTTGACCAGCAGCAGGTCGTGAAGCCGGTTAAGCCGGGTAAGAAGACCTACGAAGAGCAGGTTCAGCAGGCCGAGCTGACCAGCAAGCGTCTTGACAATGCCAAGAAGGGTATCGATAGCGCTAAGACTATCGTGGACACCCTGAACGGTTTCGGTGGCCTGTTTGGCTTCGGGAAGAAGTAACAAACCTCTCGGTCATAAAGGTAAAGCCCCGCAGTTCTTAAAACTGCGGGGCTTTACCTTTACCAAACACTGTGAAAGGAGCGTTACCAGTATGTCATGGTCTCCATTCACAAGCACTCCTCCGTGGGTAGCAAGTCTGGCTATGCGTGGCGCGTGCAATATCGTGGCCCCGATGGTAAAATTCATAGTAAGCAGGGCTTCCGCACGAACAGAGAAACCAAAAGTGGGGCAAAAACAACACCGTGTCCGCCGCCGAGGGCACCTGGATCACCCCAGAGCATGGGAAAAATGCCGTCGGAGAACTGGGCCAGAAACGACTGGGGATGCAAACACATCTCAAACCGCCTACACAGACACTCTCGGGGTCCACATGGGAGGACTCATCTCCTCCAGCCGCTGGGGCTACGAGAACTCAAGCACTCCTCCTGTCTCATGTGCAACAATGACTCACCGAGATCAAGGTCTCACCTACGACAGTGCGGCGCGTACACGCTCAACTCGCGCAAATCCTCTACATCGCTGTGGGAGACCGCATGATGCTGACCCCGCGCGAGCAAGAACCCTGCCAAGTAAGAATATGGCGCGGCGCATGCATCTCACCGCCGAGCAGCTCGGAACGCTTACTGGCGAGTGTAGCAAGCATGGCGAGCTGATGCTGGGCACGGTCGGCTTGCGGTGGGATGAGGGTATCGGCCACAGGTAGGCGATCTCAATTTTGTGCGCCACCGTGCCACTATCAAGCGCAATGCGGTGTGGGTGGGCAAAGACCTCATATCGATAGCCCTAAGACTCACGAGGCGCGTACCGTGATGGTTCGACAAGCGGCGCTGGAGGCGGTGGAGCCACTTACTCAGCGGGTAAGGCTACAAGCGACTGGGTGTAGTGTACGCGCGACGGTTCGCCGTGACCGAAGCCCGTGGCCTGGGTCGTGGTTTCACCGGGCCGTGGAGCGGGTATGTAAGGCCGATACTGATTTTCCAGAGACTTACATCGCATGGGCTGCGGCATATGGCAACGGGGTTGCTGGTGTCTTCGAGGACGAATGTCAAGGTCGTGCAGCGACAGTTGAGGCACGCGAGCGTAGCAATGACGCTGGGTGTGTAGGTCGATCTTTTTGATGAGGATTTTGACGGATTACGGGTGGCGATGAATCAGACATTTAGAACTATGATGGGACAAAACGATACTGTGAGATTCCCGTAATTTTGCCCGCCGTGAAATTTTCGTTGGTTTGCCTGCAGGACCGGATAATTCTTTAAATTTATGCAGATAAGAGTGATTTTAAGGGGCCGTCATTCTAGGTTTGATTCTTAGCGGGGAAGCGAATCGGGGATCACAGCCAAGGAATACGCGGTTTTGTGGCCACTGCGGAGCCCTCGCGGAGTTATTGCAGGATCGCCCCCGCAGCCAGCAATATCCAAAAGTATCGACTTTCCGGCAAACCCTTGACATCCCGTTCAAGCGAAACTTACTCTAGGCCCGCACACTTCCTTTAGTTTTATTCAGCATCTACTAGGAGCCACACCATGCGTGCACAGCGTTTCCTTGCCACCGCAGGCGCGGCGGCCCTCCTCACCGTCGGCGCGGTCGTCCCCGCCCAGGCCGAGGACGGTACCGAGAACGCCACACAGCCCGCCGCCGAGCAGTCCTCCCCCTCGACGGACTCCACCAACACCGAGGCCCCCGCGCAGGGCCCCCAGGAGGCTCTCTCCCCTGTGGAGCAAGCGGAGTTTGACCTGCGCAAGCAGGAGCTTTCCACCGAGCAGGCGAAGCTCTCTATTGATTCTGTCAAGAGCGTGCTGAAGATCGCCCTGTTCTTCAGCGGCGTGGGCATCCCCCTCGCCCTGGCCCTCTAAACACCCCAAGACTAACCATAATGAACAGGAGCCACACCATGCGTGCACAGCGTTTCCTTGCCACTGCGGGCGCGGCAACCCTCCTTTCGACCGGGTTGATAGCCCCCGCCCATGCCGAGGACGGTGCCGAGGGGTCCGGGGCGTCCAGCGAGGGGTCCTCCCTCCCGGTGGATACCAGAGAGTACGACAAGCTGGACGTCACCCCGGAACAGAGGGAAGAACTGGTCAAGAGAAAGCAGCAGCTCTCGACCGAACAGGCAGAGGTCACGTTCGACGTCGCCAAGTCAATCACACAAATCGCCTTGTTCTTCAGCGGCGTGGGCATCCCCGTCATGCCGCTTCTCTCGTCCCTCTAGGCTGGGGCTGCATCAGAAACCTCACGAACGGGGTCGCCCCGCCGGACCCATCTGGTGGGGTCACCTTTCCTTTCCCTGCGGTGGAACCTTACTCGTGGGGCAGGAGCTTCTCCCAGGGCTCCACCCCGCCCGGCACAGCATCGAACAGTTCATGCAGCGGTGCCGGAGGTGGCTGCCTCTCGACCACGAGGCGGCTAACCGGGGATCGCGCCGCGTCACTTTATCGAGCAGGAGATCACGCTCGTAGGCCACCCCACCGCTCCGCATGGATAGGCGGACATCACGCGGTGAGTTTACGGTGAGACGCACCAGATCCAGGTTGAGGCGACAGCCGCGCTGGTCCGTGTCGTCGACCAGCCCATGCAGGTGGAAGCAGACCGCGCCCACAGGGTCGGGGTAGGAGCGGACCCCATCCAACTGTGGGTGGTTCCGGTATGCCCTGGTCAGCCCGCGAAGAACATTCTGCACCAGCAGCGCCTCCCGCCAGTAGGCCACCAGGCTCTTGCTATCCACAAGGTTCGGGTGCAACGACGATATCCTCAGGGCGGTACCCCTTAGCCCAACTCGTTCGCTAGGGCGGCGTGGATCGTGTCGCGGCACAAGACAAAGCCGCAGCGGCGCAGGGCGCGATGATCCACGCGGTGACCAGCAAGGGGCAGCTCCCGCGCGCCTGGCTCGCCTAGGAGAAATGCCGGGGCAAACCTCGGAACCAGGAGAATCACGGGCCGGTGCAGCGCGCTTGGTGAAGTGCTTGTTGGTGATCCTTCTCCGGGTCAACCGCATTGACGGGGCTGCGCAGATCCTCATTGTGCACGGCCTCGGCATAGATGCGCACAGGTCGTCGCCGCCCACCCAGGGAAACCACTGTGCCCCGGCCAGCGGAGCGGTTAACCCCGAGCCTGGTGAGCCTGCCCAGGATCTTCAGCAGTCACCCGCTGCGGTCCAACACAAGGCCCGTGCGGACGTTGATCACGCGAGCACCGCCGTCCCCGGGCGGGCTGGCACGCGGCTTCCCGCTCGGCGCAGCCGTCGGCAAGGAAGCCTGCACCCGCCCCGATTCCTCACCCACGAGGCCGTCACAGGCGTAACCGTAGAAGCCCTACAGTGGAGGCGCAGACCATGGTGGTAACGGACTCGGTGCGGGCCACGACCTCCGCGAGGCGGCGGGTGGGGCCCACCTGTTATTGGCAGATGGCTTCTTTGTGTTCGGCGCTAAAGCGGCCAAAGATGGGCTCGCCCGCCAGATGAATAAGTACATTCACACGCCACAGTATCGAGGGGTCGGGATCCTCGGGGTTCCATAGGCGAAGCTCGCCCGAGGGCCCTTGCGCACCAGCGGGATCACCGTGTGCCCTTGCCACCGGAGATACCTGGTGAGCTTGCTGCCCACTAGGCCCGAGCTGCCGGTTATCGCAACAACGGGAAAGTGAGTATTAGAGGTATTCATAAAACCACACTTTCTTCACCGGATATATCGCTGGGAATATGGGAGCTTATTCTCATTCCTAGACGACTGAACAACATCACGTACATTCTATCAGGAAAATAGACCATCCCTGAAAAATAAAGCCGCACCTTTTAATACGAAATCCTCGCAACGCAGCGTAAGGAGGCACCTTCAACGCCCCGGCGGGCCTAGCCAAGCAGCGCCTAATCTCGTTAATCGGCGTGTATATAGGAGCGGTTTTTTGCGTTACCACCTGCGAGTACGCCCACAAGGTTGTCCTGGGGATCTACGAGGACCCCTCCCGTTTTCCCGCCAAGGGTCTGAATATCGACTGAGATGATAAAGGGGTAGAATTTCCCATCGTTCTTGCTAAAGTAAAATTTGGGATTCGAGTGCATGATCGCACCCGACCCGCAGTTGCCCGGGGCCTCGATCCGTACGGGATCGCCGTGCTTGAGCCTCGCGGAGTCCCCCGCAACCGCGCGCCCCTTGACGGTCAGGCCGGGGTTAAGATCGACCTTGGCCACGTCGAGCTGCTTGCCTTACGACAGATCAGTGCAGGGCGGACACCCCTACCGATCACACCAGCACCGACCCGGGAGGTGATCTTTCCCCCACCTTTCCGCCCTCCAGACAGGGCATAGCAGTGTAGACCGTGGCAACACTCACGATACCTAAAGGCGCAGGCAGCGTTATTCGGCCCCAGATCGCCTCGCCCTGCTGGATAGCGGGCACGGCCTCGGCGCGACCGCCAGCAGGCACGCCACCTGTGCCATCGTGCGCGCACCCCGAGTACACCTAAGAACTTAAGCCCACTCCCACTGGTTTTCCGTCCCCACGTCAATGCACCGATCTTAATGTACGGCGTATTCTACACCCGCACGCCTCGCTCCACAATAGGTGTTTCATCCCACCTAGCCGACGCCGAGGGGTAAACACACTCCAGGAGCAGAAACTCACAGCAAAAAATCAGGAAACCGCTCCAACAGTACATGATATATCCCATACTCACACCGTTGCATATCTCCACTAACACCCGGACCCGCGCCGCCACCTGTCACAGTCCCCGAGAGCTGGACACCGCGCCACCATCGGAGCAACCCGCCGCCACCCACCCGCCCCCCGTTATATAATCGGACCCACAGCCGCCCCGCGAGAATCCCCAGCCTCCACACTATGTTCGCTTTGTCGGACATGTATGTCCATGCGGGGGTGGCGGGACGTTACGGCGGGGTGTACAGCCCCGCCCATCGGTGGAATAGTGCAGCAGTATCTCTTTTATTCGCTCCACAAGTAAAGACGTTTCCTCCATGCCCTCCTACCCCCTGGTGGACCATCTCCACTTCGTCCGCTCCCACTCCCCCTACTACAGCCAGCTCTACCGGCACCTGCCCCCGCACCTTACGCTCGGCGACCTCCCCGTGATCGACCCCGCCTCCTTCTGGCGAGCCAACAGCCCGGAGAGCAACGCCGTGTTCACCGAGCCGCCATCCGACGCCCTGGTGCTGCGCAGCGGCGGCACCACCGGCGCCCCCAAGTTCTCCTGGTGGAGCACGGCAGAGTGGCGGGAGTTCTGCGGCGCCTTCGGCGCGGGGATCGCAGAGACCGGCCTGCAGCCGGGAGCGCGGGTGGCCAACCTCTTCTACGCGGGGGATCTCTACGCCAGCTTCACCTTCGTGCTGGATTCCCTGGCCGCCTGCCCGCTGGCCACCACCCGCTTCCCCCTCGGCGGGGGCCTCAGCCCGCGAGACGCCGCGCGGGCACTCGACGAGCTGCGCATCACCGCCATCGCCGCGCTGCCCACCACCGTGATCAGCATAGCGGAGCACCTGGTGGCCCAGGGCCACTGCCTGCCCCGGGTGGAGCACATCCTGGTGGGCGGCGAGCTGCTCTTTGGCGATCAGCGCCCCATCCTGCGCGCGGCCTTCCCCCAGGCGCGCCTGGGGTCCGTGGGATACGCCAGCGTGGACGCCGGACTGCTGGGCCGCCCCGTGGGCGGGGAGGACCTGCGGGTGCACCGCACCTGGGCGCCGTACACCGTCACGGAGATCCTGGACGAGGAGACCCACGCCCCCATCACCGAGGCCGGGGTGCCCGGCGCGCTGGTGGTCACGGACCTGCGACGCCGCCTCATGCCCATCGTGCGCTACCCCGCCGGGGATCGGGCGCAGTGGGTGGACCCACAGGCCGGGACCTTCCGGCTGCTGGGGCGCACCGGGGACGGGCTGCGCATCGCGCACATCACCATGTACACCGAGGACGTGCACGCCGTGGTGGAGCACCAGGACACCGACCACCGGATCACCGCGCTGCAGCTCGTGGCCCGCCACGAGGACGGCATGGACGGCCTGGTGCTGCGCGCCGCTGTGGCCGACCCCGAGGGCGACCGGGAGGAGCTGGGCCGCTTGGCGGAGGGGATCGTTACCGCGCTGCTGCGCGAGCGCCCCGCCTACGCCGCTGCGGTGGGCAAGCGCCACGTGCTACCCCTCGCGGTGGAGTGGGTGCGTCGCGCGGATCTCGCCACCCACCCGCGCTCGGGTAAGCTTTTGTGTGTGATCGATGTCAGGCCGCCGCGATGAGCGCCCCCGTGGTGCTGCGCAACCGCCGCTTTGCCGCCGTGTGGGTGGGGCAGTTTCTCACCCAGGCTGCCGCGCGGCTCTACCAGGTGGGCATCGTATGGTGGCTGGTGGGGCTTACAAACAGGACCAACCCCGGCTACCAGGCGGGCGTGCTGCTCATGGCCGCGACCCTGCCCGCCGTGCTGCTGGTGCCTTTATCCTCCCGGCTGATCGCCCGGTGGGACCGCCGGTGGGTGCTCGCGGGCGCTGCGGGTGCGGCGGGCACCGTGGGGCTGATCGCGGCGACCTGCGCGGCGCTCTCCCCCGGTGCCGCGCTGCCCTTCGCGGCGCTGTGTCTAGTGGCCATCGCCCTGGCCTCCTGCCAGGCGGTGTTCGACCCCTGCCTGACCACCTCTATTCCAGAGCTGGTGGAAGACGAGGACATCGAGGCTGCCACCAGCTTCCAGCTCGCCACCCAGTCCGTGGCCGGGCTTGCCGGGGGCTTCCTGGGGCCGCTCATCGTGGAGAGCTTCGGTGCCAGGGGGCTGCTCGTCGCGTGCGTGGCCGCCTACCTCGCGGCGGCGGGGCTCGTGGGCGCGCGGCGCTTCCCCCACACCGCCCCGCGCGGAATCACGGGTGCCGCCGCGCCGCGCCCGTGGGGCGTGCTGCGGCGGCTGCCCACCATGCGTATCATGCTGCTGTGCTTCACGGCGGCCAACTTCTTTACCACGGCGGTGTTCATACTCATGCCGCTGTTCGCACGCACGGTGCTGCACACCACGGGAGCGGCCGTCTCGGTGTTCGAGGCCGCGCTCAGCGCCGGAACCATCCTGGGTGCTGCCGTGGGGCCTCGGCTTTCGCTGCGGCTGCCCACGGTGGGCGGGGCGGGCCTGGGGCTCACCGCCGCCGGGCTAGCCCTACCGGGCCTGATCCCGCACGCCGCCATCACCGCCGCCGGGTTGGTCCTGGCTGGGACGTGCATCGGCACCATCGGGGTGCGCTTTGTCTCCCTGTTCCAGCGCGCCGTGCCCGCCGAGGACAAGCCCGCGTTCTTCACCGTCATGCAGGCCCTCATCAGCGCCACCCTGCCCGTATCCTCCCTCGTCTTTGGGGTGCTGGGGGACGCGGTGAGCGTGCGCGCGCTGTTCCTGTTTCAGGGAATCGGCCTTATCCCCGTGGCGCTGCTGGCGTGCCGGGCGGCCTCCCGGATAAGCCTCACTTTAGAAAGGCCCACGCCATGATCCCCAAGTCAAGCGACGCCCCCGCCCTGGTGCGCCTCTACCAGGACGTCTACGTCGGGACCTATCCCCTGGCGCTGGGCCGGGACGAAGCAGCGGTGCGCCGCCTGCTCGCCCTGCCCACCACCCACTGGCGGGTGGTGCGCGGCCCGCAGGGCACGCCAGTGGCCTCCGCGATGGTGGTGGAGGACCCCCTGCTGAGGGTAGGGATCCTAGCCGGGATCGCCGTCCACCCCGATCACACGGGCCGCGGCCTGGCACACCTGGTCTCCCAGTCCGCCTGCGCCTCCGCCTTTGACAACCGCGCCTTCCCCTCCGTCTACGCCACCGTGCGCCTGTGCTCCCCGCAGGCCCAGCGGGTGGTCCTGGACCAGGGCTTTCGCCCCGTGGGCGTGCTGCCCCGCGCGGCGCGGCTGGCTCAGCGCGAGACCCTGGGCCTGTTCGTGCGCCACGCCCCCGATGCCTGGGAGGCGCGCCGCGCCCCAGACAGCCTGCCCCTGCGGCTGCTTCTCCTCTACTCCCGCGCCCTAGCCGCCCTGGGCCGGGAGGAGCGGCTCGTCCCCGCGCCCGCAGCGGCACCCTCCTACCCCCACGCTCGGGTGCCCCAGCTCAGCACCGCGCCGCCGCTGCGGCTGCGCCGCCTGGATGATCGCCACCCCCACCGCCACATGATCGCCACCGCCTCCGGGTCCTCCGGCATGGTGGTGGACCTCGATCCCACCAACGGCAACGCCCGCCTGGTGAGCACCTGGCCCAGCCACCACGTCCTACCCCAGCTGCTGAACCCGGCGCTTGATGTGCTGCGCGCGAGCGGCATCGACTATCTGGACGCCGCGATCCCCCTGATCGGGCCGTCTGATAACGAGGCCGTGGAATCCCACCTCGCCGCAGGCATGGCACCGGCCGCCTACTACCCGGCGGCCTATCGCCACGGCGGGGCCCTCCACGACCTCGTGTTCCTGACCTGCTGCGCCGAGCCCGTGGAGCACCACCTGCTGCGCCCCTGCCCGGACATCACCGCCTTTCTCACCCCGTAAGGACCCCATGGGTCTCCCCCACGATCTCCCGCTCGCCGTGCCCGACCCCGCCGCCCTGCCCCACGTGCAGAGGCTATGCGACCTGCGCCACCCCTACGCCGCAGGACGGGACACCGACAGCCTCTTTGACCTCGCCATGGCGGAGATCAACGCCTGGCACCGCACCCACAGCCCCTTCTGGGACCGGCTGCTGCACGCCGAGGCGGACCCCTCCCCCGGCGCGGATCCGCCCCTGATCCCGGCCGCCTTTTTCAAGCGCCACGAGGTCCTTTCCGTCCCCCGCGAGCAGGTCGCCCTCAGGCTGACCTCCTCGGGCACCAGCGGGCAGAAGTCCCAGATGTTCTTCGATGCCTGGTCCATCGGCGCGGCCCAGCGCATGGTGGCCTACATCTTTGACCACTACGGCTGGTACGCCCCGCACGCCCTCGTGGACTACCTGCTCTTTAGCTACGAGCCCGCGCCGCGCCTGCGGGCGGGCACTTCCTTTACCAACAACTACCTGTGCGACTTCGCCCCCGCCCGCCGCGTCACCCACGCCCTGCGCCACACCGGCGCCGGGGCGGGCCCGGCCCACGAGTTCGATCCCTTCGGCGCCCTCGCCGCCATCGAACGCGCTGCGGCAGACGCCCTCCCTCTGCGTATCTTTGGCTTCCCCGCCTTCCTCGCCGCCACCCTGCGCCGCATGCGCGACCTCGGCCGCCCGCCCGTGGAGCTGCACCCGGACTCCCTGGTGTTCCTGGGCGGCGGCTGGAAGAACCATGCGGACCGGGAGATACCCAAAGAACAGCTCCGAGGCATGGTCTCCGACCTGCTGGATATCCCGCCCGCCCGCATCCGAGATAGCTTCGGCTCCGTGGAGCACTGCGTGCCCGTGGTGGAGTGCGCCCACCACCGGCTCCACCTGCCCATCTGGTCGCGCGCCGCCGCCCGCGACCTAGCCACGCTTGCGGCCCTGGACTATGGGCAGCGCGGCTTCCTCCACCTCACCAGCCCCTACATCACCTCCGTGCCCGCCCACAGCGTGCTCATGGGGGACGTGGCCACCGTCCACCCCGCCCACGAATGCGGCTGCGGGGCCGCCACCGACTGGATCATCCTCCACGGCCGCGCCGGGGTCAGCCGCAACCGAAGCTGCGCCATCGCCGCCGCCGAACTGCTGAAAGGACACGCATGAAACACCTGTGGCAAGGCCGGGCCGTCGATAGTTCCGAGGCCCTCTCCCGGCTGGAATCCCTCGACGCCCTCACCCACCAGGAGCTGGACTCCCCGCTGCCCGCCCGCGTGGTGCTCCACGCCTGCGCGCTGGTGAGCGAGGACCTCCGAAGGCCGGACTCCCCGCTGCGCGCCCGGCTGGGCTTCCTCGACCCCGCCGCCGTGGAGGCCCTCACCCTGGCGCTCTCGCGCCGCACGCTGGAGGATCGGCTCTTAGGCGAGCTGGGGGATCGCCTGGACCCCGCCCGCC
This sequence comes from Corynebacterium lowii, assembly GCF_001412085.1. Classification (GTDB taxonomy): domain Bacteria; phylum Actinomycetota; class Actinomycetes; order Mycobacteriales; family Mycobacteriaceae; genus Corynebacterium; species Corynebacterium lowii. The sequence goes on from NZ_LKEV01000005.1 coordinate 82,825, forward strand.
TGCGGCGCCCGGACGCCCACCGCGCGATCTACGAGGCCTGGGCCCCGGTGGGCCTGCTGGTGCACATCGCGCCGGGCAACGCTCCGGTGGTGGGGGCGCTCAGCGTGGTGGAGGGGCTGCTCACCGGCAACCTCAACGTGCTCAAGACGGCCAGCGGGTGTCACCGGGCCACGGTGGAGATCCTCTCCGCGCTGTGCCGGGCCGACCCCACCGGGGCGCTCGCCCGGAAGATCATCGTGGTCTCCTTTCCCTCGGATCGGCGCGACTGGCAGGAGGCGCTGTGCCGCCACGCGGACGCCATCGCAGTGTGGGGCGGTGAGGAGGCGGTGGCCGCCTTTAGCCGCCTGGCCCCCGAGGGCTGCCGGGTGGTGGCCTGGGGGCACCGCATCTCCCTGGCCTACCTCTCCCCCGAGGCCGCGCGGGACGACGCCGTGCTGGACGCCCTCGCGGCGGACGTCTGCCGCCTGGAGCAGCAGGCCTGCTCCAGCCCGCAGGTGGTGTACCTGGACACCCACAGCTTCCAGGAGGTCACGGCGCTGGCCGCCCGTCTGACCCGCCGCCTGCGCCAGGCCGACCCCGCTGCCATGCAGCCCTCGGAGGCCGAGCGCGCGGAGATCACCACCGTGCAGCGCATAGCCGAGCTGGAGACCCACCTCGGCCACACCGAGGTGCTTGCCGACCCTGCGGGCGGGTGGCGGGTCATGGCGGATCGCCGCCCCGAGCTGGCCGCCTCCCCGCTGTACCGCAGCGTGTGGGTCAAGCCGCTGCCGCACCGGCGCATCGGGGAGATCCTGCGGCCCATGCGCCGCTACCTGCAGACCGCCGCCGTGGCCGGAACCCCGGCGGAGGTCGCCGCCGCCTCCCGCCGCCTCATCGCCGCCGGGGTCACCCGCGTCACCTCCTGCGGCACCATGATCGAGGGCTACCCCACCGAACCGCACGACGGCCTCTACCCCCTTCAGCGCTACTCCCGCCGGGTCTCCGTGCGGCGCACCGAGGAGGAGTACCGCACCGTGGCCTCCCCCGACGACCTCCTGGGGGCGTCGATAAGCCTCCCTCCCGCCCACTCCCCGACGATCGGCAAGCCCGAGGTGCAGCGCGCCCTGGCCGGCCTGCCGCCGAGCGCCGCGCAACTGTACTTCCAGTCCGGCGGCAGCTCGGGTGCCCCGGCGCTCTCCCTGTTTACCTACCGCGACTACAACGAACAGATGCGCGCCGTGGCGGAGGGGCTGCTCGCGGCGGGCTTCGATCCCTCCCAGCAGCGGGTGGCCAACCTCTTCGTGGGCGGCAACATGTACGGGGGTTTCTTAAGCTTTTTCACCTCCCTGGAATACCTCGGCGCGCAGCAGCTCCCCATCTCCGTGTCCACCCACCCGGACTACGCGCTCATCGCGCGGCTGACGATCCGCCACCGGGCCACCGCCCTGTTCGGCATGCCCTCGCACCTGTGGCGGCTGCTGCGCGAGCGGCGCGAGGAACTACTCCGGTACGGCGGGATCCGGGAGGTCTACTACGGCGGCGAGCACTTCCAGCCCGCGCAGGTGGCCGCCCTCAAGGAGGAGTACGGCATCAAGGTGATCCGCTCCGCCACCTACGGCAGCACCGACCTCGGCCCCCTGGGCTACCAGTGCACCCACTGCACCGGCTCCGTCCACCACCTGCACGCCACACTGCTGGACCTCGAGGTACTGGACACGAACGAGGACCACCCCGTGCCCGACGGGGAGGTGGGCCGCCTGGTGTTTAGCTCCCGCGTGCGCGCCGAGCAGCGCCTCGAACGCTACGAGATCGGGGACCTCGGCCGCCGGGTGCCGGGGCGGTGCGCCTGTGGCAGCCTGGTGCCGCGCCTGGAACTGTTGGGCCGCTACGGCGACGTGTTCCGGGTGGGCAGCCGCTCCTTCCACTACCAGAACTTTGCCGACGTCCTGGCCGAGCGCTGCGGCTACGCCGGGGACACGCAGGTGCGCGTGGAGTGGTGCGGCGACCGCGAGCACGTCCGCGTGCTGTTGGATGCCGACGCCGCGCCGCACCTGGAAGCGAACGCCGCGCGCGAGGCGCTGATCGAGGCCGTGCCCTACCTCGGGCTCTCGGTGGAGGAGGCGCTGCTGAGCTTTGAGGCGGAGGCCGTGCCGACGAGCGAGATGGAGCGCACCGCCTCGAGCGGGAAGCTGAAGCGGGTGGTGGACGAGCGTTAACGGGCGCGCTTTGTTGCTAGCGTGAGAGGGAGCCAACGAGACAACCACGACCCTCTTTTTCCTATGCCAGAACCCACGAACCCCGCCGTGGAGGCCCGTGAGGTGACCGCCCGCCTCGACGTCACAGCCCTCCTCTCCCTCCTCAGCTTCTCCGCCTCCGCCGGGGAAAGCGTCTCCATCGTGGGACTCAGCGGTGAGGGCAAGACGACGCTGTGCACACGCTCGCCGGACTGCTCACCCCGGAGGAGGGCAGCGTGTACGTCAACGGTCACAGCCTCTCCGGGCTCTCCACCGGGGAGCACGACGCCCTGCGCCTGTCCGAGATCGGCTACGCGTTCCAGTTCTCCGAGCTGGTTCCGGAGCTCAGCCTGGTGGAAAACGTCATGCTGCCCCGCTACGTCCGGGGAGAACCCCGCACAAAGGTGCGGCAAGACGCGCTGGACGTGCTGGCGGGCGTGGGCACCGACCGCGACACCGCGCACCGACGCCCCGCCCGGGTCTCCGGCGGCCAGGCGCAGCGGGCGGCGATCACGCGCCCTATCCATCGAGCCCACCGTGCTGCTCGCCGACGAGCCCACCGGAGCCCTCGACCCCGCGACCTCCGAGTCAGTGCTTGCCACCCTGCTGGAACAGACGCAGCGCAGGGGAACGTGCCTCATCATGATCGCCCACGACGAGGAGGTCAGCCGCACGACATACCGCCGCCTGAAACTCCGAGGAGGGAGACTCCATGAGAAGGCCGCGTAGCTCCGGCGTGACGTGGCGCTCGATACGCCTGGGCTCCACCATCAGCCTGCGGTCCCGCTCCCTCGGACGCGTGGCGGTCATCGCCGCCACCGCCGTGGCGGTGCTGTTCCTCTGCCTCACCTCCGCGCTACCGCAGATGATCTCGGACCGCGCCGAACGCGCCGAGGCCCGCCTGCCGCGCACCGAATTCCTCGCGGAGAACAGCGTGCCCTACGCCGAGGTCTCCTCCCGACTCACGCTCCCCGACGGGAACGAGGCCACCACCTTCTTCGTCGCACCCGGCAACGCACCCGTAGCGGAGGTTCCGCCGCCACCCGGCGTCGAACGGCTTCCCACGCCCGGTACCTACGTGGCCTCGCCCGGGTTGCACAAACTCCTGGACAGCGGGGAGGTCACGCTCCCCGGCACACCGGTAGGCACGGTAAACGACGAGGGGCTGCGCTACCCCGACGAGCCGGTGGCATGGGTGGGCGTGGAGCCGCAGGACATGGACCTTTCCGAAGCGGCTTATGCCTCAGTGGTGTTTACTCTGCGGGCAACCAAAACACACGGCTTTGGGCACTCGCGCACTCTGCCAGCCTCGCAGTACCAGATCAATGACCTCGACCTAGATAATGCAGTTAAAGCACTCCTTTTAGTCTGCGCCCTCCTCGCGGCGCTACCCTGTCTCATCGCCGCCACCACCGCCAGTTCGCTCCTCGCGCGGCAGCGGTATGTCTCCTTAAATAAGCTGGTCTCCTCCGGCATCTCTCGCCGCACCAGCAGGATCATCGCGGCCACGGAAACGCTGTATATCCAGGTAATCGGATGGATCAGCGGCGTGCTACTCTCCCCCTCCTGCGCCTCGCCATGCCCGCCGAGGCGCGGTGGTTCGCCCGGGAACTGACCGTATTCTCCTGGCCGGTGTTCTGTGTGGCTCTCGCCTCGATCGTGTGGTGCACACTGAGCGCCTACCGCCAGCGCACCGCGCCGCGCGCCTCCCGAAAACGCTCCGTAGCGGCATGGTGCGCAGGACATATGCCTCATCCTGGAGGCCTGGCTCCTGCGCGATGTTCCCGATGTTGACTCCGGCATCGGTTCCGGGGTGTACAACACCTTCCGCCAGCTCGGCGCGGTCATTGGTTCCGCCGCCACCGGCGCTCTGCTGCAAAACCGCCTCGCGGGTATTAGTGCGGCAAACTACGTAGCCCATGAGTCATCACGAGCGTTTGGTGAATCAATCTATCTCTCTGCGGCCGTCTTTATCATCGGAATCGCTGCGGTTTTGCTATTCCGTCGACGCGCTAACTCGAATGCCCCCGAGGCTTCACCGAAGCAGTAAAACGATACACCGAGCTCATCAATATGGCGTGCCTCCTTTGCACTTGACCTCATCCAAGGTTGAGGGGCTGCCTCCTGCGCTACGAGCCCGGCCTCACGCGCCTTCGTCCGTGCATCGCGCGCAAACAGGCGATGCTCTCCTCGAGGCGAATAGGATTACCCCGGCAGCACATCTCCGCTTCTGCCACACCCAGCATCCGCTCCGGGACGGAGTGCCTCCGCTGGGCTGCCACCCACATGCCCAGGTCAAGCCCATACCAGGTATCCCCGTAAGCTCCGTTGTGTACCACCTCATTCCTTTTCCTGATCAGTAAGAATTCCCCAGAGGTATTGCAGAACCGCCAGCGCCACGACGTCATCGGCGTATAAGTCCGCGAGCCGCTCCCGCGTCTTCGGCTGATTCAGCAGGTTTCCACTACCCATGCCCCTCCCCGCTCATCAGCGCCGCCTGCTCCCCCGGCCCGGCGATCATGAACTGCCCCATCATGCCGGAGTCCTCGTGCAGGAGCATGTGGCAGTGATACATATAGGCCCAGCGCGGATCGGGATAGTAGCCAAACTCCACCGCCAGGCGCGCCGTGGCACCGGGCGGCAATGCCACGGTGTCCTTCCACCCGGAGGTGAACACGTCTGACTCCGTACCGTCGAGGGAGAGCACCCGAAAGGCGGCATCGTGGATGTGGAAGTTGTGTATCCAGTCCGCGTTCTCGTTGGTCACCGTCCAGATTTCCGGGCCCTCGTGGTCGATGGTCACGTCCACGCGACCCATGTCCATGGATTGCCCGTTGATCTGGAAGGTGTTGAGCACGAACTCGCGCTCTATCGCCCCGGCTACCGCTACCTCGCGGGCGGCCTCGGGGTTGAGGGTTCCGGGCAGCTCCGGGGAGGGGGCGAGGTTCTCCGCCGCCCGGATCTCCAACAGGTCGAAGGAGTCCTGGAGGCCAAAGTCCAGGCTGTATTCGTCCTGCGGCACCCCGAGGTTGTCGGGGAAGGCCCGCGAGACCAGTGTCACCGTCTCCCCCGGTTTGAGGCTCACCACGATCTCGGCGCGCTCGCCGGGGCTGATCGGTAGGTCGGTGGCCTCTATGGGCTCGGGCAGGAGGCCGGAGTCGGTGGCCACCACGTGGAAGGGGCGCTCGTCGGAGAAACCCAGGCGGTAAAAGCGCATGGTGGCGGCGTTGAGCAGCCGCAGGCGCAGCGCGGAGGCGGTGACATCGAAGTAGGCGTGGGTGATGCCGTTGACGGTGGGGGTATCGCCTTTAAGACCCAGGTCGGGGTCGGATTCCTCGTCGAGGCGGCCGTCCTCGTGGAACTTCTGGTCCATGATCGCCACGGGGATGTCATCAACCCCGTATGCGGAGGGCAGCGGCAGGGCGCGGGAGGCCTCGTCCTCCACGAGGATCATCCCGGCCAGTCCCCGGTAGGCGTGCAAGGCGGTGCGCTCGTGGGGGTGCGGGTGGTACCACAGCGTGGCGGCGGGCTGGTCCACCGTCCAGCGCGGCCGCCACTGCTGCCCCGGCGCGATGGGCTGGTGCGGGCCGCCGTCGGCGCTGGCGGGCAGCTTCATGCCGTGCCAGTGGATGGTGGTGGTCTCGTCGAGCCGGTTGGTCACCTCCATCTGCACGTCCTCGCCGCGGCGCAGCCGCAGGGTGGGGCCGAGCTGCGCGCCGTTGAAGCCCCAGGCGGGGGTGGTGGTGTCGGGGAGGATCTGCGCGTCCACGGCCGTGGCGTCCAGGCGGAAGGTTCGGACAGCGTCGATAAGCTCCCCCTCCGCCAACGGGGGAATCGGCAGGGGGCGGGCCTGGCCGGAGTAGCCGCGCGGGGTGGGTTGCCCGCCGGAGCAGGCGGGCAATAGCGGGGCCGCCGCCAGGGCGAGCGCGCTCAGACCCGCGCCGCGCAGAAACGTTCTTCTCTCCACCGCCGTCTCCTTAAATCGTGTGCGGTTCGTGCCACCCAGGCTACCCCCGACACCCACTCCAAGGGGTATGCTGTGCTGGTTACCGCGTTTCCGCAAACCCCGTCGGAGGTACCCTTTTCGTGTCCGTTGCAACCACCGCTGACTGCGCCGTCATCGTCCTGGCTGCGGGCGCCGGCACCCGCATGAAGTCGGCCACCCAAAAGACCCTGCATGCCATCGGAGGCCGCAGCCTGCTCTCCCACAGCCTGCACGCCGCCGCGGCCATCGAGCCGGAGCACCTGGTGGCCGTGGTGGGCCACCAGCGCGAGCAGGTCAGCCCCGCCACCGAGGCCATCGCCCAGGAGCTGGGCCGCCCCGTGGTGCAGGCGGTGCAGGAGGAGCAGAAGGGCACTGGGCACGCCGTGCAGTGTGCCCTGAACGCCATCCCGGACTTCAAGGGCACGGTGATCGTCACCAACGGCGACGTCCCGCTGCTGCTCCCGGAGACGCTGCGCAAGCTCCGGGAGGCGCACACCGAGTCCCTTACCTCCGTGACGGTGCTGACCCTCGAGCTGGAGGACCCCACCGGCTACGGGCGCATCGTGCGCAACGAGGAGGGGCAGGTGACCAGCATCGTGGAACAGAAGGACGCCTCGGATGCCGAGCGCGCCATCCGCGAGGTCAACTGCGGGGTGTTTGCCTTCGACGCCGACGTGCTGCGCTACGGGCTGGCCCACCTGGACTCCGATAACGCCCAGGGCGAGTTGTACCTCACGGATGTCCTGGGTATCGCCCGCGAGGAGGGCCACACCGTGCGCGCCCACCTGGCCGACGACCCCCGCGAGCTGGCGGGCGTCAACGACCGTGTACAGCTCGCGGCCGCGGGCCAGGAGCTCAACCGCCGCACCGTGGAGGCCGCCATGCGCGGCGGAGTGACCGTCACCGACCCCGCCAGCACCCGCATCGACGTCACGGTCACCCTGGGGCGCGACGTCACCATCGAGCCGGGAACCCAGCTACGCGGCGCCACGAGCGTTGCCGACGGCACCGTGGTGGGCCCGGACACCACCCTGGTGGACGTGACCGTGGGCGAGGGTGCCTCCGTGGTGCGCACCCACGCGCTGTCCTCGGTCATCGGGCCGCGCTCCTCCGTGGGCCCCTTCACCTACCTGCGGCCCGGCACCGAGCTGGGCGAGGGCGGCAAGCTCGGGGGCTTCGTGGAAACGAAGAACGCCACCATCGGGCGCAGCTCCAAGGTGCCGCACCTGACCTACGTGGGCGACGCCACCATCGGAGAGGAGTCCAACATCGGGGCGTCGAGCGTGTTTGTGAACTACGACGGAGTGAACAAGCACCACACGGTGGTGGGCGATCACGTGCGCACCGGCTCCGACACCATGTTCATCGCCCCGGTGACTGTGGGTGATGGCGTGTACTCAGGGGCGGGTACAGTAATTAAGGAAGATGTCCCTGCGGGGGCGTTGGTGGTCTCCGGCGGGCGCCAGCGCAACATCGAGGGATGGGTGGAACGCAAGCGCCCGGGGTCCCCGGCCGCCCGGGCCGCCCAGCGGGCGCGCGCCGCGCGGCCCGCCTCCGATCAGTCCGGCGCCGACCAGGAAGGTTAACGCAGATCCCATGGCTGCTCACTGGAAGCAAACCCACAAGAACATGATGCTGTTTTCCGGGCGTGCCCACCCGGAACTCGGTGAGGAGGTGGCCAAGGCGCTCGGCATCGAGCTGACGCCCACCACCGCCAGGGATTTCGCCAACGGCGAGATCTTCGTGCGCTTTGAGGAGTCCGTGCGCGGCTCCGATTGCTACGTGCTGCAATCCCACACCCAGCCGCTGAACAAGTGGCTCATGGAGCAGCTCATCATGATCGACGCCCTCAAGCGCGGCTCCGCCCGCACCATCACGGCGATCCTCCCCTTCTATCCCTACGCCCGCCAGGACAAGAAGCACCGGGGCCGCGAGCCGATCTCCGCCCGCCTGGTGGCCGACCTGCTGCGCACCGCCGGGGCGGATCGCATCGTGTCCGTGGACCTGCACACCGATCAGATTCAGGGCTTCTTCGACGGCCCCGTGGACCACATGCACGCCATGCCGATCCTCACGGACTACATCTCCTCCAAGTACTCCCTGGACGATCTCTGCGTGGTCTCCCCGGACGCTGGGCGCGTCAAGACCGCCGAGAAGTGGGCCAACACGCTGGGCGACGCCCCCATGGCCTTCGTGCACAAGACGCGCAGCCTGGACGTGGCCAACCAGGTGGTGGCCAACCGCGTGGTGGGCGACGTGGAGGGCAAGGACTGCATCCTCATCGACGACATGATCGATACCGGCGGCACCATCTCCGGGGCCGTGGGCATCCTCAAGGAGGCCGGGGCGCGCTCCGTGGTGATCGCCTGCACGCACGGCGTGTTCTCCGACCCCGCCCGCGAGCGCCTCTCCCAGTGCGGCGCGGAGGAGGTCATCACCACCGACACCCTGCCGCAGTCCACCGAGGCCTGGTCCAACCTCACCGTGCTCTCGATCGCCCCGCTGCTGGCGCAGACCATCAACGAGATCTTCGAGAACGGCTCCGTGACGCACCTCTTCGAGGGCCAGGCATAGCCGAGCGCCACGCAAGGAAGGGGCCGCGCTGTTCGCGCGGGGCAGCTCCCCGCCGTTGGGCTGGCGGCATAGGTGCGCGGCGATCAACAGGGAGGCCGGGAGGATCATCAGGGTGCCCAGTAGCAGGGCCAGAACGATCCCCAGCATGGCAAGGATCGATCCCACTACGTACAGCAGGATCAGGCGGATGGCGTTGTGCCACACCGCCGTGCTGCCCTCCACCACGGCGTGGCCAAAGCCGTAGCCGTCGGCCGCGTACCAGGCCCACACCAGCGTGAACAGGTGCGTGAGCATGGTCAGGAAGAACGCCAGCAGTCCGCCCACGAACGCCCCGAGGTGGTACCAGAAGCTCGTGTCATTCCCCACCCCCTCGAAGCGCGGCGGCATGGCCGCGCTGACCAGGTAGTCCACCGCCCACCAGAACATCGCCGCGGCCAGGGAGATGATGACCACACGCCAGTAGTGGGTATCGCGGAAGAAGTCCCGGTACCTGATTCAGGGGCGGCTCACCTGGGCCAGCGCACCGGAGCACAGCGGCGGCGTGAGCAGCAGCGGGATGAGAGCGATCTCCGGACCAAAGCCCCAGTCCAGGCCCCAGCCCTCGGGGATCAGCCCTGCCAGGTCCACCCCCAGGGCATACTCGATGCCCACCAGGGGCAGGCCCAACAGCGCCAGCACCGCGAACACGGACACCGCCAGCAGCAGCGTGCCCAGGACCCAGACGCCCGGGTTGGGCCACGCGGTGGAAAAGGCCCAGCACACCGCCTCCATCACGTCGAACTTTGCCCGACCCCGTGAACTTCCCGGCCCCACACCAGATGCCCTCGGCCTTGCCCCGCACCGGCGCGCGGTGCTACCATTATTCGGTCTCGGCGAGGGCCCCATCGGGGCCGTTATCGACGCGATCATGAGTAACTCTGAGAGCACGGATTCTTCCTGCGGAGACTCGGCGAGCACGCGAGCCGGCCGCAGTTTTTGCGGCCCGCTCCCTTTCACTGACACAACGATGATGGGAGAGTCTCATGGCTGCTAAGTACCCTACTCTTGAGGCCAAGAACCGTACCGAGTTTGGCAAAGGTGCCGCCCGCCGCCTGCGCCGCGACTGGCAGATCCCCGGCGTGATCTACGGCCCGGAGCTGGACGGCGTGGTCCACTTCTCCGCACCGCTGCTGGACATGCAGGCCCTGGTGCGCAACAACGGCGTGAACGCCATCGTGGAGATGGACATCGAGGGCGAGAAGTACCTCAGCATGGTGAAGAACGTGGACCAGAACGTGCTCACCCTGGACATCGACCACATCGACCTGCTGGCCATTAAGCGCGGCGAGAAGGTCGAGGTGGAGGTTCCCGTGGTGCTCGAGGGCGAGCCCGCCGCGGGCACCATGTCCATCCAGGACGCCGACGTGCTCCTGGTCGAGGCCGACGTGCTCAACATCCCCGAGGAAATCACCGTCTCCATCGAGGGCCTTGAGGTGGACACCAAGATCACCGCCGGTGAGCTCGACCTGCCGGACGACGTCACCCTCATCGCCGAGGAGGACACCGTGATCGTGTCCATCACCTACCCCGAGGTGGACGAGGAGCTGGAGGAAGCCGCCGAGGCCGCCGAGGAGGGCGGCGCCGAGGCCGGCGCCGAGGCCGAGGAGGACGCGGAGTAATCCGCCTCCACCACCCAACGCCCCGGCGGGATACCCGCCGGGGCGTTGTTTTTATTCTGCGTTACCCTGTATGTCCATGAGCTCCCCTCCCTTCCTCGTCGTGGGCCTGGGCAACCCCGGCGCGCGCTACGCCCCCACCCGCCACAACCTCGGCCTCATGGTCCTTGAGGAGGTACTTTCCCGCCACCCCGACTCCCGGCTTGGCGTGCACCGCAAGACCAACACGGAGGCGTGCTCCGTGGGCGGGCTCATCCTGGCCCGCCCGCGCTCCTTCATGAACCTCTCCGGCGGGCCGGTCCGGGCCCTCGCGGACTTCTACAAGGTGCCGCCGCCCCGGATCGTGGTGATCCACGACGAGCTGGACCTGGACTTCGGCCGGATCAAGTCCCGCCCCGGCGGCGGGGATCACGGGCACAACGGGCTGCGCTCCATCACCAAGGCCCTGGGCACCAAGAACTACGTGCGCCTAAGCTGCGGGATCGGCCGCCCGCCGGGGCGCATGGACCCGGCGGCCTTTGTGCTCAAGCCGTTCTCCCGGGCGGAGCGGGAGCACCTGCCGATCCTCTGCACCGATGCCGCCGACGAGCTGGAAAGGCTGCTAGCCTAGGGGCCTATGCGCCTGGCCACACTGCGATCCTCTGATGGCGGGACCGTCCTGGCGGACTACCCCAGCGTGGGGCACCTGCTGCGCCAGGAGCACTGGGAGGAGATCGCCCGCACGGCCACGGGCCCGCGGCGCGCGGTGCGGCCCGCGGACCTCACTCCCGTGATCCCGCGTCCGGGCAAGATCGTGTGCGTGGGGCTAAACTACGCCTGCCACATCGAGGAGATGGGCCATAAGCGCCCAGACGTCCCCACGCTGTTCATCAAGTTCCCCGAGGCGCTGACCGGCCCCTACGACGTGCCGCTGCTGCCCTGGGCCCAGCATGCGGCGGACTTCGAGGGCGAGCTGGCGGTGGTCATCGGCATGCGGGCACGGCGCGTGCCCGCCGAGGACGCCGCAGAGCACATCGCCGGGTACGCCATCATGAACGACTACTCCCTGCGGGACTATCAGTACCGCACCCAGCAGTGGCACCAGGGGAAGTCCCTGGAGCGCTCCAGCGGCTTTGGCCCCTGGCTGACCACCCGCGACGCCTTCCGGCCCGGCGCGCCGCTGCAGACCTGGCTCAACGACGCTCTCATGCAGGAGGACCGCACGGACGACCTGGTCTTTCCCCGGAGGCGCTCATCGAATACATCAGCGCCCTGTATGCGCTGGAGCTGGGCGACGTGATCGTCACCGGCACCCCGGTGGGCGTGGGCCACAGGCGCTCCCTCAAGCGCTACCTGCGCCACGGCGATACAGTGCGGATGCGCGTGGAGGGGCTGGGTGAGATCGCCAACACCACGATCTTCGCGGAGGAGTAATGCGGGTATCCAAGGCAACCGTCACAAAGATCGTCTGGCTCCTCGTCCTGGCTTTTCCTCTCTTCGGCGGCACCGGCGCGCGCTACCACCCGTTTTCCGCCCTGTTTGGTGTCGCCACCGCGCTGGCCGCCGCCGTAGCCGTCGTCTGGGGCCTGCGTATCGTGAAAACCACGCACGTCGACGTCTTTATCACGCGCACCTTTTCCGTGTTCTGGCCGCTCTACCTGCTGCTGGCCGCGGCGAGAATCGGAAGCTGGGAATGGCTGAGCGTGCTCATCTGGCCCCTCATCATATGGATGGCCATCGTGGAGAATCACTACTTCCTCACCTGGGCCAAGAGCCTCGAACGCGAAAAGGAGTAAGCATGCGCACCCGCCTCGCCCGCCTGTTCAACCTCGCTTGGCTGATCGCGGTCGCCCTGCCCTCCTTCGGAACGGCGCGCGAGGTCATGGATAAGCAGTATTACTCCCTCGCGCCCGCGCTCGGTGGCCTGCTCATGGCGGCGGCGGTGATCGCCACGCTGTGGGCGGTGCGCACCGTGTTTTCCACCCGTCCGGATCGCTTTGTCACCCGCACGTTCCTGGTGTTCGCCCCCCTCTACGCGCTTGAGGTCACCCTCTACATCGGTGGCCGGGAGTGGATCGCCGTTTTGTTCTGGCTCGCCGTGGCGTTCATGCTGCTGGTGAGCAAACCGAGGTTCTTCTGCTGGGCGCGGGGCCTGAGCCGGCGGCGTCGCGTGGCCTAGCCCTGCGGGGGCTGCGGCGGGCGGCCGCTCGGCGGGTTAGCGCCCGACGGGGGCTGGCCCTGCGGGGCGGTATCACCAGGACCACCGGGGGCGCCCTGGCCCGGCATGGGCGCGGGGTTGCTCATCTGATGCTCGGTGGTGGGGTCGATGGCGATGTCGATAGTGAGGGTGTAACCATCCTGCGTGGACCCGCTCACGGCGGGCGCCTGATCGTCCCAGCCGTCGCGAAACACGTTATCCGTATCCAGGGTGATCTGGGAGAAGTTCTCCGACGATCCCGCATACCGGGAGTCCGAGTAGCAGGCATCGGCCACCTCCTCGGGCACCGCGAGCTGCGAGGTAAGCATATTGTTGTTCACGTCCGTGATGGAGGCGGAGTCGGGGAACACCTCGAAGTCGATGTGCGGCCAGCGCCCGGCGTAGCATCTGGGGACGATGGTCTGGAAGGTCACGGTGCCGTTGGTGTCCGCCACCTGCATGCCGCGCAGGTAGTTTTCCTCCAGCAGGGCGTCGTCATACATGGAGTAGCGCCCCTCGGCGTCGCAGTGCCAGATGTACACCGCCGCGCCCGCGTAGGGGGCGTTGTTCTGGGAGAGGTCGATGAGGTTCAGCCGCACGCTCAGCGGCACGCCGTCCGCGGTGGCCCCGCCGCCAATGGAGGAGCGGATGTCCGAGCGCTCCACCCCGGTGATGTGCAGCACGTCGGGGCCGTTGGAGCCGTCGCCGGGGTAGGGTCCGGCGGTCTTGGTGTTCATCTCCTCGGGCGCGTCGGCCTCGGCGTTCCCGGTGGCTGCGGCGCTGGTTTGCGGCGAGGACTCGGAGCCCGGCGCGCAGGCCGCCAGGGCGAGGGCCCCGGCACCGAGGCCCAGCCTGCGGCGGCTAAGCACGGTGCCGAGCTCAAAGGCCGGGCCCTGGTCCTGCGGCCCCTCGTTCTGGCGGTCAAGGCAGCGGTCCTCAAGGCGATGGAACTGGCCGTCTGCGGCGGGGCCGCGTTCCTCGGCGGAGGGATAGGGGCGAAAACGAAACACGGGAGGGTCCTTTCGGGAAAACCAACGGAACGCGTCCCCCCGCTAGGGCGCCTCCCTCCCCGATTACCGGGCGTTTCCTGTGAGGCTGCCGAGTAGTTTTATAATGTCTGCTGCTGGTAGAGGTTTCGCCTCCCGGTAGCCCTCCCCCGCGAGGCAATAGGCGCACTCGGGGTCGGAGCGCAGCGGCTTAAGCAGGGCGTTCAGGTGCGGATAGGCGGGCGGGATCTCCCGGTGCTCGCGGGTAAAGGCCGTGGCCAGGCCCCGCGCATAGCGCCCGGAGAAGGCACGCGTGGACACCGTCTCCGCCGCCCCGCGCTCCAGGAGGCCGCGGTTGGCCACCGAGGTTCCGGCCTCCCGGGCCAGCAGAAAGGCCGTGCCACAGGACGCCGCGCGCACCCCCGGCCAGGTCAGCGCCTCGGCCACCGCCTTCGGGGTAGACAGGCCGCCTGCGGTCACCAGGGGCAGGTCCACCGCCCGGGCCACCGCCGCCACCAGCTCCCGCAGCGGGCGGGCGTCCGGCTCCTCCTGCCCATCTGGTCGCGCGCCGCCGCCCGCCTCCGGGCCCTGCACCACCAGGGCGTCCGCCCTGGCACGCGCGGCCGCCTCGGCGTCGCGCTCGCTCGCCACCGTCACCCAGGCCTCTACTCCATAGGAGTGCAGGCAATCGACCTCGTGTGGGGAGAACACGCCGAAGGTGCAACTGACCACCGCCGGGCCGGTACCCTCCCGGACGGCGTCCAGCACGGCGGCGAACTTGGCGTCCCACCCCATCGTGTAGTCCACCGCGGGCAGCGCCGGGGCGGGCTGGCCGTGGTTTTCAAAGAACCCCGCGAGGTCCCCCACCAGCCCCTCCAGGGCGGAGAGATCCTCGTAAGGCTGCTGCGGGCAAAAGAGGTTCACCCCGTATCGGGTGCCCGCCGCCTCCCGCATGTCCGAGGCCAGCCGCCCCGCATCGATCATCCCGGAGGCCAGAAAGCCCAGGCTCCCGGCGCGCGACACTGCCGAGGCCAGCGCCGGGGTGGAGGGGCCTCCGGCCATCGGGGCCGCCACGATGGGCGTAGAAAGGGCGTCAAGGATGCTCATAACCCTACAGGGTATGTGACATAATGAGGCGGTGGCACTCTTTTCTCGAATCATGCACCTCCTGCACCCCTCGGCCACCCCCGAGGCCGACCTCCACGGCGTGCAATGGCTCATCATCGGCCTGGGCAACCCCGGGGCGCGCTACGAGCGCACACCGCACAATGTGGGCTACCTGGCGCTTGACGCCCTGCGCGGCGGCGCGCCCCTGCTGCCTTACCCCGGCGTGCCTGTGACCGCCTGCCGCGCGAGCATCGACACCGTCCCGGTGGCCCTCCTGCGCTCCACGACGTACATGAACGAATCGGGGCAGGCTGTGGCCCCGCTGGCCCAAGCCTTGGGGCTGCCGCCGGAGCGCGTGGTGGTGCTGCACGACGAGTTGGACCTGCCCACCGGCACCGTCCGGCTGCGCCAGGGCGGGGCGGAAAACGGCCACAACGGGTTGAAGTCGCTCAGTGCGGAGCTGGGCTCGCGCGACTACGTGCGCGTGCGCATGGGGATCTCGCGCCCGCCCAAGGGCACCCCCGTGGTGGACTACGTGCTGGGCAACCTAGAGAACACCCCCGAGCTGCGCACCGGGATCGAGAACGCCGCCGAGGCAGCGCGCTTGGTGGTGGGTCAGGGGCTGGCCCGCGCCCAAAACGAGATCCACCGACGCTAAGGCGCGAGGCGGACCCTCCTTAGGCCTCCGCGCGCTCCAGCTCGCCCAGCAGGGCGTCCAAGGAGGCGGCCTGGCGCTCGCCCGGGCTAAATACGCCGTCCTGGACGTCGTCGAAAATGCTCAGGGAAAGCTGCGCGCGCAGCATGGGGCACTCGAAGTTGGCCATGATGGCTCGCCAGTGCTCCACTGCCCGGATGCCGCCGGAGGCGCTGTAGCCCACAAAACCCAAGGGCTTGCCCTGCCACTCCGAGCCCAGGCAGTCCACGGCGTTCTTCATCGCACCGGGCACGGAGCGGTTGTACTCGGGGGTGATGAACACGAAGGCGTCGCAGGCGTTGATGGCCCGCGACCACTCCTGCACGCGCGGGTCCTCGTAGCACTTGTTGGCGGCGGTGGGCAACACCTCGGAGGCATAGAGGGGGAGGTCAAAGTCCTTCAGGTCGATCAGGGCGTACTCGCACGCGCCCGAGGCCGCGCGCTGCCCTCCCGCACGAGCGACCCACTGCCCGATCTGCTCGCCCAGGCGCCCCTGGCGGATGGAACCCACGATGATGCCGATCTTCATGGGAGTATTTCTACCAGATTTTATAGATGCGTCGATAAAAGAGAGCGCGCAGCCCGGCTCCGAGTCCTCCGCGCCCGAGGGCCTGAAGTACCCTAATATCCTATGAGCACCGCCGCTGAAGCCTCCCGCCGCCGCACCTTCGCCGTCATCGCCCACCCGGACGCCGGTAAGTCCACCCTCACCGAGGCCCTGGCCCTGCACGCGCACATGATCGCGGAGGCCGGTGCCGTCCACGGCAAGGCGGGCCGCAAGGCCACCGTCTCGGACTGGATGGAGATGGAAAAAGATCGCGGCATCTCCATCGCCTCCTCCGCCTTGCAGTTCGAGTACGCCCCGGACGGGCACACCGGTGAGCCCTACATGATTAACCTGGTGGACACCCCCGGCCACGCGGACTTCTCCGAGGACACCTACCGCGTGCTCATGGCCGTGGACGCCGCCGTGATGCTCATCGACGCCGCCAAGGGCCTCGAGCCGCAGACCCTCCAACTCTTCCGCGTGTGCAAGGCGCGCGGCCTGCCGATTATCACCGTGATTAACAAGTGGGACCGCGTGGGCCGCTCCCCCCTGGAGCTGGTGGACGAGATCGTCGCGGAGATCGGCCTGCAGCCCACCCCGCTCTTCTGGCCCGTGGGTGAGGCCGGGGACTTCCGCGGCCTGGCCCGCATGGAGAACTCCGGGGAGGTCAGCCAGTACATCCACTTCACCCGCACCGCGGGCGGGGCGAGCATCGCCCCGGAGGAGCACCTCGACCCCGAGGCCGCCGCGCAGCGCGAGGGCGAGGTGTGGGAAACCGCCCAGGAGGAGGCGGAGCTGCTGGCCGCCGACGGCGCCCTGCACGATCAGGATCTCTTTGAAAACTGCGAGACCTCTCCCCTCATCTTCGCCTCCGCCATGCTCAACTTCGGCGTGCACCAGATCCTCGACGCCCTCTGCGCCCTGGCCCCCGCCCCGCACGCGCGCGCGGCGGACGAGGCGGCCGTGGCGGCGTCCACGAGCGCGATGGACAGCGAACGCGGCGTGGACGATGCCTTCTCCGGCGTGGTGTTCAAGGTGCAGGCGGGCATGGACCGCAACCACCGGGACACCCTGGCCTTCATGCGCGTGGTCTCCGGGGAGTTCGAGCGCGGCATGCAGGTCACCCACGCGCAGTCGGGGCGCGCCTTTTCCACCAAGTACGCGCTCACCGTGTTCGGCCGCACCCGCGCCACGGTGGAGACGGCCTACCCCGGGGACATCGTGGGCCTGGTCAACGCGGGGGCCCTGGCCCCGGGCGACACGATCTTTGCCGGACGCAAGGTGCAGTACCCGCCCATGCCGCAGTTCGCGCCCGAGCACTTCCGCACCCTGCGTGCTAAGTCCCTGGGCAAGTACAAGCAGTTCCGCAAGGCCCTGGATCAGCTCAACGCCGAGGGCGTGGTGCAGATCCTGCGCAACGACGCCCGAGGCGACGCCGCCCCCGTGATGGCCGCCGTGGGCCCCATGCAGTTCGAGGTGATGCAGGCGCGCATGCTCAACGAGTACGGGGTGGACACGCAGGCCGACCCGGTGCCCTACAAGGTGGCCCGGCGCACGGACGCGCAGTCCGCGCCGGGGCTGGGCCGCCAGCGCGGGGTGGAGATCTTCACCCGCACCGATGGAGAACTCGTGGCCCTCTTTGGGGATAAGTGGAAACTGGCCTTCGTGGAGCGCGAGCACCCCGAGTTCACCCTGGAACCGATGGTGGCGGACAATTAATCATGGCGTGGTTCCGCGGGTTTCGCCTCCCCGTTTTTGACCTCCCTGGCGCTCGCTCTGCGGGGCCTCATTCCAGCAGGTCTGGCTCCGCCGCGGCTTCGGCGCTGCCTCGCCTACCTGAGCAGGTGCGCGAACAGACAGTACCTCACCTGCACGTGCACACGGCGGAAAACCTGGTGGTGCTCACCACCGCCCCGGAGGCCCTGGCACCGCTGCGCTCTGCCTTAGAAGCCGGGATTGGGCTGCGCCTGGTGTGCGGAGAAAACCGGCCCGCCGTTCTCTTTGCTGGCACGCAAAGCCCCACCCTTGATCCCGACGAAGGCTGGCTGCTCCCCCTGCCCGAGCAGGCCCGTACCTTTGTATGCACCGAGATTCCCGCGGAACCCGGAGCCTGGGAACTACCCGGTATCAACCTCGGCATTGTGCTCGAATAACCCCACCTCAGCAGGGATGTTCGAATAATTCCCCTGGGCTGTCCCACCCCCTTGGCACAATCATTTTTGTCCAACCAAGGATTTGCCAGAAAGGGAAGCCCATGCCTCGCTTTATATGGCCACTGCTCAGCGTTCTCCTCGTGGCCGCCTCACTCATTTTCCTCGCTCACCCCGTGGTGCTGGTGCTCGCCATCGCCAACCTCCTCGCCGCGCTCTACGGGCTCGTGGTGGGGTTCTCTCCCGCATCGCAGCCAGAGGAATCGCCCTCACCGGAACCTGCTCCCGCGGAGGAATCCCTCGACCCACCGCCTGCGGAGGAAGCGCAGGGTTTGGAGGAAGAACAGGCCCCGCTGGAAGGGGAACCCGCCCTCGCGGCAGAAGAGCTCGAAAACGCCAAGGATGCCCTCGCCGCTTACTTCCGAGGAGGAGCTACACCCGCTCCCACGCCGGTGCTGCGCTACTCCCCCTTGGCTACCATCCAGTGCAAGAACCTGGGATTACACCCCCAGCGAGTCCGAGAAATCATCGCCAAGGCCACCCGCGTGCTGCATGGTAACCGAACGATCCTCTACTACGAGGACTACCGGATCACTCTTCACAACGATGATGAGGGCGGCGATACCCTCCTTGAGGTTCAGCAAGATACGCAGGCGGCACCCGCCCCGGAGCGACCTCGCCGCAGCGATGGTGGGACCGCGCGACGCAGGTGCCGTAGCGGTTCAGAAAAGCGGGAGGTAAACCCCGCCAGTTCCACTCCGCTACGCCCCATACCGGGAGATAGGGATACGTTCTTTGGGCTTTTAGCCGACTTCGGCTTCACCCTTCACCGCGGCTCCAAGCACCACAAGATCACCCATCCGCAGCGTCCTGGGGTGGCAGGCTCCCTGCCCACCACGCCTTCCTCTCAGCGGTGGATTGCGGATTCCATCACGTTTATCCGCCACCAATTTCAGATCGACCTGCGCCAATGGGATATTCCCCAGGCCACGGCGCCGCTCCATGAACAGCGGCTTGCCGAGCTGCCAGTTAATAAGCAGACAACCTTGGCGGGGTAAGCGGCAGCTAGTCATGTGGTGACTAACCATGCGGTTACTAGGCGCGGGAGCGCTGGGCACCTGGGCACGCGGAACCAGCGAGAGAGCAACCACGCATGCGACACAAAAAGGAGGCCCCTCCACAGCCTAGCTAGCCGTGTGCGGGAACCTCCTGCGGCTTAAAAGCCAGTGGTTGGCTTAGTCCTCGAAGCGCTGCACCACGTAGGAGCCGTCCTCAGCCTGAGCGATGCCAATGCCGATCTTGCTCAGCTCGGGATCAAGCAGGTTATCCCGGGTGCCCAGGTTTTCCAGCCATGCGTTCAGAACTTCCTCGGCGCTGGGAACGCTGGCAAACCATGCCACGTTCTCCACGCCCGCGTCATCGGCGTGGCCTGCCGCGCCATTGTCACGCATGGTCTCGGCCCACTGCTGAGCGCTAAAGCCCAGGGAGGAATCGTACTTCAGGGCGTCAATTCCTCGTTCTTCGCGCTCAACGTTCGTGAGCTCAAAGATTTCCTTAGCCAAGGTGGCCAGGCTGCTCTGGTCGCTCGCCTGGTTAACCGTTTGAGCGGAACCTTCCTCCGCCACGGCCACGGCAGTGCCGCTCATTCCGGCGGCCAACGCGATCGCGCAGGCCAGTCCCTTTACCGCATAACGTTGCTTCATCCTTACAACCCCTTTCATCCCGTTACTACACAGACTCTATAGGTATCGAGCCTTGCTTGCCATATCAAGCGTGTATCTTGCATTTAATTCCAGGAAATACCTGACACATCCGCTTCTAATATATGACCACCTTCACAAAAGCGCATCTCGGCGCTAGACTCGGGGAACCGCCAAGGATTGTTGAACAATCAGGGAAGGATTCGCCTATGCTCAGCATCGACCTCAACGCCGACCTCGGAGAGACCACGGCGGGAAACCCGGTGGCCGATGATGCCGCCATGCTCTCCCTCGTCTCTAGCGCCAACGTCGCCTGTGGTTTTCACGCCGGAGACCCCCACACCATCGCCGCCACGGTAGCTCAGGCAGGTCAGGAAAACGTCACCATCGGGGCGCACGTGGGCTATAACGACGCCCCCGGATTCGGGCGCCGCTTCATCGACTACGCCCCGGCCGAACTCGCAGACGAGGTGCTTTACCAGATCGGTGCGCTCTCCGCCCTCGCCGCGGCCCACGGAACGAAGGTCTCCTACGTCAAGCCTCATGGCGCTCTCTATAACGCCATCGCTCACCACCAGGGCCAAGCCCAGGCGGTACTCGATGGGGTGCGCGCCTTTGGCGATCTCCCCGTCATGCTGCTGCCCGGAGGCGTAGCCGTGGACCTCGCTGAGCAGCGCGGCATGACGGTTATCCGCGAGGCCTTTGCCGATCGTGGATACAACCCCGATGGCACCCTGGTAAGCCGCCGCGAACCCGGCGCGGTTCTCCATTCCACGGAAGAGGTGGTAGCCCGCGTGCTCCAGGTGGCTGCCACGGGCAGCGTCACGGCCGTCGATGGCAGCACCATTTCCGTCGATGCTCAATCGGTGTGCGTGCACGGGGACTCCCCCGGTGCCGTGGAGATGACGCGCGCGATCGTCGCAAAGCTGCGCTCCGAGGGTATCGCTATCCGCAGCGTCGCGTAGGGGAAAGCACACCATGAACACCACGATTCGCCGCATGGGCACCCGCGCGCTCCTCTTGGAGGTGGGCGATCTGGGCCTTGCCCTGCGCTGGCACGCCCACCTTTCCGCGCACCCGGTTCCCGGCCAAGTAGAACTCATCGCCGCGGCCGCCACGGTTCTGGTGGTCACGGATTCGCCGCGCCACGCCGAGCGCGCCGCCTCGATGCTGGCCACGGTGGAGCCCGCGGAATCCTCGGATAGCAGCCCCAGGGAGGTAGAGGTAGAGGTGATCTACGATGGCCCCGATCTTGCCGAGACCGCCGAACTTCTGGATATGTCCACCGAGGAACTGATTTCGTGGCATACCGGCACCTCCTGGACGGCGGCCTTTGGCGGCTTCGCCCCCGGCTTTACCTATTGCACGCCCAGCGACCCCGCCCAGGCGCTGCGCGTGCCGCGTCTGAGCAGCCCGCGCACCCAGGTTCCCCACGGAGCGGTGGGGCTGGCCGATTCCTTTTCCGCGGTTTACCCCCGCACCTCACCGGGGGGATGGCGCCTGTTGGGGCACTCCCCCACCCCCATGTGGGATTCCACTGCCTCCCCTCCTGCGGCAATCCGCCCCGGAGATACCGTGCGCTACCGCGCGGTGCGCGAGTCCATCGAGGTATCTTCCCCGGCGCAGCAACCGCCCATCGAGGGGATCAGCCTACCCACCCTGCGCGTGGAGGACCCCGGCCTGCTCAGCCTCATCGAGGACCGAGGCCGCCGCGGGCACGGCGATATGGGCGTGACCGGCTCCGGGGCTGCCGATCGCGCCAGCGCCTATGCCGCCAATAGCGCGGTGGGCAATACCCCCGACGCCGCCCTCATAGAAAATATCGGTGGGTTGCGCATCACCGCGCTGATCGACGCCACCGTGGCCGTCACCGGAGCCCAAGCCGAGGTGCTGGTTAATGATCGCCCCCTTGTTCTGGGAACGCCAACCCTGCTCACCGCCGGTTCCTCCCTCAGCATCGGTCCCGCCACGACGGGGCAGCGTTCCTACCTCGCGGTGCGTGGCGGGCTGGCCGCACCGCAGGTATTGGGTTCGCGCTCCGCCGACGTCCTTTCTGGGCTGGGGCCCGCTCCCCTTGAATCTGGAGAACTGCTGCGTGCTCACCCCGCCGGGGGCACTGCCGCCGCCATCAGCGTGGCTAATCCCCTGCGGGTGGCCCCCGGAAAGGTGGCCGTGCTGCGCTGCGTGGCCGGGCCGCGCCACGAGTGGTTCCAGGATGGGATCGCCGCACTCACCGAGCAGGAATGGACGCTCACCCCAAACTCCAACCGCGTGGGCCTGCGTCTTTCCGGCGAGTCGCTTCAACGAACCACCGAGGGAGCCACAAAAGAACTGCCCAGCGAGGGCATGGTGGCGGGATGTATCCAGGTGCCCCCGCAGGGAACCCCGGTGGTATTTCTGCGCGATCACCCCGTGACCGGCGGCTACCCCGTGATCGCCACCGTCATACCCGAAGATCTTGATATTGCCGCACAACTGCCCGCGGGGGCCAAGGTGCGTTTTGAGGAATACCAACCGCTTTAAGGAGAACAAAACTGATGAGCCTATCTACCGTCCTCATTGCCAATCGCGGCGAGATCGCCGTGCGGATCGCTCGCGTGGCAGCAGACCTCGGCATGCGTTCCATCGCGGTGTACTCCGACGTGGACGCCGAGGCACCTCACGCATTGGCCGCCGACGAGGCCTACCGGCTACCCGGCACCTCGCCCGCAGAGACCTACCTCAACGCCCCGGCCATCCTAGAGATCGCCCTGCGCGCAGGCGCGGACTGTATTCACCCCGGCTACGGCTTCCTCTCTGAGAACTCCTCTTTTGCTCGCGACGCCATCGCTGCGGGGCTCACCTGGATTGGCCCCAACCCGGAGACCATCGACTCCCTGGGTGATAAGGTCTCCGCCCGCCGCATCGCGGAATCGGTGGGCGCTCCCCTGGCCCCCGGCACCTCCGACCCCGTGGATACCTGGGAGCAGGCCCGCGACTTTGCCGAGGAACACGGTCTGCCCATTGCCATTAAGGCCGCCTTTGGCGGCGGTGGGCGCGGGCTCAAGGTGGTATCCCAGATGAACGAAATTGAGGATGCCTTTGAGTCTGCCGGGCGCGAGGCCAAGGAGGCCTTTGGCCGCCCCGAGTGCTTCGTAGAAAAGTTCCTCACCAAACCCCGCCACGTGGAGGCTCAGGTGCTGGCCGATCAGCACGGCAACGTGGCCGTGCTGGGCACCCGCGATTGCTCCACCCAGCGCCGCTTCCAAAAGCTCGTGGAGGAGGCACCTGCGCCTTTCCTCAGCGATAAGCAGCGCGAGGCAATCGTGGAGGGCGCGCGCGAGGTCTGCCGCAAGGCGGGCTACGTGGGGGCGGGCACTGTGGAATACATCGTCTCCGAGGACGGCACCGTCTCCTTCCTAGAGGTCAATACCCGTGTGCAGGTGGAACACCCCGTCACCGAGGCCGTCACGGGAATAGACATCATTGCCGAGCAATTCCGCATCGCCGCAGGCCAACCCCTTTCTTTCCAGGGCGATCCCACCTCCGAGGGCCACGCCTTTGAGTTCCGCATCAACGCCGAGGACGTCGCCCACGGTTTCGTGCCCTGCCCCGGCACCGTCACTACCTTTGAGGCACCCCTTGGCCCCGGTATCCGCGTGGACGCCGGAGTGCGCGCGGGTTCCACCATTCCGGGCGTCTACGATTCCCTCCTGGCCAAGCTCATCGTGTGGGGCCCCACCCGCGAGGTAGCCCTCGCCCGCGCCCGGCGCGCCCTGCGCGAGTTCCGCATCGAGGGGGTGCGCACGGTGTTGCCCTTCCACCGCGAGATCGTGAATCACCCCGCGCTCACCGGGGATCACCTGGGCATTTATACCGACTGGGTGGATAAAGAATACACCCCCACCCTGGGCGAATCCCCCGAGGCCATTGAAGAGGCCTACACCGAGCGCACCACCGTGAGCATTGAGATCGACGGCCGCCTGCACACCGTGGGGCTGCCCTCCTCCCTGCTGAGCTTATCGACGCCGCCCGCTGCTTCCGGTACCGCTGGTGCTGCTGGGGGCAGCGGGGCGTCGGCAAGCTCTGCGGCTGGTGAGGGCGATGTGGCCTGCCCCTATACCGGCACGCTGGTGGCGTGGAAAGTAGAGGAAGGCGAGGAAGTGAGCGAGGGTCAGGCCGTGGCCACCGTGGAGGCCATGAAAATGGAATCCAACGTGACGGCCCCGCGCTCCGGTACCATTCACCTATTGACCACTCCGGGTGAGGCCGTGGAACGCGGCACCGCCCTGGCCCGTATTCAGTAAAGGAAAAAGATGAGAGCAGCGCAGGCGGCTGCCTCGCTGCGCCGCGCCATCTCCTCCGGGCATTACCGGCCCGGCGATCAGCTGCGCGAGGTGGATATGGCGCGGCTGCTGGGTATATCCCGCAACACGCTCCGGGAGAGCTTTGCCCTGCTCACCTCTGATGGGCTGGTGGTGCACGAACCCAACCGGGGAGTATTCATCACCTCCCCCACCGTGGCAGACGTGCGCGATCTTTATGCCGCACGCATGGTGCTAGAGCCCGCCGCGCTGCGCTGGGGAACGGGACTTCGGGTGGAACTGCTGAGCGGCCTGGTGGAAGAGGCCGAGGCCGCCTACGCACGCGGGGATATGACGGCGGTGGCGCAGGTCAACCAGCAATTCCATCAGGAGATCGTGGCGGGTTCGGGGGCGGAACTGCTTGCCCACACCATGCAGCAATTCCTCGCGCGGATGAGGTTGGTATTTCTTTCCGCCGAGCGGCTCAACCCGGACTTTCACGCCCGATTCATCGAGGACAACCGGGCCGTGGTCACCGCCCTTGCGCAGGGAGATAACGCCCGCGCCGCTGAGGTTATGCACGCCACTCTGGGTAAGACCTGCGAGGTGGTGGTGGAGTTGGTGGGTGGGGAGTAGCGAGAAAGGCGCACACGGGGATTGTGCCGAGTGCGGGCCACGTATATAGTCCTTTTAGAGAAGGGTGAGAACAGGGTCTCTCACCATGAGGTGGAGGAGTCTGCGGGATAATTTTACGCCCGCAGGCTCTTTCGTTTTCACTGTTCAGACCGGTTTTATGGGGTTATTTCCCAAGATGATCTGAGAGCACTGTCCTTGCACTATACGCAGACTAGGTATATGATTTTCTCTAGGAAGGTGAGGACAAGGTCCCTCGCCATTGAGGTGGAGGAGTCTGCGGGATAATTTTACGCCCGCAGGCTCCTTCGTTTTGTCATCTCGGTTTGCCCTTACTCACCTGCGCTACCCTACTCACACCCGTGAGCCAATTAGCAACATCCGGGTCAATGCTCCTCACTAGGGAGAACGCCTCTCCAACCTCGTCGCGGACATCAACGTTAAGCAAAGAATCCATGTGTGAAACCCTGTTGCGCAACCCATGCACCTTGGCTACACGCCAATAAGTTCGCTCCCCGTGGGGATCATCGCTGTATGGAAAAGCCGAGCATAATGCTTCCGTCCACAGCCTACGCCTATTGCTATTGCCTCTATTATCGAACGAGGCATTCACCCCGTAGTTTGGTAATAAATCCTTCCACATGCCAAACATGACCTGCGATAACACATCATCATGGGACACGCTATCGCCATATCGTGGATGATTTTCTTCTCGGAGTTCGGCCTCTTTACAAGCACGCCGGTACGCCTCCCTCCGCTTCCTCCCCACCAACCCCCGCAGCGGCGCCACCGGCTCCTCCAAGAGCCAACTGCGGCCACCGCCTTCCCGTCTATTCCACTCTTGGAGTTGCTTATCCATAGCGTTGCGCAGAATTACCTCGGTAATTCCCAGCACCTGTTGCACGGCGGCAGATAATTCAGCGTGCCATCCATAGAGCGCTAAAGCATTTTTCTCATTTCCCCCGGATTCCTCTAGATAAGGCCCCATCCTAGAGCGATGGAGCGCAGCAATAACCTTCCTGCGAGCCCCCTGCTTCATAGAGGAATCATGGCACAAAAATCAGTGCCGCGAGGCAAAAGTACCCCTATCTCACAGCACCATCTAGCCCCACAGCGCCGCCAACCCGGAGAGTGAGTTCCACCCCAGGTAGATGGTCAGCAACCACACCACCGTGCCCAACACTTTGAGCCACATCGGGTAGCGGTAGCCCTTCAAAAGGTCCTGGCGCCGCCAGGTCACCCACAGCACCGCCGCAAAACCCACGGGCAGGATGAGCCCGTTGAAGGCTCCGGCGAAGATGAGCAGGGTCTGCGGGGCGGAATTGAGCAACAGGTAGGCCACGGTGCACACCACAATGAAGGCCACCGTGGCCAGGGAGCGCACCTTGGGAGAGGTGGATTGGGTGGTCACAAAGCTCACCGAGGTATAGGAGGCGCCGATCACCGAGGTCAACCCCGCCGCCCAGAGCACCACGCCGAAGAGGCGCAGGCCGATTTCACCGGCGGCGTGGTAGAAGGCGTCGGCAGCGGTGTTGTCCTTAGCCAGGGTCACACCGGTGGCCACCACGCCGAGCACCGCGAGGAAGAGCAGCACGCGCATCACTCCGGTGACGATGATGCCCAGCACGGAACCGCGGGTGATGTGGGAGAGGTTTTCCGGCCCGGTAAAGCCGCTATCAATCATGCGGTGGGCTCCGGCGAAGGTGATATAGCCGCCCACGGTGCCGCCCACCAGGGTGGTAATCACCAGAAAGTCCACCTCGCTGGGGGCCACGGTGTTCTTCAGGGCCTCGCCCACGGGCGGGGCGGAAGCAATGGCTACGTAGAGCATGAGCAGAATCATCAGGGCACCCAGGCCCGCCACGATGCGGTCGAGCGCCATGCCCGCGCGCTTGGAGAGGAATACCAGCACGGCCACCAGGGCGGAGGCGGCACCGCCGATTTTGGGATCAAGGCCAAACATGGCGTTGGTACCCAGGCCCGCACCGGCGATATTGCCGATGTTGAATACCAATCCCCCGGTGAATACGAAGGCCGCCATGACCCAGCCGAGGTTGGGCAGCACGGTATTGCCGAGTTCGTGGGCACGCAGGCCGGTGATTCCCAGCACGCGCCATACGTTCATCTGAATGGCGACGTCCACCAGGATGGATACCAGGATGGCAAAGGCAAAGGCCGCGCCCATTTGAACGGTAAACACGCTGGTTTGGGTGAGGAATCCGGGGCCGATGGCGCTGGTAGCCATCAGGAACATTGCACCGAGGATGGCGGTGCGCCCGCCGCTATTGCGCGCGCGGGTTTGTGCTTTGTTCGGTTTCTCGCTCATAGCACGTCCTTTCCTTGCTGATCGCCAAGATATGTGACCCGCAACATTCTATGGTTGTTGAACAATCTGCACAACATTCACGCCACCCACGCTTGCCCCCATGAAAGGTATAGAGCTAATATAAAACCGTCCAGACGGTAAAGTTAATAAGGAAGGTCACTATGTCAGCCCTACGACGCTGGGGAAGTTTGACGGTACTCGTCGGCGCCGTACTCCTGCTCGCTATCGACGCCACGGTGCTCCACCTCGCCATGCCCTCACTGAGCAGGGATCTCTCCCCCACCGCCGAGCAAATGCTGTGGATCGGAGATATTTACTCCCTCGCCCTCGCCGGCCTCTTGGTCACGATGGGCAACCTTGCCGATAAGATCGGCCGCAAGAAACTACTCCTCATCGGCACCACGGCCTTCGGCGCGGCCTCCGTCCTCGCGGCCTTCGCCCCCACCGCCACCGCGCTCATCGGAGCGCGGCTCCTGCTCGGCATCGCCGGGGCCACGATCATGCCTTCTACCCTCTCGCTCATCCGCGCCATCTTCACCGACGCCGCCGAGCGCACCCGCGCCATCGCGTTATGGTCGGCGGCGTCGGCAAGCGGTATTGCCCTAGGCCCACTCATCGCCGGATTGTTGCTGCAACACTTCTGGTGGGGCTCGGTATTCCTCATTAATATCCCGGTGATGGTGGCCGTGCTGATCTTTGGTGGCTGGCTGCTGCCGGAATCGCGCAACCCCTCCGCCAGTTCCTTCGACCTGCTCTCTAGCGCGCTCTCCATGCTGGGCATCGTGCCACTGGTGTATGCCATTAAGCACGCCGCCGGTGGGGATTGGGACATGAGCGTATGGGCCTGCGCCCTCATCGGTGTTGTGGGGCTCATCTCCTTCGTGCGCCGCCAGCGCCGGGTGGAGAACCCGATGATCGACGTGCAACTCTTTGCCAACAAGGCCTTTAGCGGCGCGGTATTTACGAACTTCATCTCCGTTTTTGCCCTCAGCGGCTACATGTTCTTCTTTGCCCAGTACCTCCAACTAGCGCGCGGGCTTAGCCCCCTGCAAGCCGGACTCACCCAACTCCCCCTCGCGGTGGCGGCCATGATGGTCACCCTCTTCGTGGGCGTTCTCCTGGGACGCTTGGGCCGAGGCCGCGCCATCGCCACGGGCCTCATCATCGGCGCCGTCGGACTGCTGCTGATCGCCGTGATAGAGGATAGCGAGCAACTATTCTGGGTGCTCCTGGCCACGATCCCCCTGGGGTTGGGTGTGGGCATCTCCGAGACCCTGAGCGTGGACGCCGTGGTTTCCGCCGCGCCCGTGAAGAAGGCCGGTGCGGCCTCCTCCATCTCGGAGACGGCCTACGAACTCGGCGTGGCCCTCGGCATCGCCATTCTCGGCTCGCTCATGTCCGTGCTCTACCGCAATAACCTCGACCTGCCTGCTGATCTCCCCGCCGAAGTCGCGGAGCCAGTACGCGATTCCCTGGCCTCTGCCACCGCGGCCCTCGAATCCGGCAGTGCCACTCTGGCCGCCGCCCAAGATGCCTTCATCCACGCCATGCAGACCACCACGTTGAGCGCCGCCGGGGTTATGGTCTTAGCAGCCATCGTGGCCTATAAGCTCATTCCCAGCCCCAAAAATGCCGCTTAGGAGCACACCACCATGTCACGCACCAGCGGGCGCAGCGTCCAGGAAACCAAGGCCCTCATCGTGGAGGCCGCCGCGCACCTCGTGCGCAAGCACGGAATGTCCGTGGCGCTTTCCGACATCGCCGCCCAAGCCGGGGTATCCAAAGGCGGGCTGCTCTACCACTTCCCCACCAAGGAACAACTCATGGGAAAACTCATCTCCAACCAAGTGGCGCACTTTCGCCGCGAGGTAGAGCAGGCCGCCGAACAGGAGGAACCCGCACCGGGGCGCCTGGCGCGGGCCTATATCCAGGTGAGCTTCGCCGGTGCGGCCGATGAGGGAAATCTCCAAGACCTCATCAGCCTCTCCGCACAACTCATGACGGAACCCGGCCTGCGTGCCGTGGCCCAGGCGGATGCCGAGCGCTGGCGCGCAGAACTCTTTGACGATGGCCTCGACCCCGCTGCCGTGCGGCTCATCGTGGCCGCCGCGGATGGTTTTAGCTCCGGGTTGTTATGGGGCGGCGTGCTCAACGATGAGGACCTTCCCCTGCTGCGCGATCAACTCCTTGAGCTGACGCACCCGCGGTGAGCCTAGAGGGCGTCGATAAGCGCCACCACGCCCAGCGCACCGAGAAAGACGCCCACCACATAGCCCGCGATACGGATGGATTGCAGGGGATTTGCGCGCGCCCACTCGAAGAGCCTGCCCACGGGCGAATAGGGATAACGGCGCACCCAGGCGACGATGAACCCGCTGAGCACCGGCAGGCTCAGCGCCACCGCCGCGTACACCACCATGCCCAGGTAACGCTGCGCGGCCCCGAGGTCGGAGGCGGAGACCACCCCGATGCCCAGATAAAAGGGCAAGGAGGTGGCCGATTGCACCACGCCGAGCACGAAGCCCACCACGGGAGTGATCGCCGCGGGGCCGCGAAGGGGCCGCAGCACCCGAGCCACCAAGGCCACGGTGCCCTCCCCGGAACTGCGCGCCGTCATTATCAGCGAGGCCAGGCCAAAAACGATGAGGAGAACGCCGAAAAGGGGCGATTCCGTGGCATGGCGTACCCAATCCTCCATGCCGTCAAAAATGAACATCACGAAGAGGGAGTACAGGAACACCCCCAGCCAATCGCCCAGCACCAGCAGCGTGGCCACGGCACCGTAGCGCCCCTTGCGCGGCAGCACCACCCCCAGCGCCACGAGCACGCCGATGAGCAGCACATTCACCGAATCCGCAAAGGCGAGGGAGGCGGCGCGAAGGATCAAGGTTTCTCCTGCGGGGGTTGAGGGGCACGGAAGCGAACTTTCCTCACTGTAACCGACCGCGCCGTGCCCACGGGCACCCTGCTCCACGCCGTGTGCTCCATCGCGTAGTGCCGCCCCTACTGCGCCTCCCTCCCGTTGCGCCTCTCCTGCACGTCCTCCCGTATGCCCCTCCTGCGCACTCACGCGCTACCTGAGCGCTGCCTGCACGCGGCCGGCGTCGGGTTGCTCGGAAAATCTGCACTCCACGGGAAAAGTTGCCACAATAATGAAAGTTTGCATAGACTGTGCAAGAATCTTGTTCCCGTGCAGAAAGAACACCCATGTCACGCTTTCTCTACCGGCTAGGCAACCTCGCCTACCGTAAGAAATGGCCCTTCCTGGCCTTCTGGCTCGTGCTCCTCGTAGCCCTCGGCGGGCTCGCCGGAGCCTTCGCCAAAACCCCCGCGAGCACCTTCTCCATCCCCGGCCTGGCCGCCGTGGAAACCCAAGAGCGCATGCAGGAACTCTTCCCCGAATCCGGCGACGCCGTGAGTTCCCCTAGCGGTACGGTGGTGCTGCGTGCCGAGGACGGCACCACCCTCGACGATCCCGCGGTTGCCGAGCAGGTCAATGACCTCATGGCCGAGCTCTCCGAGACCGGCGCGCTCACCGATACCGATGCGCTGGTCAATCCCACCCTCGCGGCGCAGGGGCTCACCGCACAGATGACCCCGCAACTTGAGGCCCAGGGGCTTCCTCCCGAGGTCATCGAGAAGAACATCGCCGCGATCAGCCCCCTGAGCGAAGATCACACCACCGGCACGGTAAACATCGCTTTCGACGCCCCCTCCATGCAGGACATCTCCTCCGAGGACAAGGATAAGGTCACCGAGGCCCTCGATAACGCCAATAGCGATACCCTGAGCGTGACCTATAGCGGCAATGCCTTCAGCGGCGCCGGGGAAATGGATATGACCTCCGAGCTCATCGGCCTGGCCGTGGCCGCCGTGGTGCTGCTCATCTCCTTCGGTTCGGTGGTGGCTGCGGGCATGCCGCTGATCTCCGCCGTCATCGGCGTGGGCATCGGCATCATGGGTGTGCAGCTGGCCACCCTCATCTCCGATGACGTCAATGATATGACTCCCACCCTGGCCTCCATGATCGGTCTGGCCGTGGGTATCGACTACGCCTTGTTCATCGCCTCGCGCTTCCGCAACGAGCTCATTGCCCTTATCAAGAGCGATACCGGCCGCACCGATCTGAGCACCAAGGAACTCTCCGCGCGCCTGCGCGAGATGTCCCTTGAACAACGCGCGCACGCGATGGGCAAGGCCACCGGCACCGCTGGTTCCTCCGTGGTCTTTGCCGGGCTCACCGTGCTCATTGCCCTGGCGGCGCTCTCCATCATCAACATCCCCTTCCTCACCTGGATGGCCGGGGCCGCCGCCATCACCGTGGCCATCGCGGTACTCGTGGCGCTCTCCTTCCTCCCCGCCCTGCTGGGTCTGCTGGGCACCCGCGTCTTTGGTGGCCGCGTTCCCGGCCCCACCGTGCCCGATCCGGAAAATGACAAGCCCACGATGGGCCTGCGCTGGGCCCGCCAGGTGGGCAAGCGCCCCTGGCTCGCCCTGATTGCGGGCGTGTTGGCCCTGGGCTTGCTGGCTGTTCCTATGGCAAACATGCGCCTGGCTATGCCTACCGACGGCTCCTCGGCCCCCGGCACCCCGCAGCGCGAGGCTTATGAGACGATCGCAGATTCCTTCGGGCCCGGCCGCAACGCCCCGATGATCGCCCTAGTGGAGGCCGGCGACCTGCCGGAGCAGGATCGCATGCCCGCCTTTGCCCAGGCCGTAGAAAAGTTCAACGCCACCGAGGGCGTGGAGAACGCCCAGATCGCGGGCGTGAACGAGGAGGGCACCGCCGCGCAGGTTCTCATCACCCCCACCGGCGGGGCCACGGATGAATCCACCTCGCAAACCCTGGTGGACCTGCGCGCGGCGGAGTCTGAGTTTGCCGAGAACACCGGCGCACACTACGGCATCACGGGTGCCACCCCGATCTTCGATGACATGTCCGATCGCCTTTCCGACGTGCTCATCCCCTACATCGCCATCGTTCTGGTGCTGGCCTTCCTGGTTCTCATGGTGGTGTTCCGCTCCATCTGGGTTCCGCTGATTGCCGCCTTGGGCTTCGGCCTCTCCGTGGCCGCCACCTTCGGCGTGACGGTGGCCCTCTTCCAGGAGGGCTGGCTGGGCATCGTGAACGATCCGCAGCCGCTGCTGAGCTTCCTGCCCATCATGCTCATCGGGCTCGTCTTTGGTCTGGCGATGGATTACCAGGTATTCCTGGTCACCCGCATGCGCGAGGATTATCACCACGGCAAATCTGCTCACGACGCCACCGAGAGCGGCTTCAAGCACGGTGCCCGCGTGGTGACCGCCGCCGCGCTCATCATGATGTCCGTGTTCGCGGCCTTCGCGCTGCAAGACGCCGCCTTCATCAAGACGATGGGCTTCGCCCTGGCCGCCGCCGTGTTCTTCGATGCCTTCGTGGTACGCATGATGATTATTCCGGCCACCATGTATCTGTTGGGCGATCGCGCCTGGAAGATTCCTGGATGGTTGGATCGTATTCTGCCTAATGTGGATGTTGAGGGTGAAGCTCTGCGCGAGATCAAGGCTCCCACCAACGCCTCTGCCTCTGCCACTGAGAGCACCGAGAGCACGGCACCGGAGAAGGATCAGTAATGGCCAGCCTGAGAGAAACCAAGAAAGCCGCCACCCGCGATTCCCTCGCGGAGGCCGCCGCCATACTCGTGCTCACCCAGGGAGCCGAGGGACTCACGGTGGCGCGCATCGCGGAGACGGCGGGGGTTTCTCCCCGGACTTTCCACAATTACTTCTCCTCCCGGGAGGAAGCGCTTTTCCACAGCATTCTCCAACGCATTACTAGCGTGCTGGCGGAGGTTGAGGCCATAGCAGGGGATCTTCCTCTCCTCGACGCCATCGAAAAAACCGCCGTGGAAGGGCTCTACCGGGATAACGATGCCTCCTCTTCCATCTTCGTCCTCTTCCGCCTCTGCGAGGTGGCCGAGGTCTTGATCGGAGGAGACAAGCAGATCAAGGATTCGCTGCGCAAAGAGCTGGAATCCTTCAATGCCCGCTTGCAGGCCCTCTACCCGGAACTCGATGAGTTTGAAATCAACATCATCAGCGGTGCCGCCGCACACGCCATCGGCACGGCCCTCATCGAGACCTATCAGCGAGGCGAACTCGACCCCGCCAAGGTAGAGCCCAAAGTTCGCCGGGGTTTTGCCGTGCTGCGCTCCCTGTCCTAGCCGGGCAGTATCATCGCGGGCATGGATGAACTCACCGCAGATAGCGCACTCTCCCGCGCCCACGGCGCCGCCCTCTTCCGCCAGGTGGGCGGCCCCCTAGAGTTCACCGGCCCCTCCGCTGCGGATTCCACTGCCGACGCCCCCGTGGACGTCCTCTCCCCGCGCGGCCCGCTCCGCGGAGTCCGCGTGGCGGAGATTGAGGCAGGCACCTGGACGTGGCTCACCGCGCTCACCGAGCGCGGCCCCGAGCCCGCCAGCGATGAATTACTGCGGTTAGCCAGCGCGCTTCACCAGGGCGCTCCTGTGGTGCTGGCCCCGCGCGATCAAGGCCCCGCAATGGTGGTGGCCCTTATGGTGGAAGATTCTGCCGCCGCTCTGCCCGAGGTGTCCCTGCGGCAGGTGCTCGTCGAGGGCCTGCGCGATACCCCCGACGAATCTCGCGCCGCGCTGCGTTCCTTTGCCAGCAAGCATGGCATTGACCTGCGAGAAGAAGAAAATCACCTGTGGTTGGGCTCCCAACGCGTAGATATGCAGGGGGATATGGCCTTGCAGGTCCCCGCCGAGGGTTCCCCCACCCTGGCCGATATTTTTGCCGATTCCTTCTACCTCTCCACCGAGCACCAACTCTTCTTCGAGGGGCGCTTTCCCGAGCACCAACGCCCACGCCTTGATCTGGGTACCAGCACGGCGCATGGCATGGAAGCCCTGGTGCTGGGGACCTTCTCACGTGATTTCTTCACCTGGGCCTGGGCCGATCCCGGTTTCCCCGCCATCGCGCAAACTCCCAGCCGCCACCTCTATGCCTTTGGGCTCACCCACGGTATTCTCCCCTTCCTGCGCCCGCGCCTGCCCTTGGAGCAAGCTACCCGGTGGGACGTCGCGGTGCTGGCCAAGCCCATTCTGGGCGCCTGGACGCACGCGGTGGCCCCGCTCACCCCGGAGCGCCACGCCCTGATTCTGCTGAGGTCCCCTTCCCTGCACCTGCCACCGCTGAACCACGAGGTATCCCAGCGGGTCCTGGCGGAACCTCTGCCACGGGGAATAGATGAGCAACGCGCCCGGGCCGCCTACACCCGCGCGAGAAAGGCCTAAGCGAGTGGAGGAACTGAGCACCAAGGAACTCCTCGCGCACAGGCTCATCGCCCAGGGACTAGCGGGATCGGCGGCCCGCCCGCGCTATGATTCCGCCACCGCCGTGGCGCGCGCCCTGCTCGCGCTCCAGGGCCAGACCTATCCCGCGGGTATCCGCGCCCTGGGCTTGCGCAGCGGACTGGACGACGCCGCCGTGCTCCGCGAGGTCGCAGCCCTCCACGTGGTGCACTCCTGGCCGCAGCGCGGCACGCTGCACTTCATAGCCGCCGAGGACGCCCGCTGGCTCAGCCGTTTTCTCTTTCCCCGCATGGAGGGAAGCCAGAAGGGCCACCGCAAGAACGTGGGCCTGGATG
The DNA here is from genome assembly GCF_001412085.1 of Corynebacterium lowii. Taxonomy (GTDB): domain Bacteria; phylum Actinomycetota; class Actinomycetes; order Mycobacteriales; family Mycobacteriaceae; genus Corynebacterium; species Corynebacterium lowii. Next base: position 117,502 of record NZ_LKEV01000005.1, read on the forward strand.
ACAACATGGTGAACAAGGCCAGGGAAGCCCTCTACGACAATCTGGCCCGGCGTGGCACCGAAGCCCTCAGCCGCGCGGAGGTCTACGAGGTCTTTGGCTCGGTGGGCATCGACCCCACCGAGGGGCGCGGTTCCCATCTGCTGCGCTTTTCAGCTCGGAGGGTGACCTCGTACAAGGCCCCAAGCGTGAGGGCTCGTTGAAGTCCTCCGCCACCGAGACCTTCCTGCTCACCGAGGCTCTGCCCTGCAAGCACCGCGACTACCAGGGGGACGAGGCCCTGATAGAGCTGGGTAGCCGCTACGCCACGGGGCATGGTCCGGTGAGCATGCAGGACCTGATGGTGTGGTCCAAGCTCTCTAAAACGCAGGCCACCAAGGCCCTCCGCGAATCGCGTGGCACGGTGCAGGTGCGCCATGCCGGTGAGGTCTATTGGCTGGCGGCCTGGCAGGAGCAGGTGAGCGCGGAGGAAATCGAGCAGGCCCTGCGGCTGCGCCTAGATCTTCCGGCCTTTGATGAATACCTGCTTGGATACTCCAATAAGCAGATCATTGTTCCCGATGCCATACGTAAAAACGTGCTCACCGCCAATGGGCTGAGCTGGCCCTGGGTGATGGAGGGCGGCGTGGGGGTGGCCAGCCTGCGGGCTATCTGACCCCACGCCGAAACCGATAGCCCTACAGCAGAGCCAGGTAGGCGGCCTCGTTCACGTCCGCGTAGCGCGCGGGGACAAAGGCGGCATCGTGAGTTTTATCCACCAACACCGCGCGCACCCCCTCGGCAAAGTTGGGCTCTATGCGCAGGGCGGCCGCAAGGCGGGCCTCATTATCAATGGCGGCGGGCAATTCCACGGACTGATTGGCGGCGAAGAGAGCCGCGGCGGCCACCACGGAGGCGGGGTTGGCCCCCACCAGGGCCTTATTCACTACCGCGCGCAGTTCGGGGTATCTGCTCAACGCCTCGTTGATCTGTGCCCAGCGGGGGTGAGCAAAGGTGGCCTCGATGGCCTCGCGCAGCGGGGCCAGGCGGTTTTCCGCCTCCGGGCGGGCGCGCAGCCCCGCCACGGCCTCTTCTACTCCTCGCGCGATGATCTCGGAGCGCAGCGCCGCCAGCTCGGCGGCGGGCACAAAGTGCGTGGCCAGGCCCGTCCACAACATCTCCGTGGGATTGAGCCGCCAGGAGGTGATGCCTAAGAAAGCGCCGAGCGCCTGGCTGCTGCCAGGGGTGTGTTGGAGCGTCCAGCTCATGCCCACGTCCGTGATATAGCCGATGAGCATTTCCGGCATGGAGGCAAAGGCGTTCTCGGTGACCACGCGGTGCGAGCCGTGCGCCGATACCCCCAGCCCACCGCCCATCACCACGCCGTCGATAAGCGCCACATAGGGCTTGGGGTAGGCCGCCAGCGCCTTGTTCATGGCGTATTCCTCCGCGAAGAAGGCGTCCACGGGGGCGGGGTTGCCCGCCAGAATCTCCTGCCTGGCATAGCGGACGTCCCCGCCCGCGCAGAAGCCCTTGGGCGAGGTGGACTCGATGAGCACCTGGGTAATCGCCGGATCGTCGCGCCAGGTTTCCAACGCCTGGGCGATGGCGTGCACCATCTCCGGGTTGAGGCTGTTGAGGGCCTTCGGGCGGTTGAGCTGAATGATTCCGGTAGTCTGATCCACGAGAGTGAGCACGGGCGACGTCGCAGTAGTCATGCCGTCTAGTGTTCCACATCACTGTGATGCGCGGAGCGGAAAGGACGCAATGGCACAGCGGCTTGTTGCGGTAGACATGGACGGCACCTTCCTGGACGGCCAGGGGAATATCCCCGCCGCCTTCTGGGACCTCTACCCCCGGCTGCGTGAGGCCGAGATTATTTTTGTGCCCGCCTCCGGGCGCCAACTGGCCACGCTGCGCGATCTCTTCCAGCCGCTTAGCCCCCACCTGCACTTCATCGCGGAAAACGGCACGGTGGTGGCCCAGGGCGAGCAGGTGCTTTCCACCACCCCCATGAGCGCGGACTCCGTGCACAGCATTATCGACGCCGTGAAAACCTCCCCCTCCCCGATGGATCTGGTGATCTGCAAGCCCCAGGTGGGCTACGTGGACCACCCCGACGCCGCCGCGGAGGTGGGCAAGTACTACCACAGCGTGAAAACCGCCGAGGACCTGCACTCTGTGGTGGACGATAGCGTGATTAAGGTGGCCATTTACTCCGAGCGAGACGCCGAATCCTATGGCGCTCCCCGTATCCGCGAGGCCGCCCCGCAGGAGCACACCGTGATCTCCGGGGCGCACTGGATTGACGTGATGAGCCCCCAGGCCAATAAGGGCCGCGCCCTGGCGCAACTCTGCGAAACTCTGGGTATCTCCCCGCAGAACTCCCTGGCCTTTGGGGATTACCTCAATGACCTCGAATTACTCCAACAAGCCGGTACCTCGTATGCGATGAGCAATGCACACCCCCTGCTCAAGGAGCAGGCCGATCACATCGCCCCGCCCAATACCGAGGCCGGGGTTATCACCGTGTTAGAGAGCCTGCTGGCTTAGGCGCTGACCTCATAGAGGGTATCGCCCGCGTTCACCTGGGTTGCCGAGGTCACCTCGCCAAGGGTGCCCTGCATGGCCACCACGGGGCAGGTGAGGTCGTAGCCTGCGGCGGAAACGGCGGCGGCGTCGATAGTAACCACCGGTTCCCCGGCGCGCACGGCCTCGCCCTTGGCTTTGTGTACCTCAAAGCCCTTGCCCTCTAGCTCCACGGTGTCGATACCCACGTGCACCAGCACGCCCGCGCCGGACTCGTGCAGAACGATGAAGGCGTGCGGGAGCACCTGTTGGAGGGTGCCGTCCAGCGGGGCTACCACGGTGTGCGTTCCGGTGGCCTCGGGGACCACGGCCACGCCCGCTCCCACCATGCCGGAGGCGAATACCTCGTCCTTGACCTCGCTCATCGGGATCACTGCCCCGGCCAGGGGTGCTTGAACCTTGCTGCTCATAGTTGCTCCTCAATATCCTCTGCGATCATCTCTGCCTGCGGTCCCACGACCACCTGCACCACGCTGCCGGTGGAGACCACACCGATGGCTCCGGCTGCGCGCAGCGCCGCTTCATCCACGGCGGAGGCATCGCCCACCACGGTACGCAGTCGCGTGATGCAGCCCTCGATTTCCTCGATATTCTCCGTGCCACCCAGGCCCGCGATGATGCCCTCGGTGTTGATCTGTGCCATAGATATTCCTCCGTGATTAGTGCTCTATAAGCCAGGTACCAGCATATACACTGACTATGTTCCTTTACCCTTCTGCTTAGGAGTGGCTATGTCCCCCACCAAGAAAAAGGGAAAGAGCATGCAGGTTCTTCAACGGCTTGGCCGCTCCCTCATGCTCCCCATCGCCACCTTGCCCGTGGCCGCCCTCATGGCGCGCGCGGGCCAGCCGGATCTGCTGGGCCGGTGGCCCGAGATTACCGTGCTCAACTGGCTCGCCCACCTGCTCGGCGGCGCGGGCAACGCCATTATGAGCAACCTGCCTATTCTCTTTGCCGTGGGCATCGCCATCGGCTTTGTGAAGAAGGCCGACGGTTCCACCGCGCTGGCCGCCGTGGTGGGCTACCTCATGCTCACCGGCACCTTCGAGGCGATGTCTCCCCTGGTACTCGACGGCGTAACCAACGCCAACGGTGAACAGGCCGTGGTGAACTATAACGTCTTTGGCGGCGTGATTATCGGGCTCATCGCCGCCCTGGAATGGCAGCGCTTCCACCGCACCAAACTCCCCGATTGGCTGGGCTTTTTCAGCGGCAAGCGCCTGGTACCCATGATCGTGGGATTCACCGCCGTGCTCATCGCCATTCCCATGCTGCTCGTCTACCCCTACTTCGACGCCGCGCTGACCTGGGCGGGTGAGGCCGCCCAGCGTAACGACGTCCTCGGTGGCTTCCTCTACGGCCTGGCCAACCGCTCGCTCATTCCGCTTGGCCTGCACCACCTGCTCAACTTCGTGCCCTGGTTCGTGCTCGGCTCCTACCCCAATGCCTCCGGCACCGAGGTACACGGGGATATTGCCCGCTTCCTGGCGGGCGATCCCACCGCGGGCAGCTTTATGACGGGCTTCTTCCCCATCATGATGTTCGCCCTGCCCGCCGCCTGCCTGGCCTTTTATCACACGGCCCGCCCGGCACAGAAGAAAATCGTGGGCGGGGCGATGTTCTCGCTCGCGCTCACGGCCTTTCTCACCGGCATCACCGAGCCCATCGAGTTCTCCTTTATGTTCGCCGCCATGCCGCTCTACGTGCTGCACGCGGTGCTCACGGGAACCTCGCTGGCGCTGATGAACTTCCTGGGGGCCAAGATGGGCTTTGGCTTTTCCGCAGGCGCCACGGACCTCGTGCTCAACTGGGGCATTGGTACCCATCCCTGGATGATTCTGGTGGTGGGCCTGGGCTACGGAGTGCTCTATTACCTGCTCTTCCGCTTCATCATCGTGAAGTTCAACCTCATGACCCCAGGGCGCAACCCCGAGGAGGACCCAGAAGAGGCCCAGGCGGAGGCCTCTGCGGAAGCCCCCGAGAAAGCAGCGCGCCCGGAGGACACCACCGCAGAGCGGGGCTCGGCTACTTCTTCTTAGCCTTTTCCAGGTCCGCCGCTACGTCCGGCACGTAGCGGAAATCCTCGCGCGGCGGGCGCTGATAATCATTGGTGGAGGAGGGACGCTGCGGAATCTCCGGCAGCTCGCGCTCGATCTTCTCGTAGGGCACCGTGGAAAGTAGGTGCGAGATGACGTTAATGCGGGAGCGCTTCTTATCCTCGGATTCCACGGTGTACCAGGGGGATTCCGCGATGTCGGTGTGCACGAACATCTCATCCTTGGCCTTGGAATACTCCTCCCAGCGGGTGATAGATTCCAGATCCATCGGTGAGAGCTTCCAGCGGCGCAGCGGATCGCTGCGGCGGGATTCAAAGCGCGCAATCTGCTCCTCATCAGAGACGGAGAACCAGTACTTGCGCAGCATGATGCCGTCCTCCACCAGGAGGCGTTCAAAGATGGGCGCCTGATGGAGGAAGCGCCGGTATTCCTCCGAGGTGCAAAAGCCCATCACGCGCTCCACACCCGCGCGGTTGTACCAGGAGCGGTCGAAAATAACGATCTCGCCAGCCGTGGGCAGTTTTTCCACGTAGCGCTGGAAGTACCACTGCCCTTGCTCCCGGGAGTTCGGGGCGGGCAGGGCCTCGATGCGGCAGGTACGCGGGTTGAGATACTGGGTGATCCGCTTGATCGCGGAGCCCTTACCGGCGGCGTCGCGGCCTTCCATGATGATGACGAGCCGCGCCCCGGTTTCCACCACCCACTGCTGCATATCCACCAATTCCGCCTGAAGGCGCTTGAGTTCCTTCTCATAGGCCTTCTTTTTCAGTTTGGGCGGATTGGTGCTGTGCGGTTCCTCATTGCTCATGAGTCACCAGTGTAGTGGGAAACGGTGGAGCCCCTTAGTCCACGGCGAACTCCGCCATGCGATCCCACTCGGTCTTACCGGGAATGGTGGTGTTGATGATCTTGGGCGTTTCCAGCAGCAGCTCGGGGAAGAGTTCGCAGGCCTCCTTGAAGTGCTGGGAGTTCACGTGAGCCTCGGCGGCGTCATCCTGGAAGGCCTCTAGCAGCACGTACACGCCGGGGTCATCGGTGCTGCGGTACCAATCGAAGAAGATATTGCCCTCCTCCGCGCGGGTGGCCTCGGTGAAGTCTGCAACCTTCTCGCGGAAGTTCTCTACGTACTCGGGCTTGGGGCGGTACACAACGTTAATCAGAATCATGGCCGCCAGTGTACCTACCATGCCCCCAGCCACGTTCCGGCCGCACGCGGCGCTACCTCAGCTCTGCCGCAGCTCCACTTCGGCCCTACTCAAAGCGCGTTTCATCGCTGAGCACCAGGGCCTCATCGAGCAGCGGTCCTAGTTCCTCGGCGCGGTTCTGAGGCAGATTACCCACCGCCGCGAAGCCATCGAGCAATTCATCGCCGTAATTGTGCCCGTGGCTCTGGGGCACGTTCTGGCTCACGGGTAGGTCCGCCGCCACTTGAAGGAAGGTGATGAAGGGAATCCAGCGCATTTCCGGCAGGCGGTCAAAGCCCGCTGGTTCGCGCAGCCAATCCGGTTCCCGCAGCATGAGGGAGGGTGACCACCAAATGATGGGATCGGAGGGGTGCTGAATGTAGAGCACGCGGGTGGGACCCCAAGAATCGGCATCGCTAAAGGCGCGAATGTCGTGCGCGTTTTGGGCAAAGCGCACCACCAGGCCCCCGGAATACTCCGGGCTGACCTCGGTGGTACCGGGATCGCGCCGCTCCACAAAGCTCTTCCACAGCGGGTTGAAGTCCGGCGGCCCGGTGAGCACGATGCCGTCCACGGAGGAGGAAATATCGCGCATACCGGAGAAGGCCGATTCCACGGCGGTAGAACCCAGGGATTCCCCGTAAAGGTAGAGCTTGGGTCGGTTATCCTCCGGCAGACTATTCCACCAATCCACCACCGGGGTAATCAACGTCTTACCGGCCTCTTGCACGGCCTCGCCCCCGGCGAAGAAGTGCAGGGCCGAGGGCAGATAGGAGTACTGGGCGGCGGCCACCGCCGTATCGCCGTCATATAACATCTCGAAGGCCTGGGCGGCGCGGTGGTTGACCCAGCCGGTTCCGGTGGGGAGCACCAGGAGCAGAGCGGAACGCTCGCGCGCTCCGGTGCGTTCGAGCTCGTCGATAAGCAATTGGGCGCGGGCCTGCGGATCGGCCTCGTTGCGCAGGCCCGCGTACACGCGCACCGGCTCGTGGGCCGGGCGGCCGGTAACCTGCGATAATTGCTCCCCGCGCAGCCCGCCATCGACGAACCTCATGCCATAACTGCCCAGCCCCTCAAAAGCCACGGGCGAGTCCGGGGAGCCGGAGCGCTCCGCCTCGCGCGGCTGGGCGATGCCCTCCTCCGGTTCCTGGTTGCTCACGGAAAACACGCGCTCGCCCGCGCCCACGATCATGCCGGGAATCACCTGCTCCACGGCAAAGAGGCACACGAGGAGCACCGCCGTCCAGCCCAGCATGGTGCGCATGGGCGCCCGCAAGCGCTTGGGAGTTACCCGCGCCACCGCCCCAGCCAGCCAACGCAGCGCCTTGCCCAGCAGCACCGTGAGGGCAAAGACCACGAAGCCCACCGGCACCACCAGCAGAAACTCCCAGAGCGGATAGGCCTGGGCCCCGGTCAGCGAAGCCACCCCGTGCTGCCAGCGCAGGGAAAAGGCGGCCATACCGATCACCGCAATCCAGGCCAACACGGGGATGACCACCCCGCCCACGCGGCGCCAGCGCTGGGGAATACTATCCAGGCGGGCGCGCAGGCCAGGAGCGTAGCGCGGGGAGAGCCACACGTGCCATATGCGGTACACCCCGCAGCCCAGGGCATAGCCGATTCCCGCGCCCAGGCCGCAGATGAGGCCCTGGTAGAAGAACTCGCGCGGCAGCAGCGAGGGGGTGAGGCTGAGCATGAACATCACCGCGGCCCCCACCATGCCCCAGGGGTGGAGGCTCACCTTGAGTTTGTTCAGCATCAGCCTTCCAGTTCCTCGGCCGCTTCCAACCAGGCGGCCTCGGCCTCCTCGTGTTGCTCGCGCAGGGTGCGCACCTGGGCGTCCAGCTCCGCCAGGCGGGCGGTATCCAGCGGGGTGGCGGTGGCGGCCTCGGCCATCTGAGCCTCGCAGCGGGAAATCTTCTCGGCCAGGGTGCCCATTTCCCGTTCTAGTTTGTTCATCTTTTTGGAGAGTTGGCGGTACTCCTGGCTGCTCAGAGTGCTGCTTCCTGCGCTTCCAGCGCTTCCCGTGCCTTCCGCTGCCGACGCCCCGACGGCCCCCTCCCCCAGGTCCAGCACCCCCGTGCTGCGGGCGGCGGCCTCCTCCGCGCGGCGGGCAAGATACTGCTCAATCCCGCCGGGCAGGTTGGTGAGCCGGCCATCGCCAAAGAGCGCCCAGGTGCTATCGGCAATGCGCTCGATGAGGTAGCGATCGTGCGAGATCACCACGAGGGTGCCGGGCCAACTATCCAGCAGGGATTCCAGCTCCTGCAAGGTATCAATATCGAGGTCGTTGGTGGGCTCGTCGAGAAGCAACACGTTGGGTTCCGTCATGAGCACGCGGGTGAGTTGCAGGCGGCGGCGCTCGCCACCGGAGAGGTCACCCACCGGGGTGCGCTGGCGCTTGGGTGAAAAACCCAGGCGTTCGGCCAACTGGGAGGCGGAGAGTTCCTTATCCCCCAGATGGACGTAGGTAGCCACGTCCTCCACGGCGTCGATAAGCCTGCGGGTGGGGTCGAGGTCATCGAGTTCCTGGCGCAGCCAACCCAGGCGCACGGTGCTGCCCTCCTTGCGCGTCCCGGCGGCCAGGGGGTACTCACCGGCCAGGGTACGCAGCAGGGTGGTTTTGCCCGAGCCATTCACGCCCACCAGGCCGATGCGCTCGCCGGGGGCCAGGCACCAGGTGAGGTTATCCGCGAGCACGCGGCCATCGGGAGTTTCCACCCGCGCGTTCTCCAGGTCAATCACGCGATTGCCCAGGCGGCGCTTGGAAAAGGCCATGAGTTCCACGCTGTCGCGCGGGGCGGGGACGTCGGCAATCAGGGCCTCGGCGGCCTCGATGCGGTAGCGCGGCTTGGAGGTGCGCGCCGGTGCTCCGCGACGCAGCCAGGCGAGCTCCTTGCGGGCGAGGTTGCGGCGGCGGGCTTCGGCGGCGTCGGCCTGGCGGGCGCGCTCGGCGCGGGCAAAGATCCAGTCGTTATACCCGCCCTCGTACACGTCCACCTGGCCGTCGTGAACCTCCCAGGTGCGGGTGGCCACGGTGTCGAGGAACCAGCGGTCGTGGGTGACCACCACCAGGGCGATCTTGCGGCCCAGCAGGTGCGAGGCCAGCCACTGCACGCCCTCGACGTCGAGGTGGTTGGTAGGCTCGTCGAGAATCACGAGGTCGAGGTCGCGCACCAGGGCGGCGGCGAGATTCACGCGGCGGCGCTCCCCACCGGAGAGCGAACCCACCGGGGTATCCAGACCAAGATCGGCCACCCCCAGCCCGGAGAGCACGGCGCGCACCTTGGCGTTCGACGCCCACTCGAAGGTTTCCAGCCCCAAAGGTGCCAGCACCACCTCGGCCACGGTGGCGGCGGGGTCGAGCTCGGCGCGCTGGGTAACCACGGCCATGCGCAGATCGCTCACGTGGGATACGCGCCCGGAATCGGGCTGTTCTAGGTCGGTGAGCACTTCCAGGAGGCTGGTCTTGCCACCCCCGTTGAGCCCAAGGATGCCGATGCGATCTTCGCTTTGCACTCCCAGCGATACGCCGTTGAGCAGGGTTTTTAAGCCATAGGAGAGGGAGACGTTCTCCATATTGATGAGGTTTGCCATAACGGCTCATATTCTAAGCCAACCTCGCTACCCCCGCCTTATTGTAAATGATTCTCATTATCTATTAGGCTCCCCAGCCATGAAAAGAACCACTCTGCTTGCCTGTCTGCTACCCCTGCCCTTAATCCTCGCCGCCTGCTCCGGCACGCAAGACTCCCCGCAGCCGGGGCCGCAGGATGCCACCTCCCAAGGCCCCGCCGAACTCAGCGAGGTTTCCTCCCTCCACCCCCGCCTCACCTACACCCACGAGGGCGGCATCACCACCATCGACGCCATCACCGGCGACACCCTCGCCACCACCGAGCGCGAGGGCTTCCTGCGCCTCAACCCCAGCGGGGACGGCCGCAGCCTCTTCGTCAGCGCGGGCGACGAGTTCCTGCTCTACGACACCGCCGCCCAGCGCATAGACCACGGCGATCACTACCACTACTACGCCGGTACCCCGGTGCTCACCTCCACCACCTTCCCCGCCCCGCACGCGGGCCACGTGGTAACCCACCAGGGCCGCACCGCGCTCTTCTCCGACGAGGAGGGCACGGCCACCCTCCTGCCCACCGATTCCCTGCTCAGCGAGGACGGCCCACAGCCTACCGAGTACGCCAGCGGAGCCGGACATCACGGCGTGGCCGTCCCCCTTGCCGAGGGCTTGCTGAGCACCGCCGGTACCACCGAGGAGCGCCACACCATTCGGCTTATCGACGCCGCCGGGGACGCCACCATCACAGAAACCACCGACTGCCCCGGCGTGCACGGCGAGGCCGTGGCCGAGGGAGAAAGGGTGGTGTTTGGTTGCGAAAACGGCCCCGTGGTCTTTGACGGCTCGGACTTCCAAAAAGTGCCTGTTGACGAGCCTTATCAGCGCTCCGGGAACCTCGCGGGCTCCCCCGATTCCCCCTACGTGCTGGGTGACTACAAGATCGACCCCGAGGCAGAACACGAGCACCCCACCGCCGTGGCGATCATCGACTCCCACGATGCCACGCTGCGCACCGTGGACCTGGGCTCTACCTATTGGTTCCGCTCCCTGGGCCGCGATGAGGAGGGGCACGGCGTGGTGCTCACCGCCGATGGTTCCCTGCGCCTGCTCGATCTAGAAAGCGGGGAGGAATTGCGCCGTATTCCCGTGATCGAACCCTGGGAGGAAAAGGAGGATTGGCAGGAACCCGGCCCGATCCTCCAGGTGGCGGGTTCCACCGCTTACGTGAGCGACGCTACCGGCCGCCTCTTCCTAGTAGACCTCCGCACCGGTGAGGTGGTGGCTCAACACGACCTCGCCCATACCCCCGTGGAGATGAGCGTGACCGGAGTATAGGTTAGGCCGGGATCAGGTGTGCTCCCGGCACCGGGCCGTGGGCCACCACGGCCCGGCTGGCTAGATTCTGGCCCACGAGTTCTTCTGCCACCACGGCGGCGGTATCGGCGTCCCGGCACAGAAAGGCCAGGGTAGGCCCGGAGCCCGAGACCACGCAGCGCAGGGCCTCCAATTCCACCGCCGCATGGTGGGCCAGCCGCAGCCGGGGCATGAGTTTGAAGGCCGGGGCCTCTAGATCATTGTGCAGGTGCACGCCCACTGCTAACGGATCTCCCGAAGCCAGGGCGGAATTGATGGCGGTGACGTCCATCTGCGGGCGCAGGTTCGGCTGGGTATAGCGCAGCTCATCGAGGGCCGCAAAGACCTTGGGTGTAGAAAGTCCCTCCCGCGAGAGGGCAAACACCCAGTGGTATTCCCCCCTGCTGAGCACCGGGGTGAGTTCTTCGCCGCGCCCGCGCCCCCAGGCCGTGCCGCCCATCAGGGTAAAGGGCACATCGGAGCCTAACTCTGCCGCAATCTCGTAGAGCTCCTCCTCCGCCAGGGCGGGGTATTCGGCGGCAAAGAGCGCCGTGGTGGCGCGCAGGGCGGCGGCGGCGTCGGCCGAGCCCCCGGCCATGCCACCCGCCGTGGGGATCCCCTTGTGCAGGTGCAGGTAGAGTGCCGGGGCTTCGCTCAGGGCGTAACGCCGCCGATAGCGGGCCACCACTTCCTCGGCGGCGCGCACCGCGAGGTTGGAGGAATCGCGGGGTACCTTGTGAGCGTCCAGGCCCGTGACCCGCACCCACCGCACGTGCGGGCCGCGCTCCACGCGGCGCGCGGGTACGGCCTCCACGGCGAGGTCATCGTGCAGGCTCACCGCCTGAAACACGGTGGAGAGTTCGTGAAAGCCGTCCGCGCGGGCCTCCCCCACGCCCAAGAACACGTTGACCTTGCCGTGCGCGCGGGCGCGCACCACCTGCCTTTTCATTCCGCGTTCCCCAGGCGCATAAAGTCCGCCACCCCCAGGCGCTCTCCGCGGGTCTGGGGGGCGATGCCCGCCGCGCGCAGTTTCTCCTCGGCTGCCGCGCCGGAACCATACACACCGGAAAGCGCGGCGCGGAGGGTCTTGCGGCGCTGGGCAAAGGCGGCGTCGATAAGCGGGAACACCGCGCGGCGGCTGGCCTCCGTGAGGGGCCAGGGGGCCTGATCGGGGGCAAAGCAGTCGATGCGCACCAGGCCGGAATCAATGCGAGGGGCGGGCCAAAAAACGTTCTTACCGATGGCTCCCGCGCGGCGCACCTCCCCGTAGAAACTCGCCTTGACCGAGGGCACCCCGTAGGTGCGCGAACCCGGCGCGGCAGCCAAACGATCGGCCACCTCGGCCTGCACCATCACCAGCACACGGCGCAACGTGGGAAAGGTAGCCAGCAGGTGCAGGAGCACGGGCACCGAGACGTTATAGGGAAGATTCGCTACCAGCGCCGTGGGAGCCTGCGGCAATTCCGTGACGCGCAGGGCATCGCGGTGCAGCACCGTGAGCCGCCCAGCGTAATCCGGGGCGTATTCCTGCGCGGTGCGCGGGAGGCGCTGAGCCAGGCGCTCGTCAATCTCCACGGCGGTCACGCTGCTCACGGTATCGAGCAGCGCCAGGGTGAGCGAACCCAAGCCCGGCCCCACCTCGATCACCCGATCCTCCGGCGTGAGGTCCGCCGCCGCCACGATGCGGCGGACGGTATTGGGATCGTGCACAAAGTTCTGGCCCCACTTCTTCGTGGGGCTCACGCCCAATTCCTCAGCGAGTTGGCGTATCTCCGCTGGCCCGAGCAGGCGGGTAGTGCCGTCCCCCATGCCTTAGCGGATACCGAGCTTTGCGGTGCACGCGGGCCAGGCCCCCCAACCCTGAGCCGCCTGCACGCGCTCGGCCACGGCGATCTGCTGCTCGCGGGTAGCCATGTGCGCCTCCGGGGCGTACTCCGTGCCGCCAAAGCCCGCCCAGGTAGAAGGCGTAAATTGCAGGCCACCGGAGAAACCATTGCCGGTATTAATCGACCAATCGCCACCGGCCTCGCACTGCGCCAGGCTGTCCCACACGCTGCCGTTCGGCACGGCGGGAGCAGAGGCGGAGCTAGAGGAGCTTGACGACGCCCCGGAGGACGTCTCCTCGATGGTCTCGGTGCCACCGCTGATGGTGGTCACCGTCACGGAACGCTCCGAGGGCTTCGTGCCGCGGGCGATCACGCGGGCCACGGCGGGAGTCTTTTCCTCCTCGTGGAGTACCGTGTTCTTCTTTTCCTCGCCGTTGATGCGCAGAATCTCGCGGGTGATCTCGCGCAGGCCGGTGGAGCCCTCCTCCACCACGTTCTCTTCCCCTTCGGGGAGGGTGGCGTCCTCGGTGTATTCCACCGGGGCCTCGATCTCCTCGGTGTTCTTCTCCTCCCCCTTCTCCACGCGATCGATCACAATGCTGAGGTTCTTGCTCAGCGGGGTGTTCAGGGCCGGACGCACCACGTCGTCCTCACCCAGGGTGATGCCGCGCTGCTTCAGGGCATCGCCCACCGTCTTGGCGGCCAGGGAAGTGTAGCTGGTGTTCTTGCCGTCGTGGATAGCCACCACCTTGGGGGAGGTGACCTCCAATGTCATGCCATCGGTCACGCGGCTGGAACCATCGGCGGTGACCTCGGAGCCGGGGTTGATCTCCGGGTGCTCGCTAAGCAGTTCCTCCACGGTGAGCGCGGTGGAGCGAATATCCTGCTCCTCACCGTCAATAACCAGAGCCACCGGCTTGGCGGTGCGCACGGTGATGGTGGCGGAATCGGCCACCTTCTCCGAGGGGGCGGGGTACACCAAATCCTCGGTGTCAATCTCCACACCCGCCTCTTCCAGGGCCCCGGCGATGTCCCTGGACATGGTGGTCAGTTCCGTGCGCTCGCCGTTGAGGTCCAGCACCACGGACTTCTGCCCCTGGGCCACCACGACGCCGCCCACCACCATCGTGGCCAGCACGCCACCGGTGGCCATGCGCAGGGGCATGGAGCGGCTGCTGTTGATCCGGCGGATCGTCGAGGTGCTCTTCCGTGACTTCACAGTGTTCTCCAGGCTCTCCATGCTGCGGGGCGATTGCTCTAACCCGGATAACAATACGGTAACGACACCCCCGTGTCCACCTCCCTGTTTCTTTGCTGCCCGAACGCACCTGCGGAGGATCGCAGCAGGTCACGGTAGGTACAGCACACCAATCACGGCGTTCACATCAGCCCCAGCCGTACACACGATCGAAGGTCTGGGAGACCTCCTCGGCCAGGTCCGCCACGGCCTGTCCGCGTGCCTGCGCCACGCACAAAGCGGTGTGTCCGATGAAGGCGGGCTCATTGCGCGTACCCCGATAGGGCTCCGGGGTCATATAGGGGGCGTCGGTCTCGATGAGCAACTGCCCCTTGGGCGCCAGTGCCGCCGCCGCGCGCAACTCCTCATTGCGCTTGAAGGTGACGTTTCCGGCAAAGCTCAGCACCCAGCCGCGCTCTAGGGCCTGCTTAGCCACCTCCACCGGAGAGGAAAAACAATGCAGAATCACCGTGGGCGGGTCCGGGGAATCGTCCAAGATACGCAGCAGGTGCTCATCGCCCTCGCGGTTATGAATCATCAGCGCCTTGCCGCTTTCCACCGCCAGGTTCACATGCCAGCGCAAGGCCTCCTCCTGGGTTTCTAGCGACGCCGTGGAATCGGGGTCGTGCTTAATCCAATAGGTATCAATGCCCGTCTCCCCAATCGCCACGCAGCGCGGGTCGCGCGCCATCTGGGTGAGCCGTTCCCGCGTGGGGGTATCCAGCTCCCCGGCGCGAGTGGGATGAATAGCGCAGGCCGCATACACCCGCTCGTGGGATTGCGCGGCGGCAAGGGCCTGCTCGGCCTCCTCCAACCCGTCCCCCACCGTGCAGATCTTTTCCACCCCGGCGGCCACGGCGCGGTCCACTATTGCGCACACCTCTTCCGGGGTGCGCGCCCCGCAGGAGGACAGGTGCGTATGCGCGTCCACCAGGTGCGGAATGAAAGCGGCGGGCTGAGGGGTGGGTTTGGGCTTCTTTTTTGCCATGCCACCGTATTACCAGAGGTGGCACTGAGAGCGCCCTAGCTCTGTTCGTTCCTGCGCACCATCTCCGCAATCCACTCGGGAGCATAGGGAGAGGTACAGCCCGCCGAGGTGGGATAGTCCTTCAACACACCCAGGCTTTCGCCAATCTCGACGGCGCGGGCGCGGTGTTCCTCGCGGTGAATACCGATCTGCGCTAGGCAGGTATTCATCGCCCATTGCAAGGCCTCGGGGGCCTGGCTCATCTGGGTTTCAATCGTGGTGAGCAGGGCCGCCTCGTCTAGGTCCACCGCGCCTTTTGCCACCCGATCCGCCGTGAGGGTCCACCCGGCGGCGGCCACCTCGGGCGTC
Source organism: Corynebacterium lowii (assembly GCF_001412085.1). GTDB lineage: Bacteria > Actinomycetota > Actinomycetes > Mycobacteriales > Mycobacteriaceae > Corynebacterium > Corynebacterium lowii. The sequence continues at coordinate 132,634 of NZ_LKEV01000005.1, forward strand.
GCATCGCCTAACCAGGCCACCCGCAGTTCCTCGGCGTGCGGGCTCTTTTTCACCACGTAGTTCAGCAACCAGTCGCGTTCCTTGGGGGTGCTGGCCTGGCGCAGCATGGCGTCCAGTTCCGCAGCTTCAAAGCTACGCGGGCGGCACACCAGAGTAGCCAGCAAACGGGCCGCGCTCTCCCCGCTCGCCCACAGTTCGCGGGCGAGGGCGTCGTTACGCCCCACCTCCTTGGCCAGGGAACGCAGGGCACTGAGCTTTACCCCGTGCTCGTCCCCGTGGCGGCGGTTTACCTTCAACGCCGCGGGGTCATGCAGTTGCGCTAGCCGCTGGCGCGCCTCCTCAAAGTCCACGGATTGCCTTACTCCACCGGCGCCCAGGCTGGGCCGGTCTGAGCCAGTTCGGGGTCGAGCTTCTGAATCAGCGGTTTGGGCTTCGCTAATGCCGTGCCGGGCACCACCTCCACGCGCTCCCAGCGCGCCTGCTGGGCGGCATAGTCCCCGGAGATCACCGGGTAGCTCTGCCCCTCTTCCGGCAGCCCCACGCCCACCAGTTCCACGGGCATATCATCGGTCACCTCGCTCACCTGCGGCTGCGCGGCCCAGATACCCTCACGGCCCAGGGTCTCGTGCACCTGCTGCGCGGTGGCGGGCAGGTACGGGGTGAGCATGACGTTGCAATCGCTAACCACCTGCAAGGCCGTCCACAACACGGTGGCCAGGCGCTCGCGCTGGGCCTCGTCCTTGGCCAGCTTCCAGGGCTCCTGGGAGGCGATATAGGCATTGGCCTCGCCCACCACGTGCATGGCGGCGTTGATACCGGCCTTGAACTTGGACTGCTCCAGGTGCTCCCCCACCGTGGCGAGGGATTCGTGGGCCAGGTTCAAGATGGCCTCGTCCTCGGCGGTGAGCGCACCGGGGGCGGGCACCTCACCGAAGTTCTTGTGCGCCATCGACACCGTGCGGTTCACCAGGTTGCCCCAGCCGTTAGCGAGTTCGTTATTGATGCGGCGCACGAACTCATCCCAGGTGAAGTCCGTATCCGTATTCTCCGGACCCGCCACGGCGATGAAGTAGCGCAGGGGGTCGGGGCCGAACTCCTCTAGGAAGTCCTTAACGTAGATCACCACGCCCTTGGAGGAGGAGAACTTGGAGCCGGACATCGTGAGGAACTCCGAGGAGACCACCTCGGTGGGCAGATTCAGTTCCCCATAGGGGTGCAGGGAGCCTCCCTTGGAACCCTTGCCCGCATAACCGAGCAATTCGGCGGGCCAAATCTGGGAGTGGAAAGTGATGTTGTCCTTGCCCATGAAGTAGTAGGCCTCGGCCTCGGGATTCTGCCAAAACTTCTTCCAGGCCTCCGGCTCCCCGGAGCGCCAGGCCCATTCGATAGAGGCGGAGAGGTAGCCCACCACGGCGTCGAACCACACGTAGAGCTTCTTGGCGTTGTTATCCTGCCAACCCTCCACCGGCACGGGAATACCCCAGTCAATATCGCGGGTCATGGCGCGGGGGTGGAGGTCGCGCAGGAGGTTGAGGGAGAACTTGAGCACGTTGGGCCGCCAGGATTCGCGGGTGCTCAGCCACTTTTCCAGAGCCTCGGCCAGGGAGGGAAGATCGAGGAGGAAGTGTTCCGTCTCGATGAACTCCGGGGTTTCGCCGTCGATCTTGGATACCGGCTTAATCAGGTCCACCGGGTCTAGCTGATTGCCGCAGTTATCACACTGATCGCCGCGCGCACCCTCGGAGCCGCAAATCGGGCAGGTGCCCTCGATGTAGCGGTCCGGCAGGGTGCGGCCCGTCTTGGGGGATACCGCGCCCATCGTGGTCTGCTTAATCATGTAGCCGTTCTCGTGGAGCCCCTTGAAGAGTTCCTGCACCACCGCGTAGTGGTTGCGGGTGGTGGTGCGGGTAAAGAGGTCATAGGAAAGGCCCAGACCCGCGAGGTCCTGAACGATCTGGCGGTTATAGCGGTCCGCTAATTCCTTGACGGATACGCCTTCCTTATCCGCCTGCACCAAGAGCGGGGTGCCGTGCTCATCCGTGCCGGAGACCATGAGCACCTCGGCCCCCTGCATTCGCTGGTAGCGGGCAAAAACGTCCGAGGGAACACCAAACCCCGCCACATGGCCGATGTGGCGGGGACCATTGGCGTAGGGCCAGGCAACAGATACGAGCACGGTTTTGGTCATGCGCTCTAGCCTAATTTATCTGTTCGCGCTCGCGCACTCCCGGCGCTATCTATCGCTTGGCGCGGCGCGCCAGGCGGCGCGCACGCTGCTGTTCGCGCTGCACGTATTCGCGGTGAATACGACGCTCGCGGGCGAGACTGCGGGCAAAGCGCTGCTGCTCTCGGTAGTCCAAATAGATGACGTCGTTGCGCAAATCCTTGACCAAGGCGAACATCAAGGCGATCACGATGACCAGGAAGGGAGCCGCGGCCACGATGGTGACATTCTGGAGGTTCGAGAGGGCATCGTCGCCCCCGGAAACCAGGAGGGTCAGGCCGATGAGGGCGGTGAGCAGGCCCCAGGTGGCGGAGACGAAGGGGTTAGCGTCCGTGCGGCCGTACTGGGACATCGAGCCCATCACCGTGGAGGCGGAATCGGCGGAGGTAATAAAGAAGGTGCCCAGCAGGATCACCGCAACGATCCCCATGATCTGCCCGCCGGGCAGATTGTGCAGCAGGTTAAAGAGCTGGCTTTCTGCGGAGCCATCGCCCCAGATGGAATTACCCTCGCGCTCCATCGTGATCGCGGTTCCGCCAAAGATGGCAAACCACACGGTAGAAACGCCGGCGGGAATGAGCAGCACGCCCACGCAGAACTCGCGGATGGAGCGCCCGCGCGAGATACGCGCCAGGAACATACCCACGAAGGGCGACCAGGAGATCCACCAGGCCCAGTAGAAGATGGTCCAGCTGGAAAGCCACTCGCCATCGGAGTTGGTGGCGGTGCGCGAGGCCATAGAGAAGAACTCAGAGAGGTAGCCGCCCACGGAACCCGGAATGAGGTTGAGCACGGCCACGGTGGGGCCGAACACAAAGACCACGATGGCGAGTATGGCCGCCAAGATCATGTTCGCGTTGGAGAGGTACTGAATACCCTTGCCCACGCCCGAGATCGCGGAGAGCAGGAAAGCCAGGGTGAGCACGGAGACGATACCGATGATGGTCCACATGCCGGGGGAATCCACGATTCCGGCGGCGGAAAGACCCGCGCCGATCTGAATGGCGCCCACACCCAGGGAGCAGGCGGTACCGAAGATGGTGGCAAAGATCGCCAGAATATCAATGACCTGCCCCAACCATCCCTTAGCGCGCTTCTCCCCGATCAACGGGGTAAAGGCGGAGGAAATGAGCTGGCGACGCCCAATGCGGAAGGTGGAGTACGCAATGGCCAGGCCCACGATCGCGTAGATGGCCCAGGGGTGCAGCGTCCAGTGGAACATGGCCGAGGACATCGCGGAATTAACGTCCTCGGCGGCATGCCCCGGCACGCCCTGCCGGTAGAAGGTCAGCGGTTCCGACGCCCCGTAGAACATCAGGCCAATGCCCATGCCAGCGGCAAACATCATGGCGATCCACGAGACGGAACTAAACTCCGGTTCTTCGTCGATATTGCCCAACTTGATGGTGCCAAACTTGCTCAGGGCGATCACGGCCACAAAGGCCACAAAGACGGTGCCGAAGAGCACGAAGGCCCAGCCGAAGTTGGTCACCACAAAGTCCAGGGCGTTCTGGGCAAAGGTGGCAAAGGAATCGGAGCCCACCAGGCCCCACACCACTACCGCGAGGACGATGGCCGCGGTGGCGCTCACCACGGGCCAGTTCACGCCCTTATCTTCCGCCTCGGCCTCTAGCTCAACGTTATTCTCGCTATATTCATCAAGCCCCTCGCTAATGGCAGACTGCCCCTGGAGCATGGCTGCCAGCTGCTCCGTGGCGGAGGTCTCCCCTTCTATATCACGCGGTTTAGTCATGGTATCCACCATCCGGGAGCCCCAGCGATATATCAAACCTAAAACCACAATAGGAGTGTTGGAACAGACACTCCCATCAGGATCTTTACCCTTTTGTGACCCCACAAAATCCCAGGGAGCCCCGCAATAATCCCCCAGTAAGATCACAAAAAGATAACTTTTCCCTGAGAGTTTGTGTGAACGGGCTGAATCAACCGCGCGCGGCCAGGGCGGCGTCGTAAAGCTCCCGGGTGCGCACCCCCGCCGCAGCCGCGATTTCCTTGCACACGGCCTTGAGCCGCTCGCCCTGCTCCACCCGCGCTAATACCTCGGGCACCAGGGAGTCCACGCTCACCTCTTCTTCGGCGGCGGCATCGAACACCACGGTGATCTCCCCACGCACCCCTTCGGCGGCCCAGGCCGCCACCTCGATAAGCGGGCCGCGGCGCACCTCCTCGTAGGTTTTGGTCAGTTCCCGGCACACCGCCACCCGGCGCTGCGGGCCTAGTACCTCGGCGGCCAGGGCCAGGGTATCGGCCAGGCGGTGCGGGGATTCAAAGAAGCACACCGCTCGCTTTTCCCCGCGCAGCGATTCGAGCCAGGTGCGCCGGGCGCCGTCGCGGCGCGGGGCGAAACCATCGAAGATGAAGCGGCCCACCTCTAGGCCGGAGAGCGCCAAGGCCGTGGGCACCGCCGAGGGCCCCGGCGCGCAGCTCACCGGAATACCGGCGTCTAGGGCAGCGTTGACCAGACGCAGGCCGGGATCGGAGACCACCGGCATGCCGGCGTCGGTGACCACGGCCACGGTGCCGGTGCGGGCGGCGTCGAGAAGCATGCGCACGCGCTGTTCCTCGTTGTGATCGAAGTTAGAAACCACCCGCCCGCCGATCTCTACTCCGAGGGCCTGAGCCAGGGCGCGCGTGCGGCGGGTATCCTCCGCCGCCACCACATCGGCCTGCTCTAGCAGGCGGCACAGGCGGGGCGTGGCGTCACCGATATTGCCCAGCGGGGTGGCCGCCAGCACCACTCCGGTGGGCAGCGGGGTGCTAAGGGCGGCGTCGAGATGCGAGGTGCTCATGGATACAGCATCGCATACTGTCCCACCCACCCTTTAGACTCTGACGGGTGAGCACGCTGAGCACCCTTCCCCGCTTCCGGCACCCCGACCCGCCCGCGCCCCTGCGCCGCCCCTGGGGCCGCCCCGAGGCCTACTCCTTTGGCATCATCGGGGTGCTGGCCCTGCTCACCCGCTTCATCGGGCTTTCCTCCACTGCCGCCAAGGGCACCCCGGTATTCGATGAAAAGCACTACGTGCCCCAGGCCTGGGACATGGTGCGCAGCCAGATCAATCCGCTGATCGGGGGGATAGAAAATAACCCCGGATACGGGCTGGTGGTGCACCCGCCGCTGGGTAAGCAGATCATCGCCCTGGGCGAGCGCGTTTTTGGCTATACCCCCCTGGGCTGGCGCGTGATGGCCGCGCTTTTTGGCTGCCTCATCATCCTGGCGATGATGGGCTTCGTGCGCTCCCTGAGCAATTCCTGGCAGATAGCCACCTTCGCCGGAATCCTCGGCGTGTGCGATGGCGTGCTGCTGGTGACCTCCCGCTACGGCATGCTCGACATCTTCCAGGTGCTCTTTATCCTGCTCGCCGCCTGGGCCCTCGTGCTTGACCACCAGCAGATGCACCGCCGCCTCCACCACGCCTGGACCACCGGAGCGCTGGGCGATTCCCCCTACGGCCCCCGTCTGGGCTACCGCTGGTGGCGCTTTGCCGCCGGTATCGCCCTGGGCCTCGCGCTCGGCGTGAAGTGGTCCGGGCTCTACTACATCGCCTTCTTCGGCCTGCTCAGCGTATTCGGGGACCTTGCTTTGCGACGCCGCTACGGCGCCACCCGCCCCGTCCTCGGCGCGCTGCTGCGCGATACGCTGCCCGCCCTGGCCTCCCTCGTGCTGCTGCCCGCCCTGATTTATCTGTGGACGTGGCGCGCCTGGTTCAGTTCGGAGACCGCCGTGTATCGCCACGCCGCCGAGGACGGCACCATCGCCGCCTCCGACCACTCCTGGCTTTCCGCCCTGCCCGATACCGCCGCGAACTGGCTCTACTATCACCTCTCGGTGCTGGACTTCCACGCCCAGCTCACCTCGTCGAGCGGGCACCACCACCCGTGGGACTCCAAGCCCTGGGCCTGGTTGGTTTCCGGGCGGCCCATTCTTTACTTCTCCTCCACCGGCATCGAGTGTGGGGCCGGTACCTGCCGCCGCATGGTGTATCTCTTTGGCACCCCGGCGATCTGGTGGCTCACCATTCCCGTGCTCCTCTGGGCGCTGTGGAGCCTCTTTATCCGCCGCGATCACCGCTTCCTGGTGCCCCTGGTGGCCTTTGCCGCGGGCTTTTTGCCCTGGCTGGCCTCCTTTGACCGGCAGATGTACTTCTTCTACGCCGCCGCGCTCACGCCCTTCACGCTCAGCATGATCGCTCTGGTGCTTGGACAAATCTGCGGGCGCGGGGGGCAGGTGCGCTGGGGAACGCTGCGCGATCTCGCCGGGGGCAGGCTCAGCCGGGGTACCTTCGCGGTGATCGTGTACCTCGCCACGGTGATAGCCATGTTCTTGTACTTCTCACCGATCTTTTATGGCTACGTCATTCCCGATAGTTACTTCGATTCTATGATGTGGATGCCCAGCTGGCGGTGAGGTGTGGCGGCCTTGGGTGGCTCTGAGCGGGTAGTGCCTACCTGACGGCTCGTGCTGGGTGACGCCTGCTCAGCGACGTCGGGAGCGTCCCCGGTGCAAGGCTCCCGCCGGGTGGTGCCTGGGTGCGGACCTCCAGCCGATCAAACACAAGCCTGCCGCCTACACAACCCCTCGTGCCGGGACTAGCGGAGCAACCCGGCGCGCCACCGGGACCAACCCCCGCTGCCCACCCAGGCCCAGGCGGCTACCGCGACCGTCAGCACCAGGGCGAGTAGTTCTAGCACCTGCTGCCTGGTGGTCTCCCCCAGCAGAAAATCCCTCATGCCGAAGCCCAGGCTGAACATCGCCCAGGCCCCCATGAAGGGCAGCAACCCCAGTAACAGGCGCGGCAACCAGGCCCCCAGCAGCAGCGCCGCCGCCAGGGCCAGGCGTACTGCGGCGGCCTGCACCAGGAGGTGCGCCAGCGCGGGATCGGCGGTGGGGCTGAGTACCTGGCCGTCCCCGGTGGTCTCTAGTAATCCCCCGGTATCGGCCAAAAGGCGCACCGCCCACACGATGTGCAGGAGCGCCAGGGCCACCAGGGCGATCCTGGCGATAACGAGGGAGGCCATGCGGCTGCCGGAGCGGCGCCGCCATTCCGGTTCTACCTCCGTGAGGATGGCGCGGGTGAGATCTTCGCCTGGGGCCTGCCCAGGGGCGGCCAGCATGGGTTGCAGGCGTGCGGCCCGGCGATAGAACTCCTGGCACTGCGCGCATTGGTCCAGGTGGGCCTCCACCACGTCATCGTCGAGGTGCCCCGCTTCTCCATCGAGCCGCGCGGAGAGTTCAGCTTGAATGACCTCGTGAGCGATCATCGGGTGAGTATCCCATCCACGCTGGCACGCCCGGAGCCAAAGACCACGATCATCAGCAGGGATACCAGCATGACCACGGGGTATTCCAGGGCCGTCAGATCCGGGGTGAGGTGCACAAAGTAAATGGCCGCCACGATCAGCAGGGCCAGGGCTCCGGCCACAACGGTGGTGAGGAGGCCGATCACGAGGAGCACGCCCCCCGCTAGTTGCGCAATGCCCGCGATCCAGGCGGAAAGAGCGGGTTGGGGTACCCCCCAGGCACTGAACTGGCCTGTGGTTTCCGTAAGCCCCGTCACCATGAAGATTTGCCATCCGTGAGCCACAAAGATGAGACCCAGCACGAGCCGAAAAATCAGCAGCGCGCCGTCTCGTATCGCAGGCCTATCCATGCGTTATAGGGTACCCGCCTGCCCGGCTAATTGAGCATCCACGCTGCCCTCGCGCCCGGCGCGCCACCCCACTATTCCCATGACCACACTGCTCAAGAGCAGCGCCCACAGAATCGGCTCCCAGCGCCCCAATGCCTCGTGCGCCGCACCCACGAGCAGCGGCCCTGCAGCGGCCAGGAGGTAACCCACGGATTGCACAAAGGCGGAGAGCCGGGCGGTGACCTCGGGGGCGGCGGTGCGCGCCGGCATGAGCGCTAGCGCCATGAGGAAGCAAAAACCTCCCACTCCCAAGAGCGCGGACCACAAATACGGGGCGCTCATCGGCGCGTAGGTAAGGCCAAGGTAGCCGGTAGCGGTGCAGGTCGCAAAACCCACGATCACCCAGTGCGTGTGCGCGCTGCGCGCTACAATCCGCGGCACGATCATGCCACCGATGATGCCCAGGCCGCCCACCAGGGCCAGGCTTATCGACGCCACCTGGGAACTCGCCCCGGCATCCATCAAGATGGTGGGCAGCCATCCCATTTGAATGTAGGCATTCATGGATTGCAGGCCGAAGAACACCATGATCGCCACCGCTAACGGGGAGCGCCACAGGGTACCGTGCAGCGCCTCGGGGGTTCGCAGGGGCTGGGGTGCGGTGGGAGTAGAACGCCACAGCCATATCCACACCGGGAGTTGCAGGGCCGCCGTGGCCGCCCATATCCACAGCACGCCGCGCCAGGAATCGGTGACCATAGGAGAAAGCGGCCCTAAGAACATGCCCACGCTCAGCACGGTGGTGTAAATCGTCATCAACCGCACCGAGGCGCGACCTCCCGCGCTCTTAACCCAAGCCGGTAGGAGCACATTGACCAGAGCAATACCCATCACCACCAGGCCGGTGAGCGCAATAAACCCCCACATGTTGCCCATGAGTGGGCGCACCAGCTGCCCTATGACCTCTAGGCTCATCGCCAGCACCAGGGTTCCGGTCAGGCCCAAACGGCGTGAAAGCGGCACCGCCGCCACTCCAAAGAGCGCAAAGCAGATGCCCGGCAGGGAGGTAAGCAGCCCGGAAAGCGTGCCGGGGGCGTCGTAAGCAGTGGAAATCTGATCTAGGACCGATCCCACCGCCACGATGGCGGGGCGCAGATTAAAGGCGGCCAGACCCACCGCGAGGGCCAGAATGAGGCCGCGGTGCTGAGTCATGCGTGCCATCAAGATACCTCCATGTATTTTATTCTTTCTCTGCCTGCACTCTAGACTCCCACCGGTGCGCTACCATCGGGAACCCCTTGCCGCCTCTCAGGAGTCCAATACCATATGAGCACCGATGGAACCGTTCTGTGCCCCGACGGCCTGCGCCGCCCGCCCTGGGCCGCTACCTCCGATCTCCTCGGAGAGTATTACGACACCGAATGGGGCATGCCCATCCGCGATGAACGCGGAATGTTTGAGCGCCTCAGCCTAGAGGCCTTCCAATCCGGCCTGTCCTGGGCCACCATCCTCGCCAAGCGCCCAGCCTTCCGCCTCGCCTTCGACGGCTTCGACCCCGAGAAAGTGGCCGCCTATGGGTCTGCCGAGATCGAGCGACTGCTAAACGACGCCGCCATCGTGCGCAATCGCAGAAAAATCGAGGCCACCATCGCCAACGCCCAGGCCACCATCGCCCTGCGGCCCGTGGGCGGACTCGCGGAGCTCGTGTGGTCCTTCCAACCCGCCCAAACCCCTGCCCCGCGCACAATGGAGGACATACCCACCCAATCCCCGGAATCGGTGGAGTTGGCTAAGGCCTTGAAAAAGGCGGGTTTTCGCTTCGTGGGACCCACCACCATGTTTGCCCTCATGGAGGCCGTGGGGATCGTTGATACCCACCTCATCGGCTCCCATCGCCGCGGGAGCTCCGGGGTGTGGAGCGAGTGAGGATTGCCGGCATGTCAACTACAAGTTGACACGAGCGTCAACTTCTGGTTGACTACTTGTTCATGGACAGCATTCGCCAAGCACTACAAGCCATCGACGCTGCCCAGCAGCAACTCCACCAAGCGGTGCACACCGCTCGCGCCCAGGGACATTCCTGGGCCGAGATCGGGACCGCCCTCGGAGTGTCCCGCCAAGCGGCCTTCAAGCGTTTTGGCAAGCCCGTCAACCCCTACACAGGAGAACCCATGCCAGCTCGCCCCACTTCCACCATCACCACTCTCACGGAAAAGCTCTTTAACCTCATCAACGAGGGAGATTGGGAGAAGGTCACGGAACTCATCCACCCCGAAGATCGCGCAGAACTCTCCCCCGAGGTCATCCGTGACGCATGGATCGCCACTGCCAGCGATTACGGCACCTTCACCGGCTGCCACGACACCATCGCCACCACCGCCAGCACCAAGAACGGCACAGAGCCGCTTGACGGAGAAATCACCGGATTGGCAGTGGGCGTCACCACGCTCCGATTCGAGGCCGGGGAATACCTGGGGCGCGTGGCCTTCGATCGCACCAACCTCATCAAGGGAATCTACATCGTTCCCACGGACGCCACCGAGACCTTCTTCTGACGGTAGCCTGGCGCCCAGGGCAGCCGGCCCTAGAAAGCGAGGTGAAAAAATTATGACCGATTGGTCCAACGATTCATCCAACAAGGAAGAAAAGAAGGATCACCGTAGCGCCATTACCGGCCGCTACGTTAAGGAGGCCACCGCCGAGCGTCACCCCAAGACCACGGTGTCCGAGACCCGCTCTGAGAAAGAGTAGACCCCCGCCCGGCGTGATGCAAAGGTCACGCCGGGTTTTTCTCATCACTCAATGGTTTTAAAAGAATACGAGTGCGTCAGCTCATTATGGATGGTTACTTCCCATGAGTGACCATGCTTGCTGGCCTCATCGACAAGCATCTTCACTTCCTGGCGATTAAAGTAATTCTGGCTACCCACCAAGAATGTGGAAACTAAAATAACTAGAACCACCACGCCGGCAGTGATATACAATCCCTTTTGATTCTTATCTGTCATGTCCATCACTCCTTCGCCACATGAGCATACCCTATCTCTGCCCGGCGGGGCGTCGATAAGCAGCAAAAAGGGGCATCTCCGATAAGAGATGCCCCTTTACTCATAATGACCTAGATATGGGAGGGCATGCCCTCTTCCCAGGTCAGCGAGCCGGAGGGAATCGCCTTGATGGAGCGGCGCGGCGTGTTCGGCGCCACCGCTTTGCCCACCTCCGGTGCGTTCTCGGTAACCACCGTGATGTTCTTATCCTGCTTCTTTTCCGCAGCCTCCTGGAAGGGAGCAGGCTTGTCCACAACGTCACGAGCCGTCACCGTCTGGGCCTCATCGTTGAGGTCATGGTGCGTGGCCACCACGGCGCCGGAAGAATCGCGCAGCGTCTCAAAGGCCACCTGCTCCGTGCAGTCGCCATCGGTGACCGCCACCGGGACGTTCACCTGTCCATCGGCTACCTGCGGAACGAACGTCATCTTTGCCGTGGCGCCCGCGGAGGCACCCGAGGCCTTGCACATCAGCTCAGCATCCAAGGTGTACTTCTTACCAGCCTCCAGGCCGGTAAAGCTCACCGTATCCACCACCGTGGCACCAGCCACCAGAGCACCATTATCCTCAATGGCCGCATCCGTGGTGATCTTCGGAGCAGGTTTGGTGGCTTCGGGCTTGGCAGGCGCAGGCTGAGCGGGGGCTTCGGAAGGCTGAGGCTTTGCCGAGGTCGGCGCCTCGTTCTTGCCCTGTTCAGAGGGCTGAGCGGGTTCCGGCTTGGCCTCCTCTTTTTCTTCCTTGCCCGACTCGGCAGTCTCAGAAGGCTTCTCCGGCTCAGCGGGTTCCTCGCTCGGTGCCTCCGATTCGGCAGGCTTCGGCTCGGAAGTTTCTTGCTCGGGCTTCTCCGAGGCGGTAGCAGATTCCGTCGGCTCGGCGGACTCGCTCGGTTCCTCGGACTTCTCCGCCGATGCGGACTCCGAGGGCTTTTCCCCCTCGGTGGTCTCCGGCTCAGAAGGTTCCTCCGACTTAGCGGGCTCTGTTTCAACGGGCTCCGTCGATTCCGCCTCCGGTTCCTCGGTTTCGCTCGTCTCGGGAGTCTCGGAGGCCTCGGAAGGCTCCTCGGACTTCACGGGTTACGGCTTGGCAGATTCCGAGGGCTCCTCCGATTCCGTGGTCTCCGCGCCCTCAAAGTTCACCGTCTGGGCCTCATCCTCAATGTCCTTGTGCTCGGCAATCGCATTCGGCTCGGTAGCATCCGGGGTCTCATTACCCTTCGCGTCCACCGCCTTCGAAGTCAGCTCCTCAAAGGCAACACCGGAGGTAATACCCGCAATACCTGCATTAGCATTAAAGGTGATTTCCACATCCACGTCTCCGGAAACGGATTCCTCATCGGACTTCGGAGTAGTAAAGGTCTTTTCCCCAGAACCGATAACTCGCTCTTCCTTGTTCTTATCCACCATCTGCGCGCGCAGGTGATATTCGGTATCGGGCTTAAGCCCCTCATAAGAAACCGTATCCACTACCCTGCCGCCGGGGTTAAGTTCCATCGACTTCGGATTCACGGAGGTAGAAATGGAAGGCTCCAATTCGGAAGGCTCGGCGGGTTCCTCCGTCACCTTTTCCGCAGGTTCCTCAGATTCCGGAGCTTCCTCCGAGGAGGGCGTCGGCTCGGGCTCGCTTTCCGACGTCTCGGGGGCCTGCGAGGCTTCATCCTCCGGCTTCGGCGCCGGGGAATCCGGGTTATCGGAGGGCGCCGCCGACTCCTCCGGCTTCACATCCGGCTTCGTTTCCTTTTCCGGCGTTTTAGCGTGCGCGGGGTCCTCATTCGAGGTCACCTTGGGTTGTCCCTCTGCCGGATGACCGGGATTTTCGGAATCCTCCGGCGTGCCCTCGGCCTTGGCTACATCCTGGTGCTTCTGGCCTGCCTCCGGCAGCGTCAATTTGCCGACAAAGCCCGCGGTCTGCCCCGCTCCCAGCGCTTCCACGGACTCGGGAGCAATGTTTTCCACCGTGCCTACACCAGCAACGGTTTCATCGGAAAGCGTGATATTAAAGAGCGTGGTGTCACCGGTATTGGTGACCTCAAAGCTCACCTCGGCCTCTTCACCTGGCTCTAATTCAACGGCTTCTTCCTCGCTCTGAGCGTCATTGCCCTTAATGTACTTCTTGATCTCCAAGCCAGACTTCTTCGGTTCCACCTCATTGGTTACCGTCTGAGCCTTATCCTCAATGTCTTTATGCTCGGCAATCACATTCGGCTCGGTAGTATCCGGGGTCTCGCTGCCCTTCGCATCCACCGCCTTAGAAGTCAGTTCTTCAAAAGCAACGCCCGCTTTCAGGCCCTCTGCCTCAGCGTTATCCGTCAAGGTGATCTTCACATCGACCTCACCGGAAACGGAGTCCTCCTCCGAAGCCGGGGTGGTGAAAGTCTTTTCACCAACACCAATCACCTGATCGGCATTGTCCTTATTCACCAACTGAGCATTCAGCGTGTACTCGGTATCCGGCTTCAACCCCTTATAAGAAACGGTATCCACCACCTCAGCGCCGGACTTCATTGCCATCGACGCCGGATTCACCGAGGTAGAGATGGAGGGCTCCAGGATCACAACGGGCTCGCTCGGCTCTTCCGGTACGGGAGCCTCCGTCACTTCTTCACTGGGTTCTTCCGATTCGGTCGTTGATTCCTCAGAGGTAGGCTCGCTTTCCGACGTCTCGGGGGTCTGCGACGGCTCAGAGGTCTCGGTAGGAGTTTCTGATTCCACCTCCGGAGTCTTGGCATGGCCTTCATTCGGCTCAGAAGATACCGTTACATCCCCTTCTGCTGAGGAAGCGTGAGCGGTAGCGCGATCCGCGTGGTGCTGAGCGCCCTCCTCTAGCACCAACTTGCCAGTAAACGTAGTCGACTCACCAGGCTTCAACGGACCGGCAAACACATCCGAATCCGAACCCTCAGCCTTAATATCCGTCACCGCACCAACAGTGCCCTCAAGCGTCTCATCATCAATGCCGACGTTAAAGGCGTAGGTCTCTCCTACGTTCGTGACCTCAAAGGTCACCTCAGCCTCTTCACCCGGCTTCAAAGCAACAGCAGCATCCTCAGTCTCCGCATCATCACCGTTGATCTTCTTCACCAACTCAATCTTCGGGGCAACCGGCTCCGGGCCTACAGATACCGTTTGAGCTTCATCGTTGATGTCCTTGTGCTCCGCAATCGGGTTCGGCTCGGAAGTATTCGGCGTTTCCCGTCCCTTGGCGTCTACCGCCGTAGAGCTAAGGGTCTCAAAGGCCACAGCCGATTCCTCGGCCGCAAGGGAACCCGCAGGCATGGGTACTTCTACCACCACGGAGCCAGAAACCGAGCCGTCCTCATTCTTCACAAAGTCCGCCAGCTCGGATTCGGAGGCCGTAAACTCCTTCGAGGCAGCGGCACCCGCGATCTCGGAGGAATCAGACTGCTTCATCAGTTGCGCATCGAGCGTGTACTTTGCACCTTCCACCAGGTTCTTCACGGTCACGGTGTCGTACACGGTGCGATCTTTGCCAGCCTCTTCAACCGTTATCTCACGGTTAATCGTGTCGTCCTCATAGGACGCGGAGGTCTCTATTTCCGGATTAAAGTCATTCCGGAGCCCAGGCTGATCTATGGTAATCACTCGCTGCGGAATAGTATCTTCTCGCACCGCCGTGGAGGCTCGCGCAAGATCAAAGTTCTCGGGGCGGATCACGGTCAGATAATCCGAGTCAGCCGCCTTCGGGATGGGGTTCTCAGAATTACCCGTGTGCTCCAAGACGTAGAATCCGTCGGACTCAACGATGCGGTAGCCCGTCATCTTTTCCAGGGTGTCATTGTTAAGGTGATCCGACTCGTTACCGCCGAAGTAAATGACGTTTCCTTCATTAACAAGCCGATAGCTGTTCTGCAAGATCTTCAGGGAAGATGAAGTGAACAGGCGCAGCACAAAGTTAATACGCTGCGCTTCCTCCTCGATCGGAGAGGCGGAAGGATCGTAGGCCTTCTGAAGTTCCCGAACGAGATGGATGATGACATCACGGCGATCGCTGTCGCTCGTAAAATCAACCACCTGTCCCTCGGGGTTGGGATTCTCCTTGGTGGGAAGCGCCACTAACTTATCCAGCTTTTCCACCACGGTGAACTTTTGCTCGGGATAAACTTCCGTGGGAGTGTAAAAGTCCAGGTCAATACACCAACCATACCCGTACTCTTCGCTGATCCACAGCGTATTAGAGGCGCTGGTTCCCTCCTCACCCCCTTTGGCAACAGCGTCATCCTTCGTCACACCGGCTCCCGGAGGAAATTGAGGGTCAAACTCTATCCCCTCGGCAGCCTGCGCCACCGCAGCCCCACCAAAGATGAGGGATACAGCGGCCAAGAAAGAAACAATGCGGGAGAAAAGGGCAGGAGCCATGCGGACCCCGCCCCTTCCCCCATCGAATTTTTCATCACCAGTTAAGACACTCAAGGAGAATCTTCCTTTCCTAGGCGAGACTAGACAGGAAAATCTTAAGCCCCGCCTAGACACCCGGCAACCGCCAATAGAGTCGCCATTACCCCCGGAAAAGATACGAAAGTAGATTACGAGGTTAATATAAGGTAGACAAAAAGTATCCCTGCCGTGGCAGCGGAACGCCACAGAATGACAAAAGCGCATACCGCCTAGTCCACTGCACGTTAACGTATACACCAGCGGTCATGAAAGGGGTAGTCCAAAAACCGCACTAAGAAACTATAGACTTAAATGCATACTTTCGATAATACCCCCACCCGCCAGATCAGCGGGCCACGCGCGATTTACATGGATTCCATTCCCTGCGAAAACGGAACCACAACAAACATGATCCAACAAACCGCGATAACAAATGCCGTAGCCACTCCCCACAACCAGGCAGCCAAGGAAGCGGAATCAGCTACCTTACGGACAATCACGCCTGACCCCACCACAAAGGCAATGTACACCGCCACCCCAACCAGCAGAATATTGAGCGACAGCAGCAAAGAAAGCCAGGAAACCAATAGCCCCAACAAGAGCCCTCCCACATACACGAGAGCAGACTTCACGGGCTTCGATAATCTCATGGTCGCTCACCCTCCCAGGCGCCGAGGCTAAAATGCTTTTTGCTCAATATATTGGAGCCAATATAACACCGCGATGAAACCTACCCCAGGCCCGCCATGCAGGGTGATAAAAGAAAACCCTCACCGGAATAAAAGGTGAGGGATTTGGTGGAGCTAAGGGGAATCGAACCCCTGACCTTTGCATTGCGAACGCAACGCTCTACCAACTGAGCTATAGCCCCAATGCCAATTCAGCCTACTCCCCACCCCACAGATTCAACGAATCCGCAGTTCACGGGTTTAAACTTCGGCCCTTTTAAACCGCGGCCCGGTGCTCATAGGTCTCTTCCCTGCGCACGCCCTCGGCGCGGGGAACAGAGCGCACCTCTAGGTGGTGGAAGTCGGGGCTCTCATCGTCCATCTCTAGCACCACGGCACCGGGGCGCAGCAGCTGGCGGGGAATCTTCAGCGCTTCATCGTCTCGGTGGCGCACGCCCATCCGGGCGCGGCGCAGCTGGCGGATACGGCGGCGTCGCAAAGCCTCTTCCTGGCGCACCTGAGCACGCAGCGCCAGCAGATACACCAGTAGGAGCAGCGCGGCGATGCCTGGGGCAACCCACACCCACCCGCCGAAGATCACGGCGAGGATCACGGCAAGGGCCGTCACCCCGCCTAGGCCCATGAGGGTGCGCTGGCGGCGCTGATAGCGGTCGGCGGAGTTCGCAGCGTCGGTCTCGGGGTCCCAGCCTCCGCGCCCGCGGCGGCTGGCGGCAAACTCCAATTCCTCCTCGCTGAGTTCTTCCTCAGAATCCTCGGCATGCTCCTCATCGGCCCCCTCTTCCACGGGCTCCTGAGAATCCTCCGCGGCGGAGGGATACAGCAAATCCTCCGGGGTGGTATGGGTTTCATCTACCTCGTAAGTATCCCCTTCCACGGCCTCCTCGGCCTCTACTGCCTCCTCGGAATCATCCTGAGCGTCGTTCTCGGCGGCCTCTAGCTCGTGTACCACGTCCCCTTCCAGGTACACCTCGGGAATCTCCTCCTCCAAGGGCTCGGCGCGCTCGGTGCTCACCTCCTCGGAGGCCACCACCTCGTATTCCTCGGCGGGCTTTTCCTCGGAGTAATGAATATCCTCGGCCTTAATTTTTGGCTTGCGCCTCATGCCGCCGGAAAGCGTACTGCCGCCCTCGTACACCACGCGGGTTTCTTCCAGGGCCTCACCCGTTTTGCGGATCGGCTTGTTATTGCGCTGCAAAAGGGGAATCAGCACAAAGAGCCAGAGCACAATGATGAGGAGAATCAGCAAGCCGCCACTGCTCACGAGAAGCACCTTCCAGGGTAGGGGAAAACGCTTGTAGAATAGCCGCTTGCGCTCATCTGCCACCGGAGGCGCGCCGATTAGCGCACAAAGCCCAAACGCCGCAATCGCGCCACGCAGGTGCTGCCGTATTCTCCCGCCACCTGGGCCACAAGGTAGTGGTCACGCCAGGCGCCGTCGATATGCAGATTGCCGCGCAGATAGCCTTCCTCGCGGTAGCCATTGCGGTGTAATACCTTGCCGGAGGCCGGATTGCTGGGCAGGTAAGTGGCGGTCACGCGGTGCAATCCCAGGGTGGCAAAGGCGTAATCAGTACCCAGGGCGCAGGCGGCGGTGGCCACTCCCCTGCCCGTGCAGGCGGCGTCCACCCAATATCCCAGCCAACATTCTGCGGCCGTGCCGCGCTGGATATTGCCCAGGGTGAGTTGTCCGGCAAAGGAACCATCCACCTCGATAACCAGGGCGACCGTGCTTCCCTCCTTGGCGGACCGGCGCAGCTGATTGTAGTACTGCCACCACTGCCACAGGGTATGCGAATCCGCCCAATCGCCACGCAGGGTGGGCTCCACCGGGCGCAAAAAAGGCTCGTTGAGAATACGCAGCTGACACCACTGTGGCCCGTCCTTGCGACGCAGGGGGCGCAGCCGCACGGAGGTGCCGTCGGGGAGCAGCACGCTCATGAGCCCTGGGAGAGGAACATGACCTCCACGATGTCGCCGGGGCGAATCTCCGCCGCGCCGTCGGGAATACGGATCATGGCGTTAGCCGCGGAAAGCCCGGCCAGCAGATGCGCGGGGGCTCCGGTGGCCCCGCCGAGTCCTTCTACCAGGTAATCCTGGGTTTCCGCATCGCGCATGAGGCGGGCGCGCACAAACCCACGACGCCCCGGAATCGACGTCACGTGGTTGAGCGCACGGGCGCGCACCACCCGGCGCTGCGCATTGCGTTTACCCAGGCACAGCCGCACCAAGGGGCGCACGAACACCTCGAAGATCACCAGAGCGGAAACCGGATTGGAGGGCAGCAGGAATACCGGCACGCGATCATCGCCCAGCAGGCCAAAGCCCTGTACGGAACCGGGGTGCATGGCCACGCGGGTGGTATCAATATCGCCCAGTTCCTCTAATACCGCGCGCACGCGCTGGGAGCCGGTTCCCCCCACCGCGCCGGTAATCACCAGGATCTCGCTGCGCATCATCTGGCCCTCAATGATCTCGCGCAGGCGGCGGCTCTCTCCCTCCGCAATGCCCACGCGGTGCACATCGGCACCGGCCTCTTTGGCGGCGGCGGAAAGAGAATAGGAATTGACGTCGTACACCTGCCCCAGGCCGGGATCGCGGTGAATATCCACCAGCTCCGCCCCCACGGAGATCAACGAGATACGCGGGCGCGGGTACACCAACACCTTGGAGCGCCCCACGGCCGCCAGCAGACCGATCTGCGCGGGGCCAAGCACCGCCCCGGAGGAAACCGCCACGTCTCCTTTATTAATGTCATCGCCCACGCGGCGCACGAAGTCCCCGGAGCGCACCGCGCGCTGCGCGGAGACGCGCTTGCGGCCACGGTCGCTCCAATCGAGGGGCAGCACGGCGTCGGCAAGCGTGGGCAGGGGCGCTCCGGTGTGCACGCGCACGGCCTGCTTGGGTTGCAGGCGCAAAGGCTGCTGGGAGCCAGCGGCCACCTCGCCCACCACGGGCAGGGACTTTTCCACCGGCACCAGCGGCCCCTCGGAGGAACTTAAGCCTCGTTCACCGCCCACGTCCACGGCGCGCACGGCATAACCATCAATGGCAGCCTGGGCAAAGCCGGGCAGCGGGTCGGTGGCCTGCACCTCCTCGGCGCACATGAGGCCGAGCGCGTCCGCGATGGAAATGCGCACGGGCTCGGGCGTCATCGCCGCGTCGGCTATCAACGCCAGCTGTTCATCCACGGAACGCACTCGGCTCCTCCTTTCTTTTCAGCGCCCTCTAGCCCTCGTGCCTAGCCAGAATCTCCGTGATCGCCTTCTTCAACCCCGGGCCGTACACGGGGTGGCTCAGCCCAAAGTCCACGCAGGCGGGAATGTAACCGCCGGGGTTACCCAGGTCGTGCCGGGTACCCTCGTGGATCACCACGTGCACCGGGTGACCCTCGGTGATGAGCAGCTCGATGGCGTCGGTAAGCTGCAATTCCCCTCCCTTACCGGGGGTAATGCGGCTCAGCGCGTCGAAGATCGCGCGGTCGAGCAGGTAGCGGCCGGTGGCCACGAAGTTCGAGGGGGCATCGGCGGGATCGGGCTTTTCTACCATGCCCACCACGCGCTTGACGTCCCCGCGGGCGGTATCCTCCACGTCAAAAACGCCGTAGTTGTACACCTCATCGTGCGGCACCACGAAGGCGCACAGCACGGAGCCGCCGTATTCGGCGCGTACGGCGGCCATCTTCTCCATCACGCCCACCGGCAGCACGAGGTCATCGGGGAGCATGACGGCCACCACGTCCTCGTCCTCATCGAGCACGGTCTCCGCCAGGCCCACCGCGTGCCCCAGGCCAAGGGGGCGCTCCTGGGTGACGGGCACGGCGTCGATAATGCCGCTGGCGTGGCGCACCTTGTTTAGCTGCTCGTCCTTGCCGCGGGCGTGCAGGGTTTCCTCCAGGTCCGGGGCCGGGGAGAAGTGCGCTAGCACCCCTTCCTTTTGCGGAGCCGTGATGATGGCCAGCCGGGAGGCCCCCAGCGAGGCCGCCTCATCAGCGATGAGTTCGATGCCCGGTGTGTCCACCACCGGCAGCAATTCCTTGGGAACCGTCTTGGTGGCAGGCAGGAAGCGGGTGCCCAGCCCAGCGGCGGGAACCACCACAGTTTTAACCGCGTGCGGGTGTTCCGAAGTGGGTTCATTCATAACCTCACACCCTACCCATGCCTGCCCCAAAAACTATGTAACGCCACGGTAACCTGGGCACAGTGAATAAAGAAGAGCTCCGCCGCCGCCTTCTCCACGCCCGCCGCCACCGTCCACACAAGCAGCGTGACGACGCCGCCCTGGCCACCCAATGCCTGCGCCTGCTGGATTCTCGTGGCCCCGGCGCGGTGGCCGCCTATCACCCGCTGCCCAGCGAGCCCGGATACGGCTCCCTCCTTCCCGCCCTGCGCTCCACGGGCCGGGATATTCTTCTTCCCATCACCCACCCGGAAGGCCGCCTCACCTGGGCTTACGACGCCCCCACCCGCACCGGCGCGCTCGGAATCGCAGAACCCACGGGGAAGGAATACGGCGGGGAGATTCTGCTGACCTGCGCCCTCATTGTGGTGCCCGCCCTGGGTCTTACTCCCCAGGGATACCGGCTGGGCAAGGGTGGTGGCTATTACGATCGCTCGCTTTCCACCCTCTATCGCTCCGGCGAAAACCGCCCGCCGGTGGCCGCCCTGGTGTACCCGGAGGAGATTCGCGCAGATATTTCCGTGGAGCCCCACGATCAACCCGTGGATTACCTCGTGGAACCAAAGGGGTGGCGCCGGCAGTCCAAGTAGGCATGTTCGCCCGCTTGCTTTCTACCCTGCGCACCCCCGGTTGGCGCCGCACCGCCCTGCTGCGCCGCTTTTTGGCTTTGCTTCTGATCTTGCTTGCCGCCGCCCTGGCACTGCGCCCGCAGGGCACCCCCGCGCTCTTCTTCCGCGCCGAGGTAGCCACGGGCCAGGAAATCACCGCCGAACACGTGGAGGTGCGCCGCGCCCCCGCGCACCTCATTCCCTCCTCCGCCTTGGCCTCCCCGGAGGAGGCCCTGGGCAAGGTTCTCATCGCCCCCGCCGTGGCGGGAGAGCCGGTGACCCCCACGCGCTTTCTCGCCCCCGTGGCCTTGGCGGGGCGCGTGGCCGTTCCCGTGCCCCTCGATACTCCCGAGGACGTCTTGCACCACGGCGATGAGGTCTCCGTGGTCTCCCAGGGGGAGATCATCGCCACCGGGGCCACCGTTCTCCTGCCTCCCGATGCCCAACACCCCACGGCGCTGCTGGCCCTGCCCGAGGAAACCGCCGCCCGCGTGGCCGCAACCGCCCTTGACACCCCGCTCACTGTGCTCCTCAGCAAAGTAGGTTACAGTGCACCACGTCCCATTCATTGAATAATCCAGGAGGGTTTCCCTTGCTCAAGGGTTTTAAAGACTTCATTTTGCGCGGCAACGTCATCGAACTTGCCGTGGCCGTGGTGATCGGCTCCGCCTTCACCGCCATCGTCACCGCCTTCACCGATAACATCATCAACCCCCTCATCGCCGCCCTGGGCTCCAGCCCGGACGTGGACGGCCTGGCCATCGAGCTGCGCGCCGGCGACGCCGCCACTCGCATCGACTTCGGCGCCGTGATTACCGCCGGGTTGAACTTCCTCATCATCGCCGCCGTGGTGTACTTCATCCTGGTGGCCCCGATGAACAAGCTCAATGAGATGCAGGCTCGCCGCCACGGGGTTGAGGAGGACGAGGAAGAGAAGGTCTCCATCGAAGCCGGCTTGCTCTCCGAGATCCGCGATCTGCTCAGGGAGCAGCAAGATCAGCAGGATACCGGCGGCGCTCACCGCCTGTAATATTCAGCGCCCCTGGTACTCGGGCAGTACTCACCGCCCATAGTGCGGAGGCTGCTGCTCCCGGTAGTACTCCTCGCTGCGCGCCTCGAAGAAAGCCCGGTGCGGAGTATCGGCGCGGCGATCAATCCCCCGCGCCGTGCTAGGCCGCACCTTTCTGCGCTTGCGCCTCACGGCAATTCATCAATCACGTGGTGCACCAGCGGAGCCAGGGTAGCCATGCCATCGCGGATAGCGGGGCGCGAGCCCGCGAGGTTCACGATCACCGTGGAACCCGATACCCCAGAAATACCCCGCGAGGTGGCAGCCTCCACCGCGCCACAGCCCAGCCCCGAGGAGCGCAGGGCTTGTGCAATGCCGGGCACCAGTTGATCCAGCACCGCGCGGGTGGCCTCCGGGGTTTTATCCCTCGGGCCCACTCCAGTGCCGCCCACGGTGAGCACCAGGTCCACCCCTCCCACCACGGCGGTTTCAATCGCCTGGCGGATACGGGACTTCTTCGACTTCACCGTGACAACCCCGCCCACGGCAAACTCCGCCTCGCTCAAAAGTTCTGCCACGAGCGCCCCCGTGGCGGGGTCCTCCTCGTCGCTCACGAGCACCACCAGCGCCTTGTGGTGTGCCCGCGGCTGCTCCTCCTGCTCGGCTGCCAGCAAATAGCTGGTATCGGGCTCTAAATTCGGCAGGGTCGAGGAGATTCGATGTTCCATATCGAATAACTTAGTCCTCCGTGAGCGTGACCTCTACCGAATGGGGCTGGCTATCCCCCTGCGAGGTCACCTCCAAGGTCACCGTCTCCCCAAAATCATGGGAGCGCACGGCAGCAATCAACGCATCGGCGGAATCAATCAGGCGATCGTTGAGTTTGGTCACCACGTCGCCTTCCTTCAATCCCCCGCGCTCACCGGGGCTATCGGGATTCACCCCTCCGATCACCGCTCCCTTCACCGTCGTTTGGGTGGGCAGGCCCAGATCATCGCGGAGCACGCTCACCCCCAGCATCGGCTGGGTAGCGGTGCCCTTCTCCACCAATTGATCGGCCACGCTCTTGGCAAAGGAGGAAGGAATGGCAAAGCCCAGTCCGATGGACCCGGCCTGATCGGTGCCGCTGCTCAGCGAGGCGATCACCGAGTTCATGCCGATGAGGTTGCCGTTCATATCCACCAGCGGGCCACCGGAATTGCCGGGGTTGATGGCGGCGTCGGTCTGGATGGCGTCGATAAGCGAGGACTCCCCGCCCGAGGCAGACGCGCGCACCGGGCGATCCAGCGCGGAGACGATGCCCGTGGTGACGGTGGCCGAAAGTCCCAGCGGCGAGCCGATGGCTACGACGGACTGGCCCACCTGCACCTGGTCGGAATCGCCAAAGGAGATAACCGGAAGATCCTTGACATCGCGGATCTTGATAACGGCAATATCCGTGGCGGCATCGGCTCCCACCAGGTCGGCGGGGTGCGTGCTGCCATCGTTGAGCGTCACTTGCAGCTGGGAATTGCGATCCCCCGCCACGTGCGCATTGGTGAGCACCAGCCCATCGGAGGAAATAATCGCGCCGGAGCCTTCCTCCCCGCCCATAGCGCTGGCTACCTGAATGGATACCACGGAGGGCAACACGGACTGCGCCACCTGCTCCACCGAGCCCTCGGGGGCATCCTTATGGGCGGTCTGCTGGATACTCGGCTGTTGGAGGGAGTTCACCACCTGGGTTCCGTCCTCGCGCTGGCTGACCACCACGCCAGTCACCGCGCCCGCCGCGATGGCGGAAACCGTCATGAGTGCCACCGTGGGCAGCACCCCAAAGGATAATTTCTTCTTCGGAGCCTTCGGCTCAGGTTCCCCCTGCACCTGCGGCACCGGCTGTGTGGCGTCCGCCTGCGCGTGCTTCGGCTGCTCCCAGCCCCAGTTTTGCTGTTCCTCGTTGTTCATAGCACCAGATTATGCACCCCGGCTCTGACGCTTCACTGCCACGGGGGTTTGAGCTCAATAGGAGATGCTGATTGTTTCCTGTGTGAATACTGCAACGGCCCCGCGCGCGGCAGCGCGCATGATCCCACACAACAGCCCATGACAAAAGCCCCCGCCATAAGGCGAGGGCTTCTCATACTGCGCTGTGCACGGCTGTGCGCCTCAGACGCGCGGGGAGCTTAGAACTGCTCCACGTCCACCAGGCCGAGCTGAGCGGCCTTGACCAGGCGGCGCGGGATGCGCACGGTCTGGCCGTCGATGGTCACTTCCTGGAGGGCAACGTTATCGGCCTTCCACTGCGAGCGGCGCGCGTGGGTGTTGGCGCGAGACTTGCGGAACTTAGGTACTGCCATTTTCCTCTTCCCTCCTTACCTTAAGCCTGGGTCTTCTTCTTGCGGCGGGCCATGCCACCGAAGCGACGCTGGAACTTCTCCACGCGGCCGGCGGTATCCATGACGCGCTGAGCGCCGGTCCAGAACGGGTGGGACTCGCTGGTCACGTCCACCACGATGAGCGGGTACTCGTTGCCGTCCTCCCACTCCACGGTGCGGGAGCTGGTGGCGGTGGAGCGGGTCAGGAACTTCTGGCCGGTGCCAGCGTCCTGGAACACCACCGGGTGATAATCCGGGTGGATATCCTTCTTCATATCTCTCGATTCCTAAGGTTTGTACACTGGGTCGGTTCCCCGCTCACCGAGGATCGTGCCCAGGTTGGCTCGGTCAAAATCCTCTAGCACCCTACCCTATGCAGGGCGCTTTCTTAAAATTGCTTTGCGACGCCCCGCCTGCCGCAGGATCAGCACCGCCGCCACGGCCTGCGCGCCGCCGGAGAGCAGCACGAAGGCCGCAGGAAAACCCTCCGGCACCACCAGTGGCGGAACGAGGCTATTAAAGAGGTGCATTCCGCCATGCGTGGCCACCCCGGCCCACAGCGATCCGGTAACTATCCGCAGCGCCCCCGCCAGCAGGCCCATTCCCAGGGGCAGCACCAGGTACAGCAGGCGATCTCCCCAGGTCTGCTGACCTCCTTCGGAGAAAAGGTGAATCACGGTGAAGGCCGTCGTGGTCCAGGCCAGCGTGAGTCCCGGCTTGGTCTGGGTGACCTCCGCCAACCAGCCGCGGTAAATCAATTCCTCGGGGAATCCTTGGAGCACATAGGCCTGCACAAAGGCGTAGAGAACGCTTATCACCAGCACTATTCCCGTGGGGTATTCGGAGAAGAACTCCACCGTAGCCTCGCCCCGCAGGTAGCCCAGGGCGCCATAAAGCAGATATACCGCGCACATGAGGGGAAGAATCACGGCGGTGCCGAGGAGAAAACCGCGCGGATAACGCAATAATCCTCGCAGAGAAAACCCCTCCACCCAGCGCACCCAACCGGCTACGAAGAACAGCACCACTAGGGCGGTCAGGCCAAAGGTGGCGATGCGTAATAACGGATTATCGGTATCAAAGAGCCAGGTGCGCACCATATTGGCACTCATAATCAGGGCCGCCGCCACGCAGGCTCGGAGCACCAGGCCCCACCAATTCACTGGAATACGGGGAAAGGAAGTCATATTTCCATGCAACCCGCTCTTGTTCTCTCGCTCTAGGCCCCGGAGTCACGAAAAATCATGACCCCGGTCATGGGTTCACCCCGGTAGCGTGAAATTATGCCTGCCGTTTCCCGCTCCCATCTCCATTTGCTCTTTGGGCTGGCGCTCTTCCTTTATCTCTCTGCCTTCTTTTCCTCCACGCCCACCCGCAGCATTCTGGGCCTGGTTTTAGGGATTGCGTTATGCGGATTGTGGTTCCTCTGGATGCGGGGAATTAAAAGGCCGCTCACCAGCATCGCCTTTGCCGCCACAGCCTTTCTTGGCTATATCACCGCAGATTGGGTATCCAGCGCAGCCATGCAGATCATGGCGATTCTACTTCTTTTGCTGAGCCTGGGGCGCAGCGCGGCCTTAATCTTTTTGGCGCTCATCATCGCGATCACCGCAGCCATACACATCTATGCGGGAAGCGAGCCCTCAAAGATTATCCGGGAATCCCTGGGCATTGGCACCCTTGTGGGTTTTGGTTATGCCCTCGCCGCGCAGATTCAGTACGGCATGAACCTGAACGCTCAGTTACGGGAGCAAATAGCCCTCAAAAGAGACCTCCTCCTTTCCAGGGAGCGCGAGCGCCTGGCCCAATCCCTTCACGACGGCCTGAGCCACCGCCTCATCGCCATCATCCTCAGCCTCGATCTCTCCCAGCGCCTCCTGGCAGATCAAGAAAGCCCGGCTAAAAAGGAACTCTCTCAGGCCCGCCGCCTAGCGGGCGGCGCCCTCGACGATATGCGCGCCACCGTCCGCGCCATGACCCCCATCGAGCTCCAAGAAGGCGACCTCCTCCACACCCTTCGTACCGTGGCCGATTCCTTTTCTTCTACCTCGCTTGCGGTGCACGTCCGCGGCTCCGCCAATCCCCCGGAGGACGTATCCCTGCTGGCCCTCCGCTTCACCCAGGAGGCGCTGAGCAATGTGGTGCGCCATAGCGACGCCGGGGAGATCACCATTACCGTGAACTCCCAACCGGGCAGGTTCACCATCCAGGCTCTCGACGACGGCTCCCCCACCGCCCCACAAACCTCCGGCTACGGCATTGCCTCCCTGCGCCGACGCGCTCAGGAATACGGTGGAACGGTACAAGCACTCCCCCAACCCCGCGGTTTCCTCCTCCGCATGGAGGTACCGTGCGCGTAATCCTCATCGACGATCACCAGGTAGTCCTCCACGGCCTCCACCTCGTGCTGGAAACCTTTGAGGATATTGAGGTGGTGGCGGCCACCGCCGAGGGATCGCGCATCTCCGCCCTCATCCGGGAGCACCACCCGGACATCGTGGTCACCGATGCCGCCATGCCGCAGTTCGACGCCCTCCATGTGCTGCGTGCCTGCCATGCCACCCAACCGGATCTTCCCGTGTTGATCTTGACCACCTTCGGCCAGGCAGACCTCGTTTCCTCGCTTTTGGAAGCCGGGGCCGCCGGGTATCTGCTCAAAGGGGTCTCCCCGGAAGAGCTCGTGGCCGCCATGCGCGCCGCCTGCCGGGGCGGGCTCGTCCTCGATCCCAGAGTGGCCCGCTATGCCCACGGGGAACTCACCGTGCTTACCCGCACGGAAAGAACCGTGGCTGCTTTGGTGGCCCGCGGATACAACAATCAGGAGATAGCCCGCGAGTTGGTGCTGGCGGAGGGGATGGTGAAAAATCATGTTTCCGCGCTGCTGCGCAAACTTCGCGCCCGCGATCGCACCGCCCTGGCCCTCCGGTTGGCACGGCAATTAGGTTATTTGGACCCTAACCGCTAGGATTGCTTCTTGCTGTTGTCGAAAAACATTCGTCTTCGCCCCCGTCTACTGCTTAATAGTGTTTTGACGTGGGCGGCTAGGAGAAAGTTACACCCATGTCGGCTATTTGCCAGGTCACGGGACGCAAGCCGCAATTCGGCAAGTCCGTCTCGCACTCGCACCGCCGTACGTCGCGCCGTTGGAACCCCAACATCCAGCGTCGTCGGTTCTACCTGCCCTCTGAGGGCCGTACCATCACCCTGAACGTTTCCACCAAGGGTCTCAAGGTCATCGACCGCGATGGCATCGAGGCCGTGGTCGCCAAGATTCGAGCACGTGGGGAGAAGATCTAAGAGATGGCACGTAATGACGTTCGTCCGATCATCAAGCTGAAGTCTACGGCTGGCACCGGTTACACCTATGTCACCCGTAAGAACAAGCGCAATAACCCGGATCGCATCACTTTGAAGAAGTACGATCCGGTAGCCCGCAAGCACGTCGAGTTCCGCGAGGAGCGATAATTCATGGCTAAGAAGTCCAAGATTGCCAAGAATGAGCAGCGCAAGGAAGTTGTCGCCCGCTTTGCGGAGCGTCGCGCTGAGCTCAAGGCCATTATCAAGAACCCGAACTCGACCGATGAGGAGCGCCTGGACGCGCAGTTCGAGCTGAACCGCCAGCCGCGCGACGCCTCCCCCGTTCGTGTTCGCAATCGTGACTCCCACGATGGCCGTCCGCGCGGTTACCTCCGCAAGTTCGGTCTTTCTCGCGTGCGTATGCGCGAGATGGCTCACCGCGGTGAGCTGCCGGGTGTCCGTAAGTCCAGCTGGTAGGAGTTGTTCATAAATGAAGCGTAACAACGCAAAGCGCGCTCGCGTTGAGCAGAGCCGCCGCCCCAAGAAGAACCCGCTGAAGGCAGCGGGCATTGAAACGGTGGACTACAAGGACATCAACACCCTTCGTCAGTTCATCTCCGATCGCCACAAGATTCGTTCGCGCCGCGTCACGGGCCTGACCCCGAAGCAGCAGCGCGAGGTTGCCACCGCCGTGAAGAACGCGCGCGAGATGGCTCTCCTGCCGTTCACCAGTCGCTAAAGACTGGGCTTAGAACAACAACAGCGGATTAACCCGCCCACTGCAATAGTGGGCGGGTTATTGGCGTTTATGCTGGTATCCATGCACCCCTCCCTCGTAGACCTCGCCCACCAGGCCCCCACCTGCACCAGCCAGGCGCAGATCCGCGGGCTCATCGCGGAATCCCAGGAGCTGGCCCGCAACGCACTCCACCACGGAGAAACCGCCGTGGACGTCGCCCGCTGGTACTCCGGCGTGGTCAACGATCTCCTCCGCTCCCCCGCCCTGGCCGAGTACCCGGAGGTCAGGCCCGTCGGTGCCCTGGCGCGCGGGGAGGCCCTGCCCTCCACTCCCCTGTTATGGGTGAGTGAACACGGCCCCAGCCCGCAATCGCAGTTCTGGGAGCAGGCCCGGGACGTCCCAGAACCCCCACCGCAGCCAGAGCTCGAACAGGCCCTCGCGCAGCGTCCACCGGCCATGCGCACGATCGACGGTCTCCCGGACCTCAACGCCGAGGTGGACATCCACGCCCACCTCATTGCCCCGGCCGCCACGCTGGCGCATTGGGCGGCACAAACCCCGGCACTCTCCACCCCGGAGCGCCTAGCGCAGACCAAACTCACCGCAGAGGAGGCCGAGGCCTTACTTCAAGCATGGAATACTGGTATGGAGTTGGAGGCACAGCGCTGGCGGGATCGCGTGCCTACCACGCTCACGGCCCGCGAGTTACCAGCCTTGCAGCGCAGCGCCTTTGGCGCGGCGGCGCGCTCGGTATCCCTGGTGATCCGCTCCGTGGCCGCACGCAATAACATCAGTACCGAACGATAAAGGAGGCAGCGCAATGGCAGGAGCCGTGGGACGACCCCGTAAAAATAGCCCGCGCAGGCGTGGCAATACCGCGCGCGAGGAAATACTCGACGCCGCCTCGGAACTCTTCACCGTGCAGGGCTTTGCCACCACGTCCACGCACCAGATAGCCGACGCCGTGGGTATCCGCCAGGCCTCCCTGTACTATCACTTCCCCTCCAAGGCGGAAATCTTCCTTACCCTGCTGAAGTCCACCATCGAGCCCTCGGCCGATCTGGCGGAATATCTCGGGGCCACGGAGGCCTCCGCCCCGCAGCGTCTGTGGTCCCTGGTGGCGGCGGAATCGCGGTTGCTGCTGCTGAGCCGCTGGAACGTCGGCAGGCTCTACCAACTGCCCATCGCCGCCTCAGAGGAGTTCGCGGAGTATCACGCCCAACGCGAGGGGCTGCGCACGACCTTCGAGGGGCTGGCGGCGGACATCGTGGGGAAGGGCGACCCCCGCTGTATGCTCCCCTTCCACATCGCCATGTCCGTGATCGAGATGCGCGATAACACCGGCACCGCCCCCTATACCGGAGATGGCCTCCCGGAGGAGGCCATCATGCTTGCCGACGCCGCCCTCGACGTCCTGCATACCCCCCTGCCCGAGGAGCGCGTACCGCGCACCCTCGAACTTCTTAGTGCGCGAAGTGTCGCGCGCCCGTGAGATACATCGTCACGCCGGCCTTCTTGGCGGCCTCGATGACCTCCTCGTCGCGGATGGACCCACCCGGCTGCACCACGGCCTTGACCCCGGCCTGAGCCAGTACCTCGAAGCCGTCCGCGAAGGGGAAGAAGGCGTCGGAAGCCGCCACGGCGCCCTCGGTGCGCTTGCCCTCCCCCAGGGTGTTGGCGCGCTCCACGGCCAGCTTGGCGGAGTCCACGCGATTGACCTGCCCCATGCCCACGCCCACAGTGGCGCCCTCGCGGGCGATGAGAATGGCGTTGGACTTCACGGCGCGCACGGTGCGCCAGGCGAAGTTGAGTTCCTTGAGTAGTTCCTCAGAGCCCTCGCCGGACACCAGGGTCCAGGTGCTGGGGTCGTCGCCGGGGGCGTCGATAGCATCGCTGCGCTGCGCCAGCAGGCCGCCGGAGATTTGCTTGATCTCCTTATAGCCGCGCGCGGGGGCCTCTGCTTCCAAGATGCGCAGGTTCTTCTTGCTCTTGAGCAGTTCCAGGGCCGCCTCCTCATAGGAAGGCGCAATGACCACCTCGGTGAAGATCGGCTTGATCTGCTCGGCCATCGCCAGGGTGACCTCGCGGTTGGCCGCTATCACGCCGCCGTAGGCGGAAAGCGGGTCGCAGGCGTGCGCGTTGGCGTGCGCCACGGCGATGTCCTCGGAGACCGCGATGCCGCAGGGGTTGGCGTGCTTGATGATGGCCACGCAGGGATCCTCGTGATCCCAGGCGGCGCGCCAGGCGGCGTCGGCATCCTGGTAGTTGTTGTAGCTCATCTCCTTGCCGTGGTGCTGCACGGCACCGGCCAGGCCGCCGCCGGAGGTGTACAGAGCCGCGCTCTGGTGAGGATTTTCGCCATAACGCAGCTCGTGGGCCAGGCGGTAGGAGGCCCCCACCCACTGCCCCTCGGAGATCCAGGTAGCCACGGCGATGTCGTATTCCGCGGTGTGGCGGAAGGCCTCGGCGGCCAGGGCGCGGCGCTCGTCGAGGCTAAACCCACCCTCGGCCACGGCGCGCGCCACCTCACCATAGGCGGCGGGATTGACCACCACGGCCACCGAGGGGTGGTTCTTGGCGGCGGCACGCACCATCGAGGGGCCTCCAATGTCGATCTGCTCCACGCAGGCATCAAAGTCCGCGCCCGAGGCCACCGTCTCGCTAAAGGGATAGAGGTTCACCACCACGAGCTGGAAGGGCTCCACGCCCAGCTCCTCCAACTGCGCCAGGTGATCTTCCTTGCGGGTATCGGCCAGGATTCCGGCGTGAACGCGCGGGTGCAGCGTCTTGACGCGCCCTTCCAGGCACTCCGGGAAGCCCGTGAGATCCTCCACGCGGGTCACCGGCAGCCCGGCACCCGCCACGGTGGCGGCGGTGGAACCGGTAGAGACGATCTCCACCCCGGCCTCGTGCAGGGCCGTGGCCAGTTCCACCAGTCCGGTCTTGTCATAGACGCTCAGCAAGGCACGCTTAATGCCCTTGCGGCTTTCACTCATCTGAGATTCTCCTGTTGCTGTGCGGACAGCACCCGCACAATGAGTTGGCGTTCAACTTTCTTAATGCGCTCGTGCAGCGTGGCCTCATCATCCCCCGGCTCCACCGCCACGGCTTCCTGCGCGATGATGGGGCCGGTATCCACGCCCTCATCCACATAGTGCACGGTGGAGCCGGTGACCTTCACCCCATAGGCCAGGGCGTCGCGCACCGCGTGCGCACCGGGGAAGGAAGGCAGAAGGGCCGGGTGAGTATTGATGGTGCGCCCGCCGAACTTATCCAGGAAGGCGGGCCCCAGGATCTTCATAAAGCCTGCGGAAACCACCAGATCCGGGGAGCCCACGGCCTGAGCGAGAGTGACATTCCAGGCGTGGCGATCGGGCTGCATGGGCACCACCTCGGTGCTCACCCCCGCCTTCTCCGCGCGTTCCAGGGCGAGGCAGGGATTATCGGCAATCACCTTGCTCACCCGATACTCCCCCTGGTGATCCAGGATCGCCTGGAGCAGCGTTCCGCTGCCGGATACCAAAACCACAACGTTGAATGTCACGCGCTAAGCCTACCCGCCAGTTTGTGTACCAGCCCAGCCGCGACCCCCAGGCCCGCCACCCACACAAAAATCAGCAGCCCGGCCAGCCACTCCATCACCCCCGTGGCTCCGTATATTCCCATCTCACCCCCGGCCAGATAACTCACCACCAGGCCCACCGACCCAGCGCAGGCCCCCGCGTACACGGCCTCGCGCCAGGTGGGCACGCGCTTCCACCACAGCGCCACCGCCGCCGCGGCCGGGATTGCCAGGAAAAGCACCGCCCAGGAGGCCATCTGCCCCGGCACGCTAAACAGCGGCAGCGGGGGCAGCGGCACGAGGTGCACGCTAAAGAGGCTTATCGACGCCTCCCCGGCATGGAACTCCGAGCCCACCAGCACTGCGGCAGCGGCGATCACCGCGTTAGGCAGGTAGAGCAGACTCACCGCCACCTCCCCAGGGCCGGTACTCTGCCAATTCCATGCCGCCACGATCACCCACACCACGGCCGCCGCGGCGAGCACATACAGCAGATAGCGCACGGCCTCCTTCGCCCACTGCGGCCACCACTGGCGCAGCGGGCCGACGAGCAGCGCTATCCCGTGCACTAAGAGAGTATTGAGAAAGGCCCACGGCGAGGGGACGTCCACGGGGTAGACCGAGCGGGCGTCGAAAAGCATGAGCCAGGCGATACCCGTGAGCAGCAGCGGAACCCCCATGAGCAGGGCGTAGTCCAACCTGCGGGTGGGGCGCGCGCGGCTGAGCAGCCAGATCATGCCGATAGCCGGAAGCAGCGGCAGGAATCCGAGTGTGATTCCGTCGAGGCGGATGGGAGACATATTTAATACCAGCCACAACTGCGCCACCGTGGCGGGCATCGCCGTCAGTGAGGTGGAGGTGATGAGCAGGCCGGTCATGGCCACCACGATGATCGCTAAAATCACCACGACGTGCGGTAATAGCACCGTGGGGAGGTATCGCTGCACGCCCTTGTCCGGGGTGAGAGAGGGGGCTGTGACCTCCCGGCGAGTGCGGCGCCGGGAGGCACCGGGGCGTCTATTCGTGCTCGTCTTTTTACTCACCGTGCCAGGATATAACCGAAATAGTGGAAAACAGGTTGCCCCGCTCCCATCGAGACGCTATCGTTACACTTCGAGATAACGAAAAGGTCACGATTTGTTAACGTGGCGTTACGAACGACAGATGGAAGTGAACGAGTTGGGCAGGCACCACAAATTCAATCCCTCGCAATCCGCTAGAGGGCGCATCGCTCTCGTTGCCGTCGCCACGGGCGCTGTCTCTACCGCCGGGGCTGGCGGAGCTGCTGCCGCCCAGCACTCCCACGCGGATTCCGTGGACTACTCCCTCGCCAACGACGCCGAGGCCCTGCCTAGCTCCTCCCCGCAAATCCTCGCCATCTCCGAGTTCAAGCCCGCCACAGGCATTGAGGATCAGCTCGGCAAGGCCGTGAAGTACGCCTCCGAGCGTGCCAAGGCCGCAGAAGCCGCCAAGGCGGCGCTACTCGCCCAGACCGCCGAAATCTCCTCCGCCGCCCCCATCGAGGAGGGTTCCGCCGCCGTGGCTAACGCCCTGGGCGCGGTCAAGCCCGCCATCGGCGCCTTTACCTCCGGCTTCGAGCTGCGTTGGGGCACCTTCCACAAGGGCATCGACATCGCCAATGCCGAGGGCACCCCGATTAAGGCCGTGCTGGACGGCACCGTGATTGATTCGGGCCCCGCCTCCGGCTTTGGCCAGTGGATTCGTATTCGCCACGATGATGGCACCGTCACGGTCTACGGCCACATGTCCACCCTGGCGGTGTCCGTGGGCGAGCGCGTGGCCGCCGGCCAGACCATCGCCGGCATGGGCAGCCTGGGCTTCTCCACCGGCTCCCACCTGCACTTTGAGGTGCACCCCGCTGGCGGCGACGCCATCGACCCCGTGCCGTGGCTCGCCGCCCACGGCATCACGCTATAGCTTTTCCATCGGTAATCCGCCGATCAGCATGAGGCGCACTGTCCCGGCTGACCCGAAATCAATGGTCACCGTGGCATGTGCGCCTATTCCGTCTGCCGCAATCACCGTGCCCAGCCCGTACTTGGCGTGATTCACCCGATCACCCACCACCAGGCTCAGGCTCTTATTCTTCGTGCGCTGCGGCTTGAGCCCCCTTGTACGGCCTTGATCCTCTCCCTCCCATTCCACG
Organism: Corynebacterium lowii; assembly: GCF_001412085.1. Lineage (GTDB taxonomy): Bacteria > Actinomycetota > Actinomycetes > Mycobacteriales > Mycobacteriaceae > Corynebacterium > Corynebacterium lowii. The sequence goes on from NZ_LKEV01000005.1 coordinate 166,548, forward strand.
AGGTTCGAGGGAATCTCCTGCAAAAAGCGGCTGGGTGGATTACTAATCGGATTACCCCAAGCCGAACGCAGCGTGGCCCGGGTAAGGTAAAGACGCTGACGCGCACGAGTAATGCCCACGTAGGCCAGGCGGCGCTCCTCGGCCAACTCCCTCGGATCGCCCAGAGAACGCAGGTGCGGGAACTGCCCATCCTCCCAACCGATGAGGAATACCGCGGGAAACTCCAGGCCCTTGGCCGTGTGCAGGGTCATCATGGTCACCATGCCCTGTTCATCGTCGGGAATCTGGTCCGCATCCGCCACCAGGGATACCCGCTCCAGGAAGGCTTGGAGGCTACCGTCAAAGTCCTCTCGGTGGGCGGCCTCGGAGCTGAACTCCCGGCCCACAGACACTAACTCGTTGAGGTTATCCAGCCGCGCCCCGTCCTGGGGATCGTTCGAGGCCTCTAGCTCATCGCGGTAGCCGGTCACATCCAGAATCTCGTTGATGAGCTCCCCGATGTTCTCCGACATATTCTCCCGCAGGCCCGCCATCATCTCCACGAAGCGCCCCACCGCATTGCGGCCCCGAGCGCCCAGCATGTCCACCTTGCCCTCGGCGGCCTGTTCCAAGGACGCGCTAAAGGAAATACCCTCCTGTTCCGCATGTAGGGCTATGAAGGACTGCGCGCGATCCCCAATGCCGCGCTTGGGGGTATTGACGATGCGCCTCATACTCACCGTGTCCTCCGGGTTATCAAGCACCCGCAGATAGCCCACGACGTCGCGCACCTCGCGGCGCTCATAAAAGCGCGTGCCACCCACCACCTTGTAGGGAACCCCGGTGCGGATGAACACATCTTCCAGGGCTCGGGAGGAGTTATTGGTGCGGTACATCACCGCGATGTCGGAATAGTTCATGCCCCCGTCCACGAGCTTATCCACCTCGGCGGCGATGTAGCGGGCCTCGTCGTGCTCGTTATCGGCCACATACCCCAGAATCTTCTCCCCCTCACCCAGCGCCGTCCACAGCTTCTTCTCGCGCCGGTTTTCGTTGCGTGCAATCACGGCGTTGGCGGCGTCGAGAATCGTCTGGGTGGAGCGGTAGTTCTGCTCTAGGAGCACCGTGCGGGCATCGGGAAAGTCTCGCTCAAACTCCTCGATATTGCGGATCGTCGCACCGCGGAAGGCGTAGATGGATTGGTCGGAATCACCCACCACGCACAGTTCGCTGGCGTCCTCTCCCCTTCCCACCAGGGTGGATACCAGCTCGTATTGGGCGTGGTTGGTGTCCTGGTATTCGTCGATGAGAACGTGGCGGAAGCGGCGTCGATAGTATTCCGTAACCTGCGGATACTCCTTGAAGATCCGCACCACCTCCCCGATGAGATCGTCGAAGTCCACGGCATTGGCCTGGCGCAGCCGCGCCTGATACTCCGCGTAGACCTGCTCGATCGTGCCCTCCACCGGATCGGTGAGTTCATTTTTGGCATTCGAGATCGCCGCCGCCAGCGCGCGGGGGCTAAAGCGCTTGGGGTCGAGGTTCATCTCCTTGGCGATCATGCCCAGCAGGCGGCGGGAATCGTCGGAATCGTAGATGGTGAAGTTCTTTTTCAACCCCGCCAACTCGGCCTGTTGGCGCAGGATACGCACGCACACGGAGTGGAAGGTGGACACCCACATGCGCTCTGCGATGGGCCCCAGGCGATCGCGCATCTCTGCCGCCGCCTTGTTGGTAAAGGTAATCGCCAGAATCTGCCCCGGCTGCACCCCCCGGTGCCGCATCAAATAGTCAATCCGCTGCGTGAGCACGGCGGTCTTGCCCGAGCCCGCCCCCGCCACGATGAGGAGGGGGGAACCGATGTGTTCCACGGCGGCGCGTTGCTGATCGTTGAGTGAATAATTCATGATGCCTTCCAACCTACCCGTGGCCCGTGGCACTATATATCCATGAACACCGATGATGAGATCCAGCGCTACCGCGAGGAAATCAACCGGCTTGACCAGGAAATCCTCGACGCCATTAAGCGACGCACCGAAATTTCCCGCCTCATCGGCCGCACCCGCCGCGATTCCGGCGGAACGCGCCTGGTCCACGCCCGCGAGGTGGCCATCATTAACCACTTCCGCGAGGAGATAGGCGAGGAAGGCCCTGCCCTGGCCGCCATTCTGCTGCGCATGGGGCGTGGAAGATTAGGCTAGTGGGCATGAGTATGTGGCAAAAGCTCCAGTCCCGCCCCACCGAGTTCAACCTCCGCGAACTCTTCACCGACTCCAACCGCGCCGCCAGCCTCACCTTCGACGCCGCCGGCCTGCACGTGGACCTCTCCAAAAACCTTATCGACGCCCCCACCCTCACCGATCTCCTCGCCCTCGCGGAGGAATCAGGTGTGCGCGAGCGCACCGAGGCCATGTTCCGCGGCGAGCACATTAACACCACCGAGGACCGCGCGGTCCTGCATACCGCTCTGCGTCTGCCCGCGTCTGCCGACCTCAGCGTGGACGGCCAGGACATCGCCGCCGACGTCCACGAGGTCCTCGGCCGCATGCGCGATTTCGCCACCGCCCTGCGCTCCGGCACCTGGCGCGGGCACAGCGGCCACACCATCAAAAAGATCGTGAACATCGGCATCGGCGGCTCCGACCTCGGCCCCGCGATGGTCACCAAGGCCCTGCGCGCTTATGCCACGGCTGGCATCACCGCCGAGTTCGTCTCCAATATCGACCCCGCCGACATCACCGCCGCCCTCGACGGCCTCGATCCCGAGTCCACCCTCTTCATCGTGGCCTCCAAGACCTTCACCACGCAGGAAACCCTCACCAATGCCCGCGTGGCCAAGCAATGGCTTCTCGACGCCTTCGACGGCGACACCGCCGCCGTGGCCAAGCACTTCGTGGCCGTATCCACCAATGCGGAAAAGGTAGCGGAGTTCGGCATCGACACCGCCAACATGTTTGGCTTCTGGGACTGGGTGGGCGGACGCTACTCCGTGGACTCCGCCATCGGACTTTCCATCATGGCGGTCATCGGACCCCGCGATTTCATGCGCTTCCTCGAAGGCTTCCACGCGATGGACGAGCACTTCCGCACCACTCCCTTCGAGCGCAACGTGCCCGTGCTCATGGCCATGCTGAACATCTGGTACACCAACTTCCTCGGTGCCCAGACCCACGCCGTGCTCCCCTATTCCCAGGACCTTTCCCGCTTCCCGGCCTATCTCCAACAACTCACGATGGAGTCCAACGGCAAGTCCGTGGACCGCGAAGGTAATCCCGTGGAACACGGCACCGGGGAAATCTTCTGGGGTGAACCCGGAACCAACGGGCAGCACGCCTTCTTCCAACTCATGCACCAGGGCACCCGCCTGATCCCCGCAGACTTCATCGGTTTTGTGCGCCCCAAGGACGGCGAAGAGAGCATGCACGATCTGCTCATGGGCAACTTCTTTGCCCAGACCAAGGTGCTGGCCTTTGGCACGCAGGGCGATCTACCCGCCCACCGCATCATGCCCGGCAATCGCCCCTCCACCACGATCCTCGCGGAGGAACTCACACCTCATTCCCTTGGTGCGCTCATCGCGCTGTACGAACACATCACCTTTGTGCAGGGCACCGTATGGGGCATCAACTCCTTCGATCAGTGGGGCGTGGAACTAGGCAAGAAACAGGCCAATGAGCTTGCTCCCGCAGTATCTGGTCAAGAAGATCCCCGTACCGGGGACTCCTCCACTGATGAACTCATCGCGTGGTATCGCCGCCGCAGGTAGTGGCCCCAGTTATATGACCAGGTGGCGTACTGCGGGTTAGCCAACGGTCCACCGGGAATAGTGGCAGTGGTGGTGCCGTCTCGGAATGTCCAGCGGCACACCCCGGAGTGCGTCATAAACATTCTGGCCTCGTCAAAGGTCAGCATGTTGTGATGCTTGCGGCACAGGCAGGCCAAGTTAGTGAGTGACGTGGGACCACCCACCTCGTATTCAATGACGTGGTGCAAGTCCGTGCGCTGGGAAGCACAGCCCGGATAACGGCACCCGCCATCGCGCAGACGTACCGCCGCCGCTAAGGGGGCGGCGGGATCGTGGCCCTGAGTTTCTTCCAGGGCAGCGCGTAGATCACGGCGGTGGGTGATGCGCCGCGCCCAAAAGCGTCCCTGGGCCTCGGTAAGGTCCCCGGCTCCCACCAAATGCACCGGCGTCTCCCCCGCCCCAAAGAGATTGAGGGTGACGCGGAAGGAGCCGACGTCGGTAGCCAGGTGAAAGAGCGCCTCGGAGAGGCTGCACTGTTCGCGCTGGGAAATAGCCTTGAGCGCCTGATACACCGCGTGAGCCTGATCTCTGGGCAGGCGAATATCCAGGCGCGATTCCCTCGTGAGATGGCGCAGCACCCGCGGGGGCGAGGCCCGGTCGTAGAAACCCGGTACCAGGGATTCCACGAAGGCACGCAGCTTGCGCACGATGGCGCGGCGCGTCGGCAGCGTTTGCATGGGCACGATGGGCGTGAGGTATTCCGCCAGGTGGGCGTCGATAGCTTCCCAATGCTGCTCCGGCACTCCGCGCAAGCTGTACGCAATGCCCACAAGACGATCCATGTCCAGCCATCCCTTGCTCACGGCGGTGGCATAAAACCTGGGGAGGTTACGCATGATGTGCACCGCGTAAATGCGATTGCGCACATAAAAGGGGCTGCACCCCATGCGCGAGGCCAGGGATTCTATGGTTTGACTGAACTCATGGTCCTCAGAGGAGGGAATCAGCCCCTCCCAGAACACCAGTTCCTCTTTATTCATGCGCACGTAACGCTGAGCATAGACATCTCCCGGCATGGCACAGAGATAGTGTGGTTCATCTGGAACGTAGCGCTCAATCCATGTGTTATCCAGCGCCTCGTCTGCGAAACTGAGAGTCATGGTTCCCCCTTATGAGCCATCTTCTTACCCCTGCCCATAAGGATACACCACATCCACCCCGCATGCGACCATGCGTTCGAAGTTTGTCCGTGCCCACCCTCTACAACTCGATCCAGCAGAACGTCCCCCGAGTAGCCCCCGCTCACAATCCCCGCGTACCAGGGTTGCGCTTATCCTGCTGGACGCCTGTTGTAGTGCGTCCTACCCGCTGAGAGATAGCTCAGCACACACTTTGGTATACGCAAAGAAAATCTCACACAATACATTGGGCAAGACCTATAATTTTATTCCGCGAGGCATAATTTTTGCCCCAGCAGCGCGGAGAACTGGGAGAAGAGGGTGGGTAAGGGCGGGTCGGCCGTCGATTTTTTCCACCGGACCTACCCCCTGGAGGGCCGGAACCACCTCCTCGATCGGACCAAAAGTACTCAGGGACTTACCCCGGAGGTAGGCATACAGCTGCCCCTCCCCCAGCACCACCACCGCCCCCGAGGCGCGAGATAGCCCTGAGCGCGGCCAAGGCAAGGCCGCGCCGTAGGGGTTGGCGGGGTCACACGCCGCTAGGGCGATGGTCGGAGCAGATCGAGCCGAACGCACCCTGTCAATCACCGCCGGAGAGGAGAACTGCGCCGCGCCCAGCCCCTCGATGAACATTCCCCGCATGACCTGGCCGTGTTCCTCATAACGCGACAACACCCGGTAGGCGTGGGCAAAGTTCCCGCCCTCCGTGGTCACGCTGCCGCGCGTCACCACCCCGTAACGGCGCAGCCACAGATCTGCCAGAGGCAGGTCACCTTGGGCGGTGAGGCTCCAGCGCCCAAGGGTATCGGCAGGCGTACGACGCCGCACCTCCCCCGAAGCCCGAGCGCGCAGGCGGGAAAAGCTATCGGGACTCACCACCCCCGCCGCCACCAACTCCCACAAGGTCCGGCGTAGCTCAGTGCCATTGAGGGATACCCGCCCGAGGAGTTCCTGGAAGAGGTAGGCCCCGCCGTCAAAAGCCTCCACCACCTCGCGCTGCTGCTCGTTGAGTTCGGGAGGTTCGGGAGCGTGGTCGTAGGGCAAAAGCATCATGGAGGCCCCGGTGCCCACAATGCGAATCTCCCCGGAGGCGGTGAGCTCGTCGAGCATGGGCGGGGCATAATCCTCCACCCGCGCGGGCAGCACCCGGTTTTCCCAATCCTGCGGAGTCAGGGCCACCCCGGCGAGTTGTTCAAGGACCTCGTAGAGCCCATCCACGCCGTGTAAAGGCGTGGTGATGTGCTGCCAGTCCAGCAAGAAATTGGCGTAAGCCTGCGGAGATACCGGTTCGGTGGCCTTGCGGGCGCGGGCCAGAGAGCGGCGGCGAATACTATCGAGCACGTCGGCATCGCAGTATTCCAGTTCTTCTATCCCCTGGCGGAAGTGGCCCCTACTCAGCGGCAATCTATCGAGCACCTCCGGGGAAACTCCCAGGGCTTCATAAGCCTCCGCGGCAGTGAAGGGACCGCGTGACCTAGCCCAGCGCGCCGCGAGTTCTTCGGGTTTGTCCAGCAGCGGGGCGTCGGCAGCCTGGGCGAAGTGAGGGCGCCCAGCCAGATTAATACGGATGACCCGATGCCCGAGGGCGCGGGCAAAGTTCTCGTATTCCGGGGTGATGGGCGCGGGACCTGCTTCGCGGAGGAGGTCCGCGAACTCCTCGGCGGTGCGCGGCTGGCGTGGCTGTATGTCGAGCAGATCGGGGTCGAGAATATCGCGCAGGTCGGCGGTGCCCAGGAGCGCGGAAAGAAGGTTCGAGTCCAGGCGGCTTTCGGCCTGGGGGCGGTCCTCCTCGTACATGAAGGCCCCGGTGTAGGTGAAGAGCATAGAGGCGGCGAAGGGGCTGGGGCTCGCGGTGGTCACCTCTTTAATTCGCACGGTGCCCTGTGCCAGGGCCCGGTGCAGTTCTTCGAGGGCCGGTAGGTCGTAGACGTCGTGGAGACATTCGCGCACCGTTTCCAGGACGATGGGAAAGGTGGGGTACTTCCGCGCGGCGTCGAGAAGTTTGGCGGCGCGGTGGCGCTGCTGCCAGAGCGGGGAGCGGCGGCCGGGGTGGCGTCGGGGAAGTAAGAGCGCGCGGCCAGCACATTCGCGGAAGCGGGCGGCAAAGAGCGCCGATTCGCTCACCTTGTCCGCTACCTCCCGGGCGGGGTCGTGCAGGGCAAAGAGGTCGGCGGTGGGCGGGTTTTCCGTGGATACGCGCATCACGATCCCCTCGTCCGTGGCATATTCCGCCCCCACGGCCAGCGCCCAAGCGGCGTTCACCCCTCGGCCATAGGGACTGTGCAGAATCGCCCGCCAATCCCCCAGCTCATCGCGGAAGCGTTCCAGCACCAGAGTCCGCTCGTCGGGAATCACCCCGGTGGCCTCGCGCTGTTTGTCCAGGTATTCCACGATGTCGCGGTAGGCACGCTCGTCCAGGTCTTTGCTTATCGACGCCACCTCCCGCCGCGCCTGCCCCACCGCGCGCCCAAGCTCGGCGGGGCGGCCGGTTTGGTCGCCGGTCCAGAAGGGCAGCCTCCCGGTGTGGCCCGGCGCGGGGCTCACCAATACCTGATCCTTGGTGATCTCTTCGATCCGCCAACTGCTCGCCCCGAGGGTGAATACGTCTCCCACGCGGGATTCGTAAACCATCTCCTCGTCCAGTTCTCCCACCCTGCGCAGGCCTTCTGCCGCTCCGATGAGGAATACGCCGTACAGGCCGCGGTCGGGAATGGTCCCGCCCGAGGTCACCGCCACCCGCTGAGCACTGGGCCGGGCCTTGAGCACCCCTTCTTCCACGATGAGGTGGGGTTTGAGTTCCGCGAAGTCGGTGGAGGGATAGTAGCCGGTCACCAGGTCCACGATGGAGTCAAAGACCTCCCTGGACAGATCGCGGTAGGGGTAAGCCCGGCGCACGGTGTCGTACCACTGCCCCACCGGAATGTCGCGCTGCGATACCTCTGCGATGGTCTGTTGGGTGAGCACGTCGAGGGGGTTGCGGGGAATGTGAATCTCCTCGATGAGCCCCTGGCGCATGCGGGAGACGATCACCGCCATCTGAAACAGGTCGGCCTGGTGCTGGGGATAGAACTCCCCGGTGGAGGTGGCGCCCACGGTGTGCCCGGCGCGCCCCACGCGCTGCAAACCCGCCGCCACGGAAAGCGGCGATTCCACCTGAATCACCAGGTCCACCGCCCCCATGTCGATGCCCAGTTCCAGCGAGGAGGTGGCCACCACCGCGCGGATACTGCCTTCTTTGAGCGCGGCCTCGATCTCGGCGCGCTCCTGGGTGGATACCGAACCGTGGTGCGCCCGCGCGATAAAAGTGGGCGCGCTGCCCGCGGTATCGGTGCTCTTCATCAGCTGGGCGGGGTCGCGCCGCAGGGGTTCTGCCAGGGCTTCGGGTTCGTGTTCCTGGGCGTAGAGTTCGTTGATTCTTGAGGTGAGTTTTTCCGCCGCCCGGCGCGCGTTCACGAAGATCAGCGTGGAGCGCTGCCCCATCACCTGCCGGTACACGTTCTCCGCGATGACCTCCACGTCGATGCCGTGCACGCGCAATTCCCAGTTTTTATGCGCCGGCGGGGCGATGATCTCCACCGGGTGATTCCCGCCCAGGAACTCCGCCACCGCCTCCAGTGGCCGCACGGTGGCGGAGAGGCCTATGCGCTGGAAGTCCGCGAACTGCGCCAGGCGTTCCAGACTCAGCGCCAGGTGCACCCCGCGTTTGCTTCCGGCCAGGGCGTGAATCTCGTCCACGATGACGGTGTGCACCGTGGCGAGGGTGGCCCGCGCCCGGGAGGTGAGCATGAGGTAGGCCGATTCCGGGGTGGTAATCAGAATGTCCGGTGGGTTGCGCAACAGTTTGCGCCGCTCCGATTGCGGGGTATCCCCCGAGCGCACGCCCACGGTAATGTCCAACCCCATTTCTTCTATGGGTTTGCGGAGGTTGCGCTCCACGCCCGCTCCCAGGGCCTTGAGCGGGGAGATGTAGAGCACCTTGGTGCCGGGCGGGGCGTCGATAAGCCTGCTGATCGCCGTGAGGAAGGCCGCCAGCGTCTTGCCCGAGCCCGTGGGCGCGACCACCAGCGCGTTTTTGCCCGCTCCGATAGCCTCCCAGGCCTGGGCCTGCACCGGGGTGGGTTCACCGAAGCGCTCCTGAAACCAGGTGGATACGCGCGGGTGAAAGCTATCAAAAAGGGCCATGCCTAAATCTAACCAAAGGGATAAAATAGCGGGCATGACTGAGCTTTCCGACGCCCGCCTCACCCACCACCTCGCCCAAGGTGCCGCAGAGATTCTTAAGGGTATTCGCAACGTGGGGCTGCTGGGGGGAAGGAACCTCGGTGACGCCGGCGATGAACTAGCCCAGAGCTGGATCTCCCGGGTGCTTGACCAGCACCGTCCCGGCGATGGTTTCCTCTCCGAGGAGGCCGCCGATGACCTCGACCGCCTGAGCAAGGAGCGCGTGTGGATCGTCGATCCCCTCGATGGCACCAAGGAGTTTGCCACCGGGCGCCAGGATTGGGCCGTGCACATCGCCCTGGTGGAAAACGGCGTGCCCATTCACGCCGCAGTGGGCTTGCCGGACCTCGGCGTGGTTTTTGATTCCAGCGACGTGCGCGCCGTGGGCGGCCCCTACGCCCGCAAGATCGCGGTATCACGGCGTCGCCCGCCCGCCATTGCCGACGCCGTGGCCGAGGCCCTGGACTTTGACCTCATGCCCCTGGGCTCCGCGGGCGCCAAGGCCATGCACGTGCTGCTGGGCGATTGCGATGCCTACGTGCACTCCGGCGGGCAATACGAGTGGGATCAGGCCGCCCCGGTGGGCGTGGCCAAGGCCGCGGGGCTGCACTGCTCGCGCCTCGATGGCAGCGAACTAACCTACAACAATCGCGATACCTATATCCCCGATCTGTTGATCTGCCGCCCAGAACTTGCCGAGGATATTTTGCGGGTGGTAAATGAGAAGGGTCATTAACGGCAATAAAGGAACCGGTACCGTGAAACTTACCCGCTATCTTCTGGCCGCAGCCGTGGCGCTCACCACCGCCGCCGCGCCCGCCCACGCCGCCACCAGCATTGGACAGGCCACCGCCATCAAGGCCGTGGAGGGGTATCGCTGCACCCTCAGCGTCGTGGACGCCCACACCGCCTATACCGCGCAGCACTGCGGCATGGGCACGTGGAATGTGGGCGATACCATCTACACCCTGGAGGATCGCCAGCCGATCGGCACCATCGCCGCCCTCGGCTCCGATCTTCCCTACGGCCAGCAGCTCGACGCCGTGAAGGTCGATCTCCTGCCCGGCACCCGCGTGGTCGGACACGTGGGGCGCGGTGATTCCGCCTCGCTGCGCAACGGCGATAGCGTGCGCTTCCAGGCCCCCGGAAACGACAGCATCGGCTTCATCACCTACGACGCCCCGCGCCACCTGGCGGTGGGTGACGATAGTTTCCCGAGCCTCCTCATCAACGCCAGCATCACCACCTATGGCGGTAACTCCGGCGGCCCGCTGCTGGATGGACAGAACAACGTGGTGGGGGTTCTCTCCGGGGGTAGCGATGATAACGATGCGCTCTTTACCCCGCTGCACCTGATTGAGCAGGGCTTGGGTTAAGCGCTGAGGGTTAAAGCGCACAGAGTGCCCCAGAGAGGATTCGAACCTCCGACACCCGCTTTAGGAGAGCGGTGCTCTATCCACTGAGCTACTGGGGCCTGCTAGAGCAGTGTAGCCTATGGCCGCTCAAACCTGAGAAAGCGGTACCGCAATTCCTCCCCCAGCCAGCCGGAATCGCTCACCTGCTGTAGGTGGGCGGGGATCGGCGGGGCATACACCGGGTTTTCCACCCGCACCTGGGTATCCACCAGGGTGATCTCCACAACGTCCACGGACCCGATGGTCTGGGCGTATATCTCCCCGCCGCCGATAATCCACCCCTCGGTGGGAATCTCGGTGCTCACCCGCGCGCCTTGGGACCACTCCCCCGGCGCGCGGTGAGAGAGCACGATGTTCTCGCGCCCCGGCAGCGGCTTCTTGGGCAGCGATTCCCAGGTGCGCCGCCCCATCACCACTGGCGCCCCCAGGGTCACCTCCTTGAAGTGACGCAGATCCTCCGGCAGATGCCAGGGCATGCCGGTACCGTCCCCGATGATTCCCTCGCGGGATTGCGCCCAAATGGCCCCCAGCATTACACGGATACCTTTCCGCTAATGGCCGGGTGCGGGTCATAGCCCACGAGTTCTACGTCGGAGAAGTCATAGTCAAAGAGGGACGCCGCCTTGTTCAGGCGCAGCTGCGGGTAGGGGCGCGGCTCGCGGGACAGTTGCTCGGCCACCTGCTCCCGGTGATTGTCGTAGATGTGGCAATCACCACCCGTCCAGATGAACTCCCTTACCTCTAAGCCCACCTGCTGGGCCAGCATGTGCGTGAGCAAGGAGTAGGAGGCGATGTTGAAGGGCACGCCTAAGAACATATCGGCGGAGCGCTGGTAGAGCTGGCAGCTGAGCTTCCCTTCGGCCACGTAGAGCTGGAAGAGCAGGTGGCAGGGCGGCAGCGCCATATTCTCCAATTCCGCCACGTTCCACGCAGAGACGATATTGCGGCGGGAATCAGGGTTGTTCTTCAACGTATCCAGGGCGGCGCTGATCTGGTCGATGTGGCGGCCGTCGGGAGTAGGCCAGCTGCGCCACTGCACCCCATACACGGGGCCAAGTTCTCCCTCCTCATCGGCCCACTCATTCCAGATGCGGATGCCGTTTTCCTGGAGCCAGCGCACATTGGAGTCCCCGCGCAGGAACCACAAAAGCTCCCCCACCACGCCCTTGAAGTACACCTTCTTGGTGGTCAACAGCGGAAAGGAATCCGCGAGGTCATAGCGCAATTGGGCGCCGAAGAGGCTGGTGGTTCCGGTTCCCGTGCGATCCCCCTTGGGGCTACCCTCCTCCGCGATACGTCTCAGGAGGTCTTCATAAGGGGTGAGGATTTTCATGGGGCACAGCCTACCGCTTCTGTTAGAGTGACTGCTCATGGAGCATCTTAACCGCCGTACCCTGCTCAAAGGCGCAGGAATCAGCCTCGCGGGCTTGACTACCCTGGCCGCCACCAAGGCCCCGCGCACCGTCGTCGATTTTTCCGCTGGCGTTCCCTCCGCCGCCGCGATCAAGGCCGCCGGGCACGTGGGAGCGGTGCGCTACGTCTCGCTGCCGCGCGCGGCCTGGATGAAGGGCAAGCCCGTCACCATCGCGGAAACCCGCCTCCTGGATACCGCCAGCGTGTACCAGTACGGCAAGGGGGAGACCTCCGATTGGCGCCGCGGTGCCCTGGGAGCCACGGTGCACGTGCCCCAGGCGATCGCCCTGCACACGGCAGCCGGTGGACCGCAGAATCGGCCCATCTACATGGCCATCGACGATAACCCCACCCCTGCCGAATACACCGATCTCATCCGCCCCTATCTGGCGGCCTGCAAGAAAGCGCTGGAAGCGGGCGGCTATCAGCTAGGCGTGTACGCGAACTACCCCACCATTGAGCGCTGCTTGGCCGATGGGTTGGGAGAGTTCTTCTGGCAGCACGATTGGGGCTCAGAAGGAAAAATCCACCCCAAGGCCACCATTCATCAGGTGGCGGGGTGGCAATCCACCATCGAGGGAGTCACGGTGGATATTAATAACCTGTACGCCACCGACTGGGGTCAGTGGCGCGCAGCGTAGCGGTTCTTACTCGGCCTTCAAGAGGTCAATCACAAAGACCAAGGTGCGGCCGGACAGGGGGTGTCCGCCGCCCGCGGGGCCGTAGGCCTTCTCCGGGGGGCACACCAGAAGGCGGCGGCCGCCGACCTTCATGCCGGGAATCCCCTCCTGCCAACCGGCGATGAGCCGGTCCAGGGAGAACTCGATGCTTTGCTTTCGGTCCCAGGAGGAATCGAACTCCTGTCCCGTCTCAAAGTCCACTCCCACGTAGTGAACTTCGACGGTGCCGCCGGGCTGTGCCTCCGCGCCATCGCCCACCACCAGGTGCTCGATGTGGAGGGTTTCGGGGGCGGGACCAGCCGGGACGTCGATCTGCGGCTTTTCCATAGGGTAAAAGTCTCCTTGGTCTTGGGTACAAGAACTCACAGCCCATTCATACGAAAAAGGGCCGAAGAGCCATAGAAACCATTATAAATGGTTGCTACGCTCCTCAGCCGCAGCGCCACTCTAGCGAGATTCGCGCGGGGTGACGGTGCGCAGGGTCTCGCCGGTGTAGATCTGACGCGGGCGGTTGATCTTGGTGTTGGTGGCCAGCTGCTCGCGGTAGTGGGCGATCCAGCCCGGCAGGCGGCCGATGGCGAAGAGCACGGTGAAGAAGTCCGTGGGGAAGCCCATCGCGCGGTAGATCAGGCCGGTGTAGAAGTCTACGTTCGGGTAGAGCTTGCGGGAGACGAAGTAGTCGTCGCTGAGCGCGATCTCCTCCAGCTTCATCGCCAGGTCCAGCAGGTGATCGCCGCCCAGGTGCTCCAGCACCTCGTGAGCGGTCTCCTTGACGATGGCCGCGCGCGGATCGTAGTTCTTGTACACGCGGTGGCCGAAGCCCATCAGGCGAACGCCCTTTTCCTTGTTCTTCACGCGGTTCATGAACTCGGTGGCATCGCCGCCGTGGTTGTTCTGAATGTCCTCCAACATTTCCAGAACGGCCTGGTTGGCGCCGCCGTGCAGCGGGCCGGACAGCGCGTTGATACCGCCGGCGATGGAAACGAACATGTTGGCCTGGGCGGAACCAATCATGCGCACGGTGGAGGTGGAGCAGTTCTGCTCGTGGTCGGCGTGCAGGATCAGCAGCTTATCCAGGGCCTTGACCATCACCGGGTCTACCTCGTAGGGCTCGGTGGGGTAGCCGAACATCATGCGCAGGAAGTTCTCGCGCGCGTTCAGGGAGTTATCCGGATACATGTAGGGCGCCCCCTTGGAGGCACGGTAGGCATAGGCCGCCAGCATGGGAACCTTGGCCATGAGGCGCACGGTGGCCTTATCCAGCTGCTCCTCGTCCAGGGGGTCGAGCTGATCCTGGTAGTAGGTGGAGAGGATATTGACCGAGGAGGCCAGCACGGACATGGGGTGCGCCTTGCGCGGGAACACGTTGAACTGCGCCTTGAAGTCCTCGTCCAGGAGGGTGTGGTGGCGGATCTCATCGTTGAACTTGTGCAGTTCTTCCACGGTGGGCAGCTCACCCTTGATGAGGAGGTAAGAAACCTCGTTGAAGGTGGCGTTCTGCGCGAGGTCAGCGATGTCGTAACCGCGGTAGCGCAGCACACCGGCGTCACCGTCGATGTAGGTAATCTTGGACTCCGTGGAACCGGTGCTCACGTAGCCGGGATCAAAGGTAACGTAGCCGGTCTCGGAGAGCATCTTGCCCAGCTCAATGCCGGAGTTACCCTCGGTGGCGGGCTTTATGCTCATCTCATATTCACCACCGGGGTAGTGAAGGACGGCCTTGTCATTGCTCTCAGTAGCCACAGTTATCCCTTTCTCGATTACTTGGACAATCTAAACCGTACACTCAAATCAAGTTTGAGGCGATTGGTGCAACTCCACACAGGTTACCAAATCCTGTGATAGGCACAACATCACTCTTTCCGGCTAAAGTATTGAACATTCCATCCGCTTGATAGAAAGTCAGACCATGTTCACTCTGCCCCCCGAGCTTCTCCCCAGCGACGGCCGCTTCGGCTGCGGCCCCTCCAAGGTCCGCCAGGAGCAAATCGACGCCCTCACTAACGCCTCCACCATCATCGGCACCTCGCACCGCCAGCCCGCCGTCAAGAACGTGGTGGGTTCCGTGCGCGAGGGGCTGAGCACCCTGTTCAACCTCCCCGAGGGCTACGAGATTGTGCTCTCCCTGGGCGGTGCCACGGCCTTCTGGGATGCCGCCACCTTTGGCCTCATCGAGCAGCGTTCGGGTCACCTCACCTACGGCGAGTTCTCCGGCAAGTTCGCCACCGCGGCCCGCAAGGCCCCCTGGCTGGGCGAGCCCACCATTATCGACGCCGCCCCCGGCACCGCCCCGCAACCCGAGCCCATCGAGGGCGTGGACGTGATCGCCTGGGCGCACAACGAGACCTCCACCGGCGCGATGGTTCCGGTCACCCGCCCCGAGGGCGACGCCCTAGTGGTCGTGGACGCCACCTCCGGGGCTGGCGGCCTACCGGTGGATATGGCCCAGGCCGATGTGTATTACTTCTCCCCGCAGA
Organism: Corynebacterium lowii; assembly: GCF_001412085.1. Taxonomy (GTDB): domain Bacteria; phylum Actinomycetota; class Actinomycetes; order Mycobacteriales; family Mycobacteriaceae; genus Corynebacterium; species Corynebacterium lowii. The sequence continues at coordinate 181,659 of NZ_LKEV01000005.1, forward strand.
AGTGCTTTGCCTCCGATGGCGGGCTGTGGCTGGCGGCCATGAGCCCCGCCGCCATCGAGCGCATCAATAAACTTCACACGGATCGCTTTATCCCCGCTTTCCTGGATCTTCAGACCGCCGTGGAGAACTCCCGCAAGAATCAGACCTATAACACCCCCGCGGTGGCTACCCTCCTCATGCTAGACGCCCAGATTCAGTGGATGCTGCGCGAGGGTGGGCTGGACGCGATGGTGGAACGCACCACTGCGTCGTCAAGCGCCCTGTATTCCTGGGCCGAGCAGCACGAGCAGGCCACGCCCTTCGTGCAGGACCCCGCGGCGCGCTCCCTGGTGGTGGGCACCATCGACTTCGAGGAGGGCGTCGATGCCGCTGCCCTGGCCGCCACGCTGCGCGCCAATGGGATTCTAGACGTGGAACCCTACCGCAAGCTGGGGCGCAACCAACTGCGCATCGGTATGTTCCCCGCGATTGAGTCCCAGGATGTCGTGACCCTGACCAAGGCCGTGGATGCCATCCTGGAAGCCGGGGTTAACTAAGTTACAGTGGTGTAGTGAGCACTTCATCTAAAGGAGGCCCGATGCGCGAGCTCCACCTCATCCGCAGCGAATCCACGGGGAATACCCTGGTGCTGAGCGAATCCCCCGATGGGGAGCGCTTCAGCCTTGCCGCCGATGAGGTGCGCGCCATGCTCGCCGCCTCCGAGGAGAAGTCGGAACCCCGCGCGTTGACCTTGCGCCCCCGCGATATTCAAGATCGCATCCGCGGCGGCGCTACCGTAGCCCAGGTGGCCGAGCAGATGGGCGTGCCCGAGGCCCGCGTGGAGCCCTATGCCCACCCCGTACTCTTGGAGCGGGCCCGCATTGCGGAACTAGCTAAGAACTCCCACCCCGTGCGCGAGGACGGCCCGGCGCGCCTCACCCTCTGGGAGGTGCTGGCCACGGCCCTCGCCGCGCGCGGCGAGGATCTTTCCCGCAGCACCTGGGACGCCCACCGCGAGACCGCGGGGCAGTGGATCGTGGTGGTGACCTGGGATGAGCACCGCGCCGAGTGGACCTTGCAAAATCACACCTCTTCCTCGGCCACCACCGTGGCCCGCAATCCCCTCGCCGCCGAGCTCATGACGGCGCAGCGCCCTGCCCCGCAGCGCCCCACTCCCGTCGCGGAGGAGCCGCCCCGGGAGGAAGAATCCCTCTTGCAGCACCCCGACCCCACCCCCGCCGCTCCCGCTAAGAAGCGGCGCAAGGCCGTGACCCCGCACTGGGAGGACGTTCTGCTCGGCGTGCGCACCAACACTAAGCGCCCACGGTCATAGGCATGTACGAGAAACCGGTTACCCTGTGGTTCATCTCCTCGGAGGATCCCGCCGCCGTCCTCTCCGAGGAGCCGCGCGCGGATCGCGGCTTTGGTCGCAAATATCTCGCTCAGCTCAATCCCGCGTGGCCGGTCACCCCCATCGGCCAGTTCCCCTTTAACCGTTCGGCACCGGCCTCGCGCGGGGAGTTCTATATCGCGGCCTTTCCCGGCGTGGCTTTAGTGCATACCTTGGTGGAGGATGCCTCTCGCCTCTCCCGCCTCGATAACTCCCTGCTCAGCTCGATACCCGCGCGCGATGTCTATGCCATTAGCGCAGGCGAGGGCGATTTCGGTGCCTTTGCCCACTGGCACGAGGGGAAGCTGCAACGCAGCCTGGGTGCCCGGCGCGAGGAGCTTTTTGAGGATATTGGCCTCCCCGAATCCTTCGAGGGGTCCTACTGGGCGGGAGAGCGCGCGGAGCAACTCGGCGGTATCGCCCTGCCCTTTGTCCCTGCCGACCTCGCCCGCGAGGCACAGCGCTCGTGGCTGGGGGTAGACGTCTCCCCCGAGGGGCCGGATATTCAGGTGGCGGGATTTGCTATCGACGGCCGCCCCGAGCCCCGGGTGGATACCCCCAGCGGCAGCCGCATGAGCATGGAAGAGTGGGCTGCCGATGCCACCTCCAAGCTGGGAATTAGCCCGGCAAGCAGCCATTATGACGATTATGAGCAGCACAAGGAGGGCGATGAGTTCGCCCGCCTCGCAGAAGGAATCACTCAGCGCGTGCGCTCCCTGTGGAAGTTCCGCCGATAGAAACTACCCCCGCCTCTCCCCCGCAACGCTAGACAGCCCTCTACTTACCCAGTAACTTACTGAGTAACTTACCCGGTAAGCACATGAGAGGGAGCCTATGAGTATCCGCAACGCCCTGCTCAGCCTCCTGGCCGAGCAGCCCCGCCCCGTGGGGCAATTACGCAGCCTCTTTGAGGATTCCACCGCCGCCACCTGGCCCGTCAACGTGGGGCAGGTGTATCAAACCGCCAAACGCCTGGAACGCGATGGCCTGGTGGAAAAAACCGGCGATAACCCCGAGGCCTACGCCATTACCCAGGCCGGGCGCGAGGCGCTACGGCAGTGGTGGGAAGAACCGGAGACCAAAGAAGCAGACGAACGCGACGCCCTGGTTATCAAGGTGGCGATGGCCGCGATCAACCCGGAGGTCAGCCTCCTTGATCTGCTGGACTCCCAGCGCCGGGCCGCCATGAGCCGGTTACGCGAACTCACCAAGGAAAAAGCCCAGTCCCCTCCGGGGGCGCGCTGGCTCCTGTGCGAACGCCAGATCCTCGAATTAGAAGCCGAACTGCGCTGGATTGATCTCGTCGAAGCCCACCCAGAACAAGGAGAACCCCGATGAACCCCACCGCCCTCACCCTCGAAAACGTCACCCGCCTGCACATGGATGGCCCCAACACCATCCGGGCCCTCGATAATGTGTCCCTCTCCCTCGAACCCGGAGAACTCGTGGCCATCACCGGGCGTTCCGGTTCCGGTAAGTCCACGCTGCTCAACATCGCGGGCACCCTGGATACCCCTTCTTCGGGCCGCGTGCTCATTCAGGGAGTAAACACCAGGGACCTCAGCCCCACGGCCGCCGCCCGCCTGCGCCGCACCCACGTGGGCTACGTATTCCAGGAGCTCAACCTCATTCCCACGCTCACGGCGGCGGAAAACATCGCCATGCCGCTCGAACTCGGCGGCGAAAAGCGAGCCCAGGCCCGCAAGCATGCGCTCAAAGCCCTAGAGGAACTGGAACTCACCGACCTCGCGGACCGCTTCCCTGCCGAGATTTCCGGTGGTCAGGCGCAGCGCATCGCCATTGCCCGCGCGCTCATCGGCCAGCGTGGGCTTTTGCTTGCCGACGAACCCACCGGCGCCCTCGACACCGCCACCGGTGAGGCCGTCATGGGGATCATTCGCCGCCGCGTGAAAAACGGTGCGGGCTGCCTGCTGGTCACCCATGAGCCGCGCTTTGCCGCCTGGGCGGATCGCACGATCTTCCTGCGCGATGGTGCCGTGGTGGGGGAGGAATAATCATGACGAATCTGCGTATGCCCGCGCGCATAGCGTGGCGAGACATCACCTCGCATCGCGCCCGCTCCATCGTGGCGGTGCTCTTCTTCGCGCTGCCCATCGCCCTGGTAACCCTCGCGGGTTTCACCCTGTCCAGCGCCGATTGGGATGCCGATAACACCAGGAAGTCGTGGATCACCCTTAGCTCTGAGGGTGAGGGCACCGATCTGGAGCGTATCCGCGCGGTCCTCCCCGAGGAGGAATTAATAGCGGAGACCACCGCGCGCACTATCCTCACCGCCGGGGATACCACCGCCTACATGGATGTGCGTTATTCCAGCACCGGCGACGATACCCTGGGGCTGACCTCCGCCGTGGCCGAGGCACTGGGGGTACGCGAGGGCGATAGCATCGAGATTCAGGCTCCCTGGGAGCAGGAACCCCGCGCGCTCCCCGTGAGCTTTGATACCAATACCCAGGTCAATCTCCACTATCCCCTCGATGAGATTGTCTCTGCGGTTTTTCCCTCTAGAGTATCCTGGCACACCCCCGCCATCGTGGAGGTCGCCACGCCCGACGTCGAGGTCTCTCCCCTCCACAGCATGGCACAGGGCTCCCCCGTCCCGCTGCTCAAGGCACTCAGCGGCGGCAGCGCGATCACCATCGCCAGCGCCGTCACGATGGGGCTGCTGGGACTCATCGTGCTCGCCGCCATGATCTCCCCCATCTTCGCGGTGGCGGCGCGGCGGCAATTCCACACCATGCGCCTGCTTAGTATCAACGGTGCCGCCCCCTCACAATTGCGCTGGTCGCTGTATCTGGAGGCCCTCATGGTCGCCGCCGTGGGCATTGGCTTGGGGCTCCTGTTGGGGATTGCGGCCTTCCTCCTCATCGTTCCCCGGATAGGCTGGGACCTCACGGGCTTTGTGATTCCCATAGATTTGCTTTTCCTCACCATTGCCTCGGGGCTGTTCTGCGCGTTGGCCGCGGCGGTGATCCCCGCGGTGCAAGCCTCGCGCCTGCGCCCGGAGTTGAGCGCCCGCCTGCGGTGGCGGTGGCCCATGAGCATCGGCCCCATCATCGCCGCCGTGAGCCTGGTGGTTATTCTCCTCCCCACCGATGTCGCCATTCTTGGTTATGGCTTCTTTGGCATCGGGATTGTCACCAGCACCCCGGCGCTGTTGTGGTTGCTTTCCCACTGGGCGGCCCGCGGGCCGGTGGCCCTGCGGTTGGCGCTGCGCGACCTCTTCCGTCAGGTGCACCGCACCGCTCCCGCTATCGCCGCCATTGTTGGGTTGAGCTTCGTCCTCGGGGTCATCTCCATCGGAAATACCTACGTATATCAGAATGATCCGAGCGAGAAACCCCAGATCGCCGTGCACCCCCACGTGTATCTGGAAGATAGCTCCCCCATCGAACAGGAAGCGCAGGAGGTAGCCAATATCGTCGGCGGTGCCACGCCCATCTACATACGCCGGGCAGTGGAGAACGACGAACTCGCGATCATCGAGCCCTCCCGGTTAAGAGAGTATCTCCGCCACGCCTCCTCCCCCACCGACTTCTATGCCACCTCGGTACAAAGCGACGCCACCGAGGAAGAGATAGACACCGCCATTGAGGCCCTGGAACGCGGGGAGACGGTGGAGTTGAGTCTTCTAGGAAGCGTCACCGCCCCCAGGGATGGGCTAGATACCTACCTGGATACCGCCTACATCTTCCCGCAGCAGGAGCTGAGCATGGGGCAAGAGGTGCGGCTCTGTCTGAGCAAGCAGGACTTCACCAGCATCCACTCCCAGCCGGATCACCTGGGTCGAGTGGTAGAGCACTATCTCTTCCCCCTCGTTCTGCTCAGCCTGGCGTGCCTGGCGGTAATGATTATGCTGGCGGCTCTCTCGGTGGGCGAAACCCGCGCGGATCTCACTACTATGTGGGCCGTCGGCGCCCCACCCCGCCTGCTGTCTCGCATTTCTGCGCTGCAATCCCTGCTCATCGCCGCCCTCGGCGTGGCCGTAGGGTTGGCTTCCGCGCTCTTCCTCTACGTATTCACCGATATTAAGGGGATAGGCGAGGTCCCCTGGCTCCTGTGGCTCCTGCTCCTCGTGGTGGTCCCGCTGGTGGGCTGGGCTAGCGGCGGAATAACTGCCGCTGCCTCTCGTAAAACGCAATCGCGGCAGAGGTAGCCACGTTCAGGGAATCCGTGCCGGGGGCCATCGGTATGCGGGCACGCACATCGGTGGCCCGCATGGCGTGCTCGGTTAGCCCCGGCCCCTCGGCCCCCACCAGCAGGGCCACCTTGTCCGCGCCGTCGAGAGCCTCCGCCAGGTGCACGGCCTGCGGGTGCGGGGTCATGGATACTAGGCGAAAGCCCGCCTGACGCACCTCGTCCAGGCTGCGCTGCCAGGTGGTGAAGCTGCCCTCCAGGTGTGCAAAAGGGAGGCGCAGCACGTGGCCCATAGATACGCGCACGGAGCGGCGGTAGAGCGGGTCGGCGCAGCCGTTGCCAAAGAGCACGCCGTCTACCCCCATGCCCGCCGCGTTGCGGAAGATCGCGCCGATATTCTCGTGATCGCCCACTCCCTCTAACACCGCGATGGTGCGGGCCTGGGCCAAGACCTCGGCTGGGGTGGGTTCAGCAATGCGGCTGGCCGTGGCCACCAGGCCCCGGTGCATATCAAAACCCACCACCTGAGCCAGCGTCTCGCGGCTCACCTCGTAGGAGGGAATATCGGCGGGGAGATCCAGAGCGTCGAGTTTGGCGGGAAAACCCACCACCTGCCGCACGGGATAATCCGATTCCAGCAGGCGCCCCACCACGAGGGGACCTTCGGCCACCACGAGGTCGGTACGCTCGGTATTGAGGTGGCGAATATCGTCCAGGCGCGGGTCTAAAGGATCATCAATGCGGATTCTCATTATTTATCCCTGAATCGCAGACATAATCGGATCAATGGCAAAGAAAACAACGAAGAGCGCGGAAACCAACCACATAATCCTGTGCACCTGGCGTGCTTTACCCGCCGCCACGGACATCACCGTGAAGGTAATAAAGCCCACTCCAATGCCATTGGCAATGGAATAGGTAAAGGGCATTACCACGATGGTGAGGAAGGCCGGCAGGGCCACCTCAAAGGTGCCCCAATCAATATCGCGCACCTGCGCCATCATCATCGCTCCCACCACCACGAGCACCGGGGCGGCGGCCTCGATGGGCACCACGGAGTACAGCGGGGTCAAGAACATCGCGGCCAGGAAGAGCAGACCGGTGACCACGTTGGCCAGGCCGGTGCGCGCGCCGTCGCCCACGCCCGCGGCGGAATCGGCAAAGACCGTATTGGAGGAAGCCGAGGCCGCGCCGCCCACCACCGCGCCCGCGCCCTCCACGATCAAGGCACGCTTGAGGTGCGGCAGATTGCCTTGCTTATCGACGAGCCCGCCCTGCTTACCCAGGGCAGTCATGGTACCCATTGCGTCAAAGAAATTGGCGAGCACCAGGGTAAATACCAAAAGCGAGGCCGAAAGGGCACCGATCTTGGCGAAGGCGCCGAAGAGGTCCACCTGCCCCACGATGGAGAGATCGGGCAGGCCGCCGAGGGTTTCCGGCAGCGTGGGCACCGCGAGCGACCAATCATCGGAGGGCTTGAGCCAGGCCTCCACCGCCATAGCGATGAGCGTGGTGAGCACGATGCCAATGAAAAGCCCGCCGCGCACCTTGCGCACCACCAGGGTGCCGCAGAGCAGCACGCCGACCACAAAGACCACCGTGGGCCAGGTGGAGATGGAGCCGCCCGTGCCCAGACCCACCGGGACGGTGGTATTCGCGGCGTCGGGAACGCGGGTGACAAAGCCGGCGTCCACCAAACCCACCAGGGCGATGAAGGCACCGATACCCACGCCGATGGCCGCCTTCATCGGGGCCGGAATCGCGTTAAATACCGCCTCGCGGAAGCCGCTGGCCGCTAGGGCCACGATCACGATGCCGTCGAGCACCACCAGGCCCATCGCCTCCGGCCAGGTCAGCCCCTCCCCTGCCACCAGGGTCACGGCCACGAGCGTATTGAGCCCCAGGCCCGCCGCGATGCCAAAGGGATAGCGGGCAATGAAGCCAAAGGCCAGCGTCATCACGCCCGCCGCCAGGGCGGTGGCGGCGGCCACCTGGGGTATGCCCAGGGTGGTGCCCTCGGAATCGGCGCTAGTGCCCAGGATCAGCGGATTGAGCACCACGATATAGGCCATCGCAAAGAAGGTCACCACTCCCGCGCGGATTTCCGTGCCGATGGTGGAACCACGCTCGGTGATATGAAAGTAACGATCTAGAGTGCTAACCATAGCGTGCTTTCTTTTATTGTGAATTAAAAAATAGGGCGCTCATCATCAAAAGCGCGCTGGGAGGGATCGGAGCTCTCCCAGGGAGTCTCCGAATGAGCCCCGCAGCCATAGGATGCGTGCACCACGTGCCCATCGGCGGAATATTCATTGGTGCATACCCCGAAGTTCTTTCCCCATTGCTCGCCCGCGAGCGGAAGATAAAAAGCACAGTGGGCGCAATGCAGGGCGGCCTTCTCCGCGAACTCACTGGTGGGGCCGAAGTCCCCGGTGCGCCAGCGTTGCGTGGCCTCCCGCAATCCGGTTTCGCTCAGTTCGTGGCCCTTCTCGGTATTTATCAGGCGCGGATCACCCGGTTCCGGGGGCAGGAGGTCGCCGGGGTGGAGGTCTCCGGGGCGCAATCGCTCGGACCAGGGAACCCAACGCGGGGCACGCAGGGCGTCGCCATGCGGGGTGGGGGCGAGCGTGACCTCGTTGACCGTCACGCGGTGGCTGCCCGGCGCGCAGGCCACCACCACCTGCCATTCCCACCCGGCGTAACCGGGGACGTCGGCAGCAAAACGGTGCAGGGCTACGTTGCGTTCCAGGGGTTGCACGCCTACGTGGTCACCGGCTTCTTCCCCGATCTCTTCTAAGGCTGCCGCAGCCACGTCAATGGCGGAAGGGGAAAAAAGCGGATTCTTCCTTCGATCTTTCTTTCCGTATCGTTGGGTAGGCACGGGCCTATTATCGCCCACCGCCGCTCATCGAACTAATTAGACTGGATCAGCATGGCCAAAACAAAGAAAGGTAAGCACCGCTCCCTGGTGCAGATCCTCGCGCTGCTCATCACGGTGGTAATCGTGGTGGTGGCGATTTATTTAGCGCAGACCTGGTGGAATAACCGGCCCGATCCCGCGCCCCAGGACCTCCGCGTGACCGCCACCGTGGGGGATCAATCCCTGGAACTCGCCCCGTACATGGCTTGCGAGCCCGGTACCCCCTGCGAGGAAGGGGAAGTTCCCCGAATCAAGGTGGGGGCAGATGAGGAGCTTAAGCTGACGCTCCCCGAGGCCGTCTATGACCACGATTGGACGCTGCTGACCATCTACGATGACCCAGCCTATAACGATCAAAAGAATTACGGGGGCCACGAGCGGGAATCTGTGACTATTCCCGGCTCCGTGGCCCCCGCGGAGGACGGGGCCGAGCGGCCCCGCCTGATGGTGGTGGAGGTGAACTCCGCCCTCATTGGCCAGGACGCCGAGGGGAACGACGCCCCCTTCTCTACCGTGTGGTCCGTGGGCAATGAGGACATTCCGCTTTCTTAGGCGCCTTGTCCTAAATATTTGTCCTAGGTATCGAGTTCCTTTGCTACCGCGCGGAGAATCTCGGCCACCTGGTGCCCGGACTTACGCTCCGGGAAACGCCCGGCGCGCAGATCCGGCTGGACGCGCGCCTCCAACAGCGAAACCAGATCCGCGATCATGCTATTGAGCTCATCCGGGCTATAACGGTGCTGCGGCTTGCGGGGCTTATCGAGCACCTTGACCCGCAAAGCCTGGGGGCCGCGCCGCCCGGAGGCAAAATCGAACTCGATGCGCTGGCCGGGGTGAAGCTCCGTTACTCCCTCGGGGAGCACCTGCTTTCCTACGTATACGTCCTCGTCACCGGGGTTAGACACAAAGCCAAAACCGCGCTCGGCGTCATACCACTTCATCTTTCCTATGGGCATGAGTAGTCACCTCTCTCCTCTCTGGCACCACTTTTTGACGAAAGAAATCATCATACACCCCTTAAACCACAGGCGCACCACCCCACAATATTAGTGCCCTATATCACATAAGTTTTTCTTCGGCGCCCTGACCAGTGCTTTTCCTCGATCCACCGAAAAATAGCGGCGAGGAAATCTCCTCGCCGGGCAAAAAACGTGACAGAAACGTTATAAACCGTTAGCCTCGTCCCCAGGCACGGTCCGCCGCGGGGCGGGCCGCATCATTTTTAAACGAGTGTTACCGAGTGCCGCAATCTCATTAGTCTACGGCGCTACTACCGCGCCACAGAGAGGAAGAACTCAGAAAATGGGACGCCACACCGCCACGACCACCTCGATCTTTACCAAGCTGGCCCTGGGCTCCATCGCCGTGGGCACGGCTTCGGCTTTGATCGCCCCCACCGCCTCTGCCGCCCCCGATTCCGATTGGGACGCCCTGGCACAGTGCGAGTCCGGCGGAGACTGGTCCATCAACACCGGCAACGGCTACCACGGTGGCCTTCAGTTCAACCAGCAGACCTGGGCCGCTCACGGTGGCCAGGAGTACGCCCCCACCGCCAACCAGGCCACCCGCGAGCAGCAGATTGCCGTGGCCGAGCGCGTGTTGGCCAGCCAGGGCTGGGGCGCATGGCCCGCTTGCTCCCAGCGTCTGGGCCTGAACTCCGCTCCCTCTGAGCGCACCGCCCCGAACGCCCCCGCTGCCCCGGCCGTTCCGCAGCGCGCCCAGGAGCAGCACGCTGCACCGGTGCAGGCCACCTCCTTCACGGAGCTGTCCTCTGAGGATTCCTTCAAGCCCGCCTCTCAGCTGTACACCCTGGCCGTGGCGGCCCTGGAGAAGGCCAATGTGCAGGTGCCCGAGGAGCTCGATAACCTGTACGCCCAGTACGCCGACGATGCCGACGCCTTCTACGCCGAGGCCCGTGACATCGTTGACCCCGCCCTGAGCGAGGCAGGTCTGGACGTGACCAACCTGGAATCCGCTTTCCAGAAGGTTCTCGCCCTGGCGTAATCGGTGTAATCCCGTCGAGGTATCCCCCTCACTTCAATCGAGGGGATACCCAATGAGGAGGGGCCGCTGCGATTGGCAGCGGCCCCTCCTCATTGCTACTTACTTGTTGATGCGGGTATAAGGGTGAACGTATCCGAGTTGATCCTGCGCAATGGGCAGGGAAAGTTCATCGCCAAAGGGGCTGGAAGCCCCCGCGTAGCGGTTAATCAGTTCCGTAACCACATGCCCTTCGCCCTCAAAGTGCTGCGGCCAGCCCGGATCCACGTACCCTTTTTTCTCAACCTTAGACATACGCCTTATTCTGCCAAAGTTCCTGCCAGAAGGTAACTCACCCTACCCCTCCCACTACACCCATGCCTCACTCCTATCAATCGTGGCTCCGCGAGCTCAGCCCCGAGCGCCTCGCCACGCTGCTGCGCCTTCGCCCCGATACCGCGCTTCCCATCCCGCCCACCCTGGCCTCCCTCGCCACGCGGCTGCGTATTCGCTCCTCCGTGGCCCAGGCTTTGCGACGCCTCAACGCCGCCGATCTCGCGGTGGCGGAGGCCGCGGCGGGGCTCGGAGCGGAGTTCGAGCCGGTACCTCGCGCGCGGATCATTGCGGCCCTGCCCGATCTTCCCGCGGAGGAAAGCCTGCGCACGCTCGAAAACTTCGGCCTGCTCTACAGCGATGGCGACGGTAACGGCAATGACGGCGGCGAGCACGTCATGCTCCTCAAAGAGGTCTTTGCCAGCCTGCCCCAGGATTGGCGGCTGCTGGGCGATACTCCCCTGAGCGAGGAGGAGATTCACCAACGCCTCAAGCAGATTGAGCCCAAGTACCGCACCATGCTCGATACCCTGGCGACCTCGGCGGGTATGGGATTAACCCGCGATGAGTACCTGGTGGATACCCAGCTGGTGATCCGGGTAGACGAGAATACCGTGCGCCTGCCGCTCTCGGTACGCCGCGCCCTGCGCGGTCTGAGCCCTGCGCACGTCCCACTGGCCGCGCTGCCCGGCCGCAGCCTCAGCGACGCCGCCGACGCTCCCACCAGAACCGCCCCCACCGCAAGCAGCCTCCGCGCCATCGACGAGGCCGGGGTGGCCTCCGGGCTCGACGCGGTGCGCATCTTCGCCCAGCTCATCGCCGCCCTGGGTGAGCGCCCGCTGCCGTTGTTGCGCTCCGGGGGCATTGGGGTGCGTGAGACGCGCCGCCTGGCCCGCACCTTGGACATCGAGGTAGAACAGGCTAAAAGGGTGATCTGCCTGGCCCAGGCTGCGGGCCTGGTGGCCACGGGTGAGCCGGAGCCCCTGCCGGAGGAGGATCATTCTTACCTCGCTCCCACCACCCTGGCCGATGAGTGGCTGGCGGCCCCACCCGCCCGCAGGTTGGAGATCGCCGTGGCTGGGTGGCGGGGTTCGCGCTGGCGTTATTGGGATTCTGAGAAACTCCTTGAACAAGAAGAACCCCGCCTACCCGCCCTGCGCCAGGCCGTGCTGGCCCCCTATCTCGTAGGCCCCGTGGCCTTAAGCGAGCGCGAGGCCAATGCCAATATGATTTTCCTGGCCCCCGTGGCCACCAGCGGGGTTTCCCCCGAACTCATCGCTCATCTGCGCGCCGAGGCCCAGTGGATTGGTGCTCTGGCCGAGGGCGCGGCCACCGTGGTGCTGCGCGGCGATTCCCCCTTGGCGGACTTTGTACCCCAGGCCGTGAATCAGGTGATCCTTCAGGCCGATATGACGGCCCTGGCGCCTGGTCCACTGGAGCACCAGATCGAGGCTGAGTTAAGCCTCATGGCCCACCTGGAATCTCCGGGACTGGCCTCGGTGTATCGCTTCACCGAGGAATCCCTGGCCCGCGCCTTCGACGCCGGGCGCAGCAGCCAGGATATTCTCTCTTTCTTGGCGTCGCACTCGCTGGGGCCGGTGCCGCAGGGCCTGGAATATCTCATCGGGGACGTCGGCAAGCAGCACGGTTCCCTGCGCGGTGGCCCGGCGCTGTGCTACCTGCGTTGCGATGATCCGGCCACACTGAGTGCTGCGGTGCACGCCAGTTCCTCGCTGCGGGCGCTGGCTCCCACGGTGGCGATCGCGGAGGCTCCCCTGGCGGTGGTGATGGCGGAGTTGCGGGAGGCGGGTTTCCATCCGGCGGCCGAGGATAGCTCGGGTTTGAGCATTGATATTCGCCCCGAGCCTGCGCGCATCAGCCCCTCGGGTACCACGCGGCGCGTCCGCACAACGCACACGCAGCGCCCCGAACTCACCGAGCAGCGCATGGAGCAGATCGTTGCAGCGCTGCGCGGCGCCGAGGAGGAAGAGCAATCTCCCGCCGAGGATCACGCTACCTTGCTCACGGCGGCCTCGCGCGGGCGGCGCACCGTGGTGTTGGGCTACGTGGATGGCAACGGGAAGGCGGTGCGGCGCAGGATACGGCCGCTGCGGATTACCGCTGGTCAGGTGGATGCCCTCGACGCCGATACCGGCACCGCTCATCGCTTTGGTCTCCACCGCGTGACCTCGGTGGAGCTAGTACCATAGAGGCTCCGCTCATACCCCCTAGTTAAGGAATCGCGTGCCAGGTCCCCTCATCGTCCAATCGGATAAGACCGTGCTCTTGGAAACGGCGCACCCCCAGGCCGCCGAGGCCCGCGCCGCGCTCGCTCCCTTCGCGGAGCTAGAGCGCGCGCCCGAGCACGTGCACACCTACCGCATCACCTCCCTGGCGCTGTGGAACGCCCGCGCCGCCGGCCACGACGCCGAGCAGGCCATCGACGTGCTGGAACGTTACGCCCGCTTCCCCGTCCCCCAGGCTTTGCTTATCGACGTCGCGGAGACGATGGCCCGCTATGGTCGCACCCGCCTGCACAAGGACCCCGCCCACGGGCTCGTGTTGGAGGTGGAGGACAAGCCGATTCTGGAGGAGTTGCTGCGCCAGAAAAAGATCGCCCCCATGCTGGGTGCTCGCCTGGACGAGACGAGCATTGTGGTGCACCCCTCCGAGCGCGGCCGACTCAAGCAGGAACTGCTCAAGGTGGGCTGGCCCGCCGAGGACCTGGCCGGGTACGTGGACGGGGAGGCTCACCCCATCGCGCTGACCTCCGACTGGCGTTTGCGTGATTATCAGGATCAGGCCACCGAGGCCTTCTGGGCCGGTGGTTCCGGAGTGGTGGTGCTGCCCTGCGGCTCGGGCAAGACGATCGTGGGGGCGGCGTCGATGGCTAAGGCCCAGGCCACCACGCTCATTCTGGTGACCAATACCGTAGCCGGGCGACAGTGGCGCGATGAGTTGCTGCGCCGCACCACGCTCACGCCCGAGGAGATCGGGGAATACTCCGGGGAGAAGAAGGAGATTCGCCCGGTGACCATCGCCACGTACCAGGTGGTCACCCGCAAGTACAAGGGCGAGTACCGCGCCCTGGAACTCTTCGATTCCCGCGACTGGGGCCTCATCATTTACGACGAGGTGCACCTTCTGCCCGCCCCGGTATTCCGCATGACCTCCGATCTGCAATCCCGACGCCGCCTGGGGCTCACCGCCACCCTGGTGCGCGAGGATGGCATGGAGGGCGATGTGTTCTCCCTCATCGGCCCGCAGCGCTACGAGGCTCCCTGGAAGGACCTGGAGAACTCCGGATTCATCGCCACCGCCAACTGCACCGAGGTGCGCACCACCATGAGCGCCGAGGAGCGCATGCTCTACGCCACCGCTCCCGCCCGCGAGCACTACCGCATCGCCGCCTGCTCCGAATCCAAGAACGCCGTGGTAGAGGCCCTGCTTCGCAAACACGAGGGCGAGCCCACCCTCATCATCGGCGCTTACATCGAGCAGATCACCGAGATCGCCGCGCGCCACAACATTGCGCTTATCGACGGCGCCACCAGCACCGCACGCAGGGAAAAGTACTTCCAGCAATTCCGCGACGGGGAGATTAACCGCCTGGTGGTATCCAAGGTGGCGAACTTTTCCATCGACCTCCCCGAGGCCAGCGTGGCCATTCAGGTATCCGGGACCTTTGGCTCCCGGCAGGAGGAGGCCCAACGCCTGGGCAGGCTGCTGCGCCCCAAGGCCGAGGGCAAGGAAGCCCACTTTTATACCGTGGTGAGCCGCGATAGCCTAGACGCCCAGTACGCGGTGCACCGCCAGCGCTTCCTCGCGGAGCAGGGCTACGCTTATCACATCATCGACGCCGCCGATTTAGATTAAGGAGCCACCATGCCATTTTCCTTCACCGTGGACGAGGCCTGGGCAAAAAAGAACAACGAACTCCTGCGCGATACCCGCAGGCTACGGCTGAGCGCCTTCCTCCTGGGCCTGCTCATGGCCGCGGCCGGTGTGGGTTTTTCCATGCTGGCGGGTGGTGCTGCTCAGTTCCTCATTTTGGGCGTGTTCCTCGTTCTCGCCGTGATCTTTGTGATTATCGGCATTATCGTGCCCAGCAAGGTCGGCGGCGCCCAGCAACTCTATGACACCTATCCTCTCGCCCCCGCCGTGATCGCGGAGATCAACCCCCGAGACATCGTGCTCATGGCCCTGGTCAATACCGCCGTTGATACCCACCAGCCTCCGCGCTGGGCCCTGGCACTGCGCACCGTGACCGCCATCAAGGGCCACGAACGCAAGCGCGGCACCCGCGTGCCCGCCGTGGCGGTTTCCGGACGGCGCACCACGCGCAACCAGGGAATATGGGATGAGGTCACCCCCATGCCGATTGCCTGGGGTACCCCGGACCCCGATGTGGTGACCGCTGCCCGCAAGGCGATTCCGCAACAGCAATGGGAGATGCTGGAAAAGGGACGCAAGCGCCTCGATGAGGTGAAGGCCACGCCACGTAATTTGCTGGTGTTATAGGATTTTCTCGTTTTTTTGGGGGATCGGCTTGGGTTAGCCGCGGAGGCGACGAGCCGCCTCCGCCGTAGCCTCCTCCCCCTTACAAAAGGCAAAGCGATAGTAGCCCTCCCAGCGCTGCGGATCATCGCTCAATGCCCCCACTGGGAGTGCCACCACGGACTCCGGCAGAGCCCCCTTGTGAGGTTCTCGGGCCACCAGAAAATACGAACCCTTGGTGAGGGTTATCTCCCAGCCCATCTCTTCGAGGGACCGGCGCAATTGCTCTCTTCTTTCATGCAGGGTGGTATTCCACTGCTCCACCCACTTCGATTCCTCGCGTAGCGCATAAGCCACCGCTGCCTGGAAAGGCGTAGTACTCACAAAGGTAAGAAACTGCTTGGTCTGCATGACTTGTTTCAGCAAGGGAGCCTCCGCGAGAACCCACCCGGTTTTCCAACCCGTGACGTTGAAAGTCTTTGCCGCCGAGGAAACCGTGATGGTACGTTCTCTTAAACCCTTGATACTCGCCGTAGGTATAAACACCTCTCCTGGGGCTAGAAGGCGCTCATAGACCTCATCGGAGATGACTAAGAGGTCATACTGATTAGCCACTTCACTGAGTTCTTCCAATTGCTCCTTGGGGAACAAAGAACCCGTGGGGTTATGAGGGTTATTCAGGATTATGGCCCGCGTTCTGTTAGTAATCGTGGCCTTTAGCTCATCGAGATCGAGACCCCACGTGTTCCCTTCCCTTTGTAGGGGAACCGGGCGGCGAATGGCTCCGGCAAAAGCAATCACTGCGGCATAGGAATCGTAAAAGGGATCAAAGACGATCACCTCATCCCCTGGGTTCACCGTGGCTAGTATCGACGCCGCAATCCCCTCCGTGGCACCAGACGTCACGCAGACCTCGGTATCGGGATTCCAACTCTGCCCCAGGCGCTCCGCTCTTTCTTCCGCGATAGCCTTTCTCAACTCCGGAATACCGGTGAGAGGGGCATATTGGTTGTGGCCCCTGACAATTTCCTCTTGCGCTATCTCCAACATGCCCTTGGGACCATCATCATCGGGAAAGCCTTGGCCTAGATTAATAGCGCCGGTTTTTAGGGCTCTCGCGGATAACTCCGCGAAGATGGAATCCCCTACAGTATCGAGGCGCTTAGCCATGAATCGACGATCTGTCATGTGGCTACGATATAGCAAAGAAGGGAGGGTAGGTGTGACCCTACCCTCCCTCTAATTTTTGATGAAGTTTTAGTGTTGGCGGCAACCTACTCTCCCACACCCCAACGAATGCAGTACCATCAGCATGAAATGGGCTTAGCTACCGGGTTCGAAAAGGGACCGGGCGTTTCCCCACCACCATCAACCACCAA
>NZ_LKEV01000006.1 GCF_001412085.1 Corynebacterium lowii
TAGCTAAGCCCATTTCATGCTGATGGTACTGCATTCGTTGGGGTGTGGGAGAGTAGGTTGCCGCCAACACTAAAACTTCATCAAAAATTAGAGGGAGGGTAGGGTCACACCTACCCTCCCTTCTTTGTGTCTAGGTATAATTTTTCTCGTGGAAAGGCAGCATATGAATCGAGAGCGTCGGCATTCTCAGCGCGCCGGTAGCCGGAATAGCACGAATCCTCAGCGATCTGGTTTCCGCGAGGAGCGTGCGAAGAATCGGGATAATGAGCCGGAGTTGCCGGAGGATATTAATATCCGCGACCTCGATCCTATGGTGCTCCAAGATCTTCGCGTCCTCTCTAAGCAGAACGCAGAGAGCGTAGCCAAGCACATGATTATGGCGGCGACTTTGATGGATGAGGACCCTCAGTTGGCCCTGCGCCATGCCCGCGCGGCTAAGAACCGCGCAGGTCGGGTGGCCGTGGCTCGGGAGACCAATGGCATTGCCGCCTACCGAGCAGGAGAGTGGAAAGAAGCGCTCTCGGAGTTGCGCGCGGCGCGCCGCATGAGTGGTGGCCCGGGCCTCTTGGCTCTCATGGCGGATGCAGAGCGCGGCCTGGGGCGTCCGCTCAAGGCTATCGAGATTGGCCGTTCGGAAGAGGCCACGCAGCTCGATCCCGAGTCCGCCGTTGAGCTTGCTATCGTCCTGGCGGGGGCTCGCCAGGATTTGGAGCAGTTCGATGCTGCGGTGTTGACCTTAGAACGGGTACAGCCCTCTTTGGAGGCCACGGGCCTGAGCGCGGCGCGTTTGGATTATGCCTATGCCGATGCCCTAGTAGCGGCGGGGCGTGAAGAAGAGGCAAAGCCCTGGTTCCAGCGCGTGGTGGAATTGGATACCGAGGGCTTCTTTGATGCCCAGGAGCGGTTATGAGCCTGGCACAGGAATACGATGCCCTGCTTTTCGATCTCGATGGCACCGTATGGCACGGCGATACTCCGATTCCGGGGGCAGCAGCGGCATTACGGGGCCTTGACCCCATCTATCTGACCAATAACGCATCCAAAGCCCCCGAGGAAGTCCAGCGCAAACTGGCTTCGATGGGCCTGCCCACGGGCACGGTGCTTACCTCGGCACAGGCGGCGATCTCCCTGGCCCAAGAGCTCGTTCCGGGAGCCTCCGCGCTGATCCTGGGTGCAGCATCCTTCCGTAACCTTGCAGAACAAGCGGGCCTGCGGGTCGTCGATAGTGCTGATGATAACCCGCAGGTGGTGCTGCACGGCCATAACCCGGAGACGGGTTGGGCGGAGCTATCTGAGGCGGCCTTGGCGATTGCGCGGGGCGCGCGCTATATCGCCTCGAATCGGGATACCTCCCTGCCCTCGGAGCGGGGCTTTTTGGTGGGCAATGGCTCGATGGTCGCGGCGGTGGAGTCCGCTACAGGGGTGCGGGCGGTATCGGCGGGTAAGCCGGAGACGCGCATGTTTGAACAAGCCGCACAAAGCGCTCGGAAGCCGTTGGTCATCGGTGATCGCCTGGATACCGACATCGCCGGGGGAGTGGCCGCTGGCATGGATACCTTGCACGTGCTCACCGGCGTATCCACGGCGCAGGATCTCTTCATCGCACCCCCGGAGCAGCGCCCCACCTATGTGGCCCCGGACCTGAGCGGTCTGCACGAGGAACCGCAGAGTCTACGTCCTGGTCCACAAGGTAATTTCCGAGTCCGCCGCGAGGGCACCAGGATCATCGTGGAGGGCGAGGGCACGGAGCACCAACGCCTTCTCACCCTCCTTCCGGTGGCCTGGGAGGGGCCGTTTACCGAGATTCTATGAACCCGGAGGAACTGGCGGAGCGCCTGGCTGAGGTCTTGTCCCAGCCCACGGATACGCTGGGGGAGGAAGTGGATATTCTAGAGCAGGCCCATGAGGTTTTGCAGGGTGCCCTCAAAAGGAAGGAAGGCTGATGCGCAGAAGGCTGGACGCGGAACTGGTGCGCCGCAAGATTGCCCGCTCGCGGGAGCAGGCGGTGGACATGATTCGTTCCGGCCGCGTGGTAGTAGGGGGATTCCCTGCGCTGAAACCAGCCACCGTGGTGGAAGAGGGGGCGTCGATACGCGTGGAGGCTGCGGAGGAGGATACCTGGGCCTCGCGCGGGGCGCATAAGCTCATCGGGGCTCTCGACGCCTTTGGGGTCAGCCCCGAGGGGAAGCGCGTGCTTGACGCCGGAGCCTCCACGGGTGGTTTTACCGATGTGCTGCTGCGCCGAGGCGCGCGCGAGGTGGTGGCCGTGGATGTGGGATATGGTCAACTTCTCTGGCGGCTGCAAAACGATCCTCGCGTGCAGGTGCATGACCGCACTAATGTCCGCTCCCTCACCCCGGAGCAGATCGGTGGACCCTGCGAAATGATGGTGGGAGACCTTTCCTTTATCTCCCTGCGTCTGGTGTTGCCGGCCCTGGCCCAGTGCGTTACCGGGGACCTCTTTCCGATGGTGAAGCCCCAATTCGAGGTGGGCAAGGAGCGCCTGGGCAGCGGCGGTGTGGTGCGCAGCGCGGCCCTGCGCGCGGAGGTCACCGAGCAGGTGGCCCTGGAGGCTCAGGAACTGGGCCTGGGGTTGCGTCAGGTGGTGGCCTCGCCACTGCCGGGTCCGCAGGGCAACGTGGAGTTTTTCCTGTGGCTGACCAAGGGAGCACCGCCCGCACAAGACGTCGCCGCGATGGTGGCCAAGGCAGTAGAGGAGGGCCCGCAATGAGCCGCGAGGTGCTATTGGTTCCGCCGATGGGCGATAACGTGGAGGCCGCGGGCCGAGCCGCAGAACTCCTGGCTGCGGGGAATATCACCGTGCGGCCGCCCAGCGCCGGGGTGAGCCCGAGCGTGGAGTTGGTGCTCGTCCTGGGTGGCGATGGTACTTTCCTGCGTGCAGCGGATCTCGCCCATGAGGCCGATCTCCCGGTGCTGGGCATCAATCTCGGCCACGTGGGCTTCCTGGCGGAATGGGAGGCGGAGTCGCTGGAAGAGGCCGTGGGGAAGGTGATTGACCGCGACTATCGGGTGGAAGATCGCATGACCATCGACGCCACCGTGCTCTCCGAATCGCTGGCCCCCATCGCTCAGGGGTGGGCGCTCAACGAGGTGAGCATTGAGAATGTGCATCGGCACGGAGTACTGGATGCCAGCCTGGAGGTGGATGGGCGCCCGGTGAGTTCCTTCGGCTGTGATGGCGTGCTTATCTCTACCCCCACGGGTTCCACGGCCTATGCCTTTTCCGCCGGGGGGCCGGTGCTGTGGCCGGAGCTTGACGCCATCCTCGTGGTTCCCAATAATGCCCACGCGCTCTTTACCAAACCCCTGGTGATGAGCCCCCATTCCACCGCGGCGGTGGAATCCCTTTCCCCGGCGCGGGTGGTGATGGACGGTTTCCGCGAGGTCACCATGCCCGCCGGTTCCAGGGTGGAGGTGGCCAAGGGCAAGCGCCCGGTGCGCTGGGTGCGGCTCGACGATTCCCCCTTTGCCGATCGCTTGGTATCCAAACTCGATCTGCCGGTGCAGGGGTGGCGTGGTAGGAAGGATAACCATGCTGGCTGAACTCACCATTGAGAACCTCGGCGTGATTCCCCGCGCCACCACGGAGCTCAGCACGGGGCTCACGGTGCTCACGGGTGAAACGGGCGCGGGAAAAACAATGGTGGTTACCGGCCTGCGCCTGCTCACCGGAGGGCGTGCTGACGCCTCCCGTATCCGCAACGGCGCCACCAAAGCGGTGGTGGAGGGACGTTTTCTCGCGGGGTCTCATTCGGCGGACATAGTAGAGGAAGCGGGCGGGGAGCCCGACGAGAACGGTGAGTTCATCGCCTCGCGGACCGTATCGAGCAATGGGCGTTCCCGTGCTCACCTGGGCGGACGCTCGGTTCCAGCGGCCACCTTGGCGTCGTTTAGCCAGGGTTTGCTCACGATCCACGGGCAGAACGATCAACTGCGGCTGCGTTCCCCGGAGCAGCAGCGGGAAGCCCTAGATAGGTACGCTCAACTGGACCTGGAGGAATACCGCGCTGCTTATCAGCAGTGGCGGGAATTAGAGCGTGACCTGCGCCGTCGCACCCAATCGCGGCGCGAATTGGCTCAGGAGGCTGACCGCTTAGAGTTTGCTCTCAAAGAAATCGACGAGGTAGATCCGCAGCCGGGGGAAGAAACCGAACTTCTGGCGCTGGTGCGGCGCTTGCAGGACGTCGATAGCTTGCGGGAACAGGCCACCACGGCGCTGGCGGCTATCGACGGCGCGGAGGCCTTCGGGGAGACCGACGAGGCCGATCCCGCCTCTACTCTTTTGGGTCGGGCGGCCAGCGCGCTCACGGGGGACCCCGTGCTGGAAGAACTCGGCCAGCGGCTCGACGCGATTACTTCCAGCCTTGGGGAGATCACGGCGGAATTAGGCGCTTTTCTCTCCGAACTCCCTACCGATCCCGAGGCCCTGGAAAAGGCCTTGCAGCGCCAGTACCAGCTTAAAAGCCTCACTCGGAAGTACGCCCCGGACATTGAGGGGGTGATTGCCTGGCGGGACAAGGCGCGCGAAAAACTCTCCCGCATGGATACCTCCACGGAGGCGCTGGCGGAACTCAAGAAGAAAACGCAGGCCGCGTATCGGTGCGTGCATACTCAGGGCGAAAAACTGAGCAAGGAGCGGCACCGAGCCGCCACCGAACTCGGTGCCAGCGTGTCTGAGGAACTACACGGTCTGGCGATGCCGAAGGCGCAACTCATCGTGGATATTCACAAGGGCGAGCCCGGCCCCTATGGCCTGGACGAGGTATCCCTGCTGCTGGCCGCCAACCCCGAAGCCCCCGCTCGCCCGCTCGATGCCGCGGCCTCTGGCGGCGAACTATCCCGCGTGATGTTGGCCTTGGAGGTGGTGCTGGCCGGGGTGTCTCCCGGGACCACCTTAGTATTCGATGAGGTGGACGCCGGAGTGGGGGGCCGCGCCGCGATGGAGATTGGGAAGCGTCTTTCCCGCCTGGCGCAGCACAACCAGGTCATTGCCGTGACTCACCTGCCCCAGGTGGCGGCCTATGCGGATACGCACCTGCACGTGGCCAAGGACGATACCGTGACCTCGGAGGTGCAGAGCCTCACCGGGCAGCGCCGGGTGGAAGAACTCGCCCGTATGCTCGCGGGCTTGGTGGACGCCACCGGCCTGGCCCATGCCGCGGAACTCTTGGAGCGAGCCCAGGAGTTTTCCCGCGCGCCTTCACCACTTGGGGAAGAGAACGCGCAATGATGTGACACATGAGTCTGTTCTCCCGCAAAGACGATCTCCCCGGTAGACACGGGGTGCTGCGCGATTGCACCCCGCAGGGTAAGGGCCTGAAGCGCTTTTCCCAGGGGGACATCGCCATTATTGATGCCTCGGATATTTCGCGCCGCCTTGCGCAGGACCTCATCGACCTTCGCCCCGCTGCCGTGGTGAATAAGTCCGCCTTTAGCACCGGGGCCGTGCCCAACTTCGGGCCCACCATGCTGCTCGATGCCTCCATTACGCTCATTGATTCCGCTGGCCCCCTCGGTGGGCTGCGCGATGGCAAGAAGGGACGCGTCACTGAGGAAGGCGGCGTATACCACGGGGAGAAGCACCTGGGCGACGGGCGCGTGCTCGACCGTAAGGAGACGGAAAAGGCCTTTAACGAGGCCCAGCAATCCCTGGTGGAGCGCATGGAGGCCTACTTTGGCAACACCGTGGAGTTCATTAACTCCGAGGCTCCTTTGCTGGTGGATGGGTTGGGTATCCCCGATACCGGGGAGGAGATTCGCGGGCGCAAAACCCTCGTGGTCAGCCCCGGGGCACGGCACCGCGAGCAAGTCGAAGCCCTGCGCTACTTTATCCGCGAGTATGAGCCCTACATCGTGGGCGTGGAATCGGCCGCAGATACGTTGGTGGAGATGGGCTACCGCCCGCACCTCATCGTGGGTAACCCGGTCAATGTGGGAGCGGAAACGCTGCGCAGCGGAGCCCGCGTGGTGCTCCCCGCTGATGCCGATGGGCACGCCTCCGGCCTGGAGCGTATTCAAGACTTGGGAATTGGCGCCATGACCTTTCCGGCGGCCACCGATTCCGCCACGGACCTCGCCCTGCTCTTGGCGGAGTACCACGGGGCGGAACTCATCGTGAATGCCGGTGCCCCGCTGAACCTCGACGGCATGTTCGCGGGTCAGCACAAGCCCGCGGCCCTGGTAACCCGCGCCAAGGTGGGCACCAAACTCGTTGATGCCGATGCTATGGCTAACCTCTATATCGTCCCCGCCAGTGGAGGAATCGCCTGGCTGTGGGCGATTCTCGGAGTGCTGGTAGCCTGCGCCGCCATCGTGCTCATCGCTGGGTTGGGAGGCTCGGGGAGCTTTAACGATAACCTCATCGACACCTGGAATAACCTGGCACTCACCGTCCAGGGCTGGTTTAAGGAGTAACGCATGGCAAAGTCAGGATTGGTCATCGCGGGCTTGGGGTTCGGCATTGCCATCGGCTCGGCCTTGGGTGCCTTCGTGCTCGCCCCGGTGGACCACAGCGATGAGGAGGCCGTGGCCCGTGCCGAAGAGGCCGCCGCACACAGCGCCGAGGAGGCGGATTCCTCCGATAGCGTGGTGGGCAACCTCGCCCCCCGCGCTCTTTCCGGCACCCTGGACCAGCGCCCCGTGCTGATTTTCGCCACGGCCGATGCCGCGGATCGGGTTTCCTCCGTGCGGCACTGGCTCAATCAGGCCGGGGCTATCGACGCCGGGCAGATCACCCTGGAACCGCGCTTTACCGAGCAAGATGGGGCCGATAGCCTCAAAACCATCGTGACGAACACGCTCCCGGCCGGTGCTCAACTCTCCGAGAACAAACTAGACCCCGGCACCCACGCGGGCGAGGCCCTGGGCTCCGCCCTCATGCTGGGGCCGGAAGGCACACCACAGGCCACGGAGGAGGAGCGCGCTAACCTGCTCATCGCCCTGCGCGATGCCGGTTTTATTTCCTATGCCAGCGGCACGATCCTTCCTGCTCAGGGAATCGTGGTTCTCAGCGGAGACGATGAGGGTTTTGCCAAGGTGAGCCTGGATAACTTCGCTGAGGCCCTGGATACCAGGGGCAGTGCCGTGGTTCCGGCTCGGGAGGTAGATCGGGTTTCTGAGCAGGTCAGCGTGGTATTACAGCTGCGGGATGTGTTAAACTGAGGTTCCGTGAAAACGGCCACTAAGTACATTTTTGTTACCGGAGGCGTCGTCTCCTCTTTGGGGAAGGGCTTGACGGCCGCCAGTCTGGGGCAGCTTCTCACCGCTCGCGGCCTTTCGGTGACGATGCAAAAGCTCGATCCCTACCTCAACGTGGATCCGGGCACCATGAACCCCTTTGAGCACGGGGAAGTCTTTGTCACCGAGGACGGGGCGGAAACCGACCTCGATCTCGGCCACTACGAGCGTTTCCTGGATAGGAACCTCACGGCCAAGGCCAATGTGACCACCGGCAAGGTCTATTCCACCGTTATTGCCAAGGAACGCCGCGGGGAATATCTGGGCAAGACGGTCCAGGTGATTCCGCATATCACCGATGAGATTAAGTCTCGTATTCTGGCGATGGGGGAGGAAGCCGATGTGGTGATCTCCGAGATCGGCGGCACGGTGGGAGATATTGAATCCCAGCCCTTCCTGGAAGCCGTGCGGCAGGTGCGCCACGAGGTAGGCCGGGAAAATATCTTCTTCATTCACGTTTCCCTGGTGCCCTACCTGGCTCCCTCTGGGGAACTTAAGACCAAACCCACCCAGCACTCCGTGGCGGAATTGCGCTCCATCGGTATCGTGCCCGATGCCCTCGTGCTGCGCTGCGACCGCGAGGTTCCGCCCGCGCTCAAGAGCAAGATTGCCCTGATGTGCGATGTGGACGAGGAGGGCGTGATTTCCTGCGCGGACTCCGCCTCCATCTACAACATTCCCGAGGTGCTTTATAAGGAACACCTCGATACCTTCCTCATTCGCCGCCTCGGTCTGCCCTTCCGGGACGTCGATTGGAGCACGTGGGCAGACCTGCTTGATCGGGTGCACCACCCCCAGGGCGAGATCACGGTGGGGATCGTGGGCAAGTACATCGACCTGCCTGACGCCTACCTTTCCGTGGTGGAGGCGATCCGCGCGGCGGCCTTTGCTCACCGGCTGCGGGCGAATATCAAATGGATACCGGCAGACGAGGGGACCGCAGCCCTCCGGGATTGCGATGCTGCCGTGATCCCCGGAGGCTTCGGGGTGCGCGGCATCGAGGGCAAGATCGAGGCCGTGTGCTACGCGCGGGAGAATAACCTGCCGCTGCTGGGTATTTGCCTGGGCCTGCAATGCGTGGTGATCGAGGCCGCCCGCAGCGTGGGAATCGAGCAGGCCTCCTCCACGGAGTTCGCCCCCGAAACCCCGGCCCCCGTCATCGCCACGATGGCGGAACAAGAGGAGATCGTAGCGGGCCACGCCGACTTCGGCGGCACTATGCGCCTGGGGGCTTATCCGGCGCGTCTCAAGGAGGATTCCGTGGTGGCGGGCCTTTATGGAACCACTGAGGTATCCGAGCGGCACCGGCACCGCTTTGAGGTCAATAACGCCTACCGCGAACAAATCGAGAAGTCCGGCCTGGTCTTTTCCGGCACCTCCCCGGACGGCAACCTCGTGGAGTTCGTGGAGTACCCCGATCACCCCTTCCTCGTGGCCACACAGGCGCACCCGGAGTACAAGTCCCGCCCCACAAAGGCCCACCCCCTCTTTGAAGGACTCATCGCCGCGTGTATCAAGTAACGCAGAGCACCCTGCTTATCGACGCCCCGATTATCGCCGTGCGGCGCGATAGCGTCACCATGCCCGGCGGCAACACCGCCAACCGCGAGGTCGTAGAGCACTTTGGCGCCGCCGCCGTGGTGGCCTTCGACGGTTCGCGCATTGCGTTGGTGAATCAGTACCGGCACCCCCTGGGGCAACGCCTCTGGGAGCTCCCCGCGGGTTTGCTCGACGTCGCCGGTGAGAGCGCCTTGGAGGCTGCCCGCCGCGAACTCCATGAGGAGGCTGGGCTCCGCGCAGGCACCTGGGCCATGCTTCTCGACGTCGCGGTGAGCCCCGGTATCAGCGACGAGGTGACCCGCGTATTCCTGGCCACCGATCTCAGCGAGGTGGAACGCCCCGAGGCCCACGATGAGGAGGCCGATATGAAATTGGCCTGGGTGCCACTCTCCGAGGCAAAGGAGATGGTGCTGCGCGGGGAGATCATCAACTCCGTGGCGATTGCCGGAATCTTTGCGGCTACCGAGGCAACGCGCCCCGCCGATACCCCCTTTGAATTGCGCCCGCAGGCCCTGGCGAGGAGACGCCGTGGATCTGGCACAGATCTGGCTTAATCACCTGGCGGTGGAGCGGGGCCTTAGTGCTAATACGTTGAGCAACTATCGCCGGGACCTTTACCGTTACCTCGACTGGCTGGATAAGCCCCTCGACGCCGTGACCAAGGGCGATATTGAGGCCTACGTAGCCGATATTCAACGCGGTGGGCTTTCGGCCACCTCGACGGGCCGCGCCCTGGTGGTGGTGCGCGGATTCCACCGCTTTGCCGTGGAGGAGGGGGCGCTTAGCGTGGACGTGGCGCGGGAGGTTTCCCCGCCCTCTACGGGCCAACACCTGCCGGATGTGTGGAGCATTGAGGAGGTCGGTGCGCTGCTGGATTCCATTCCCTCCGAGACCCCCATTGACCTGCGTGACCGCGCGCTGCTCGAATTGCTGTACGCCACGGGTGCGCGTATCTCGGAGATCGTGGCGCTCAACGTGGACGATATGGGCGACGTCCTCATACTCACGGGTAAGGGTTCCAAGCAACGCATGGTGCCGGTGGGGGGTGCCGCCTTGCGCGCGGTAGAGGCGTATCTGGTTCGGGGCCGTCCCACACTGAGCAAGGGGCGCAGCCACGCTCTGCTGCTCAATCAGCGTGGGGGAGCGCTTTCCCGCCAGAGCAGTTGGGCGGTTCTCAAAGGTCGGGCCGAGGCCGCGGGCATGACCAAGCACATTTCCCCGCATACGCTGAGGCACAGTTTTGCCACCCACCTGCTCGAAGGCGGGGCCGATGTGCGCGTGGTGCAAGAACTCCTAGGGCACTCCTCGGTGACCACCACGCAGATTTATACCCACGTCACCGCGGATAGCCTGCGCACAGCCTGGCGGCAGGCGCACCCTCGGGCCTAGCTGCTCCGTCCCTTCCGGGGAGGCGCGGAGGAGCCGGTAGCGGTTGGGGCGTTTGACCTCCATAGGGTTTGAAGTAATGATAGACGCCACGGCTATATAGTTATGTGATGTTTCTTTCATCTGAACCGGGTTTCATTCTCTAGTATGCGCGCACAAGTAATTTTCTTCTCCCTGCTTTTCACGGCAGGCATGTGGATGTCCAAGGTCGCACAGCCCCTGTACTTTGAAGGCCGGGGTGCGATGATCGCATTTGGGGTCGGCTATGCAGTGATGGCCGTCGTTGGTGGGTTTTCCTTTGCTTGGGGATACTTGGCTGATCGCCTAGGTGGTTTCAACGCCGTGAGGCTGGGTGCTTTCGTATATGCCCTTGGTCTTGGCGGAAGGATTTTTACGGATCTTGTCCCGTCGGTGATCTTCTCGGCTATCGCGGGGGCTGGGGCTTCGCTCGCACTCGTGGGTATTCGCCCGTGGATTCGTTCAAGGGTCGCTGACGAGGAGATTCCCAAGATCGTGGCCTCGCGTAGTTTGGGGAATCAGTCTGGCGTATTCGTGGGAACGCTAGGGGCGGCGCTGATCTTTGCGCTGGCCAGCCAGGCGGAGGCAGGCCAGCGGACCGCGCTCTTGATGGCTCCGTTCCTTGTAATGCTTGCGGTTGCGTGGATTTCTTTTGCGGGTCGTTCGGCTCGATACGCTGTTCCCGCGAAAAATAATGATGTGGTGCACGATAAGGCCGCTACGCGAGTGCTGGTGGTTAAACTTGCGGTTCTTGGGGTTCTTTCTGGTTTCTATGTGAGCTTGGTTGCCCCTTATATACCGGTGATTTTCACGAGGGCTGGTTTAACGGATGCGCGGGGGCTTCCGTTGCTATTTCTGTGATGAGCCTTTCGCAAATCGCCGCAACGGCCGTGATGGCAAAGGTGGGGACCTCTGAGCGTCCGTACCGTCTTTTTGTGGTTTCGGAGAGCGCTACGGCCCTGCTGACTTTGCTTGCGGCTGGGATTCTACAGCTGCCTGCTGTGGTGGTGGTTGCCGTGTTTGTGGCAAGATCGGCGTTTCTTGCCTTGGCTGCTACCGCTGAGGAGACGATTCAATTTTCGGTGATTCCCGCCGCTGCCGTTGGTTTTGTTTTCGGGGCTTCTCAGACCGCTTTTCTCGTTGGCGATGCTCTAGGTGGCGTGGTGGGAGCAGTGTTGTGGAACTCCGCGGGGCCGTGGGAGCTTCTTCTTATTGCGGGAGTTGTTACGGGGATCAATGCCTTCTTGCTCCCGCTTCTGCTGAGGCAAAGATCTGCTGTTGCCTCATCGTGGGCGGAATAGTGTGTTGGTTTTAAAGGCTGGCGCAACGGCTCAGTTTTGATTATCACTGTGCGAGCTGCGGGGTTGGTGTGGTCTAGGCACGTACTTGCTTAGAGCCCTATAGACAAGAAATAGGCGGAGGGAAAGCACATGCTTTAGTCAAGCCTGCTCCCTTGTTTCTGTGGTGGCGGGGCGAAGGCTGTACGCTTAGGAGTGAAATAACACCGGTGTAGTTTCCAGTCAAGGAAGTGGGTATGACTGTGGGTGATGTTGAGTCCGTAGGGCTCACCGGGCGGCCGCTGCGTGAGCTTCCCGAGCCTGCTCCATTGGCTCAGCATGGGCCGGCCACGATTGTGGCAATCTGCAACCAGAAGGGCGGGGTGGGTAAGACTACCTCGACGATCAACCTGGGGGCTTGCCTGGCGGAATTGGGCCGTAAAGTCCTGCTCGTTGACCTAGACCCGCAGGGCGCACTCTCGGCGGGCCTGGGAGTGGCCCACGAGGAACTGGACATCACGGTGTACAACCTCTTGGTGGATAACCACGCGAGTATCCATAGCGCGCTGCACCGCACGAGCGTGCCCGGCATGGACCTGGTGCCCGCGAATATTGACCTTTCTGCCGCAGAGATTCAGCTGGTTAATGAGGTGGGCCGCGAGCAGACCCTGGCGCGGGTGCTGCGCCCGGTCATGCGTGATTATGACTTCATCATTCTGGATTGTCAGCCCTCCTTGGGGCTGCTCACCGTGAATGCTCTGGCCTGCGCCCACGGGGTGATTATCCCGATGGAGTGCGAGTACTTCTCGCTGCGCGGCCTGGCCTTACTCACGGACACGGTGGAGAAGGTGCGCGATCGCCTCAATTTTGATCTGGACATTATGGGAATCCTGGTCACGATGTTTGATCGCCGCACGAGCCATGCCCGCGAGGTGATGTCGCGGGTGGTGGAGGTCTTTGGCGATAAGGTCTTTGACTCCGTGATTACCCGCACGGTGCGTTTCCCCGAAACCTCCGTGGCGGGGGAGCCGATTATTTCTTGGGCGCCGCGCTCTCAGGGGGCCGAGCAGTACCGCGATTTGGCCAAGGAAGTCATTGAACGAGCGTGAGTTTCGGGTAGCCCTGGATAATTTCGAGGGCCCCTTTGATCTGCTGCTTCAGCTGATCTATGCCAAGAAGCTCAACGTCACCGAGGTGGCCCTGGCGGAGGTAACGGATGAGTTCATTTCTTATACCCGTTTGCTGGGGGAACAAGCGGAATTGGAGGAAACCACGGAGTTTTTGGTGGTTGCCGCCACGCTCTTGGACCTCAAGGCCGCCAGATTGGTGCCCCGTGGTGAGGTAGATGATGAGGCGGATATTGAGTTGCTCTCCGCCAGGGATCTGCTCTTTGCCCGCCTTTTGCAGTATCGGGCCTATAAGAAGGTGGCTGATCTGCTGGCCCAGTGGCAGCGGGCGGCACAGCGGCGCTATCCCAGGGCAGTGGGCATGGAGGAGCGCTACGCGAAGTTATTGCCGCCGGTGCGGCTTCCGGAGCGGGAGCGCTTCGCGGAGATTGCCGCCGGGGTGTTTCGCCCCCGCCCGCCGGAGGAGGTGGGCACGGGTCATTTGCACCAGGTGGCGGTGTCCGTGCCGGAACAGGCCGGGCGCATCATGGATATGCTGCGGCTGGTGGGCATTGAGCAGTGGGTGACCTTTGCGGTGCTCACCAGGGATTGCGAGGTATCCATGCAGGCCGTGGGGAGATTTTTGGCTTTGCTGGAACTCTATAAGGCCAAGGCGGTGGAGGTGAATCAACCGGAGGCGCTTGGGGAACTCAATGTGGCCTGGACGGGGCTAGAGGTAGATCCCGCGGTGGTGGCTGCGGCCAATTGGGATTAAGTATCGTGGTGCGCATGGCAGCGATTATTGATGTGGAGCATTGCGCGGGACTGCGAAACAAGGCGGTGCTGCTCTATGCCACGGATAATCCAGGGGAGGGGATTCCCGGTTCCATCGCGGTGAACCTGGACGAGGGGGTTGATTTTGAGGCGCTGGGCATTAGCGACGACACCCCGGTCATCGTGTACGGGGAACTCGCGGCCGCCGTGTGGTGGATGGCAAAGGTGGCGGGGCTGAGCAACGTCGCCGTGCTCGACGGTGGACTAGCCGCCTGGGAGGGCTCGGGGAGGGCGTCGGGAGCCCTGGGCGAGCCGAAGAAACGCGGGACGATTAAAGCCGAGATGGCGATGGAGTACGTCGCGGAAAAGGCGGAATCCGATGGCTACGTGCACACCGTGGAGGTAGATGAGACCTTGGTGCGCGAGTTCGTCGATGAGCAGGGGTACTTTGCGGACGCGCGGGACGTGCTAGAAGCCAAGGCGGGGAGCGCACGCGCGCTGATTTTTGCGCGCGGCGAGCGGGCCTGCGTGGGGGCGCTCGTGGCCACCGTGGCGGGATATGGGGACGTGCGGGTGATTCCGTGAACGAACTGCGCTCCCAGATTGAGTCCATCTTGCTGGTGGTGGATACCCCGGTGACTCCGGCGGCGCTGGCGCGGGCCGTGGAGGCGGAGGAATCTGTTGTGGCCGATACTCTCAAAGGCATAGCAAAAGAGTTTGATGAGCGGGGATCGGGCTTTGACCTGCGGGAAAATACCGAGGGGTGGCGGCTTTATACCCGCCAGGCCAATGCCCCGGCGGTAGAGGCCTTTGTACTCGATGGCACCCAAACCCGGCTTTCGCGAGCGGCGCTGGAAACCCTGGCGGTGGTGGCCTACCGTCAGCCGGTCACGAGGGCGCAGGTATCGGCGGTGCGCGGAGTCAATGTGGACGGCGTGATGCGCACGCTCCAGCTGCGCGGACTCATCAAGGAAGCCGAGGCTCCCTATACCTATGCCACCACGGAGTTATTTCTAGAACTCATGGGCATGGACTCTTTGGATAGGTTGCCCGATCTCGCCCCGCTGCTCCCGGAACTCGATCATATTGATGAGGAGTTCTAGGGGTAGGATGACGAGCGCACAGTAAGCATATAAGGAAGGACGCATCTGTGAAGGACGAGCCCATCGAGCTCTCTTTTGCCCGCCCCGCGCGGCACCAAAACGTGAGCCTCAACGAGCGCCGCGAGAATCCCTCGGCGGGAGGAGTTCGCCTTCAGAAGGTCCTCGCCCAGGCAGGGGTGGCCTCGCGGCGGCACTCGGAAGTGCTGATCGACGCCGGGCGTGTGGAGGTCAATGGCAAGGTGGTAGATCGCCAGGGCATGCGCGTGGACCCGAACGTAGACATCATCCGCGTGGACGGAGTGCGCGTGAACGTCAACGAGGACACCGTGTACTTTGTGCTCAACAAGCCGCGCGGTATGCAATCGACCATGCACGACGACATGGGGCGGCCCTGCATCGGTGACATCGTGGGCGAGCGCGTGGCCGCAGGCAAGCGCCTTTTCCACGTGGGCAGGCTGGACGCCGATACCGAGGGCCTCATCATGCTGACCAATGACGGCGAATTAGCCAACCGCCTCATGCACCCCAAATACGAGATCACCAAGACCTACATGGCCACGGTGCTCGGAGAGGGCGATCGCGCGCTCGTTTCTACCTTGCGCAAGGGCTTGGAATTGGAGGATGGCCCGGCCAAGGTGGACTACGTCCAGGTGGTAGACGCCCACAACGGCCAGTCCATCATCCGCGTGGAACTTCACGAAGGGCGCAAGCACATCGTGCGTCGTCTGCTTAAGGCCGCCGGCTATCCCGTGCAGCGCCTGGTGCGCACCAAGATTCACACGGTGCAACTGGGGGAGCAGAAGCCGGGTTCCATGCGTGCATTGAATAGTTCTGAATTGGCTAGCTTGTACAAGGCGGTGGGAATGTGAGCGAGTTGATCGTAGCGGTGGACGGCCCCGCTGGGACGGGGAAATCAAGCACCTGCCGAGCTCTCGCGGAGAGGCTCGATGCCCTCTACGTGGATACCGGGGCAATGTATCGGGTGGCCACCCTGGCGGTGCTGCGCGCCGGGGTGGACCCGGCGGATACCCAGGCCGTGATCGAGGTGACCAAAGAGTTGCCCACCGAAGTCGATGAGGAGGCCATTCGCGGCCCGGAGGTTACCCAGCACGTTTCTGTGGTCTCGGCCATTCCCGAGGTGCGCCAAAACCTCGTGGCCCAGCAGCGCAAGATTGCTCTCGAGGCGGGCCGCGCGATCGTCGAGGGCCGGGACATCGGAACCGTGGTATTCCCCGACGCCCCGGTGAAGATCTACCTCACCGCCGACGCCGAGGTGCGCGCCCAGCGCCGCTATGAGCAGGACCTCGCCGCCGGGCGCGAGGTGGAGTACGAGGCCGTGCTGGCCGATGTGATTCGCCGCGATGAGGCCGATTCCACCCGCGAGGATTCCCCGCTGCGCCCCGCCGAGGACGCCGTGGTGGTGGATACCTCCCAGATGAGCCTGGAAGAGGTGATTGATAACCTCACCGGGCTCATCCTGGATAGCGAGATGGCCCTGGAATACGAGGATGACCACGAGAAGGAGGCCCTGTGCACGGTGGCCATCGTGGGGCGCCCCAACGTGGGCAAGTCCTCCCTGGTCAATCGCTTCCTGGGCCGCCGTGAGGCCGTGGTGGAGGATACCCCCGGCGTGACGCGCGACCGCGTGAGTTACCTCTCCGATTGGGCCGGGCAGCGCTTTTGGGTGCAAGATACCGGCGGCTGGGACCCCAACGTTAAGGGGATTCACGCCGCTATCGCGCGCCAGGCAGAGGCCGCGATGGAAACAGCTGATGTGATCGTCTTTGTGGTGGATTCCAAGGTGGGAATCACCGCCACCGATGAGGTGATGGCCCGGAAGTTGCAGCGCGCCGAGGTTCCGGTGCTGCTGGTGGCCAATAAGTTCGATTCCGATGCCCAATATGCCGATATTGCGGAGCTATACGCCCTCGGGCTGGGCGATCCCTTCCCCGTCTCCGCGCAGCACGGGCGCGGCGGTGCGGACGTGCTCGATAAGATCGTGGCCTCCTTCCCCGAGGAGCCCAAGGCGGCGTCGATCGTCTCTGGCCCGCGCCGCGTCGCGCTCGTCGGCAAGCCCAACGTGGGTAAATCCTCCCTGCTCAATAAGTTCACCGGGGAGGAACGCTCCGTGGTGGACAACGTGGCGGGCACTACCGTGGACCCCGTGGACTCCCTGGTGCAGCTGGACCAACACCTGTGGAAGTTCGTGGATACCGCGGGCCTGCGCAAGAAGGTACACACGGCGCGGGGCCATGAGTACTATGCCTCGCTGCGCACTCGCGGAGTGATCGACGCCGCGGAGGTGTGCGTCATGCTTATCGACGCCTCTGAGCCGATCTCCGAGCAGGACCAGCGAGTGCTGGGGATGATTCTGGACGCCGGTAAGGCGCTGGTGATCGGCATGAATAAGTGGGACCTCATGGACGAGGACCGCCGCTGGGAGCTCGACCGCGAGCTGGATTTGCAGCTGGCACACCTGCCCTGGGTGAGCCGCATCAATATCTCCGCCAAGACCGGGCGCGCCCTGCAAAAACTGGAACCGGCGATGTTGGAGGCCCTGGAGAGCTGGGATCAGCGCATTTCCACCGGGCGGTTGAATAACTGGCTGCGCGAGACCATAGCTAAGAATCCGCCGCCGATGAAGAATAACCGCCTGCCCAAGGTGCTCTTTGCTACCCAGGCGAGCACTCGGCCGCCGACCATCGTGCTCTTTACCACCGGCTTCCTGGACGCAGGCTATCGCCGCTACCTAGAGCGCAAGTTGCGCGAGGAGTTCGGCTTTCACGGTAGCCCGGTGCGCATCGCGGTGCGCGTGCGCGAGAGGACGAAAGCATCGCAGCGATAGGGAAGCGCTACTGAAGAGCCTTCCTGGTATCCCGAATGTTCGTAGAGATACCAGGAAAGGTTCTTTTCTATTTTGTTCCGAATGTGCGCGGGGGAGCGCAGCCAATAGGAACGGGTGCGCGCCAGGGCGATGATCTCCGGAGGGGTGAGGTGATCGGTCCACTGCGTGCGCAATTCCTGGGCGATGGTCCACGGGGCGGCGATGGCGGGCAGAAAACCGGGGCGCAGCACGTCCCCGGCGTGCATGATGCGGGTTAAGCGCAGTACCCAGGGGTCGGAGACGTCGATAGTATTCCAAGCGAGGAGCACCTGGCCTTTAGGCCGCACGATGCGGTCTAGCTCCGCGCAGGCTTGGGGGACGTCAACCCAATGCCGGGTCTGCGCGCAGGCGGCCGCGTCCACGCTGTGCTCGGCTAGGGCCGTGTGCTCGGCGGTGGCCTGCCA
Organism: Corynebacterium lowii; assembly: GCF_001412085.1. Lineage (GTDB taxonomy): Bacteria > Actinomycetota > Actinomycetes > Mycobacteriales > Mycobacteriaceae > Corynebacterium > Corynebacterium lowii. Next base: position 17,770 of record NZ_LKEV01000006.1, read on the forward strand.
GGAGGGAGCGTAGCGAGAGGCAAGACGAATCATCTCCGCGCTGGGGTCGAGGGCCAATACCTCGTGGTGCTCGGCCAGGGCCTCGGTGAGCTTGCCGGTTCCTGCCCCGATGTCTACGACGCGCCGAAACCCGCGCAGGAGTTCGATGACCTCGGGCGGATAGCCGGGGCGGGCGTCGTGATAGGTGCGTGCTCCGGTGCGGAAAGCCTGGGCTGAGCCTAGACGCTGCTGCGCGTCGCGGAAGCGAGGCTGCTCTACTTGGGAAGGGCGCACGGATGGGGATACTAACAACAGGCCCGCCTTCTTGACCAGATTGCCCCAACAGATAAAGTTTCGGTTATGGTTAGCGGCGAGTCGAGCAATCTCGGACAGGAAGTAGATGGGTGGGTGTGGCAGGAATGAAACGACTACGAGCCGTCGTAGCGCTTGTTGCCGTGGGTATTCTTGCGGGATTGTCTCTGGTGGGACTCGCTTCTATGAAGGACGAGGAAGAAACCGCTGTGGCCTATGAGCCCTTCCAGGAGACACCCCTGGGGGAGAGCTCCGTGATTGCGATGTCCTCGGCGGGAATGCAGCGGTCCATGATTCTTTCCATGCCCACCACCCCGGCCCCGGAAAAGGGCTATCCCGTGATCTTCATGTTCCACGGCTGGCAGGAAAATGCCGCCCTCATGCGGGATTACGCGGAAATGGATAATACCGAGGCCATCGTGGTGTACCCGGATGGACTCATGCGCGCCTGGGGCGGGGGACCCTATGCCCAGACCAACGACAACAGGGGCGATGAGGCCTTGGTGCGTGACATCATAGGGCGGCTTGAAGTGACCTATTCCATCAACCGAGAACGAGTGTTCGTCGCGGGCATGTCCAACGGCGGTGGCTTTGCGACGCTCCTGGGGTGCCGGGTCAACGACGTGATTAAGGCCGTGGCCTCCATATCCTCAGCCAATTACGAGGGTATCCGCTACGGATGTTCCACTGCCCCCATGCCCACATTGGCGATTCACGGCACGGCCGATCAGGTGATGAACTTTGAGGGCGGAATACGCCACGGGACTCGTTATTATTCCATCGCGGAGGCCCGCGAAGCCGACGTGGAGCGCAATCAGTGCCGAGAGGCCATCACTAAACCGGTGAGCGATACCATCGAGCGCACCGTGTGGCAGGGCTGCGATGCCCGCACGGAGTTCTACACGATTTACGGGGGCGTGCATATTTGGGGCGGCAACCCCGACGACCTCAACGAGACGGTGCCAAAGCACTTTGCCAGCGACACGGTGCTGGAGTTCTTTGGAGTGGAAAGGGAATAGCGATGAAGGTTATTCAGCACCGCTTTGGCGGGCCTGAAACGCTGGAAGTAGTGGAATCTGAGCCAGAAAACCCAGGGGCCGATGAGGTGTTGGTGAAGGTTTCTTACGCCGGGGTCAATCCCATTGACATTATGACCCGCAATGGCGGCGGCATGGCGGGGTTGATGACCTTGCCTTACACCCTGGGTTGGGATCTTTCCGGCACCGTGGAGGTCGTGGGAGAAGGGGTGAATCTCGCGTTAGGCCAGCGGGTATGCGGCCTGGTGCGCTTTCCGCAGGAGGGCGGAGCCTATGCCAGCAGTGCGGTGGTACCGGCGGACAACCTGGTGCCGGTCCCCGAGAATCTTAGCGATGAGGCGGCGGCTGCGTTGCCCCTGGCGGCCATGACCGCCTGGCAGGCCTTCCAGGACACCACCGTGGTGGAGGAGGGACAGCGGGTGCTCATCACAGGAGCCGGTGGCGGTGTGGGACACCTGGCGGTGCAATTGGCTCACCACCTGGGGCTACGGTGGTGGCCATTGCTAGCGAGCAAAAGCACGAATGGTTGCGCGGCCTGGGCGCATATGAGACCGTGGACTACCATGACGCGCAGGCGATGGCCGCCATTGAACCCGTGGACGTGGTGTACAGCCTGGCTCCGGGTTCCTTTGAAGCGGCGCTCAAGGCCGTGAAGAAGGGTGGAATACTGATCTCTCTGGGTGCGGGTTCCGCCGATGTTGAAGAGAAAGTAAAGGCGGCCGGGGTGCGCTTTGCCGCCACCCACGTGCGCACGCAGCGCGAGTGGTTAGAAGGAGTGATAGACCTCGCCGGGCGGGGAGTGCTGCTGCCCACGGTGAGCGAGGTCTTTGACCTCAAGAACGCTGCCGAGGCTCACCGGGCTCTGGAGAGCGGGCATACCCAGGGCAAGATCGTGTTGCGGGCCACGTCCCAGGATTAGTGGTATCGGGGAAGCCACTGGAGGCTATGGCCTCATCGTGAGCGCGCTTGGCCTCCATATAGGCCAGCCGCTCCTGGGCGGGCCACGCCCTAGAGTCCTATCGCGCTGATGACTCTGAAGGAAAAGAAAAGCGCGGCCCTCGGGCCGCGCTTTAAGAAGAGTCGGACTGACAGGATTTGAACCTGCGACCCCTACACCCCCAGTGTAGTGCGCTGCCAAACTGCGCCACAGTCCGCCGCTGCATTATCTGCAACGAGAAAGAGGTTACAGCAGTGTGCTTCGATTATTAAATCGCCAGTTCAAACCAGGTATTGATGAGGTCTGCGGCGCGCTGAGCGGAATGTCGCGTGGTGAGCATGTGGTTGGCCTGGTTGAGGCTCACGAGCGATTTATTGGCCGCACGCTGGAAGAGGGATTCGGCCTCGGCAAAGGGCACCACCTCATCCTGCGGGGAGTGGAGCACCAGCAGCGGATTTTCTGCGGCGATGGGCGGGTAGGAGGCGAGGTCGTGGAGGAACCCCTCGGGGAGATTCACGGTATAGCCCGTGATGGTGGCGGTATCGCCACTGATATAGGGCTGAATGGAGCGGTAGGGATCGTCGGGGCTGCTCACGGTGACTACGGGGGCGTCGATACCGGCACGCAGTACCGCCGCCCCGCCGAGGGAATGTCCCACGAGCAGGCTCGGGGCGTCGTAATGCTCGGTGAGCCAGGCGGCGGCCTTGCGCACCTCGGAGATGTTCTCGCTGAGTAGGAGGGAGGAGAAATTAAACCGCAGCGTGGCGATGCCGTGCTGGGCGAGGCGCTTGCTGATCCGCGCGGTGGCCAGGGTGCGCGTGGACCCGGCGAAGCAATGCGCCATGATGGCATAGGCGCGGGGTTGTTCGGGAGTATCCAGCGTGCCGGTACTAAAGGGGAGGGTGACGTGTGGGGATTGCATTTTCACTAGAATATGGGGGTCGTAAACCGAACGCTAGGGAAGGCAGCACCTCATGGGCGCATTTGACTGGTTCTGGAAAGCTATGGGCTCGGGATCGAGCCGGAACCAGAAGCGCAGCATCGCCATTACGAATGACGCGGCGGAGCGCGGAGCCGAACTAGCCGAATGTAGCCAGCAGGAACTCAACGAACGCGCCCGCGCCGCGCTCTCCGGCGGCGAGCTCAAAGACCCCGTGGAGTTCCTTGCGGTACTAGGGGAGGCCTCGCAGCGTACCCTGGGCATGACGCCTTTTAACGTGCAATCCCAGGCGGTGCTGCGCCTGCTGGAAGGCGATGTGGTGCACATGGCCACCGGCGAGGGAAAAACCCTGGTGGGCGCGATGGCGGCCACGGGCTTTGCGCTCATGGGCAAGCGCGTGCACGTGATAACGGTCAACGATTACCTGGCGCAGCGCGACGCCGAGTGGATGCGCCCCCTCGTGGAGTTCTTCGACGTGAGCGTGGGCGCGATTGCCGAGGCATTATCGCCCGAGCAGCGGCGCGAGGTCTATGGCCGCGATGTGGTCTACGGACCCGTCAATGAGATCGGCTTTGACGTGCTGCGCGATCAGCAAATCGTGGATCGCTCCGAGGCCGTGCAGGCCCCCGCCGACGTCGCGCTGGTGGACGAGGCCGATTCCGTTCTGGTAGATGAGGCCCTGGTGCCCCTGGTACTGGCGGGAAACCAACCCGGTGCCGCGCCCACGGGGCAGATCACCGGTGTGGTACGCGGCCTGAAAGAAAAAGAGGATTACACCACCGACGAGGACAAACGCAACGTATTCCTCACCGATCAGGGTGCACACAAGGTAGAGCGCGCCCTAGGAATTGAGAGCCTCTACGACGACGAGCACGTGGGCAGCACGCTCGTACAGGTGAATCTGGCCCTGCACGCGCAAGCCCTGCTGCACCGCGACGTGCACTACATCGTGCGCGAGGGCAAGGTACAGCTTATCGACGCCTCCCGCGGCCGCGTGGCCGACCTCCAACGCTGGCCGGATGGCTTGCAGGCCGCTGTGGAAGCCAAGGAAGGGCTGAGCGTGACCGAGGGCGGCAAGATCCTCGATACGATCACCCTTCAGGCGCTCATGGGACGCTACCCCCTGGTGTGCGGCATGACCGGCACGGCGGTAGAGGCCACAGACCAGTTGCGACAGTTCTATGACCTGCGCGTTTCCGTGATCGAGCGGGAAAAACCCCTGCGCCGCTTTGATGAGGCAGATCGCATTTACGCCACCATGAAGGAAAAGAACGCCGCCATCGTGGAGGAAATCGCCCTCCTTCACGCCACCGGGCAGCCGATTCTGGTGGGAACCCAAGACGTGGCCGAATCCGAGGCCCTGGCCGAGGCACTGGTGGCACGCGGTATCGAGGTGGCGGTGCTCAATGCCAAGAACGACGCCGAGGAGGCCGGAATCATCGCCCAGGCCGGGCAGGTGGGGCGCGTGACCGTATCCACCCAGATGGCCGGGCGCGGCACCGATATTCGCCTTGGCGAGGGAGCCATGGAGGGCCTGGCGGTGATTGGCACCTCGCGGCACCGATCTTCGCGCCTGGACAATCAGCTCCGAGGACGCGCTGGGCGGCAGGGGGACCCGGGTCTTTCCCTCTTCTTCGTTTCCTTAGAAGATGATGTGGTGGCCACGGGTGGGGCCGGGGAGCAGATCACCGCGCAGCCCGATAGTCAGGGCCGCATCGAGCAAAAGCGGGTGCGGGATTTTATTGAGCACTGCCAGCGAGTAACGGAGGGGCAGCTGCTAGAGATTCACGCGCAGACCTGGAAATACAACAAACTCCTGGCCGATCAGCGCGAGATTATCGACGCCCGCCGTGCCCGGCTGCTCGACACCGATCAGGCCTGGCAGGAACTATCGCAGCGAGCCCCGGAACGCGCGGAGGAGATCGCCGGATTGGGCTCGCGGGAGAAGGCCGCGCGCCAGATCATGCTCTACCACCTGGATTCCGCGTGGGCCGATCACCTGGCCCTCATGGACGATGTGCGCGAGTCCATTCACCTGCGCGCCATCGCCCGGGAGACTCCGCTAGACGAGTACCACCGCATTGCGGTGCGCGAGTTCAAGGAATTGGCACAGCGGGCCGTGGACGCGGCGGTGGAGACTTTTAATGAAGTGCGTATTGACGAAACAGGGGCGTATCTGGAGGATTACGGTTTGGCGAGGCCTTCGGCCACGTGGACGTATATGGTTTCCGATAATCCCCTGGCGGGTGGTAATTCCGTTGTGCGGGGCATTGGCAATATCTTCCGGTAGCATCAACATCGGATGGACATCGCTATGATGTGTAGTTAGCGTTTACCCAACAAGTGGAGGATGAGACATGAGCGAGAACACCGGGATCGGTCAGCCGCAGGTGGAAACCACCTCGGTTTTCCGTGCCGACCTGCTCAAGGAGATGGAATCGGGGGCTCCCGCCACCGTGAGTGCGGAGAATCTTCCGAAGGGTTCGGCCCTTCTTGTGGTTAAGCGAGGCCCCAATGCCGGTGCCAGGTTTTTGCTGGATCAGGCCACCACGACGGCGGGCCGCCACCCGGAGTCCGATATTTTCCTCGATGACGTGACTGTTTCTCGCCGCCACGCGGAGTTTCGCCTCACCGATGAGGGAGAATACGAAGTAGTAGATGTGGGATCTCTCAACGGCACCTACGTCAACCGTGAGCCCCGCAACTCCGAGACCCTGTCCACCGGCGATGAGATTCAGATTGGCAAGTTCCGTCTGGTCTATCTCTCCGCCTCCGAGTAACCCTTTTTTCATTGTATGAGCGCTGTAAGTAAGGCTGCGGCTGCGTCAAAGCCAAAAAAGACGATGTCCATTGGCGTCGTTCTCGATCGGTTGCGTCAAGAATTTCCCGACGTCACCGTATCGAAGATTCGATTCCTGGAATCCGAGGGATTGGTGATGCCTCAGCGCACATCCTCGGGTTACCGTCGCTTTACCGATGAGGACGTGGAGCGCCTGCGCTACATCCTCACCATGCAGCGCGATAATTACCTGCCGCTCAAGGTTATCCGCGAGCAGCTTGAGGCTATGGATTCCGGGCAGGTAACCGCGATTTCACATTCGCTGGTTTCCCCGGAGAACTTCCGTAGCTCGCCTTTCCGCCTCACCGATGAGGAGGTTGCCCGCAAAGCGGGAGTCTCGGCCTCCGTGGTGGAGGATTGCATCGCTGCGAAATTGATTAGCCCGGATGCCGCCGGAATGTTTAATGCCGATGATGTCACCGTGGTGAGCAACGCAGAGGCCTTGAAGGCTTTTGGCTTTGATGAGCGTCATCTGCGTTCCCTGCGCAATGCCGCGCGCCGCCAGGCTGACCTGATCGGCCAGGTGGCGGGTCCCGTGGCTAAGTCCCGCTCGGAGAGCGCCAAGCAGCAGGCCGAGGAGATGAGCCAGCAGATGAGTGCTCTGGTGGTTTCCCTGCATGCCTCTTTGTTTAAGAAGGCGCTGCGCGATGAGTTCCGTTGAGTTTCACGGCGTACATAGCACGGGGCCGGAGGATTTCTATTGCGTGGTGTTGCGCTGGGTTGAGCGCAACCGCGTGCTGCCCCTGTGGATTTCGCCTTTAGCCGCGGCGGAGATGGAGGCTCGTTCGGTGGGGTATGAGCCGCGCCGTCCCGGTACCATTGACCTCCTCATCGAGTCCCTACAAGACAGGGTTTCCGAGGTGGGAATAACCAGCGCCTTCGAGGGGGTCTTTATTGCCACGATTACTCTCCACGATGGCACGGAGATTGATGCACGCCCCTCGGATGCCCTGATGGTGGCCCAGGCGCTGGAACTTCCTTTTTATGTGGATGATGATGTGCTCACGCAGTTTTCCTTCTTTATCTCCGACGATGCCTTGCAAGAATATTTGGGTGTGAGCTTTGGAGCGCCGGAGGAAGAGAGGGAAGAAGGGGAATCGGCCTCGGGCGATGCGCAGGCGGATGCCGATTTTGAGCGCATGATGAGGGAACTGGGTGTTTCCGAGTCGGATCTCTTTGGTGACACGGATGTGACTAAAGATGACAATGGTGAAACTTAGGTTTAAACTTCAACTTGAGGTTTAAGTTTTGGGCGTGTCGCACGTGACGCGCTTGACCTTGGGATAACCTTGGCATTGAATAGAGCGTGATACGCGCGCCAAGATCAACACATCATTGGAGTACGACGGTGAGCAACAACCAGGATCGTCCTGTGCAGGAATCACTCTTCGACCTTGGACCGGGGGAAGAGGTGGGCTACCGTGTGCCGATCGCCTGCCAGGTGGCCGGGATTACGTACCGCCAGCTGGATTATTGGGCGCGGACGAACTTAGTGAAGCCCTCCATCCGCGGGGCGCAGGGCTCGGGCTCGCAGCGCCTGTATTCCTTCCGCGATATTTTGGTGCTTAAGATTGTGAAGCGGCTGCTGGATACCGGCATTTCCTTGCAGAATATCCGCCTGGCCGTGGAGCGCCTGCGCGATCGCGGTGTGGATGACATTGCGGAGATCACCCTGGTTTCCGATGGAACCACCGTGTATGAATGTCACTCCGCCAATGAGGTGATTGACCTGCTCGGTGGGGGGCAGGGCGTCTTTGGCATTGCGGTGCCGGGGATCGTCAAGGAACTCTCGGGCACCATCGCCGCCTTCCCCTCCGAGAGGATCGTGGAGGAAGGCAACGTTATCGCCGTGGATGAACTCGCGGCCCGCCGCCGGGCGCGCAAGTCCTCCTAGTTTTAAGAAGGTTCTTCGGGGGTTCTAGAGGGTTCGGGTGGAATCCGCCTGCTCGGCAAGGATCGGATCTGTCTGATCGCCTGCCTGCACAACCTCTAGGGTGATCTGGGGGTTTTCTAGGCTGGCGGCGAGCTGGCGGCCAAAGGCGGCGTCATCGACATCCTCGGGGGAGGTACCGGAGGTAAAGAGCACTACGCGAGCGGGCTGCCCCGTGGTCTGAGCCTGCTCGGCGGCGGTGCGCAGCGCGGCTAGCACGGAGGTGCGGGTGAGCGGGATACCGCCGGTGCCGAAGTTATCGAGGACGGGCATGATGCTTTCGGCGGGGCCGAACTGTACGTTATCGCGCCAGGGGCGAGTCACACCGGGGTTGAGCGGGGAAGAGTAGTTCCACAGCGCCACGGGCTGATTGAGAGCGTTGGCCTCGGAAGCAAGAGCGGCACGGGCGGCATCAAAATGGGGAACCATCTGCTCGGACGTATCGAGGAGGAAGAGAGTCTGCGCCTGAGCGGGCTGTTGATCCTGCGGCTGTTGTTCTTCGCCCTCGCCTTGTTGTTGCTGCTGCGGATTCGTGGCGGCAGCGGCGGCGTCGATAGCCTCCTGGGAGACGCCCTCAACGGGATTCAGCGCGATGGCGGCGAAGTCCAACTCTGCACCCGGCAGGGCGGTGAAGATACGGCCCTCGGGGTTGGTGAGGGCGGTGACAGCAGTAGCGGTGGCCGGGTCCTCGGGGGCGGGTGTCTGGGCATCGCGGGCGGCGAGCACCGTGGCCTGCTCGGGATCATTGGTGAGGGCCTGCGCGGCGGCCTGGGCCACGGCGGGATCCTGGCCGTAATACACCGCTTGGGGGTCCACGGCGGTGACGTCCTCAAGGGCCTGCGGGGTGCTCAACCCCACGGGGGTGCTGCCCACCACCTTGGGAGCGCTGCCCTCGGCGCGGGCGCGGCCCTGCTCGACGAGGATGGCGTCGGTAATGGCGGAATCCACCCCGATGTAGAGGGCGGCCTGAGCCGGGGAATCAACGAGCTCGGGGTGAACGCACTCGGCGGAGAAATCCCTCAAGAACATATCCGCGGCACCGGGATACTGCTCGGCTACGGGCAGGGTGACGGTTTCTGCGCAGGTGCCCTCAGCCTGGGAAGAATTGGAGGAATCATCCTTGTGGTAGAACAACCACCAGATGACGGCGGCAATGACGAGGATGATGACGATGATGGTAGTAATCACCGCACCATGACTCTTTGTTTCTGACCTGTGTTGACCCGGCACCCGGAAGTCCTCCCTTAGCTAGTCTCGCTTTTAGGTAGAAGTTTAGCGTCTTTGACCGCTAAGACAATCTTGAGCAACGCCGCGCGCAGCGGTGCGGCGCTGTGGGAAAGCTCGCGCTGCCTGCGCACATATTCCGCCTTGCCCTCGGTTGTCTCAATGGGCACAACCCCAAAGCCCAAACCGCGCACATCATAGGGGGAGGCCTCCATATCCAGAATCCGCGCGCGGCGGGCGAGCTCAAAGGTATCCAGCAGCAAATCCCCTGGCACCAGGGGGCCGAGCTTGTGCGCCCACTTGTACAGATCCATCGTGGCATGAACGCAACCGCGCTGGTCATGCTCAGGCTGTTGCGAGCGGCTCAGCACCGTGAGGTTCAAAGGCCGCGCGGGCGGGGTGAAAAACCGGAAGGCATCGTAGTGCGTGCACCGCAGCTGATGGGCCTCCACCACCTCGTTGGTTTTATCGCCCAGGCGCAGCGGCAGATCGTGGCGCGGGGTGCCGTGATAAACCATCGCCCATTCGTGCAGGCCAAAGCAATCAAAATGCGCTGGATTCGTGGCGGTGCGAGAAAGAAGCTCCCCAATTTTGGCTATTCCCTCGCCGCGGCGCGCGCTAAAAGCCTGCGTATCGACGCCCCCGCCGCAATAATCCTTCCACTGGGCATGGGGCGGATCGCCCAATAAATAGGTACCCAGGCCAGGGTGCCACTTCCGCAATTGACCGGGGCGCACCTGGTAATAATCGAAAAGGAAATCAAAGACGGGGTGCTTTTCTCCCGCCTTGCGGCGCTCTAGATGGGCGCGGGTGAGATCATCGGCGCGCTCCTCGTGATGGCGCATTTCTGCGTGCCACTGGTGCGGTTCGAGATACCTCATTCATGGGTCCAGTCGGTTACCGTGCCCACGTACTCCTCGATGAGATCCTCCAAGGCCACGATGCCGATGAGCTCGCCGCGATCGCGTACCTGGGCCATGTGCGCAGAGCGCACGTGCAGCGTGTTCAGGGCCTCATCTAGGGGCTGCTGCCCATCGACAAAGATGAGCGGGCGCAACTGCGTGCGGGGAATCACGGTGTGGGGCGAGGAAGAGGACATCCAGCCCAGCACGTCCTTGACGTGAACATATCCCAGGTAGGAGCCATCGCGGCCCGTGACGGGGAAGCGGGAAAAGCCTGTTTCTTGCACCAACTGCTCTAGATCACCGATGGTGGGGCCGGTGCGGCCAAAGGCCAGGCTGCGCACCTGATCCAGCGGAATCATCACCTCCTTGAGGCTGCGGTTTTCCGAGCGGAGCGCCTTATTAAGGCGCGCGTGTTCCTCCGCGTCAAGATAACCCTCGGCGCGGGACTCCGCGATCATGGAGGCCAGCTGCTTTTGATCCACGGTGGAATCCAGCTCATCCTTTTGCTCAATGCCAAAAAGACGCAGCGTGATACGGGCCAGCCAGTTGAGCAATTCCACGATCGGTTTGGTGAGGCGCACCCAGCCGATGATGCCGGGGGCCAGCCACAAAGCCAGGGTCTCCGGTCCCGCAATGGCGATATTCTTGGGCACCATCTCACCGAAGAGAATGTGCAGGAAGGTGATAATCGCCAGGGCAATAACAAAGGAGATGGGGTGAATGAGATCGGTGGGCACGCCCAGTGCGGTGAAAGGTTCTTCCACGAAGTGCGCCACGGCGGGCTCGGCTACCTTGCCGAGCACCAGCGAACACAGGGTGATACCAAACTGCGCCCCGGCAAGCATGATGGAAAGGTGCTCGGTGGCGTATAAGACCCGCTGGGCACCGGGGCGGCCCTGGGCGATGAGAGCCTCCACGCGATCGCGCCGCGAGGAAATGAGAGCGAACTCGCTGGCCACGAAGAAGGCATTGGCCGCAAGAAGAGCCGCGATGAGAGCGATGGTGGTAAAGATACTCATTGCTGGTACTCCTTTGCTTCCTCCTCCGTGACCGGGGTGAGAATCGCCCGGTCAATGCGGCGCTCGTCCATTCCGGAAACCCGGGCCAGCCAATGCCCCTGGGCATCGCTGAGCACTACGACGTCGCCCACCTGGGGTATGCGGCCCATCTGGGACATAATTAGCCCGCCCAAGGTTTCGTAAGGACCCTCCGGGGCGTGATAGCCAATTTCCTCGGCCAATTCACTGGTGCGCACCAGCCCGGAGACCTCCCAACTAGTGCCAAAGCGCTGAAAATCGCGCTCGGCTACTTGGTCATCGTGTTCGTCGTAAACATCGCCCAGAATCTCCTCCACGACGTCCTCGATCGTGATGATTCCGGCGGTGCCGCCGTACTCGTCGGCCACCAGCACCATTTGAGAGCCCGCAGAACGCACGGCCTTGAGGACGGCATCGCCGCCGAGGGATTCCGGGATCGTGGGTATTTTGCGGGCCAAAGAACCCACGGTGACCTGGTGGCGCTCCTGGGAAGGAACGGAAAAAGCATCCTTGACGTGCACCACGCCCAGGGTCTCATCGAGATCGCCATTGACCACGGGAAAGCGGGAATGACCGGTATCCAGGCTGAGCGCGATGAGGTGATTAACGCTTTCCTCGGCCTGCAAGAGATCCACGGTGGAACGGGGAGTCATCAGTTCCTCGGCGGTGGTCTCACCGAACTTCAGCGAGGCCTCCAAGACCTCGGCCGTGGCGGCGTCGATACCGCCCTCCCCGGCGGAGTGGCGCACCAGGGAGCCTAATTCCTGGGGGGAGCGCGCGGAGGCTAATTCATCGGCGGGCTCGATGCCGAGCCTGCGAACCACCCAGTTAGCCGCCACGTTGAGGAAGTTGATGAACCATTTGAAGGCGGTGTTGAAGATGTGCACCGGATGCACGACGAAGCGCGCTACCGGTAGCGGCATGGTGATCGCAATATTCTTAGGTACGAGCTCGCCAAAGACCATCGAGAGGGCGGTGGCAACGATCATCGCCAGAATCACCGCCACGGTGGAAGAGGAACTTTCCGAAAGCCCCACGAGTTCGAGGACGGGGGTGAAATACCGCGCCAAGATGGGCTCCGCGAGGAAACCCGTGGCCAGGGTGGTGACCGTGATGCCAAGCTGTGCGCCGGAAAGCACGAAGGAAAGATTGCGGAAGTCCCGCTGCACGGCGCGCGCGGAGGCGTCGCCACGCTCCTTGACGTGGCTATCTACGGTGGAGCGCTCCACCCCGGTGAGCGCAAACTCGATGGCCACGAAGAGCCCCGTGCTGGCCGTGAGCAAAATGAAGCCGAGTAGAGAGAGAATACCTATGAATATGTCCATGGTGGCTTAGGAGCCAGCCTTCTTCTTGGAAACACGTGCTCCCGTGATTTTAGCCAAATCCGGAGAATCGGGGGTGATCGTTATTTGCTGTGCGTCCACCCCGGCCTTGCGCAGGAGCTGGGCCACCTCTTTTTCCTGCTGCTCCATCACCAGGGTGACCACGGTGCCGCTGTGCCCGCCGCGGGCGGTACGCCCGGCGCGGTGCACATAGGCCTTATGCTCGGCGGGGGGATCGACGTGAACTACCAGGGATACCTCCCCGATGTCGATGCCGCGCGCGGCGATGTCGGTGGCCACGAGCACCGGCACGGAGCCATCGGCAAAGCCTTCCAGGGCTCTCGTGCGGGTGGATTGCCCCTTATTACCGTGCAGGCCCGCGGCGGCGATACCGGCGCGCTGGAGCTTTTTGACCTGGCGATCCACGCCGTGCTTCGTGCGCATGAACATGATGGTTCGCCCCTTGCGCGCGCCGATGCGCAGCACGATCTCGTTGCGGGCCTCGCGGCTGCCCACCAGAAACTCGTAATGGCTCATGGTATCCACGGCTGCCTGCACGGGGGCGGTGGAGTGCTCCACGGGATCGTGGAGGTAGCGCTGCACCAGGGTGCTGACCTGACCATCGAGGGTGGCCGAGAAGAGCAGGCGCTGGCCACGGGGGGTGAGGTCGAGGAGTTTGCGCACCTGGGGCAAAAAGCCCATGTCCGCCATTTGATCGGCCTCGTCCAAGGCCGTGATCTCCACGGAATCAAAAAAGAGGGCGCGCTGATTGATGAGGTCCTGGGCGCGACCAGGGGTGGCCACGAGCAGATCCACGGGGGCGGCCAGGGCGGTCTTGTGGCGCTTGATATTCACCCCGCCCACGACGTCGATGACCCGCAGGCCCAGGGCAGCGGCGGGATCGGCCAAACGCTCCCGAATCTGCGCGGCGAGCTCGCGGGTGGGCACGAGCACCAGGCCACGTGGGTGGCCGGGGCGGGAGGGTGCACCGGCCAGGAGAGCCAGCATGGGCAGACCAAAGGCGAAGGTCTTACCCGAACCCGTGGGGCCGCGCCCCAAAAGATCACGCCCGGCGAGAATATCCGGGATTGTGGCCTCTTGAATAGGGAAGGGGGAGGTGATCCCCTGGGAGCGCAAAGAACGGGTGATGGGCTCGGGCAAGCCGAGCTCGGAGAAAGAAGTCACCCGTAAGATACTAGGCTACGCCTCCACCTCGGTGCGGTCCTGGGACCACAGGGTGTGGAAGTGGCCGGGGCGATCGGTGCGCTCGTAGGTGTGCGCTCCGAAGTAATCGCGCTGCCCCTGGATGAGTGCGGCGGGCAGACGTTCGGCACGCAGGCTGTCGTAGTAGGACAGCGAGGAGGCAAAGACCGGAATGGGCAGGCCCAGCTGGGTAGCCAGAATCACCACGCGGCGCCAGGAATCGAGGGAATCGGCCACCTCGCCCTTGAAGTACGGGTCCAGCAGCAGGGACTCCACCTCGGGGTTCTCGTTATAGGCCTCCACGATGCGGTTGAGGAACTTGGCGCGGATAATGCAGCCGCCGCGCCAGATAGTAGCCAGATCGCGGGGGTCCACGTCCCAGCCGTTTTCCGCCGAGCCCGCCTTGATCTCATCGAAGCCCTGCGCATAGGAAACCAACTTGGAGGCGTAGAGCGCGCGGCGGACGTCCTCGATGAAGCCCTGGGTATCCACGCCCAGATCCTTCAGGGTGGTGAGGCTACCGGCGGGCAGGGAGCGGGCGGCCTCGCGCTGGGTGCGAGCCCCGGAGAGCGCGCGGGCGAACACGGCCTCACCGATGCCGGTGACGGGAATACCCAGGTCGAGGGCGGCCTTTACCGTCCAGCGGCCGGTACCCTTTTGGCCTGCGGCGTCCACGATGACGTCGATAAGCGGGCGGCCCGTGGCGGCATCGACCTGGGCGAGTACCTCGGCGGTGATTTCGATGAGGTAGGAGTTGAGGGCGCCCTGGTTCCACTCCTGGAATACCTGGGAAATCTCGGCGGGCTCTAGGCCTGCGGCATAACGCAGCAGGTGGTAGGCCTCACCGATCACCTGCATATCGGCGTATTCGATGCCGTTGTGCACCATCTTGACGAAGTGCCCGGCGCCATCGGGGCCGATGTGGGTGCAGCAGGGGGTGCCATCGACCTTGGCGGAAATATCCTCTAGCAGCGGACCCAGGGAGGCGTAGGACTCCTTGGTGCCGCCCGGCATGATGGAGGGGCCGGTGAGCGCGCCCTCCTCGCCGCCGGAGATGCCGGTGCCCACGAAGTGCAGGCCGCGGGCGGAGATTTCCTTCTCGCGGCGCACGGTATCGGTGTAGAGGGCGTTGCCGCCATCGACGATGATGTCGCCTTCCTCCATCGCGTCCGCGAGCTGGTTAATCACGGCGTCGGTAGCAGCACCGGCCTGGACCATGATGATGGCCCGGCGCGGGCGTTCCAGTGAGGCCACGAACTCCTCGATGGTCTCGGCGGGAAGGAAGGCACCCTCCTCGCCGTGGGCGGCCATGAAGTCCTGGGTCTTGGCCGCCGTGCGGTTATAAACGGCCACGGTGTGACCGTGATGGGCGAAATTGCGGGCAAGGTTGGAGCCCATCACCGCGAGTCCGATAACACCGATGTGAGCCTGAGAATTATGAGTCATGCCCAAAAGACTACCCTGCGAGCCCGCGCAGATGCTTGGATGAGAAGCATGGACTTTCAGCAGATGATGAAACAGGCGGCACAGGAGCCGCTGGACGCCGCAGCCCTGGACCAGATCAATGCCGCTTCCCAGGGGGCCGAGGCAGCGCTGGGAATCCGCTTTACCGCCGTGGGGCCGGAGGAAGTATGCGCGGAACTAGAGGTGGATGATCGGCATAAACAACCGATGGGTTTGGTGCACGGGGGGATTTACTGCCTGCTCACCGAGGGGGTGGGCTCGATGGCGGCGCTGGTATCCACCGAGGGCAGGCCGGTGGTGGGGGTCAATAACAGCACGGACTTTATTCGCTCCGTTTCTTCTGGGGTTGTGACCGCGCGCGCGACCGCGATTCAGTGCGGGCGACGCACTCAGCTGTGGGACGTGCAGATGCGCCAGGGGGACAGATTGCTGGCCCGTGGCACGCTGCGCACCATGACGGTGGGGTAGGAGCGCTGGGCGGGGGAGGCGGCGAGCCTCGCCGGTGGATTAAATGACGGCGGGGCTAAACGGCAGACGAACTCGACTCAGCTGGGCCGAGTACGCAGCTGGGCTGGGGGCACTGCGTACACAGCCAGACCAGGCTCAGCCGGATTAGACCTAGCCAGGCTAGACCCAGCCGCGCTTCCGGCAAATCCACCACACCAGCAGCACAGAAACCAGCATGGCGAGCAGCGCCAGCGGATAACCCAGCGGCCAGGATAATTCCGGCATGCGCTCGAAGTTCATGCCATAAATACCGGCGATGAGGGTGGGCAGGGCCACCATGCCCACGAGCACGGAAAGTTTACGCATGTCCTGGTTCTGTTGGAGGGAGATCTTGGCCGCCCCGGCGTCGATAAGGGCAGATAGGCGCTCATCGCAGCTCACCACCCGGTCGCGGGCGATATTTGCGTTATCGGCCACGTCGCGGAAATAGGAGCGCACCTCCTTACTCAATAGGTCTTTATTTTGTTTTAGTAGATTGTTTAATGCCCCAGGAAGGGGGTCGAGGCTATGGCGCATTTCCAAAACCTCGCGCTTGAGTTGATAGATCTCATCAATATGAAAGTTCGAGCTCGGGTTAAACACCGCCTCTTCCAGATCGTTAAGGTCCTCTTCTAGCTCATCGGCAATGCGCAGGTATTCCTCCACGATGGTGTCCGCGGCGCACCAGGCCAGGGCAAAGGGGCCGTGGTCCTCCAAGGCCAAGGGGCGATCCATTCGCTCGATGAGGCCGGGAACCTGCACCCCGTGGCGCACGCTGAGCAGGAAATCGGTGCCGATCACCAGGTGAACCTCCCCGGTGCGAATAATCTGCCGGGGATCGCTGGGGGCTTCCGTATAGGCCACCGTGCGCATGACCACAAAGAGCACGGAATCATAGCGCTCCACCTTGGGGCGCTGCCGGGCGGTAACGGCATCTTCCACGATCAATTCATCGAGATCAAGGCGCTCGGCCACCTCAGCCATGCGTTCTTCAGTGGGGTGCTGAAGGTCTAACCAGCAGAAATCCCCTTTTTCCGGGCCGGTAGAGGGAACACCGTTGTGAAAAATGCGGCACAGATCCATGAGTCTAGAAGGATACACTGGTGCCCATGCCAACCTGGAAAGAACTCCTGGCCGCCAATCCCCAACACTCCCACGACTATGCCGCGCGCTGGCAGCGCATCGCCGCGAGCGGAAAGGACATCTTTGGCGAGGCCCGGCTTATCGACGCCCTCGCGCCCCGCAACGCTCGCATCCTGGATGCGGGCTGTGGCACCGGGCGTATCGGAGGCTGGCTGGCTCGGCGCGGGCACGAGGTAGAAGGAACCGATCTTGACCCCGTGCTTATCGAGCACGCGCGCAAGGATTACCCCGAGGCGACCTGGCAGGTAGCGGATCTGGGGAGAGACGAACTCCCCAGGAACAAGTACGACGTGGTGGTGTGCGCCGGTAACGTGGTGACCTTCATCGAGGAGCCGCGGCGCGGGGAGGCGCTGCACAATATCGCGGGGGCCGTGGCACCCGGAGGCCGCTTTGTGGTGGGCTTTGGTGCCGGGCGCGGCTGGGAGTTCGGGGACTTTACGGAGACCTGCGAGCAAACCGGCCTGGTGGTGGAGAACCGATACTCCACCTGGGATCTACGCCCTTTTCACGAGGAAGCGGACTTCCTCGTGGCGGTGCTGGCTAAGCCACAATCTTGAACACGATCGCGCTGATGGCCACCACGCCGGAGATCACCACAAAGACATTCGAGGCCTGGTGGCGATAGGGCGCCAGCGCCGGAACCTTGGAAATCGCATACATGGGCATGAGATAGAGCAAGGCGGCGATCACGGGGCCGGAAAGAGTCTCGATGAGGTCGAGCACGCTGGGATTGACGATGGCCGCCAACCAGGTGGTGAGAAAGATGAAGGCATAAACGCCGAGCTCCAGCGGGCGCTGCGGAAGATCGCGCTTGACGACGCCGCGCACGATACTCTCCGCGCCCTCCGCCGCGCCGAGCACGTGGCCGAAGTAAGAAGAGACGATGGCCGCGATGGCGATAATCGGGGCGAGGTAGGACAACACGGGATTATCAAAGGCATTGGCCATATAGGACAACACCGGAAGATTGGCCTCGCGGGCGGCCTCTAGCCCCTCGGTGCCCAGGGCCAGCGAACAAGACCACACGAAGAACATGGTGAATACCGTGAGCAAGATGGCGGTATAGGCCAGCACCACCGAGGCGTGCCGGGTGGCTTTCTCCCCGTGATTGCGCTGCATGGCCAGGGAGAACTGGGAGATGGCTGGGGAGTGGTTGAAGGCAAAGACCAAGACCGGAATGACCAGCCAGACGGCGCCGATGGTCGCCCACACGCTCTCGCTGGGAGCACCAAAGAAGCCATCGAGATCCCAGGAGGGAATGAGGTACAAGGAGATAGCACCCAGCAGGAAGATGAGCGGGTACACCAGGAACTGCGTGACGGCCAGCATGATCTTTTGGCCAAAGACCAAGATGAGCGTCATGCCGCCCACTAGAAGGCCGGAGAGGAGCGGGCGGGGAATCTCCGGGCCGTGGAATTGATTGACGATGAGGCTATTGACGGTATTGGTGATGCTCACCCCGTAGATGAGCACGATGGGATAGATGGCCGCAAAGTACAGCAGGGTGATAACCCAGCCGATCTTCTCCCCGAAGTAATCGCGGGCCACCACGGTGATGTCCTCCCCCTTGCGCGGGGAGACGCACACCATGCGGGCCAAGGCCCGATGGGAAAAGTACGTCATGGGGCCGATGAGGAGGGTGGCGATGAGCAGCGGCCACACCCCCGAACTTCCGGCGTTGATGGGGAGGAAGAGAATACCGGCGCCCACAGCGGTACCAAAAAGGGAGATGGTCCAGCTCGCATCGAGACCGCGCGGTGGGCGCTGCGTGGTTGTGGCCATAGGTAAGCGTCCTTGCTATTGAGGGGTAATTCCTATGACACTGTAGAGCCTCTGGTGAGCGCACGCACAATCAGCGGCAGGATGCCTGCCGGAAGAAATCTCGTTCGAAGTAGCACGCGGCCACGAAAGCCCGCGCGGCACTCACTCGCTGGGCCGGGGAGGCCTCGGCCAGGGCGTGTTCCACCCGCTCAATGGCCCTATGCGTCTCCTCCACAAAGGCGGCATCCCCATAGGTGTGTAACCACGGGGCATAGGGGTGATCCGAGTGGGTAGCCGCGCGCAGATGCATACCCACGTGCGCGTAAATCCAGTAACAGGGCAGCACCGCGGCGGCGGCTTCGGCGTAGTGGGAATCGGCGGCGGCCGCGAGGAAGGAGGTATAGGCCAGGGTGACGGGGGAGACCTCCTCGGTGAGGGTACCGAGTTCCGAGCGATGGAGCTGGGCTTCTTCTTCCAAGCAGGCCGCCGCGCTGCGCGCCCAGGCGATAGAGTGCTCCGGGTGATCGCAGCGGGAGGCCACCCTGGCCAGGGTGCGGGAATAAGAAAGCAGGTAATGGGAATCCTGGGCCAGATAGAAGAGGAAGTCCTCGCGCGGCAGGGTGCCCTGGGCCAATTCTTCGATAAAGGAAAGGCGGTGGGTTTCCTCCAAGGGGCGTTGAGCCAGGCTCCACAGCGCGCGCGTCCAGGGTCCGGCGGCCCAGGAATCATCGGACTCAGGGATCGGGGAGAGTTCCGTGGGCAGCGGCCAGGGCTGCGCGGAGGCGGCCTCGGCTAGGCGTCGGCTACGGTGGCTGTGATCCACGGGGCCGTTGCCGCTGCCGACGTGAAGGTCCGCGCCGTGGCGGATCGCCTCGGCCAGCCAGCGGGTAGACCATGCGAGAGCCTGGGCCGGGGTGGCGTCGATAAGCAGGCGGGTGGCGAGGCTGGAAGAGAGGGAACAGCCGGTGCCGTGGGTGTGCGGGGTGTCGATACGCGGACAGGGGACGCGGGAGACCGAGCCCTCCGGGG
Organism: Corynebacterium lowii; assembly: GCF_001412085.1. GTDB lineage: Bacteria > Actinomycetota > Actinomycetes > Mycobacteriales > Mycobacteriaceae > Corynebacterium > Corynebacterium lowii. The sequence goes on from NZ_LKEV01000006.1 coordinate 37,318, forward strand.
TGACTAAGGCGTTATCGGCGTGGGTGCCACCTAGATGGCCGCCCTTGACGATGAAGGTGGTATCCCAGCGCCGTGCTAGGGCCGCGGCCTGGTCGATTGCCTCGTCCAGGGTGGTGGCCTCGGGGGCCTCGGCCAGCACGGCCAGTTCTTTGAGGTTGGGGGTGACCACGGTGGCCTGGGCGCAGAACTCGCGCAGGGCGGCCTCGGCCTCGGCGTCGAGCAGGCGGTGCCCGCTGGTGGATACCATCACCGGATCGAGCACGATGGGGATGGGGTGCTGGGCCAGATAGTTCGCCACCGTGGCGATGGTGTCGGCGGTGCCGAGCATGCCGATCTTCACGGCATCGACGGTGACGTCCTCAAAGACGGCATCGAGCTGGGCCACCAGGAACTCCTGGGGCGGGGTGTGGATGGAGCGCACCCCGTGGGTATTTTGGGCTACCAGGGCGGTGGTCACGGAAAGGGGGAATCCCCCGGCCTCCGAGATGGCCTTGATGTCCGCCTGGATACCGGCACCCCCGGTGGGGTCGGTTCCGGCGATGGTGAGCACGCGCGGCAGTGCCATATGACAAAATCCCTTCGCTAGCACGAACTAGAGCAGGTTCCACGGGTGTGTTCTCAGCGCTCAGCGCACCCCGTTTGCCTGCTCCACAGGCTAGCAGAAGGGAGGAGGGGCTTACTTTTCCCCGAAGCGGCGGGTATCGCGTACCTCGATGGGGAAATCGGCATCCGGGCCAATCAGACCATTGAGCTTGTTCAGGCCGTTGCGGCCGTGCAGCTGCTGGCGGGTGGTGGCCAGGTTCCAGCGCTTGCGCGAGAGGGCATTGAGACCCCAGGCGAAGGCGGCCACGAGGCGGTTGCGGAAGCCTACCAGGTACATCACGTGCACGGCCAGCCACAGCAACCAGCCGATGAAGCCGGTGACCTCTACCTTGCCCATCTTCACCACGGCGGAGAAGCGGGAGATGGTAGCCATCGAGCCCTTGTCAAAGTACTCGAAAGGCTCGCGCTGCTCCGGCTGCTGGGTGCCCTCGGTCTCGGCGGCGATCTGCTCGGCTACGTACTGGCCGGTTTGAATGGCGGTCTGGGCCACGCCTGGCAGGCGGTTGAGGCCCATCATGTCACCGATGACAAAGACGTTCTTGTGCTCGCCCACGGTGAGATCGGGATTGACCTGCACGCGCCCGGCGCGATCCACCTCCACGCCGGCCTGATCTGCCACGAGCTTGCCCAGCGGGGAGGCGGCCACACCGGCGGACCAGATCTTGGTGTAGCTCTCGATGGTGTGCTCTTCCTCGCCGGCCTTGTAGGTCACGGAGGTCTCATCCACGTTGGTGACCATTGCGCCGAGCTTGACCTCCACGCCGAGCTTTTCAAGCTGACGCTGAGCCTTGCGGCCCAGGCGCTTACCGAAGGGCGGGAGGACCTGGGGCGCGCCGTCGAGAAGCAAAATCTTGGCGGAATCGGTGGAGAAGTTGCGGTACTCGCCGGAAAGCGTGCGGTGCGCCATCTCCGCGAGCTGACCGGCCAGCTCCACGCCGGTGGGGCCCGCGCCCACGATGACGAAGGTCAGGAGGCGCTCGCGCTCGGCGGGATCGGTGGTCAGCTCGGCGCGCTCGAAGGCGCCGATGATGCGGGCGCGGATCTCCAGGGCGTCGTCCAGCGTCTTCATGCCGGGGGCGTACTGGGCAAAGTGATCGTTGCCAAAGTAGGACTGCCCAGCACCGGCGGCGATAATGAGGGAATCGTACTCGTAGCTGCGCTCGTAGTTGCCCAGGTGAGTGGTCACGGTCTTGGACTCAATATCAATGTCGGTGACCTCGCCCTTGACCACGGAGGCGTTCTCCTGCCCCGCGAGGATTTGGCGGGTAGACGGGGCGATCTCCCCAGAGGAAAGAATACCCGTGGCTACCTGGTAGAGCAGGGGCTGGAAGAGGTGGTGGTTACCGCGGTCAATGAGGGTGACGTCAACGTCGGCGTCCTTGAGGTCCTTGGTGGCAAAAAGGCCGCCGAAGCCGGAGCCGATCACGACGACGTGGTGGCGCCCACCTGCGGGGCGGTAGGCCTTCTTCTCGGATGACATGGGCGTGTACGCTCCTGTTTTTCGATTGAGGTGCAGTGCTAGTGCAGATGATGTTAGTCGCCTCTCTCACCTTTGGCAGTGCACGGGCCACAGGAACCCACCCATTCGGGCTAAAACACACAATGAAGGTGGGAGGGATTTTTGTTTTAGCGCGCTGAGCCCTGCGCTGGGTATCGTTGTGAAGCGGTGAACGGATATGAAGGCACAGAGGCACACATGACACACCAGCACCTCGCGGCCATTGACATGGAGGCCTGGCCGGGGCTTGCCGCCGTGCCGAGGGATTGGCGGATGCGCAGGCGCGCGCGCCGCGCCGAGGCGGAGTTTGCTCAGGCATGCCAGGAGGCGGGGTTGGATTTGGAATCCGAACGCCCGGACCTCGTAGTGGAACACGAGGAACTTTTTTATCGCCTCGCGGCCTCCGGCTGGCTGGGGCTGGCGGAATCATATATGGCGGGGGAATGGTGGGCCAGCGATCTGCACGCGGTGCTCATGGCCTTGTTGCGCGCCGGGTACAAGCCCGCGCGCGGCGAGGTACGTCCGCGCCCTTATGACGGTGGCGCGCTGCCCGCCGATTTGGTGGAGTTCTCCTCCGCCGATGACATGAGTTTCATGGGAGGGCTCTTTGAATCCGGGGTGCCCACCACGGTGCGGGAATCCGTGCCGAGCTTTGTCCGCGGTGCCGGGCACGGCAACGAGCCGGGCACACATTTTGTGGACATCACCCGCGTGGCCCCGCCCGTGGCAATCGAGCGCGCGGATTTAGAGGCCGCCCAGGCCACGGCGGTGCAGGCGCTTCTCGACGCCGCGGAGGTCCGGCGCGGCACCGACGTTCTGGAATACCCGGCCACGGGGGGAGCGGTGGCGCTGGCCGCCGTGGATCGCGGGGCACGCCCCAGCGCCGTGACCGCCGACGCTACCTGCGCCAGTGCCACCGAGGAACGCCTTACCCTCGCCGGGGTGACCGACGCGCGCACCGTGACGATGCCGCAGCCGGTGGCACCCGGTGGGGTTCGTCCCCAGGCGGAGGCCGTGGTGAGCGTGGAATACCTAGAACAGCTCAGCCCCGCCCAGCGAGCGGACTTCATGGCCAGCCTGGATCAATCCCTGCACCCAGGGGGCTATTGCGCGATACAGGCCCTGGTGGCCACTGCGGAGTTTGGTGCGGCGGCGCAGCGCAGCGTGGATGTGCTGCGGGCCTATATCTGGCCGGGGCTGGAATACCCCAGCGTGGAACAGGTACATCGGCTGGCAGATCAGGAAAGCCGGCTGCGGGTGGTGGCCGAGAGGCATTTTGCCGAGCACTACTCCCTGGCCCTCAAGCTCCATGCGGAATGCTTTGAGGCGCACTCCCGAGAGGCCGCCGCGGCGGGCTTTGATCGCGTGTTCCGCCGCCTGTGGCGCTATCAGTTTGCCCTGCGCCGCGCCCTGCTGGATACCGGCATGATCGAGGCGGTGCAGTTTAGCCTCACGCACCGCCGACGCCGCGGGCGCTAGATTGCGCTGAGGTCCTGTTCACGGGTCTCGTGCATGACGATGATGGCGATGAGAGAGATCACGGAGACCACTCCCAGATAGAGGCCCACGGCGCTCACACCGAACTTGGCGTTCAAGGCGGTGGCGATGAAGGGGGCGATGGCCGCGCCCAGGATAGAAGCCACGTTATAGGCGATGCCGGAGCCGGTATAGCGGACGTTGGTGGGGAAGAGCTCGGGGAGAACCGCAGACATGGGGCCGAAGATGAGCCCCATGAGCAACATGCCGATGCTTAGGAAGAGCAGCACGCTGGTGGTGTTGGCGCTGCCACTGCCGAGGAAGAGGGAGAAGGTGGCACTAAAGACGATGATGGCCACCGTGACCCACAGCAGGGTGGGCTTGCGGCCTACCTTATCGGCCAGCCATCCGGAAAGGGGCACGCCCGCGATGAAGCCGAAGATGGAAATGAGCTGGAGCTTGAGGAAGTCTGTATAGGCAAAGTTCAGGCCGGCTGCATCAATGCCGTAAGAGAGAATCCACGTGGTGACCAGGTAGAACAGGGTATAGCAGCCCACCATCACGAAGGTGCCGATGACGAGCGGGCCCCCGGCGGTGCGGAATACCTCAAGGAGCGGGGAGGAGACGCGCTTATCTTGGTCGATGACCTGTTGGAACACCGGGGTTTCTTCCAGGCGCAGGCGAACGTAGAGGCCCACGGCCACCATCACCGCCGAGGCCAGGAACGGGATACGCCAACCCCACACCATGAAGGCATTATCGAGGTCACCATTGGTGTAATCGAAGGCCGAGACCAGGATGAGGAAGAGACCATTGGCGAGCAAGAAACCAAAGGGGGCACCCAGCTGTGGCCACATGGCGGCCCAGGCGCGCTTTCCCTCCTCGGCGGTTTCCGTGGCTAGGAGGGCCGCTCCCGACCATTCGCCGCCCAGGCCGAGGCCCTGGCAGAAGCGCATGAGCGCCAGCAGGGCCGGGGCGATGATGCCCACTTGCTGATAGGTGGGGAGCACGCCGATGAGGAAGGTGGCGATGCCCATAGTGAGCAGAGCAAAGACCAGGGTGGCCTTGCGCCCGATCACGTCCCCAAAGTGCCCAAAGATGATGGAAACCAGCGGACGAGCCAAGAAGGCCAGGCCGAAGGTGGCAAAGGAAGCCAACAGGCCTACGGTGGGATTTTCTGACTTGGGGAAGAAGAGATGGGGAAAGACCGCCACGGTGGCGGTGGCGTAGACGTAGAAGTCATAGAACTCAATGGTGGTACCCACGGTGGAGGCGGTAATAACGCGGGTGCGCTCGCGGGCGGTGAGGGTTGGTGCTGTGGTCATGAACTGCCTTAACTATCGGTGAATCGTTGAGATAAAGGTACAATTCCGTGCGATGGGCGGCAAATCCCGTAAAATGAGATGAAAAAATTGTTTCCCCTTTCCGCGATTCTCGCGTTTGATGGAGTGCTATGAAAAAAGGAAACCTCCCACCCTGGGGGCCGGCTTGGTCCGGTGCCGCGCTCGGCACCGCAGGGTTTGCCATACTCGGCGGCCTTCATGGCTGGACCGTTATTTCTGCCCTTCTCACGTTGCTCGCCGCCGGATTGGTGCTGAGTATCCTCGCGGGCTGGGCGCGCCACCGTATTCCGCCGATAGAGCGAGCCTCCCTGCCTGCCTGGGCAATCCTTGGCATGGCGATCACCGCCGTGGGCATGGCACAGACCCCGCTGACTCACCAGTGGTGGCTGCACGCGATCTTGGCAGGCCTGGGCGCGATCATCTGCGTGGGGGCCAACCTTGCCTACTGGCCAGCGCTGCGCGGAGAACTCAACTTCCTCTCGCTCTTTCCCGTGATGTCCCCCGTGGTGCCCGCCGTGGGCATGGCGCAGTGGGCGGCGTCGGGAGCTGGCGACGTCGTGAAGCTCATCGGTTGGGCGCTGTGCCTGCTGGCCATAGGCGGCGCGATTCCCGCCTTTATCCTGGTGTATCGCCGCATGCTGCCCCTGGGGCCACCCGCGCCCCTGGCGGCCACCTGCTGGATTCCCCTGGGTATCGTGGGGCAATCCGTCGTTGCGGTGCTCACCCTCGGCGGGCCACGCGCCTATGGCTGGATCGTGCTGGGGCTGGGTATTCCCCTGGCGCTCTGGGCCGCGTGGCGGCATTGGAGCAGCCTTCCGCAGTGGGCACCCTATAACCCAACCTGGTGGGCCTCCACCTTCCCCGTGGCCACCTGCGGGGCCGGGGCCTATGCGCTCGGCCTGCACGGGGCGAGCCTGGCCCTGCTCTATCTCCTCGTGATTCACTGGTGCATAGCCGCCGCCCGCGCGCTCAGCCACGCCGTGAAGGGATAGACCAATTGATTAGCATTGATAGCGCCAACTTCGTGATTGACCGCCCCGAGGGGGCCGTGCGCGGTTACGTGCTCTTCGCCCACTGCTTCAACAACCCGGCCGCCGTGCGCATTTCCCGACGCCTCACCGAGGTGGGCTACACGGTGCTGCGCGTGGAATACTCCGAGGAGAACGCCCCCAACCTCCGGGAGGCCGCCGCCTGGATGTCCCGCAACGTGGGGAGCCCCAACCTGCTCATCGGGCACTCCCTGGGCGGGGCCGCGGCCCTGGCCGCCGCCAACGACGTCGAGGGCTTGAGCGCCGTGGCCAGCATCGCCGCGCCCTTTGAGGTGGTGGAAAGCAGCCTGCGGCTGGGGGATAGGGAGGTGCCGCTGAGCGGGGAGTTCCTGGACGATACCCGCACGGATAAGCAACGCACCCGCATCCAAGGGCTGCGCGTGCCCCTGCTCGTCATGCACTCCCCGGAGGATGTGGTAGTAAATATCGGCAACGCCCAATCCATCTACCGCCACGCCCACCAGCCCAAGAGCTTCATCAGCCTCGACGGGGCCGACCACCTGCTTAGCGACCCCACCCATGCGGCCTATGCCGCCGAGGTCATCGCCGCCTGGGCTGGGCGCTATATCCCGGAGCACGTGAGCGTCGATGCCGTGGCCAAGCCCGCGGAGGGCTCCGACTTCACCACGGAGATACGCTCCGGGCGCCACGTCATACTTGCCGACGAGCCCGTGAGCGTCGCCGGAGCCGCTGACCTCGGCCCCAACCCCTTCGACCTGCTGAAGGCCTCGCTCGTGGCCTGTACCTCCATGACGATGGGTATGTACGCCCGACGCAAGGGATTCGACCAAGGAGACACCAGGGTAGAGGTGAACCTCGAACAACGCCGCTGGGAGGAAGGGCTGCTGACCACTTTCCGGCGCGTGATTCACTTTGACCCGGCGCTCAATGAGGAACAGCGCGCCGGGCTGCTGCGCATTGCCGATAAGTGCCCGGTGCACCGCTTGCTAGAGGGCACCGTGAAGATTGAGACGGCGGTGGGTTAGGTTTGTTTATCGGCTTTTAACGGATAAAGCGGGGGAGAAGGCGCACGTAGACCACCATGCCCAGCAACTCCACCAGGGTTTGGGTGACCACCACGGCGGCCGCTCCCGGAACGGTGAGCGCCAGGGGGAGCACCACCAGGGAATTGCGGGTGGCCCCGGAAAAGACGAGGGCGCGGGTGGCGGGAACGTCCTGGTGGAAAACTTTGGCGGTGAGGGCACCGATGGGGGCCATGATGAGCAGAAAGGCCACGTAGATGGGTATTGCCGCCAGGGGAAGATCGTGGCGCACCGCCGGAATCTGCGAGGCCACCACCACGGCCAGGGTGAGCATCATCAGTGGCACCATGCTGGACTCGGCGGTGTGCTGAGCCCGTTGAGCGATGGGAAGCCGCTGGGTGAGGGCTGCGGCCGCGAAGGGCAGAGCGATGAGAAGAAGGAAGGCCCGAATGAAGGGGCTGAGCTGAAAGACCTCGCTTGCCGCCGGGGCAAAGAAGCGCAGATACACCGGTAAGAGAAGCATTTGCAGGCCCATGAGCAGGGGAGTGGCGGCCAAGAGCTTTTCCTTGGCTCCACCCGCGAGGCCGGAAAAGACGATGACATAATCCACGCAGGGGGCGAGCAACACCAGGAGTACGCCGATGAGAAGCGTGTGATTCTGAGCGATGGGGCGGGTGAGGAGGTAGACCACGGCGGGAACTAGCACGAAGTTGAGCACCAGGAGCGCAGCGAGGAAGCGGGTATCACGCAGAGAGGAACCCAGGGTGGAGCTCGGGGAAGCTAGCGGAAGCCCCAGGAAGGTGGCGTAGATGAGCGCCATGAGGAGGGGATCAATCCACGCCTCCGAAACCGGGACGATGAGACCGACAGCTGCGCCGACGCCCAGGGCCAGGAGATAGAGGGGGATTTGGTGGCGATCTAACCAGGGGACGATGCGAGCCATTTAAGCAACCTCTAGCGGACCGCCGGGGCCAAGCAGAAACTCACGGAAATATGGCAGACGAAATTGAAGCATGCCCCAGGCTGGCGCCCGCACGAGATCGGCGCCCAGCAGGGCGTGCCGCAGCGTGGATAGAGAGGTGACGGGTTTGCCGAGTTCTTCCGAGATGCTTTTCATGCTGGCGGTATCAACCTCGGCAACGCGCGCCATCGCCTGCAAAAACTCCACCTGACGGTGCGATAAGGCGGATACCTCCGGCAGGTGAACCTGATTGCCCATGATGGGAATGGCCTGTGCAGTGGCCTCGGTAACCTCATCTATCCCGATGGTGGTATCGGATAGCTCCCAGGCGAAAGAACCGATGAGTTGGATCAGATAGGGATAGCCATAGGCGCGTTCGGTGAGCAGGTTGGTGGCTTCGGGAGTGATGGACTTAGAGGAGGCCGCCACTGTTTCGCGGACCAGGCGGGCGGAATCCGCATTGGTAAGCGGGGCGAGTTGATAGCGCAAACTGCGGCGCAGAAAGGTGGTGCCGGGGTGTTCGAGGAGCGCGGCGACGCCGGCGGTGAGACCCGCACCGATGAAGGCGACAGGGAGGTCATCGCGGATAGCGTCTTGGATGGAGGTGGCGAGGCGGTTGAGGTCCTGGGTGTTCGCGGCCTGTATCTCATCGACGGTAATGAGAACTCCGGTTACTGCACCGGCTAGTTCTCGCAACAGAGAGGTGAGTGTTTTAGTCACCTGTGGCGTATTTATGGGGTGCGTGGGTTCCGGGGTGGTGATGGACGAATCCGCGACTATGGGTGAAGAATGATCTTTGTGTTGTGACAGCGCCGCGGGCAGCGCGTGCCCAACGAGTTTGTCGATCATGCCGGAATGGCTTGGAGCGCGGAGGGTGATCCAGCCATGCGTAAGGGCAACCTCCTCAAGTTCGTTGAGGAGGGCCGTTTTTCCGATGCCGCGCGAGCCGTTGATAAGTAAAGAGCGTCCGGTGGAACCGGGTGATCCCAGGGCCTGTGAGAAGTTTTCCAATATGGGTGTGCGGCCCGCCCATACGGTAGGCGACTCACCGAAGCCGGGACGGAAGGGGTTGTCCATGAGGACAGTCTACGCGGTTGGATAAAGTGGATAAATTGGGCGGCATGGATAAATTGGATAAATCTCAGGAGGCTAGGGTGTCGAGAAGCCTCCAAAATGACATAATGTACATTATCGGACAATATCGCTAACCTGCCGAGCGGCCTCACGGGCATAAGGACTTACTCCCATGATGGTCGCTGAACCCGGCCCCGTCCAGTCCCCATAACCAACCGGAATAAGCCCCGGCACCTGGGGTTTCCCGTTTTTAATGAGGTGACGCACAGGCCCCAGCGCCGGGCGGAACCCGGTGCACCAAATCAGATGATCGGCCCGCACTTCATCGAGACTGGTGAACATGGGCGTGGCTTTCATCTCTCCGCTATCCCGCGCCCTGCGAATGGGCTCTAGTACGACGATGTCGCCTAAAGCCGAGTCCGCTCCGGGGTCGGCTTTCCCTTGGGCCAGCGCCATGAAGCGCTGCCTGTTGCGGTGGAATAAGGCCCTTCCATCCACCTCGTCCGGCATCCATCGAGGTGGGTGTTTGGTGTACCAGGTTACCGCTGTGACTTCGGGATTTTCTATGAGTTCAGCGGCAATTTGGGCGCCGGAATTAGCCCCGCCCACCACGGCAACATGACTGTTACGAAAAGGCTGTGGCCCTGGGTAATTGGCTGCGTGCCACTGCTTGCCGTGAAAAGTGCCGGGATAGGTGGGAATAAAGGGCGCTGACCGGGTGCCGGTGGCGGCAATGAGGGCGGTGGACGTCCAGGCGTTTTCTCCGTCCTGGCCCTCGGACTGAACCCGGAATACTCTCCCATCGTGCTGCACTGAGTGAACGTGCACGGGGCGCTTAACGGGTATTTGATAACGGCGCTCATAAGCGGCGAAGTAATCTACCACGTGGGAGGCGGGCGGAAACCCCTGGTAACTGGGCATGGGTATTCCGGGAAGGTTGGAAAAACCGGCGGTGGAAAATAGCCGCAATGAGGGCCAGGAATGTTGCCAGGCTCCGCCGGGGCTCGGTTGGTCATCGAGTATGAGGTAATCAATCCCCTCTTTCCTCAGGTAATATGCGGTGGCTAACCCGGCTTGCCCGGCGCCGATAATGATTGCGTCGTGGTGCGGAGGACCATTATAGGTAGGCATTACAGGCGCTGAAGATCGTGAACAAGGGTCTCCGCGAGTTTCTTGGAGGATTGCGGATTCTGGCCGGTATAGAGATTGCCGTCTACTACCACGTGCGGGCGCAGCGGGAACCCCTTGCTGTACTGCATACCCATCTCTTTGAGCTTGTCCTCCAATAACCACGAGGCTTTCCAGCCAAAGGGGTTGATCCTTTCCTCCACATTGGAGAGCCCGGTGACCTTCCTGCCTGCGAAGGAGCTGCTGGGGGCGTCGATAGCCGTGGCGAGCAATGCGGCGGGTGCGTGGCACAGCAATGCCAATGGCCTGCCGGAGGCGAGGCGCGCGTTGAGAATCGCCGCCGAGGTGGTGTTAAAGGCGAGGTCCTCCATCGGCCCGTGGCCACCGGGGTAAAAGACCAGGTCGTATTGCCCTTGGTCGATCTGGGCGAGGTCAGCGGGATTGTTCAAGATGGGCGCAAGATCGCGGAGGCGGGCTCGGAATCGTTGCGCGGTGCCTGGGGTTACTCCCCCGCGCAGGCCGAGGCTGAGTTGATCGACTACGGGAATCTGTGCGTCGGGGGTGGCGATGGTGATGTCGTACCCCGCGCTCAGGAAGGTTTCGTAGGGAACTAAGAACTCCTCCGCCCAGAATCCGGTGGGATGGCGGGTGCCGTCTTTGAGCGTCCAGTACTGCGCTCCGGTAACCACCATGAGAACTTTTTTCATGTTTAACCTTTCTTGGTGAGGGCTCCGAGCGCGAGGCGAACGCGCTCCTCTACTGCCTTACGGGGCTGGGGCGATAATTTTCCGTCGAGGTGTAGGAAGGCCAGGCCGTGGGCGGTGCTCCACAATGCTAGGGCAAGACCTTCCGCGGGTGGGAGCTTTGCCGCGAGATTGGTGCGCAGCTGGGTGGCTGCCTGTACGCGTTCGTCGCTGCTGTTATCGCACTCGGTGCCGAACATGAGGCGGAACATCTGCGGGCGGTCGAGGGCAAAGTTGACATAAGTAACGGCAAACTCCACCGGATCGGTGGGTTGATCGGGCGGAAAGAGAAGGACATCGAGGGTGCGGAACCCCTGTGCCGCCACGGCGGATTCGAGCTGGTCACGGTCGCTAAAGTGCCGGTACGGCGCGGTCTGGGAGACTCCGGCTCGCCTTGCGACGCCGCGCAGGGAGAACGTCTCCCCTTCCTCGATCATCTCTATGGCGGCGTCGATAAGCGCTTGGCGCAGGTTGCCGTGGTGGTAGTTCAATGTTGACAATGTTAACTCCCTCGGTTTAGTCTCCTATGTAAACACCGTACACATATGGAGAGAGAAACGATGAATCTTTTTGAACCCCTCACCCTCCCCGCAGGTCAGGTACTCCCCAACCGGATTGCCAAGGCCGCGATGGAGGAAAATATGGCGGCGCCGGGGCAATTGCCTGGGGAGCGCTTGCGCGGTTTATACCGCCAGTGGTCGCTCGGCGGCGCCGGATTGCTGATTACCGGCAACGTGATGGTGCACGATGCCGCGATGACCGGCCCGGCTGGCGTGGTGCTCGATAAGAAGAGCCCGCTTGAGCCCTTCCGGGAGTGGGCCGAGGCCGCGCATAGTGGCGGCAGCCGCGTGTGGATGCAGATTAATCACCCAGGGCGCCAGGTGCAGGCGAATATGCCGGGAGTGGCGTGGGGGCCTTCTGCTAACCGCGTGAATATTGGCCGGAATAGCGGCATGTTTGCCCAGGCGGAAGCGATGAGCACGCAGCAGATTGAGCAGACGATCCAGCGCTTTGTGGATACCGCTATCCTTGCGCAGGAGGCGGGTTTTGATGGCGTGGAGATTCACGCGGCGCACGGCTATCTGCTTTCTCAATTCCTTTCCCCGCTGGTCAACGAGCGTACCGATGAATGGGGCGGCAGCTTGGAAAATCGCGCCCGGTTGTTACTAGAGGTGGTTCGCCGCGTGCGCACGGCGGTGCGGCCCGACTTTGCCGTGGCCGTGAAACTCAACTCCGCGGATTTTCAGCGCGGCGGTTTCGATGAGGGCGATGCTCGCCAGGTGATCTCCTGGTTGGCTCCGCTGGGGGTAGACCTCGTGGAACTATCGGGTGGCAGTTACGAGAGCCCGGCGATGAGCGGCAACGCCAGCGGGGATAGTCGCACGGCCGCGCGTGAGGCGTATTTTCTGGACCTGGCCCGCGAACTCGTGGCGGACGCTCCCCTGCCGCTCATGGTCACCGGCGGGATCAAGCGCCTGCCCGTGGCCCAGGAAGTAATGGAAAGCGGCGTGGCCGTAGTGGGGATCGGCACGGCGCTGGCCATGAAGCCGGACCTTCCGCGCCTGTGGCGTGCCGGTGACCATGCCGCAGTGGAGGTGCCGCGGCCGCGCACAAAGAATAAGGCCGTGGCCTCGGCCGCGAGCATGGCTCACGTGCGCGCGCAGTTGCGCCGCCTGGGCCGTGGGCGCTCTCCTAAGCCGCAGTCCAATGCCCTGCTGGCCCTTGCGGTAGATCAGGTGCGAGAGGTTGCTTATCGACGCCGCTACGGCTCCTGGTTACAGCAGCGCTCCTAGGTTTATGCGTGAGATTCCTATTTATGTCTTTTATGTGTGGCTAGTAGGTTTATGTGAACTATGCTGGCTGCTATGGAATCATCGCGCAACCCCTTCCACCCCACCTTTGGCCGCTCCCCTGCCATCGTGGCGGGGCGCGAGGAAGAAGTAGCGCAATTTGAATTGGCCCTGGCCGAAGGGCCGGGTAACCCGTGGCGCACCGCGCTTATCTCCGGCAACCGTGGCATTGGGAAAACCGTGCTGCTCAATGAGCTAGAGGAGGCGGCCAAGGCTCAGGGGTGGGTGGTGTTACGCGCGCATGTGGGAGAAAATATGCTGAGTGACCTCACCGAGGTCACTATCCCCCGCACCTATGAAGCCTTGGACACCGCAGGCCCTGCTCAACGCAGAAACCTCACGGGTATCACCCTCGGGGGCGTCGGCGGCATCAAGACGGAGGTGCAGCGCACGCGCCCGGAACCGGGGCGCAATGTGCTCAGTCAATTGCAGGATTTGGCGGCCCTCACCATGCCACGCGGCACCGGAATCCTGCTCACCGTGGACGAGATTCAAAGCGCGGCCCCGGAGCACCTTCACGAACTCGCCGTGGCTATTCAAGACCTCAACCGCGACGAGATGGATATTGCCTTCCTGGCGGCGGGGCTGCCTAGTGGCGTGGAAGATCTACTTCAACTAGAGGGCACGACGTTTCTGCGCCGCGCGGAGCGTATTCAACTCGAACGCCTTGATGAGGCCACCACCCGCACGCTGCTGCGCGATACCTCCCACCTCGGCGGGCGCCCCATGATGCCGGAGGCTATCGACGTCGCCGTGAGAATCAGCCACGGCTACCCCTACTTGGTGCAGGTGGTGGGCTCTATTTCTTGGGCGAAGGCCCGACTCAACGGTGCCTCAGAGGTATCTGCCCAGCACGTAGCGGATTCCTTTACCGATGTGGTCAAACGCATAGGAACCCAGGTGCACGCGCCCTCGCTGCGCAGCGTGCCCACCCGCCAACTCGACTTCCTTCACGCTATGGCCCGCCTAGATGAGGGCGAGGGGGTGGAGATCAGCGAGATAGCCGGTGCCCTGGGCACCGCCACCACGGGTGTATCGCGGCTGCGGCACGAACTGATTTATCGGGAACTGATAGTGCCGCACTCACACGGAAAGGTGCAGTTCAGCCTTCCCTATATGGCCGAATATCTCAATTCCCTTATCCGCTAGCATAGGCGGGGTGCAGCGAGCGGATATTATTCAGCATATAGCGCAAAAATATGGGGTTGAGCCCGAATATCTCTGGCCGAAAAAGCACCCGGGCTACGCGGTGTTTCGTTGCCCCAGCAATGGCAAGTGGTTTGGCATGCTCATGGATATTCCGGGAGGAAAGATTGGTCTGGGTGGGGTGAGCGGGGCCGAGCGCACCGATATTCTGGTGCTAAAAAATGACCCCGATGTGGTGGCTCTGCTTTTGTGCAAAGAGGGCTATGTACCTGCGTATCACATGAATAAGGAGCACTGGTTTTCCATTCTGTTGGGAGACGTGGTGCCGGGAGAAGAAATACGTGCCCTGATAGCCGATAGTGCGGATATGGTCTGCACAAGAAAATAATTGATAGCGAAGATCATGTACGGTGGGGAGGGTCAGGTTTTCACGAATGGAAAGGACCGAAGAATTATGAAGAACAAGACGCTCCGTATTCTCCCCCTCTTGGCTGTGGCTCCCCTGGCTCTGGCTGCCTGCTCTTCCGATGATGGTGACAGCAGCGAGGCCACCACGAGCGAGACCGTAGCCACCACCGCACCGGCTACCACCTCCTCCGCGCCGAAGGAATCCCTCTCTTCCGAGGTATCCGACGCTTCTCAGGAAGCCTCCGAGAGCGCCGAGAACGCGCTGAATGACCTCAACGAGAAGAAGGATGAGGTGGGCGACGACCTCTCCGAGAAGAAGGACGAGGCCGCAGATCAGCTTTCCGACATGAAGGATGACGCTGCTAACGACCTCTCCGATGCCGCCAATGACCTCTCCGACAAGCTGGACGAGCAGGCTAATAACTAATCTCGGTGGCGGTAGGCTGCCACTAATTGCCAGATGGTGAGCCCACCCAGCACAATGGATACGGCTCCGATGAGCCACATGTGCTGGGTGAATACCCACAGGCCAAAGGCAATAATCACGATGAGGCGCAACCACAGCGCCGGAATCATACGAGCGGGGTTCATTTCTTCTCTAACGCTAGAAGGATATTGATTTCTCCCTCCTCATCAATGGAGGCTGCGACGAAATCGGGGGTTTCTACCGCGTAATCCGCGCGCGAGATGGGAATATCGCCAGATACCACCACGGAATCGCCGCTGCGCAGCACTTTCAACGTGGCAGTGACGTCCTCGGTATGCCCGTGCAGGGTGAGTTTTCCGGGTACGGCGACCTCCCCCACCGTGCCATCATCGGGGATGGTGGAGAGATCGACTGGTTCCGTGACCTCAAAATCCGCCGTGGGGTAAGTATCTGTTTCTAAGATTTTGGTGCGCACATTGATGTCTCGCCGCTCATTATCCGAGGCCACCTCAGACATATCCACGGTAATAAGCCCCTGCACGAGGGTATCGTTATCCACGCTCAGGGAACCCTCGACGTGAGTGGTAGATCCCGAGGTGATGCGCTTATCCCCCGGCAGAATCTCGTGGAAAGTATAACCGGCAGAGGTGATATTTTCCCCCGCGCGATCGGTGACCTCCCAGTGCCCATTCACGCTTGTCGACGCCGCCGTGGCGCCTTGGGTATTGAGCTCTTCCGTTTTAACCCCAGGTCCGTTGAGAGCATTGAGCACCGTGGGCAAAATGGAAAGAACCGCGATAAGCGCAATGGCAATGATAAATACCGTGATGATGAGTTTACGGTTGCGCAGCATGGCTACCTCAATTTCTCTATGGACCGGGCCAATTCCACGAGTTCTGAGCATAGTTCGCGCAGTTCCTCCGCGGATACTCCCTCGCTGGCGGCGGTGGAAATATCCTCGGCGGAACAGCGCAGTTCAAAGAGGGAATCTTGGAGGCGTTCCGCGCGCTGCGGCGTCATGATGACGGCATCCTGGGGAATCTGGGTTCCGGTGATGTTATGGCGCTGCTCATAAGCGCGTTGCTTACAGGAGGGCGTGCAGTACTTCTTGGGCCTTCCCCGCGTGGAAGGCTCCATTTCCTTGCCGCACCAGGCACATCGCTGTTGCTTCTTATGCGTCACGTGACTCATACTAGACCATCGCGGCGGGATGGGAACAAACTAGCCAGAGGATTCGTTATAATCGCGTAGTTGCTATTAATCGCCGGATGTAAAGGATGATGCTGCAATGGCAGATCGGGTGCTTCGAGGCAGCCGCATGGGTGCGGTGAGCTATGAGACGGACCGGGATCATGACCTGGCACCGCGTCAGATGGTGAAATACCGCACGGAATCCGGGGAAATCTTTGAGGTGCCCTTTGCGGACGACGCCGAGATTCCCGGCGAGTGGATGTGCAAGAACGGCCAGCTGGGAATCCTCATCGAGGGCGAGGGTGTTGACGCCAAGCCGGTGAAGCCCCCGCGTACCCACTGGGATATGTTGTGCGAGCGGCGCAGCATCGAAGAGCTCGATGAACTCCTCGAAGAACGCATTGAGGCTCTGCGCAAGCGCCGCCGCAACGCCGCCAAGCTGCTCAAGCAACAAAAGGAAGAAGAAGCAGCTAAGGCGGCGGAGAAGTAATTACTTCTCCCAGCCGATATTTTCCTTGGGGATCGTGGCAAAAATAGCCGCGCCCATATTGGCTAGTCCCGGCTTGACGGCTACAGTGGCGGGGCCATTAACGTAAGGCATGACTCCGAAGCGAGCTAGGGCCTCCTTCTCGATGTCCCGGGCCATTGCGTTTTGCTCCTCGGCGGTGGGAAGTTGCTCTAGCACCTTGATCTTTTCATCAATCTCGGGGGTTCCGGTACCGGAGAGATTGAGGGTGGAATCGGAGTAATACTGCTGGCCGAAGTAAGTGGTGCCGTTGGGATCATTACTCCTGATGAGGGAGTTAAAGAGGTCAAAATCCTTATCGGCAACCACCTTGGCAAAGTCGGAGGCGGGGCGTGATTGGATTTTCAGCTCTATGCCAATGTCCCTGAGCATTTTCTGCAAGGCTATGGCGGTGGCTTTAGAAGTGGGGCTATCGCCAAAATTAGGGAAGTGCAGGGTAAAACGCTCTCCGTCTTTTATCCGAATACCATCGGAGCCTTCCGCCCAACCGGCCTCGTCAAGCAGCGCGCGGGAACGGTCCGGGTCAAAGGCGATGAGCTCCCCCATCGCATCGGCATAGTCCGGCTGGTTCTGAAAGAAAGTGAGTGAGCCGGGTAGGTCCTCGCTATAGCCGAGACCATTGAAAAAGATGGTGGCAAGCAAGGAGCGGTCGATCCCGGTGAAAATGGCCTCGCGCACCTTGATGTCACTCAGCAGGGGCGCTTCGGAATTGAGCGTGAGGAGGGAAACCGTGGTATCCATCGCCGTGCGCAATTCCGCGTTGTCCCCCATGCCCAGCACGGTAGCGAGATTGTTTTTGTTAGACACACTCACGGAATCAATCTCCCCGGCGCGGAAGGCATTGATGGCGGCCTGCGATTCCATCTGGCGGTAGAGCACCTTATCTAACCTGGGCTTGCTCCCCCACCACTTATCATTGGGCACAAAGCTGACGGTGCCGCCCTGATAGTCTATTTCGCCTACCGTATAGGGGCCCGCTCCCCATTCGGGGCGCATTTTCTTAAGGAAGCCCTCGTTAAAGTCCTCCGGGGTGACAATGTTGGGATGAAGGAGGATGCCAAAGAGTCCGTTCCACCAGGGATAAATGTGGGAATAGGTGACCACGGCCTGCTTATCGTTTTCCCCGGCGGTGACGGATTCAATTTGGTTATAACCATCTGAGGCCGCGATTTGGTAGGCCTCGTCCTTGCCGTTATTGATCCGCCAGGTGTTCTCGTAGGTGCGCCAGTCCATCGGCGTGCCGTCGTTATAGGTGGCCTCGGGATTGATGGTGTAGGTGACCACCGTCTTGCCGTCAATCACTTCACTGGTGACGTCCGTGAGGTAATTGGGGTTGGGGGCATAGGTGCCCTCACTATCGCTCAGTGCGGGTTGCGGCATGTACCAGCTCCACAGCGTAGAGGTGGGGACCGTGGTATTGGCGTGGGAGGCGTTCTGCTGCTCGGGAATCTCCGAGATGGGCAGGGTGAGCGTGCCACCCTGGCGCAGGTCCTCCGGGTCCTGCGGATTGTAGGCCCCCTCCGGGGATACCACAAGCTCAATATCCTGCGGCACGCCGCAGGAGGCCAGGGCCAGGCAGGCGGCCAGCAGTGTGGCGATGAGCGGAATCTTTCTCATGGCTTTTCCTTTCGAGCGCGTTCCGCCTGGGGATCGGGAATGGGGATAGCGGAAAGAAGAGAGCGGGTATAGGGGTGCTGGGGATTCTCGAAGAGGCTATCGGTATCGGCCACCTCCACGAACTCTCCCTTGTACATCACGGCCACCTGGTCGGAGAGGTGGCGCACCACGGAAAGATCGTGGGAGACGAATACGTAGGAGATACCCAACTTGCGCTTGAGGTTATCCAGGAGGTTAATCACCCCGGCCTGCACCGAGACGTCGAGAGCCGAAACCGGCTCATCGAGCACGATGAGGGAGGGATTGGTGGCCAGCGCCCTAGCCAGGCCGATGCGTTGGCGCTGCCCGCCGGAGAAGTGGCTGGGGAAGCGATCGCGCTGGTGAGCGCCCAACTGCACCAACTCCATGAGCTCGGTGACGCGCTCGGAGATATTGCCCTCGTAGCCCAGGGCATGCAGGGGCTCGGCCAGGATTTCCTCTACCGTCATGCGGGGGTTGAGCGAGCTCAGCGGGTCCTGGAAAACGATCTGAATATCGCGCCGGGCGGCCTTGCGCTCCTGAGAACCGAAGGCGGCAACGTCCTTGCCCTTGAGCACGATGCTCGTGCCATCGCTGGGTTTGAGGTCCATCACCTCTAGTAGCGTGGTGCTCTTGCCGGAGCCCGACTCCCCCACGATGGCAAAGCACTCGCCCTGGCGCACCTGAAAGCTCACGCCCTTGACGGCTTGGGTGGTGCCCACGTGCCTCTTGAGCACTGCGCCCTTGATGATGGGGAAACTCTTGGTGAGGTCGCGCACCTCCAAGACGGTGGGGCGCTCTGCGCGCGGAACGTCTCCCAGAACGTCCTCCTCTACCTCGGGCAGCGGGTACATGCGCTCCCCGCCGAGGGTGCCGCCGCTGATCTCCGGGGCGCGCAGGCAGGCCGAAGAGTGCTTCTCCCCCACGGTCACCAGCGCGGGCTCCGATTCCTGGCAGGCGGGCAAGGCCACCGGGCACCGCTCGGCAAACTGGCAGCGCGGCTGCAAATCAATGAGGGTGGGCGGAGAACCCTGAATGGGAATAAGCGGCTCGTGCGCGGCGACGTCCACGCGCGGGGTGGAGCCAAGAAGCCCCACGGTATAGGGCATGCGGGGATTGTGGAAGATGGAATCCACCGGGCCATATTCGACGGGCGCGCCCGCGTACATCACCAGCACATCATCGGCGGTGCGGGCCACCACGCCCATATCGTGCGTAATCATGATGGTGGCCGCCCCGGTCTCGCGCTGGGCCACCTTCAGGACGTCGAGGATCTGCGCCTGGATCGTGACGTCGAGGGCCGTGGTGGGCTCATCGGCGATGAGCACCCTGGGATTATTGGCGATGGCCATAGCGATCACCACGCGCTGACGCATACCGCCGGAGAACTGGTGCGGGAAGGCCTTAAAGCGCTTCTGCGGCTCGGGAATCCCCACCAGGTCAAGCAATTCGATGGCCTGGGTGCGGGCCTGAGCCTTGGTGACGTCCTGGTGAATACGGATGGCCTCGGTGAGCTGGGAGCCAATATCGAATACCGGGGTGAGCGCGGAGAGCGGGTCCTGGAACACCATGCCGATGCCGTTGCCGCGCACCTGGGACATCTGGGCGTCGGTTTTGCCGATGAGTTCCTCGCCCTGGAAGCGCACGGAGCCCTCCACCTTGGCGTAATCGGGAACCAGGCCCATGATGGACATGGAGGTGACGGACTTGCCGGAGCCCGACTCCCCCACGATGGCCAGAGTGGTGCCGGGGTGGAGATCAAAGGAGACGCCGCGCACGGCGTGGACCAAACCGGCCTCGGAGGGGAAGGTAACGCGGAGATCCTTGACGGATAGAACGGGCTGATTCATGCTCGGCCTCCAGATTGTGAGTGCGGATCGAGAGCATCGCGCAGCCCATCGGCGATGAAGGCCATCGACACGGTGAGCAGGGTCAGCGTGAGGGCGGGAACGTAGAACTGCCAGGGGGCGGACTCGATGGTTCCCGCTCCCACGGAAAGCAGCGTTCCCAGGGAAACGTCTGGGGGTTGCACGCCCAGGCCCAGGAAGGAAAGGGCGGTTTCAGAACTCACGGCGGCCACGATTCCCAGGGTGAACTGAATGATGATGAGGGAACCGATATTGGGAATCACGTGGCGCACCACGGTGCGCGGGCGTGAAACACCCATGTACTTGGCGGCGCGCACATAATCGTTTTCCTTCACGCTCAGCGCCAGCGACCAGATCACGCGCGCCGGATACATCCAGCCGAAGGCGATGAGCACCACGATGAGCATTTTCCAATCCCCGCCGGAATCGGAGACCAGCAGGGCGATGAGCAAGAAGGTGGGAATAGCCAGCAGGAAGTGAATGGCGATGAGCACGATGCGCTCGGCCATGCCGCCGTAGAGGGCGGCACCTGCACCGATGATGGCCGAGAGCACGGAGGTGGCCGTGGAAACAGAGACCGCGATGATAAGAGAGCGGCCCAGACCGTGCACCGTTTGGGCGAAGAGATCGTTACCGGCGTCGTCCGTGCCAAACCAGTGCAGCCCGCTCGGCGGGGAGGAAAGGTTGTAGAAGTCCGGATCATCATAGGCCCACTGGGCGGCGAACCGGCCGAATACCGCCAGGAGAATCAGGGCTGCGAAGATGATGAGGCCGATGACCGCCATGCGATTGCGGAAGTAACGGCGAGTGTATAAACGGAGCTTATTCATTTAACTCACCCGAACCCGAGGATCGAGGATCACCACGAGGAAATCGGCCAAGATGGCCGAGATCGCCACCATGAGGGCGCTAAAGGCCGCCACGGCGGTGGCCCCGTGCACGTCATTGCGGGTGATCGTTTGAATGAAGTACTGGCCCATGCCGTTCCAGGCAAAGATCTGCTCCGTCATCACCGCGCCGGTGAAAATACCCGGCACGGAGAAGGCCACGGAGGTAGCCACCGGAATGATCGAGGTGCGCAGCGCGTGCTTGCGCACCGCCTGATTGCGGGTGAGGCCCTTGGCGCGAGCCGTGCGCACATAATCCGCGGAGATATTATCCAGCAGGAGGCTGCGCTGCATCATGTGATAGCCCGCATAGGAAATGGCCGTGAGCGCGATGGTGGGCAAAATGAGGTGCTGGGCCAGGTTGAGGGTTTGGGGAATGAAGCCCTCAATATCCGGAGAGGTGGCCCCGGTGACGTAGAAGATGCGGGCGCCGGTGATCTTATTGATCCACAGGCCCGCGCCCACGACCACCAGGGAGGCCACCACCACGTGAGTATTCATCAAAATGATGGAGATGGCCTGCCAGGCCCGATCACCGCGCTGATACTGGCGCGAGGCTGTGTACACGCCCACCGCTACTCCGATGACCACGGAGAGCAAGGTGGCCAGCAGCAGCAACTGCGCCGAGACCAACATGCGGTGCACGATTTGTTCATTGACGGGATCACCGATGGGAGAGGTACCCCAATCCCAATGTAGAAGGACCCCCTGAATCCACGTCCATCAGCGCTCAAGGAGCGGGGTGTCCGGGTTGAGATTCAAGGGGGTGAGAATGTCCGCGATCTGCTCCTCCGACAGGGGGGGGCGTCGGCCAACATAGTTGGAACGGGGGTCTAGGAACAGCGAGGAGAGAAAGTACGCCAGATTGGTGGCGAGGAAAATCACGATCAGCCAACTGACCGATTTTCTGAGGAGATATTTAAGCATGCGCCCTCCACTCATCTAAAACAGGGTCACTCAACACTTGCTGAGTGACCCTGATAATAGTTTGTGAAGGCTGTGCCCTTGGTGGTTTTGGGCTTGAGAACCTATAAATTAAATCCGGTGCTTGCGGCGGAAGCGCTCTACCTCGTGGCCGATGAGCTTGCTCGTCTCCGCGTAGATATTGCTGATCTGCTCGCCGCGGTGGCGCAGGCCCCACTTGGTCACCTGCACCAGGCTGTCCTTGACAAAGCTGCCGTCTAGCTTGGACTCCCCGATCTCGCGCTCGGTGAAGGTGATGGGAACCTCGCGCACGTCGTGCCCCGCCTCCACGGCACGCCAGGCCAGATCCACCTGGAAGATATAACCAGCTTGGGCCAGCTCATCGAGGTCCAGGGCTTCGAGCACTTCGCGGCGATAGGCCCGGTAGCCCGCCGTCATATCGGAGAGCCCGGCCCCCAGGGCCAGGGAGATGTAGACGTTTCCGGCCTTAGAGAGCACCCAGCGCTTCATCGGCCAGTTCACCACGCGCCCGCCGGTGATATAGCGCGAGCCAATCACCAGATCGGCCCCGGCATCGACTTCTTGGAGCAGCAGGCGCAGCTGCTCGGGGGCATGGGAGCCATCGGCATCCATCTCGCACAGGACGGTGTAGCCGCGCTCTAAGCCCCACTGAAAGCCCGCCACGTAGGCCCCACACAGCCCGCCCTTCCCGGCGCGGTGCAGCACGTGGACCTGGGAGTCCTCGGCGGCGAGGGCGTCGGCCTTCTCCCCGGTGCCATCCGGGCTGTTATCGTCCACGATGAGCACGTCCACCTCGGGAGCGGCGGTGCGCACGCGGCCCACGATGAGGGGGAGGTTTTCTAGTTCGTTATAGGTGGGGATGATAACGAGTGTTGCATCGCTGGGACGAGCCACTGACTTACTCCTTACGGGGTGCGGATGAGCGCCGGCGCCACAAGGCCACGAGTGTACCTAATGCTCCAATGATAGCGATGCTCGCTTGGACCCAGAAACCGAATCGCACGGCGGGAGTGATCGAATCACGCAGCGGCAGGGTATCAATCAGCGTGGCGGGCTCAAAGATGCCGGTCTCTGCGAGCACGGTGCCATCCGGGGCCACC
This sequence comes from Corynebacterium lowii, assembly GCF_001412085.1. GTDB lineage: Bacteria > Actinomycetota > Actinomycetes > Mycobacteriales > Mycobacteriaceae > Corynebacterium > Corynebacterium lowii. Next base: position 60,159 of record NZ_LKEV01000006.1, read on the forward strand.
ATCGCGGAGACCCCGGAGGTAGCGGCCACCACCACGGCGCGGTCGGTCTCGATGGCGCGCATGCGGCTCATGGCTAATTGCTGGTAGGTCATATCGGTAAAGCCAAAGGTGGCGTTATTGGTGGGCGTGGTGAGCAACTGAGCCCCGGCGCGCACGGCGGAGCGGTAGGCATCGTCAAAGATCACCTCGTAGCAGGTGGCTACGCCCAGGGGGATGGGGCCCGCGTGGACGAGCCCGGTGCCCTGGCCGGGCTGGAAATCCCCGGCCTGGTCCACGTAGGGGGAAAAGCGGCGCAGCAGGGAACGCAGCGGCATGGTCTCCCCGAAGGGTTGGAGGTACTTCTTGTGGTGGTACTCCCCTGGGCCCTGCTCGGGTTCAAAGACCATCATCGTATTGTGCGGTCCCTGCTCATCGGAGGTCAGCGTGCCCACGAGGATCGGGGCCTGGGCAGTAGCCAGGGCGCGATCGACGAGCGCGCGGGCCGGGGCGTCGGCAAGCGGGTTGACGTCGGCGGCGTTCTCCGGCCAGATCACGAGGTCCACCGGCTCGCTGAGCTTTTCCGTCTCGCGCACGTGATTGGCCAGCACGGCGCGGCGTTGGGCGTTGAAGTCCAGGCCCATGCGCGGCACGTTGCCCTGAATGGCGGCCACGCGGGTCTCCCCGATGGGCTCGGGGCTGGGCATGGGGACCAGCGCGAGGGCCAGGGGAACGAGCGCGCAGAGGGTGGCCAGGCGGGGCTGGGGACGCAGGCGGAACAGGGCGCAGCCCACCAGGGCGGTGGCGAAGCTGACCAGCGCCGGGCCGCCGAGGCGGGCGAGATCGGCCAGGGGGCCGTCGATTTGCCCCCAGGCCAGGCGCACCCAGGCGAAACCCCCAAAGGGCCAGGAGGAACGCAGGTATTCCACCGCGCACCACCAGGCGGGAAAAAGGATGATGCTGCCCCGGCGCAGGGCCACCCCGCCGATGCCGGTGAGAATCCCGTAGAGCGCCAGGAAAACGCTCAGCGCGATATAGGGCAGGGCGCCCACGAACTCCCCCACCCAGGGCAGCATGAGGGCAAAGAGACTCAAGGCCTGTACAAAGCCCAGTAGCGCGCCCTCGCGCAGGGTTTTTGCGCGTTGCAGGGCGAAGTATAAAAGCCCCAGGCCGACGATGCCCGCGGGCCACCACCCCAGCGGCTCATAGGAGGCAAAGACGAGAAGCCCCGAGGCCGCTGCTGCGAGCAAACGCAGCAGCATTTAGCGGAAATCCTCCGGCTTAATATCGCGGCTCCAGCGCTGCACCTCTTCCTCGTTAATCACCTCGCCACCGGCAAAGGAACCATAACTGGTGCGCTGGCGGTAGGAATTAACTCGCTCGAAGCTGCGCATGCCAGCCTCTTCCAGGCGGGCGCGCAACTTCTTAGCCAGGCTGCGGCGAATGAGGGAACGGGTGGGCGGGATGATAAGCAGCAGGCCCGCAGCGGCGGTGGCAAAACCGGGCAGGGCCACCAGCACCGCACCGATGGCGATGAGGCCATAATTGCCCATCGCTTCGCCCGGGCGAATACGGCCCGTGGAGGCGGAGACGGCAATGGAACGCATCTCATAGGTGGCTAGGAAGAGGCCGCCGAAGAACACCAGAATCAGGGCGAGGAGCGCCCAGCCGACGCCGATCCAGTGAGCGACGGCCCAGAAGGTCAGGGTTTCAAGGAGGATATAGGGTAAAGCAAGAAAAAGTGGCACTCCACCAATTTACCTATATTGCGTTCACCACGCTCTGCGGCGTATCGGCGATGATGGCGCCGGGTAGCGCGGGGCGGGCAATGAGGGCCACCGGGATATTCAGGGCGGCCGCCGCTTCCACCGTGGGGGCAAGATCCAGGCGGCCGGTATCGCTGAGAATAATGCCGTCAATCTGGTGATCGCGCATGAGCTTCTTCTCCCCCGCCACGTCGCCGGGCTGTGGGGAAATCACGCGGTGGCGCGCCGGGGCCTCGGCGCGCCGAGGCCGCTGGGATTGGCGCAGAACATAGAGGTTATCGGAATCCGCGGCCAATTCCGCCACGAGTTCTGCGCCGGTGCCCTCCGCATCCACCAAGATGTGATGCCAGTGGAGCCGCGCCCAGCGGGCGGCCTCGGCCAGATCGGAGGTTTCTATCTGCGGGGCAATATCCCAGCGGCGCGGCGAATAGGCCACCAGGGCCGCCCCGGTGGCGTGCGCGGCCTCGGCAATATCGGCGTGCGCGGGGTCGAAGGGATGGGTGGCGTCCACGAGGGCGTCGATACGCTCGCGCACCACCAGGGCGGCCAGCTCGGCGGGGCTGGCGGGCAGGGCTGTGGTGACCTCCCACCCAGCCAGCGTGAGGGAATGAGAAATGCCGGGAAAACCCGCCTCCCCCACGATCACCAAAACACGCATGCGCATTGGAATAAACCTCCTTTTCATCGGGGCATTCTACGCCACAGGGGGCGCGGCACCGCACGCATGACATAGGCCAACAGGCGCAGGCGCCCGGGAATCCACAGGGTGCGGCTGTTCTTGCCGTGCTGCACCTCGTGGGCCACGGCCTCGGCCACATCGGCGGGATACACCGAAAGCGGCGCGGGCTTCATGCCCCGAGTCATCCTTCCGATCACAAAGCCGGGGCGCGCGGTGATAAGGCGCAGCGGCCCGCCGTGGAGGCGATCGGCAAGGCCCTGGCAAAAGGCATCCAGCCCGGCCTTGGTGGAGCCATACACGTAGTTGGCGCGCCGGGCCCGCCAGCCCGCGATGGAGGAAAAGGCCACGATCACCCCGCGCTCCATCACCTCGGCCAGCACCGTAAGCGCCACGACCTGCGCGGTGTAATCCACCGTGGCGATCTCGGCGGCGTGCTCCTCGGAGGCCTCCGCGCGCGCCTGCTCGCCCAAGATGCCGAAGCACACCAGGGCTATCTCGGGATTCGCCTGCTTGACGACGCCCCGGTGGGCGCGCAAGTCCGTGGCCTCGAAGGGCACCACCTCGACGCTGCGGGCACCGGCGGCGCGTAGTTGGTCTGCGAGTTCTTCCAAGCCCTCGGTGCGGCGAGCGGCCAAGACCACGGGGCGGCCCGCGCACAGGCGCAGGGCCAACTCCCCGCCGATCTCGCTGGTGGCTCCCAGCACCAGCAGCGTGCCGCTCACTGCAAGGTCCTCGGCTGGTTATTCAGCCGCTCGCACCCGGTAGCGGTGACCACCACGATGTCCTCGATGCGGGCACCGCACTGGCCGTCTAAGTAAATGCCCGGCTCCACGGAAAAGGCCATGCCCTCCTCTAACACCAGGTCATTGCCCGCCATGATGAAGGGCTCCTCGTGGGTGGAAAGACCAATGCCGTGCCCGGTGCGGTGGAAGAAGGCCTCCCCGTAGCCGGCCTCCTCGATGATGGCGCGGGCGGTGGCGTCGATCTGCTCGGCGGTAACACCTGGGCGCACGGCGGCGCAGGCGGCTTCCTGGGCACGCCGCAGCACCTCGTACATGGCGGGCTCCTCGGTGGGCCCGCCCACGATATAGGTGCGGGTGCAATCCGAGTGGTAGCCCACCCCATAGGTACCGCCGATGTCTACCACCACCATCTCCCCTCGTTCCAGGACGCGCGGAGAATAAGAATGATGGGGGTTGGCCCCGTGCGGGCCGGACCCCACGATGATGAAGTCCACCGCCTCGTGCTCAGCGAGGATCAGCGCGCGCAAATCCTCGGCCACCTCGGCCTCGGTGCGGCCGGGGGCGAGCAGAGCGGGCACGCGAGCATGCACGGCGTCGATAGCCTGAGCGGCGGCGCGCAATTGGGTGATCTCGGCGGGGTCCTTGCGCATGAAGAGTTCCTTGAGCGCCGTGGCCGCCAGCACCATCGGATTATCAAAGCGCTCTTGCAGGGCCAGGATATGCGCGCTGGTGAGAGAGTCCCCCAGGCCGATGGCACCTGGGCTCGGCAGCTCGACGAGTCCGTGGGCATCGGTGCCATCGGACCAGGGCAAAACTGTGACCCTCAGTTCCGCTAACAGCGCGGGCTGAAAATCCGCCACATCGGACTTGGGCGCAATCACATGCGGGGTGCCGGAGGCCGGAACAACCAGGGCACTAAAGCGCTCGTGGGTGCTGGGACCCGCGCCGATGAGATAGGCCATCTCCGCCCCCGTGCCGATGACCAGGCCGCTTAAGCCCTGTTCGCGGCACAGCGCGGCGGCCCGGGAAAGCCGCTCGGCATACACGGTGGAATCAAAGCGTTCACTCATGGCAGCCATCGTAGCGCCCTAGAGACCCACGGCCACCACCCCACGGCGGATAGCCTCGGTGGCCCGGCGCGCCTGCGCCCTGGTCTCCTCGCTATAGGCGGTGGCCGCCACCTGGGCCAGCAGGTCCATCACCTGACGGCACCAGCGCACAAAGTCACCGGCGGTGAGTTCCGCCCCGCACTGGGCGGCCGCCGCCAGGCAATAACCCAGGGGGGCACCGGCGGTCCACTGGTGCATGGCCAGGGCAAAGGCCGCCTCCGGAGGCGAGGAGGGTGGGAGGCGGTGGCGCTGCTCATCGTGGGCGAGCTCGGCCCAGACGTGCTCGGTGGCGTTCATGGCGGCGGCCATCGGCTCGGTGGCCGCGGCGGCCTCCCCCTGGGTGCTCTTGCGGTTTTCAAAGACGCACAGGGAGGCCACGGCGGCGAGTTCGGCGGGGTCGAGGCCATCCCAGATACCGCGCCGCAGGCATTGGGCCACCAAGAGATCGGCAGCGGAATGGATACGCGCCAGGCGTTCGCCCTCCTCGGTGAGCGTATAGCCGGGCTCCACGTAGCACATCTGCGTGAGCAGATCGAGGATGCGGCGGAAGGTATGGGCCAGGGTATCGCTGCTGCGGGCCGCGGCCTCTTGGCGCTGTTCCTGGGCGCGGTAACGGGCGATCTTCTCAGCAAAGCGCGCCAAGTGTTCCCTATCGCTCGGCGGCCAGTGGTGCACCGGGTGGCGGCGTATCTCCTCGCGCAGCCGGGCGACCTCCTTGGAGGGGCGAATACGGGCCTTGGTTTTGAGCTTGGCCGGGCCGGTGAAGCGGTGCAGCCCACGCACCAGGGCCTTGGTATTTCTGCGGTAGTTTCCCGGCACCCGCATGTGGCCCAGGCGCACCGGGGCGTTGCCCAGGGTGCGGGCCTCGATACGGCCGGTCCAGCCGTTTTGGGAGACCATCAGGGGGCGCGGATCCGTGGAACTGCGCGCGGGTTCGACCACCACGGCAATGAGGGGGCGCTTCTTACCCGGAAGTGCCAGCACCTCCCCCCTCTCCGCCGAGGCGAGCAGGCGAATGATCTCCTTATCCCGCTGCTCCCTGGCCCGGTGGCGATGCTCCTTTTCCTCGGCGGAAAGGCGCTGGCGCAGGGCAATGTACTCAAAGAGATCGTCGTGGGTACCGGGAGGACGCAGCGCCTCGAAAGCCTGGGCAAAGGCAGCCTCCTCGGAACGCAGCAGGGTGCGGGTGCGATCGAGGGTGCGGGCCTCATCCACCACGGAGGCATCGGCCTGGAACTGGGCAAAGGACATCTCTAGCAATTCCACGGCGCGCTCATAGCCGTGGAGGCCCAAGAGATTAACGGACATGTTATAGCCCGGCTGGAAGGTGGATACCAGCGGATAGGTGCGCGTGGAGGCTAGCCCCACCACCGCGCGGGGGTCTATGGAGGGCACCCACTGGACCACGGCGTGACCCACGGAGTCGATACCGCGACGCCCCGCCCGCCCGGTGAGCTGGGTGTACTGGCCGGGGGTGAGATCCACGTGGGCCTCACCGTTGAACTTCACCAGGCGCTCCAAGACCACCGTGCGCGCGGGCATATTGATCCCCAGCGCCAGGGTCTCCGTGGCAAAGACCGCGCGCACCAGGCCCCGGGAGAAAAGATCCTCCACGATGTGCCTAAAGGCCGGCAACATGCCGGCGTGGTGGGCGGCAAAGCCCCGCATGAGCGCGCTGCGCCACTGGCGGAAGCGCAGCACCTCTAGATCCTCGGCGGGAATATCCTTGACTGCCGCGTCGATGATCTCACCGATGCGCTGGGCCTCCTCCGGGGTGGTCAGGTGCAGGTGGGAGCGTAGGCATTGGAACAGGGCGGAATCGCAGCCCGCGCGCGAAAACACGAAGGTGATGGCGGGCAGCATATCGCGGCGCTGAAGGGCCTTAATGATCTCCGGGCGCGCCGGGGGGCGGTAGCGCTCCTCGGTTTTGCGCTCTAGGCGATGCAGGAGGCTGCCGGATACCTGGGTGGGGTCGGCGGCGTCGAAAAGCGGGTACGGGGTGGTGCCCACCATCAACCACTGGTGCAACGGCACGGGGCGATCCTCGGAGACGATGACCTTGGTATCCCCGCGCACCGTGGAAAGCCAGCGGCCAAACTCCTCCGAGTTAGAGACGGTGGCCGAAAGGCCGACGATCTTCACCTGCTCGTCAAGCCCCAGAATCACCTCCTCCCATACCGCGCCCCGGGAGGCATCGGCCAGGAAGTGAATCTCATCCATCACCACGTGGCTGAGCAGGTCGAGGGCAGCGGAATCCGCGTACATCATGTTGCGCAGCACCTCGGTGGTCATCACCACGATGGGCGCGGAGCCGTTGATGCTTTGATCGCCGGTGAGCAGGCCCACCTGGTTCTCCCCGTAGCGGGCCACGAGGTCGTGATACTTCTGATTGCTCAGCGCCTTGATGGGGGTGGTGTAAAAGCACTTGGTGCCCTGGGCGAGGGCCAGGGAGACGGCGAACTCCCCCACGATGGTCTTGCCCGCCCCGGTGGGGGCGCAGACGAGCACGCCATGACCGGCCTCCACCGCCGTGCAGGCCCGGGCCTGGAACTCATCAAGGGGAAAATCAAGGGCGGCGGTGAATTGGTGGAGGTGGGTCATTTAGAGAATATCGTCGTAGTTCGTGAAAGCTGCGTTCCCAGGGGCTGCTTGTGGTACGGGGGCCGGGGTGGCGATGGCCGTGGCCTCTTCATCCTCGGTATCCAGCCAATCGGGGCGCTCCTTGGCCCGGCGCTTATCCTGCCAGCGGCAGAACTGCAAGGAGAGTTCCACCAGAGCCACCAGGGAGCAGGTGAGCACCAGCATGGTGAAGGGATCGCCGCCGGGGGTCATCAGCGCGGCAAAGATAGCCAGGATCACGATGATATAGCGGCGCTTATCCTTCACCTGATCGTAGGAGATAATTCCCGCGGTATTGAGCGCCGCGATAAGCAGCGGCACCTCAAAGCTCACCCCGAAGATGAGCAGCAGGTTAAACATGAAGCTAAAGTACTGCTGCCCGGTCAGCGCAACCTCCTGGGCTTGGTCACCGATAGTGAGCAAGAACTCCAGGCCATAGACCAGCACGAAGTACGCCAGGGTGGCCCCGGTGACGAAGAGAAACACCGCGATGGACACCACGGTGGCCGTCCAGCGCCGCTCGTTTTTGAGCAGACCGGGGGTGATAAAGCCCCAGATTTGAGCCAGCCACACCGGGGAGGCAAAAACGGCACCCACCAAGGCGCCGACTTTGAGGCGCAGCATGAACATCTCGAAAGGGCTGGTGGCCAGCAGGCGGCACTCCCCATCTCCGCTTAAGTCCACCCGCTTATCGGGGTCAAGGGCGCAGTAGGGGCCGCGCAAAATCTCCGCCAGCGTGGGAATACCGAAGGCGGAGTGCTGATACCAGATGAAGCCCACGATGGTGCCCACGCACAGGGCCAGCAGCGAGATGATGATGCGCCGCCGCAATTCCTGAATGTGCTCAACGATGGACATGGTGCCATCGGGATTCTTCTTACTCACAGGGTATCGCGGTGATCTGCGGTGTTATAGGTGGTTTGGGCCTGGGGTTGCTCCTGGGCGATCTGCTTGGGAGCCTCGTCGTCCTTCTTCATCTCTTTGACCTCGGACTTGAAGATGCGCATGGAACGGCCCAGGGAGCGTGCGGCATCGGGCAGACGGCGCGCACCGAAGAGCAGCACGAAGAGCAGCGCGATAATGATGATTTCGGTGGTACCTAGAGGCATGATCGGCCTTTCTATCGGACGGGGAATCTACCGGCCATCATAGGCCCCGAGAGCCTGAGAAGCCCGGAGAGACACCTGTGAACTTACCTGGGAAGGGCTGGTAACTTTTAGGCGGTCCGCATTATTGAGCGCAAAGCGTACCAACCACTCCGTGGAACCATAGGGCATGGTGGCGGGAATCCACTCCTGCTCGGGTGCCTCCCCCAGGCTAATCGGGAAGTAATCTGCCAGCCAAGCCGCCTCGCGGTGCACCAACAGGTGGGCCTGCTGGCCCAGGGAAAAGGAGGTGGGGGCCTGCGTGGGAGCCTGGGCAGCCGGGGTACTTAAGACCTCCGGGGCTCTCATGCGGTCCAGGCGGAAGATTCGGTGATCTTGGGCACTCTCCTCCCAGGCGCTGAGGTACTGGTGGCCGGAATCCACGAATACGCGCTGGGGAGAGACCTCGCGCAGGCTCTCGGTATCGCTGCTGGCGGAGGAATAATAAAAGCGCAGTTGCTTCTTATCCCCCAGGGCCTGACGCACCACCTCCCCCACCTCGGAGCGTTCCTGCTGCGGGGTGGAATCAAAGATGGCATCGGCCTTGGTGATCTCGCGCAGCTTCGTGGCCGCGGAGCGCACCGCGGCGGCGTCGATAAGCCCCGGCTGATTTTCCAGAGATTCCAGCATGAGCAGGAGCACCGAGGCCTCCGCGGCGGTGAGCCTCAGCGCGCGGTCAAGCCCCTGATTATTGGTGATGCGCACGGAGGTATAACTGTGCACCATATCCACGAGGTTATCCGGCATAAGCCCCGGCAGGCCGCAGCAAAAGAGCCGGTTGAGATCCGCCATGATCTCCTGCGGGGTGCTGCCCAGGTCCCGGGCGGCCTCAAAAACGGAGCGGCCAGGGTGTGCCTCAAAGTACGGAATGAGATTGAGCACGCGGGCCAGCTCGGCCACCCTGTGCAGGTTCGTCATAGCGCCTCCTTGAGCAGGGCGCGGACCTGCCCGCGCAGTTCTTCATCGTCGAGGAGAATCGCGTCCGGCCCACAGGAGGCCACGGTGCGCACCAACCAATCGCGGTCCACCCCGCGCAGATACACCACCTCGCCGCGTACCTCCCCGGCCTCGCGTAGCTCCCAGGCCTTTCCTGGGGCAAGGCGTACCTTTGCATCCACGCGGTGACGGTGGTGCTCTAGGGCTTCTATCACGATCTGTTGCAGGTCACGGCCCTGCGCCTCGTGCTCGCGGGGGCCGACCTCGGAGAAATCGGAGGTGCGCAGCAGCCGGAAGGAACGCGGCTCGCCACGCTCCACGTCATAGCCCACCAGATAGAGCCGATCGCGGTGATTGACCACTCCCCAGGGGTCCATCACGCGCCGGGAACCCCCGCGATACTCGAACTCCACGCGGCGGCCCCTGCTAATCGACGCCACCAGGGTGGCCAGGGTGCGCGCAGAAAGCTGGTCCCAATCCCCACTGGCGGCATTGCTGAGTGAACCCAGATCGCGCTGCGCCCCACTGGCGGCGATCTTCGTCCACCCCGAACGCGCAAAGGTCCCCAACTGCCCGCTGCGGCCCATCTCTCCGGCCACCCCCAGCACGGCGGCCTCCTCGGGGGTGAACTCCACGGGCGCCAGCTCGTATTCTTCCTCCCGCAAGCGATACATCGGGGTGCCCTCGTGCACCTGCTTTTCTAAGGGCACCCCCGCCTGGGCCAGGGTGCGCAGATCGCGCTGCAAGCGCTTGCGGGCGGTGTCCTCGCTGACGTCGGCGTATCCGGGCACCCGCTCGCGCAGCCACCGGCCGGTGAGATAAGGGCTCCCGGTGCGCGCGGCGTCGAGGAAGGCAAAGGTGAGATTCACCAATCGCTCTACATCATTGCTCTGCGTGCTCATAGTGCTCTTCCATATAGGCGATCAGGCCCTCCACCCGCTCATCGCAAGGGGCAAAGGGATCGCCTAACTCGATGAACTGCGGCTCGGGCCGATTGACCTTCAAGCGTAGCCAGTCCACCGTCACTGGCGCACCCAATTGGCGCGCCCGGCGCAGAAAATCTCCGCGCAACCTCGCCCTGGTGCTCTGCGGCGGCTCCTCGACGGCCGCGCGTACTTCCGCCTCGGTGCTCCACCGTCGTATCAGGCCCTTGGCCTCTAGCACCCGCGCCAGGCCGCGGCCGGGGCGAATATCGTGGTAGGCCAGGTTAATTTGGGCGAGTTTGGGGTGCTCCCAGCCGCAATCAAGGCGCTCGCGGTAGCGGTTCAGCAGGGAATACTTGATGGCCCAATCGACCTCGCGGTCAATCCCGGAGTAATCGCCCGATACCAGGGCCTCTAAGGTGCGCCGCCACAGATCCACCACGGCGGTCAGGGAATCATCCTCGGGGCGCTGGGCGAGCCAGTTTTCTGCGGCCTCGCAAAAGGCGGACTGAATATCAAGCGCGCTGAGCGTGGTGCCATCGCTGAGTTCCAGGGGGGCCGTGGCGCTCTTATTGACCGCCCGGATCGCGGCGATGGGATCGGCCAGTTCCCAATCGGGCAGCGGGTAGCCCTCCTCTAGCATTTCCAGCATGAGCAGGGCAGAACCGATCTTCAGGGCCAAGGTGGGCTCGGCCATCACGGAATCGCCCACGATTACGTGCAGGCGGCGATAGCGGGAGGAATCGGCGTGGGGCTCATCGCGGGTATTGATGATGGGACGCGAGCGCGTGGTGGCCGAGGAAACCCCCTCCCACACCTGCTCGGCGCGCTGGGAAAAGCGAAAACCGCCGTCGATATTTCCCGCCCCGCAAATAATCTGCCGGGTGACCATGAAGGCCAGCAATTGGCGGCCCAGGGTTTTGAGCACCGTGCCCCGGCTAATGAGGTAATTCTCGTGGCAGCCATAGGAATTACCCACGGAATCGAGATTATTCTTAAACAGATACAGCGGGGTATCTAGGGCGGTCTCGGCTCTGCGGGCCAGATTATCCACGATCTCGTCCCCGGCGCGCTCGTGGGCGATGAGCTGGGAGATGCTATCACATTCCGCCGTGGCGACCTCCGGGTGCGCGCCCACATCCAGGTAGAGCCGCGAGGCATTGGGCAGGAATACATTGGAACTGGAATATTCCTCCACCACGGGGCGGAAGAGTTCGCGCGCCAATTCCTCGGGGCTTAATCCCCGGCGGCCGGTGCTCAGCCCGTATTCCGTTTCGATGCCAAAGATTCGGCGGAGCATGGGATTATTGGCCGCCCTTCTGCACGTAGGAGTGCACAAACTCCTCCGCATTATCCTCTAAAAGGCCGTCAATCTCATCGAGGAGATCATCGGTGCCCTGGGTATTAATCTGTACCTGGCCTGCCTCTAGGGGCTCGTCCTCGTCTCCGGGGCCGGAATGACGGTGGATCTGGGTGTTCTCGGACAAAGTATCTGCTCCTTATTAGTAATAATGAATGGGATAGCCGCGCTTTTCTAAGGCGGAAAGTAATTCCGTGGCGCTGGTGGTGGCGCTGAGTTCGGCACCGATTTCGCTTTCGGTCAGCGACCCCACCTCCGGCATCGCCAGGCGCGCCCCGCTCAGCACCAGGGATTGCCAACTCGCGGCCTCCACCTCGGTGGGAAAGCGCGCGGAGACGCTGCCGCGGAACCACGCCCGGGAATCCGGCGGCGGGGTGAGCGCCGCGCGCGCTATCTCCTCCTCGCTCAGCAGGGTGCGCATGCGTTTTTTGCGCACCAGCGCCGAGTACAGGCTGCGCTGGGGATCGACGTCGCTGTACTGCAAGTCGATGAGGTAGAGGCGGGGGTCATCGGCCGCCATACCGCGCTGCCGGTAGGCGCGGATCAGCGCGTACTTGGCCACCCAATCGAGCAGGTGCGCGGCCTTCATCGGGTCCTGAGCCAGCAGGGCCGCGGCCTCATCCCAGGCGTCCAGCACCCGCTTATCGACGCCCCCCTGGGGGCGCACCCGTGCCCGGTACTGCCCCAGAATCTCTAGCGCGGTGAGTTCGCGGCCATCCTTGAGCGCCAAGCGCTCGGTGAGGCTGAGATCCCGGGACACCCTGGTGAGATCACCCACGGGGTCGGCCAGGCGCAGATCGGAGAAGTCAGTGCCCTCCTCGATGGCGTCAATGACCAGGGAGGTCATGCCCAATTTGAGCAGGGTGGAGGTGTGCGAGCGGTTGGCATCGCCCACGATCACGTGCAGGCGGCCATAGCGCTCGGCATCGGCGTGGGGCTCATCGCGGGTATTGATGATCCCGCGGTTGAGGGTGGTCTCCAGCGAGACCTCCTGGCGGAAGTAATCGGCGCGCTGGGAAATCTGAAAGCGGTGCTCCTGCCCCTCCTCCCCTACTCCCATGCGCCCGGCCCCGATGAGCACCTGGCGGGTGACGAAGAAAGGGATAAGCCCCTGCGCCAGGGCCTCAAAATCGGTGGAACGGGAGTACTGATAGTTCTCGTGCGCCCCGTAGGAGGCCCCCTTGCCGTCCACGTTGTTCTTATAGATGCGCAGCGGCGGGCAGGGCTCGTGGCCCTTGAGAACGGAGGTATTCTGCGCCGTTAGCGCCGCCACATCGCAGGTGGCCTGGTGGGCGATGAGATCGCCGGCGGCGTCGTAAAGCATGGCCTGCCAGGCGTTCGAGCACTCCGGAGAGGAATACTCCGGGTGGGCGTGATCCACGTAGAAGCGCGCCCCATTGTGGAGCATGACGTTAGCCACCCCCACGGCATTGGGGTCTACCACCGGCACGGTGTGGTAACGGCGCAGGTCAAAGCCACGGGTATCGCGCAGGGGGGACTCATCCTCATAGTCCCAGCGCGAGGGCGCCCCCGTGTGCGCGGCGGCGTGAGCCACCACCGCATGCGTGGAGGTGATGATGGGGCTGAGGGAGGGATCGCTGGGCGTGGCGATCCCGTATTCCGTTTCAGTTCCCAGGAAGCGCGTCATGGCTCTCACCATATCGAAGGGCCCGGGCCTCGATCACGCGGGCGTCCTGGCGGCCGATGATGCGCGACCACTCCTCCGGATTGGAGGTATTGGGAAGGTCCTCGCTTTCGCGCTGCTCGGCGGCTACCGCCTCGCGCATGTGGCGGGCGGAGATACCCGCCTGGGAGGCCTCGGCCAGGTGCTCCTTAATGGCGATCTTCTTGGCCCTATCCACCACGTTGGCAATCATCGCCCCGGAGGTGAAATCGCCGTAGTGCAGCACCGCCGTGCTGCCATTGCTTAAGGTCAACTCCACGTAGGGGCGTGGGGCAAACATCTCCTCCACGGCGGCCTCGATGAGGGCTTCCGGGGGATCAGCCACCGGAATATCCCCGCCTATGTAGCGGCGGAAAATATCGCGGGCGGCCTCGGGGCCGGGGCGCTCAATGCGAATCTTCACGTCCAGGCGGCCGGGGCGCAAAATGGCGGGATCAATGAGCTCCTCGCGGTTGGTGGCCCCAATGACGATGACGTTGTGCAGGCCCTCCACCCCATCGAGTTCGGTGAGCAACTGCGGCACGATGGTGGTTTCCACGTCCGAACTGCGCCCGGAGCCGCGGGTGCGGAAGAGCGATTCCATCTCATCGAAGAAGATAATCACCGGACGCCCCCCAGAGGCCAGCTCTCGGGCGCGCTCGAAGATGGTGCGGATCTGGCGCTCCGTCTCACCCACGTACTTATTGAGCAATTCCGGGCCCTTGACGTTAAAGAAGTACGTCGCCGAGCCGCTGCGTTTAGAAAGGGAGTGCGCCACGGCCTTGGCGATGAGGGTCTTGCCGCAGCCGGGAGGCCCGTAGAGCAGCACGCCCTTGGGCGGGCGCAGGTCATAGGCCGCATAGAGTTCCGGGTGGGTAAAGGGCAGCTCCACGGCGTCGTGAATCTGCTCGATCTGGCTATCGAGGCCCCCGATGTCCGCATAGGTCACATCGGGAATCTCCTCCAGGGCCAGCTGAGCCACCTCGGAGCGGGGAATCACCTCAAAGCCATAGGCGGACTTGGGATCGCACAGCAGGGTATCGCCCACCTTGGGCGGGGTCTCCAGCAGCGGGCGGGCCAGGCGAATCACCTGCTGATCCCCGGTGGAATCCTCCACCACCGCCCGGTGGCGGCCCAATAGCTGCTGCACGGTGACCAGTTCCCCGGTGGTGCGAAAGCCCGTGGCCTCCAAGAGCTGGTGGCCCTGACCTAGGCGCACCTCTACCCCCGGCATGAGATCGCCCAGGCAGACCATCGGGGACATCGGCACGCGCAGCCTGCGGCCCTGGCTCATAATCTCCGCCGAGGAGCCATCATCGGAGCGCTCCAAAAAGGTGCCATAGGTGGACGGCGGGGCCGCCATGTCCTCGATCTGCTGGTAGAGATTGGATAACTTATCCCTGGAGGATTTCAGCATCTCCGCCAGCTTGGTATTGCGCTCCCCCAGGTACCTGTTATTGCGTTTGAGCTCCTTGACCTCATCGGCAAGGTCGATCATCCGGGCATCAGGACGCGGGCTAGTCATGTGTCTAGCCTAGCCTAAGCAAGGTTGGCCTATCGACGCGCCTTGCGTTGCGGCCGCGGGGGCGTGACACCATCGGCCAAACGACGCGCGCTGACCAGGAAGGCCGTGTGCGCATTCATGCGGTGTTCGGGGCGCGTGGCCAGGCCCTCCACGCGCCAATCGCGCACCAGGGACTCCCAGGCGCGGGGCTCGGCAAAGCACTTGAGGCCGCGAATCGTCTCCATCGTGTTCATCAACTGCGGCACGGTGGCCACGTACGTCATCAACACCCCGCCGGGAATAAGCAGGTTCCGGGCGGTATCCATGAAGTGCCAGGGCTCCACCATGTCCAAGATGATGCGATCCACCGGGCCGCCCAGATCCTCTAGGGTGACCTCCCCGAAGTCGCCTAAGCGCGGGTGCCAATTGGCCGGGCGGCCGCCAAAGTACTCGTCCACGTTATTCTCGGCGTATTCCAGGTGATCCTTGCGGATCTCGTAGGAGAACACCTCGCCCTTCTCCCCCACGGCGCGCAGCAGGGACATGGATAGCGCACCCGAACCCGCACCGGCCTCTAGGACGCGCGCGCCGGGGAAAATATCGCCCTCCACCAGGATTTGAGCGGCGTCCTTGGGATAGATCACCGCCGCCCCGCGAGGCATGGAAAGAACGTGATCCACCAACAGGTGACGGAAAAGCAGGAACTCGCTGCCCTGCACGGAGCGCACCACGCTGCCCTCGTCAAGCCCGATGATGTCATCGTGGAAGATCTGGCCCTTGTGGGTGTGGAACACCCCGCCCTCGGTGAGCACGATGGTGAAGTGCCGCCGCTTGGCGTCGGTAAGCTGCACGCGGTCGCCGGGCTGGAAGGGGCCGGAATAGGCCATGAGGGCGCTCTCCTTGGGAGGTCGGGGGAACTTAGCTGTTGATTAAGTATGCCTCAAGGGCCTCCCGGAACCACACCATGTCCTGCGCCCCGCATACCTCGCGGGCCGAGTGCATGGATAGCAGCGGCACGCCCACATCCACGGTGTCAATCCCCAGGCGCGTGGCGGAAATCGGGCCGATGGTAGAACCGCAGGGCACCGCATTATTCCCGGCAAAAACCTGCGTGGGTACCCCGGCCGCCGCACAGCAGCGCCGCCACATCGCCACCGTGGCCGGATTGGAGGCATAGCGCTGATTGGCGTTGATCTTAGTGACGGGGCCGTGATTCAACAGCGGGTGATGCTCGGAATCGTGCTTCTCGGGATAATTCGGATGCACCGCGTGGGCGGCATCGGCCGAGACCATCGTGGAACGCGCAAACATCGGCGCGGTGCTCAGCCCACAGGAATCGGCAATGCGCTCCAAGACGCTGCCCAGCAGCGGCCCTGCGGCCCCGCGGGTGCTCGCACTGCCCACCTCCTCGTGATCGAAGGCCGCCAATACCCAAATGTCCTGGCTCTCCTCCCCGGAGGCCACGGCTCCTTGGAGGGCGCGCAGGCCCGCATACACGGAGGTGAGATTATCCAGCCTGCCCGCGGCCAGCAGATCGCCGCTGAGGCGGCCCGGCTGGGCGTCGGCAAGCATGAGCCAGTGGCCGAAGATGTCCTCCGGGGCCACCTCGGCGGCTTGGGCCACCACTTCCATCACCGAGGTTTCCTCCACCGTGAGGATGGGCTGCACGTGGGTTTGGCGGTTGACCTCCGGGGCACGGTCTAAGTGAATAGCCAGGTTCGGAATGCGCAGCACCGGCTCTGTGCGCACCAGGGTGCTGGAACCATCCGCGAGCACCACCTCCCCGGCCAGGCACAACTCCCGATCGAACCAGGAACGAAGAATCGGCCCGCCATAAACTTCCACCCCCGCCTGCGGCCACCCCGCACCACGGCGCTCCGGCTGCGGCTTGAGCACGAATCCGGGGGAATCCGTGTGCGCGCCGATGATGCGGAAACCGGAGGTGGAATCGACCTCCTCGGGAATCCAGAAGGCGATTATTGCCCCACCCTGGCGCAGCACATAACCACCGGGGCTCAGTTCCCATGCGGCGGTTGCGTCGAGGGCCTGAAAGTCCAGGCGGCGCTCCACCTCCCGGGCGGCGTGCGGGGCGCTGGGAGAGGCGGCGAGGAAATCGAGGAAATCTAGATTCTCATTCATACCCTCTAGTCAATCACGGTTAGGGTGGTAAGCATCATGAGTTCTCCGGCACTATCCCCCTCGCGGGCCAACGATTATCAGCAATGCCCCCTGCTGTACCGCTTCCGCGCCATTGATAAACTCCCCGAACCCTCCACCGTGGCGCAGGTCAAGGGCACCCTCGTGCACGCCGTGTTGGAAGAAATGCACTCCTGGCCCCGCGAACAGCGCGAATACCCGGCGGCCGTCAAAAGGCTCAAGCCCCACTGGGAACGCATGTGCGCCGAGGACACCGAACTGAATGAACTCGTCCCCGATACCCTCCCCTTCCTCGTGGAATGCCGCACCCTGCTCAAGGGCTACTTCATGATGGAAAACCCCCAGGGCTTCGACGCCCACTCCTGCGAGGAATACGTGGGCACCACCCTGCCCAACGGAGTGCCCGTGCGCGGATTCATCGACCGCATCGACATCGCCCCCACCGGGCAGGTGCGCGTGGTGGACTATAAAACCGGCAAGAAGCCCCTGCCCCGCTACTCCCAGGCCGCCCAGTTCCAGATGCGCTTTTATGCCCTGGTGTACTGGCGCCTCCACGGAAAGATTCCCGATCAACTGCGCCTGATGTACCTCAAGGTGCACGACGACATGCTGCTGGCCCCCTCCAAGGAAGAGCTCGAATACTTCGAGCGCGACCTCGCCCGGTTATGGGAGGCCATCGTGAGCGATGGCGAGGCGGGCACCTTTGAGCCCAAGACCTCCAAACTCTGCGGCTGGTGTTCCTTCCAGGAATACTGCCCCGCCTTTGGCGGCACCCCGCCGGAGTATCCCGGCTGGCCTACCGCCTAGGTCTTGTTGCGGTAAGCCCCAGCGCCTTAGAAGAGCCCGCTGATGGTTCCGTCGGAGGCGATGTCGATGGCATTGGCCGCCGGCTTCTTCGGCAGGCCCGGCATGGTCATCACGTCCCCGGTGAGCACCACCACGAACCCTGCCCCGGTGCGCGGAATCAACTCGCGCACGTGCAGGGTATGGCCCGAGGGAGCGCCCAGAGCCTTGGGATCATCGCTAAAGGAATACTGCGTCTTAGAGATGCACACCGGCAGGCGATCCCAGCCCCAGCGGCGCAACTGCGCGAGGTCTTTGCGGGCCCTAGGAGAAAACTCCACGTTCTGCGCCCCATAGATCTCGCGGGCAATGGTGGTGATGGAGGCTTCCACGCCTTCTTCTGGATCGTAGAGCGGGTGCGAACCCTCACCAAGCGCGGCCATGACCTTGGCCGCGAGGTCGGCAGCCCCCTCCCCGCCCTTGGCCCACACCTCTACCTCGCTGAGCGCCACCCCGAACTCCTCGGCCCACTGCGCCATCACCTCGCGCTCGGCGGCGGTATCCGCGCTAAAGAGATTCAAAGCCACCACTGGCTCCACCCCGAACTTGCGCACATTGGTCACGTGGCGCTCTAGGTTCATCAAACCTCGGCGCAGGGCCTCGGTATCTTCTTTTGCGTAGTCGGAGGCCTCGCCATTGAACTTCAGGGAACGAATGGTAGCCACGATCACCGTGCCTGCCACCTCCAGGCCATAGCGGGCCTTGATGTCAAAGAACTTCTCCGCGCCGAGGTCGGAACCAAAGCCGGCCTCCGTAACCACCACATCACCACACTGCAAGGCCGTGCGGGTGGCCAGCAGCGTATTACAGCCGTGGGCGATATTGGCAAAGGGGCCGCCATGCACCAGGGCCGGGGTGCCGCCCAGGGTTTGCACCAGGTTGGGATAAATCGCGTCCTTGAGCAGCACCGTCAGCGCCCCCTGGGCGCCGAGATCGGCGGCGGTGACAGGCTCCCCGGAGTAGGTATAGCCGATGGTGATACGCCCGATCCGCTCCTTGAGGTCCTCAAGGTCCTCTGAGAGGCCGAGCACCGCCATGATCTCGCTGGCCGCCGTGATGGTAAAGCCCGTCTCCGCAGGCACCCCGTGGGCCCGGCCACCTAGGCCGGTGATGACCCCGCGCAGGGAGCGGTCATTGACGTCCACGCAGCGCTGCCAGGTCACCTGGCGAGGGTCGATATTGAGAGCATTGCCCTGGTGAATGTGGTTATCAATCAAGGCCGCCAGGGTATTCGTGGCGGCCGCGATGGCGTGAAAATCGCCGGTGAAGTGGAGGTTAATATCCTCCATCGGCACCACCTGGGAATAACCGCCGCCAGCGGCCCCACCTTTGATACCCATGACCGGCCCTTGAGAGGGCTCCCGCAGCGCGGCCAGGGAATTGTATCCGGCGGCGCGCAGGGCGTCGGCAAGCCCGATGAGGACGGTGGACTTCCCCTCACCCGCCGGAGTGGGTGACATGCCGGTGACCAGTACGAGTTTTCCGGGCTTGCCTTCCTCAAGGAGAGACGGATTCACCTTGGCCTTGGTGGTGCCATAGGCGATGAGGGCACCCTCCGGGATTCCGGCGCGCCGGGCAATATCCGCGATGGGTTCGAGGGGATGGTTCTGGGCAATTTCGACGTCGCTGAGGCTCATGCCTCCAAGCCTAGCGGTAGCATGGCGGCACGTGATCTCTTTTGCCCGCCGTCTTTTCCCCCGCGGCACCGAGCCGGACCCTCGTTTTACTCTGGCCAATGAGCGCACCTTCCTCGCCTGGACGCGCAGCGCACTGGCCTTTATCGCCGCCGGGGTGGCGCTCAAAGCCTTTGGCGGTGAGGTGGCCGAGGGTGCCCTGTGCACCGCCCTGGCGGTGGGAGCCTGTTGCCTCGGGGTGCTCATCGCCGTGGGGGCGGCGGTGCGCTGGGTGCAGGTGGAACGCGCGATGCGGGAGGATCGACCCCTGCCCGTGCCCACCCTGGTGCCGGTGCTCATGCTGGGGGCCGTGGCGGCGGGAATCGGGGCGATGGTGGTGTTTCTGGAATGAGAGACCCCGGATTGCAGCCCGAGCGCACCGCCTTGGCCTGGGCGCGCACGACGGCCGCCCTGGCCACCACGGCGGCGTTGCTGCTGCGCTGGGTGCAGATGGGGTGGTGGCTGTGCATGCCGGTGGCCCTGCTGGTGGCGGCAGCCGGAACCATCTACGCAACGCAGCGGCGGCGCTACCAGCGCGACGGCGCGGAGGTGGCCGCCGTGCTGAGCTTGGGGGCCTGCGTGGGGCTGTGCGGGCTGTTGGCGGTGGCTCTGATCTGTGTGGCTTAGCGTTGTGGCCTAGTGACGCAGCTCAGCGCGGAGTGGTGGGGCGAAGCGGCCTAGAGGATCAGCGAGCCAAAGAGGTAGCCCAGCCCCACGGCGATGGCGGTATAGACTACTCCCGGAATCAGGAAGGGATGGTTGAATACCGCCTTACCGATGCGGGTGGAGCCGGTATCGTCCATCTCCACGGCGGCGAGCAGGGTGGGATAGGTGGGCAGTACGAAGAGCGCCGAGACCGCCGGGAAGGCCGCCACCGCCGTGAGCGGGCTGACCCCCATCGCCAGGGCCGCGGGCATGAGGGCCTGCGCGGTGGCGGCCTGGGAATAGAGCAGCGAGGCGGCGAAGAAGAGCACCACGGCCAACAACCAGGGGCTACTGTGCAGCACCGAGCCGGAGAGCGATTCGATGCCCTCCATATTGTTCTTGATAATCGTGGTACCCAACCAGGCCACGCCGAGCACACAGATGCAGGCGGACATGCCCGAGCGGAATACCTGAGTATCCAGAATCTCGCCGGCGGGAATCTTAGTGGCCACGACGATGGCCGTGGCGGCGCTGAGCATGAGCGCCATGATCGCCTCATTGCGCGGCAGGGTGGGATCGGCAATCAGGCCCACCTGCGAGGAGGTGAGCGTGGCATAAAACACCACGAGTACGATGGCGCCGAGGAAAATCCCCACGGAGGTACGAGCCGCCCGCGTGGGTTCATAGGAAGCGGCTATCGACGCCTCCTTGACCAGCCCTTGACGCACCCGCTCCTGGTACACCGGGTCATCCTCCAAATCCTTGCCCAGGCGATTGCTCAGCCAGGCCGTAGGGAAAATGGCGAGGAAGGTAGCGGGGATCATCACGGCGAGCAGGGACAGATAGGAAACTCCCAGGGGTTCCAGGATGGAAGCCAAAAAGACCACCGCGGCGGAAATAGGCGAGGCCACAATGCCCATCTGGGCGGCCACCACCGCTACCGAGAGTGGACGCGAGGGGCGCACCTTGCCCTCCTTGGCCACCTCCACGATGACCGGGAGGGTGGAAAAAGAGGTGTGCCCGGTGCCCGCAAAGACCGTCATGAGATAGGTGACCACCGGGGCCCACAGAGTGATCTGGCGGGGATTGCGGCGCAGGAAGCGCTCGGCCCAATACACCAGGAGTTCCATGCCGCCCGCGCGCTGCATGGTGGCGATGGCGGCGATAACGGACATGATGATGCCGATGACATCGAAGGGAATATCCTCCCGGCTGACCGGAACGCCGGTCAAACCCAGGAGGAGAACACCAAGGCCACCGGTGAAGCCGATGGCGATGGAACCGAGACGGGCACCGAGGACGATCGCCGCGAGAACGATCACTATGTGCAGGATAAGCATATCCGAGAAGCCCCTTGCAGAGATACGGTTTCTAACACCGTAATTATCCTGCTGAGGAGCTTATCGGGGCAACTTATGTGAGCGGTTAGTCATCCAGATAAATGGTGCCGCGGAACTCCGGGTGCATGAGGTTTTCCTTGGAGAGCACGCGATCAAGCGTCTCCTTATCCATCAGGCCCTTATCCAACACCAGATCGCGTACCTTGGCGCCGGTGGCCGCGGCCTCCTTGGCGATGAGGTCGCCATTGTGGTGGCCGATGAAGGGGTTGAGGTAGGTGACGATGCCGATGGAATTATCCACGTAGGCGCGGCACACCTCCGCATTGGCGGTAATACCCGTGACGCACTTGGTGCGCAGGGTATCGGCCGCATTGCGCAGAATACGCAGAGACTCAAACAGCGCCTCACCAATCACCGGCTCCATCACGTTGAGCTGGAGCTGCCCGGCCTCGGCGGCCATCGTCACGGTGAGGTCATTGCCAAAGACCTTGAAGCACACCTGATTGACCACCTCGGGGATCACCGGATTGACCTTGCCCGGCATGATCGAGGAACCCGCCTGGCGCGCGGGCAGGTTGATCTCGTGCAGGCCAGCGGTGGGGCCGGAGGAAAGCAGGCGCAGATCGTTACAGATCTTGGAGAGCTTCATGGCCGCGCGCTTTATGGCGGAGTGCGCCAACACGTAGGCGCCGGTATCGGAGGTGGCCTCGATGAGGTCCTTGGCGGACTTGATCTCTAGGCCGGTGGTCTCGCTCAGGGCCGCGACCACCTGGTGACGATAGCCCGCCGGGGTGTTCACCCCGGTGCCAATGGCAGTGGCGCCGAGGTTAACCTCCAACAGACGATCCGCCGCGGCCCGCATAATGGCCTGCTCCTCGCTGAGATTGGAAGCAAAGGCGCGGAACTCATCGCCCAGGGTCATCGGCACGGCGTCTTGGAGCTGCGTGCGGCCCATCTTGAGGATGTCCTCGAACTCCGCTCCCTTGGTCTGGAAGGCGGATTGGAGGGCGTCGTAAGCCTCGATGAGGCTCATCAGCTCGTTGTACACGCCCAGGCGGAAGCCCGTGGGGTAGGCGTCGTTGGTGGACTGGGACATGTTCACATCATCGTTGGGGTTGATGATGTCGTAGGAGCCCTTGGGCTCGCCCAGGTATTCCAGGGCGAGGTTGGCAATGACCTCGTTGGTGTTCATGTTGAGGCTGGTACCGGCGCCGCCCTGGAAGAGGTCAATGGGGAATTGATCCATGCAGCGGCCCTTGTCCAGGATTTGATCGCAGGCCCAAATGATGGCCTCGGCCTTCTTGCGCGGCAGGGTGTGCAGGCGGCGATTAGCCATGGCCGTGGCCTTTTTCACCTGCACCATGCCGCGGATAAAGGCGGGCACTTGGTTGATGGTGTTGCGAGAGATTTGGAAGTTCTCCACGGCACGCAGGGTGTGGATGCCGTAATAGGCGGAGGCGGGAACTTCCATGGTGCCTAGAAGGTCCTCCTCCGTCCGGGTACCCGGGGTGGGGGTGTTCGCTTCCTGGTTCTTAACCTTGGCAGTCTTTTTCGACGTAGCCATGTGGAAACGGCGTCCTTTCTCGATGGATCAATTGACGCCTCCATAGTAGCGATGATGTGGGTTTTGCCTAGATGCGCGCAATCCTCAGATCCGTGGCCAAAATCGCCTCCGCCCCTACCCCGGCGAGGGCATCCATGACGTCGTTAGCCTCCGAGCGCGGGATCATGGCGCGCACCGCCACCCAATCCTTCCTGGTGAGCGGCGAAACTGTGGGGCCGGAAAGCCCAGGGGTGATCGCCGTGGCTTCGTCAAGGCGATCGCGGGAGACGTTGTAATCGAGCACCACGTAATGATGAGCGTGGACGATGCCTTCAAATCTGCGTAACATCACACGTTGCTCGGGGGTGATTTCGGGGGTACGCCCGACGACGATCGCCTCGGAACGGCAGATCACCTCCCCGAAAGGCTCCAAGCCCTGCTGGCGCAGGGTGGCTCCGGTGGACACCACATCCGCGATAACATCGGCCACGCCGAGCTTGATGGAAATTTCCACCGCGCCATCGAGCCGAATAACGGTGGCCTCAATCCCCTTGCCTTCCAGGTAGGTGCGCACCAGGTGCGGGTAGGCGGTGGCCACGCGCTTTCCGGCCAATTTCTCCACCGTCCAATCCTGGCCCGCCGGGGTGGCAAAGCGGAAGGTGGAGGCCCCAAAGCCCAGGGGCAGCACCTCGGTGACCTCGGCCTGAGAGTCGGCGGCGAGATCGCGGCCGGTGATGCCGAGGTCGAGTTCCCCGGAGGCCACGTAAATGGCGATGTCCTTGGGGCGGAGGAAAAAGAACTCCACGTTATTGGCCCGATCAATCACGTTGAGGGCCTTGGAATCCCGGCGGCTGGCGTACCCGGCCTCCTTGAGGATGGTGGCAGCTACCTCGGAAAGGGCGCCCTTATTGGGCACGGCAATGCGCATCATGGGTGGGTTCTCCTAAAGGTAGCGGTAGATATCTTCGGGGCTCAGGTCCCGGGAGAGCATGATGACCTGCACCCAGTACATCAGCTGGGAAATCTCTTCAGCCAGTTCCTCCTTGGATTGATACTCTGCGGCCATCCATACCTCGGCGGCCTCCTCCACCACCTTCTTGCCAATGCCGTGGACCCCGGAGGCGAGGGCGGCGGCGGTGGAGGATTCCTCCACGCTCGCCTGGGCGCGAGATTGTAGTTCCTGATAGAGGGAGTCAAAGTTCTTCACGGAAGAAGATTATTTCATGCCTGGGTGCTCAGGGTGAACCATCTCTCAACATCGGCAGCTCGAACCCCCTCAAAGGAGCGCGAACCCCCGTGGAGGCTTTGCATGAGCAGCACGCCCTCAACGAGGTCCGATTCATCCTCCGGCAGGCCGATGACCTGGCAACCAGCGGCCACGGCGGCGGTCATACCGGCCTGGGAGTCCTCAAAGACCAGGCACTCCTGCGGGGCCACCCCCAGGCGGCGGGCGGCCTCCACGTACATGTCGGGGGCGGGTTTAAATCGCCCGGCCTCGTCACCGGCCACGGAATCGCAGAAGAACTGCTCCCCCACGGCCTTGATAGAAGGGTCGGCAAGGGCGCGCTCGGTATTAGTGGTCACCATCATCGGCACGCCAAGAGCGCGCAGGCCTTCGAGCAGGGGGCGGACCCCAGGGCGTGGGGCGAGGGATTGCTCAAAGAGCCTGCCCACGCGGGCAAACATGGCGTCGTGAAGCTCCTTGGCCTGCTCGGGGCTCACCTCTACTCCGGCATGATCCGCGCAGACCTGAAGGGTGTGGTGGAAGGAACCGCCCACGGTGGCGGCGCGCAGTTCCGGGGTGAGGCGGCGGCCCAGGTGTTCACTGAGTTCGTAGGTGGCGATTCCCCACAGGGGCTCGGAATCTACCAGGGTGCCGTCCATATCCCAGAAGATCGCGCGGGGGCCGTTACTCCAAGATGGGGAGGTCATGCAGCTCCTCTTCTGCTACTCCGGCACCGCGGGCGAGGGCGCGGAAGAGATCGTTGAGCTCCGCGTATTCCTCCGGCTCAAGCACGGCGCAGTGGTGCTTCTCGTTGAAAGCGTGCAATTCCTCGATGGTGGCGCGCAGGAACACCGGCACGGCTTCCGGGGGCTCGCCCTCTACCCGGTCCAGCAGGGTACCAAGGATACTGCGCAATTCCTCCAGGGCAGTGGGATCGAAGGGCTGATCCCAGAGTTCCTTTTCCTCCTCCTGGAGATAATCCCCGGAGACAAAGGTGCTTAGATCCTTCAAAAACTCGTCGATAGCCGGTTGAAACTCGCTGCGGATGTGGGCGGAGGGGGTACTCATGGCTTCCATTGTGAATCAAACCCCCTATATGCGCACGCCCAGCAGGGATTCCATCGCCAGGCTCACCGCGCTGCCCTGCCCCTCTGTCGAACAGGTGCACGCCCACTCGTCGAGCACCGCCAGGGCACCGGGGGTATCGAGGTCGTCGGAAAGCCGGGCGCGCAGTTCGGCCACCACGGATTCGGCGTGGTCGATGCTGCCACCGCGTTGGGCGGCCTCGCGCCAATAGGCCAAGCGCTGCTCGGCCTCGGTGAGCACGGCCTGAGACCAATCGCGGTCGCTGCGGTAATGCGAGGAAAAGACGCCTAGGCGGATGGCATCGGGCTCATGGCCTGCACGTAGGAGATCGGAGACGAACACCAGATTGCCGAGGGACTTGGACATCTTCACCCCATCCAAGGCCATCATGCCGGCGTGCACGTAGTGCCCGGCCATGCGCTCGCAACCCAGGGCAGCCTCCGCGTGGGCGGCGGAGAACTCGTGGTGCGGGAAGGCGAGGTCGGAGCCACCGCCCTGGATAGCAAAGTGCGGCCCCAAGCGCTTGGTGGCGATGGCGGAGCACTCGATGTGCCAGCCGGGACGGCCCGGGCCGAAGGGAGAATCCCAGGCGGGCTCCCCCGGCCTTTGCGCGCGCCAAATCAGGGCATCGAGGCTGTGGGCCTTGCCGGGGCGCTCGGGGTCGCCGCCGCGCTCGGCAAAGAACTTCTCCATCTCGGCCCAGGAATAGTGGGACTCGTAGCCGAACTGCTCGGTGGCGTCCACGGAGGCGTACACATCCGGGTATTCGGAATCATCCACGGTGTAGGCGGCCCCGCTATCGAGCAGGGCGGAGACCATCTCGATCACCTCGTCGATGGATTCCATCGCTCCCACATAATCGCGCGGCGGTAGCACCCGCAGGGCCTCCATATCCCTGCGGAACTTTTCTATCTGGGAGGTACCCAGTTCGCGCCAATCCACCCCATCGCGGGCGGCCCGCTCAAAGAGCGGATCGTCCACATCGGTGATGTTTTGCACGTAATGTACCTCGTGGCTATTATCGCGCAGCACCCGATAAGCCAGGTCAAAGGCGAGGTAGGTGGCCGCGTGCCCCAAATGCGTGGAGTCGTAGGGGGTGATTCCGCACACGTACATGCCCACCGGCCCGCTCTCGGGTACCTCCACCTCGCGCACGGTTTGCGCCGCAGTGTCGTAGAGGTGAAGCGGTACTGGGTTGCCGGGGGCCGTGGGAAGCTGAGGGGAGGGCCAAGAACGCATGGGATACACCCTATCCCCTTTGGCGCCTCCGTGGCCCAGCTGGGTGCGGAGGGTCCGCTTAGAGCAGGCCCACAGCCAGCAGAATCATCACCAAAATACCCAGCGGAATGCGGTAGGCGGCAAACCAGGAGAAGGAATGGTGCGCCACGAACTTCAGCAACCAGGCAATACAGGCATAGCCCAAGACAAAGCAGATGAGGGTGCCCACTAGCAATTGCCCGCCCGAGGCCGCTTGCCCCACCGCGGGATCAAAAACGTCCTTGAGGGAGAACAGCCCCGAGGCCATCACGGCGGGGATGGCGAGCAGGAAGGAAAACCTCGTGGCCACCTCGCGCTCTAGGCCCAGGAAGAGGCCGCCGGAGATGGTGCCGCCGGAGCGCGAGACGCCGGGGATCAGCGCAAGACACTGGCACAGGCCCATGACCAGGGCGTCTTTCATGGTGAGTTCTTCATAAGAGCGTTCTTTGCGGCCGATCTTTTCCGCCAGGATGAACACGAAGGAGAACAAGATGAGCACGGTGGCGGTGATCCAGAGGTTGCGCAGCGTATCGCGGATGGCGTCCTGGAAGAGCACCCCGGCGATGCCGATGGGCAGGGAACCAGCAATCACCATCCACCCCATGCGGTAATCAAAATTACGGGCCTCGCGGTTAAAGAGACCCCGGAACCATGCGGTGAGAATATTCCAAATATCGCGAGCAAAGTACACCACCACCGCCAGTTCCGTGCCCAGTTGCACCACAGCCGTGAAGGAAGCCCCTGCATCGGCCCCCCAGAACAGCTCTGAGACGATGCGCAGGTGGCCCGAGGAACTCACCGGCAAAAACTCGGTGAGCCCCTGGACGATGGAGAGCACGATCACCTGTATCCAGGACATCTGCTCGGTATTGGCGGCAGCGGAGGCAAGCAAGGTCACGTCATTCACCCGCATGACCCTACTACTAGGCTGGGACCGGTGGATTTAAGAACACTGGGGCAATCCGGTCTAAGAGTCTCCGAGCTGGGCCTGAGCACGGGGCATTGGGGAACACAGGTGGCTATCGACGCCGCCCCGGCCCTCTTGCGCGCCTTCCTCGACGAGGGAGGAAACCTGGTGGACGTGGCCTCCGCAGCGGCGATGGCCGAGGTCAATTCCGGGGTACACCGCCGCGAACTGGTGCTTTCTGCGGCCTCGGGGGTGAACCCGGCATCGCCCGCGGGGCGTCGGGTGGATTGCTCGCGGCGCGCCTTACTCAACGATCTCGATGATATTTTGGCCACTCTTGGCCTGGACCACCTCGACTTGTGGAGCGTGGCCTATTGGGACCCTCACACCCCCGTGGAGGAGGTTTGTGCGGCGCTGGATTATGCGGTGGATACCGGGCGGGTGCGCTACGCCGGGGTACGCGATTACGCCGGATGGCAATTGGCCGCCACCTACGCACAACGTCCCCTCGTGGCCACGCAGGTGCCCTATTCTCTCCTGGTACGCGAGGCGGAATTGGAGGTTATGCCCGCCGCCGAATATCTGGGGGTGGGGTTGATCGCCGCCGATCCCCTCGCCCACGGGGTGCTCAGCGGAGAGATCGCCGCCGACGATCCCCATGCCCCGCGCTTTATGGGCCAGCGCTCGGAGAAGATCACAGAGGCGCTGCGCACGGCGGCTCAGGGGCTGGGGCTTTCGGCTGCCACGGCAGCGGTGGCCTGGGTACGCCAGCGGGCAGAAGTGGCCGCTACCTTGGTGGAAGCCCAGGAACCGGAGGACATATCCCGGTGCGCTCGGGCGACCTTGCCGGTGCCTATTCACAGGGCTCTTGACGATATATCTCGCTGAGCACACTGCTAAAGTTCCCTATTGTGAAGATGGCAAAGAAAGCGAAGTTCACGGCCATGCTCGCGCTGACGTGCACGGCGTTTTTGGCGGCTGGCTGCCAATCGCAGATTCCCTCGGATCTGGGTGATGAGATGGGCAATGCCCAGCCCGTTGCCTCGCCACCCAGCAGTGATCCCGCCGGTGAGGTGATCGCCCTGCCGGTGTCGGTAGCCAAGGTGCAGGCCGTGGAACGGGTGGGCAACACGCTGGCCGTGCGCTCGGCTGAGACCATCGCCCTGGGCACGGTGGAAGATTTCCGCTCCGGGGACGCCGTGGAGGTTTCTATCCCCGCCGAATGTGGCGAGCTGAGCGCCGCGAGCGATTCCTTCGTGCTGGCCTGTGGCCAGGAGGTGCGCCTCTACCCCGCCGATCATCCGCGCGAGGAGCAGGTGCGTTCCGTGGAGCACCGCGCCACCGCCGCCACCCTGCTCAGCAGCGGGGAGCTCGCCACCGCCAACGACAGCGAGGACGAGGTAGTCATATACCCCCCGCAGGGTGACCCCGTGGTGATCGGCGTGGAGGCCCCCACCACCCAATTGCTTTCCCAACCAATCAGCGGCGCCCCCGATGCCCTCGTGCGGACGTGGGCGGAGGATACGACGATCCAGGACATTGACTGGACCAATGAACGCGAGGGAGGCCGCCTGCGCGTGGGCCTGGGCGTGGGGCGGATAAGCACGGGAACCGAGGAGCTGCTCTTGGCCTCGGATACCACCGGCGATCAATTGGCGGTGTACACCACCGATGACGTTGTGCGCTTGCACCAGACGGCACCGGTGCCGGATTCCCCTTGGGCGGTGGCCTGGGATGAATCTCACCGCCTCGCCTGGGTGGCTTCTACCGCCGGTAATATACTGACTGGCTGGGATATTTCGCAGGGGGTCCCGGAGCAGCGTCACAGCCTGTCCACTGTGGCCAATGCCACCTCGCTCCTAGCGTTGGATAACGGCACCCTCGTGCTGGCCTCCGCGAGCGGCGAGGGCCTCCAAGTGATTAATAACCCCACCTCTTCCACGTAAGGATTTCTCATGGGTGCTCTTCGCAATACCGCTTATCGTCTGGTTCTCAAAGGACTCTTCGTTATGGACCCAGAGAAGGTTCATGGCTTGGTCAGTGATGTGTTGGGGGTTCTGCAATTCATGGGGCCACTCAATCGCCTCATCGGGCGAGTGATGCCTGTGCGCGATCCCATTCTGGCTCAGGAGGTTTTTGGCGCGGTATTTCCGCGTCCCCTGGGTTTGGCCGCGGGCTTTGATAAGTCCGCGCACTCCCCCGATCTATGGACTCCCATCGGCTTTGGTTATGCGGAGATTGGTACCGTCACGGCCTCTCCCCAGCCCGGTAACCCCACACCGCGGCTTTTCCGCCTTAAGGCCGATCGCGGCATCCTCAACCGCATGGGCTTTAATAACCCTGGGGCCGCCCAGGTGGCCACCAACCTCTATCGACGCCGTTACGAGGACATCGTGGGCGTCAATATCGGCAAAACCAAGGTGGTGCCGCTGGAAAACGCGGTGGAGGATTATAAGCGCTCTGCCAATCTCCTAGAGCACCTGGCCACCTACCTCGTGGTCAATGTTTCCTCCCCCAATACCCCAGGATTGCGGGACCTCCAGGCAGTGGAATCCCTACGCCCCATCTTGCAAGCAGTTCAGGGGACCACAGATGCCCCGGTGTTGGTGAAAATCGCCCCCGATCTTTCCGATGAAGATATTGATGCCGTGGCTGATCTGGCCTTGGAATTGGGGCTCGATGGAATTGTGGCTACCAATACCACCATCTCCCGCGAGGGCTTGGCTACCAAAAAGGTAGAGGAGATGGGGGCCGGAGGGGTTTCTGGCCCACCCGTGGCCGCCCGCTCCCTAGAGGTGCTCAAACGCTTGCGCGCCCGAGTAGGCGATGAGCTGGTGCTTATCTCCGTGGGGGGGATCGAGACCCCGCAGCAGGCCTGGGAGCGCATTGCCGCTGGGGCTACCCTGCTCCAGGGATATACCGGACTCATCTACGGTGGGCCGGATTGGATTCGGGATATTCACCGTGGACTGGCTGATCAATTACGAGCCCAGGGTTTTGGCAATATCGCTGAAGCCGTGGGCTGCGGACGAGCCTGGGTGGATTAATTCTCGTACCAACCCCACAGGATTGCGCGACCCAGGGAATGGAAGTAAAGCTGAAAACCGAGCACCGTGGGGCTAGCGGTGGCGTCGATTTCTAGCTCTTCCACGTCTACCGCATGGACGGCAAAGAGATAGCGGTGCGGGCCGTGCCCCTCGGGCGGCTGGGGGCCATAAAAAGAGCGCTGCCCGCTATCGTTCACTAGGGATAGCGCTCCTTCTATTTCTTCCCCGGCGGTGATCTCCGTGACGTTCACCGGGATATTGCACACCGCCCAGTGCCAGAAACCGGCGGCCGTGGGGGCATCGGGATCAAAGCATGTGATGGCGAGCGATTTGGTGCCCTCGGGCAGATCGGACCAGGCGAGGTGCGGGGAACGCGATGAGGGGGCGGCTATGTTCTCCGAGAGGCGCTGGCTTTCCTCGAAATCTTCGGAGCGGAGCGAGAACTCGGGGAGTTTCTTGAGCGGAGCATAGGGATCGGGGCCGGGGAAACGGGAATCGTGGGCGTAGGAATAACTCATGCCTTCCACTACTACACGAACTTCCACAGTTGTTATTTAAAAAGGTATCCTGAACTGCCAGTTTGTTGCTAAATGTGGGGTTGGGTTAAGGTAAACGTCGTTCGCATGAACCACCTTGCCCGGGTGGCGGAATGGCAGACGCGCTAGCTTGAGGTGCTAGTGTCCTATTAACGGACGTGGGGGTTCAAGTCCCCCTCCGGGCACAAGAGATATAAGGCCCGCCGAAAGGCGGGCTCTTTTTCATTTAGGATATTCCCCATGACTATTCGGCCTTATCAGCCCCACGACAGGGAAAGCGTGGTCCGCATCCTCGTGAGTGCTTTTCGTGAGGACCCCTCCTTTGCTCGCACCACGGCATTAGCCCTCTCGGATGATAAGAAGCAGGTATTGGAGGATATTTTTCGCCTCCAGATCGACCACGAATACGCTCCCCACGGGGTGATAGACCTCGTGGAAGAAGAAGGCCAGATCCTCGGCGTCGCCCTGTGGAACCGCCCCGATGGTGAACCCGGAGTGATCGACCAGCTCCGCAGCACCAGGCAATACACCCGTATCTTCGGGCGCAATATCGTCAAGGCCTACCTCCGGGAGCGCGAATCGGGGGCCTATCACCCCAAGTTCCCCCACTGGTACCTCTATACCCTGGCCGTCTCCCCCGCCGCCCAGGGCAAGGGGGTGGGCTCGGCCCTACTCAAGGCCGGATTGGAGCGCGCGGGTCATGAGGCAGTGTATTTGGAGGCCTCCACTCCCCGTTCCGCCAAACTCTATGCCACCCTTGGCTTCGTCCCCTTGGGCGAACTTCCCCGTCATGGTGCGGGGCCGAGCGAATTAGCCATGTGGCGCGCACCGGCCCTGTGATAGCTTTCCTTCGCCTCATAGCGCGCGACGCCCTCGCGGCGATACGCGGGTGGTCCTGGGCCAAGCGTGGGGTGGTACTCGGGGCGTCGATAGCTTTCATAGCCATCACCGCCTGGGTGGAGGTGCCCGCGGTGAGCACGCTGCGCGACTGGGCCGAACAATGGGGCGCGGGCTTTCCTCTGCTCTTTTGGACCCTCTACGTGGGTATTACGCAGTTCCCCGTGCCGCGCACCATGCTCACCTTGGCCTCGGGGATTCTCTTCGGCCCGTGGTGGGGGCTGGCCATAGCGCTCAGCGCCACGGCGGTATCGGCGTTGATCTCCTTGCTCATCGTGCGTGGACTGTTAGGCGAATGGATAAAGCCCCGTCTGCGCCACCCCGCCGTGGCAAAGATGAGCGCACGCCTGGAACAACGCGGCTGGCTGGCGGTGGGCTCGCTGCGTCTGATCGCCGGTATCCCCTTTAGCTTGCTCAATTACGTGGCGGCGTTAAGCCCCGTGCCGGTGCTTCCCTTCGTCGCGGCCACGGCCGTGGGCTCCGCTCCCGGAACGGCGGCGATAGTGCTGCTGGGCGATTCCCTGGCCACGCGGCCGAATCCCGCCCTCGTGGTGGTGATGGTGCTGCTCGCAGGAGTGGGCGTGGCCGGGGTGGTGATGGATCGTCGATTGCCAGTCAAGGCTGGGGAGTAGACGCTACACTAAAGGAATGTTTGCCCTTCATGCTCGGTATCGGGGGCGTGCCACGCGGCGCGCCGATCTGGTGTCCCGCTCGGCCCAGGCGCTGAGCACGTTGGATGGGGTGGGAACCTTTGAATCCCTCGGCGTGGAGGATATTCGCGCGGAGATCAGTACCCCGGAGGCCCTATGCAACGTGGTCATGGCCCTGCTTTCCGATGGCGACTGGGCCATCGGGCTGGGTCTGGGTACGCAGGCACTCGATGAGGCCACCGGCAGTCTGAGCCGCGCGGCCAGGCCGGGCACGGTGAGCGTGGGGGCGCACCCCCAGGCGGGCGATATAGCGGCGGTCTTTGCCCTGCTGGGCCAGGTATTAGCCAAGCGCACGGTGGAGGGCCGGGAGGCCACGGCCCTGGTGCGCGGCGGGCTGAGCCAGAATGAGGCGGCCGCGGAGCTGGGCATCTCCAAGCAGGCGATGTCCCAGCGCCTACAAGCCGCGGGATGGCAGGCGGAAAACGCCGGGTGGCAGCTGGCGGTGAACCTCCTGCGGCGGGCTAGTTAGAGCCCTCCTCCTTGACCAGCTCGGCCAGGGAGGGGTCCACGGGCTTATTAGCCACGGCATTAGCGGCCGCCACGGCGGCGGCGATCTCGGGGGCGGATTCCGTGGAGAACCAGCTATCGGTATTCTCCGGCTCCGCCATTTCCTTGGTCTCGGCGTCCACGGCCTGCGGCTCGTAGCGGAACACGCCCTCCTCGTCCTTCTTGGCCATCGCACGGGCGAATTGCTCCAGGGAATCGCCAAACTGGGAGGGCACCATCCACATCGTCGAGGCTTTGCCCTCGGCCATCTTGGGTAGCTTCTCGAGGTACTGGTAGGCCAGCACCTCGGGGGTGAGCTTGGTGGACTTGATCGCGGCGTTGACCTTTTGAATGGCGCGGGCCTCACCCTGAGCCTCCAGGTAGCGGGCGGCGCGGCGGCCCTCGGCACGCAGAATCTCCGCCTGACGGTCGGCCTCGGCGGCCAGGATGGCGGCGTGCTTCTCGCCCTCGGCCGCGAGGATACGGGCCTGCTTTTCACCCTCGGCGGTCTTAATATCGGATTCTCGCTGGCCCTCGGCGCTCAGAATGGTGGCGCGCTTCTCGCGGTCCGCCTTCATCTGCATCTCCATGGACTGTTGAATCGAGGGCGGCGGATCAATGGCCTTAAGCTCCACGCGGCTAATGCGCAGCCCCCACTTGGTAGTGGCGGCGTCGAGTTCTCCGCGCAGGCGGCGGTTGATGATCTCTCGGGAGGTCAGCGTTTCTTCCAGGGTCATTCCGCCTACGACGTCGCGCAGCGTGGCCACGGAGATCTGCTCCACGCCCACGATGTAGTTATCCACTCCGTAGATGGCGCGGGCGGGGTCGTTGATTTGGAAGGTCACCACGGTATCAATGGCCACGGTGAGGTTGTCCTGGGTGATAACGGCTTGGGGTGGGAAGGACACCACGCGCTCGCGGGTGTCGATGCGGGCGCGCACCCGGTCGAGGAAGGGCACGAGGAAGGTTAGGCCGCCTTCCACGGTGCGGGTATAGCGGCCCAGGCGCTCAATCACGGCGGCCTGGCCCTGGGGAATAAGCGCGATGGCCTTGATAACTAAGAGGGCAATAAAAAGGATGAGAACTGCCAGAACAAGTAATCCTGGTTCCATTTAAGTCTCCTTCCAGACGATAGCGACGGGACCGTCGATACGCACAACGGTGACGTACTCGCCCGCGTTGTACTCGGCGTGGGGATCAACGGTGGCGGCGGACCAGATGGTGCCGTCGAGCTTGATCTGCCCGCCGCCTTCGGTGACCGGCTCAATGACCTCGGCGCGGTGCCCCACCAGGGCACCCGTGGAGGTATCGAGGGCGAGCGGCACCTGCATTCTGCGGCGTAGAAGGGGCTTGATGAAGAACAGCAGGCCGAGGGAGACGAGGGCAAAGGTGAGCACCTGCGCCCACAGTGGTGTTTCGAGCACCGCCATGCCGCTGGCGGCTAATGCTCCGCCGCCGAGCATGAGAAGGGTGAACTCCCCCACCGCTAGTTCTAGACCCGCCAGAGCAAGGGCTGCGATGAACCAAGCGATGATTTCCACCCCACCCACCTTACCGGATTAGAGGAGGTCCGATTTGCTGAGTTCGGGGGTGGTCACAAAGTCCACCAGCCGCTCCACGGCCCCGATGAGGGTGGAATCCACGTCCCGGAAGGAGCCCACGGCGTTATACACCCGGCTCCACCCCTCCTTGGGATCGGACCATCCCAGGCGGCGGCACACCCCCGTTTTCCAATCCTCCCCGTAGGGCACCTCGGGCCAGGCCCGCATGCCCAGACGCTCGGGCTTCACCGCCGCCCAGATGTCGATGTACGGGTGCCCGGTAACCAGCACGTGCGGTCCCACCTGTTGAGTCAATCGCGTTTCCTTCGAGCCCTCCACCAGGTGATCGGCCAGCACGCCTACGCGGCGGTCGGGGCCGGGCTGGAACTCCGCCAGCCGCTCGGGCAGATGATCGAGGCCTTCGAGGTATTCCACCACCACGCCCTCCACGCGCAGGTCATGGCCCCAAATCTTTTCCACGATGGCGGCGTCGTGAATACCCTCCACCCAAATCCGCGAGGGCGCGGCTACCTTGGCCTCCACATTGCGCACGCGGCGCGAGCCGGAATTAGAACGCTGCGGGGCCTGCGGGGGCACGTATCGGCTCAGGCTCACCCGCTGCCCCTCGTAGAGGAAGGCGCCGGGGCGCATGTGAAAGAGCCGCTGGGTGCCGCGGCGATCCTCTAGCCGCACGAAGTCGCCGTCGTACGTGCGCTCGGTGCCGATGATCGCCCCCACGAAATCCTGGGCGGGTACCTCCACCACTTCCCCGGGTTTTGCGGGGATCGTCGGATAGCTGGGGCGCTGCGTGCGCGCATGCCCGGAGAAGATGTCTGCGCCGTAGGGATCCATGATGACCTACACTACTGGGATCATGTCTATCCGCCTTCACGTGTATTCCCCCTTGCAACACAGCGCCCTCTGGCTGGGCGCATGGCTCTACGGCAGGCAATCCACCGATGCGCTTATCGACGCCCTCCTGGACCTCCAGCAGCCCACCTCCGTGGAGGTGCTGCACCGGCTGCGTGCCACAGCAAAGCTCCACGGGGAAGAACCCGCCGTGCGATTAGTGCTCGCCGGACCCGCCCAACCCAGCGGCCTGCCCGCACCCGCCGACGAGCACGGGGCGCTGCTTATTCCGGCCGGTGACGACCACTATCACATGCTCATCGCCTTGCCGGGTGAGGAGGAATGGCACTGGCAGATGGTGGAAAACCCACCCGCTGCTCTCTATCTTTCCCCCGGTGAGGCCGATCTACGCCTGGCCGAGGCCACCCGGCAGGCAGCCAGCCTCATTGAGGCCCAAGGCCTGCGCACCAGTTCCCTGAGCAATCCCCGCCTTACCGTGGGCATGCTCAGCGACTTTTATGAAACCCCCGGTATTCCCGAGGACACCCCGCCCCGGGCCGCCAAACTCATCGCGCGGGCCGACCGCGTGGCCGCGATTATCGAGGCGCTCCTCGATCAGGCGGGAGACCACAGCCTCGACCCCGAGCTATTGGGGCTGTGGCGCTATATCCGGGAGGCCAGAATGACGGCGGTGGACTATGCGGTGCGAGAAATGGGCCGCTTGGCGGGCTGACAACACCCATCGTGGCAGGGCTCCCCGTTGATGGTGCAGCCCTGCACCGTGGTATTGCCCAGCATCTCGGGGGTGCGACCGGCGGTGATTTCCTCGATGAGGTCCACCACCATCGCGGTAAAGAGCTCCGTGGGGCCCGCGGTGCGGGTGCGCTCCATGTGCATGCCGCGCTCGTCGGTAGCCTGGCGCAACTCCGTATCGAGGTCCCACACCACCTCCATGTGATCGGAGATGAAGCCGATGGGACACACCACGATGTTCTTGATTCCCTCCTCATCGTGGAGGGCGCTGGCGTGATCCACGATGTCCGGCTCCAGCCACGGAATAGCCGGGCTACCCGAACGCGATTGCCACACCAGGTCGTAGTTCTCGATCCCGGCTTCCTGGGCCACCAATCGGGAGGCCTCGGCCACCTGGCGCTCATAGAGCCCCGAATCCTCGGGGCCACCCGCTGCCGTATTGGCGCTGAGCGGCACCGAATGGGCGGTAAAAATGGTGCGGGGATTCTCGCCGGGAGCAAAGCGAGCGTGGGATTCCTTCAGGGCCTCGGCCATCGCGGTGATGAACTTGGGGTGATCGTAAAACTGGCGCAGCTTGGTGAAGGTGATCTCGGGGAGGTCGCGCTGCGCTAGGTGCTGGCGAATACGCTGAATATCCTCGTCATACTGGCGGCAACCGGAATAGCCACCCCAGGCGGAGGTACTGAAAACGATGGCATTGCGCACCCCATCGGCGGCCATTTGTTCGGCGGTATCTTCCCCCAGCGGGTGCCAATTCCTATTACCAAAGTAGACGGGAAGATCCATGCCGCGTCGGCTCAGTTCCCCCTCGACATTGGCGATGATCTCCTTGTTCAACCTGTTCAGCGGGCTTACCCCGCCAAAGTGGAAGTAGTGCTCCCCCACCACTTCGAGGCGCTCACGCGGTATCCCACGGCCTCTCGTGACGTTTTCCAGGAAGGGCACAACCTCCTCCGGGGCCTCCGGGCCACCGAAAGAGAGAACGAGGAGGGCATCATAAGGCATGACACCAGATTACGACGCTGGGAAGAACCAGAGCAAAGCTACACCATGCGCACGGCGTACGGGCTCATTCCCGCCCAGCGCACCGGGGAAACCTGAACGTAGGAACCGGATTGAGGGGCTTCCACCATTTGGCCATCACCGAGGTAAATAGCCACGTGAGTATTGCCCGAGGGGCCGTAGAAGATCAGATCGCCGCGCTGCATATTGCTGGGGTCGATCTGCGTGCCGCGCTGGTACTGGTAACCCGTGTAGTGCGGCAGCGAGATACCGGCCCCGGCAAAGGCGTAGAGCACCAGGCCGGAGCAATCGAAGCCCACCTTGTTGTAATCACCGTAGGAATCGGCCACGCCGCCATCGCGGATACCCTGGCTGGGGCCACTGGCGGTACCGCCGCCCCAGGCATAGGGCTGCCCCACCTGGGAGAGCGCGCGGGCGATCACCGTCTCGATGATCTCGGAGCGAGCACCCTGGGCCGCGGAACTAGAGACCTCAGAGGAGCCACTGGAAGAACCCAGGGAACTGGAACCGAGGGCATCCTCCTCGGCGGGTTCTTCCTCTACGACCTCTTCTTCCGTGGTCTCTTCCTCGATAACCTCTTCCACGGTGGAGGAGGCTGCCGCGGGCTCCTCGTACTGCTCGCCGCTCTCAGCCGTGGTATCAGCCTCGGCGGTGATAGCGGCAGCGGTCTCCTCGGCGGTGACCTCCTCTAGGTAGGTCTCCTCCTCGGTCGTCGTTTCCACGGGTGCTTCGGTTGCGGTTGTTTCCTCTGCCACGGGCTCCGGGCTTTGCCGCTCGGCCACCTCGGCGGGGCGGGCCTCTTCCTCCGTGGGATAGGGGTTGGTCAGCTCCGTGTGCACCGGCTGGCGGCTTTCCACGGCTGCGGCGGCGGCCTCGGCGGCCTTGCGCTGCGTATTCTTCTCGGACTGCTCTGTGGCTTTCTTGCGCGCTTCTTCCGCCTGGCGGGCCTGCTCCTGCTCGCGGCGCTTCTTCTCCTCGGCCTGATACTTTTCAAAGTCCTCGCGCTGCTGAAGAAGGTTCTCCGCATTGCCCTTGGCGGCGTCCAGTTGCGTCTGCGCCCACTGCTGCTGAGCGAGTAATTGATCGTGCTCCTGGGAACTCGCCTCTAGGGCACGCGAGTTCTCCTCGATGGCAGCCTGAGCGGATTGCTGGGCCTCGGTGGCCTCGGCCTCGCGCTGCTCTGCGAGATTACGGGCCTCGCGCAGCTGCGATTCCTTATTTGCCGTGGCGGTGCGCGCCCGATCGAGGGCCTCAATAGCGGCACGCTGCTTTTCAGAATTAGTGCGCAGGTAGGTGCTGCGATCCAGGGAATCCTCCGAGGTGGTCTCGCCGGAGACTGCGCCTAAAGGATTCGAGGCCCCGCGGCGATACGCGGTGCGGGAAATCTCGTTGAGGGTCTTTTGAGCCTTCTCCAATTCCTTTTGGCTATCACCGAGCTCCGTTTTGGCTGCGGCGGCAGCCTGGCGCGCGCGCTCGGCGGTGCCCTGGGCATCGTGGAGATCCACGAGCGATTTATTTACCGCCTCGCGCAGCTCTCCCACAGAGAGTTCAAGGCTGGCAATGCGCTCTTGGGCGGAGGTTACCTGCCCGGCCAGCTGAGAGACAGAGGCCGCGTCGTTTTCCAGTGCCGCCTGAGCGCGCTCAAGGTCGGTATCGCTGGGATTGGCCGGGGTGGCCGCGACAGGAGCCACGGTGGCCAAGGAGGAGGCGCACACGATCGTGGCGATGCTGGCTCGCATCATACGTTTCACGAGCGCGGTGTTTTTGGAAGCGGATGTTCCCACAAGAGTCTCCCTTCGGAAGCGAATCGTCAAGCATTTACTCTTGACTATTCGCCCCGTGAAGCATGCCTACACGGAGGTGACGCACGGGCCGCATGGGGCCTTTGCGATGGAGAAGGTGATTCGCGGCAGGCTTCCCCACGTGCCCGAATCATCTCCCCACAGCTGCATACTCAAGCCTCACGGCTTGAAGATGGCCTCATGCAACTCGTGAGTCAATACTGAAACCATATGACACCTTGCCCCCTCTAGTCTCATTCACGTCAATATTCACACCAGTCAAACGTGTTTCATGGGGCGCTAAATGTGGGCTATCCAGCGGGAATGAAGAGAGGTTGCGTTGATTTGTGATTTCTATTACATAATCGGGCGATGTGCGTGTCGCTGCCGCGCCGTCAAGTTTTCCCTCTTGACTCTTGCATACCCCGATAGAGGCAAAACGATGCAGAGAAGTAGAAGGGAAAGGGATGTGGGAACCCAGGGGATCGACGAGCTATCCAGGTGCTGAGGATATTCGCGGATGGCGGTGGCGTAATTCGACGTGGTGAGGAAGTCCTGTTGCGCGCGCTCTAGATCATTGCGGGGATAGATAGAACTTACGACGGCCCCCGATTGCGGAGAGCGCACGAGGATCGTGTCGATCTCGGTGGAGTCGTGAAGCTCTTGGGCGACGTCGCGCAGATCGGATGTGTCTTTGGGGGTGAAGTCGAGGATTGCTACCCCGAAGGTTCCTTTGCCGGTGGCCTCGGCGGCGTCGATAGCTGCCACGAGGTCTCGGTACTGTGCGTCGGTGGTGCCACTTTTTACCGCTACCCCGTCCTTGCTGAGCTCTGCGCTCAGGGCGGTGAGGTCAAGCCGGTCCGGGATCATGCGCGTGCTTCCTTCCCTGTTATCTTCTGCCCCCTTTTATATAACGGGGCTTATAGAACGGGGGTGGCGCGGCGCGGGAGTTCATCAACAGAACGGTCGTACTGTTATGATGCTGTGAAACGAGGAGCCGGTGTGAGCCGGATAGTAGACTCGTGGACAAGCCTCGTGGTAATGCCGGACTCCGGCTCCGGCAACGAGTCTTTTCTCAACCCGTTAGGAAATGGAGCTCACTGTGATAGAAAGCAAGAACTCCTTTGACGCCAAGCGGAAGCTGAAGGTTGGCGACAAAGAGTACGACTACTTTGCTCTCGATGCCGTAGACGGCATGGACAAACTGCCCTATTCCCTGAAGGTGCTCGGTGAAAACCTCCTGCGCACCGAGGATGGCAAGAACGTCACCGCAGATCACATCCGTGCTATTGCGAACTGGGACCCCAAGGCGGAGCCCTCCACCGAGATTCAGTTCACCCCCGCTCGCGTGCTCATGCAGGACTTCACCGGCGTGCCCTGTGTGGTGGACCTGGCTACCATGCGCGAGGCCGTGACGGCCCTGGGTGGCAACCCCGATCAGGTGAACCCCCTCAACCCCGCCGAGATGGTGATTGACCACTCCGTGATCGTGGAGGCCTTCGGTGGCCCCGAGGCCCTGGCCAAGAACGTGGAGATCGAGTATCAGCGCAACGAGGAGCGCTACCAGTTCCTGCGCTGGGGCTCGGAGAACTTCTCCAACTTCCGCGTGGTGCCCCCCGGAACCGGCATCGTTCACCAGGTGAACATCGAATACCTCTCCCGCGTGGTCTTTGACAACGAGGGCGTGGCCTACCCCGATACCTGTATTGGTACGGACTCCCACACCACGATGGAAAACGGCCTGGGCATCCTGGGCTGGGGCGTGGGCGGCATTGAGGCCGAGGCTGCCATGCTGGGCCAGCCCGTCTCCATGCTCATCCCCAAGGTGGTGGGCTTCAAGCTCACCGGCGAAATCCCCGTGGGCGTGACCGCTACCGACGTGGTGCTCACCATCACCGATATGCTGCGTAAGCACGGCGTGGTGCAGAAGTTCGTGGAGTTCTACGGCAATGGCGTGAAGTCCGTGCCGCTGGCTAACCGCGCCACCATCGGCAACATGTCCCCCGAGTTCGGTTCCACCTGTGCGATCTTCCCGATCGACGAGGAGACCGTCAACTACCTGCGCTTGACCGGCCGCCCGGAGGAGCAGGTAGAGCGCGTGGAGGCTTATGCCAAGGCTCAGGGTATGTGGCTGGAGCACGACGCCCCCGAGGCCGAGTACTCCGAGTACCTGGAGCTGGATCTTTCCACCGTGG
This sequence comes from Corynebacterium lowii, assembly GCF_001412085.1. Taxonomy (GTDB): domain Bacteria; phylum Actinomycetota; class Actinomycetes; order Mycobacteriales; family Mycobacteriaceae; genus Corynebacterium; species Corynebacterium lowii. The sequence goes on from NZ_LKEV01000006.1 coordinate 101,076, forward strand.
TTCCCTCCATCGCCGGCCCGAAGCGCCCGCAGGACCGCATCCTGCTCACCGATTCCAAGGCCACCTTCCGCGAGCAGTTGGGTACCTTCACCAACGATCCCATCTGCGAGGATGACTCCCCCGCTGCCGCCCGCATGGGTGCCGAGGGTGAAAACGAGGAGAACGCCGAGGTTTCCGTGGCGGGCTACAACTCCACCCCGCGCGGCCACGGCGAATCCGCCGCTGCCGGTGCCAAGGGGCGCCAGTCCAAGCCCGTGGTGGTGAAGTCCCCCAATGGCGGTGAGTTCACGGTGGATCACGGCATGGTGGCCATCGCCTCCATCACCTCGTGTACCAACACCTCCAACCCGTCGGTGATGGTGGGTGCTGGTCTGATCGCCCGCAAGGCGGCCGCTAAGGGTCTGACCTCTAAGCCCTGGGTTAAGACCATCTGCGCCCCCGGCTCTCAGGTGGTGGACGGTTACTTCAAGCGCGCCGATCTGTGGAAGGACCTGGAGGCCCTGGGCTTCTACCTTTCCGGCTTCGGCTGCACCACCTGCATCGGTAACTCCGGCCCCCTGCCGGATGAAATCTCCGAGGCGATCAATGAGAACGATCTCACCGCCACCGCCGTGCTCTCCGGTAACCGCAACTTCGAAGGCCGCATCTCCCCCGATGTGAAGATGAACTACCTGGCCTCCCCGATCATGGTGATCGCTTACGCCATTGCGGGCACGATGGACTTCGACTTCGAGACTCAGCCCCTCGGCCAGGATCAAGAGGGCAACGACGTGTTCCTGCGGGACATCTGGCCCTCCACCGAGGAGATCGAGTCCACCATCGCGGAGTGCATCACCCGCGAGATGTACGTGGAGGATTACGCCGACGTATTCAAGGGCGACGAGCAGTGGCAGAACCTGGACGTTCCCACCGGCGAGACCTTCGAGTGGGATGAGGATTCCACCTACATCCGCAAGGCCCCGTACTTCGAGGGCATGCCTATCGAGCCCGCGCCGGTGGAGGACATCCACGGCGCCCGCGTGCTGGCCAAGCTGGGCGACTCCGTGACCACGGACCACATCTCCCCCGCTTCCGCCATCAAGCCAGGTACCCCGGCCGCGCAGTACCTCGATTCTCACGGCGTGGAGCGCCAGGACTACAACTCCCTGGGTTCTCGCCGCGGTAACCACGAGGTGATGATGCGCGGTACCTTCGCCAACATCCGCCTCCAGAATCAGCTGGTGGACGTGCAGGGCGGCTATACCCGCGACTTCACCCAAGAGGGTGGCCCGCAGTCCTTCATCTTCGATGCCTGCCAGAACTACAAGGCCGCGGGCACCCCGCTCGTGGTCATCGCGGGCAAGGAGTACGGCACGGGTTCCTCGCGTGACTGGGCCGCCAAGGGCACCAACCTGCTGGGCGTGCGCGCGGTGATTACCGAGTCCTTCGAGCGTATTCACCGCTCCAACCTCATCGGCATGGGCGTGATCCCGCTTCAGTTCCCCGAGGGCTCCTCGCACGAGTCCCTGGGCCTGGACGGCACCGAGGTCTTTGACCTCACGGGTATCGCCGCGCTGAACGATGAGGCTGCGGGTATCCCGGAGACCGTGCACGTGACGGCCACCAAGAACAGCGGTGAGAAGATCGAGTTCGATGCCAAGGTGCGCATTGATACCCCCGGTGAGGCGGATTACTACCGCCACGGTGGCATCTTGCAGTACGTGCTGCGCTCGATGGCTAAGGCTCAGTAACTTCTCATCGTGCCCGTCATCAGCGAAGAAGAGCTGGAACGGCGCCGCCACGAGATACTTGAAGGGGCACGCAAGTGCTTTGGAGAGTTTGGCTATGAGGGAGCGACGGTGCGCCGCCTTGAGGCGGCCACCGGGAAATCGCGCGGGGCGATCTTTCATCACTTCGGTGATAAGGAATCGCTCTTCCTCGCCATAGCCCGGCAGGACGCGGAGCGTCAGGCCGATGTGGTGGCCGCCGAGGGCCTGGTGGAGGTGATGCGCGATATTCTGGATCACCCCGAGCGCCACGATTGGCTGGCCACTCGCCTAGAGATCGTGCGGCTTTTGCGCACCGATGCGGCTTTCCGTTCCCGATGGCAACAGCACCAGGAGGTGCTGGATCAGGCGGTGCGTTTCCGCCTACAGCGCAACGCAGAGCAGGATCGCATGCGTACCGACGTCCCGGTGGAGGTGCTTATCATGTACCTGGAAACCGTGATGGAGGGGCTTATCTCCCGGTTGGCCTCTGGGCAGCCGGTGGAGGGCTTGGCCCGCATGCTGGATCTTGTGGAGGCCTCCGTTCGTAAGTAGACCGCTTAGTTCATATCTCCCCCGGGATGATATAGACTAAGCGGTATGTCTTTGTTCCTCCTGCTTTCTCCCCGCCGCGGTGCAGCCGTGGCGGCCTCCGAATACCGGGACTTCCTGAACGCCACCGGCCTGCGCTCGGAGCAGTTGGAACAACGAATGCTCGATTCCGCAGAATCCCGAGTGGGCTCACTGGAAGGATACGCGGGCATTTTCGTGGGAGGCAGCTCCCTCAACATGACCACTCCGGTCTACGATGCCTGGCAGCGCACCGTCATCCGCGAACTCTCCGCGCTTATCGACGGCCCCCTCCCCGTCTTTTTCGCCTGCTTCGGCACCGCACTCATCACCCAGGTACTCGGCGGCGAGATCGGTCACGAGTACGGGGAAAAGGCTGGGTCGAGCCAGGTGGAACTCACCGAGGCCGGGCGCGAGGATCCCCTCTTTGGCTCCCTGCCTTCTTCTTTTATGGCCCTGACCGGGCACACGGAGTGCGTGCTCACCCTGCCCCCGCAGGCCGTGGCGGTAGCCAGCGGCCCCACCTGCCCGGTGCAGGCGCTGCGGGTGGGCCGCCACACGTGGTCGAGCCAGTTCCACGCGGAGATGAACCCCGAGGGCATGGCCAGCCGCATGAGTTTTTATCGCAACCACGGCTATTTCAGCGAGGATGAGTATGACTCCATCGTGGAATCGCTGCGGGACGTGGATACCCAGCACGCGCACCAGATTCTGCGCAACTTTGTGGAGTACTGCCGCTGCCTCATCCCCGATTACACTGGCAAGGTATGTATGCCATCATGACCGTCACCGGCGAGGACCACACGGGGATCATCGCCGCAGTGACCACCGCCCTTGCCCACCAGGACATTAATATCCTCGATGTTTCCCAGACCCTCATGGATAAGTGGTTCACCATGATTCTGCGGGTGGAGTTTGAGGAGTCCCAGCGCGGTATCGCGGCCATACAGCAGGAGATGGCCGAGGTGGAAAAGGAGCAGGGTTTGACCATCCGCCTGCAATCGGAGGCGCTTTTTAGCGTCGTCAACGAGATTTAAGGGGCGGCCATGAGCTTGAGCTTTAACCCCGGATCGGTGCTGGATACCATCGAGATGATCCAGAAGTACCGCCTGGATATTCGCACCGTGACGATGGGTATTTCCCTGTTAGAGTGCCGCCGTTCCACGATGGCAGAAACCGCCGAGGCCATCTATGATCGCGTGACCACCCAGGCTGCTCGCCTGGTGGAGGTCTGCGAGGGCATTGAGGCGGAGCTGGGGATTCCCATTGTGAATAAGCGCATCAGCGTTACCCCGGTGGCCCTGCTCTGCGGTGGGTTGGAGGGCAACCCCGCCGATCTTGCCCGCGCGCTCGATCGCGCCGCCACCGAGGTGGGGGTGAACTTCATCGGCGGCTATTCCGCGCTGGTGGAAAAGGGCGCCACGGCTGCCGACGCCCGCTTGATCTCCTCCCTTCCCGAGGCCTTGAGCGAGACCAAGGTGGTGTGTTCCTCGGTGAACGTCGCCTCCTCTCGCGCGGGAATCAACATGAACGCGGTGCGGGATCTGGGCGTGGCCATCAAGGACGCCGCGCAGGCCACGGCGGATGATGCCGCCATTGCCTGCGCGAAGTTGGTGGTCTTTGCCAACGCCGTGGGCGATAACCCCTTCATGGCCGGGGCCTTCCACGGCGTCGAGGAGCCCGATTGCGTGGTTTCCGTGGGCGTTTCCGGCCCCGGCGTGGTGGGGCGCGCCCTGGGCTCCCTAGAGGGGGCGAGCCTGGATCAGGTGGCTGAGGAAGTGAAAAAGGCCGCCTTCAAGATCACCCGCACCGGGCAACTCGTGGGAACGATGGCCGCGCAGCGCCTGGGCGTGCCCTTTGGGATCGTGGACCTCTCCCTTGCTCCCACGGCGGAATTGGGCGATTCCGTGGCGCATATCCTGGAGAACATGGGGCTGGGCCAGGTGGGCACGCACGGCACCACCGCGGCTTTGGCGCTGCTGAACGATGCCGTGAAGAAGGGCGGCATGATGGCCTGCTCCCGGGTGGGCGGACTTTCCGGTTCCTTTATCCCGGTCTCCGAGGATAAGGGGATGATCGACGCGGTGCGCTCCGGGGCTATTTCCATCGACAAGCTAGAGGCCATGACGGCCATTTGCTCGGTGGGCCTGGATATGATCGCCATTCCGGGGGATACCTCCGCCGAGACGATCTCCGCGATGATTGCCGATGAATCCGCCATCGGGGTGATGAACCATAAGACCACAGCCGTCCGAGTGATCCCGGTGCCGGGAACCACCCCAGGCCAGGAGGTGAACTTCGGTGGGCTTTTGGGCTATGCCCCGGTGATTGAGGTGAACACGGTTCCTTCCACCGAGTTCATCCAGCGCGGAGGTTTTATCCCCGCGCCGGTGCACGGCTTCCGCAACTAGCTTTCGCTCGGCTGAGGAAGTTTGCGGGGCACGACCTTCCCGGCGTCGTTACGCGGGAGAGAATCCATCCAGCAGATGAAATCCGGGATATTGTGCTGGGCGAGGTGGGATCGCACGAGGTTGCGCACGGTATCGGCGCTGAGCCCGCGCCCGGCCTCGGATTCCTCGCGCACGATATAGGCATCTAGGCGGGCGATAATGTCGTTGCGCACGCCGCGCACAAAGACGTCGGCAATGCCTTCTTGGCGCAGCAGGAAATCCTCTACCTCGCGCGGATACACATTTTCGCCGCCCTTAATCACCATGTCATCGCAACGGCCGTGGACGTGGAGGAAGCCCTGGGCGTCGAAGTGCCCGTAGTCTCCCGTGCTGAGCATGTGGTCACGCACATCGACGCCATCGCGCTTGGAGAGGTATCCGATCATGGATTCGGAGTTGGCGCTGTAAATGATGCCCTTCTCCCCCGGCGCGGCCAGGGAGCCATCTTCTTTGTATAGCGCGATGCGTACGCCGGGGGCGACGGTACCGGCACGGGTGGGATCCACGGTGAGTTCCGGTCCGCTGGCGGAGGCCACCGGGCCGTGTTCGGTGGAGCCATAGAAGTTGCACACCACGGGGCCAAAGCGGGCGTGAAGAGCCTGGATCAAGGTGGGCGGGATGGCATTGCCGGAGGAGGCGATGAACTCCGGGGGACGCAGCTGGCGCTGTTTCTCCTCGGGCAGAGCCTCTAGGGCCTTATCGAACTCGCGCAGGAATACCGCGGCGGAGAGGATACCCGTGACTCCGTAGCGCAGGCAATCCTCCACGGCCTGCTGGGGATCGAAAACGCGGCGCAAAATGGTGGTGGACTTGGTGGCAAAGGTGAGATTGACGTTGAGCCAGCCCCAGGCGTGGTACGTGGAGCAGGTCATTTGAATCACGCCCTCGCGCCGCCAGGGAATCTTAGGCAGAAGGCTGGCGGCTACCGCGGGAGATTTGGGGACGCCGCGCACCACACCCTTGGGGGTGCCGGTGGTGCCTGAGGACATGATGACGGTGGGGCCAGGGGTGGGGCGGAATTGTAGGCGCGGGGCCGGGGCCTGCGCTAAAGCGGCTTGGTAAGAGACGGCATCGAGGCCTTCGGCATCGCCGTAGCCGACGATGATGGGGAGGCCGGGGACGTCAAGAGTGGGGATAAACTCCGCATCCGCGATCACCACGGCGGCACCGTAATCCATGATGGTCCGCGAAATCTGCTGAGCGGAGGAACCGGGGTTGATAATCATGGGTACCGCACCCAGGTAGGTGCAGGCGGCCAGGGTCATGGGGGTGATGCGACTATTGCGCGCGATGATCGCTACCTGGGAACCCTGCTCTACTCCCCTGCTTTGGAGGGCCGCCGCCAAACTCAGGGCCTGGCGGTGCAGCTCCGCATAGGAGATTTCCCCCATGTCATCAATGATGGCCGTGCGCCTGGGGCAATAATGCGCCGCGGTGTTGAGGAAGGTGCCCACGGAGAAACCCCACCGGGCGTAACAGCGAGCCCAGTTAGCGAGGTCGCTGGGGCTTTTCAGGCTGAGTATCCCGGCCCGCAGAATGTGCGGTACTGCGTGGACGAAGGATCGAGCCTGCTCTCCCAGCGGGACGGGTAGAGCGACAGGTTGTTCCATGCGGAAGCGATCAGACATGATTCCCCTAGCTTGCGGCGACGATTTCGGAGGTCTTGGTCACGCCCAGGTCCGTCATGTGGATGGGGACGTTGCGGGGCTGGCCAAAGTCGATGGCGGCGCCATACCAGCGCTCACCATCGGGGGCGCACATGCCGTGGCCCATCGAAGCGGAGCGCAGGTCGATGTACTGCACCCCTGCCTGGGCGGCGGCGTCGCGGTTCATGGCCTCTGCCATGTTTTCTAGATCGGTGGTCAGCGGCACGCCCTCGAAGGAATGAATGTTATTGCCCAGCTGCACCAGGCAGGTACCCACGTTATCGGAGATGGAGGGGTACCCCACTACCTTGATGGCGGCATTGGGGGCGGCCTGGCGGATGCGGTTGATCTGCTCCACCATCGCGGCCACAAAATTGCGGTGAATCTCCTCGGGCTTCTTCATATCCGCGAGGTTGAGATACGTGTCGTTGAAGCCGATTTGGATAAGCACCTCGCGGGTGCCGCCGTCGAGGGCGCCCTGTGCGATGGCGTCGTTAATCTGCGCGGAGATGCGCTTGCCGCCGGTGGAGGCGGAGGCGCCGGGGCAGGAATAATCGTGGGCCTCCATTCCCTTGAGGCGCGCCACCTGCTTAACCATGCCGTTGGGATCCGAGGCGCAGTGGTTGTGCACGTTCTGCTTTTGTTCCTCGGGGATGGGCAGGCCCGCGGAGAGGTGATCGAGGGCGCGCGGATTGGCCATCACGGAATCGCCAAAGCCAACGAGGGCATTGGGGGCGGCGGTGGCGGGTATGGTGCTCATCCCCAGTGCGATGGCAGCAGATACGGCGGTGACGAGGGCGCGGTGGGGCAGGGAACGGAGACGCATTGCTTTGGGCAGTCCTTACTCTATTGATGCGATACCTACGGGGTGGATGTTACTGGTGTGAATTGAGATCATACTAACCTCTTTATTATTTTGTTGGCAAAATGTGCACCGATTGTCTGTGTTGCTTGCCAACGGTTCCAGCAACGTTCCAGGGATACTTTACTCATCGTGGGCCGTGATGGAACTGTTACCTACCCCGCAGTTTCCGGGGCTCTGCGGGGATTTATATTCACGGTGTGAGCAGGATAAATGGCGGATTGAGAGTAAAAACGTACCGCACGGTCTGTCTTGTCCTCTACGCTAGGCAGCAACCTATTCAGAGCGGCCGAGAGACCCGGCTCTACGACGCCGCAGCAACCCCCAGAGCCCTGGAAGGGTGCTACAGCCAGGTTCGATAGGGAGCAACTATGTCTACCGCACACCTCTACAGCGAGTACCGCCCCGGCGTGCCCGCTGCTACCCCCACGGTGTCCTTTGAGCTTTATCCCCCACGCAACCCCTCGCGGGGCTCCGGCGTGTGGGCTGGAATCAGCAGGCTCATCGACACCGCCCCCGATTACGTCTCCGTCACCTATGGCGCGGCTGGCAAGCGCACGGATACTCGGGATCGCTCTGTTCAGGTATTGCTCAATGTGCTTGACCGCCACCGCAATCTTCCCGCCGTGGCGCATTTAACGTGCCTGGGCTCGACCCGGGCGGAACTCACCCTCATCGTGCGCCTGCTGTTGCGGGCCGGGATTAGGGATTTTCTTGCCCTGCGCGGCGATCCCCCGGGAGGCGACCCCAATTATCTGCCCGCCGAGGGCGAGCCCGCCCGGGCAGTGGATCTGGTGCGCCTCATTCGTGAGATTGCGGCGGAGGAACTACCCCTGGGCGTGGGGCGCGGTTATAACGGCGCCGGTGCCACCAGTGCGCCACGCCCGGAGGATTACGTTTCCATCGCCGTGGCGGCTTACCCCGCGGCCACGGGCCAGGGCCGCGCCAATGACATCGCGGCCCTGGTGGAAAAGGAACGCGCGGGGGCGGATTACGCCATTACCCAGGTGTTCTATTCCCCTCACGATTATGACTCGATGGTGCGCGAACTCAGCTTGGCGGGCGGGCGGCTGCCCATCGTTCCGGGCATTATGCCGCTGCACGATCTCAAGCGGCTGCGCGCTATGGAGAAACTAGCCGGTATCCCCGTGCCCAAGCATATTGAGCGCATTTTCTCCCAGGCCACCAGCCCGGATCGCCTGGTGCGCGAGACACTGAGCGCCACCGTGGATGTGATCGGCGGGGTGCTCGATGCGGGTGCTCCGGGTATTCACCTCTACACCTTCAATCGTCCCCGTCCCACCCTGGACATCCTGGAATATCTCCGGGCCTCGGGGTATCTGGGCAGAACCGCCGGGGTGCGCACCCCGCGCGAACCCGAGGTGGATACGGAACTCGTATCCCTCGCTCTGCACCGCATGACCCCTAGTTACTACTGATGAGCAACGAAAAGAAAGGCATGACCATGACCCACTTCCCCACCGCCACCGTGCTGGGTTACCCCCGCATCGGCGCCAACCGCGAGCTCAAGCGAGCCTTGGAATCCTTCTGGTCCGGGCGCGGCGGCAACCCGGCCACCACCGCCGAGGAACTGCGCGATACCCGCACGAACCGCCTGCGCGAGTTGGGTTTGGGTGAGGCTGCGGCCGTCCCGGAGGATTTCAGCTACTACGATCAGGTGCTTGACATCACCATCGCCACCGGCGCGCTGCCCAGCCGCTTTGCCCCAGAGCGCGAGGTGCTCAAGGCACAGGCCGCCACCCCGGAATCGGAGGAGGCGCTGCGCGCCCAGTTCACCGTGGCGCGCGGCCAGGGGGATCGCCCCGCTTTGGAGCTGACCAAGTGGTTTGACTCCAATTACCACTACCTCGTGCCGGAGATCGGCCCGGAGACCGCCCTGGAATGGCTGGGTTCCCCCCGCGTGGCCACCGCGCAGCGCCTGGGTGAGGCCGTGCGCCCCGTGCTCGTAGGCCCGGTGACCTACCTGGCCCTGGCCAAAGCCAGCGAGGAGGCCCCCGAGGGCTATAACCCGCTGGATCGCCTGGACGACCTGGTGGCCGTGTACACCCAATACCTCCGCGCCCTCAAGGAGGCCGGGGTGCAGTGGGTGCAGTTCGACGAGCCCGCGTTGGTCACCCACCGTCACCGCACCCCGCAGGAGCGCGAGGCGCTTCTCGACGCCCTGCGCCGCGCCTACACCGCGCTGGGCAACGAGGGCGTTAACCTCGCCGTGGCACTCACCTATGGCCATGCTTTCGACGCCGTGGACGCGCTCGCTGAAACTCCCGTGCAGGCCGTGATTATCGACGTCGTTCGCGGCAAGAAGCCGGGTGCGGCCGAGCTGGAGCGCTGGGCTACGAGCCTCAAGGGCAAGACCCTGGGCGTGGGCGTGGTCTCTGGTCGCAACATCTGGCGTGCCGATCTGGATGCTGATTTGGCCGTGCTGCGCGAGATCAAGGCGGGGCTGGGCGAGGCCGTGGCGGTGGCCGTGACCACTTCCACCTCCCTGCAACACGTTCCCCACGATGCCGAGCGCGAGACCCAGCTGGACGCCGAGCTGCGCTCCTGGCTCTCCTTTGCCGATCAGAAGGTGAAGGAAGTAGCCGTGCTCGCCCGCGGTCTGGCCGAGGGGGACGAGGCCATCGCCGCCGAATTGGAAGCCTCCCGCGCGGCACAGGCCTCCCGCAAGGCTCACCCCGGCGTCGAAAAGGCAGAAGTTCGCCAGGCTACCGCCGCCGTGACCGAGGAGCAGCGCACGCGTGGCGACGCCGCCGAGCGCCACGATGCCCAGGCCGCAGCGCTAGGCCTGCCGGTGCTGCCCACCACCACCATCGGTTCCTTCCCGCAGACCGACGAGATCCGCCGCGCCCGCGCCGCACACCGCAGCGGCAAGATCGACGATCAGGCCTATGAGGAGGCGATGAAGAAAGAGATTGCCGAGGTCATCGCGGCCCAAGAGGAAATTGGCCTGGACGTGTTGGTCCACGGCGAGGCCGAGCGCAACGATATGGTGCAGTACTTTGCCGAGAACTTCGAGGGCTTTGCCACCACCGCTCACGGCTGGGTGCAGTCCTATGGTTCGCGCTGCACGCGCCCCTCGATCCTGTGGGGCGATGTGACTCGCCCGGAGGCGATTACCGTGGAGTGGTCGCGCTACGCGCAGTCGCTGAGTAAGCGCCCGGTCAAGGGCATGCTCACCGGCCCGGTGACCATCATGGCCTGGTCCTTTGTGCGCGAGGACATCGCCTGGGGCGAAGTGGCCGATCAGCTCGGCCTGGCCCTGCGCGAAGAGGTGGGCGATCTGGAGGCCGCCGGCATCAAGGTCATTCAGGTTGATGAGCCCGCCATCCGTGAGCTGCTGCCCCTGCGTGAGGAGGACCGGGAGGATTACCTGGCTTGGTCGGTGGGTTCCTTCCGCCTGGCCACCGCCGGTGCCGCCCCGGCCACCAGTATTCACACGCACCTGTGCTACTCGGACTTTGCCACTATCGTGGACGCCATCGATCGCCTCGACGCCGATGTCACCTCGATCGAGGCTTCCCGCTCCAAGCTCAAGGTGCTCCCCGCCGTGGCCGAGCACGGTTTCCACCGCGGCCTGGGGCCGGGCGTGTGGGATATTCACTCCGCGCGCGTGCCCTCCACCGAGGAGATCGCTGACCTGCTGCGCGTGGCCGTGGGCGCCCTGGACACTGAGCAGGTGTGGGTGAACCCGGACTGCGGCCTTAAGACCCGCGCTTGGGAGGAAACCTCCGCTACCCTGCGCAACCTCGTGGAGGCCACCCGCATCGTGCGCGAGGAAATCGCCCAGTAACTCCGCTATGCTCATGGTCACTATTTTCCTGAGAAGGGATGGTGACCATGAGCACTCCTACCCCGCAGCGCGCCTCCACGCTGAGCACCACTCGCACGATCATCGCCGCTTCTAGCGGCAACCTCGTGGAGTGGTTTGACTTTTATATCTACGCGTTCTTTAGCGTTTACTTTGCGGACAAGTTCTTCACCGGCACCGGGGAGACCGGAGCGCTGCTGAAATCCGCCGCCGTCTTTTTTGTGGGCTTCCTCATGCGGCCCCTCGGCGGCTATATCTTTGGCCGGATCGCGGACCGGCACGGACGCAAGAAATCCATGCTCATCGCCATCGTGATGATGTGCAGCGGCTCGCTGATGATGGCCCTGCTCCCCACTGCGGAAACGGTAGGTGCCCTGGCTCCGGTTCTGCTACTGATCGTGCGCTGTATCCAGGGTATCTCCGTGGGCGGCGAATACGGTTCCACCGCCACTTATATGTCCGAGGTAGCCGACCCACACCGCCGCGGTTTCTTTTCCAGCTTCCATTACGTCACCCTCATTGGCGGCCAACTTTTGGCGAGCCTGTTAGCGGTGGTGATGACCTTCTTCCTCACCGATGAGGAGATCGCTAATGGCTGGTGGCGCCTGCCCTTTGTGATCGGGGCCTGCGCGGCTATCGTGGCCCTGTGGCTGCGTTCCCACCTGCACGAAACCGCACCAAAGGAAAGCCGGGAGGAATCCTCGGCCGGAACCTTCCGCGAGGTTCTGGCCCATCCGCGTGCCTTTTGGGTGGTCATGGGGCTTACGGCAGCGGGTTCCCTGGCGTTCTACACCTTCACCACCTACATGCAGAAGTACCTGATTAATACCGGCGGCTTTGCCAAGGGTGACGTGGCCACGGTGATGACGGCTTGCCTGCTGCTCTTCATGCTGTTGCAACCAGCCATCGGGGCGCTTTCCGATAGGATCGGGCGCAAAAACTCCATGCTGATATTCAGCGCGGGTATGGTGATTCTCCCGGTCCCGCTCTTTGCCTTCCTCGGCGCTCAGGATTCTCTGTGGGTCAGTGCCGGGGCCATCGTGCTGGCGATGTTCTTCTTGACCTTCTATACCTCCATCTCGGGGATTGTGAAGGCAGAGATGTTCCCCGCCCATATACGCGGCCTGGGTGTGGGTTTTACCTACGCCATTGCCAATTCCCTCTTTGGTGGTTCGGCGGAATCGGTGGCCCTGGGCTTGAAGAACATCGGGGTGGCCTGGCTCTTCCCCTGGTATGTGGTGGCGGTGGCGCTGCTGGGGCTCGTGGCGGTGCTCTTCATGCGGGATAATCGCCAGCACTCCACGATTGATTTTCCGGAGGCTGGTGCGGCAGACACAGCAGGTGCGGCAGAGAGACCGGCGTGATCGTGCCGTTTTGAGGCTAGGGCAGGCTGAAAATGGTGAAATAGGTGAAAATCGGCACGTTTGTGCCGTTTTTCGCTTATGTTGAGCAGCCACCTGGGCTAATGTTGGAGAGGTTCGGTTAATCGGTATGATCGTGCCGGTTTTGACGGAGGGAGGGCGCATGACCCCACAGGAAATTGGAGCGATAGCGCGGGAGCGCCGCCGAGAGTTGAGCCTGCGGCAACTGGAACTCGCCCAACTTTCTGAGGTGTCCGAGCGCTTTATCCGCGATCTGGAATCGGGAAAACCAGGTATGAGGCTGGATAAGTTGATAGCCGTGCTGGGCGTGCTGGGCTTTGATCTTACCGTGGAGGCACACGTGTCTGAGGTGCTGCAAGGACGGAGCCATGAGTAGTGCCCCCCGCGCCGTCGATAAGGCAAATGTATATGTGAGCGGCAAGGCAGCCGCCACCCTGGAACGCCGCAATGGCGGCACCGAGTTCCGCTATCTTCCCGGCTATACGGGCCCCGCCGTGGCGAGCACTCTGCCGGTCACCTCCGAACCCGTTTTTAGCTCCTCGGGGGCGGTACCGGCCTTTTTTGCGGGCCTGCTTCCCGAGGGCAGAAGGCTCACGGCGCTGCGGAGATCAGTCAAAACCTCGGCGGACGATGAACTTTCTCTTCTCCTCGCCGTGGGGGCGGACCCCGTGGGTAATGTTTCCGTTTTTCCGCAGGGGTCTCAGCCTCGGCCGGTAGCTCCGCTCCTTGACTTCTCCGCCGGGTCGATGGACTTTGGGAGACTGTTGGAGGAGGCGGGAATACCCGATCCCGTTTCCTTGGCCGGAGTGCAGGATAAAGCTTCCGCACGCACCATCGCCATCCCTACCTCTAGCGTGGGCGGGCATTCGGATGCCATCGTGAAAATATCCCCGCCAGAGTTCCCCATGCTGGTGGAAAACGAGGCTGAATCCCTGCGCGTGGCGCGTGGCCTGGGGAAAGCACTGCGCCTTAGTGTTGCCGACGCCGAGGTGGTGCACGATAAACACGGGCGTAGCGCTCTGCTCGTGCGGCGTTTTGACCGAAATGGGCAGCGCCGCTACCCCACGGAGGACGCCGCACAAATCATGGGGATATATCCGGCGGATAAGTACGCGGTGAATTATGAGGAACTTACCTTTGCGGTTTCCAATCTATGCCGCTCTCCCTTGCTTGCCAGGCGTTCCATTGCGGCACAATTGGCTCTGGCTTGGTTGACGGGAAACGGGGATATGCACGCAAAGAATATCTCCGTGGTGGATACTGGCCGGGGGCTTGAGGTGGCGCCCATCTACGATATTCCCTCCACAGTTCCTTATGGAGATACCACCTTGGCTTTGCCGGTGGCCGGTAGTAAGACGGGGCTGAGTAAAAAGCGCTTTCTAAGTTATTGCACCGAGGTGGGGTTGCCACAGGCCGTGGGCGAAAGCATCGCAGCGGCGGCGTTGGACCACACGCAGGATTACGCGAAAAGGCTCATCGCCGCCTGTTCCTTCGACCCCCGCCGAGCCCGTGACCTCAGGCGGGTACTGCGGGCGCGGCGTCGTCAGTGGGACGTCGATTAGCTCGGCGCGAACCGATGGTGGTACCCATGCTGGCGGCGATGACGAGCGCGATAGCAAACCATTGCTCGGCGCGTAGCGTTTGGCTGAGCAGCAGCCACCCCGCCACGGCGGCGAAGGCCGGTTCCAGGCTGAGTAGCACCCCAAAGACACCGCGCGGCATGCGGCGCAGCGCCCCCATCTCTAAGGCGTAGGGCACCACCGAACCCAAAAGTGCGGTGCCCAGGGCAAACAGGAGAAGGTTGGGGTTGCTCACCAGGGTTTGTGCACCCTGGAAGCACAGAGGCAGGGGGACGAGGGAGCCGAAGAGCATGGCCACGGTGAGGCCGCTGAGCCCTGGGACCTTGACTCCCACGGTGGAGCTGGCCAGGATATAGCAGATCCAAAAGCCACCGGCGATGAGTGCCAGGATTACCCCGGTGAGGCTGAGCGTCCCGGTAGCTAGGAGGGCGTCTTTGCCCAGGAGGGCCACGCCGCTAAAGGCCACGCCCACCCAGATGAGATCCGAGGCGCTGCGCGAGAGGAAGGCCGCGAGCAGGAGCGGACCGAGGAACTCGATGGTCACGGCGATGCCCAGTGGAATGTGCTCCAGGGAAGCGTAGAAAAAGCTGTTCATGGCGCCCAGAGCCAGCCCGAAGCCTATGACGCTGCGCCAGGTATCGCGGCTCCACTGCCCGATCTGGGGCCGGGCGAGGGGAAGCAGGATCAAAGCGGCGAAGGCCAGGCGCACCGTGGTGGTGCCCCAGGCTCCGGCGTGGGGAAAGAGGTGGGTGGCGATGGCCGCTCCAAATTGGAGGGAGAGGCAGGAGCCCATCACCATGAGGATTCCTGCGGGGGTGGTGTGCTGGGTAGTGCTCATGTCTTTGAGTATGCCGAGGCAAAAGAGGTAGGTCTAGCGACATTTTATAAGGGTTTATGCTAAGAATTACTAACATATGGAGATGAACTTAACCCGACTGAGAATGTTGGTGGAACTGCGCAGGCAGGGCACGATTACGCAGGTGGCCCAGGCGCTGCGCTATACCCATTCCGCGGTATCCCAGCAGCTCGGGAAACTAGAGCGGGAAACCGGGCACCGGCTCTTGGAAAAGGTGGGCCGCAACGTGCGGCTTACCCGCCAGGGCGAGATCCTGGCCGATCATGCCGCGCGCATGCTGGCTATAGCGGACGACGCCGCCGCGGCGCTAGCCACCTCCGTGGATGAGGTGGGCGGCACCCTGCGGGTGGCTTCTTTCCAAACGGTGCTGGCCACCCTGGCCCCTCGGGCCTTGAACTCCCTAAGCCAGCAGTACCCGGAACTGCGGGTGGAGATATACCAGCGGGAGGTGGAAACCGCGATGGAGGGCCTGGCGGCCGGGGATTTCGATCTCATCTTGGGCGAATCCTACGAGAACGCCGATATTCCCCTGCACCCCGGTATCCATAGAGAGAAACTTTTTAGCGACCCTCTGCTTTTGGTGCTCCCCCGCACCGGTCCGCTGAGCACTCCGCCCAGTAAGGTATCCGACCTCGCGCGCTACCCTTGGGCCATCGACCCCGCACATCTCGTATTGGGGCGCTGGGCCCGGGAATACTGCCGACGCCACGGTTTCGAGCCCCAAGTGCTCTTTGAAACCCCTGATCCCTTCTTGCAGATCTACCTCGCCCGCGACGGGCACGCCATCACCGTGGTACCGGCGATCATCGCCGGTACTTTCCTCTCCGATGTGCAGGCCCTGCCTCTCGACGGCTCCCCCTCCCGAACCCTGTACACAGCCGTGCGGGTGGGCCACGAGAAAAGCCCGGCGATTCGGGCTTTCCGCGAGGACACCGTCGTGGCGGCGCGAGAACTAGCGGTTTAGCGCCTGCGAATCTCCCCGTAGTTAATTCCGCCGTGGCTGATACCGGGGATCAGCGGCCATTGGCGCTTCCAGTTCGCGCACTCGGAAGAAGGCAGAATCTGCTTCCAGCGGGGGTCCTTCTTGCAGTAGGAGGCCATCTCAAACTCCTTAATCATGGAGTCATACTGGTCAAGGGAGTCCTCCAAGGTGTTGCCGTTGAGCACCACGTCTCGCTCGTAGAACTTCGCCTGGGCTCGCACCCCTGGAATCTTGGAGAGCTCCGGCTGCCAGGAATCGGCGGCCATGCCGTTTTCCGAGGAGATCCACACCCCATCGGGGGTATTTACGCACAGGGAGTGGTTGCCGTCGGTGTGGCCGGGAGTCCACAACAGGGAGATTCCCACGCCTATTTCCACATCGCCCTGGAAGGTAGAAAGAGCCTCCCGCTCTACGCCATCGAGACCTTCCTTGACGTACCAGGCGCGCTGCATAGGGTGCTGGGATTCAAAGGTGCCCAGCTCGGCCTCGTGCACGATCATGCGGGCGCGCGGGAAGATGGGCTGGTAGGGGGTGTTGACGGCGCCCAAGATCATGCGGCCATCCTGTACGTGGAGGTGGTCGAAGGAGACGTAATCTACGTCTGAGTTGTTCATGCCCAGCATGGGCAGTATCTCATCTGGATCGTTGTAGTACTTGGCAAAAAGTCGCTCCCCTCCCCATTTAGCCCCAAAGCGGGCCAGTTTGTTGTAGAAGGGCGAGTTCTTGGAGCCGGTGGGTACTGTGGGCTCCCATACCAGGGTGCGCTCAACCCCGTTGAAGTCCTCATACTGGATGATAATCATGCGGTTGATGATGCTGATGAGGGGATTGAGGTTCACCGAGTATCCCTGGAAAGCAAAGCGCGCGGGATAGGGAGCGGCGGCGATATTAAAGGAGCGGACTCCCAAAACGGTGCCTTGTTGGAGGAATCGCTCGCGGTAGCTTCGGGCCGCCTCCCGCACGGCCTCTAGACGATCACCGCGTGGCCAAATCTCGTGAACCCCCTCAAACTCGGGGATGGGGCGGAAGGTGGGCTGATCTGCCAATCCCTGAGATTCAGCGTAGCCGGGAGTATAGCTATACGGTCCCTTGTATTGAGTATCTGCCATGATGGCCTCCTTGTGTGACGTGGACAATGTCTGTTCATATCACCCTAGAGGTTTTCACAGCCAAATACTTTGGTTTTGGGAAAATTAATTTAAGCCAGTTCCACGATGTCCATGTATTCATCGCCCCAGAGGTCCTCCGTGCCGTCGGGCAGTACGATCACGCGCTCCGGTTCCAGGGCGCGCACGGCACCGGGATCGTGGGTCACCAGCACCACGGCTCCGGTATAAGAGCGCAGGGCGTCGAACACCTGCTCGCGGGAGATGGGATCGAGGTTGTTGGTGGGCTCGTCGAGAAGCAAAACGTTGGCGCGGGAGGAAACCAGGGTTGCCAGGGCCAGGCGGGTCTTTTCGCCGCCGGAAAGGGTGCCCGCAGGCTGGTCGAGTTTTTCCCCGGAGAACATGAAGGCACCGAGCAGACCGCGCAGGTCCTGCTCCCCCGCCCCAGGGCAGGCGTCGATGGTGTTTTGCCACACGGACTTATCTGGGTCGATGGTGTCGTGCTCCTGCGCGAAGTACCCCACCTTCAGGCCGTGCCCGGTGACGATACCGCCTTCGCCATCGGTGCGCTCCACCCCGGCGAGCAGTTTAAGCAGGGTGGTCTTACCCGCGCCGTTAAAGCCCAGCACCACTACGCGGGAACCCTTATCAATGGCTAGGTCAATGCCCGCAAAGACTTCCAGGGAGCCGTACATTTTGGTCAACCCCTTGGCAAACATGGGTGTCTTGCCGCAGGGAGCGGGCTCGGGGAAGGAAATATGAGCCACCTTATCGGCCACGCGCACCTCATCGAGCTCATTCATCATGCGCTCGGCGCGGGCCGCCATCTGCTTGGCCGCCTTGGCCTTGGTGGCCTTGGCACCGAGTTTTTCGGCCTGGGTGCGCAGCGCGGAGGCCCGCTTTTCGGCATTGGCGCGCTCGCGGCGTCGGCGGGCCTCATCGAGGGCGCGGGCGTCCTTGTACTTGCTAAAGCCCATGTTGTACACGTCGGCCTCGGCGCGCACGGCATCGAGATACCAGATCTTATTGCACACGTCGTCCAGGAGTTCCACGTCATGCGAGATCATGATGAGCCCGCCCTCGTGCTTGCGCAGGAAACCGCGCAGCCAGGTGATCGAATCGGCGTCTAAGTGGTTGGTGGGCTCGTCGAGAAGCAGCGTGGTGGCGGACTTGCCGGAGCCCGCCGTGGCGGCGAAGAGAATCTGGGCCAGCTCCACGCGGCGGCGCTGACCACCGGAGAGCGTATGCAACTGCTGATCCAGAATACGGGCGGGAAGGCCCAGGTTATCGCAGATTTGCGCGGCCTCGGAGTCCGCCTCGTAGCCGCCCAGGGAGTGATACTGCTCCTCTAGGCGCGAGTACTTGCGGATGGCCTTGTCCCGCTCGGCCTCCTCGGTGGTGTTCTCCATGATCGCCTGCTGGCGAGACATGGAGGAACGCAGGCGATCAAGCCCGCGTGCGGAAAGAACGCGGTCGCGCGCCGTCTGTTCGATATTGCCCTCGCGGGAATCCTGGGGCAGGTAGCCCACCTCACCCGAAACCGTCACCGAGCCACCGTAGGGCTGAGTCTCCCCCGCCAAGATACGCATGGTGGTGGTCTTGCCCGCGCCGTTGCGGCCCACTAGACCAATACGGTCCCCCGCCTGCACCCGAAGGTGCTGGCCGGGGGCCGTCAAGAGGGTGCGGGCGCCAACGCGAACTTCCAGATCATTGGTGACAATCACAAGGAAGCAGTGTATCAACCCCGCCCTGTGAACAATTCCCTATACCGCGAAGCCCAGGGCCCGGAGCTGCTCGCGGCCTTCCTCTGTAATCATGTGCGGGCCCCAGGGGGGCATCCACACCCAATTGATCTGGAGCTCATCAGCGGCGCCATTGCCCACCACCGCGGCCTCGGATTGATCCTCCAACATGTCGGTGAGCGGGCAGGCGGGCGAGGTGAGCGTCATGTTCACCACGGCCTTCTTGCCACCCTCCTCGGGGTGCTCCACCCAGATGTCATAGACCAAACCGAGGTCTACCACGTTGATACCCAGCTCCGGGTCGATCACATCGCGCAGGTACTCCTCGATGGCCGAGGCGTCGGCGGCGTCCTGCTCCGTCTGTTCTGGGCGTTCTGTCGGTTCCGTCATCGTGCCTCCAATGCTTCTGTGGTTGCTGCCTCAAAGGCCTTCCATCCCAGCAGCGCGCATTTCACGCGCGCGGGGTAGCGGGACACCCCGGCAAAGGCAATACCGTCCCCGATCAACTCGGGGTCACCCTCGCGCTGCCCGCGGGAGGTCACCATCGCCTCAAACTCCGCGAGCTTGGCGCGGGCTTCTTCCACGGGCCGGCCGATGATCTCCTGAGCCATCACGGAGGTTGAGGCCTGGCTAATGGAACAGCCCTCGGCCTCGTAGGACACATCGGCCACCGTGGTGCCGTCCTCGCTCAGCTGCACGCGCAGGGTGAGCTCGTCCCCGCAGGAGGGGTTCACGTGATGCACCTCCGCCTCGAAGGGCTCGCGCAGGCCCGCGTGCTCGGGGTTCTTATAGTGATCCAGGATCACCTCTTGGTACATGGATTCCAGATTCATGCACCCACCCCAAAGAACTTCTTGGCGGATTCGATGGCCTCCACCAAGCTATCCACCTCGTCCCTGGTGTTGTACAGGTAGAAGGAGGCCCGCGCGGTGGACTGCGCGCTCAGGCTGCGGTGCACCGGCCACGCACAGTGGTGGCCCACGCGGATGCACACGCCGTGGTCGTCGAGCACCTGGCCCAGATCGTGCGGATGCACGCCTTCCACCACAAAGGAGATCGCGCCGCCGCGATTTTCGGCGGTGCGCGGCCCCACGATGCGCAGCTTATCGACGCCCCCTAGCCGTTCCAGGGCATAGGCCGTCAGATCGTGCTCATGGGCGGCGATATTGCTCATGCCCACCTCTTGTAGGAACTTCACCGCTGCCCCTAGGCCCACCACCTGGCTGGTCATCTGGGTACCCGCCTCGAAGCGCTGCGGAGGCGCAGCGAAGGTGGTGCCTTCCATCTTGACCACCTCGATCATGGAACCACCGGTGAGAAAAGGCGGCAGTTGAGCCAGCAACTCCGCGCGCCCATAGAGGGCGCCCACTCCCGCCGGGCCGCACATCTTGTGCCCGGAGAAGGCGGCAAAGTCCACTCCGAGGTCGTGGAAGTTCACCGGCTGGTGGGGTACGGACTGGCAGGCATCAAGCACCGTCAGTGCACCCACCGCGCGGGCGCGACGCACCATCTCGGGTACGTCGGCCATCGCGCCGGTTACGTTCGACTGGTGAGTAAAGGCAACCACCTTGACGGAATCGTCCAATTCCAGGGAGCCGAGGTCAATCCGCCCGTCCTGCGTCGTGCCATACCACTTCAGGGTGGCACCGGTGCGTTGGCACAGTTCCTGCCAGGGCACCAGATTGGCGTGGTGCTCCAACTCCGTGACCACCACGGTATCGCCCGGCCCCACGCGCAGATCACCCGCGCGGGCATCACCCAGGGTAAAGGCCACGAGGTTGAGCGCCTCCGTGGCGTTCTTGGTGAAGGCGATCTCCTCGCCGCGAGCACCCACGAAGCCGGCGATGACCTCGCGCGCCTCCTCGTAGGCGTCGGTAGCCTCCTCTGCCAACTGATAGGCACCGCGGTGCACCGGGGCATTGGTGTGCAGCACAAAGTGTTCCTCGGCCTGCCACACCCGCTCGGGGCGCTGGGAGGTGGCCCCGGAATCCAGGTACACCAGGGGCGCGTCCCCGCGCACCGTGCGCGAGAGAATGGGGAACTCCGCGCGCAGCGTCGCAGTATTCAGCGTGCCGTCCGGGTTCAGAAACTCTGCCTCAGCCATTACAGGAACTGCTCGTAGCCATCGGCCTCAAGCTGGTCGGCCAGCTCGGGCCCGCCGGTGCTCACGATCTGCCCGTTGGCAAAAACGTGGATCACGTCCGGCTTCACGTATTCCAGGATGCGCTTGTAGTGCGTAATCATCAGGATGCCGCCGTTGGTATCGCGCTGGTAGCGATTAATGCCCTCGGAGACCACGCGTAGGGCGTCCACGTCCAGGCCGGAGTCCGTCTCATCCATCACGGCGAACTTGGGCTTCATCAGATCGAGCTGAAGCACCTCGTGGCGCTTCTTCTCGCCGCCGGAGAAGCCCTCGTTTACGGAACGCTCGCTGAAGGACTTATCAATCTTTAGGTTCTCGCGGGCCTCGTTGACCTCCTTCACCCAATCGCGCAGCTTGGGGGCCTCGCCGCGCACGGCAGTCACGGCGGTGCGCATGAAGTTCGACATGGAGACGCCGGGCACCTCCGTGGGGTACTGCATAGCCAGGAACAGGCCCGCACGGGCGCGCTCGGAGACCTCCATCTCCAGGATGTTCTCGCCGTCGAGCAGCACCTCGCCCTCGGTGATCTCATAGCGAGGGTGGCCCGCCAGGGTGTAGGCCAGGGTGGACTTGCCGGAGCCATTGGGGCCCATGATGGCGTGGATTTCGCCGGAGTTAATGGTGAGGTTCACGCCCTTGAGAATCGGCTTGGGCTCGGCGGATTCATCGGAGGGAAGAACCTGGGCGTGGAGATTCTTGATTTCCAGGGTAGACATGAGTGATTTCTCCTGATCGTATGTGGCAGTGACGCGGCTTAGGCCGTCACGCGCTCTAGTTCATTGACAACGCGGGCTTCCAGCTCCTCGCGGATACCTTCCACCGGAATGTGGTTGATGACCTCGGTGAAGAAGCCGCGAATGATAAGGCGGCGGGCCTCGGCCTCGCTGATACCGCGGCTCATCAGGTAAAAGAGCTGCTCATCATCGAAGCGTCCCACCGTAGCGGCGTGACCGGCTCCGGCGATCTCGCCGGTTTCGATCTCTAGGTTCGGGATTGCATCGGCGCGGGCGGCCTCGCTGAGCACCAGGTTGCGGTTCGTCTCGTAGGTATCGGTGCCCTGCGCGTTGGCGCGGATAAGCACGTCTCCCACCCAGGTGGTGCGGGTATCGGGCCTATCGGTGTTCGGGTCACCTTGGAGGGCGCCCTTGTAGAGCACGTTGGATCGGCAGTTGGGCTGCGCGTGATCCACCAGCAGGCGGTTCTCAAAGTACTGGCCGTCATCGGCAAAGTACACGCCCAGCATCTCGGCGTCGCCGCCCTGATCCTGGAACTTCACGCGCGGAACCAGGCGCACCACCTCGCCGCCAAAGACGGCCACGTTGTGACGCAGCACGGCATCGCGGCCCACTAGGGCGTTCTGGTTGGAGAGGTGAACGGCGTCATCCTCCCAATCGGCGTCCACGATCACGGTGAGGCGGGAGTTCGCGCCCAGCACAAACTGCACGTTATCGGCGTGGGTGCCGCTGCCCCGGTAGTTCAGGGCCACGGTAGCCTCAGCACCCTGTTCTAGTTCCACCACCACGGCACCGAAGGAGGTCACGCCCTCCCCCTTGCCGGTGACGGTGACGGTCACGGGCTTTTCCGTCACCGAATCCTTGGCGAAGGAAACCAGGGTGGCATTCTCCATCGAGGTCCAGGCCTGGGCACCCACGCGGTCGGAGGGAGCCCCGGCGCGAATGGCGCGCTCGTCGTCCTTGGCGATCTCCTCGGTGCGCACCTGGGCGCCCTCGGGAATCTCCACCGCGATGTCAGGGGCCACGGCCTCATCAAAGGAGCCGTTGTGCAGGCCGCGCAGGCGGCGCAGGGAGATAAAGCGCCACTCCTCGTCCTTGCCGCGCGGAACCTCGAAGTCCTCCACGTTGAAGGAGGTGAGCACGTCACCCTTGTTGTTGTGGGTAGTTGCGTTCTTGAGGGTCTCGGCCATTTAGCCCACCGATCCTTCCATCTGTAGCTCGATCAGGCGGTTGAGTTCCAGGGCGTATTCCATCGGCAATTCCTTGGCGATGGGCTCCACGAAGCCGCGGACGATCATCGCCATCGCGTCGGCCTCGTCGATACCGCGGCTCATCAGGTAGAAGAGCTGTTCCTCGGAGACCTGGGAGACGGTGGCCTCGTGGCCCAGGGTCACGTGGTCATTGCGGATGTCGTTGTAGGGGTAGGTGTCCGAGCGCGAGATGTTATCCACTAGCAGGGCATCGCACTCCACGTTGGCGGTGCAGTGGTGCGCATTGGCGTTGATCTGCACCAGGCCGCGGTAGGCGGCTCGGCCACCGGAGCGGGCCACGGACTTGGAGACGATATTGGAGGAGGTGTACGGGGCCATGTGCACCATCTTGGCGCCGGTGTCCTGGAACTGTCCCTCACCGGCAAAGGCGGCGGAGAGCACCTCGCCCTTGGCGTAGGGGCCGGTCATCCACACGGCCGGGTACTTCATGTTCACCTTGGAACCGATGTTGCCATCGATCCACTCCATCGTGGCGCCCTCTTCTGCCTTGGCGCGCTGGGTGACCAGGTTATACACGTTGTTCGACCAGTTTTGGATCGTGGTGTAACGGCAGCGGCCGCCCTTCTTCACCACGATCTCCACCACGGCGGCGTGGAGGGAATCGGACTTATAAATCGGGGCGGTGCAGCCCTCCACGTAGTGAACATAGGCGTCCTCGTCCACGATGATGAGGGTGCGCTCGAACTGGCCCATGTTCTCCGTGTTGATGCGGAAGTAGGCCTGCAAGGGAATATCCACGTGCACGCCCTTGGGCACGTAGATGAAGGAGCCGCCCGACCACACGGCGGCGTTGAGCGCGGAGAACTTATTATCGCCGGCCGGAACCACGGAGCCGAAGTATTCCTTGAACAGTTCCGGGTACTTGCGCACGGCGGTATCGGTGTCCACGAAGATCACGCCCTGCTCCTCCAGATCCTCGCGGATCTGGTGGTAAACCACCTCGGACTCGTACTGAGCGGCCACGCCCGCCACGAGGCGCTGCTTTTCCGCCTCGGGGATACCCAGGCGGTCATAGGTGGTGCGAATATCGTCCGGGAGATCATCCCACGAGGTCGCCTGGGACTCCGTGGAGCGCACGAAGTATTTAATGCTATCGAAGTCGATGTTGCTCAGATCCGCACCCCAGGTGGGCACGGGCTTCTTATCAAAGATATTGAGGGCCTTGAGGCGCTGCTCCAGCATCCACTCGGGCTCGTTCTTCTGCGCGGAGATGTCACGGACAACCTCCTCGCTCAGGCCTCGCCGGGCCGCGGAGCCCGCGGCATCCGAATCGTGCCAGCCGTAGTTATAGCCGCCCATTGACTCGATGATCTCGTCATCGTTCATGGGCCGCTGCGCATCAAGGTTCTGCGTCGCCTGGGTCATGAACCGCTCCTTTCCTCAGGAGAATTGGTGGGGTTAAGGGGAATATTCGTGGTGCAGATACCGTGACCACCGGCGATGGAGGCCAAGGGCTGCACGTGAGTGTTGAGGAGTTCCGAGATTACCTCGTGTTCTACCTCGCATAATTCCGGGTATTGCGCTGCCACCTGGGAAACCGGGCAGTGGTGTTGGCAAATCTGAATGCCGCCGCCCGCGCTGTGCACGGTGGCGGCATAGCCGTGGTCGTCGAACGCCTTTGCCAGAGCGTACGCCGTCTCCTCGGTTGAATCGGGCGCGCTCTCGCGCACCTGGGCCACGATGGATTCCGTGCGCGCCCGCGCCAGATCGCGGACGGCCTGCCTACCCCCGTTGCGGCTGAGCGCCTCAAGGGCCAGGGCGGCCAGGGAATCGTAGTCGTGCCCAAAGTGCTCGCGCCCGCGAGGGGTAAGCCGGAAGTGCTTTGCCGGCCGGCCCCGCGTGGGAGACCGATGCGACTCCGCAGAGGCCAGTCCTTCTTCAAGGAGAATGTCCAGGTGCCTTCTCACGCCGGTGGCGGAAAGGCCAAGACGCTCGCCCAGAGCGCTCGCGGTCAGGGGGCCGTCGGTAAGCAGGCTGCGCATGATGGCATGGCGGGTATCGCCTTCTACAGACTGCGTAGAACGCATCATGAGTATCACCTCCTGCTTCGGCTGTGCTCACGGATACTACCGGGACGATCGTCTCTTTTAGACAACACTAGTGTTACTAAAATTATTCCCCGGCGCAAAAAGTCCCCTCTTTTCTCGCACTGTGGCGCACACTGGTTACGATGAACCCCGTGAGGCAACAACCATCCGCGCTGTGGCAGGCGCTCACTCGGGATCTCCCGCGCTTGGGCACAGCGGGATCGCGCTCCGCGGGACTCCACCGCGATAGCGACGCCGCGCAACAGCCACAGCACTCCGCCACGCAGCGCCACCGGGCGCTGGTGCGCTTTGCTTTGTTGCGGTGGATTGGCACCACCGGGGCCTTGCTGTTGGCCTTTGGAGCCCTGGGCGGCGGAGCCCTCCCCGTGGTAGATAACCCCTATCAGTCCTTCCCCGGTGGCACCACGCTCGGCCAGATGATGCAAACCTCCTCCTCCATCGTCCTGGTGGGCACCGCGCTCGTCGTTGTGGCGTGGATAGGCATGGCTCCCCTCGTGGGGGTCTCGCTGTGGCGGCGTAGCGGCTTTCCCCGCGTGGTGAGCACGGGGGCTCTGTGGCGCACCTGGATAGCGTGGCTGCTGCCCTTGCTTTTTACCGCCCCGATCTTTACCCAGGATATTTATTCCTATCTGGCGCAGGGGGCCATCGTCCGCGAGGGAATGGACCCTTATTCTGCGGGGCCGATTGATCTCCTAGGCACGGATCATCACCTGGCGCGTTCCGTTCCTTTTATCTGGGCGCACTCCCCCTCCCCTTATGGCCCGGTGGCGATGGGCCTTTCCGCCCTCATCAGCACCCTGACCGGAGATTCCATCGTGTTAGGGGTGCTCGCCCACCGCATACTCAGCGTGCTCATGCTGACGGCGGCGGGCTGGGCGCTGCTGCACCTGGCGCGACGGTGCCGCGTGTATCCCCCCGCCGCATTGTGGTTGGGCCTGCTCAATCCCCTGGTGCTGCTGCACCTGGTGGGAGGCATCCACAATGAGGCCATCATGCTGGGCTTCATGCTCGTGGGGCTGGAAGTGGGCATGCGCGGATTAGAAAAAACGGGTGCACAGGCGGTCGGCTTGCTGGGGCTTTCCGGGGTGCTCCTTTCCTGCGCGGGCATGGTCAAGGTCACGGCTTTTCTCTCCCTGGGATTCATCGGCATGGCTGTGGCCCGCCAATTGCACCTTCGCGGTCGTCGCCCCTGGTGGGCCATCGCCCTCGCCGGGTCCTTCTTTCTCGCCGTGCTGTTGGCCACCATCGCGGTGGTGTCACTCCTCAGCGGCATTGGCCTGGGGTGGATGACGGGGCAGGGCGGGGCGGCCACGATCCGCAGTTGGATGTCTATTACTACCGACGTCGGGGTCATCACCGGGGCGCTCGGCATGCAGCTGGGACTGGGTGATCACACCACGGCGATCCTCACCTGTACCCGACTCGCGGGGCTTTTCGTGGCAGGTGTTTTCACCCTGCGCATGTTACTGGCCACTTTCCTGGGGCGGATACACCCGGTGGGGGCTCTCGGCGTGGCTACCTTCGTGCTCGTGGTGCTCTTCCCCGTGGTTCACCCCTGGTATGTGCTGTGGGCTGTGGTGCCCTTGGCCGCCTGGGCTAATCGCCCGCTGTTTCGGATCGCCGTGGTGGGCTACTGCGCGGCCTTTAGTTTCTTCGTCTTGCCGCGCGGATTGGCCCTGCCCCCCGGCGCGGTGCTCAATATCTATGTGGGGGCGGCCGCGTCCCTGGCTGTGATTCTTCCCCTGTGCTGGTGGTGGTTCCGGCGTTCGGGATTGGTTGGCCTCGATTAAGGCCCTAAACTAAGGCGCTGTGCCTGTCCAAAACGCTTTAGAACTGCGTGGTGTGGTCAAATCCTTTGGTTCGATCACCGCCGTTAAAGAGCTATCGCTCAGCGCCCAGCGCGGGGAAATCCTGGCGCTCCTGGGCCCCAACGGAGCCGGTAAAACCACCACCATTGATATGTGCGTGGGCTTTCAGCGTCCCACCTCGGGGAGCATGAGGGTTTTGGGCTATGACCCGGCCAAGGAACCCGAGCGGGTACGCGAGCGCATTGGGATCATGCTGCAAGGCGGCGGCTCCTATTCCGGCATCAAGGTAGAAGAAATGCTGCGGCTCAGCGCGGCCTATAGCGCCAATCCCCTTGACCCCGAATGGCTCATAGAGGTGGTGGGCCTAGAGGGCGTGCGACGCCGCACCTACCGCCGCCTCTCCGGCGGACAGCAGCAGCGCCTTTCCCTGGCCCTGGCCCTCATTGGCCGCCCGGAGCTGGTATTCCTCGATGAGCCCACCGCAGGAATGGACGCCCAATCTCGCCTGGCGGTGTGGGAACTCATGCGGGTGCTGCGCCGCGATGGCGTGACGGTGGTGCTCACCACGCACCTCATGGATGAGGCTGAGGCCCTGGCCGATCGTGTGGTCATCATGGATCGCGGGCGCGCGGTGGCCACCGGGACGCCGGAAGAACTCACCACGGGTTCCGACCCGCACCTGCGGCTGCGCACGGCGAGCGAGGTGGACGTCGATACGCTAGAGCGCAGCGCCGGACTCCCGGAAGGCTCCTGCACCGCGCTGCGCCCGCTGCACTACGTGATCCGGGTGCGGCCCACCCCCGAGGTTGTGGCCGCCGTGGCGCAGGCGGCGGCGGATCAGGGCGTGCTGCTGCGCGGCATTGACGTGGAACACCGCAGTTTGGAAGATGCCTTCTTGGAAATCACTGGCCGCGAGTTAAGGAGTTAACTATGAGCACCTATCCTCTTGGAACTTTTGCTCCGGCTCCTCGGCCTGCGCCGAAGGCGGCGCTGGTGGCCGCGCAGGGGCGCATTGAGACGCTGCTCTTCCTGCGCCACGGCGAGCAGCAGTTGCTCAGCCTCATCATCCCGCTCGGCCTGCTCATCGGCATCTCCCAGGTGCCGATCCTCGATGACCCCGATCCCCTGCGCCAGGGCTTTCCCATGATGCTGGCCATTGCCACGACCTCCTCCGGCTTTACCGGCCAGGCCATCTCCCTGGCCTTTGACCGCCGTTACGGGGCGCTGAAACGCACGGGAGCCTCCGGGGTTCCCTCCTGGGCGATCATCATGGGAAAGATCATCGCCGTGGCCGCGATGGTGCTGCTGCAAACCGTGGTGCTGGGGGGCGTCGCCCTCGTGCTCGGCTGGCATGTGTCCTTCCTCGGGCTCATTCTCGGCGTGCTCACCTTGATACTGGGGGCCGCCACCTTTACCTCTATGGGCCTGCTCATGGGCGGAACCTTAAGCTCGGAGTTGGTGCTGGCGCTGGCCAACCTGATTTGGGTGCTCATGGTGGGGCTGGTGGGACTGGTGATGTACCACTCGGGGCTGGCTGGCACGAGTTGGTGGGATCTCATCCCCTCCGTGGCACTGGCTAGCGGATTAACGGACGCCTTCGCCGGGCATATTCCCTGGGCGCAGTGGCTCATCCTCGTGGCCTGGTTGGCACTGGTCTCCGCCGCTACCCGCCGCTGGTTCCGCTTCTCCTGAGCCGCCTTCCCGGCGTTAAGGTACCGTGGGTGCGTATCTGTTTTCTTTTAAAGGAGTGCCCCATGAAGGCCACCTTCATTCACGGTTCCGGCGATATTCGCGTTGCCGAGATAGAAAAGCCCAGCGTGATCGAGCCCACCGATGCCATCATCAAGATCACGGCCACCTGCGTGTGCGGCTCCGATCTGTGGCCTTATCGCGGAATCCAGGAGACCAGCGAACCGCACCAGATGGGCCACGAGTACGTGGGCGTGGTGGAAGAAGTAGGCGAGCAGGTAAGCACGGTATCCCCCGGCGATTTCGTGGTGGGCTCCTTCTGCCTTTCCGATAACACCTGCGAGATCTGCACCGATGGTTACCCCTCTCGCTGCGTCAACGGTGGCTTCGTGGGCGAGGCCCAGGCGGAGTACCTGCGCGTGCCCCTGGCCGATGGCACCCTGGTGGCCACCCCCGGCCAGCCCGAGGAGGACCTGATTCCCTCCTTGCTCGCCGCCTCTGACGTCCTGGGCACCGGCTGGTTTGCCGCCGATGAGGCCCAGGCGGGGCCGGGCAAGACCGTGGTGGTCGTGGGTGACGGCGCCGTGGGCCTGCTGGGTATCCTCTCCGCCAAGCAGATGGGTGCCGAGCGGATCATCGCCATGAGCCGCCACGCTGATCGCCAGGCGCTGGCCCGTGAGTTCGGCGCCACCGACATCGTGGAGGAGCGCGGTGAAGAGGGCGTGGCCAAGATCAAGGAACTCACTGGCGGACTGGGCGCGCACAGCGTGATCGAGGCCGTGGGTACCCAGCAGTCCATGAAGCAGGCCATCGCCTCCTGCCGCCCCGGTGAGCACGTGGGCTTTGTGGGCGTGGCTCACGGGGTTTCCCTGCCCGGCGATGAACTCTTTGGCGCCGAGGTACACCTCATGGGCGGCCCGGCCCCGGTGCGCAAGTACCTGCCGGAGTTGATCCGACTCATCTTTGATCGCGCTATCGAGCCCGGCAAGGTGTTCACCAAGGAGGTGGCCCTGGACGATATTGCCGAGGGCTACCGCGCTATGGATCAGCGCGAGGCCATTAAGGTTTTGGTCCGTCCTTAAAGTTCGTCCCTACAGCACACCTCTAAAACGCACCTCTCAAGGGTAGATCGCGCGAAGGCCTCGTGGCACTCGCGCGGTGATTGTGTGGCTGTCGTGTGGCCCCGGAGGAAAGTTCCCCCGGGGCCACGTGTTTTTTCTAACGGTACGCTCCCCGGAGTCAGATGGTGTTTCTGCTAAATGGAGCATTAGGCTAGAAGGCTGTGAGTAGCGTGCTGACCCCTCCCCAAAATCTCGCGGCGCCTTCCCTGCGCACGCAGCGTATCGTGGCCCTCATCCTCCTGATATGTCAGGGGGGCATCACGGTTACGGGTTCTATCGTGCGCGTGACCGGCTCCGGTCTGGGGTGCAATACCTGGCCGCAGTGCCACGAGGGTTCGCTGGTCCCGGTGGAGGGGGCCGCTCCCCTGGTGCACCAGGCCATTGAGTTTGGCAATCGCCTGCTCACCTTCGTGCTCGTGGCCGCCGTGGTGGCCATGTTTATCACTCTGCGGCTGGCTCAACGACGCCGGGAATTGATGATCTACGTGCTGATCTCCGGGTTGGGCGTGGTTCTTCAAGCCGTTATCGGCGGCATATCCGTTCTCGTGGACCTTCAATGGTGGTCCGTGGCTATCCACTTCCTGCCCTCCATGTTCCTGGTGTGGGTGGCGGCCCTGCTGTATGTCCGCGTGGCGGAACCGGATGAGGGTGTTCCCGAGCGCACCTATCCCCGCGCCGTGCGGGTGAGCGCGGTGATTGCGACCTGCGCGCTCATGGTGGTGTTGGTGACCGGCACGATGGTCACGGGAGCCGGGCCGCACGCGGGCGACGCCGAGGCAGGAATGTCCGGGCGCTTGGAGGTGGATATTGACCTCATGGCGCATATCCACGGGTACCTCATGTACGTGTACCTCCTGTGTACCTTCATCACCGTGGTGCTTCTCCACCTGCGCAAGGCTCCCGAGGCAGCCAAACGCACGGGCCTGGTGCTCATCGCCATGATCGTGGTGCAGGCCGGGATCGGGATTATGCAGTATCGCCTGGGGGTGCCGCGCTGGTCCGTGCCCATCCACATCGCCATGTCCTCGGTGGTGGTGGCCTTTACCGCCTTCCTCTACGCCCACGGCCTCAAGCGCACCGTCCGATCATGAGGGCGCTGCTCGCCGGGCCGCGCGGCCTCCCACACCTTAGCGACGTCGCGGAGCCCGAGCCCGGTCCCGGAGAGGTTCTGGTGGAGGTGCAGTGCGCGGGGCTGAGCCAGGAGAATAACTCGGGAGCGATCCTCGGTGCTCAGGGCACTGGACGGATTATCGCTGATCCCGACTCCGCCTTTCCCGAGGGCACTCTCGTGGCCTGGGCGGCGGTTCCAGGGGCCTGCGCGCAACGAGTATGCGTGCCTCGCCACCGAATCGTGGCCGGGCCGCAGGGAATCGCCCCCGAGGTGGCGGCCACGATGTTGCTGCCCGCCATGATGGCCCACGTTCTTCTTCATTCCCTGCACCCCATCGAGGCCGGGAGCACCGTGCTCATCAACCCCGCCGATGATCCCGTGGGGCTGCTCAGTGCGCAGTGGGCCCACGCGCTGGGCGCTCGGGTGATCGCGGTATCGCCCTCGGGGGAGGTCACTCCCCACCTAGAGGGCACCACCGTGGTGAAAAGAGCACATGTGGCTCCCCGCCGCGCCGCCGAGACGGAGGGAATCGACCTCGCGCTGCACGGCGCCGGAAAACCAGGACTGGAACACGCCATATCTAGCCTCCGACGCCGCGGCATGCTCTGCCTTTATGGCAACCCCGAGCAACCGGTCAAACGCCTCTCCCCCACGGATTTGGCCGCCCAAGGTTCACTCAGCCTGGCCTGCCCGGTGCTGGAGGATTACTTGGAGGAACCCGATGGATTCCGAACGCGCTCGCAAGCGGTCACCCAGGCGATCGCGGAGGAGATTCTCACCATTCCGTTAAACGAGGTGGTGAGCCCCGAGGAGGCCGTGGAACGCTGGGATCTTCTCTCCGCTGAGATGAAAACCGGGCTCGTGGCCGTGCGGTTCTAGCTGCGGCTTCCTTTAAGAGAAGGCCGCGCTGCTCCACCCGAGCATCTGGCCGAAGGTATCCCACCCCAAGATGGCGTCCGCCGAGAGCGCCACGAAGAGCACCGCCAGATAGTTATTGGAGAGGATAAAGAGCTTCAACGGCTTAACCTTCTCTCCCTTGCGTACGCCCTGGTGCAGCTGAGTGGCCATAGCCAGGAATACCGCACCAGAGACCACCGCGCCGATCAGGTAGATCCACGAGGCCGCGGGCACCAGCAGCAGGGATACCCCCACGGTGATCCAGCTGTACCAGAGGATCTGGCGGGTAACCTCCACGGGCGTGCGTACCACCGGCAGCATTGGCACGCCGGCGCGCTCATAATCGTCCCGGTACTTCATCGCCAGAGCCCAGGTGTGCGGGGGCGTCCAGAAGAAGATGATGAGCCACAGCACCAGGGCCTGCCACCAGCCCCACAGGGAGGCGTCGGGAGTGTTATCGGTGATAACGGCCCAGCCCACCACCACCGGCATGCAGCCTGCCGCGCCGCCCCACACGATGTTCATGTGCGTGCGCCGCTTGAGGTATTTGGTGTACACCACGATGTAGAACCAGATGGTAAACATCACGAATACCGCCGCGAGCAGGGAGCCGCAGAGCAGCCAGAGCCAGAAGAAACTCACCACGGTGAGTGTCCAGGCAAAGATGGTGGCATCGCGGTTGGATACTGTGTGCCGCACGAGCGGCCGGGCGCGGGTGCGGCCCATTTTCTGGTCGATGTCGGAATCGGCCACCATGTTGAAGGTATTGGCCGCCGCCGCGCCCATCCAGCCACCAATGAGGGTGAGCAGGATGAGCACGATGTTGTTTTCACCACGATCGGCCTGGAGCATCGCGGGGATGGTGGCCACGAGGAGCAGTTCAATCACTCGTGGCTTCGTCAACGCGATGTACGCCTTGATCGTGTTCAAGGAAGATTCCTCCAGCAATCTCGTGGTGTTATCAGTCGCCCCATAATAGTCGGGTCAGGCTACCCGATAGTTCCCGCCGCGAGCATATCTCTCAGCGGATCGCCGGTGGCGCACAATCCCTCTCACTCTATCGCGCCCACCTACTTTGGTGTACATCGGTGGAGGGGTGGCGGATGCGGCCCTACGAGAGCGAGAAAAACACTAGGGTGGTACTCACACATTTTGTTGATGCGAACGTGAGGAATAATTACCGTGTCTCTTTCCCCGGAATTGCAGGCCCTAACCACTCCCCGGTATCCCGAGGGATGGTCTGAGGTAGATACCCAGGCGGTAGATACCGCTCGCGTGCTGGCTGCCGACGCCGTGGAACGCTGCGGCAGCGGGCACCCCGGCACCGCGATGAGCCTGGCTCCCCTGGCCTACACCCTCTACCAGCGCGTACTGCGCCACGATCCCGCCGATCCCACCTGGGTGGGCCGGGATCGCTTTGTTCTTTCGGCCGGGCACTCCTCCCTCACCCAGTACATCCAGCTCTACCTGGGCGGCTTTGGCCTGGAATTGGACGATCTCAAGGCGCTGCGCACCTGGGATTCCCTTACCCCCGGTCACCCCGAATACGGCCACACCAAGGGAGTGGAAATGACCACCGGCCCGCTGGGCCAGGGTTTGGCCTCCTCGGTGGGCATGGCGATGGCGGCCCGCCGCGAGCGTGGGCTCTTCGATCCCGAGGCTGCCCCCGGAGACTCCCCCTTCGACCACTACATTTACGTGATCGCCTCCGATGGTGACCTGGAAGAGGGCGTGACCGCCGAGGCCAGCTCCCTGGCTGGCACCCAGCAGCTGGGCAACCTCATCGTGTTCTGGGACGATAACCGCATCTCCATCGAGGACGATACCCAGATCGCCTTCACCGAGGACGTGGTGGCCCGCTACCGCGCCTACGGCTGGCAGACCCTAGAAATCGAGGGTGGCGAGGATGTGGCCGCCCTTGAGGAGGCCGTGGCCCAGGCCAAGGCCGAGACCTCGCGCCCCACCTTCATTCGCGTGCGCACGGTGATCGGCTACCCCGCGCCCACCCTGGCCAATACCGGCAAGGTGCACGGCGCGGCTCTGGGTGCGGAGGAGGTGGCCGGGGTCAAGAAGGCCCTCGGCTTTGATCCCGAGGCGCATTTTGCCGTTTCCGAGGAGGTCATTGCCCACACCCGAGCACTGACCGAACGCGGCGCCCAGACCCACCAGGAATGGCAGCAGAGCTTCGAGCGCTGGGCCGAGGCCAACCCCGAGCGCCATGCCCTCTTTGAGCGCCTGCACGCCGGGGAGTTCCCCGAGGCCTGGGACGCCGAACTGCCCGCCTGGGAGGCAGACGAGAAGGGCGTGGCCACCCGCAAGGCCTCCGAGGCCGTCCTTCAGGCCCTGGGCGCTACCCTGCCGGAGCTGTGGGGTGGCTCGGCCGACCTCGCCGGTTCCAATAACACCGTGATTAAGGGCTCGCCCTCCTTCGGCCCGGAGACGATCTCCACCGGAGCCTTCCAGGCCGAGCCCTATGGCCGCAACCTGCACTTTGGTATCCGCGAGCACGCGATGGGCTCCATCCTCAACGGCATCGCCCTGCACGGCCCCACCCGCCCCTACGGCGGTACCTTCCTCATCTTCTCCGATTACATGCGCCCCGCCGTGCGCCTGGCCGCCCTCATGGGCACCAACGTGTATTACGTGTGGACCCACGATTCCATCGGTCTGGGCGAGGATGGCCCCACCCACCAGCCGGTAGAAACCCTGGCCGCCCTGCGCGCCATTCCCAACCTCGCGGTGCTGCGCCCGGCCGACGCCAACGAGACGGCCGCCGCCTGGCGCGCCGCGCTGCTCAACGAGCAGAACGGCCCCAAGGCCTTCGCCCTTACTCGCCAGAATGTACCCGTGCTGGAAGGCACCAAGGATCGTGCCACCGAGGTCGTGGCGCGTGGCGGCTACGTGCTGGTGAAGGGCTCCAAGGCCACCCCGGACGTCATTCTCATGGGCTCGGGCTCCGAGGTGCAGCTCGCCGTGGAGGCCGCCCAGCAGCTAGAGGAGCAGGGAATCGCCGCCCGCGTGGTGTCCATGCCCAGCCTGGATTGGTTCTCCCAGCAGGATCAGGCCTATATCGACGAGGTGCTTCCCCCGGAGGTCAGCGCGAGGGTATCCGTGGAAGCCGGAATCGCTATGCCGTGGTACCGCTTCCTGGGTACCCAGGGCCGCGCGGTATCCCTAGAGCACTTCGGTGCCTCGGCGGACTATCAGCGCCTTTACCAGGAGTTCGGCATCACCGCGGAGGCCGTGGTGGCCGCCGCCAAGGAATCCCTCGCCTAAGCCGCGCGTATTGACCGCGTATTGAAGGAGCACAGCAGATGAGCAACAGCATTGAAAAACTCGCCGCCCTGGGCACGATGACCTGGTTGGACGATCTCTCCCGGGAGCGCATTACCTCGGGCAACCTCGCGGAGATGATAAACGCGGCGTCGATAGCCGGTGTGACCACCAACCCTGCAATCTTTGCCGCCGCGATGTCCAAGGGCACCGCCTACGATGAGCAGATCGCCAGCCTGCGCGAGGACGGAGTCAGCGCCGATACCGCCGTGTACGCAATGAGCATCGACGATGTGCGCGCAGCCTGCGATATTTTTGCCGAGGTATTCCGCGCCACTGAGGGCCGCGATGGGCGCGTGTCCATCGAGGTGGACCCGCGCATCTCCGAAGACGCCCAGGCCACCCTGGAACAGGCCCGCGAGCTGTGGCAGAAGGTGGATCGCCCCAATGCAATGATTAAGATTCCGGCCACGGAGGGCTCCCTGCCCGCCATTGCCGACGCCCTGGCCGAGGGCATCAGCGTGAACGTCACCCTCATCTTCTCCGTGGAGCGCTACCGCCGCGTGATTGAGGCCTATAAGGACGGTATTCGCCGCGCGGAGCAGGCGGGCCACGATGTCTCGCAGATTTTCTCCGTGGCCTCCTTCTTTGTTTCCCGCATGGATACCGAGGTGGACAAGCGCCTAGAGGCCCTGGGTACCGAGGAAGCCCTGGCGCTGCGTGGAAAGGCAGGCGTGGCCAATGCCCGCCGCGCCTACGCCCTATTCCGCCAGGAGTTCGAGGGGGCGGACCTGCCCGCCGGTGCCACGGTGCAACGCCCCCTGTGGGCCTCCACCGGAGTGAAGAACCCTGCCTACTCCGCCACGCTCTACGTCACGGAGCTGGCCGGACCGGACACAGTGAACACCATGCCCCAGGCCACCATCGACGCCGTGCTCAGCGCCGATGATCTGCGCGGAGATACCCTGACGGGCACGTTGGACGAGGCTGAGGAGACCTTTGCCGCCTTGGAGAAGGTGGGCATTGACCTCAACGATGTCTTTGCGGTGTTGGAAAAGGAAGGCGTGGACAAGTTCGTCACCGCCTGGGAGGAACTGCTGGCCTCCATGAGTCAGCGGCTTTAAGCGCCCCATCGGGGACGTTAAGCCGGGGCCGCGATTACTATGATCGCAGCCCCGGCTAGTGCTCTTAATTGTGCGAAAGGGAGAAAACGTGACCAACCCGCTCCGCGACCCGCGAGATAAGCGATTGCCCCTCATAGCGGGGCCCTCGGGCATGGTGATCTTCGGCGTCACCGGAGACCTCGCCCGCAAGAAGCTCTTGCCCGCCATCTATGACCTTGCCAATAGGGGGCTTCTCCCCGCTGGTTTTACCCTCGTGGGCTATGGCCGCCGACAGTGGAGCAAGGAGGACTTTGAAGAGTACGTCCTCGCCGCGGTTAAGGAGAAGGCCCGCACCGAGTTCCACGAGAACGTGTGGCGCCGCCTGGCCGAGGGCATGCACTTTGTCACCGGCGACTTTGACGATGACGCCGCCTTTGATCGCCTGGCGGAAACCCTGGCGCAGATGGATCGCACCCGCGGCACCGCGGGTAACTGGGCGCTGTATCTTTCCGTGCCCCCGGATTTCTTCTCCACGGTGTGCCACCAGCTAGAGCGCAGCGGGGTGGCCGAGGCTCCCGAACACTCCTGGCGGCGCGTGATTATTGAAAAGCCCTTTGGCCACGATCAAGAATCCGCCGAGGAGCTAAACAGGGTGGTCAATGCGGTGTTCCCGGAATCCTCCGTGTTCCGCATCGACCACTACCTTGGCAAGGAAACGGTGCAGAACATCATGGCGCTGCGCTTTGCCAATCAGCTCTTTGAGCCTTTCTGGAACGCCCACTACATCGACCACGTGCAGATCACGATGGCCGAGGATATTGGCGTGGGCGGCCGGGCCGGGTACTACGACACGATTGGTGCCGCCCGGGACGTTATTCAAAACCACCTCATTCAGCTTCTTGCGCTGGTGGCTATGGAGGAACCCATCTCCTTTTCTCCCCAGCAGTTGCGGGCGGAAAAGATCAAGGTGCTGCGTTCCACCAAGCCCGTCTATCCCCTGGAAGAGACCACCGCGCGCGGCCAGTACACCGCCGGATGGCAGGGCTCCACGCACGTCAAGGGCCTGCGCGAGGAGGAGGGCTTTGATCCCGAGTCCACCACGGAGACCTATGCCGCCTGCACCCTAGAGATCGCCTCGCGCCGCTGGGCGGGCGTGCCCTTCTACCTGCGCACGGGCAAGCGCCTGGGGCGCCGGGTCACCGAGATCGCCCTGGTGTTCAAGTCCACCCCCCACCAGCTCTTTGGCGATCAGGGCTCCAACCCCCTGGAACAAAACGCCGTGGTGATCCGTATTCAGCCCGATGAGGGCGTGCTCATGCGCTTTGGCTCCAAGGTTCCCGGCTCCGCGATGGAGGTGCGCGATGTGAACATGGACTTCTCCTATGCAGAGGCCTTCACCGAGGAATCCCCCGAGGCCTACGAGCGCCTGATCCTCGACGCGCTGCGCGACGAGTCCAGCCTCTTCCCCACCAACTCCGAGGTGGAATTGAGCTGGAAGATCCTTGACCCGGTGCTCAATCACTGGGCGGCCTCCGGGCACCCCGATGACTACAAGGCCGGGACGTGGGGGCCGGAATCGGCCGATCATATGCTCACCCGAACCGGGCGCGCCTGGCGGCGGCCCTAGAGAAAGGCGCAGGACGTGATAATCGACCTTCCCAATACCACCACCCGCGATATTGCCGCCTCCCTCCAACACATTCACGAGACGACGGCGCAAACCACCGGGCGCGTGCTCACCCTCATCGTCATGGCCGGGCGCGGCGACGATCTCCCCGAGATTATCCACGCAACCACCGATGCCTCCTGGGAGCACCCCTCCCGCGTGCTCGTGCTTATCGACGGCGGCTCGGCCCCTACCGCAGGGGTGGACGCGGAAATACGGGTGGGTGGCACGGTGGGAGCCAGCGAGTTCGTCATCATGACGCTGCGCGGCGAGGTGGCGGCCCACGCCAATGCCGTGGTTACTCCCCTCCTCCTGCCGGATACCCCCATCGTGGTGTGGTGGCCCTCGGAGGCCCCGGAGTGCCCCTCCCAGCACCCCGTGGGGCGCCTGGCGCAGCGGCGCATTACCGACGCCCCCTTGCGCCCGGAGAGCTATGCCCCTGGGGATTCCGACCTAGCCTGGGCGCGCATCACTCAATGGCGCGGAATCGTCGCCTCCTCGTTGGATTCCTACCCGCAGGAGGAGGTCAGCGCCGTGGAGATTAAGGGGCCAAAGCACAGCCCCAGCATTGACCTCGCCGCAGGCTGGCTGGCCTGCCGCCTGGGGGTTCCCGTGCATCGCGGGGTATCCACCCACGAGATTTCCGGTGATCTAGAGCCCTGCGAACTGCGGTTGGAGCGCGTCAGCGGCCCCATCACTATCCATAACCGTAGCCATTCCACGGTATCGGTGCGCATGCCTCAGCTGCCGGAATCCCTGGTGGCGATGAATCATCGCTCCGTGGCGGACTGCCTGGCCGAGGAACTGCGCCACCTGGACCCGGACGTCACCTATGCCGAGGCCTTGGAGGGAATCAGCTCGGTGATCTTTGAGGAGGAAGAAAAATGACGGAGATTCGCCGCTACGCAGACCTTGATTCCTTGGTGGAGGCCGCCGCCGAGGGGGTAACCACGGTGATTGCCCAGGCACAGCAGCAGGGCGACGGCTTTGCCCGCCTCGTGCTCACCGGGGGCGGGGCCGGAATCGCGCTGCTGCGCAGCTTGGCCCAGCGCAGTGATATTAACTGGCAGCGCGTGCACGTCTTTTTTGGCGACGAGCGCAACGTGCCGCTGGATGACCCGGAATCGAATGAGGGCCAGGCCCGGGAGGCACTATTGGATTCCGTGCCCATCCCCGCCGAGCAGATTCACGGCATGGGCCTCGATGGGCAGATTCCCCTCGACCAGGCCGCCGAGCGCTACGAGGAGATTCTGCGGCGCTACGCCCCGGAGGGCTTCGACCTCCACCTTTTGGGTATGGGCGGCGAGGGACACATTAACTCCCTCTTCCCCTATTCCGCCGCCACGGCTGAGCGGGAACGCCTCGTGGTGGGGGTGCATGATTCCCCCAAGCCCCCCGCCCAGCGCCTTACGTTGACCCTGCCGGCCGTCGGCAAGGCGCAACGGGTGTGGCTGCTGGTGGCCGGTGCCGCCAAGGCCGAGGCCGCCGCGGCAGTGGCGGAAAAGAAAGACGCCGCGCTCTGGCCCGCAGCGGGGGCACAGGGCGCGGCGGAGACGGTGATCTTCCTCGATGAAGAGGCCGCCAGGGCGCTCTAGCTTTTAAGCGTATGCCTGGATGAGGTTCAGGGCGATGACGCAGAGAAGCCAAATCAGCATCACTATCACGGTGTAGCGATCGAGGTTCTTCTCCACCACGGTGGAACCCGAAAGGTTAGACTGCACGCCGCCGCCGAAGAGGCTGGACAGGCCGCCGCCCTTACCCTTGTGCAACAGCACCAGCACCGTCATCAGCACGGCGGAGAGCACGAGGATAATCTCAAATGCAAGAACCATGTTATTCCTTCTAGGGGGATATATCGGGGTGAACTTTCCCCACCCTACACCACGGGTGGGGAATCTGAGCGAAAGCGCGCCCTAACCGGAGTTGCGCAGCGCGGTGGCCAAACCATTCATGGTGAGCTGGATGCCCGCGGCCACGCTATCGCGCTGGTCGCCCGCGCGGTAACGGCGCAGCAACTCCACCTGAATGATGTTCAGCGGCAGCAGATAGGGGTAGCGCGAACGCACGGAGCGCGCCAGGGAGGGGTTATCCGCCAGCAACTTCTCCCTGCCGGTCACCCGCTCGAACATCTCCAAGGTGAGGTCGTACTCCTCCTTGATGGTGCCGTAGATGCGGGCGGCCACCTCCTCATCGCCGATGAGATCGGCATACAGGCGGGCCAGGCTCATCTCCGCCTTGCTCATCACCTGAGCCATGTTGGAGAGCACGGAGTTGAAGAAGGGCCAGGATTCGTTGAGAGCACGCAATTCCTGAATCCGCGCCTCCGGGTCCTCCCCGGCCTCTACCCACTGGTGCAGGGCGGTGCCCACGCCGAACCAACCCGGAAGCATGACGCGAGATTGCGACCACGAGAGCACCCAGGGAATAGCGCGCAGGTCGCCCAAGGTCTCCGTCTGCTTACGCGAGGAAGGCCGGGAACCGATATTGAGCGCGCCGATCTCCTGAAGCGGGGTGGACTCGGTGAAGTACTGAATAAAGCCGGGGTCCTCGTGGGCTAGCGCGGCGTACTTATCCTGGCTGGCCTTGGAAAGCCAGGCCATGATCTCGTAGG
Source organism: Corynebacterium lowii (assembly GCF_001412085.1). Classification (GTDB taxonomy): domain Bacteria; phylum Actinomycetota; class Actinomycetes; order Mycobacteriales; family Mycobacteriaceae; genus Corynebacterium; species Corynebacterium lowii. The sequence goes on from NZ_LKEV01000006.1 coordinate 141,301, forward strand.
CGCGCTGGGGATCATCAAGATCATTGACGTCGAGCACGCTGGCCTCCAGGGTGGCCGATACCAGGGCTTCCAGATTCCAGCGGGCGGTATCCCTGGCGCCGTACTTGGCGGAGATGATCTCACCCTGCTCGGTGATGCGCACGGAACCGGTCACGGCCCCCTGCGGCTGAGCCAGGATGGCGTCGTAAGAAGGGCCACCGCCGCGGCCCACGGTGCCGCCGCGGCCGTGGAAGAGGCGCAGGCGCACGCCATTGCTGCGGCACACGCGCACCAGGTCCATCTCTCCGCTGTAGAGCGCCCAGTTGGCGGCAAAGTAACCGCCATCCTTGTTGGAATCGGAGTAGCCGAGCATGACCTCCTGGGTATCGCCGCGCTGGCGCAGGTACTCGCGGTAGAGCGGGATCTTCCAGAGTTCTTCAAGGATGCTCGCGCCCGCGTTGAGGTCGTCAATGGTCTCAAAGAGCGGAATCACGTCCACTGTGCCGGTGGGTGCGTCTCCCCCGGCCTGAATCAGGCCCACCTCCTTGAGCAACACCATCGGCTCCAAGATGTCGCTCACCGATTCCGCCATCGAGATGATGCAGTGCGGCACCATCTCCGCGCCGAAGCGCTCCACGGCGGCCGCGGCCTGGCGGAAGATACCCAACTCGCGGTTGGTCACCTCCCCGTAGCCCTGGTAGCCGGTGGGCACGAGCGGGCGCGGGGTTTCTAGTTCCTTGACCAGGAGGGCAATCTTCTCCTCCTCGCCCAGGGAGCGGTAATCCTCTGCCACGCGGGCCACGGAGAAGATCTCGGTAAGTACGTCCTCGTAGCTCTCGGAGTTCTGGCGAATATCCATCGAGTAGAGGTGGAAACCAAAACTCTGCACGGCCGAGCGCAGGCGGGCCAGACGATCATCAGCAATGATGTCATCGCGGCTGGCGCGCAGGGAGGCATCCACCACGGCGAGATCGGTGGCGAACTCCTCGGCGCTGCCATAGGGCTGATGGGCACGGTGCCACTTGCCCTCCACCACGTCCGGACCGATGAGGTGGGTGATGGTGGCCAGCATGCGGCCCCGGATACCGTGAATGGCCCGGCGATAGGGCTCGTCCACGCGGCTGGGCACGTCGTTATAACCCAATTCCGCCAGGGCGTAGAGGTCCACGCTGACCTCGCTCATGCGGTCGGAAATGCTCAGCTCGTGCTCCAACTTGTGCAGCTCGGAGCAGTAATGTTGCAGCACCGTGGAGGCGGCGCGGCTGGTGGCATAATCCAGGGTCTCGGCGGTGACGTAGGGGTTGCCGTCGTGATCGCCGCCGATCCAGGAACCGGGGCGGATGATCGCGTGCGGCTCCACCTCACGGCCCAGGGCCTGCCGCAGGCGGGCCACCACGTCGAGGTTGATGCGCGGGATCTCTTCGAGCAGGCTGATCTTGTAGTAGCGTAGCCCCACCTCAATCTCGTCCTCGATGCGGGGACGAGCCACGCGGATCAGGGCGGTCTGCCACAGCACGGTCAGGCGGCGGCGAATATCGGCGTCGATAGCCTCCAGGTCGCGCTCGGTATAGGCGTTCTGGGGCGCGCCGAGCAGCCGATGGCGACGTCGCATGGCCTTGGCGATGTGCTTCTGGGCGTCAAAGACGGTGCGACGCCGCGTTTCGGTGGGGTGCGCCGTGAGCACCGGGGCCACGAGGGTATGCGGAAGTTCCTCGGCCAGGGTCTCGGCGGCCACGCTGGCCTCCTTGAACTTGGCCCAGGTGGCCTCCAGGGTGGAATCGGGGGCCGGGGCGCCGCTGTGACGGTGTTCCAGGCGGGTCTGCTCATCGTGCAGATCCTCTGCCAGGTTGGCCATGAGGGCAAAGTGGCTAAAGGCGCGGATCACGGGCTCGGCGCGGTCAGGGTCAATATCCCGAAACATCTCCACGAGGGCGGACATCTCCGCCTTCTGGCCCGCGACGTCGAATGCGCGGCGGCGGGCGGACTCCACGAGGTCAAAGACCTCCGAGCCCTCCTGCTGGGCGATGACCTGACCCAGGATGCGGCCGAGGTAGCGAATATCGTCTTGAAGGGTGATGGGTTGGTCCACGGTAGTGGCTAATCCTTCCTAGCAATGCCGCGACGCCACCCTTTTTAAGCAGGGCGACGCCGCGGCATCGAATGATTCTTAGTTCAGCGGACCGGCGGCGGAGGCCGCCAACTTGGCAAAGGCCTGCCCGTCCAGGGAGGCGCCGCCGACGAGCCCGCCGTCCACGTCCGGCTGGCTGACGATCTCGGCCACGGTCTCGGCCTTGACCGAACCACCGTAGAGGATGCGAATGGACTCGGCCACCTCTTCACCGGCGAGTTCGCGGATGAGGTTGCGCAGGGCGTGGCACACCTCCTGGGCGTCGGCAGCGGAGGCCACCTTGCCCGTGCCGATGGCCCACACCGGCTCGTAGGCGATGACGGTGCGGGAAAGCTCCTCGCTGCTCAGACCCGCAAGCGAAGCCTTGGTCTGCTCCACCACGTAATCCACGTGGGTGCCCTTCTCGCGGATCTCCAGGGGCTCGCCCACGCACACGATGGGCGAGATGCCCTTATCCAGGGCGGCCTTGGACTTCGCGGCCACCTGGGCATCGGTCTCGTGGTGGTACTGGCGGCGCTCAGAGTGGCCGGTGACCACCCAGGTGCAGCCCAGCTTAGCCAGCATGGAGGCGGAAACCTCGCCGGTATAAGCGCCGGACTCGTGCTCGGAGACGTCCTGAGCACCGTAGGTGATGAGCAACTTATCGCCCTCCACCAGGGTTTGTACGGAGCGCAGGTCGGTGAAGGGAACCGTCACCGCCACGTCTACCTTCTCGTAGTATTCCTTGGGCAGTGCAAAGGCGAGCTTTTGCACGGTGGCGATGGCCTCAAGGTGATCGAGGTTCATCTTCCAGTTGCCGGCGATTAAGGGGGTACGTGCCATGAGAAAACCTTTCTTGGTGGGGATCTTTTAGGCGTTGAGAACAGCCACGCCGGGGAGTTCCTTGCCCTCAAGGAACTCCAGGGAGGCGCCGCCGCCGGTGGAGATGTGGGAGAAGCCCTCCTCGTCCAGGCCCAGGGCGCGCACGGAGGCCGCAGAATCGCCGCCGCCGACCACGGAGAAGGAACCGTTCTTGGCGGTGGCATCGATAATGGCCTGCGCCACGCCCGCGGTGCCCTTGGAGAAGGCCTCGAACTCGAACACACCCATCGGGCCGTTCCAGAACACGGTCTTGGAATCGGCCAGCACCTCGGCAAACTTCTTCACGGACTCCGGGCCGATGTCCAGGGACTGCCAGCCTTCCGGGATAGCATCGAGTGCCACAATCTTATTTTCTGCGTCCGCAGCAAACTCCTTGGCGGCCACCAGATCCACGGGGAGCACGATCTTATCGCCAAAGCGCCCCAGCAGATCGGCGCAGGTATCCACCATCTCCTCCTGGAGGAGGGACTGCTGCACGTTGTAGCCCTGGGCGGCCAGGAAGGTGTAGCACATGCCGCCGCCGATGATGAGGCGATCGGCCTTGTTTGCCAGGGCCTCGATCACGCCGAGCTTATCGGAGACCTTGGAGCCGCCGAGCACCACCACGTAGGGGTGCTCCGGGTTCGCGGCCACCTTTTCCAGCACGTCTACCTCCTTGCCCACCAGGTAACCGGCGTAGGCGGGCAGCGCCTTGGCGACGTCGTACACCGAGGCCTGGGCGCGGTGCACCACGCCGAAGCCATCGGAAACAAAGGCACCGTTATCGGCCGCCAGGGCCGCCAGCTCGGCGGCGAAAGCCGCGCGCTCGGCCTCATCCTTGGAGGTTTCGCGCGGGTCAAAGCGCACGTTCTCCACCAGGAGTACGTCGCCCTCATTGAGACCATTGGCACGCTCGTGGGCGTCCTCCCCCACCACGTCGCTGGCCAGGGCCACGTACTGACCCAGGGCCTCGGAGAGAGCCTCGGCCACCGGGGCCAGGGAGTACTTGGGATTGACCTCGCCCTTGGGGCGGCCCAGGTGGGCGGTCACGATAACCTTGGCACCGCCTTCTAGCAGGGCCTTGAGGGTGGGCAAGGAGGCATTGATGCGGCCGGGATCGGTGATCTCGCCGGCCTCGTTGAGCGGCACGTTAAAGTCCGAGCGCACGAGGACGTGGCGGCCCTCGACGCCTTCGGCAAGCAGATCATCAATGGTCTTGATAGCCATGTAAAAAATCTTCCTTTCGGATAAAGAAAACGCGGCCCCGGTGTGCCGAGGCACACCCCGGGCCGCAGGGCAATCGGATTAAAGCCTTAGAGCTTGGAAGCCACGTGCTCGGTCAGGCGCAGCAACTGGCAGGTGTAGCCCCACTCGTTGTCGTACCAAGAAACAACCTTAACCTGCTTGCCGATCACCTTGGTCAGGCCGGCGTCAAAGATGGAACCGTGGGAATCGGTCACGATGTCGTGGGAGACGATCGGGTCCTCGGTATAAGCCAGGGTATCGGCCATAGCGCCCTCGGCGGCGGCCTTGATCGCGGCGTTCACGGACTCCACGGAAACCTCTTCCTTAGCGGTGAAGGTGAGGTCGGTGGCGGAACCGGTGATGACGGGCACGCGCAGGGCGTAGCCGTCGAGCTTGCCCTTGAGCTCCGGGAGCACCAGGGACACGGCCTTGGCGGCACCGGTGGAGGTGGGGACGATGTTCACGGCAGCGGCGCGGGCGCGACGCAGATCCTTGTGGGGGGCGTCGTGCAGGCGCTGGTCACCGGTGTAGGCGTGCACGGTGGTCATCAGGCCCTCCTCGATGCCAAAGGCATCGTTGAGCACCTTGGCCATCGGAGCCAGGCAGTTGGTGGTGCAGGAGGCACCGGAGATGACGGTGTGCTTCTCCGGGTCGTAGTCCTCGTGGTTGACGTTGTACACGAAGGTGGCGTCCTCGTTCTTCGCCGGAGCGGAGACGATGACCTTCTTGGCGCCAGCCTCCACGTGAGCCTTGGCGGCATTCGCGTCGGTGAAGAAGCCGGTGGACTCGATGACGAGGTCCACGTTGTGGGCCGCCCAGTCCAGGTTCTTCGGGTCGCGCTCGGCGGACACGGCGATGCGCTTGCCGCCTACGGTGATGGAATCATCGTCAAAATCGACGTCCTGGTCCAGCTTGCCCAGGATCGAATCGTACTTAAGCAGCGTGGCCAGCGTCTGGTTATCGGTGAGATCGTTCACCGCGACAACCTCAAGGTCATCGCTGCGCTGTAGAACGGCGCGGAAGAAGTTGCGGCCGATGCGGCCAAAGCCGTTGATGCCAACACGAATGGTCACTGTAAAACTCCTCTAGGTTGTCAGTGGTGTCCAAAGCGCTCGGTGCTTCACCAAGGCACTTTGCCTCACACCGACGAGTGTACCCACCTGTGCCCACCTCCGCAGGAACTCATACAAAACCTATCCCACAGAATCAAAAGCCATACCGGACTCATACGGCGGATAAACCGGGAAAGCACAAACTGTCCACATAATCGCCGCTCAACACCCCATATATGGGGGTGCACACGACGATCCATCCCCACCCTTCCCCCGAAAAGGTGATACTCCTCACCTTTTATTCCTCGTCTATTCCTCGCCGTCGAGCATCTCCTCGGGAATGGCAGAACGGGTATCTTCCAGCCCCTCTTCCTCCGCCTTCTTATCCGCCATAGAGAGCAAGCGGCGGATGCGCCCCGCAATGGCGTCCTTCGTCATGGGGGGATCGGCCAGGCGGCCCAGCTCTTCTAGGGAGGCCTGCCGGTATTCCACCCGCAGATGCCCGGCCTCGGCCAGGTGCTCGGGCACGTCATCGCCCAAAAGCTCCATCGCGCGTTCCACCCGCGCGGCGGCGGCCACTGCGGCTCGTGCGGAACGCCGCAGGTTGGCATCGTCAAAGTTCGCCAGCCGATTCGTTCCGGTGGTCTCCTCCCGCTCCTGGCGGGCGGCGTCCCACTCCAAGCGAGTGCGCTGCGCCCCCATGCGCGTGAGCAGGGCGCCGATGGCATCGGCCTCGCGCAGCGCCACGCGGTGCGTTCCGCGCGTCTCCTTGGTCTTGGCGGTCATGCCCAATCTGCGGGCGCATCCCACCAGGGCCAGGCTGGCCTCCTCCCTGGGACACACCACCTCTAGGGACACCGCGCGCCCTGGGGCGGCGAGAATCCCGCGCGCCAGAAAGGCTCCCCGCCAGGCGGCCTCAATATCGCTGATGGTTCCCGATACCACCTGGGGCGGCAACCCCACCACGATCACTCCCGTGGGGCCCACCAAACCGGTGCGGCGCACTACCTCCATCGCTCCCCTGCCAATGCGCACCACGTGGCGGGGGGACTTACGCCCACTGCCCGGGTGCAGGGTGCGCACATGGGCCTGGGCATCAAAGAGGTCCTCGATTTCTCCGCGGAGGCGGTGCGCCCCGGATAAGGTGTCTAGCTCCGCCTCCACCACGAGGCTGCCCCCGGAGTTCTCCATCGTGGAACTGCACCGCAGCATGGCCGCGACCTCCGCAATGCGGGCGCTCGTTCCGCGTGTTTCCACCGCCGCGAGTTCCGCCTTGGCCTTAGCCGTGAGCGTGGTGGCCTCGGATTCCTTTTGCCTTTCCATAACGCCGAGTCAGTTTAATCGTCGCCGGCCAGGGCACGTAATGCGCAGGCGAGCTTCACCGGATCGTGCCGGTTAGTCCGCCTGCCGCCTTCCTCAACACATTCCACGTCCACGAACTCCACCGTGGCGCCCAACCGTGCGGCGGCGCGTTCGATGTGGGCGCGCTCCCCGCTCGTGGGGATGGAATAGGAATCAATCAAGATGCGGTCCACGCGCAGCGAGGGCGCGTGCTGGGAGAGCATATGGAGATGGCGCTCCGAGGAAAAGCCCTGGGTCTCCCCCGGCTCGGCGGAGAGATTGAGCACCACGACCTTCTTCGCGGAGGTCTCATTGAGGGCTTCCACGATGCCGGGGACGAGGAGGTGCGGAATCACGCTGGAAAACCACGATCCCGGCCCCAACGTCACCACGTCGGCCTCAGCGATGGCCCGCTGCGCCTCGGGGTTAGCATCCGGGGCCTCCGGGAGGAGGCGCACCCGCCGCACCGAGCCGGGGGTGGAGGCCACCGCCACCTGGCCGCGCACGGGACGCATGATGCGGGGGTCGTCGTCAAGCCCGGAAACATCGGCCTCGATGTCGAGGGGCTGGAGGCACATGGGTAACACCCGGCCCTGGGAATTGGTCAGCCGGGCCACCGCGTCCAAGGCCTGCTGGGTGGACCCCAACACCTCTTCCAGGCCGGAGATGAGCAGGTTGCCCACCGCGTGCCCGGCCAGGGCGCCGTGCCCGCCGAATCGGTGTTGCAGGGCGCGTGCCCACATCTGGCCGTCCTCGTCGCTGCCGGCCAGGGCGGCCAGCGCCATGCGCAGGTCACCGGGGGGAATCATTTGCAGCTCCCGGCGAATACGCCCAGAAGAGCCACCATCGTCGGCCACCGTCACGATCGCCGTGATCGTCTCCGGCTCGCAGAGCCGATCCGCCCGCAGGGTTTGAAAAAGGCCGTGACCGCCACCAAGGCTCACAATATGTCGCATTACGGCCCCTTAATCCCGCGCAATATCGCGGTGGACGATGTTCACGTTCAAATCCTCGCGCCCGCCCAACCGGCGGCCGATCTCCTCCGCGATGGCCACCGAGCGGTGATGCCCGCCGGTACAACCAATGGAGACCGTGACGAAGTTCTTGCCTTCGTGGCGGTATCCCTCCTGCATGGAATCGAACATGCGCAGGAAGTTCTCCACGAAGGGCTGGGCGTCACGCTGCCCCAGCACGTACTGGGACACCGGGGCGTCGGTACCGCGATAGGCGCGCAGTTCCGGCTGCCAGTAGGGATTGGGCAGGAAGCGCACGTCCACCGTGATGTCCGAATCGCGGGGCACGCCGTGTTTAAAGCCAAAGGATTGCACCGTCACATGGCGGCGCTTATCGACGATCCTCCCGAAGGTTTCCTCGATCCTGCGGCGCAGATCGTGCACGGAGAGATCGGAGGTATCGAGGGTGACGTCGGCGTCCTCCTTGATCTCGCTGAGCACGCTGCGCTCCCTGGCGATGCCCTCCGCCAGGGTGTCCTCCCCCTGGAGCGGGTGGGTGCGGCGCACGCTATCGAAGCGCTTGATGAGCACGTCATCGCGGGCGTCCAGGAATAAAATGGTGGGCGCCAGGCCGCGAGCCCGCAGCTCTTCTAGGGTTTGGAGCATATTGCCCCGGAACATGCGAGCCCGCACATCGGTGACCATTGCCACCTTGCTCACCGGGGAATCCTCCGCATCGCACAGGGAAGCCAACTGCAAAATCAGCTCCGGGGGAAGGTTATGTGCCACGTACCAATCCCGGTCCTCAAAAACCTTGGCCGCCGTGGAGAGGCCGGCCCCGGACATTCCCGTAATGAGCATGGGAGGCTGCACAAGATGGTGGAGGTTCATGGCGGCCATTGTACGTCAGGCGTGCTGGACGTCAGGCTACGAGCGCAACCCCTCAAACACCGCCTGCGCCAGCGCCGGGCCAAAACCTTTGACCTCCGCGATCTCCTCCACGCTGGCTTCTTTGAGCTTTTTCAGGGAGCCAAAGTGGCGCACCAACTCCGTGCGCCGAGCCTGGCCCAGGCCCCGAATGTTATCGAGCTCGGAGTGCCGCATCCGCTTGGAGCGCTGCTGGCGGTGATAGGTGATGGCAAAGCGGTGGGCCTCGTCACGCACCTGTTGGAGCAGGTAAAGCCCCTGGGAATTGCGCGGCAGAATCACCGGGTCCTCCTCGCCGGGCACCCACAGTTCCTCTAAGCGCTTGGCCAGGCCCACCAGGGTGACGTCGATAATGCCCAACTCATCAAAGACCTTCTGGGCGGCGGCCACCTGCGGGGCACCACCATCGACGATGAAGAGCTGCGGCGGGTAGGCAAAGCGCTTGGTATCGGTGCTCATCTCCTCCACCTTTTCATCGCTGAAGGTGGAACCATCGAACTCCTCGGCCTCGGGCACCTCGCGCTGGGTGTGATGGCGCAGGAATCGACGCCGCGTGACCTCCGCGATCGAGCCCACGTCATCGCTGCGCCCCTCGCCCGCGGCCTCCTTAATGCGATAACGGCGGTAATCGGACTTCTTTGGCAAGCCATCCTCAAAGACCACCAGGGAGGCCACCACATCGGTGCCCTGAAGATGGGAAATATCCGTGCACTCGATGCGCAGCGGAGCCACCTCCATGCCCAAGGCATCCTGAATATCCTGGATTGCCGCCGAGCGCGCGGTGAGATCGCCCACCCGCTTGAGTTTGTGCTGGCGCAGCGCCTCCTTGGCGTTGCGCTCCACGGTCTCCGCTAGGGCGCGCTTGTCCCCGCGCTGGGGCACGCGAATCTCCACCGGGCCGCCACGCAATTCTTGCAGCGCTCGGGTGGTCTCCTCCGGGTCCTCGGGCAGGGATTGCACCAAGATCTGCCGGGGAATGGCCCGGTTGGCCTGGCTGCGGCTGGGGCCGGATTGGTGGGAGAACTGGTCCACGCCGCGGCGTCGAATCCGCTCCGCGTCCTCCTTTTCCTCCTGCTCGGCGCGCTCGGCGGCATCGCCGTAGAACTGCACCAGGAAGTTCTGCATGAGGGCGGGAAGGGCGGAATCCGGCTGGCCCTCCTCGATGGGCTCGATTCCTCCGGCCTGGTCACCGGCCTTTTCCACCACCCAGCCGCGCTGCCCGCGTACCCGTCCGCTGCGCACGTGGAATACCTGCACGGCGGCCTCTAATTCATCGGTGGCAAAGGCAATGATGTCGGCGTCTGTGCCGTCGCCCAGCACCACGGATTGCTGCTCCATGAGCTTGTCGATGGCACCTAAGTCATCGCGCAGCCGCGCGGCGCGCTCGAACTCTAGGTCCTCGGCGGCGGCCTCCATCTGCTTTTCTAGGCGGGAGCGCACGGCGTCGGTATGGCCCTGCATGAAGGAGCAGAAGCCCTCCGAGATGTCCCGATGTTCCTCCTCGCTCACGCGGCCGATGCAGGGGGCCGCGCACTTGTCGATGTAGCCCAAAAGGCAGGGCCGGCCCAGTTGCTCGTGGCGGTTAAAGACCCCCTTGGAACAGGTGCGCATGGGGAAAATGCGGGTGAGGAGGTCAAGGGTTTCGCGCACCGCCCAGGCGTGGGAATAGGGGCCGAAGTAGCGCACTCCCTTGCGGCGCGGGCCGCGGTAGAAGAAGGCGCGGGGGAAGCGCTCATTCATGGATACCGCGAGCATGGGGTACGTTTTATCGTCCCGGTACATCACGTTAAAGCGCGGGTCAAAGCGCTTAATCCAGGTGTATTCCAGCTGTAGCGCCTCGACCTCGCTGCCCACCACCGTCCATTCCACGGCGGAGGCGCTGAGCACCATCTGCCGGGTGCGCGGGTGGAGCTGGGTGATGTCCTGGAAGTAATTGGACAGGCGGGAACGCAGGTTCTTTGCCTTGCCCACGTAGAGCACCCGGCCATGGTCTCCCCGGAACTTATACACGCCGGGATCGGTGGGAATGGTGCCCGGGGCAGGACGATAGGTGATGGGATCAGCCACGGATACCTCGGTTACCTCAGTGCTTAGTCTTGGGGCATGTACTGCGCCTCAAGGGCGCGGAAAGCCTCGACATCGCGCACGATGCTGGCGCGGTCGGCGGCCTGCATGGCCCACATGGGCACGTACTCAAAATCGGGAAGTTCCAGGCGTGCCATGCGCGAACCACGGGGAAAGGCCAGGCCATAGACCACGGACCAGTGATAAAAGCGGGTGCCTATGAAATTGCGCACCTCCACGCCATCGGCATTGACGCGCACGCGAGGGCGGTTGAGCCCGATGAACACCACAATGGCAATCACCACGCCCACCCCAAAGAAAGCGAACTTATCAATGGTGGTGACCGCAGCGCCGGTATCCCCCACCCCCACCACGGCGGACATAAAAATGTGGACGGCCAGAATAACCACCACGGCTATCCAAGAAATAAGGCGCAAACGCGGCGAGGTGACCTCTAGCTCCCAGGGCTTAGTGCTGACCATCGCGGTGGGATCGGCGGCGTTATAGCGCTGAAAATCCGCCTCGCTCAGGCCGCCGCCCTGGAGCTGCTGCTCGCCCGGTTGCTTGCTCGTATCCACCTTCGCCTCGTCTTTCTGGCCGTGCTCCAACTCTCTGATTCTAGCCGGTGATACCGCGCAGCACCACGGCGGTATGCAGGGCGGCCACGGCGGCCTCCGCGCCCTTATCTTCCAGGGCACCCTCCCCACCGGCGCGCTTCTTGGCCTGCTGATAGGTGTGCGTGGTGAGCACGCCATTGCCCACCGGGGTGCTCTCATTGAGGGCAATCTGGCTGAGGCCGCGCATCACGGAATCGCACACATAATCAAAGTGCGGGGTACCGCCCTCAATGACGCAGCCCAGGGCCACCACCGCATCGAAGCGGCGGGCCAATTCCTGGGCCACCACGGGTATTTCCAGGGCCCCCACCACGCGGAACTCCTCCACGGTGGCGCCGGCCTCCTGGGCCGTGCTCACCGCCCGGGAATGTAGCAGATCGCAGATCTCCTCGTTCCAGGTGGAGGTGACCACGGCCACCTTCATTCCGGTGGCGTCCAAGTTTCCCGCCACGCCCACGGTGGGCAGACCTTCCTTAGCCATGATCTCTATTCTCCTTCCAGGAGACCATGATGGGCCTCCCACGCAGCAACATCGGGTAAATCGTGCCCCATGCGATCCCGCTTGGTTTTGAGGTATCGCACGTTTTCCTCATTCACGGAGACGGGCACGGTCACGCGGCCGGTAATGCTCAGGCCGTGCCCCTCTAGGGTCTCGCACTTACTGGGGTTATTGCTCATAATAGAGACGGATTGCACACCCAGATTCCGCAAAATCTGCGCGGCGGTATCGTACTCCCTGGCATCGGCGGGCTGGCCCAGGGCGAGGTTGGCGTCCACGGTATCCATGCCCTCGTCTTGAAGGGCATAGGCCTTGAGCTTCTCGATGAGCCCGATACCGCGCCCCTCCTGGCCGCGCAGGTAGAGCACGATGCCGCGCCCTGCTTCTTGCACCATCTTCATGGAATTGTGCAGTTGCTGGCCGCAATCGCAGCGCTGGGAGCCGAATACGTCTCCGGTCAGGCACTCGGAGTGAATGCGCACCATCACGTTCTCCCCACCATCGCGGTCCGGTTCCCCCACCACCAGGGCGATGTGCTCCTGGCCGCTGATGGTATTGACGAAACCCATCGAGCGGAAGAAACCGTAGTCGGTGGGCAGGCGGGTCTCCACGGTGCGCTCGATGAGGTTATCGCGGTGGCGGCGCCAGTCGATGAGCTGGTCAATGGAAATCATGCGCAGCCCGTGGGCGTCGGCAAAGCGGCGCAGCTCGGGGGCGCGCGCCATGTCCGTGGGGTCCTCCTCCGAGACGATCTCGCAGAGGACGCCGGCCGGGCGCAGGCCCGCCGCGCGCGCGAGGTCGATGGCGGCCTCGGTGTGCCCATCGCGCACCAGCACCCCGCCATCGCGGGCGCGCAGGGGCACCACGTGGCCGGGACGCGTGAACTGTTCCGGGGTGGACTGGGGATCGGCCAGGCGCAGAATGGTCTCCGCCCGCGAGGTGGCGGAGATGCCGGTGGTACCGGTGGCGGCGTCCACCGTCACGGTATAGGCGGTGCCGCGAGCGTCCTCGTTTTGGCTGACCATCGGGGGCAGCCCCAGGCGGTCGGCATCGGCGTTGGTCAGCGGGGCGCAGATATACCCCGAGGTGTAGCGCACCATGAAGGCCATGAGCTCCGGGGTCGCCTTTTCTGCGGCAAAGATGAGGTCGCCCTCGTTTTCCCTGTCCTCGTTATCCACCACCACCACGGCCTTACCCGCCGCGATGTCCGCGATAGCCTCGTCCACGCTATCGAGGGGAATCTTTTGATCCGCATTCACAGTCATGTCGATCACTTTAGCCTTCCCGCGTCCCCGCGCCGGACGTAGGGGCTACCAACCTTTCCACGTATTTAGCCAGCACGTCCACCTCCACGTTCACCCGGTCACCCACCGCGAGATTCCCGTGGGTGGTTTCCGTCAGGGTGGTGGGAATCAGCGATACCTCAAACCAGTCCGCGCCCAGGGCGGAGACCGTCAGCGAGGTGCCGTTGAGGGTGATCGAACCCTTCTCCACCACGTAGCGGGCCACAGATTCGGGGAGCGTAAAGCGCAGCACGTCCCAATGCTCGGAGTGCTGGCGGCTCAGCAACTCCACGGTGCTATCCACGTGTCCCTGCACAATGTGCCCGCCCAGGCGCTCGCCCACGGCCAGGGCGCGCTCCAGGTTCACCGGGGAGCCCTCCCGGAGTGTTCCCAGGTTGCTGCGGTTAAGCGATTCTTGCATCACGTCCGCGGCAAAACCCGCCTCATCCTGGGAGGCCACCGTCAGGCATACCCCATTGACACTAATGGAATCGCCCAGCCGCGTACCCCCCAGGGCCACGGAGGCGTCGATAGTAATGCGCACGGCGTCGCCCTGCTCCTCTAGGCTGCGCACCTTGCCTATTTCTTCCACAATTCCGGTAAACATCACGAGCCTCTTTCCATTTCTATGAGCGTATCCGGCCCCAGGCGGCGCACCGCGCGGGTGTGCCAGCGCCGCGCCGCGCTCAGGGTATCCACCAGGGGCTTATCGACGACCCCGAGCCCCCCGCCCAGCAGCACCGGGGCGAGGTAGGCGTGAATCGCATCCACCTCATCGGCGGCGAGCACCGAGCGGGCGAGCCCGGCTCCGCCCTCGATGAGCACGTCCCGGTCTCCTTTTTCCCATAACGCGGCCAGGGCTTGTTCGATTCCGGGGTATTGTTCAAAGCCCTGTTCATACATGTAGTCGGGTAATTCCCGGCGGCCAATGACCACGCGGCGCGGCTGATGGGGGTACAAACCCGTGGCGTGGCGTGCGGTGAGCGCCGGACGATCCGCCCAGGCCGTGCCGGTGCCGATGAGAATGGCATCGCGCTGGGAGCGGTCCCGGTGCACCCAGGCGCGGGCTTGGTCTCCGGTGATCCACTGGCTGCTGCCATCGAGGGCGGCGGTAAAACCATCGAGTGTCTGGGCGAACTTGAGGGTCACGTGCGGGCGGCCCTTAGCTACCGCGCGCAGCCAGGGCCGCAGGGGGGCCACGGCGGTATCCAGGCACCCCACCTCCACCCCGTGCTGACGCAGATAGGCCGCTCCCCCGCCCTCCTTCTTTCCGGGGTCGGGGTGCGCGTAGATCACGCGAGAAACACCGGCTGCTAATAGCGCGTGGGAGCAGGGGCCGGTGCGCCCGGTGTGGTTGCAGGGTTCCAGGGTGACCACGGCGGTGCCCCCGTGGGCCGCGCTACCCCCCTGGGCCAGGGCCATAACCTCCGCGTGAGGGCCGCCAGGAGGCTGGGTGGCCCCCACCCCCGCCACCTCGCCGTGGGGGGAGAGAATCACCGCCCCCACCGGGGGGTTGGGGCTGGTGGTGCCTTTGACCTCCCAGGAGGCCGCCACCGCGAGGTCGAGGGCGCGGGTTATCGCCGGATCGCCGTGCATTTAGCGTCGGGCGAGGGTGCGCAGGGAATCCACCACTGCGGCGGGATCGTCGGCCTTGTACACCGCCGAACCGGCCACGAAGGCATCGCAGCCCGCCTCGGCCGCCTGGGCGATGGTGGACTCGGAGATGCCGCCGTCGATCTCGATGAGGGTATCCAGGCCGCGCTCGTCGATGGTGCGGCGCAGGGTGCGCACCTTCTCTAGCTGTTCCGGCATGAAGGACTGCCCGCCAAAGCCCGGCTCCACGGACATCACCAGCACCTCATCGAAGTGTTCCAGGTGCTCCAGGTAGGGCTCGATGGGCGTGCCTGGCTTGACGGAGAAGGCGGCGCGCACCCCCAGGGCGCGAATCTGGCGGGCCAGGGCCACCGGATCGGCGGTGGCCTCCACGTGGAAGATCAAGGTGTGCGCCCCGGCCTGGGCATAGCGCTCTACCCAGCGCTCGGGTTCCTCGATCATCAGGTGCACGTCCAGGGGCTTGTCCGTGAGCCGGTGCACCGTGGCGGCGATGTCCGGGCCAAAAGAGAGATTGGGCACAAAGTGGCCGTCCATGATGTCCACGTGCACCCAATCGGCGTTGTGAATCCGCGCGATCTCCTCACCCAGGCGGGAGAAGTCTGCGGCCAGAATCGAGGGAGCAATAATCGGAGCGTGCTGCATAGCCATTCAGTCTAGGCCTTGCGCAGCACCGCGAAGAACATGGCGTCCGTGCCGTGGCGGTGCGGCCACATCTGCACCGAGGGGTACTCCCCCACCCGTTCCATTCCCGGCACGAGGCCGTGGGCATTGATCTCGCTCGCACCAAGCTCGGCTATGGCCTTATCGACGATCCCGCGCGTCTCCCGCAGATCCGGGGAACAGGTGGAATACACCACAATCCCGCCGGGCCGAGTGAGTTCCAAAGCCGAGCGCAGCAGCTCGAATTGCAGGGCGTTGAGCTCCGCGATGTCGGATTCCTGCTTGCGCCAGCGGGCCTCGGGGCGGCGTCGCAAAGCACCCAGCCCGGAACAGGGGGCATCCACCAGGACGCGGTCATAGCCCGGTTCCAGGCCGGGGGCGCGACCATCGGCAACGTGCACCTTTACCGGCAGATCGCGGGTGGCTTTGCGCACCAACTCCGCGCGGTGCTCGGCCGGCTCCACGGCGTCCACCTGGGCCTTTTCTATCCGCGCCAGGGCACCCATGAGCGCGGCCTTGCCACCCGGCCCCGCGCACAGGTCCAGCCAGCGGCCCCCATCGGGGCCGTCCAGCGCGGCCTCGGTGAGGGCGCGGGCGATCAATTGGCTGCCCTCGTCCTGCACCGCCGCCAGGCCGCTGCGCACCGGCTCTAACTCCGCCGGGGACCCCGATTCCAGGTACACCGCATAGGGGGAATAGCGCCCCTCCTCCCCGCCGGTCACCAGCGCCAGTTCCTCCGCGCTGATCTCTCCGGGGCGGGCCACCAGGTGCACGATGGGGCGCTGCGAATCGGCCTCCAAGGCGGCCTCTAGCTCCTCCCTGTTGCCCTCCTTGCCCAGCGCGAGGGCGAAGGAACGCGCGATCCACTCCGGGTGCGCGTGCCGGAAGGCCACCCCGGCGATCTCTTCTGTGGGGGTGAGCTGCTCAATCCACTCCTGGGTGGGCGTGCGCGTAATGGTGCGCAAGATGGCATTGGCAAAGCCCTTGGCCTTCTCCTGGCCCGCCTCCACCACCAGTTGCACGCTGGTATCCACCGCCGCGTGAGGCTCCACCCTGGTATAGAGCAACTGATAGGCCCCCAGGCGCAGAACGTCCAGCACCTCCGGGGCAATGGCCTCAAGGCCCCGCGAGGAGCACCGCTCAATCACGGCATCGAGCACCCCCTGGGTGCGCAGGGTGCCGTAGGTGATCTCCGTGGTAAAGGCGGCGTCGCGCCCGCGCCCCCGGCGCTCCCTGAGCGCCTTGGGCAGCACGAGGTTGGCGTAAGCCCCCTTGGCCCGCACCGCGCCCAGCACCTCGTAGGCCACCTGGCGGGGCACATCCACGCGGGATTGAGTTTTAGGCCTCGGCTGCTTCTTGGGGGCCTTGGCTGGCTTGGCAGGCTTAGTGTGCGCGGCGGCCTTAGCCGATTTGGAACGGGAACGGAAACCTCCGGTGCTCACTGAAAGATTCCCCCTTCCGGTTGTGCACCCCGCGCCCAATCGGCGGCCGCCATCATCTTCTTACCCGGAGGTTGCAGGCGGCTCAGGCGCACCACGCGGCTGCCCGTGCCCACCAGCACCTCCCTCTTGGTGGCGGCAATCTCCCCCGGTGCTAAGCCGTGGACCTCGGTATCCAGCGGGATCTCCACCGGGGCGATCTTAAAACGCTCACCATCCAAGGTGGTCCAGGCACCGGGGCCGGGGGTATAGGCGCGGATGGCGCGGCTGATCTCCTCTGCCGGGGCGGCCCAATCCACGCGGGCATCCTCCGTGCTGATCTTGGGGGCATAGGTGGCGGGCCCCTCCTGCGGCAGCGGCTGTAGGGAGCCCACCTCTAGGCCCGTCATGGTGTCCACCAGGAGGTCCGCTCCGGAATAGGCCAGGCGGGTGAGCAGATCATCGGCGGTATCGGTGGCCCGAATCTCCTCATTGCGGCTGGCCAAGATCACCCCGGTATCCAAGCCCTCATCAATGCGGAAGGTGGTGGCGCCGGTGACCTTATCCCCCGCGCGAATAGCCGCCTGCACCGGGGCCGCACCCCGCCACGCGGGCAGCAGAGAAAAATGCAGGTTCACCCAGCCGTGCGGGGCTACATCGAGCAAATCGGGGGTGATGAGGTTGCCATAGGCCACCACGGGGATGGCCTCCGGTGCGATCTCGCGCAGCCGGTCGCGCAGCGCCTCCCCATCCTCGGTGCCCGGCTTCAAGGTGACCGGAGTAAGCACCTCAATGCCGTGTTCCAGGGCCAGTTCCTTCACCGGCGAGGGGTGCAACTTGCGCCCGCGCCCCCGCGGAGCGTCCGGGCGGGTGAGCACGGCGGCTACCTCGTGAGGTGAATCGAGCAGTGCCTTTAAAGCCACCACGGCGGGTTCCGGGGTTCCGGCAAAAACGATCTTCATTTTACTTCCTTCCCTCCTGAAACCACGCGGCTGCACGGATCTGCGCCATCGCCTCCTTGCGCTCCTGGGCCTGCGCATGCTTGAGGTAGAGCACCCCGTCCAGGTGGTCCGTCTCGTGCTGAATACAGCGCGCCAGCAGCCCCGAGGCCGTGATCGCCAGCGGATTGCCCTCCATATCGGTGCCGCGCAGCCGCACGCTGCGATAGCGCGGAATGGACAGGGAAATATCGGGAATAGAAAGGCAGCCCTCTATCCCCTCTTCTTTTTCCTCCCCCTCCGGCTCCCACACGGGGTTAATCACGTGCCCGCTCAAACCTCCCGGCACATGCGAGCAATCAAAAACGAATACCCGGCGCAGCACGCCCACCTGATTAGCGGCCAGGCCCACGCCACCGGCGTGCTTCATCGTCTCCGTCATATCCGCCACGAGGGTACGCAGGGAATCGTTGTACTCCGTGAGCTCGCTGGCGCGGGTGCTCAACACCGGATCGCCAAAGAGGCGAATGGGCAAAACAGTCATGGTGCCCCATTGTATCGGCTTAACCGATATGCACAGGGTCCACCCTCACCCGCAGCGGCAAATCCTCGCGCCGAGCAATCCGGGCCACCATCGCCGCCTTCAACGCCGCCCCCAACTCCCCGCGCGGCCCCAAAGGTGTGCGCACCAACACCCGCTGGGCGGGCCCAAAGCGCTCCTCATCGTATTCCCCCGGAATATGCTCGCCCGCGGGCAAATCCACCGGGCCCAGAATATCCGCGTGTTCCGGCAGGCGCGCCTCCTTCAACAGGCTATCGACGCCCGCCGCCGCGCCGTCGATAGCCGCCATGTGCACCGCCGGAGGAAAACGCACCTCGCGGCGTTGCTCCAATTCCCGCGCCGCGGCCCCCGGCATATCCCAGCGGATGAGGTGCTGCACCACCGCGAGACCGGGATCGGCCACCACGACCACCTGGCCGCCCCGGCGGTGCGGCTCCACCAGCGTGGCCACCGCCGCCCACTTGGCCAGGGTCTCCTCCGTGGCACGCAAATCCTGGCGACCCAGCAGCGCCCAAGTATCCAGCAGCACGGCCGCCCCGTAGCGCCCGCCACCGGCTACCCGAGGCTCCGCCCCCGGGGTGGCTACCACCAGGGCCGGGGCGTCGGGCACCTCCCGGTGCAACTGATTGCCCCCTGAAGAAATCACCCGCACCGAGGCAAAGGCGCGGCCCAGTTCCTCCGCCGTGCGCTGATTGCCCAGCACCACCGCGCGCAAGGAGGGGGAACCGCAATGGGTGCAGCGGTGGTGGGTATCGGGGCGTCCGCACCACCGGCAGGTGGGCACCGAGGCCTCTTGAACATGGCCCGTGGGCGCTCCCGTAGATAATCCTCCCGTGGGTAGCCCGACCG
This sequence comes from Corynebacterium lowii, assembly GCF_001412085.1. Classification (GTDB taxonomy): domain Bacteria; phylum Actinomycetota; class Actinomycetes; order Mycobacteriales; family Mycobacteriaceae; genus Corynebacterium; species Corynebacterium lowii. The sequence goes on from NZ_LKEV01000006.1 coordinate 160,270, forward strand.
GGCCGTTGCAGTGGCGGCAGCGCGCCGGGTTGCGGCACTTTCCACAGGCTAGCGTGGGAATATACCCCTTTCGGGGGGTGTGTACCAGCACCGGACGGCCGGCCTCCAGCCCCTCGCGCAGGGCGCGGAAGGCCACGGCGGGAATACGCGCCGAGCCCGCCCGGGGATCGCGGCTGAGCTCAAAATCGGAATCGGCGGAGGCCTGAATGCGGGGCATGCGCACGCGCAGGGTCTCCCTGCTGGCCGTCAGGCTGTGCGCCCAACCCGATTCAACGAGCAGCTGCGCCTCCGCCGTGCGGGCGTGACCCGCGATGATGAGCGAGGATTCCTCCGAGGCCACCCGGGTGGTGAGCACCTCGCGGGTGTGGGCGTAGGGGGCGCGGGGGTCCACGTGGTTCTCATCGCCATCGAAGAGCACCACCGCCAATTCCAGATTCTCCACCGGGGCGAAGGCCGCCGAGCGGGTACCAATCACCACGCGACCTTGCCCATGCAGGATGGAAAGAAAACGCCGGTAGCGCCCCTGCGGCCCCAGGGAGGCGCCCAAAACCGTGATCTGTTTGGGGCCCATATGCTCCTTGAGGGCGGCCTCTAGGGTGTCCACATCGGCCTGATCCGGGGCCACGATGAGCACCCCGCCACCGCCGAGAGCCACCTTGGCGGCCAGGGCGGCCAGGGCCGCCGCCCAATCGTCCCCGGGGGCGATCTGCCAGGCCACTCGCGCGCGGCGGCGCTCCAGCACTGCGTCCACAAAGGATTCCCCGTGCTCGTAGGCGGACCACGCCGAAAGATCCGGCTCCTGGGCTCGGCCCAGCTCCTCCCAGGGGGTGTTCGTATCGGACTGCTCGGCGCCCGCGTGACGGGCCGGTATGGCCGAGCGAATGAGATCGGAGCGCGTACCGGCATAGCGGGCGCACAGCGAGTCCACCAAGCGGCGGGTGGACTCCGGGTACACCACCTCCGGGGAAATCACCCGCTCGATATAGCGCAGCTGGCCGGGGTGCTGGGTCTCCTCGCTGCGCTCGATGAGCATGGCGTCCACCAAACGCCCGGCAAAGCGAATACGCACCCGCACCCCCGGCTGGGCCTGCTCCGATTGATCCTCGGATACCTGATAATCAAAAAGACGATCTAAATGCGCCAGCCCCAGAAGCGGCAAAACCCGCGCCACCGGCTGCTGAGCAGCGGGAACGCGGGAAGAGGTGGCCATGCTGGCCGATTCTACAACCCCGGCGGGACTCAGAGCCCCGCGGCCTCACGCAGCAGCGACGCCCGCTGGGTGCTCTCCCAGGGAAACTCAACGTCCGTGCGGCCAAAGTGCCCGTAGGCGGCGGTGGGAGCATAGATGGGGCGCAGCAGGTCGAGCTCCCGGATAATCGCGGCCGGGCGCAGATCAAAGACCTCGCTCACGGCGCGCTGAATATCCACGTCGCTCAGCCCCTCCTTGGCGGTGCCGAAGGTCTCCACGTAGAGCCCCACCGGGGTGGCCCGCCCGATGGCATAGGCCACCTGCACCTCGGCGCGGTCGGCCAGGCCCGCCGCCACGATGTTCTTGGCCACCCAGCGCATGGCGTAGGCCCCGGAGCGATCCACCTTGCTCGGGTCCTTGCCGGAGAAGGCGCCGCCGCCGTGGCGAGCCATGCCGCCGTAGGTATCCACGATGATCTTGCGGCCGGTAAGCCCGGCATCGCCCATCGGGCCGCCCAGGGTAAAGGAGCCGGAGGGATTAATGAGCAGCGTCAGATCATCGGTGAGGTAGTTGCCCAAGCCCGCGTCCTGGATCACCCAGTCCAGCACGTGCGGGCGCAGTTGGGTTTCTAGCCAAACGGAATCCACCTCGGGATCGTGCTGGGTGGAAATCACCACGGTATCCAGATAAAGGGGTTTGCCCGCCTCGTCATAGGCAAAGGTCACCTGCGTTTTACCATCCGGGCGCAGGTGGGGAACGATGCCCTCCTTGCGCACCTGGGAGAGGCGTCGAGAAAGCCTATGCGCCAGGGCGATGGGCAGCGGCATGTACTCGGCGGTCTCGTTGCTGGCGTAGCCGAACATCAGGCCCTGGTCACCGGCACCGGCCTGGTCATCGTCCTCGTAGTGGCCCCCCGAGCGCATCTCGTGGGAGGTATCCACCCCGTGCCCAATCTCCGCGGATTGCTCTCCGATGGCGATATTGACCCCGCAGGTGGTGCCGTCAAAGCCCACGTCCGAGGAGGTAAAGCCGATGCGCACGAGGGTGGAGCGCACGAGTGCCGGAATATCGACGTAGCCGGTGGTACGGACCTCCCCCACCACGTGCACCTGTCCGGTGGTCACCAGCGTTTCCACCGCCACGTGGGCATGGGAATCCTCCCTCAAGATGGCGTCCAGGATGGTGTCAGAAACGGCATCGCAGATTTTGTCCGGGTGCCCCTCCGTCACGGATTCGCTGGTAAAAAGCCGCACGGAGCGCGGGGATAGTGCCACGGATTTTTCCTTTGCTACAACGTTGTCGAGATACTTGCTTAGGATAGACCAAGCGGTCTATCCATGTAAAGAGCGCTGGTCTAGGGCGCGGAGCACCTGGCTCAGGTACGCCCCCGCTATCTCGTACTTGCTGCCATCCGGCACCTCGGTCACCTCGGGTTCTCCCTCCCCGGCCCGCAGCAACCAGCCTCGGTTGTGCCGCTCCCCAAAGACCTTCCCCACTCCCACCTCGTTGCACATCAGCAGATCACAGCCCTTGCGCTCCAACTTCGCCAACCCATATTCCAGGGCGGAATGGCGTTCATCGCCCGTCTCTGCGGCAAAACCGGCAATCGCCATGCCCGCTTTCAGCTCTCCGCGCTCGCGCGCCAGCACCGCGGTCCGCAAAATATCGGGGTTTTCCACCAACTTGATGCTGTTCAACGCGGCCTCGTCCTGCCCCTTCTTCATCTTCGCACCGGCCCGGGAGGCGGGGCGGAAGTCCGCTACCGCGGCGGCCATGATGAGGGCGTCGGCCTGCGGGGCGTGTTCGGCCACGGCCTGAGCCATCTCCTCGGTTGAGGTCACGCGCACCACCTGCGCCCCGGCGGGGGTGGGCAGCTCCTCGGTGGCCCCGGCCACCACGCACACGCGAGCCCCGCGCTGCGCCGCCACCTCCGCCAGGGCAAAACCCTGCCTACCCGAGGAACGATTACCCAGGTAACGCACCGGATCGAGATTTTCCTGGGTGCCCCCGGCCGTGATGAGCACGCTCTTGCCCTCCCAATCGCGCGGCAGCTTCTGCCCCGCGATGACCATGCGCGCCAGGTCCGCGATCTGTTCCGGTTCCAGCAATCTCCCCGGCCCACTATCGACGCCCGTGAGCCTCCCCGAGGCAGGTTCTAATACCGTGACCCCACGGCTGCGCAGGGTATGAACGTTGGCCTGGGTGGCGGGGTTAAGCCACATCTCCGTGTGCATGGCGGGGGCCACGATCACCGGGCAGGTGGCCACCAAGACGGTGGCGCTGAGCAGATCATCCGCCCGGCCCGCCGCCAGACGCGCGAGGAGATCGGCGGTGGCCGGGGCGATCACCACGGCGTCGGCCTCCTGGCCCAGGCGCACGTGCTGTACCTCGTCCACCCCCTCAAAGACGCTGGTGCTCACCGAATTGCCGGAAAGAGCCTCGAAGGTGGCCGCCCCAATGAAGTTCAGGGCGCTCGGGGTGGGAATCACCCGAACCTCGTCTCCGGCTTCTTTAAAGTTCCGCACGAGGTGGCAGGCCTTATAGGCCGCGATTCCCCCCGCCACACCCACGATTACCTTCACCTGCCGGCTCCTTTTCTTTCCTGCTTGCTCTGCCGCTTCGACCTTACTGATCGCATACGAAAAGCCGCCACCCAGAGCGGGTAGCGGCCTCATTGATCGGAGCGGACCTAGCGGCCTTCCTCGTGCTCCAAGAGATCGCCGTCAATCTCACGCAGCGCGATGGACAGCGGCTTTTCACCGGCTTCCGGGGTAACGAGCGGGCCGATGAACTCAAACACACCCTCGTCGGCCTGCTGATAGTAGCTGTTGATCTGGCGCGCACGCTTGGCGGCAAAGATCACGAGGGCATACTTCGAGGAGACCTTTTCCAAAAGGCGGTCAATCGGCGGGTCCGTAATGCCCACCGGCGGATCAAACACCGGTTGCTTCTTCTCGGTCTCGTTACTCACGTTTGTCACTTGCACCTTATTCTTCGGTAGAGAAACTTCCTGGCCGCGCCATAAGAACGCAGCCGCGCACTACTCGCCCCGCAGGATACCACCGATGGAGGCCACAGCGGTATCAACGTCATCGTTGACCACCACTCGATCGAACTCTTCCTTGGCTGCCAATTCCTCACGCGCCGTATCCAAGCGGCGAGCAATGACATCCTCTGGCTCCGTTCCCCTTCCCGTGAGGCGCTCTACGAGCACCTCCCAGGAGGGCGGGGCTAGGAAAACCGTGGTGGCCTCCGGCATCATGGCCTTGACGTTGCGGGCTCCTTCGAGATCCACCTCAACGAGCACGGGCCGCCCCTCAGAGAGGGCCTGATGCACCGGAGCTGCCGGGGTACCGGAGCGTTGCAGGCCGCCATGAATCTCGGCCCATTCCAGCATCTCTCCCTTATCAATGCGCTCCTGAAAGACCTCCGGGGTGACATAAAAATAATCCACCCCGTCCACCTCACCCGGGCGCGGGTTACGGGTGGTCATGGAGACGCTAAAGTACAGATCGCTGATGCTCCGGCGGAGGCGATGAACCACCGTGGACTTTCCCACGGCAGACGGGCCAGCCAGCACTACCAGCCGACCCCGGGGGTTCTCGCCAGCCATGAATTATTCCTCGGTGTAACCGAAGCGATCCAGCAGAGCACGGCGCTGACGCTCGCCCAGACCGCGCAGACGGCGCGTGGGGGCGATCTCCAGCTCTTCCATGATTTCCTTGGCCTTGACCTTGCCCACCTTCGGCAGCGCCTCAAGAAGCGCAGATACCTTGGTCTTACCCACGATCTCATCGTCCTGGGCCTTATCCAGAACTTCCTTCAGGGTCATGTCACCGCGCTTGAGCTTCTCCTTGAGCTCAGCACGGGCCTTGCGAGCCTCGGCAGCCTTAGCAAGGGCTTCCTTGCGCTGCTCGTCAGTCAACTTCGGAAGGGCCACGGGGTTCCTCCAGTTCGTTTTGTTTTTTCTTTATTCGGCGGTGCGCCTGGAATGGCATCGCTACTTCACGCCGATGTTCGCTCAGTGTAACACCGCCAAGAGCACGCTACCGCAATCAGTGCAGGGCAGAAGGCCTATCTGACCAGGAGCCCAAGCGCAGCTCCCACTAAAATAGCAGGAAAAGCGGGCCTGGCCTCATAGCGGTCACCTTTTTAGCTCATCGGCAAAGGAAGCAGCGGCTTTACGCAGCTTAGCTACCCCAGGCCCCGCGCTCAGTACCGCGCGGGAAACATTAGGATAAGCCAAGTCTGTTCGGTCGCCCATGATCTGTGCCACGTCGTTCGCACTACCGCCCTGCGCACCCACTCCGGGCAGCAAAACGGGGCCGTTGAGGAGGTGGCAATCCGGGGCCTGCTCCACGGTTGCCCCCACCACCACGCCGAGGTTGCCGAGGCCCGAATGGGTGGCATTGCGGCGGGCCACCTCATCGACGATCTGCTGAGCGATGCTGCGCCCGTCGACGCCCCGGTGGCCCTGTAGCTCGCGGGCCTCCGGGTTAGAGGTGGCCGCGAGCACAAACACACCCCTGCCCTTTTCTTCCGCAAGAGCAAAGACGGGTTCTAGGGACCCCACGCCGAGATAGGGCGATACCGTCACAGCATCGCTGCATAGCGGGGAGGCGTCGTCAAGCCAGGCGGCGGCATAACCGGCCATCGTGGAGCCAATATCGCCCCGCTTGGCATCGGCCACCACCAGCGCACCACCGGCGCGCAGGCCGGCGATGGTTTCTTCCAGCACGGCAAAGCCCGCCGAGCCAAAACGCTCATAGAAGGCCACCTGGGGCTTGACCAGCGAGGCCGTGGTGGCAAAGGCCTCCACGCAACGGCGGGAAAACTCCGCCAGGCCTGCAATATCATCTCCCAAGCCCCACGATTCTAAGAGGCTCGAATGAGGATCAATCCCCACGCAGAGATTTCCCCGCTCGGCGCTCAGGCGCGCTAATTGCTCGCCAAAGGTCACTGATTCACCGCCTTAGCAGCCGTGGTGTGCTCTAGTTCTTGGAGGGCGCGCACGGCGAAGCCCTCGCCGCGCAGGGCCTCAATGCCCTGCACCGCGGCGGTCACACCCTGGACGGTAGTCACCGCGGGAACACCCACGCTCACCGCCGAGGCACGAATGTCGTAGCCGTCGTGGCGAGCGCCCGAGGAGCCCGCGGGCGTGTTGAGGATGAGGTCTACTTCCCCAGCCCGAATCCGATCCAGGATGGATACCCCCTCGGCACCGGCGCGCACATCCGACCCCTTGAGCACCTCCTCGCACTCGATGCCATTGCGGCGCAGCATGCTGGCGGTACCGGCGGTGGCCAGGATCTTAAAGCCCAGGGAGGCCAGGCGTTGAATGGGGAAGATCAGGGTGCGCTTATCGTGGTTAGCCACGGAAACGAACACCGTGCCTTCGGTAGGCAGGCCGCCAAAGGCGGCGGACTCGGCCTTGGCGTAGGCGGCACCGAAGTTGGTAGCCACGCCCATCACCTCGCCGGTGGACTTCATCTCCGGACTCAGCAGGGTATCGAGCATGGTGCCGTCGGGGCGTCGGAAGCGGTTGAAGGGCAGCACCGCCTCCTTAACGGCGATGGGGGCATCCATCGGCAGCGAACCGCCGTCATAAGTGGTAGGAATCATGCCCTCGGCGCGCAGTTCCTCCAGGGTGGCCCCCATCATGATCCGGGAGGCGGCCTTGGCCAAGTGCACGCCGGTGGCCTTGGAAACGAAGGGCACCGTGCGCGAGGCGCGCGGATTGGCCTCGATGACGTAGAGAACATCGTCCTTGAGCGCGTACTGCACGTTCATCAGGCCCTTGACGCCGATGCCGCGGGCCAGGGCCGCCGTGGAGCGGCGCACGTTCTCAATATCCTCCGGCCCCAGGGTCATGGGCGGCAGCGCGCAGGCGGAATCACCGGAGTGAATACCGGCCTCCTCGATGTGCTCCATCACGCCGGCCAGGTACACCTCCTCTCCATCGGAGAGGGCGTCCACGTCAATCTCGATGGCATTATCCAGGAAGCGATCCACCAGCACCGGGTGATCGGCGGTGAGCTCCGTGGCCCGCTCGATATACCCCTGCAAGGAGGCCTCGTCGTAGACGATCTCCATGCCGCGCCCGCCCAGCACGTAGGAGGGGCGCACCAGCACCGGATAGCCAATGCCGGCGGCCACGTCCCGGGCCTCGCTAAACGACGTCGCGGTGCCGAAGGCCGGGGCAGGCAACTGCGCGCGGCGCAGCACCTCACCGAACTCGCCGCGATCCTCGGCCAGGTTGATGGACTCCGGCGTGGTGCCCACCACCGGAACACCGGCGGCCTCCAGGCGCTCGGCCAGGCCCAGCGGGGTCTGGCCGCCCAACTGCACGATGACCCCGGCCACGGTGCCGGATTGCGACTCCGCGTGATAGACCTCCATGACGTCCTCAAAGGTCAGCGGCTCGAAGTAGAGGCGATCGGCGGTGTCGTAGTCGGTGGAGACGGTCTCCGGGTTGCAATTGACCATTACCGTCTCATAGCCCACCCGGGAAAGCTCCAGGGCCGCGTGCACGCAGGAGTAATCGAACTCGATGCCCTGGCCGATGCGGTTCGGCCCCGAGCCTAGGATGATGACCTTTTCCTTCTCCCGCTGCTCGCGCACCTCGGACTCGGCGGCCGGGTCCAGCTCATAGGCGGAGTAGTGATACGGGGTGCGGGCCTCGAACTCGGCGGCGCAGGTATCCACCGTCTTGAATACCGGGCGGATTCCCAGCGACCAGCGCAGGCGGCGCACGCCCTCTTCCCCGGCGAACTCGGGGCGCAGCACGGCGATCTGGGCGTCGGAAAGGCCAAACACCTTGGCCCGGCGCAGCAGGTCCTCGGTGAGCACCTGGGCCTCCATAAGCTCGGTGCGGAAGGCCACCAGTTGCTCCAACTCCGCCAGGAACCAGGGGTCAATGCCGGAGGCCTCGTAGACCTCCTCCACGCTGGCACCCCAACGCAGGGCCAACTCGGCGTCGTACATGCGGCCCTCGGTGGGGCGCTTGAGGTCCTCCAAGACCTCCGCCACAGAACCGAACTCGGGATCGGGGGCCGTCCAGAAACCGGCCTGCTTCTGCTCCAGGGAGCGCATGACCTTGTTCAGGCCCGCAATGTAGTTGCGCCCAATACCCATCGCCTCACCCACGGACTTCATGGTGGTGGTCAGGGTGTCATCGGAGCCCACGAACTTCTCAAAGGCAAAGCGCGGGGCCTTGACGATCACGTAATCCAGGGTGGGCTCGAAGGCCGCGGGGGTCACCCCCGTGATGTCATTGGTGATCTCATCGAGGGTATAGCCGATAGCCAGCTTGGCCGCGATCTTGGCGATCGGGAAACCCGTGGCCTTGGAGGCCAGGGCCGAGGAGCGCGAAACGCGCGGGTTCATCTCGATAGTGATGAGGCGGCCATCGCGCGGGTTGAGGGCAAACTGAATATTGCAGCCGCCGGTATCCACGCCCACCTCGCGGATGATGGCAATGCCTTGATCGCGCATCTTCTGATACTCGCGGTCGGTGAGCGTCATAGCCGGGGCCACCGTCACGGAATCGCCGGTGTGCACGCCCAGGGCGTCCACGTTCTCGATGGAGGCGATCACCACCACGTTATCGTCCCCATCGCGCATGAGCTCCAGCTCATATTCCTTCCAGCCAAGAATGGACTCCTCGATGAGCACATTGGCCTCTGGGGAGGCGGCCAGGCCGCCTCCAGCGATGCGTTCCAGATCGGCCTCATCATAGGCCAGGCCGGAACCCAGGCCACCCATCGTGAAGCTGGGACGCACCACCACCGGCAGGCCCAGCTCGGCCACCGTCTCGTGCACCTCCTCCATGCTGTGACACACGCGGGAACGCGCGGACTCGCCGCCGATGGAAGCCACGATGTCCTTGAACTTCTGGCGATCCTCACCGCGCTCAATGGCCTCAATATCCGCGCCGATGAGTTCCACACCGTACTTATCCAGGATTCCCTGGCGGTCGAGCTGAATCGCGGCGTTGAGCGCCGTTTGACCACCGAGAGTCGCCAGCACCGCGTCGATGGGGTGGCCCTGAGCGGCCTCCTTGGCAAAGATCTTGTCGATGTACTCCGGGGTGATGGGCTCCACGTAGGTGTGATCGGCAAACTCCGGATCCGTCATAATCGTGGCCGGATTGGAGTTGATGAGGGTAACCCGCAGGCCCTCCTCCTTGAGCACGCGGCAGGCCTGGGTGCCTGAGTAATCGAACTCGCAGGCCTGTCCAATCACAATGGGGCCGGAGCCGATAACCAGGACGTGATTAATGTCGTTGCGCTTGGGCATGAGATTCCTTAATTTACCTTCCTGGTGCGGCTTTACTTGTGGGCGTCCATGAGATCAATGAACTGGTCAAAGAGCGGGTTCGCATCGCGGGGGCCAGCGGCGGCCTCCGGGTGATACTGCACCGAATAAGCCAGGCCGCTTTCCAGGGCCACGCCCTCCACCACGTCATCGTTGAGGCACACGTGGGTCACCTTGGCCGGGCCGAAGTCCGTATCAAAGCTCTCCCCCGCCTTGCCCTTGAGGGCAAAGCCGTGGTTTTGGGAGGTGATGTCGATTTTCCCCGTGGTCACGTTCAGCACCGGCACGTTGATACCCCGGTGACCAAACTTCATCTTGTAGGTCTCCATGCCCAGGGCACGGCCCAGAATCTGGTTACCAAAGCAGATACCAAAGAAAGGAATCTTGCGTCCCAGCACCTCGCGCACCACGGCCACCATGTCATCGGCCGTGGCGGGGTCGCCCGGGCCATTGGACACGAATACGCCGTCCGGGTTGTACTGCTCAATATCCGCCCAGGTGGAGGTGGAGGGCACCACCACGGTGCGCACCCCGCGGGCGGCGAAATTACGCGGGGTATTGGTCTTAATGCCCATGTCAAAGGCCACCACCGTGTAGCGGTGCTCCCCCTCCGGCTCCACCACGTAGGGCTCGGTGGTGCTCACCTGGGCGGAAAGATCGGCCCCAGCCATCGAATCCTGGGCGGCCACAATTTGCACTAGCTCCTCCACCGGACGCGCGGCCTCCTCTCCGGAGAAAATGCCCGCGGCCACAGAGCCTTGGTCGCGCAGGTGACGCACCAGGGTGCGGGTATCCACGCCGCGGATACCCACCACGCCCTGCTTCTTCATCTCTTCGTCCAGGCTGCGCTTGGCGCGCCAGTTGGATACCCGCGCAGAGAGGTCACGGATCACCAGCCCGGCCACCCAGATGCCGTTATCGCGGGACTCATCGTCCTCATCGTTCCAGCCGGTATTGCCGATCTGCGGGGCCGTGGCCACCACGATCTGACGATGATAGGAAGGATCGGTCATCGTCTCCTGATAGCCGGTCATGCCGGTGGTGAATACGGCCTCACCCAGGGTGGAACCCACCGCACCCAGGCTGTGTCCGTGGAAGGAGCGACCGTCGGCAAGCACCAAAACGGCGGGAATCGGGGGCGTAGACGTCACTGTATCGACCTTTCGGTTAGGCGTGCTGGGCTGCTTGAATGTGGGATTATTCATCTGCCTTGTCCCCCATATGCTAACCCTCCCCCGTGATATACCGCTGCTACCTGGCAGCCGGTGTCCTGGTGCGCGACGCGCGCGACGACACTGCGTGTGATCGCCTCACTCATCGTGACCTCCTTTCCCGCCTCTCTGTGCGGCCCTTAAAGGATGTCCATTGATTAACCGTGACTCTCAAATCAATTGAGGATCGCAGCAAGCATAGCACCGCCACTTAGCTACAGTGGTGTAAAGACCGCTCTTTCAGACAAACCAAGGAGATGCGTGACTACCCCCGAACACGACACCCCCGCCTCGGCCGTCACCGAGCAATCCGTGGTGGACATTCTTGAGGCCGAAAACCTCGATTACCGGCTCCACGAGGACCCCGCCCCCATGGTGCGCACGGGCTTTTATAACGCCGCCATATCCTTTGCCATCGAGGGGGATTATCTGCTGTGCGATTCCATGTGGCGCGGCCAGGTAGATAGTCAGCGCGCCGCCACGGCCCTCACGGCCGTCAATGAGTGGAACCTCACGCAGCTGACCCCCACCCTGCGCTTCTTCGAGTCCGCCCCCGGCCAGCTCACCTTTTCTGCTTGCCGACGCCTCCACATCGCCCAGGGACTCAGCCGCAACCAAACCGGGGCCTTTGTGATGTCCACCCTGGACGCCATCGTGGCCTGCTACCAATGGATCGAGGCGCAGTTCCCCGAGGCGATCACCTGGGAGGACCCCCACGCTGCTGACTCCCACGCTGCCGAGGAGGAGAAGTAAATGAGCGAGAACCTCATCACCACGCTGACCTTTGAGCGCGTGACCCAGGCCATGAAGAGCTTTAACATCACGCTCTGGCCCACCGAGGACCCCAACGTGGCCACCGCCAACCTCAACGGCTTCCGCGTGACCTTTGCCCTGCTGAACTCCGTGCTCATCGTGCGCGCGGATAAGCCCACCGACCTCGCCTCCGATTCCGGCATTCCCACCCTGCACCTGGCGGCCAATCAGGTGAATTGCTCCGGCTTTGGGGTCAAGGCCGTGGTGTCTGACCGCGAGGAAAACCTGGTGGTGCGCACCGAGTGCGATCTTCCTATCGCGGCGGGTATCTCCGATGAACAACTACGCCCCGCACTAGGCGGGGCTGTTGACGAGGTGCTCGCGGGCCAAGATCGCGTGGCCCGCGCGGCGGAAGAGCTTATTGAGCAGTCTTAGTTCTGCTGCTCTGGCTCTTCTTGGGCCGGTTCTTCTACTGTGGCTTCTGCTGCTTCCTCCGCAGAAGCAGCCAGGGCCACCACGGCCTCTGCCGCTATCTCGGCACGGATCTCCTGAAGATTCTCCGCCACATCATCGAGCACCGCGTGGATATAGGGAGCAGCCTGATCCCCCGAATACTCGCTGGCGATCTCCACGCCCTCCACCACGGCGGTGGCCTTGGGCACCTCCGGGTTGAAGAGCAATTCCCACACGGACATGCGCAAAATGGCGCGATCCACGGCGGGAATACGTCCTAGTTCCCACTGCTCGTTGAGGAAGCGAGCGATGGTGGTATCCACCGCGTCCAATTCCTCTGCCGCTCCCAGCACGATCTGGCGGGTGTATTCCGCGATCGGGGGAACCTGATTCTGCGGAACGCGGGCCAGCTCCGTGCGGTCCTCGACGATGCTCATGGGATCGACGTCGCGGGCTTCCGCCTCAAAGAGCACGTCTACCGCGCGACGGCGCGCCTTGTAGCGGGCGCCGTGGCGGCGCCACTTCTCTTGCCGTTGCGTCACAGTGGCCACTAGTTGTTCACGCGGGAAAGATACTCACCCGAGCGAGTATCCACCTTGAGCACGTTGCCCGTCTCGATGAACAGCGGAACCTGAATCTCCGCGCCGGTCTCCAAGGTAGCGGGCTTGGTGCCGCCGGTGGAACGATCGCCCTGAAGGCCCGGATCGGTATGCTCCACCTTGAGGTCCACGGATACCGGCAGTTCTGCAAACAGCGGCTCCTCGTCATGGAAGGAAACCTGCACGCGCATGTTCTCTAGCAGGAAGCGGGCGGCGTCGCCAAACTTATCCTCGCTGAGCTCCACCTGCTCGAAGGTCTTATCATCCATCACCACGTAGCTGCTGCCATCGTGGTACAGGTAGGTCATATCGCGGCGGTCCACATTAGCGGTTTCCACCTTCACGCCGGCGTTCCAGGTCTTATCCACGGTCTTGCCGGAAACAACGTCCTTGAGCTTGGTGCGCACAAAGGCCGGGCCCTTGCCGGGCTTGACGTGCTGGAACTCAATGATCTGCTGCAATTTGCCGTCGATCTTGAGCACAAGACCGTTCTTGAAATCAGCGGTGGTTGCCACTTAGCGATTCTCCCTCGTGTGATCGAGTATCTAACTGTGCAAGTCTACAACACCATGAGATCCTTGCTCACCTGAGTAATCACTTCCGGGGCTCCGGGAGTGATGATGAGCGTATCTTCAATGCGCACCCCGCCCCGCCCTGGCACGTAAATACCCGGCTCGATGGTCAGGGTCATTCCCTCGCGCAGCACGCCCTCGGCCCCCGAGGCCGCAGCAGGCCCCTCGTGTACCTCTAGTCCCACGCCATGTCCCGTGGAATGTACGTAGTATTCGCCGTAGCCCGCCTCCTCGATGATCTCGCGAGTGGCGCGGTCCACATCGGCCAGGGCGGTACCCACCGTGGAGGCTTCCACTCCGGCTGCTTGGGCGCGCTTAACCACCTCATAAATCTCGGCAGAGAACTCATCGGCCTTGCCCATCACCACGGTGCGCGTCATATCGGAGTTGAAGCCCCCCACGTGGGCTCCAAAGTCCACGGTCACCAGGTCACCCTCGCGCAGCACGCGATCCCCCGCACCGTGGTGCGGCTTCGCGGAGTTCACCCCAGAGGCCACGATGGTGTCAAAGCTCGTGCGCTCCGAACCCGCCTTGCGCATACGATATTCCAGATCGGCGGCAATATCGCGCTCCGAGCGGCCCACGGCCAACTCGCCTGCAGCCAGCAAATCCTCGAATGCCTGGGAGGCCAGGGCCGCCACGCTGCGCAGGCTCTCTAGCTCCTGAGAATCCTTGACCAGACGCAGTTCCTCCACCACGCCGCGCACCGGCACCAAGGTGACGTCCTCGCCCGCGGCCTTCTGCAAACCCTCCCATTGGGCCAGGCTGAGGTGATCGGCCTCTACGCCTACGCGGCGCGGGCCTTCCAGGCGAGAAAGCAATGCCGTGGCGCAGGAGCGCTCGATGAGTGCCTCAATATCGGGAACTTCCTCTGCCACCTGCGTGGTGTAGCGCCCATCGGTGGCGATCTGGGGGTTGAGGTCCTTGGAGAGCATGAGGGCGGCATTGGAGCCGCTAAAACCAGAAAGGTACTGCACATGGATAAGGTTGGTTACCAACATCATGTCAATGCGCTGCCCCGCCAAGCGGGCGGACAAAGCACGGCGACGGTTGGAATAACGGGTATCGGCCAAGGCCATAACATCCTCCATTCAGTACGTTGTTCCTTCTGCTTTACCTTAGCCCTATGCGCTGGTGCGGCGGGCAAAAAACGTCAGCGCCGCGCGGTATCCCTCTATCCCCAGACCCGCAATAACGGCCAGGGCTATGGGCGAAAGGTAACTGTGGTGCCGGAATGGCTCTCGGGCATGCACATTAGAAATGTGCACCTCGATAAAGCCCGGACCATCGGCCACCTCCGCCAGGGCATCGCGCAGGGCCACAGAAGTATGCGTGAGGCCCCCTGGGTTAATGATGATCGCCCAACCCTCATCCGCGGCCTCATGCACCCATTCGATGAGTTCGTGCTCCGCATTGGATTGGCGGCACTCCACCTCCACCCCAAGGCCCTGGGCATCGGCGGCGATACGAGCCTCCACCTCGCTCAAAGTGGTAGAACCATAAATCTGCGGCTGGCGCTTACCCAGCCGGTTCAGATTTGGCCCGTTGAGCACCAGAATCTTCATTGCCCTAAGCCTCCTCGCTGATCGCCCGATAGGCCGCGCGCAGTTCCTCCACGCTGGGGCCTTCCAACCGGGTCACCGAACCCACGGCACCATCGAGGGTCACGAAGCGAATCACGCCATCTCGGTTTTTCTTGTCTCGCGTCATGCCCTCGTAGAGGGAATCGAAGCGACCGGGGGTGTAACGGGTGGGCAGGCCCACCGACTCCAAGATGGCGCGGTGCCGGTGGAGCAAGGGGGCGTCGATAAGCCCCCGGGCATGGGAGAGATGAGCCACGAACATCATGCCTACCGCCACGGCGGCGCCGTGGCGCCAGCGATATTCCTCGCAGAGCTCCACGGCGTGACCAAAGGTATGCCCGTAATTGAGTATTTCTCGCAGCCCCGATTCCTTGAGGTCCTGGCTCACCACCTCGGCCTTCACGCGCACGGAGCGCTCGATCAATTCCGGCAGGAACCCCTGCGGGTCGAGAGCTGCGGCGGGGTTTTCCTCGTAGCGTTCCAGGATCACCGGGTCCGCGATGAAGCCGGTTTTAATGATCTCGGCGGAGCCCGCCACGATCTCCTCGTGGGGCAGGGTGCGCAGATAATCGACGTCGATGAGTACCGCGCCCGGCTCATGGAAGGCTCCCACCAGGTTCTTACCCGCTGCGGTATTGATGCCGGTCTTGCCCCCCACGGCGGCGTCCACCATCGCTAACAAGGTGGTGGGCACCTGCACCACGCGGATACCGCGCATCCAGGTGGCGGCGGCAAAACCCGCGACGTCGGTAACGGCCCCACCGCCCAGCCCCACCACGGTATCGCGGCGGGTCCATCCGGCGGCCCCGAGCCGATCCCAGATCGCTCCCACGCTCTCTAGGGTTTTACCGGCCTCCGCATCCGGAACCTCGATGGTGAGGCTCTCCGGCCCACAGGCCTGTGCTAGCGCGCGGGCCTCCTCGACCAGCACGGGCTGGTGCACGATCGCCGCGCGCCCGCGCACCTCCTCCCCCACGCGCTCGCGCAGCGTCGAGCCGATCGTCACGGTATAGGGGTGCGGGCCTTGAACGTCAATGCTCGGCATGGTTTTCTCCTTAGCCCTTTAAGATTCTACGTCGAGGATTCCCAGTATCACGGCCACTACCTGCGCCGGAGTGCGCCCATCCGTGCGCACCCGGTGCGTGGATACCTCCTTATACCAGGGCTCGCGCTGGGTAAGAAGCTCTTGGTATCGCTGCGCGGGATCGTCGGTTTCCAGCAAGGGGCGGCCCCCTTCGGCGCTGGCTCGGCGTATTCCCTCCGGGGCACTCACATCCACCCATACCACCACGTGCTCTTGCAAGGCCACGCGGGTCTCCGGGTGCGTGATGGCTCCGCCACCAAGGCATAGCACCCCCGCGTGTTTCAAGGCCTCAGCCACATGACTCGCCTCTACGTCCCTGAACGCGGGTTCTCCCAACTCCTTAAGAACCTCTCCGCAGGGCTTGCCGTACTCCTGGGCGATACTCTCATCCGTATCACGGACCGGAAGATTCAAGGCGTTGCCCAGGCGGCGAGCCACCGTGGACTTCCCGGCACCGGGTGGCCCTACCAATACCACCGTGGGGGTCATGCGTTCCCCCCTCCCTGCGTGGATTGCCCAGGAAAGGAAAGGCGCTGCTCTACTTCTTCCAGATATGCCTGGGCATTGCGGCGGGTTTCGGCCAGGGAATCACCGCCGAACTTATGCAGCACCGCGCGGGCTAAAACAAGGGCCACCATAGCCTCGGCCACCACGGCCCCGGCTGGCACCGCGCACACATCGGAGCGTTGGTGAATGGCCGAGGCCGCCTGCCCCGTGCGCATATCCACCGTGCGCAGCGCGCGCGGCACCGTGGAGATGGGCTTCATCGCGGCGCGCAGGCGCAGCACCTGCCCGTTGGTCATGCCGCCCTCTAAGCCGCCGGCCCTATTGCTGGTGCGTTCCACGCCTTCATCACCGCGCACCATCTCATCGTGGGCCTCACTGCCCCGGCGGCGAGCCTCCTCGAAGCCATCGCCTACTTCCACGCCCTTTACGGATTGAATACCCATGAGGGCCGCGGCGAGCTGCGCGTCCAGGCGATCATCCCCGGAAATGTGAGAGCCCAGGCCGATCGGCAGGCCGTGGACCACCACTTCCACGATTCCGCCCAGAGTATCGCCAGCCTTCTTTGCGGCCTCAATCTCCGCGATCATGGATTCCTGTGCCTGATCGTCAAAGGCGCGCACCGGGGAGGCGTCGATAGCCTCAATATCGGTGGCCTGCGGCTGCCCCTGGGAGGGCTGCGAGGCACCGATGGAAATAACGTGTGAGATCACCTCGACGCCCAGGACCTCCCGCAGGAAGTTCCGCGCCAAGGTGGCAGCGGCCACGCGGGCGGCTGTCTCCCTGGCCGAGGAGCGCTCCAACACGGGGCGGGCCTCGTCAAAGCCGTACTTGACCATGCCCGCAAAGTCCGCGTGCCCAGGGCGCGGGCGGGTAAGGGCGGCTCCGCGCCCGGAGTTCATCGCTGAGGCTACCTCGGGATCGGAAAGGTCTACTGGGTCGGCAGACATGATGGTGGTCCACTTGGGCCATTCCGTATTGCCGATCATCACAGAGACCGGGCTGCCGAGGGTGTAGCCGTGGCGCACCCCACCCAGGATGGTCACCTCATCGGCCTCGAACTTCATTCGAGCCCCGCGCCCATAGCCCAGCCGACGCCTAGCCAACTGCGCAGCAATATCCTCACGAGTCAGCGGAACGCCAGCCGGCATATGCTCCACCAATGCGATGAGCGCCTGCCCGTGCGATTCCCCTGATGTAGTCCATCGAAGCATAGGAACCATTCTTTCACATCACCGTGGCGCACAGGGTAGATAGAATCATAGACGGCCCGTGCGGCACCCTCTGCCGCCGCAGCAGCACCATGACGAGCAGGGATGCTATCGACGCCCCCGCTACCGCCACGAACCACCCCACCTCACCGTTACCGGCGCTCGCCAATACCCCGAGGCTCGCCGCCAATTTCACGTCTCCCCCTCCTATCCCGCCCAGGCCGAGCCCCAGAATCAGGTACAACAGCGCCCAGGCGATACCGCCCAGGAGCCACCACGGCTCTACCCAGGCGGCCCACCCCCATGAAAGCGCGATTCCCGGCACCGTGAGCGCATTGGGCAATAACCCAAAGCGCAGGTCGTATGCCGAGAGTGCCAGCAGCCAGGCACCAACCCCCAGATAGATCCCCCACATGGCAGGAGATTCTATCCCAGGTGCTCCTCTAGCGCCCGCCTCATTGCGGTGCGGGGGGCCGCCACCCCGGTGAACTGCTCAAACTGGCTATAGGCCTGGTAGGCCAGCATCACGTGCCCACCTACCGTGTTGAATCCATTGGCGGCGGCCTGCTTGCACAGGGGCGTGGGGCGGGGATCGTAGATCACGTCGAATACCGGGGCGTGGGCCAGGGCCTCCACGTGCCCCTCTAAGGCCGCGCTGGGCACGGTGGAAAGAATCAGATCCGCGCGATGGGCCAGTGAGCTGAGGTCCGCATCAAAGCCGTGAGCATGCAGCGCACAAGAGGTACCCTCCACCAGCGGGCGCAATTCCTCAAGACGATTACTGCGGTTGAGCACGTCCACGTGCTCAACACCCCACCGCGCCAGCGTATAAAGGGCGGGCCGGGCGGTGCCTCCGGCTCCGATGAGCAGGGCACGGGTCGCAGAGCGCACCCTCAGTTCTCCCAAAGCACCCTCGATACCCTCTACGTCGGTGTTATCGGCGCGCCAACCGCCCTCAATGCGCACCAGGGTATTGGCCGCTCCGATGCGGGTGGCTCGCTCGGTGGCCTCGGTGGCTTCTTCCAGGGCGGCGAACTTACCCGGCATGGTCACGGAGAAACCCACGTACTCCGGCCCGGCCTGGGCCAGCACCTCGGGTAGCTCCTCTGCGCTACATTCCTGGCGGTGGTATCCCCAGCCCTCCAACTCTGCGGCGGCATAGCCCGCCTGGTGGAGTACCGGGGAGAGCGAATGGTCAATGGGGCTGCCCAGAACCGCCGCGAGCCGGATGGTATCACTCATCGGTTGCTATCGAGCACTCCGCTACCCATCGCGTCCTCCACGGAGCGCTGGTGGGAATCGAAATCATCGTTGAACACGGTGGTGCCCTGCTGATCCACGGTCACGAAGAAGAGCCAGTTGCCTTCCGCCGGGTTCTCCATCGCCTCGATGGCCTCATCCGAGGGAGCGGCGATGGGGGTGGCGGGCAGACCATCCTTGGCGTAGGTATTCCACGGGGTCACGCGGGAGCGGTCGGCATCCGTAGTGGCCACCTCTTGCTCGGAAAGTCCGTAGTTCACGGTGGAATCGAACTCTAGGCGCATGGGCTCTTGGAGGCGGTTGAGAATCACCCGCGCCACCTTGTCAAAGTCACCCGCCGGAGCCTCGCGCTCCACCAGAGAGGCGGCCGTGAGCAGTTCATAGGGGGTCAGGCCCGTGGCCTCGGCGCGCTGCTCAATGCCCGTGGAGTTGTAGTACTCCGCAGAACGAGTAATCAGATCCGTGAGAATATCCTTGGCGTCCATGCCCGGATCAATCACGTACTGGCCGGGGCGGATAAGCCCTTCAATGCGGCGGGGGTCGTCGCCACGCTCTAGCACGGCGGAGATCGCCCAGCTGGGCACGCCCAGTTCCTGCGGCGCGGTCTTGGCCGCTACCTGGTGCAGCTGATCCACCGTCACGCAGTTGCCCTGGCCGCTCTCCGCGCAGGAGACCTCGGAGATCATCGTGAAGATGCCCTTGCGGGTATCGCCCGCCACCACCTTGACGTCCATGAGAGTGGAGCCGCCCTGCACGTCCAGCATTTCCACCCTATTGCTCGGATCGAGCAGAGCCGCCACGGCGGAGGACGCGCTCATCTCCTCTTGGAGGCGGTAAAAGCCGGGCTGGATGCTGCTGGCGTTGGGGTTGCTAAAGGCTGCGGTCTGATAGGCGGCGTCCGTCTTAACGATTCCGCGCTCTTCGAGTTCCTGGCCGAGTTCGGAGACGGAGGAACCCTCCGGTACCTGCACCAGCTGCACCACGCCATTGCCCTCGCCCTCGTAGTCATTGCCGCCCACGGCTCCTACCACGTTCAGGGCGATCCACACCAGGGCGCCAAAGATCAAGATGATGGCAGCGGCCAATACGGCGGCACCACGCTGGCGGCGTTTGACGTATTTGGGGTCCATCCGACGCCCCTTGGGCGAGCGGCGCGGTTTCTTAGTCATTGGGACTTCTCCTCGTCGTCGGCAATGGCGTGAGCACGGCCATCGAGCCAGGTCTGCAAAATCTGCACTGCGGCAGCCTGGTCAATGAATGCTCGCCCTTTCTTGGCGCTCACCCCCGAGGCTTGGAGGGCATGGGTGGCGGCAACGGTGGTCAGGCGCTCGTCGGCAAGGCGTACGGGCGCCTTTCTTCCGGTTCTGCGCAGCCGCCGCTTGAGGCGGAAAGCGATGTCTTTTGCATGCTTTACGCTCTTCGAGCCGTTTCCTTTGAGATCGCGGGGCAGGCCCACGATGATCTCCACGGCCTCATATTCCTCGATGATGTCCAGAAGGCGATCAATGTCACCCTGGTCTCGGCCCTTGAGTTCCGTTTCCCTGGGTACTGTCTCCACCGGGGTGGCCAGCATGGCACCGCGATCGCTCACGGCTACGCCTATGCGGACAGTGCCTACGTCGATCCCCACGCGTCTACCGGCGCCGGGATCATCGAGGCCGGGTGTGTCCACTCTGACCACCATGAACGATTATGTACCTCTCTGCTGGACTCGTATAGGAAACTGAAAAACAAGGGGGTAATGCTACTCGCCAAGATCACAAACAGTGTAACGAAATGGTCACGGAACACCTAACGCCCGTGACCTTTTCGTAATATACGGTAACACCGCAAATAATGCGAGCGATATAGCAAAGTTATAGAGAATCAAGCTCCCTCTTGACGGCCTCGAAGCCCTCGGGCAAGCCTGCCTCCTTAGAGCCGGAGCCCTGAGCCATGTCAGCCTTGCCGCCGCCGCGGCCGTCCACGTACTGCCCCAGCAGCTTCACCAGGGCACCCGCGTTCACACCGCGATCCACGGCGGGCTTGGTGGCCGCCACGATGAAGGGAACGTTGCCCTTCTCCTCGTTCTCCGTGGCGAGCAGAATCACCGCCTCCTCATTACTCAGGCGCTGGCGGGCCTCCGTGGCCAGCACGCGCAGATCCCCGGGGGCGCTGTTCTTGGGCAGGCGGGCCGTAACCACGCGGAAGCCGTTAATGGTGGCTGCCGCCGCCGCGAACTCCGCCGATTGCGCCGCCAGCTGCGCGCGGTGCAGGCGCTCGATGGCCTTCTCCGATTCCTTCAACTTGGCGGTGAGCTGGGCAATGCGCTCCGGCAGGTCATCGCTGGGGGCCTTGAGCATGGTAGCCAGGTTTGCCGCCAGGGCGGTCTCCTTGGACATGTAGCGGAAGGCATCCATGCCTGAGTAGGCCTCGATGCGGCGCGCGCCGGAGCCTACGGAAGACTCACCAAGCACGGAAACCGGGCCGATCTGGGAGGAATGAGCCACGTGGGTACCGCCGCACAGTTCCATAGAGAAGGGGCCGCCGATCTCTACCACGCGCACCACGTGGCCGTAGTTCTCGCCAAAGAGGGCCATCGCTCCCATCTTCTTGGCCTCCTCCAGGGAGGTCTCGATGGTATTGACCTGCCAATCGGCATCCACCGCCTGATTGGCAATGGCCTCGATCTCGCGCACCTGCTCCGGGGAGAGCTGATCGGTGTAGTTGAAGTCAAAGCGCAGGTAACCAGGGCGATTCAGGGAGCCCGCCTGCACCGCCGTGGGGCCAAGCACCTGGCGCAGAGCCGCGTGGATGAGGTGAGTGGCCGAGTGCGCTTGACGCGCTCCGTGGCGCCAAGCACCATCCACGGTGGAGGTCACGGCGCTGCCCACATCGAGGCCGCCCTTGGTCACCACGGCCTTGTGCACCCAGAGCTTCTTTCCGATCTTTTGCACATCGCGCACCTCTAGCAGGGCGTCGCCAGTGCTGATCTGCCCGCGATCGCCCATCTGTCCGCCGGCCTCGGCGTACATGGGGGTGGAGTCGAGGATGACCTCTACCTCCTCGCCCTCGTGCGCCTGGCCCACCAGGGAACCGTCGCGCAACAAACCAAGCACGGTGCCGGGGGCCTCCAGCTCGCTATGACCCACGAACTCCGTGGGGTGATTATCCACGAACTCGCGGTACACGGAAAGATCCGCGTGCCCATGCTTCTTGGCTCGGTTATCGGCCTTGGCGCGGGACTTCTGCTCCGCCATCGCGGCCTCGAAGCCGTGCATATCCACCTCTAGCCCGGCCTCGCTCGCCATCTCTAGAGTGAGGTCGATGGGGAAACCGTAGGTATCGTGCAGCACAAAGGCCTGTTCACCGCTCACGGTGGTGGATTGCTGCCCCTTGAGGCCCTTCACGGTCTGCTCAAAGAGGTGGGTACCGGATTCGAGGGTCTTGAGGAAGGCGGTTTCCTCCGCCACGGCCACCTTGAGGATGCGCTCGCGGTTCTGCGCGATCTCCGGGTAGGAGGGCGTCATGGTGTCCATGATGGTGTTCATAAAGGATTCCATCGTGGTGCCGGTGGCCCCGAGCAGGCGGGCCGAGCGCACGATGCGGCGCAGCAGGCGGCGCAGAATGTAGCCGCGCCCCTCGTTGGAGGGGGTCACGCCGTCGAGAATAATCATCATGGCGGTGCGCGAGTGATCCGCGATCACGCGGAAGCGCACGTCATTGGCTCGATCGGTCTTGGGGTCCTCGTAGGTGGTGCCGGTAATCTTCTCGGCGGCCTCGATCACCGGGCGCAGCAGATCCGTCTCATAGACGTTATCCACGCCCTGCAAGATGCAGGCCACGCGCTCCACGCCCAGGCCGGTATCAATGTTCTTCTTGGGCAGGGGGCCAAGAATCTCAAAGTTCCCCTTGCCGGTGCCCTCCCCGCGCTCATTCTCCATGAACACGAGGTTCCAGATCTCCATGTAGCGGTTATCATCCGCTACCGGGCCGCCCTCCTTGCCGTGCTCGGGGCCGCGGTCATAATAAATCTCCGAGGAGGGGCCACAGGGGCCGGGAATCCCCATTGACCAGTAATTATCCTCCATACCCAGGCGCTGAATACGCTCGCGGGGCACGCCCATCTTCTCGTGCCAGATGTCCGCGGCCTCATCATCGTCCAGGTACACGGTCACCCACAGGCGCTCCGGGTCCAGCCCGTAGCCGCCATTTTCCACCGAGCCGGTGAGCAGCGTCCAGGCGTGCCGGATCGCGCCCTCCTTGAAGTACTGGCCAAAGGAAAAGTTGCCCGCCATCTGGAAGAAGGTGTTGTGGCGGGTGGTGATACCCACCTCCTCGATGTCCAGGGTGCGCACGCACTTTTGGATGGAGGTGGCGGTGCCCTGCTCAAAGGGCGGGTTCTGTTGACCCAGGAAGTAGGGCTTGAAGGGCACCATGCCGGCGTTGACGAACAACAGGTTCGGATCGTCCAGAATCAGTGAGGCGCTGGGTACCTCGGTGTGACCGGCTGCCACAAAGTGGTTGATAAACCTCTCCCGGATCTCATGGGTCTGCACGAGCGTGTATTCCTTACTATTCGTCCACTACTACGGGTGGATACTCTACCCCAGTGGTGCTTGGCGACGCCGCCCCTACCGCCGCTTGGTTCCTCGCACCATGCGCCGCAGCCGCCCGAGGTAATCGCCAATCCGCTTTTCCACCCCGTGATCGCTGGGCTGGTAGTACACCGCCTCCTCCAATTCCTCCGGGATATAGCGCTGTTCCACCACCCCGCGCGGGTCATCGTGCGGATAGCGATAGCCCACGGCGTTGCCCAGTTTCTTCGCCCCGGCGTAATGCCCATCGCGCAGGTGCGGGGGTACGTGCCCGATCTTGCCGGAGCGTATGTCGGCCAGGGCGGCGTCGATAGCCATGACTACCGCGTTGGACTTCGGCGCGGTGGCTAGGTGAATGGTGGCCTGGGCCAGCACGATCCGCCCCTCGGGCAGGCCGATCTTTTGCACCGCCTCGGCGGCGGCCACCGCTACCTGGAGGCCGGTGGGATCGGCCATGCCGATGTCCTCGCTGGCCAAGATGATGAGTCTGCGGGCGATGAAGCGGGGGTCCTCCCCGGCGTCGATCATGCGGGCGAGGTAGTGCAGCGCGGCGTCCACGTCGGAGCCGCGCACGGATTTGATGAAGGCGCTGGTGACGTCGTAGTGCTGGTCGCCATCGCGGTCATAGCGCACCACCGCGCGATTCACGTTGGCCTGCACGGTGGCGGCGTCTAGTTCCTCGCCATCGGGCACGGCCTCGGCGGCGGCCTCCACGTAGGTGAGTACGCGGCGCGCGTCTCCCCCGGCCAGGCGCACCAGTTGGGCGATGGCCTCCTCGCTGACCGTGATGCGGCCGTCGAGCCCACGCGGGTCAGTCACGGCGCGCTCCACCACCACGCGCAGATCCTCCTCGCTCAGCGGTTGCAATTGGAGGAGCAGCGAGCGCGAGAGCAGCGGGGATACCACGGAAAAGGAGGGGTTCTCCGTGGTGGCCGCCACCAGAAGCACCGTGCGATTTTCCACCGCGGCCAGCAGAGCATCCTGCTGGGTCTTGGAAAAGCGGTGCACCTCGTCGATAAAAAGCACGGTGCGTTGACCACGAGCCAGGTCGCGGCGGGCCTGAGTGATGACCTCGCGCACCTGCTTGACCCCGGCGCTGAGTGCGGAGAGTCCCACGAAGTTCTGGCCGGTGGCCGCGCTAATCAAGGAGGCCACCGTGGTTTTCCCCGTGCCCGGTGGCCCGTAGAGAATCACCGAGGCCTCGCCCGAGCCCTGAATGAGCCGCCGCAGCGGAGTTCCCGGCCCCAAAACGTGTTGCTGGCCCACCATCTCTTCCAGGCTGCGCGGGCGCATCCTGGCCGCAAGAGGGGCGGCAGCGGAGACCTCAAAGTAATCCTCGGGTTTCTCCCCCGCTGGATCTGAGGACGCGCCAAAGAGCGATTCCTGGGCCATGCCGCTTAGGCCTCCTCGTTGAGGCGCCCCACAACCTCGCGGGCGAACTCCGCCACCGGGCCACCCTCGCGGGCGGAATAACGGTGGAGGGCATCGAAGGTCTCGTAGAGATCCCGGCGAATCATCGCCTCATCCCGGTCAAAGTCATCGTGGCAGGCCGGGCGCAGCAGCCGCTCCACGGGGAGCACCTGATCTTCTTCCAGGCCGATGGAGGAATCCCCCGCCGCCAGCGCCACCTCGTGAACGAGGTTGTGCGAGGTGCCCAGGTGCATGGCGGTGACCTCGCCCAGGGCCAGTCCCACCAGGGCCGTGACCAGGCGGGATCGCAGCGCCGCCTCATCGCGCACCTCGGGCCAGAGTTCGGAGACCTCCCGCGCCCAGGCGTCGATGAAGGCATCGGCCTCATCATCGGAGATCGGCCGGGCGGAGAGGAACTGCGGGAATCCCGCGACCACGCTGGCGAGGTCAAAGGCCGTATCCCGGAAGTCTGCCCACTCGTAATCGAGGAAGTGTGTGCGCTCGGCCACGATGATGTTATCCGGGGAGAGGTCAAAGGGGGTAAAGGCCCGTTGCCCACCGCGCAGGCGCTTCATCGCCTGGCGCGCGGTTTTCTCCACCGCATCGGGCACCGTGATTCCGGCCTGACGCAGCAGTTCCAGGCCCCTTCTGATGCCGTGCTCCTGCGAGGCCACCCGGTACTGGTTAATCTGCGCGGCCGCAGGATGGGAGCGCGCCATGCGGGAACGCAGGGAGAGAAAATCCTGCTCGCGCTTGGCCGTGGCGGCGTGCATGAGGCCCAGGGCTTGGCCGAGGTTGTGCAGGATATTGATTCTGCGTTCCTCATCGCCCGTGCGCAGCAGATCCGCGAAGGTATCGCCGTTGCCGGAATCGGAGATTACGATGATTCGCTGCTCAACGTCGTAGGCCAGCAGCACCGGGCCGGGGCGCACCTCCTCGCTCAGGGAGGTGGTGAACTGATAGGCCACCACCTCCCGCACCAGGGCGGCGTCGCTCAGCGGAATGTACTTCACCACCGCCGTGCGCTCCTGCAAGAAGGGGTTGGGGCTTAGCCTCACCCGCTGCACGACGGCGTTGCCGCCACCCGTGAGCAATTCCGCATCCGTGCAGCGCTGCGTGCCGCCGAAGCGCTTGGATAACAAGGCTTCTGCGCGGTCAAGAATCTCCTGACTACTCGGCACCAGCTCATCACTCCCCTTGTTCTTTAACCCTGCTGCTTCTTTTCCGGCTTGGCATCAATGCCCGATTCCTTGCGCTGCTGCGCGGTAATCGCGGCCGGAGCCTCGGTGAGCGGATCGACGCCGCCGCCGGACTTGGGGAAGGCAATCACATCGCGGATGGAATCAAACCCGCCCAGCAGGGAGACGATGCGATCCCAACCGAAGGCGATGCCGCCGTGCGGCGGGGCGCCGAAGGCAAAGGCATCGAGCAGGAAGCCGAACTTCTCGCGGGCCTCCTCCTCGGCAATACCCATCACCTTGAACACGCGCTCCTGCACGTCGCGGCGGTGAATACGGATGGAACCGCCGCCGATCTCGTTGCCGTTGCACACGATGTCGTAGGCATAGGCGGTGGCCTCGCCCGGGTTCTCATCGAAGGTATCCATCCACTCCGGCTTGGGAGAGGTAAAGGCGTGGTGCACGGCCGTCCAGGCGGAGTTGCCCAGGGCGACGTCGCCGGAGGCGGTGGCGTCGGCAGCGGGCTCGAAGAGCGGGGCATCGACTACCCAGGTAAAGGCCCAGTCGCCCTCCTTAATCAGGCCGAGCTTGTTGGCGATCTCGCCGCGCGCGGCACCCAGCAAGGCGCGGGAGGACTTGGTATCGCCCGCGGCAAAGAAGATGCAATCGCCCGGCTGGGCACCCACGTGGGCGGCGATGCCAGCGCGCTCTTCCTCGGTGATGTTCTTGGCCACCGGGCCGGAGAGTTCGCCGTCCTCGCCCACCAGGATGTAGGCCAGGCCCTTGGCACCGCGCTGCTTGGCCCATTCCTGCCAGGCGTCGAGCTGGCGGCGCGGCTGGGAGGCCCCACCGGCCATCACCACGGCGCCCACGTACTCGTTCTGGAATACGCGGAAGGTGGTGTTCTTAAAGAAGTCGGTGCACTCGGTGATCTGAATATCAAAGCGCAGATCGGGCTTATCCGAGCCGTACTTTTCCATCGCCTCCGCATAGGTGATGCGCGGGATGGGGGTGGTGATCTCGTAGCCGATGAGCTTCCACAGCTCCGCCACGATCTCCTCGGCCAGGGCGATCACGTCCTCCTGGTCCACAAAGCTCATCTCCACGTCGAGCTGAGTGAACTCCGGCTGGCGGTCGGCGCGGAAATCCTCATCGCGGTAGCAGCGCGCAATCTGGTAGTAGCGCTCCATGCCCGCCACCATGAGCAACTGCTTGAAGAGCTGCGGGGATTGCGGCAGAGCGTAGAAAGTGCCGGGTTTGAGGCGAGCGGGAACCAGGAAGTCACGCGCGCCCTCCGGGGTGGAGCGGGTGAGCGTGGGGGTCTCGATCTCGGTGAACTCGTGGGAATCGAGCACCTTGCGGGCCGCACGGTTGGCCGCAGAGCGCAGGCGCAGCGCCTCACCCTGTTCCTTGCGGCGCAGATCCAGGTAGCGGTAGCGCAGGCGGGTTTCCTCGCCCACCTCGCCGTTCGCGGCGGGATCATCGATCTGGAAAGGCAAGGGTGCGGATTCGTTGAGCACCTCAAGATCGGTCACGTTGATCTCGATGTCACCGGAGGGCAGGTTCGGGTTCTCCGAGCCTGCGGGGCGGGCCTCCACCACGCCGGTGACTTTCACCACGTATTCGCTGCGCAGATCGTGGGCACGTTCGGCCACCTCGGAATCGCGGAATACCACCTGCGCCACCCCGGAGCGATCGCGCAGATCAATAAAGATCACGCCGCCGTGATCGCGCCGCCGGGCCACCCAGCCCGTGAGGGTAACAGTTTGACCGGCATTTTCTTTGCGGAGTTCCCCCGCAAGGTGAGTACGCAGCACGAAGCCTCGGTTCCTTCCCTAGACGCTGATGTCACACAGAGTTTTTTATAGTACAAGCGCGTAGTTTACCTGTTTGCTCGCGTGCTCAACGGCGCGGCCCCTCCCCCGTTGCCCTCGGTGTGGCAGCATAACGGGCATGACCTTCCGCAATGACGCTTCCTTTGACTCCGGCCGCGCGAGTTCTTCCTCCGGTGGCGGGCGGGGCGGGCTCATCGCCGGTGGCGGGGTGGGCACCCTCGTGCTCGTGGGCCTCTACCTCGTCTTGGGCGGTAATCCTTCCGACCTCGGCAACCTCCTCGGCCAAGGCGGCGGCACCGCCGAGCGCGATACCGGGGACTACAGCCTAGAGCACTGCCAAACCGCCGAGGACGCCAATGCAAACGACGACTGCCGCATGGTGGCCACCGCCAGCACTATCGACGAGGTGTGGGCCAGCGTCCTGCCCGAACAGGCGGGCATCGAATACACCGAACCCGGCCTGCACCTCTTCCGTTCCTCCGTGAACACCGGCTGCGGAGCCGCTAGTTCCTCTACTGGGTACTGGGCCTTTTTATTGCCCCGCGGATCAAACCGTGTATTTGGACGTATCCTTCTTCGAGCAACTACATTCCCTCGGTGGGTCCGCCGGGCCGCTGGCGCAGATGTACATTGAGGCCCACGAGTTTGGCCACCATATTCAGAATCTTGAGGACACCCTGGGCTTGAGCGATTACCGCAACCCTGGGGCGGATTCCAATGCCGTGAAGATCGAACTTCAGGCGGATTGCTATGGCGGGCTCTGGGCGCATTACGCCGACGATAGCCGCAGCATTGAGGCCTTTAGCGAGGAGCAATTGAATCAGGCCATCGAGACCGCCGGGGCCGTGGGAGACGATAATATCCAGCGCCGCTCAGGCGGGGAGGTCAACCCGGAGGGCTTTACTCGCGGTACCTCCCAGGAACGCAAAGAGGCCTTCCTGCGCGGGTATGAATCCGGCACGATGGCCTCCTGTGACACCCTGGGGCGCAACGCCTACCAGAGCTAAAATATCCGGCCCCTAAACCTGCAACTCGGGGTGCAGGTCCTTGTGCATAATCACGCGGTGGCGGCGCGCCGCCATCGAGGAGATGAAGAGGGATAGCGCACCCACGAAGATCAGCACTCCCACGGCGGTGATCGCTCGGTGATCGCCTGCCTCGCCGCCCAGGATGGTGTAGCGGAAGAGGTTAACGCTATAGGTCATGGGGTCCACCGGGTGTACCCAACCGAAGAAGGCCGGCTGCGTCTCAATCGGGTAGAGCCCGCCCGAGGAGGTGAGCTGAAGGGCCATGAGCAGCATGCACACCACGCGCCCAGCGGTGGCTCCCACCACGGAGTTAATCATCTGGCTCAGCGCCACGAATACCGCTGAGACTCCCCACATGGCCCCCAGCATGAGCAGCGGGTGCTCGGAGTTGAGGCCGATGAGGAACTCCAGCACGGCCCACACGATAGTGGCCTGAGAGAGACCCACGATCAGGCCCGGAAGGTAGCTGGCGAGAACGGCACGCAGCGGATTGGTGCCGGAATCCACGGCACGCAATTGCAGGGGCCGCAGCACCATCCACATGGCAAAGGAGCCCATGAACAGCGCGAGGCTCACGAAGAAGGGCGCCAGGCCCACGCCAAACTTGGTGACGTCCTGGTTTACCAGCGCGCGTTCCACGGGCTGCCCGGCGGCGCTAGAGGCGTCGTCAAGGCGCTGCCCCTCCCACGTGGGTACCTGGGAGGCACCCTGGCCCAGGCGCAGGTTGAGTTCCCCGGCGCCCTCGTCCAGGCGGCCCAGGCCGCTATTGAGTTCCCCAGCACCGGAATCCAAGGTCACCAGCCCATCGCGCAGGGCGGTGGCGCCCACGGTGAGCTGTCGGCTGCCCTCTACGAGCTGGCTGGTGCCGTCGGCAAGCGTGTTGGCGCCCACCCGCAGTTGTGCGGAGCCGTCCTTGAGCTGGGTGAGTCCTTCCGCGAGTTCCTTGGAGGCGCTGGCCGCACGCTCCATGCCGGCGCGATATTCGGATACGGGATTACCCAGCTGATCTGCGATCTGGCGGGCGCCGTCTTGGAGCAACAAGAGTTGGTTGAGGCGGTCTTGGCTCAGTCCGTTTTCGCGGATGTTCGCGGCTAGGGCTTCCACCTCGGCGGCCAGGCCGTTGGTGGGCGGAAGGTTGGCCTCGCGTAGCATGCCCGCAGCGTTATCTAAGCGCCCCACGAGGCCCTGCTGCGCCTCGGCCACCCCGGTCAGGCTGCCCACCACCTGATCGACGCCGCCCGAGACCTGCCCGGCGCCGTCGGCCAGGCGTTGTGTGCCCGCGTTGAGCTGGCCGAGTCCATCGGCGAGCTGCTGGGAGCCATCTTCGGCCTTGGCCAGGCCGTCGTCGAGTTGCACCGCGCCATCAGCGAGCTTGTGGGCACCGGCATCGGCCTCCCCGAGTTTTTCCGTGAGGGTACCTGAGCCGCTGGTGAGCTGCTGGGAGCCGTCGGTGAGCTTATTCGCGCCGTCTACGAGCTGCTGAGAACCATCGCGGGCGGAGGTGGAACCATCGGCCAATTGCTGGGAGCCGTCCACGGCCTGCCCCATCTTCTCCCCGATGGTGTTGAAGCCCACCAGGAGTTGATTGGTGATTTGCTTGCCAAGCTCGGCATCCACCGCTTGCAGCATGATGACGGTGGCTTGATTGCCCAGCATGGTGGGGATGAAGCCGTTGTTGTTGTACAGGGCCACGTTGAGCTTGGCCTTGTGCGGATTCTCCGAGTTCACGCTCACCACGGCCTGAGAGAAGTCCTTGGGCAATTCCACGGCAAAGTAATAATCGCCCTGGGTCACGCCCTCCTTGGCCTCCTCTGCGGAGACCAGCCGGAAGTCCAGCTCATCGGAGTCCACCATGCGCTCGGCTACCTGCTCTCCGGCATTGAGCGTGGTGCCATTAGCCTGCGCTCCCTCATCGGAGTTCACCAGGGCCACCGGGAGTTTATTCATGTGGCCGATCGGATCGTAATAGGCCCACACGAAGAGCCCTCCAAAGACGAGTGGAAGGCAGGTAACCACGAGGATCGCTAGGCGCGGAAGAACCCCGTGGCCAAAGCGACGGAGTTCGGAGCCGATGTGAAAAAGGGACATTAGCTTTCCTCCGAAAGGGTGGGAATCTCGTCCTGGTGGGCAGCGCTCACGGCGCTGGCCTCATTGAGTGTGCGCAGATCAATCGTGCGGGTAGCAATGCCGGAGAAGTCTGGGTTCACCGTGGAGGCGATCACGGGCAGGCTCAGCGAGAGTTCCTTGAGTTCCATCAGAATCTCATCGCGCAATTCCATATCGCGCACCTGATCTACGTCATCCACCACGAGCACCGCGGCGTCCTTGCGCGATACCAGCGCCAGCAGCACGCGCAGCCGGAAACGATCGTGCGGGTGGAGCTCGCCCACGGGGGTGGAGAGGTCAATATCCAGGCCGAGGGGTTCCAGCCACGGGCGCACCAGATCGTGCTCCCATAGATCTTTACCCACGTGCTTCCACCAGGGGCTCGCCCAGTTCACCTGCTCGCGCAGCACCGCGCGGGCGGGAACGCTGCGGTCGAGCGAATCCACCTCCGTGGCCCCCGCTAGGGCAACGAGGCGAAACAGATCCGCGTGGCGTTCCACGGTGACCCCTCGGTGTTCTAGGGTGACGGTTCCCGCCGTGGGGCGGCGTCGCCCGGCCAAGGTCAGGCTCAGGGCGGTGTGAAAGTTCTCTCGGCTATTGCGCAGCAGGGTTAGCCCTGAACCCACCGCGAAGCTCCAACCGGGCTCCGGCTGTTCCGCCTGGACACGCACCTCATTCGCAGCGAGGGTAAAGGCCGAACGATGCCGGGCAGTTCTCCCATCATTCATGGTGTTTTCCTCTGTTCACATTCAAGTGGAGGGTAGACTCTCACTTTCCAAAGCTCTATAGTTCATGCACAGCGGCACGGTGTCAATCCGTGCAGGCCCCGCCGCCATAAAAATTCGAGAAAGAGAGGCCCCGCGCCGTGCGCACCGACGCCCGCGAGCGCAGGCAGCGCATTATCGACGCCGCCTGTGACCTCTTCCGCACCACCCATCCCTCCGAGGTCACCCTGGAACAGGTTGCCGAGCGTGCCCAGGTGGGTATCGCCACGCTGTACCGCAACTTCCCCGACCGCGAAGCACTCACGCTCGCCTGTTCCCTGTACCTCCTCGAAGTAGTGGAGACCATCGAGCTCGATACCCTCACCCAATTTACCGCTACTCCTGAGCACTCCGAGGACATCTGGCGTCGCTTTATCTCCGCGATCGTCGATTTGGGCGTGGGGGCCTTGGTACCCGCCCTCGCCCCCAATTCCATTGATGATCTCGGCCCCGAGGGTGGCGTGCACCGCTCATTAGTGCGCCAGCACACGCAGGCCATTTTGGATACCGCCGCCCAGCACGGGCTGGTCTCCCCTCGGTTAGCGGCCTACGAGTTCGTCACCCACCTCACGGTGCTCACCCGTCCACCCATCTCCGGGGTACGCACCCTCAATCCCGACGTCACCTCCCAGCTCGTCTCCGCCTACCTCGATCACCAGCGAGAATTGGGCCGCGCGGCGGTCTAAACCGCTCCCACTTCCTTCCGGGAATAGCCCCGCACCGATTTTGTTGATACATCATAGAAAGGCAATAAGCACTCACCACTACAAAGGAGCACAGATCATGCAATTCGGAATCTTCACCATCGGAGACGTCACCACCGATCCCACCACCGGCCGCACCCCCACGGAGGCCGAGCGCATCGAGGCCATGACCGCCATTGCCCTCAAGGCCGAGGAAGTAGGCCTGGACGTCTTTGCCACCGGCGAGCACCACAATCCGCCCTTCGTGCCTTCCTCCCCCACCACGCACCTGGCCTATATCGCCGCCAAGACCACCAAGCTGCGTCTTTCCACCTCCACCACGCTCATCACCACCAATGATCCGGTGAAGATCGCGGAGGATTACGCCTTCCTTCAGCACCTCTCCGGTGGGCGCAACGACCTCATGCTTGGGCGCGGCAATACCGGCCCGGTTTACCCCTGGTTCGGCAAGGACATCCGCCAGGGTATCCCGCTGGCCGTGGAGAATTACCACCTGCTGCGCCGCCTGTGGCGCGAGCGCAGCGTGAATTGGGAGGGCAAGTTCCGCACGCCGCTTCAGGGTTATACCTCTACCCCCTGGCCGCTGGACGACGTCCCGCCCTTCGTGTGGCACGGCTCCATCCGCTCCCCGCAGATCGCGGAACAGGCGGCCTTCTACGGCGATGGCTTCTTCCACAACAATATCTTCTGGAATAAGGAGCACACCGCCTCGATGGTCAACCGTTACCGCCGCCGCTTCGAGGAGTTCGGACACGGGCGCGCCGACCAAGCCATCGTGGGCCTTGGCGGGCATGTGTTCATCGGTGATTCCGAGGCCGAGGCGAAAAAGCAGTTCCGCCCCTACTTTGATAACGCTCCGGTGTACGGCCACGGCCCCTCCCTGGAGGAGTTCAGCGACCTCACTCCGCTCACGGTGGGCACCGCAGAGCAGGTCATTGAGCGCACCATGCAGTTCCCCGAGTGGGTGGGCGATTACCAGCGCCAGCTCTTCCTGGTGGATCACGCCGGCCTGCCGCTGGAGGTGGTGCTCGATCAGATCGAGCGCCTGGGCCGCGACGTCGTACCGGAGGTGCGCCGCCGTATGGAGGCCCGCCGCCCGGAGCACGTGCCCTCCGATCCGCCCACCCACGCCGCCCTGCTGGCCGATACCGAGCGCGCGCACCCGCACTTCCAGGTCAGCCCCGGTAGCCTGCCGGAGGAGAAACTAAACACCAAAGCACAGGCTTAACTCACCTACACTGGCACCACCCGAGATTATCTAGGAGGAGCACCCACCATGTACAAGTTCACTGCGATCAGCGCAGGACTCTCCACCCCGTCGAGCACCCGGCAAGTAGCAGAAAACATCGCCCAGGCGGCCTCCGAGCACCTAGAAAATACGGGACACGAGGCCTCCATCACTATCATTGAGCTGCGCGACCTCGCCTCCGATCTCGCTCATGCCATGACCAGCGGAGGGCTCCTTAGCGATGCGTTGCGGGAGGCCATCGACCAGGTAACGCATGCCGACGGCCTCGTCGTGGTTACTCCGGTGTTCAAGGCCAGCTATTCCGGATTGTTCAAGATGTTCTTTGACGTCCTGGATACTCAGGCCATCGTGGGTATTCCCACGGTGCTCGCCGCCACTGCGGGCAGCCCCCGCCATTCCCTCGTGCTGGATTATTCCCTCCGCCCCCTGCTGAGTTACATGCGAGCCACCATCATGCCCACCGGGGTGTTCGCCGCCACGGAGGACTTCGGCGGAGCGGAATCAGGGGCGCTCACCAAGCGCATCGCCAAGGCTGGTGGGGAGTTAGCCGAGGCCATCGCCGGTGCTATCCCCACCACACCAGCAAAGGAAGAATCCTTCCTGGGGCTCTTGCAGCAACACAACGGAGCCTAGCTTTCGAACACCATGTAACGTCGTGGAGGACTTCTTATCCCCAATATGATTATGAAGGGTTCTCCATGACCATTAGCGTTGTCGATCTCTTCAGCATCGGCATTGGCCCCTCCTCCTCTCATACCGTGGGCCCCATGCGCGCCGCGCAAGCCTTCATCAACCACCTCGGGGATCTGCGCCCCGCCACCATTCGGGTGGAACTGCGCGGCTCGCTGGCCGCCACCGGGCGCGGGCACGGCACCGACCGTGCCGTCATCCTCGGGCTCGCCGGTTACGATCCCGTGACCGTGCCTGCCGACGCCGCCCCCGCCCCCGGCGAGCCGGTGGCCGTGGTGGGCACCGCAGGCGACTACCCCTACGAGATTGACTTCAACCCCGTAGCCCTGGAACTGCACCCCAACGGCATGATTTTCACGGCTCTCGACGCCGCCGGGGTTCCCCTCGGTGCCCCGCAGGACTACTACTCCGTGGGCGGCGGCTTCATTCTCACCGGCACGGAACTGCGCGAACAGCTCGATAGCGAGGGCGGGCTGGGCTCCGGTGCCGCCACCCAAGCCACCGAAACCCCGGTGCCCTACCCCTTTAGCACCGCCGAGGAACTGCTCACCCAGTGCCAGAGCAGCGGAAAAAGCATCGCTCAGATCATGGCAGCCAACGAGGAAGCCCTGCACGGCAGCCTAGAGGTCGTAGTGGAACATCTGGACAACGTATGGCGCACCATGCGCCAATGCGTCACCGCCGGTATCTCCACCAGGGGTGTGCTCCCTGGAGGCCTCTCCGTGGTGCGCCGCGCCCCGGAGGTCTACGAGCACCTCCTCCAAGGCCAGGAAAAGAACGCCGCAGGCTTTGGTGCGATGGAGTGGTCCAATCTCTACGCCCTGGCGGTGAACGAGGAAAACGCCGCCGGTGGGCGCGTGGTGACCGCCCCCACCAACGGGGCCGCGGGCATTATCCCCGCCGTGATGCACTACGCCCGGGACTTCCTGGATAACTTCACCACCACCAAGGCCCGCGAGTTCTTGCTCAGCGCCGGAGCCATCGGGGCCATGATCAAGGAAAACGCCTCCATCTCCGGGGCAGAAGTAGGCTGCCAGGGCGAGGTGGGCTCCGCCTCCGCGATGGCTGCCGCCGGGCTTTGCGCCGTGTTAGAGGGCAGCCCGCAGCAGGTGACCTGCGCAGCCGAGATCGGCTTGGAACACAACCTCGGGCTAACCTGCGACCCCGTGGGCGGACTCGTGCAGATCCCCTGCATTGAGCGCAATGCAATTGGTGCAGTGAAATCCATTAACGCCGCCCGCCTGGCAAAACT
>NZ_LKEV01000007.1 GCF_001412085.1 Corynebacterium lowii
CCGTGGCACCAGCCACCAGAGCACCATTATCCTCAATGGCCGCATCCGTGGTGATCTTCGGAGCAGGCTTACCCGGCTCCGGCTTCACCGGCACCACAGGCGTGGACTCAGAAGGCTTCGGCTCCTCCGGCTCAGCAGGTTCCTCGGTCACCGGCTCGCCCGGCTCCTCGGGCTCCTCCGGAACCGTCGAGGACGGCTCAGGCATAGGCTGCGACGTGGTCGGCTTCGGCTCATCGGAAGGCTCATCTACCGGCGTCGGCTCATCCGGATTCACCGGATTCTCCGAAGGAGGCACAGAGACAGAAGCAGAAGGAACAGGCTTGGGCTTGACTTCCTTGCCCGGTGTCTTGGCGTGGGCCGGATCCTCATTCGACGGAACCTTCGGCTGATCCTCACCAGGCTTATCCGGATTCTCCGGGCTCGGCGGAACACCCTCAGCCTTCGCCACATCCTTGTGCTCCTGGTTATCCTCCGGCAACGTCAACTCACCGGTGAACTCCGCAGACTCACCCACATTCAAGCGATCAATCTGCTCAGGCGTGATGTTCTCAACATCACCAACACCCTCCACCGTCTCATCAGAGAGAGTGACATTGAACAAATCAACGTTACCGGTATTGGTCACCACGAACTTCACCGTGGCCTTCTCACCCGGCTTCAGCTCCTCAGCACTATCCCAATCCTGAGCATCGTTGTCATTGATGTACTTCTTCAACTCCAACTCAGGCTTAGAAGGCGTCTTAGCATGACCCTCATTCGGCTCAGAAGGAACCTTCGGCTGATCCTCACCAGGCTTATCCGGATTCTCCGGGCTCGGCGGAACACCCTCAGCCTTCGCACGGTCAGCGTGGTACTGACCACCTTCCTCTAGCACCAACTTGCCAGTAAACGTAGTCGACTCACCAGGCTTCAACGGACCGGCAAACACATCCGAATCCGAACCCTCAGCCTTAATATCCGTCACCACACCAACAGTGCCGTCAAGCGTCTCATCAGCAATCGTGATGTCAAAGACATTAACGTCACCCACATTCGTAACCTCAAAGGTCACCTCAGCCTCTTCACCCGGCTTCAAAGCAACAGCAGCATCCTCCGTCTCCGCATCATCACCGTTGATCTTCTTAATCAACTCAATCTTCGGAACCGAAGGCGTGGTGGCATGAGCCTGATCCTCATTCGACTCCACAGGAGTAGACGGCTCCACCACCTGCGGCTTACCATCCTCACCCTGCTTCGGCTTGCCATTCTCATCCAACGGCACATACCGAACCGGCTCAGAATCCTCACCCACCGGAACACCAGACGTCTTCGCCTTATCCGCATGCAACTTCGCCGCATCCGGAGCCTTCAAATCAGCAACGAAAACCACCTTGCCCGCAGGCTTCAGCAACTTCTGCGCCTCAGCATTACCAGCAAACTCCGCCACACGAATATTCGTCACCTGCGGCGTACCAGCATCCACACCAGAAACAGTGCCATCAACAGCATTCGTGAACGCCTCGCGAATCGCCTCATCCGAAGGAACCTGAACATCCTTCAAAGCCAACTCACCAACGTTTTCCACCACAAACGCCACCGTCAAATCATCACCAGCAGCAGAAGCAACATGAGCGTCCTTCTCCTCCTGAGAATCATTCAACTTCTCAGCAGCCTCCACAGAAGCAACATCCGTCTTCGCACCGATGTACTTCTTCAAAGCCACACCAGCAGAAGGAACCTCCGGCGTCACCGCATGAGCAGGATCCTCATTCGACGGAACACGCGTACCCGGCTTCTGCTCCTTACCAGACTTATCCTTAAACGGCGTCTCCTTACCAGACTTATCCACCGGAGTACCCTCCGCCTTCGCCTGGTCAGCATGCAACTTCCCAGCATCAGGAGCCGCAATCTTCGCCGTAAAGTACTTCGTCTCACCAACCGGAATATCCTGCTTCTCCGGGGAAACCGTACCAGGCTAGATACCAGCAGTATCCGTATCAAGCAACGCATCAGAAACAGACACGTCCTTCATATCCAACTTGCCAGTATTCGTCACAGCAAACGTCACCGTGAGTTCATCACCAGCAGCCCCAGCCTTAAAAGCCTCACCCTCAGTCTGAGCATCAATAACACCCTCAGCACCCGGGGAAGCCTGCGGCTTCTCCTCACCAGCAAACTCCTGCGTACCGATGTACTTCTTCAGCTCCAACTTCGCCTCAGGCAACTCACCCGACGTCACCGTCTGAGCCTCATCATCAATGTCATGATGAACAGCAATCACATCATCAGCAGAACCCGCCGGAAGACCCTCAGCCTTATTCGCCTGAGCATCCTCATCAGAAGACGTCAACGTCTCAAACGCCACCGCCGAAGCAACAGAACCCTCAAGATCATCCTTGACCTTGATCTCCACCTCAACAGAGCCCTTACCAGACTCATCAGCAGTAAACGTCTTCGAACCAACACCCACCACACTCGACGGGTCAGCCTTATCCTTCAACTCAGCAGAAAGAGAATATTCCTTACCAGGAACCAAATCCTCATACGTCACAGTGTCAACCACCGTAGCGCCCGCAACCACACGCTCAGAACCCTCACCAAACGCAGCCCGCGTCCCAATCACAGGATGCAAGGGCTCCCGCTCTTCAGTAGTTACGGAGGGGGTTTCTTCCGGCGTAGTTACCACGGAAGAGGTCGGCTCCGGCTTAGGCTTATCCGGAATACCTGGCTGATCGATCGGGATGATCCTCTGCGGAACCCTGCCCGGGGTCTTAATCGTATACTTCTTATGCGTTAATACCGTGACATATTCCCCAGGAGAAGCCTTGGGAATCTCACGACCAGTTCGCTTTAAGTATCCATTTTCAATTGTAAAGCCAGTCAGCTCTTCAAGCCGAGAAACCGTAATTGGATCCTCATTATAAACATCACGCCTACCCTTTTGAACGGAATCAATAAAAGTTCTCATACCCCCCCATATGAGAACTCGTTAGAACACGCAGAGCAACGTTATATTCCCTAGAAGCTGCATAGTCACCATTCTTAATGGCCTGCGTAGACTTCCGGATCAGATTAATAACGGAATCACGACGAGGATCCTGGTCAAAAGGAACCAGGTACTGGTCATAAAGACTGTCTAGGGCATTTTGCCTAGCCTTGCCACCCAACCTAGTGGCAGACTCAAAGCCACTTCCAAAGGACTGATCGTACAACGGAGCCAGAGCCGTCAATTTCCTAGCGCTATTATACTGCTTGTCATTGGCTTGCGGAGTGGGAAGTCCCGCATCGCTACATATACCATATCCTCCACCATGCTGAGTGGGCACTGGAACCACATTAGCGCCACTCTCCAAGGCTGCCGGATTGATCCCAAAAGGCCTGAAGTTAACTGGCGCACCCGTGCCATCATTCGCAGAAGCCGGAATGACCATCCCTACAATAAGGGAAAGGGCAGCAAGGAAGGAAACGGCAGCCTTCACCAACCCACTTAACCCCGGGGATTTATGCGCATTACTTTTTAATAACACGATATATCAACCCCTCTTTCCTGACAATATAGAATATTTCAAATACCTCATACCTATCTATCCTCGATACAGCAACAACACTGACGGTGGGACTCTAGCACAACCAAAGAATCCATACCAAGTCAAAACTTTCTCCAAGACCACAGAAAACAGCAGGTCAGAGCACATGCAGACGTTCCTATACCTTCTTGTGACAAAGTCCACAATCACCAACATAAGGACGCCCTTCCCCATCATAGAGTTAGGTGCACAAATGTATCTATTTTCAGCTTCTCAGGTTCCCCCAAGTGAGACTCCACCGCGCCGGGTATGGCCCCTGGGCGAAAGCTAAACGAGCAGAAGAGGAACCCGATCAACCTGTGTGCCTACCCCACAGAGCACGCTCATCGACCAGGAATCATGAAGAACTTTTACCCCCCATAGACGAAAGAAGCAGGTGCGCCATAGCAGTTTGCTATGGCGCACCTGCACCCCCACTCTTGACTAGTTCTTCAGCGGCTTGCGCGTCTTAGCCATGTGCGCGGCACGCTCGGCACTCTTGGGCTTCACGATAACCTCGGAGGCCTCCTTGGTTTCCCGCAGGCTGAGATCCGCAGCAGTGATCGTGCCCTCCCCCGCATATACGCGAGCCAGAGCAGCGCCGATAGCGGCGTCCGTCTCCGAACCCTCTGTATAAGCCAGCTCGCCGGAATAAAGAGGCAAATCCGGGTTGGCCGGCGGGGTGTAACCGTCCGCCAACTTCTCGGCCAATGCAAAAGCCTCTGCGATCACATGATCCGGAGAAAGAATCACCTTATCCGCATCACGCAGAATAGGCAGATTCACCGCAGGCACCGGGCGGGTGTTCAGCAACGCCGCGTACGCAGCCTCATGCGGATTAGGAGCCCCCAACTCCACGAGACGCTGCAAGACGCGCACGGAACCACCCCAGGCCGGGTAGAGCCCCACAGAACGCTCCGGGAAGCCCATGCGGGTTTCCGCGTGGATCACGGAGGCGTCGGTATGCAGCACCAGCTCCGAGCCACCACCCAGGGCGACGCCGCGCACAGCGCCCACCACGGGGAAGGCGGCGTCGCGCAGCTTTTGGAAGGTCACCGCGCCGTGGCGAATAACCGGGTAGGCCTTCTCCGCATCGCCTTCGGCGGCCAGACCCGCGATCATGGGGAGATCGGCACCCGCGCAGAAGGAACTGGGGTTATCGGAGGCGATGAGCAGAGCGCGCAGATCGGTGCGATCGGCCACCTCGTTAAGCACGTCAAGCGCCGGGTTCGTGCAGGCATTCATCGGGGTGGTGAAGGTGAACACGCCGATGCCATCCTGGCGCTTGTACACGGTAGCGGCGTCGTTGCGCACGATCACCTCGGCGCCCTCGGTGAGCGCCGCGACGGTCACCACGCCCTCGCGCTCCTTGGGGGTCTGCACGGTGCCATCGGCGCCGAGCATCCCACCCTCGGGGTAGAAGCCACCGGCCTTGACGGCGGCGTCGAGAAGCGCCGGTGCCTGACCCTCATAGAGGGAGGCCAACCACTCCACGCCCAGGCGGTCGGCCAGGGCGAAGGGGCCCTGCTTCCAGCCGTAACCCAGGGCCATCGCGGCGTCGATGGCGTCCACGGAGTCGCAGACCTCCGGGGCGGTCTCGCAGCAATAAGTCAGGGTGGTCAGCAGCACGTCCTCGGCGTAGCGCCCCTCCGGGGTATCGGAGGTGAGAAGTTCGCGGGCGTCCTTGGGCACGCTGTAGGACTCGCGGGGGCGGTAATCGCCGGCGGCGAAGTCAAAGACCTCATCGCGGCCACGGTAGAAGCCGGACTCCGCCGTGCGGCCGGTAAAGCCCTTATCCAGCAGCGTGGTGAATTCCGGGCGGGTGGTGATGTCAAAGCGGTGGTAGGCATCCTGCTCCGGCAGAGCGGAGAGCAAGGAACCCCAGATAGCCGGGACGAGTTGCAGGCCCACGTAATCGAAGAGCCCGAAGATACCCGTGCGCGGGATACCAAAGGCACGCCCAAAGGCGGTATCGGCCTGCTCGGGGGCGATGTTCTGCTCGAAGGCGAGGTAGGCTCCGGCGGCCATCCAGAAGTTACCGATGCGGTTGGCGATGAAGCCGGGGGTATCGCGGCAATCCACGATGACCTTGCCCATCTGGCGTTCCAGCACGTACGTGAGTGCTTCGGTGACCTCCGGGCGGGTATCGGGCCCCTCCACCAGCTCCACCAGGCGCATCACGCGCGGGGGGTTGAAGAAGTGCGTGATGGCGAAATCGCGGCGGAAGCCCTCATCCAGGCCGCCGAGGAGTTCCGCCAGCGGAATGGTGGAGGTATTGGAGCTCACCGGGGTACCGGGGGTGCGGTGGGCGTCGATCTTCTTGAAGGTGTCCTGCTTGACCTTCAAGTCCTCAAACACGGCCTCCACGATCCACTCGGCCTCGGACAGGCGGTCAAGGTGATCCTCCACGTTGCCGGGAATCACGTTCTCCGCATACTCCGGGCGCATGAATCCGTGGCGCTTGACCTGGAGTTCGATGCCCTTCTTGGCGCGGGCGTCGCGGTCCTCCCCCTCGGCGGGAATATCCAGAAGGTGAACCTTCACCCCGGCGTTGGCGAGGTGCGCGGCGATGCCCGCGCCCATCGAGCCGGCTCCGAAAACAGCAGCGGTGCGAATATCAGCAGTCATTGTTTACTGAACCTCCAATACGAGAGCGATACCCTGGCCGCCACCGATGCAGAGGGTGACCAGGCCGTAGCGGCCACCGGTGGCGCGCAGGCGGGAAATGAGCTTGACGGTGAGGATGACGCCGGTGGCGCCGATCGGGTGGCCCAGGGCGATGGCGCCGCCGTCCACGTTGGTCTTGGCGGGATCAAAGCCCAGCTGGTCGGAAACCGCGATGCACTGGGCGGCAAAGGCCTCGTTGGACTCGATGAGGTCAATATCATCGAGCTTCAGGCCCGCCTTCTTGAGGGCCTTGGGCACCGCCCCCACGGGGCCCAGGCCCATGTACTTGGGATCACAACCTGCGATACCCCAGCTCACCACGCGGGCCTGGGGGTTCAGGCCGTGCTCGTCCACGGCCTTTTGGGTGGCCATGACGGTGACGGCGGCGGCGTCGTTAATGCCGGAGGAGTTACCGGCGGTCACGGTGCCGTCCTTCTTGAAGGTCGGACGCAGGCCAGCCAGCTTTTCCAGGGTGGTCTCGCGCGGGTGCTCGTCGGTGGTGAACTCGCCGCCGCGGATCGGCACCGGAACGATCTGATCGTCAAAGTGCCCGTTGGCGATGGCGGCGGCGGCGCGGCGCTGGGTCTCCAGGGCGTACTCGTCCTGGCGCTCGCGGCTGATACCGAACTTCGCGGCGATATTCTCCGCGGTGATGCCCATGATGCCGTTGCCCATCGGGTCGGTCAGGGCGCCGGTGAGCCAGTCATCCAGCTTGCCCTCGCCCATCTTGATCCCCTTGCGCATGCCGGGGATGGAGTACGGGGCCTGGCTCATCACCTCGGAGCCACCCACCAGGGCCAGCTCGGAATCGCCGGTGACCATCTGCTGCGCCGCGCTCACGATGGCCTGTACACCGGAGCCACAGAGACGATTGACGGCATAGGCGTGGCTGTGCTGCGGGAGGCCCGATTCCAGCGCCACCGCGCGGGGGGTGTAGGCATCGCGGGGGCGGGTGGTAACGACGTTGGCGAATACGGAGGCGTCGAAGGCATCGGCGGGGGCGCCGGAGCGCTCGATGACCGCCTTGGCCACGTGCGTGCCCAGGTCAATGGGGCTGTAGGAGGAGAGGGAACCCAGGAAGGTTCCGATGGGAGATCGTGCAGATTCGACGATATAAATAGAGTCCGTCATCTTCTTGCTCCTTTACGTTTGGTGCCATCACATGGCTTGTGCAACGCGGCATACGAATGATGATTCGTAGCAACCCCCACCACTGTAATCGTGGTCACCATGAAGTAGCAATGAGCACTGGCACCATCGGAGCCTATTGGCAGCAAAATCCGCCATTCATCGGCCCCCGCACAGCAAGTGGTACAAAATAACTCACTTAACTTGGCACTTTCTTTAGACCACCACCCCGGGTCATAATGGTCCGCATGACTGAAACTCACGTAGATTCCCCCCGCACCGGCTCCCCGCTGGTGAAACGCGGCCTGGCCGACATGCTCAAGGGCGGCGTCATCATGGACGTGGTGACGCCCGAGCAGGCCAAGATTGCCGAGGAAGCCGGCGCCGTGGCCGTCATGGCCCTGGAGCGGGTGCCCGCCGACATCCGCGCCCAAGGCGGCGTGGCCCGCATGAGCGATCCCGACCTCATCTCCGGCATCATCGAGGCCGTTTCCATCCCCGTGATGGCTAAGGCTCGCATCGGGCACTTCGTGGAGGCACAGGTGCTCGAACACCTCAAGGTGGACTTCATCGACGAGTCCGAGGTCCTCTCCCCCGCCGATTACACCCACCACATCAATAAGCAGCCCTTCACCGTGCCTTTCGTGTGCGGCGCCACCAACCTGGGCGAGGCCCTGCGCCGCATTGCCGAGGGCGCGGCCATGATCCGCTCCAAGGGCGAGGCCGGTACCGGCGACGTCTCCGAGGCCACCCGCCACATCCGCACCATCACCGAGGAGATCGCGGGGCTGCGCCACCTGCGCGAGGATGAACTCTACGTGGCCGCCAAGGAACTCTCCGCCCCCTACGACCTCGTGGCCGAGGTGGCCCGCACCGGAAAGCTCCCCGTGGTGATGTTCACCGCCGGTGGCGTGGCCACGCCCGCCGACGCCGCCATGATGATGCAGCTGGGGGCCGACGGCGTATTCGTGGGCTCCGGCATCTTCAAGTCCGGCGACCCCGCCGCCCGCGCCGCCGCCATCGTGAAGGCCACCGCGCAGTACGACGACCCGGCCGTGATCGCGGAGGTCTCCCGCGGCCTGGGCGAGGCGATGGTGGGAATTAACGTGGGCGATCTGCCCGCACCGCACCGCCTGGCCGAGCGTGGTTGGTAAACCGTGGCGGTACCGACCATAGGCGTACTCGCCCTGCAAGGCGGCGTGGCCGAACACGCGGAGATGCTCGCGGACCTCGGCGCGCAGGTACGGCTCATTCGCCGCGCCGAGAACGTGGCGGGCTGCG
The DNA here is from genome assembly GCF_001412085.1 of Corynebacterium lowii. Taxonomy (GTDB): domain Bacteria; phylum Actinomycetota; class Actinomycetes; order Mycobacteriales; family Mycobacteriaceae; genus Corynebacterium; species Corynebacterium lowii. The sequence goes on from NZ_LKEV01000007.1 coordinate 8,622, forward strand.
ATGCCTTTGTGCTCCCCGGAGGGGAATCCGGCCCCATTGATAAGCTCGCCGGAATCTTCGGGGTGTGCGAGCCCCTCGTGGCGTCGATAAGCGCGGGCGCACCCGTGCTGGGCACCTGTGCCGGGCTGATCCTCTTAGCCCGCTGGGGGCTTATCGACGCCGAGGTGGAGCGCAATGCCTTTGGCCCCCAGGTGAACTCCCTGCACACGCGGGTGGACTGGGAGGGCACCGCTATCGACGTCGCCTTTATCCGCGGCCCCAAGGTCACCTCCGTGGGACCGGCGGCCACCGTGTGTTCCCGCTATGAGGGCGCAATCGTGGGCGTGCGCCAGGGCAACCGCCTGGCTTGTTCCTTCCACCCCGAACTCACCGGGGATAGCACCCTGCACCGCCTCCTTATCGAGGCGGCGGCATAAGAAAAGCGAGGGGGTGACCCTCGCTTTTTCGTGTTTAATCGTTCAGCTTGCGGTACTGGAATATCTGATCCGCGATACCGTACTCCACGGCCTCCTCGGCGGTGAGAATCTTATCGCGGTCCGTATCAATGCGGATCTGCTCGGCGCTGCGGCCGGTGTGCGCCGCCAGCGTCTTTTCCATAAGGGTGCGCATGCGCTCGATTTCTGCGGCCTGAATCTCCAGGTCAGAAACCTGCCCCTGGGTGCCCTGGGTGGCGGGCTGGTGAATCAACACGCGGGAGTTCGGCAGCACGGCGCGCTTGCCCTTGGCACCGGCGGCCAGCAGCACGGCGGCGGCGGAGGCCGCCTGGCCCAGGCAAACCGTCTGCACATCGGGGCGCACGTACTGCATGGTGTCGTAAATAGCCATGAGCGCGGTAAAGGAACCACCGGGGGAATTGATGTACATGGTGATGTCCCGGTCCGGGTCTAGGCCTTCGAGCACCAGAAGCTGCGCCATGATGTCATTAGCGGAGGTGTCATCTACCTGGGTACCCAGGAAGATAATGCGCTCCTCAAAGAGCTTGGCATAAGGGTTCGTTTCCTTGGTGCCATAAGCGGACTGCTCGATGAAGGAGGGCAGCACGTAGCGCGATGAGGGCATCTGAAAAGCGTTATTCATGGGGGTATCTCCTCTGTAATCCTCTTAGTTGCTAACCGAGCCCTGGGCCGTGGTAATCACGTGATCCACCAGGCCGTATTCCTTGGCCTGGGCGGCGGTGAACCAACGGTCGCGGTCAGAATCCTTGGTGATCTGCTCGAAGGTCTGCCCGGAGTGCTCCGCGATGAGTTCCGCCATCTCCTTCTTGGTGGCCGCAAACTGCTCCGCCTGAATGGCGATGTCCGCCGCCGTGCCACCCACGCCTGCGGAAGGCTGGTGCATCATGATCCGCGCGTGCGGGAGAGCAAAGCGCTTGCCAGGGGTACCGGCGGTGAGCAGGAACTGCCCCATCGAGGCCGCCAGGCCCATGCCATAGGTAGCCACATCGCAGGGGGAATACTTCATCGTGTCATAAATAGCCATGCCCGCCGTGACGGAACCACCGGGGGAATTGATGTACAGGGAAATGTCCCGGGTGGGGTCCTCCGCAGAAAGCAGAAGAATCTGCGCGCAGAGCTTATTGGCGATCTCATCGTCCACCTGGCTGCCCAGGAAGATGATGCGCTCGCGCAGCAGGCGCTCGTACACAGAATCGCTCAGATTCAGCCCCGAAGCCTCTGCGGCCATCGTGCTAGGTACATTCATGGGTTTTCTTTCTCCTTGCGTTGAACTGATACTTCCCACAGGCTACCCGCGCCGGGTAGCAAAAAGCGCCCCTGTTCGCTCACAGCGTTGGGCGGCCGCCGCGGATACCTCATAAACCGAGAAAAGGCCCGGCCACCAGGGCCGAGCCTCCTTCTAGGCAGAGGGGAGATTACTCCTTATCCTCGCCCTCTTCCTCCTCTTCACCGAAGTACTCGGTGGGGTCCACGGAGTTGCCCTCGGAATCCGTCACCTTGGTGCGGCAGATGGCGGCGGCCAGGGCCTTGCCACGGCGCACATCGGAGAAGAGATTAGCGATCTGCCCGGACTGGGAGAGCTGCTGCACGAACTGGTTGGGGTCCATTCCGTAGGCCTGGGCCGTGAACATGATGTGATCGGTCAGCTCCTGCTGGGAGACCTCCGGGGCCTCCTGCTCGGCCAGGGCGTCGAGGAAGAGCTGCGTGCGCACAGCCTCCTCGGCGCTGGTGCGCTGCTCCTTATCGAACTCCTCGCGGTTGGTGCCCTGCTGTTCCAGGGCGGAGTTCAGGGCAGCCTCGTCGTGGGCAAGCTGGCCCAGCAATTGGTGGAGCTGGTTGTGTACCTGCTCGTTTACCACGCCCTCGGGCAGAGGGAAGGCGGCGTCGGCAAGCGCCTTCTCCAGCACGGCATCGCGGATGGCGGTGGCCTGCTCGGCCTTCTTGGACTCCTCCACCTGGTTCTTGGTGGACTCGCGCAGTTCCTCCACGGTGTCGAACTCGGAGGCCATCTGCACGAACTCCTCGTCCAGATCCGGCAGCTTGCGCTCCTTGGTCTGCTGGACGTGCACCGCGATGGTGGCTTCCTCGTCCTTGTGCTCGCCGCTGCGAATCTTGGCGGTGAACTCGTTATCCTCGCCGGTCTTCATGCCGCGCAGGGCGGTATCCAGGCCGTCGATGAGGTCGCCCTGGCCGATCTCGTAGGAAAGGCCTTCGGTGGTGGCCTCGTCCACAACCTCGCCGTCGATGGTGGCCTTGAGGTCGATGATGGCGAAGTCGCCGGTCTTGAGCTTGCGCTTGGTGTCCTTCAACTCCGCGAAGCGGCCGCGCAGCTGGTCGATGGCCTCGTCCACGGCCTCGTCATTGACCTCCAAGGCGGGTACGGTGACCTCAATACCGGAGAAGTCGGGCACTTCGATCTCGGGGCGCACGTCCACCTCGGCGGTGAACTGCACGAACTCCTTATCCTTGATCTCCGTGACGTCCACCTCGGGCTGACCCAGCGGGTTGAGCTCGTTCTCGCTCAGAGCGGCCTCGTAGCGGGAGGGGAGCATATCGTTGACAACCTGCTCCAGGATGGGACCGCGGCCAAAGCGGGCGTCGATAAGCTGGCGGGGAGCCTTACCCTTGCGGAAGCCGGGGATAGACACCTGCTGCGCGATGGCGGCATAAGCCTGGTCAAGCTCGCCCTTCAATTCATCGAAGGGGACGTTCACAGTGAGCTTGACACGGGTGTCGCTCAGCTTCTCGACGGAACTCTTCACGAGTCACTCTCCTGGATTAGGCGATAAAACATGTACGTCGGGGCGACAGGATTTGAACCTGCGACCCCCTGCTCCCAAAGCAGGTGCGCTACCAAGCTGCGCCACGCCCCGTACGAGCCGCCACTTTACCGGCTCCGCCAAAGCCCCGGCTACACCGGGGTAGGTTAAAGGCCCCACCGCATTGCGGCAGGGCCTTTATTCCTGGAGGGAACGACGGGAATCGAACCCGCGTCTTCAGCTTGGAAGGCTGAGGTATTAGCCACTATACGACGTTCCCCTGGCGTGATAGGCAGTGTATCGCACCGGGTACGCGATACCCAAACCTCGGCCAGCGGCAGATTAAATCGTGGGAGCAATCCCCGTGCGCTCATAATCGGCCAGGATGTCAATGCGCCGCTGGTGACGCTCCGCCTGCGACCACTCCTGCTCCAAGAAAGCATCGACGATCTTCAACGCCTCCTCCGGGGAGTGCATGCGGCCACCGATGCCGATGAGCTGAGCATTATTGTGCTCGCGGGCCAGGCGCGCCGTCTCCTCCGACCACGCCAGGGCGCAACGCGCACCCTTGACCTTGTTCGCGGCGATCTGCTCGCCATTGCCGGAACCGCCCAAAACGATGCCCAAGGAACCGGGATCATTCACCGTCCGCTGAGCTGCCTCAATGCAGAAGGCCGGATAATCGTCCTCGGGATCGTAATTATGAGCACCACAGTCAATCACCTCATGCCCGGCACCTCGAAGGTGATCCGCGATGATGTTTTTCAGTTCAAAGCCGGCGTGGTCCGCCCCTAGATATACGCGCATGGAGCCAATTCTAACGGAGAAAGAGCCGCTGCGAGCCCTTTCCTTGCGCGTTAGGCTCGAATAGGTACGTAGTCGTTTCTTAACATCGAAAGGGGAACCATGACCTCCGAAGAGAATACCGACGCCACCAAGATCGCCGGGGCCGCCGCCCTCGCGGCCACTCCCGCAGCCGCCGCCGCTGGGGCCATTGCCGACGCCCCCGACGCTCACGCCGAGGACGTCACCATCCTCCACGAGGAAAGCGCGGCCGCCCCGGAGGTAGAAGAGGCCACCGTTTCCGAACCCTCCGATCACGCCGGCGAGGCCGTGGCCGAGGACATCACCGCCCAAGAGATCATTGACCTCAGCAACCAGGTGCGCGCCGAGCACGGACTCAACCCCCTAGAAGCCAATGCCGAGCTTTCCGAGGAAGCAGATCAGTGGGCCAAGACCATGAGCACCACGGGAGTGTTTGAGCACGCCGAGGGGGACTTTGCCGAGAACATCCACTTTTATGGCGCCCAGACGAGCGCTCAGGATGTGGTGCAGGATTGGCTCAATTCCGAGGGACACCGAGAAAACCTCCTCAACCCCGAGGCCACCCAGATTGGCGCCGGTGTATCCCACGACGATAACGGCACATACTCCGTGCAGAGATTCATATAAAAGGATCAAAAAGAAACTTGGTTACTATACCATATGGCAGGCGATAATCACTTTCAACACCACCAAAAAGCGATGTTTACACTGGTCAAGCCGTAACTGCGTGCATTTATCTAAATTGACACTAAACATTTATCGTCTCGTAACCATTTTTCCTATCATTTTAAACTCAACCCCGTTATGCTGGCACCCCGTGGCGTAAACACCGACCGCCACACGACATGTCAGATAACTACGAAAGGGAACGAAGAGATGAAGCTTTCTCGTAAGTTCGCCGTCAGCGCCGCCACCCTGGCCGTGGCCGCCTCCGCTACCATCGCCCCGGCTATGGCCGATGAGCGTCCCTCCATCCTGCCGGGCCAGACCCTCTCCCCCGAGGCTGCCGCCGCTCAGCAGGAGGCCAAGAAGCCCTCCGAGACCGAGAAGGCTGAGCTCACCGGCAAGCGCCTGGACAACGCCAAGAAGGGCGTGGAGACCGCTAAGGGCATCGTGGACACCCTGGGTGGCCTCAACGGCCTCTTCGGTGGCGGCGCCGCTGGTGGCAGCGATGAGTCCTCCAACGAGGCTGACTGCTAAGAAAAACCGCGAGGTTTTAAGGCCCCCTTCCGCTGGTGTGCGGGAGGGGGCCTTAGTCATATCTTGCGCCGGAGCGATACCCGAAAGAAGGACTCAAACACCCCGCCGCCTGCCGTGTAATGACTCATCGCTTATGTCCGATACATCCCACAGAGCAAACAGCTCTGGAAAGAGGATTACTAACTATGGATAGCAAGCCGCATGGCTATTCCGATGCCGATGTAGAGCTCGCATTGTTGCGCCAGGGCCTCAATACCTGCGCAAAGTTTGTGTCGGACCTCAATAAGCACCGCTCCGACTTAGCATCGTTGGATTCCCACCACGGAAACCCCGACGCCTCAGCACGCCATGCCGATAAAATCGGCCAGGCCGTAGCCTTCGCCCTGGCCGATGTGGAGAGGCGCTTAGTGCGGATAGAAAAGCGCCTTAGTATCGCGGAGAGCGAGAACTAGCTTCGCAATTCCCTATATCTGCGGGTTTTCCGTGCGCGAGCGCTTGAGTTCGAAGAAGTAGGGGTAGTCAGCCAGGGCCACGGAGGCGTCGAAAAGCTCCCCTGCTTGCTCGCCGGTGGGCACGCGGGTGATGACGGGGCCGAAGAAGGCGGCGTCGCCAAGTTTGATGACGGACGTGCCCACCTCATCGCCCACGGCGTCCATTGCCCCCTGGTGGTAGGCGCGCAGGCGCTCGTCGCCCGCCTCATCATCGGCCACCTCGGCGTAGGCGGCGTCGAGCCCCACTTGCTCTAGGGCCTGGGCGATCACCTCGTTGTAGGCACCGTAGCCCTTCTTGGCGCCCTGGCGGCCGGGGTGGATGATGGTGCCCATCGCGGTGTAGAGGGCGTCGATCTTCTCCGGCTCCTTCTCCTTGACCAGGGCGAAAACGCGGGCCGGGCCCCAGTTGGCCTTCATCTTCTCCATGTAATCGGGGTCGAGATCGCGGCCGTCGTTGAGCACGGAAAGGGACATCGGCACCCACTCCACCTCAATATCGCGCACCTTTTCTACCTCCTTGATCCAGCGGGAGGTCTGCCAGCAGAACGGGCAGGAAACGTCGAACCAAAAAGTAACGGGAGTGGCCATGATGACTCCTTCTATCAGGGAATATCGCGTGACCCCCTCCACAATAGCTACGCGGACACGGCCCCGTACTACGGTGGTAATCGAAAGGTGATAGGGCGGCTCCCATGCTTGGGCACAACCCACCACTGCGGCGCCACCCCTAGCCGGAACACCGCGTGGGACCAGCCCCGCAACGATTAAGGAAAGGGATGAACCATGAGTTCCATCAACCTCACCCACGAGGAAGCTCAGGCCCGTGCACGGATGTTGAAGGTGCACCACTACGACATCAGCCTGGACCTCACCGACCCGGACTCTGGGGAGTTTAGCTCGATCACCACCATCAAGTTTGCCGTGACGAACCCCGGCGATACTTTCCTTGACCTGCGCGCCGCGCGCGTGGACGGAGTGCGCCTCAACGGCACCGACATCCTGGATAACGCGAACCGGGGCGGCGCCTACCAGGAGGAAAACGGCATCCCCCTGCGCGGCCTGGAACCTGGGGAACACACCCTGCGTGTGGTGGCTACCTGCCGCTACTCGCGCACCGGCGAGGGCCTGCACCGCTTTGTGGATCCCGCCGATGGCCGCACCTATCTCTACACCCAGTTTGAAACGGCCGATGCCAAGCGCATGTTCGCTTGCTTCGATCAGCCCGACCTCAAAGCCACTTATTCCTTCACCTTGCATACCCCCGATGATTGGCGAGTGATCGGCAACGCCGAGCAGAACACGGTGCGCAGCGATGAGGGCACCCTCACCCATACCTCCTCCGTGGACTATCCTCTTTCCACTTACCTGGTAGCGGTGTGCGCGGGGCCTTATACCGAGGTGCGCAGCACTTGGACGGGCACGCTCACCCGGCACCCCGAGACCCCGGCCAATCAGCCCGCCGAGGGAGAAACCATCACCGTGCCGCTGGGACTGTACTGCCGCAAATCCCTGGCACCGCACCTGGATGCTGACCGTCTCTTCCGCGAGACCAAGCAGGGCTTTGACTTCTATCACCGCAACTTCGGCTTTGCCTACCCCTTTGGCAAGTATGACCAGATCTTCGTGCCGGAGTTCAACGCCGGAGCGATGGAAAACGCCGGCTGCGTGACCCTGCGCGATGAATACGTATTTACCTCTCAGGCCACGCATTACCGCTACGAGCGCCGCGCAGACACCATCCTGCACGAGCTCGCCCACATGTGGTTTGGCGATCTGGTGACTATGCGCTGGTGGGACGACCTGTGGCTCAACGAATCCTTTGCCACCTGGGCCGCCGCCATCTCCCAGGCCGAGGAAACCCAGTACAGCACCGCCTGGGTGACCTTCGCCGCCGTGGAAAAGGCCTGGGCCTATAGCCAGGACCAACTGCCCACCACGCACCCCATCTCCACGGATGCCTCCGATATTGAGACGGTGGACCAGAACTTTGACGGCATCACCTACGCCAAGGGAGCCTCCGTGCTCAAGCAGCTCCAGGCCTACGTGGGCCGGGAGAACTTCTTTGCCGGAGTGCGCCGCCACTTTGCCAACCACGCCTGGGGCAACGCCACCTTTGACGATCTCCTTTCTGCCCTGGCCGAGGCATCCGGCCGCGACCTGAGCGGCTGGGCCGATGAGTGGCTGAAAACCACCGGCATCTCCCGCCTGCGCCCGCAGTTCGAGGTATCCGAGGGGCGCTACGCCGCCTTCCAGGTGATGCAGGAGGAACTTCCGCGTACTCACCGCGTGGCCGTGGGGCTGTATTCGCTTATCGACGGCGCGGTGGTGCGCACTCAGCGCGTGGAGATCGACCTGAACGGGGAAACCACCGACGTGCCGGACCTGGTGGGGGTGGAAACCGCCGACCTCGTGCTCGTCAATGACGATGACCTCACCTACTGCCTCATGGGTCTGGATGAGGGCTCGCGGGCCTTCCTGCTAGAGAACATCGAGCGCATCGCAGACCCGATGGCCCGCACCCTGTGCTGGTCCGCCGCCTGGGAGGCCGTGCGCGATGGGCAGATGCGCCCCCGCGACTTCGCCGCCCTGGTAGCGCGCGGCGCCCAGCACGAGACGGAACTGGCCGTATTGGAGAAGATCCTCGCTCAGGCCGCCACGGCGGTACACACCTATGCCGATCCCGCCTGGGCTAAGGCGGAGGGCCGAGAGCTCCTGGCCACGGCGCTGCTGCGCGGCGCCCAGCAGGACGACCCGGCCGCCGCGCTCATCTTTGCCCACCAGCTCACCTACGTGGGGCTAACCGAGGAAGCTGCGGACTATCTGCGCGGGCGCTACGCGGATACCGCCGCGGAAAAGGATTTGCGCTGGCTGGCCCTCACGGCTCTCATCGGCCACGGTTCCTTGAACGGCGCCGAGGAGGCCAAGGAGGCGATCGCCGAACTCAGCGCGGCCGATCGTACTTCCGCAGGAACCCAGGCGGCCCTACGCGCCTATGCCGCTATTCCGGAGGCTGCGGTGAAGCGCGAGGTATTCGATGAGCTAGTGGCCGGTGATATGTCCAACCTCGATTCGCGCTCCAAGATGGAGGGCTGGGCCTGGGTGGACTCCGCTCCCCTGCTGGAACAGTTCAACGAAGAGTACTTTGAGGTGGCTCCCCAGGTGTGGGAGAAACTGAGTTCCGAGATGGCTCAGCGCACCCTGATGGGCCTATACCCCTTCTGGAACGCCACCGAGCAAGGCCTAGAACTCGCAGATCGCCTGATCGAGGCCACCTCTTCTACGGGATTGCGCCGCCTCATCACGGAGAATCGGGACCGCGTGGCACGCATCATGCGCCTGCGCGCCGTGGACGCCCGCTAGTTTGGGAGGCCTCGGGCCTCGAACTCTACGGAATACGTCGCAGCCCCGCACCGTGATGGAGCGGAGCTGCGAATTGCATGGCGGGTTTTCTACTCCTCCGTCACAACCTTGATCTTGGCGATGTCCGAGCGCACCGCGTCATCGGAATACTCCACATAGCTGCCGTCCCGAGACTGCGCCACGCGCTGAATACGCATGATCGGAACATTGCGGGGAATATTAAGTTGCGTCTGCTCGGATTGGGAGGGAATACCGGGGCTAATGATCTCCCATTTCCGCGTGGGAGCCATATCCCAGCGCTTCTCCATGAGTTCATAAAGGGAACCCGTAAGGTCCTCCTCTAACATTCCCGGAACCAAGTCCGCCGGGTAATAGCTGTTCTCAATAAGCAGCGGGGTGGTATCCACCGAGCGCAAACGCACAATGTTGAGCACCGGCGCGTGGGGAGGCAGGTGCAAGGACTGCGAAATACGCACGGTGGCCTCCATCATGGTGGCCGCAAGCACCTTGGAGTACACGGACAATCCACGCTGGCGCAGCTGGATCATCAGGCCCTCCAGGCGGGTGAGTTCCACCGTGGGCGGCACTCCCTTGACGAAGGTGCCGCCAGTGCGGCCTCGCCGCCTGTCGATGAGAGCTTCCATTTGGAGGATATCGAGCGCATGACGAACCGTCATACGCGCTACCCCAAACTCTTCAACAAGCTGCCGCTCATTAGGCAACTTATCGCCTGGGGCATAATCACCGCGCTCGATCCAGGTTCTCATTTCATCTGCGATGATGACGTACGCAGGACTCTTTCTCGGCATCCGTTCAGGCACCCGTCTCACGCTACCAATACATGAATGATTTTGCATATGACGTCTGAGCACCATTCACACCCAAACCTCATAGTTTTCTTAAACTTTCCACATGAGCCCAGGTTTGCCGGGGTATCGCACGGAAAGTTACTTGCCCGTACTAACGGAAAATGTCATGTACATTGCACAGAGATCGTTTAAATTACCCCCATATAGGGGTGCCTATATCCATGTAAGGATGTTCTCTGCCGAGATAAGACACATGGGCACTCCCACGCCCGGCGCCGTGGTGGCACCCGCATAAAAAAGGCCATCCACCTTGCGTGATGCCTGTGAACCGCGGAGGAAAGCCGATTGCCTCAGCGTGTGAGAGGGACCAATAGCACCAGCGCGCCACGCATGGTAACGCAGCGCAAAGTCTTTCGGCCCCACGGTGCGGCGCAGCACGATCCGCTCGCTCAAGTCCGGAGCCCCGGCCGCCTGAGCAATCTGCGCAATAGCCCCCTCTGCCGTGGACTCCACCCACGCGCTCGGCTCCCCGTAGGCGCTCCCCTGCCCCAGGGATTCCTGCGCGGGTACCGGAATAAGGGCAAAGAGATTTTCATGCCCCTTGGGAGCCACCGTGGTATCCGTGGCAGACGGCTTACACACGTAAATAGAACGCGAGGCTCCCCCGCCCCCAAATACGGCATCAAAGTCCGGCCGCCAATCCGGGGAGAAGATCAGATTGTGGTGCAACAAGCCCGGCAATTCCCCGCGCACCCCCAGCAGCGCCAGCACCACCGAGGGACCCGGCTGGCGATTCCTCCACCACCGGGGCGGATAGGTGCGATACTGCACCGGCACCAGGGAGCCCTCCGTGTGGTGCATGTCCGCGGCGCTCACCACGGCGTCGGCAGCAATAAAGCCCTGGGAAGTGTGCACCCCGCAGGCGCGCCCGGCGCGCACCTCAATGCCGGTGACGGCGCAGCCGGTGCGGATGTCCACCCCGTTTTCCCGCGCCAGGCGGGCGATGGCCTCCACGATGGCATAAAAACCACCCGTGGGATACCACACCCCCTGGCGCAGATCGGTGTGGCTCATCAGGTGATACAGGGAGGGAATCTTCTCCGGGCGCGAGGAGAGAAATACCGCCGGGTAATCCAGAATCTGCCGCAACAAAGGGTCGCGCGCCACCCGCGCGGTTTTACGCCCCAGGGGCTCGGTGAGCAGGCGCAACAGGCGCGGTATCTGGGTGCGTACCTCGGGGGTGAGCAGTTCCGGGAGGTTTTGGAAGGTGGTGTAAAGGAAGGTATCGAGCGCAATGCGGTAAGCATCAGAGGCGCTATCGAGATACTCGTGCAACCGCGCCCCGGAGCCCGCCTCCACCGACTCGAACAGGGCTTCCGCCTGATCCGTGCGGACGTCGGCACGGCGCTGCCCGTGGAACACGCGGTAGGCGGGATCGAGGCGGGTCAGCCCGTACTCGCGCTCCGGGGTGGTGCCAAAGTGTTCAAAGAAGCGCTCGTAGGCCTCCGGCATGAGATACCAACTGGGGCCGGTATCAAAGCGAAACCCCTCCACCTCCAGGGAACCCGCGCGCCCGCCCAGATCATCGTTCTTCTCACACAGCGTGACCCGGTGACCATAGCGCCCCAATAAAGCCGCCGTGGCCAGGCCCGCTATCCCCGCCCCGATCACCACAATATGCCTGCTTGCCATACCTCCATCCTAGAAGCCTAAGATCGTGCCCCATGCACAGTAACCAGATTCATCTTGCCTCCCGCCCCACCGGCTGGCCCCAGCCCGAGAACTTCCGCACCGTGCGCGCCGAACTCCCCGACCTCAACGAGGGCGAGGTACGCGTGCGCAACGAGTACATCTCCGTGGACCCCTACATGCGCGGACGCATGAGCGACGCCCCCAGCTACATCCCGCCCTTCGAGCTCGACGCCCCCATGACCGGCTCCGCCGTGGGGCGCGTCATCGAATCGCGTGCCGACGCCCTCCCCGAGGGCACGCTGGTCACCCACCAGCAAGGCTGGCGCGACGTCGCCCAGGGCCAGGCGGCGGAGTTCCGCGCCGTGACCGACTTTCCCGGACACTCCCCCTCGGTGTACCTGGGCATCTTGGGAATCACCGGCATGACCGCCTACGCCGGACTCACCCGCATTGGCAACCTCAAGCCGGGCGATACCGTCTTTGTTTCCGGAGCAGCCGGGGCCGTGGGCAGCGCCGTGGGACAGATCGCACGCCTGCTCGGAGCCGAGCGCGTGATTGGTTCAGCCGGCGGACCGGAAAAGGCCGCCATGCTCACCGAACGCTACGGCTTTGACGTGGCCCTGGACTACAAGGCCGCGCCCATTGCGGAACAACTGCCCACCGGGATCGACCTCTACTTTGACAATGTGGGTGGCGACCACCTGGAAGCCGCCATCGGCGCCATGAACCGCTTTGGCCGCCTGGTGGAATGCGGCATGATTAGCCAGTACAACCTGGAAACTCCCCAGGCCGGGCCGCGCAACATGACGGAGATCGTGAAGAAATCGCTACGCATTGAGGGATTCACGCTGGGCGACCACCTGGATGTGGCGCCCGAGTTCCTGGAAAAGGCCGTGCCGTGGCTGAGAGATGGCTCCCTGGTGTACGAGGAGACCGTGGTGGAGGGGCTGGATAACACCGTGGAGGCTTTTCTGGCGATGATGCGCGGGGCTAATAAGGGGAAGATGGTGGTGAAGGTTTAGGGGATAGAAAGCAGGAACCCCAGGTCGCATGCAGCGGCAGAGGCGTTCCTGGGGCTTTCAAGGGGTACAGCAGCACCCCTTTATCTAAGCGCGAACCCCGGTGCACAGTCTTCCAGGCTGCGTCCGGGGCCACTTCCTCACCAGCATCAACTGGGGCTAACTAGAGAATAGAGATGTGGTCCTCGTAGTGCAAGAAGGATCCACAGCAAAAGAATCGGCTCATTCCCAATAAAGGGAAGAGCCGACCATTTTGTAAGTAAGCATAGCATGTCTTGCTGCTCCCCCGTTTGCACGCTTATCTGGCATCGTCCTCATTGAGGCGCTCCATGTCTTTGAAAGAAAACCTCTCAGCGTATGACTTTGATTCCGTGAGTTTCTTCTTCAAAATAGGGAGGCCTATCAAGACAAGCAAGAAGGGCAAACTCTCTATCGAGGCCATCTGAGCACACGAGGCTAAGGCGGCTAATTCTTCCTTATCCAGATCTTGCGCCTCATCAATAAGCACGGCTAGCCCTCTTCTTTGCTCTTTTAACTCCGTGGCTGTACCACGGATCAGTTTTTTCACGTCAATTTCTAGAGCGCCGCTATCAGTGCCGCCGCCCAACACCGTTTGCAGGTCTTTACCCTGCTGTTTTGCTTCTAACTGGCAAACAACCCATTCCTTGTTCCTCGCGATTCTCGCCATCTCTGCGAGGAGCACGGTCTTACCCACTCCCCTATGCCCGCACAAGATATGTGGGGCATCAATAAAGCCGTAGTCCGTGGCCCGGTCTAGGGAGACATCCCAGTCCTCAAGTTCTTGTTCGCGTCCCACCAGTGCCACGGGCTTCATCGCTGCATGTAGCGTGTACGGGTTTCTCTGAGTATTCATCTTTTATTCCCCGCCGGAACCGCGCCCCGCACCGCCAACCACGCCTTGCGGTACCCCGACACCCGCACCCGCCGCCGCTCCAACTCCGCGGCCGGGGTGCGCGCTATCTCCTCCAAGAGGTCCGCGTAGATATTCCGCGCCGCCGCCACCGTGCCCCGCGCGCGGCGCGGGAGCAGTGCTAACCCCGGCGAGGCGGCGGTAAAGTCTCCCCGAATCTCCTCCACGATCTCGGTCTTGCGGTTCTCGGTCAGGGGCACCTCGTAGTAGCGCCGCCCCAACCTTGCGGAATCGTCGCCAAGGTCACGCAGGAAGTTCACCTTTTGAAAGGCGGCCCCCAGGCGGCGGGCGGAATCGTCCATCACCGCGCGTTCTTGCAACGGCACGGAGCGTCCCCGTAGGAAGATCGCCACGCACATTAATCCAATGACCTCGGCGGAGCCGTACACGTAGCGGCACAACTCCGCCTCCCCCATCGAGTCCGGTTCAATATCAGCCCGCATGGAGGCAAAGAAGGCCCGCACCCAGGCTTCCTCGAAGCCACAGGCCCGCGCGGTGAGCCCAAAGGCGTGCACCACGGGGTCGGGGGAAAAACGTTCGCGCAGCACACTCACGGCGGCGGCCTCGTAGGCATCAAGGCAGGCGGCCACATCAATGCCGGCCTCGGCACCCACCCCATCAACGATCTCATCGGCCACGCGCACCAGGGCGTACAGGGCGCGAATATCCGCACGCACCTGCGCGCCCAGCAGGCTCGTGGCCAGGGAGAAACTAGAGGAATACGCCCCTAGCATGTGGGCTGCGGAGCGCGCGGCGAGGGCGTCGAAAAGCGCGAGGCGGCTGGTGTGCACGGGGAAGATTTTAACGGAACCTGCGGGGTAGCTCCGGTTCTCCCAGGCTGAGCATGAGGCGGTTGGCCCACTGGAAGAAGGCGGCGGAGTTAATCACGTCCACCACGGCGGTATCGTTCAGGCCCGCCTCGCGCAGGGCGCGCACGTGAGAGATGTTGAAGGTAATGGGGGTATCGGTGAGCGCGCGGGCGGCGTCGCGCACCGCGTTCCACTGGGCGGAGCCGAGGTCGGCGGCCACGCCCTCGGATAGCAGGCGCTCGATGTCCTCGCGGCGGCCCGATTCCTGGATTGCGCGGCCCGCGTGCACGGAGGCGCAGTACACGCAGCCATTCACCCGGGAGACCACGGTGGCGGCGAGTTCGCGCTCGGCGCGGCCCAAGCCGCCCTCGGTGTTGTAGAAGATGTCGAGGTCAGTCAAAGTGCGGGCCTTCAGGGCGCGGGGGTCGCGGGCGAGCAGGCGGAAGTACTCGGACTTCTCCCGCTCCGGCTTGATGAGCGCGGCGCGCTGCTCCTCGGTGAGTTCTTCTGCCGGAGGCACCCAGGGGCGCCAGCCCAGGGAATGCGAAACGAAGTGGGCGGGGCGCGCCATGCCGGGGTAGGTGCGCACCTCGAAGCCGCGCGGCACTGCATCGCGCAGGGGCTCATAAGAAAACATCACTCGAAGCCCATGAATCACCCGCACCTGAAAAGCCACAAACCCAATCAGCTGCCCCATCGCCACCACCTGATCGGGGCTCCACCCCTCGCGCGCCAGCTCCTCAATATCGGCGGCATTGGCGCTGGCGGGCCGGGTAGCCAACTGGTACGCCCAGTGCAGGGCGGCGGGCGCTGCCACCTCGGGCTCATCTGCCACCAGGTCCCGGTAAAAAGCCACGGCGGGCTCCACCCCGGAGGCCTCGGCCACAATGAGGGCCAGCCGGTAGCGCAGCCCCGCGGTCAGCAGGTCGCCCTCTAACAACGCCTCGAAAGCCTCCTGGGCGTTCTCCTTTGCCTGGGGGCGGGCCTGGCGCAGGGCGTCGAGCGCGGGCTCGTCAATAAGCAGCGAGATGATGTCCGTCATGCGTTTCTTCCTCTCATAATCCCAGGTTCAGCCCGCCATCCCGGTAGCGCTGCCCCGGAACGGCCTGCAAGAGCGCCCTGGTGTATTCCGATTGCGGGTTATCAAAAACCTCGGCGGCCGTGGCGTATTCCACCTGCTCGCCGCGGTGCATCACACTGACAGTATCGGCCATCTGGCGCACCACCGCGAGGTCGTGTGAGATGAACACGTAGGTCAGCCCCAGGTCCTCCTGGAGGCGGTGTAGCAGGCGGATAATCTGCGCCTGCACGCTCACGTCGAGGGCGGAGACCGCCTCATCGAGCACCACCAACTCCGGCTCCACGATGAGCGCGCGGGCCAGGGCCACGCGCTGGCGCTGGCCACCGGAGAGTTCCGCGGGCCTGCGCTGAGCGAGCGCGGGGTCGAGGGAAACCAAGTCCAGATAATGCGCCACGCGCTCCCTCACCTCGCCGCGAATCTCGCCGCTCCCCGCACGCGGGGCAATATTGCGCAGCGGCTCCGCCACGGAATACTCCACGCTGCGGCGGGGGTCCAGGGAGGAATAGGGGTTCTGGTACACCAACTGCACGCGGCGTCGAAAAGCCCGCAGCGCCTTGCCCTCGCGCTGCGGCACGGGGGCACCACCAAAAAGCACCTCTCCCGCGCTCGGCCGCCCAAAGCCCGCGATCATGCGCCCGGTGGTGGTCTTACCGGAACCGGACTCCCCCACGATCGCATGCGTGCTGCCCGCCGCCACCTGAAAACTCACGTCGTCCACGGCCTTGACCGCACCAAAGCGCTGCTCCACGCCGCGCACCTCAAGCAAAGGCGTTTCGCTTATCGACGCCGCCTGCACCCCCTCCGCGCGCACCGGCTCCCGGCGCGCGGTGATCAGCGAGGGGGCGTCGGCAAGCAACTGTTTGGTGTAGGCGGCCTGCGGTTCGGTGAGCACGCGGGCGGCCAGGCCCGATTCGCGCACCTGACCGCGCTCCATCACCACGATCTCATCGGCGCGATCACCCGCCACCGCGAGATCGTGGGTGATGAGCAGCACGCCGATATTGCGCGTGCGGCGTACCTCGTCGAGGAGGTCGAGGATCACCTTTTGCACCGTGACGTCGAGCGCCGAGGTGGGCTCATCGGCAATGATGAGGTCTGGTTCCAGGGCCAGGGCGGCGGCGATGAGCGCGCGCTGCTTCAAGCCCCCGGAAAGTTCGTGGGGGTACTGGCGGGCGCGACGAGCGGGGTCGTCAATGCCCACCGCCGCCAGCAGGTCCACCACGCCGGAGGTATCCCGGCCATGAATAGCCAGGGGCTCGGCCACCGCCGCGCCGATGGTTTTCAGCGGGTTCAAAGAATTATGCGGGTCTTGGGGAATCAACCCCATGCGGCGGCCCCGCAGGCCCCGCCACTGGCGTTCGCTCAAACCCGTGACCTCCTGACCATCGAAGGCGATGCTGCCCGCCTCCACGCGGGCGCTCGGCGGGAGCAAGCCCAGGCTGGCCAGCGCCGTGGTGGACTTGCCCGAACCCGATTGCCCCACCACGCAGGTCATGGCCCCGCGACGAACCTCCAGGCTCACCCCGCGCACCGCGGGGTTGCCACCGTAGGAGACGCTGAGATCGCGGATACTCAACAGAGCAGACATTTAGGCCGCCTTTCTGATGATGTGGGCGAGGTGATTGGCCGCCAGCACCACGGCCACCACCACCAGGCCCGGCAGCAAGGTGAGCCAGCCCGCCGTGGCGATGTAATTGCGGCTTTCCGCGATGAGCAGGCCCCACTCCGGGGTGGGCGGCGGGGTGCCATAACCGAGGAACCCCAGGGTGGCTAACTGCAACATCGCGGAACCAAACTGCACCGCCGCCAGGGCCACAACGGGGGTGAGCGAATTGGGCAGCACGTGGCGCAGCACCACCTGAGTGCGCGTGGCCCCGGAACCATAGGCGGCCTCCACGTAATCCTGCTCCACCACGGAGAGCACCTGCGCGCGGGCCAGGCGGGCAAAGGTGGCAATGGAGGTCACGCCCACCGCCAGGGCCGCGTGGAAGGTGCCCTGCCCCACCGCGATAATCACCGCCAGGCTCAGCAGCAGGCCGGGAATGGCCAGCAGCACGTCCATCGCGCGCATGACCAGCGTATCGACGCCCCCGCGCCACACCCCGGCGAGCACGCCCAGGGCCGTGCCCACCACGAGGCCGAAGAGCACCGCAATCACCGCTCCGAGGAGCGACTGCCGCGCCCCGTAGACCACGCGGGTGTAGAGATCGCGGCCCACCTCATCGGTGCCAAACCAGTGCTGGGCACTCGGTGCCAGCAGGGCTTGGGTATCCCCGCCCGAGATCGGGTCCTGGGAGGTGAAAAGACCAGGAATGAGAGCCCAGGCCAGCACCAGCAGGAGAATGCCAGCGGAAAGCAGAGTGGCAGGGTTGCGCCATGTCTGTGTGCTCATGCTTGGGCCTCCTGGGGTTGGGTGGGTGTACCTTTTTTAGCTCTGCGCAGGCGGGGATCGAGTACCGGATAGAGCAGGTCCACCACCAGATTGATGAGCACGAAGGCCGCCGCCGCGATCACCACCACGGCCATGAGCACGGCGGTATCGCGCTCCGCCACGGCGGATAGGGTGAGCGCGCCGATGCCATTGCGGGCAAAGACCTGCTCCGTCACCACGGAACCACCCACCAATTCCCCAAAGAGCACACCGGCCATCGTCACGGCGGGCAGCAGCGCATTGCGCAACACCACACGCCACAGCAGCCAGCGCGGGCTGGCCCCGCGCGCCCGCACCGTATGGATGAAGGGCTGTTCTAATACCTCGTCCATGCTGCGCAGCAACACCTGGGCCAAGGGCGCGGCCACCGGCACCGCCAGAGTGAGCGCGGGCAATATCAAAGCCTGCACCGAGGAGGCGTCAATCACCGGCACCCAGCCCAGGCGGAAGGAAAATACCTGAATGAGCAGGATACCCAGCCAAAAACTGGGCAGGGAGACCAGCAGCGGCGGGGCGGCCCGGAAGAGTGCGCGCAGCCAGGAAAAGGGTCCGAAGCTGGCCGTGATAGCCACCGCGCCCGCCAGGAGCACCCCGAGTACGAAGGCCGTGAGCGCCAAGGCCAGGGTGGAGGGCAGGGCCTGGCCGATGAGTTCGGCCACCGAGGTGCCGGAGGAAACGGAATAACCGAAGTCCCCGGTAATAAAGCCGCCCAGGCTGCGCGCGTAGCGCAGCAGCACCGGCTCATCCTCCCCAAAGACCTCCCTCATCTGGGAGATTTGTTCGGCGTTGAGGCCCAGGGACGGGTCCTCGTAGCGGGCCTGCACGGCGTCGCCCGGCAGGGCGCTGAGCAGGATAAAGGCGAGGCTAAAGGCGGCCCATAGCACCACGAGCGCCTGGCCCACCCGGCGCGCGAGAGCAGGTAGCGAGTACATTAACCTTCCTCCTTCAGGGTCACGGCGTAAAAGGAGGGGCGCCCAATGGCCTCGGTGGCAAAGCCCTCCACGCGGGGCTGCAAGCCGTAGACCTGGGGTTCCTCGAAGATGGGCAACACGTAGGCCTGCTCGGAAAGGTAATCCTGCAACTCCCCTACCGCCTGGCGGCGGGCCTCATCATCGCTGAGCGCATAAAAGGCATCTACTTTTTCTTGCAGCGCCGGGTCCCCCAGGGAGCCATCGGTGGCCTCGTTGAGCAGGGAATTACGACCTTGGCCGTCCACCCAATTGGGTAGCACGTCCAGGCTGGCGCGCCCCACCATCGAGTGCCGCACCTGAATCACCTCTTGGTTCTTCATGGCGGCCTGCTGGGCGGCGCGATCTCCGGGGTGGAGGTTCACCTCCACCCCGATCTCACGGAGCATTTCTTGCACCTTGGTCACCATCTGTTTGGAGCGCGGCTGCGGCACGGCCTCGTTGAAAGTAAGGCTCAACCTCTGGCCCTCCTTGGTGCGGATACCATCGGGGCCGGGGAGCCAGCCCGCGGCGTCGAGAAGCTCCCGGGCGCGCTGCGGCTCAAAGCGATAGTACTCGGCCTGATCCTTGTATCCCAGCGCGGTGGAAGCCAGCAGCGAGGTACCCTCCGCGTAGGAATCGGAGAAGAGGGTGCGGATAATCAAATCCCGGTCAATGCCGTACATGAGCGCCTGGCGCACCCGAATGTCCTGCAAGAGCGGGTGGCGGAAGTGAAAGTGAAAGGCGTTGTCCACGCCATTGGTGGCCGCGGAGTAAATCTCCAGGCCCCGGCCACGAATGTGCTGTTCATCGGGGGCCTCCACCTGGCGGATCACCTCGGCCTGGCCGGAGGTCAGCGCGCCGGTGCGCACCGAATCCTCCGCCGCGAGCGTAATGTGCAGGCGCTCTAATTCGGCTGGCCCCTGGTGATCGCCGCGGGCCGGGGGCGCCCACTGATAATCCTCACGGGCGCTCAACTCCAGGTCCGTGCCCAGCTTCTCCCCCTCGATGGTGAAGGGGCCGGAGCCGGAGATCGCGGTGGCGTTGCCGGGGGCAAAGCCCGTGGCGTCCAGGTCCAGGGTGGTATTGGAAAGGAGCGCCTGGTTCATCGTGGAGGTGGCCTGGGGGAAGTCCGGGGCGGGCTTGCTAAAGCGGAAGCGCACCGTGAGCGCATCGAGGGCCTCGGCGGATTCCATGCCGCTTAGTTGCTCGGAGGGAGTGAGTTTGCGCTCCGGGTCGCCCTGGGCATAGAGGGTGTAGTTCTTGGCCACGTTGGCGGCGTCGAGCGGCGAACCATCGGAGTAGGTGATGCCCTCGCGCAGACGGAAGGTGAACTCGGTGGCCTCCGCGTTGGATTCGGGGAGGCCAGCGGCCACCCAGGGGTGGAGTTCCAGGGTCTGCGGGTCCTGCCAGAGCAGGCGGTCGGCAATGTTATTGAGCACCCCACCGTTGGGGTAATAGCCCGCCAGCGGCGGGTAGAGACTATTGAACATGCCCGCCTCCACGTAGGTGAGGCTGGTAGTGGAGCGGGGTGCGGCGCAGGAGGCCAGGCCAAGGGTTAAGGCCAGGGCACTCAGGAGCGCGGCCGTGGCGCGCAGCAGTTTCTTCATGCCGTACTTTCCGGAAAGCGTATACAGATCTGTCTATTTTAAACTGAGGTAAGCACCAGCATGTTTATCACAGGGTAGCCGCAATCACAATATTTATATAGACAGTTCAGTCTAGCACTGGCTCGCAGCCTCCCCTATGCCACAATGGAGGCCATGAGCACCCCCGCCATCGCCATCGTGGGCATGGGGCCGCGCGGCATCTCGGTCGTCGAACGCCTCACCGCCCTGCGCCCCACCACCCCGCTAGATCTGCACCTCATCGACGACGCCCCCCTCGGCGCCGGGCGCATCTGGGATACGGAGCAAACCCGGGTGCTGTGCATGAACACGCTGGCGGCCAAGGTCACGCTCTTCACCGAGCCGGGGGCCACCGTGGGCGCGCCCGTGGTGGAGGGGCCGAACCTGTACGAGTGGGTGCAACTGCTGCGCGGGGAGCGGCCTGCTTTACCCGTTACCGCGCTGCGCCTTTGGGAAGAGCACCCCGCCCCCGCCGCCACCCGCGAGGCCTTCGGCGCCGAGGCAGAGGAAACACAGCCCTGGTCGCACCCCTCCCGCGGCCTCTACGGGGCCTATCTGCGCTGGTGCTACGAGGTAGCGCTGCGCCGCCTGCCCGCCACCGTGCGGGTGCATGAGCACCGCAGCCGGGCGGTCTCGCTTGCTTCCAACACCGCTACTTCCGACGCCGCGCCCGGCACCGCTACTTCCGACGCCGCGCCCGGCACCGATACCCTCCGTCTCGCGGACGGCACCACCATCAAGGCAAATACCACCGTGCTCGCCCTGGGCTGGCAGGTACCCGCGCTCGACGCCGGGGAGGAAGAACTCGCCCGCGCCGCCGCCGAACACAACCTGCTCTGGGTACGCCCCAATAACCCCGTGGAGCAGGACCTCAGCGGCATCGAACCCGGCGAGGAGGTGCTGGTGCGCGGCCTAGGCATGGGTTTCTTCGACGTCATGGCCCTGCTCACCCTGGGCCGCGGCGGGCGTTTCGAGCCCGCCGATACTCGCTCAGGGCTGCGTTATATCCCCTCAGGCCGCGAGCCGCACCTCACCGTGGGGTCCCGGCGCGGCTACCCCTTCCTACCCAAGTCCGATTACCAGACGCTCCCGCCCGCGCCCCGGCTCGCCCACTTCAAGGAGGTGGCCGCCCGGTTGCGGCCCGGCACCACACCCATCGACTTCCGCGAGGTCTGGGAGGCCATCAAGAGCGACGCCCTGGCCACCGATCCCAGCCTGGACCTCGACTACTGGCGTAATCCCCTCACCGAGGTTCACGGCGGCCCCCAGGAAGTCACCGCGCACATCGCCAGCGGTCTTGCCCGCGATATTGAGCACTCCCAGGCGGGCCACGCCAGCACACTGAAAGCCGCGCTGTGGGAGATCAGCGCGGCGCGCAAACCCGTTTCCATCCTGGGCGCGGGCGGGCGCTACACCGAGGATTCCCGCCCGCTGCTGCGTGAGTTCATGGCGCTGGGACAAATGGCTGGTTCCGGCCCGCCGCTCTTCCGCAGCCAGCAACTCCTAGCGCTTATCGACGCCGGGTTGGTCACCCTCGTAGGCGCCGGGGCCACGGTGGAGGCGGGCGAGCGTTTCACCATGCGATCGGTAAGCAGCACCGAGGCACGCTCCGCGCGGGTACTCGTGGACGCCTGGATGCACAAGTTCGATGTGCGCGCCTCCGCCGACCCCCTGGCACGTTCGCTTGAGGAGCGCTGGCGTTCCTTTGCGGGCACTGGTTCCCCGGAGACGGACCCCGAAACCCGCGCCCTCATCGGGCCGGATGGCACCCCGGACCCGCGCCTGCTGCTCATTGGTATTCCCACCTACGGGCAGATGCCGGATACCACCATCTCCCCCATACCCGGCTCCAATCCGCTCATGCTCCAGGAGACGGATAAGGCGGCGCGCCACGCGCTGAGCGTGGCGCTAGAAGGCGTGCTGCGCTAAGGGGCGTGCCGCATTAGGGGCCGCTCAGGCCACCCGCTCCCCCGCCACGTAGGTGCGCCAGGTCAGCGGCATGCCGGGCCGGTAGGCGAGGTCGATGGCGTGCGCGGTATAGAGCACGTGAAGGTCCGCGGCCGCCCCCACCACCAGAGCGCCCTTGGCCGGGCGGCCCTGTGCGTCGCGCCCACCGCCTATATCGTGGCGTCGCAAAGCACGCGCCCCGCCCGCGGTGGCGGCCTCAATGGCCTCTTCCAGGCTGAGGTGCTGCTGCAACACGGCGGTGCCCACGCAGAAGTTCATCGAGGAGGTGTACGAGGTACCGGGGTTGAGATTGGAGGCGATGGCCACGCGAACCCCGGCGTCGATGAGCCTGCGCGCAGGGGCGAGCGGCTGGCGCGTGGAGAGATCGCAGGCGGGCAGCACCGTGGCCACGGTCTCCGAGCCCGCTAGTGCCTCCACATCGGACTCGCTGAGGTAGTTCGCGTGGTCCACGCTGGCCGCACCGAGTTCCACAGCCAGGGCCACGCCCGGCCCCTCACCTAATTGGTTGCCGTGCACGCGCAGGCCCAAGCCCGCAGCCTTACCGGCTTCGAGCACCCGGCGCGATTGTTCCGCGTTGAAGGCCCCGCGCTCGCAGAACACGTCAATCCAGCCCACGTGCGGGGCCACGGCGTGCAACATCTCCCCGCACACCAGGTCCACGTATTCCTCGGCCTCGGCTCCGGGGGGCACCACGTGCGCACCCAGGAAGGTCACCTCATCGACCACCTCGGCGGCGATCTGGGCGGCCAGTTGCTCAGAAGCAACGTCGAGCCCGTAGCCAGTCTTGGTTTCCATGCAGGTGGTGCCGCCCGCGCGCGCCGCCGCGAGGCGTTCGCGTAGCAGTGCGCGCAGGCGCTCCGGGCTGGCCGCGCGGGTGGCCTCCATCGTCACGGCGATGCCACCGGCGGCGTAGTCCTGGCCCGCCATGCGGGCCTCGAACTCCTCGGCGCGGTTACCGTCAAAGATCATGTGGCTGTGGGAATCGACCCAGCCCGGCAGCACCGCGCGCCCGCCTAGGTCCACGGCCTCATCGGCGACGGGGGCCTGGGCGGCCTCACCAATCCAGGTGATCGCTCCGCCCTCGGCTATCAGGGCGGCGTCGTGCAGCGTTCCGGCCTCCGCGACGGTGCGCAGCTCGGATATTCCGTGAAAGAGGGTGGAGGCCACGGGTTTAGGCCTCCTTCTCGCGGGAGTGGAAGGGCATGGGAATACGCACGCCGCGAGTTTCGGCCACCTCGTGAGCGCGCTCGTAGCCGGCGTCGAAGTGGCGGACCACGCCCATCGCGGGGTCATTGCTGAGCACCCGCGCCAGTTTGCGGGCGGCCAGCTCGGTGCCATCGGCCACGGAGACCTGGCCCGCGTGGATGGAGCGGCCAATGCCCACGCCGCCGCCGTGGTGCAGGGATACCCAGGTGGCACCGGAGGAGGTGGCGGTGAGCGCGTTGAGCAGCGGCCAGTCCGCGATGGCGTCGGAGCCATCGAGCATGGCCTCGGTCTCGCGATAGGGGCTGGCCACCGAGCCGGAATCCAGGTGATCGCGGCCAATCACGATCGGCGCCTTGACCTTGCCCTCGGCCACCAGCTGATTAAAGAGCAGCCCGGCCTTCTCGCGCTCGCCGTAGCCCAGCCAGCAGATGCGCGCGGGCAGGCCCTCGAACTCCACGTACTCGCCCGCGGCGTCGAGCCAGCGGTGCAGGTGCTCGTTCTCGGGGAAGAGTTCTTTCAGGGCCTCATCGGTCACGCGAATATCCTCCGGGTCGCCGGAAAGGGCCACCCAGCGGAAGGGGCCGAGGCCCTCGCAGAAGAGCGGGCGGATATAGGCGGGTACGAAGCCGGGGAACTCGAAGGCGCGGGAGTATCCGGCGTGGCGGGCCTCGTCGCGGATGGAGTTGCCGTAGTCGAATACCTCGGCGCCGGCATCCTGGAACTCCACCATCGCCTGCACCTGGGCGGCCATCGCCTCGCGGGCCTTCTTAGTGAAGGTATCGGGGTCGTCGGCGGCCTCGCGCTGCCAATCCTCTACGGTGATCTCGGTGGGCAGGTAGCTCAGGGGGTCGTGGGCGGAGGTTTGATCGGTCACCACGTCCACGGTGATCTCTCCGGCGCGGTGGCGGCGCAGCAACTCCGGGAATACCTCGGCGGCGTTACCCACGATGCCGATGGACACCGCCTCGTGATCTTGCTTGGCCTGCTTGGCACGGGCCACGGCTTCATCAAGGTCGGTGTAGACCTCATCGAGGTAGCGCTTGGCCTGGCGGCGCTTGAGGCGGGTGACGTCCACATCGGCAATAAGGCACACGCCGCCGTTGAGGGTCACGGCCAAAGGCTGTGCGCCGCCCATGCCACCGCAGCCGCCGGTCAAGGTCAGCGTGCCTTTGAGGGAACCACCAAAGCGCTTGCGGGCCACGGCGGCGAAGGTCTCAAAGGTGCCCTGCAAAATGCCCTGGGTGGCAATATAAATCCAGGAACCCGCCGTCATCTGGCCGTACATCATCAGGCCCTCGGCCTCGAGGCGGCGAAACTCCGGCCAGGTGGCCCAATCCCCCACCAGGTTGGAGTTAGCGATGAGCACGCGCGGCGCCCACTCGTTGGTCTTAAGTACAGCAACAGGCTTGCCGGACTGCACCAGCAGGGTTTCATCGTCCTCGAGGTCTTTGAGCGTATCGACGATCGCGTCAAAGGCCTCCCAGCTACGCGCCGCTCGACCGGTGCCGCCGTAGACCACGAGGTCATCGGGGCGCTCGGCCACCTCGGGGTCGAGGTTATTCATGAGCATGCGCAGCGGGGCTTCCGTCTGCCAGGACTTCGCACTCAGGTCCGTGCCACGGGGCGCGCGCACGGTGCGGGGCTGTGATGGTGCCATGATTCTTCCTTCAAAACAGCGCGTGCCCTTGCCTTGCGGCGGCGGGAATCCGGCGGAGCCGGGGCTGTCATTCCCGCTACCCAGGATGGGGAACTGTGGTGTCAAAGAATTACGTTCCCGAGGGTAATTCAGCCCACAGCGCCCCGTCCCTGCTCCGAGGTGACGAGGTGTCTTGTATCTGAGACTCCTCGCTTCGCGCTACGGCGGCTACGCCCCCCCTACAGTGACGGCCCCTACAGCAGCAGGTAAGCAATCGGCGTGGCGAGGAGAATGCTCAGCGCCACCCGCAGCCACCAGATCACCACCAGGTGCCGCACCTTCACCGGAATAGAAGTAGCCATGATGCAGGGCACCAGGGCAGAAAAGAAGATAATCGCGCTCACGGACACCACGCCGATGACAAAGCGCAGCACCAGGGACTCCTGATCGGCCACCACCGTGGCGGGCAGCAGCATCTCCGCGATTCCCAGGGCCGAGGCCTTGCCCGCCAACAGCGGCTCCGGCAGGCGCACCAGCCAGGCCACGGGGTAGAAAAGGTAGCCCAGCAGGTCAAAGACCTTGGTGTACGTGGCGAGCAAGAGCCCAATCACGCCCACCGACAAGATGGAGGGAACCACCGCCGCGCTCATGCGCAAGCCATCGGCAAAGTTCTCCCCCACCGCGCGCCCCAGGCTCGGCGCCTTAGCCAACGCCTCCTTGGAGGCAGCCCAGGCCGCGGCGAAACGCCCGGTGGTGATCTCCGGTTCTGGGTCCGGGGTGGCGCCGGGGTAATAATCATCGGGAATCCGGCTCAGCGGGGGAATCCGCACGGTGATAGCCGTGACGGCAAAGGTGATAATCAGGCTGACAAAGAAGTACTGCCCCCAGTAATCCATCAGCCCCAGGGTATTAGCCACCACCACCATAAAAGCCGCCGAGACCGTGGAAAAGCCCGTGGCGATGATTGCCGCCTCCCGCCCCGTGTAGAGGCCCTGGCGATACACGCGGTCGGTGATGAGCAGGCCCAGGGAGTAGCTGCCCACGAAGCTCGCCACGGCGTCGATAGCCGAACGCCCCGGCGTGCGCCACACTGGGCGCATGACCGGCTGCATGAGCACGCCCACGAACTCTAGGAGGCCAAAGCTCACCAGGAGCGCCAGAAAAGCCGAGCCCACGGGGATAATGAGCGCCACGGGAATGGCGATCTTCTCCCAGAGGAAGGGCACGATGTCCGGGCGGGCGAGGAATCCCGGCAGGGTATCCGTGAGCACCATCGTCGCCACGCCCAAACCCAGGACATTCAGCACCGCGAAGATCGCCTGCGTGGGGTTAGCCCAGGAGGTATAGCGCAGACCACGGTAGGTGCCGTAGAGCACCAGGGCACCCACCACCCAGCCCACAGCGGGGCCGAGGCCCTGGCGCAGGAGGGTGACCAGGTGATCGAGCAGAATCGTGCTCTTACCCTGGAAGGTCACCGGCAGGAAGAACACCACCACACCGATGGCGCTGTACACATAGAGCCGCCACAACCCCGGCGTCTTTTCCCTCGTCATGCGCCGCTTATCCCAGCTCACCCGTGACGGCCTGTACCGATTCCAGCAACTCCCCGGAGCGCACGATCTCCACGGCATGCTCGATCTCCGGGGCCAAGAAGCGATCGACGCCCACCCCTTCCGCACCACGGCGCACCGCCGCGATGGCCGCCCGCGTACCCGGCGCAGGGGTACCACCGCGCATATCGACGGCGCGGGCCGCCGTGAGCACCTCCACGGCCAGCACCCTGCCCAGGCCGTCCACCACGCGGCGCAACTTGCGGGCCGCCGCCCAACCCATCGAGACGTGATCTTCCTGCATGGCCGAGGAGGGAATAGAATCCACGCTCGCCGGGGCCGCCAGGCGCTTGAGTTCCGAGACGATACCGGCCTGGGTGTACTGGGCGATCATGTGCCCGGAATCCACGCCGGGATCATCGGCCAAAAAGGCATTGAGACCGCGGTTGCGCGCGGTATCGAGGAAGCGATCGGTGCGCCGCTCGGAGATGCTGGCGAGGTCTGCGGCCACCACCGCCAGGAAGTCCAGCACGTAGGCCACGGGCGCGCCGTGGAAGTTGCCGTTGGAGGTCACGCGGCCGTCGAGGGCCACCACCGGGTTATCCACGGCGGCGGCCAATTCCCGGCCCGCCACCGTGCGGGCGTGGTCGAGGGTATCGCGGAAGCCGCCGGATACCTGCGGGGCGCACCGCACCGAGTAGGCGTCCTGCACCTGGTTCTGGCTGAACTCTTCCGCGGCCTCGGCCAGCAGCGGGGAGTCCGCCGCCACGGCGCGCACGTTGGCCGCCGAGGTCGCCTGGCCGGGGTGCGGGCGTAGTTCTTGGAGGTCGGCGTCGAAAACGCTCAGCGTGCCCAGCAGGCCCTCCACCGTCATGGCCACCGCCACATCGGAGACCTTGGCTAGTTCCTCTAGGTCGGCAATGGCCAAGCAGAGCTGCCCCAGCATGCCATCGGTGCCGTTGATGAGCGCCAGGCCTTCCTTTTCCCGCAGTTCCACCGGGGCTACCCCGGCCTCGCGCAGGGCCGCGGGAATATCCTCGATCTCCTCGCCCTGGGTATTACGGGCGCGTCCCTCCCCCATGAGCACCAGCGCGCAGTGCGCTAGCGGCGCGAGGTCACCCGAGCAACCCAGGGAGCCGTACTCGTGGACGATGGGGGTGATCCCGGAGTTCAGCAGCCCGGCATAGGCCTGCACCACTTCCGGGCGCACCCCCGTGCGCCCGGTACACAGGGTAGAAAGGCGCAGCAGCATGAGAGCGCGGATCACCTCGCGCTCTACCTCCGGGCCGGAACCCGCCGCATGCGAGCGCACGAGGCTGCGTTGCAACTGGGCGCGCAGATCTTGCGGGATATGGCGGCGGGCCAGGGCGCCGAAGCCGGTGGAAATGCCGTAGACGGGGGTGGGGTTGGCGGCTAGTTCCTCCACCCGGGCGCGGGTCTGGGTCACCGCTTCTAGGGCCTCTTCCGAGACCTCGACGCGGGCGTTGAAGCGAGCCACGGCCACGACCTCGGCAATGCTGAGCGCGCCGACGTTGAGGGTGACGGCGCCTCCGTCGCTTCCGTTGCCTACGGTGGCGAGGCGGCGGGCTTGGTTCAGGGTAGATGCCATCAAACTGCTCCTTTGGGCTTAGGGCGGTACCCAGCAGGGAGCAGGCGCAGCAGACCGCGCCCACGCACCCTGCGGAAACCGCAGCGATACATCGGCAAGTGGTCTGCGCGACAGCCAAGCGCAGTTATGGTGAATCTAGCACGTTCCCGTAGAGGCGACTACCCACCCGGCGCGCCTGTTCCCGCAGCCGCTCAGTCAAATGCCGCCGACGCTCCTCCCCCACGCTGCCCACGGGAAAGGTCACCGCCAGGGCGGCGGCCGGGCGGCCCAGGTGGTCAAGCACCGCCACCGCCAGGCTGTGCTGGCCCCGGCTGACCTCTTCTATCTCTTCTGCCCACCCGCGCTCACGCACCAGGTCTAAATCCTCCTGGATGCGGCGCAGGCTGTGGTTTCCTGTTGGGCCTTCTGGTTGCTCCTCCAGGACTGCCGGGCCATCTGACGCCCCGGCAGCGGATATACCCGCAGCACAGGCCGCCTTGACCTCGGCGGCGGGCAGGTGCGCCAGCATGGCCCGCCCGGAGGCTGTGCGCAGAGCCGCCAGGCGCACCCCCTCCTGGGTCACCAGGGAAACTGCCTCGGGGCCGCGCACTTCTAGCAGGTAGAGCACCTCGGAACCAGCCAGGCGGGAAAGGTGCGCGGAGCCTCCCGCTTCTGCGGCGAGTTCGCTCAGGGGGCGTCGGGCCAGGCGAACTAGGGGCTGCTGGGTGACGTAGGCATTAGCCATCGAGTAGGCCACCATGCCCAGGCCCCAGGTGTGTGTTTCCGGGATGCGCACCACGTAGCCCGCCTGTTCCATCTCCCCCAACAGGTGATAGGTGGTGGAGCGCGGAAGGTCTAGCTCGGTGCGGATGCGCGCGGCGGAGACGGGGACGTCGATAGTAGAGAGCAAGGTGAGGATACGCAGGGTGTTACGCGCGGCGGGCACCTGAACCATATTTTTATCCTCCCGGCCAGATAGCATGTCTGGGGTACAAGACAGCACTGCGGGCAAGACTACCCACCCTCCGCCTCGGAGTTCTAGTATCACACTAGGAATAATCAGTGACCCGCTTCATGCCACGACCACAAGGGAGTACCGCCGTGCCCCAGAATCCGCCCCCTTCTTCCCAGGCAGCTCGACGCCCCGCCGGCCTGCGCGCCCGCCACATCCACTTCATCGCCCTGGGCTCGGCCATCGGCACCGGCCTGTTCTACGGCTCCGCGGGCGCCATGCAGGCCGCTGGCCCCTCGGTGCTGCTGGTGTACCTCATCGCCGGGGCCGTGGTGTACTTCATGCTGCGCGCCCTGGGCGAGATGGCCGTGGCCAATCCCCTCAGCGGTTCCTTTGCCGAGTACACCCGCCGCTACCTGGGCAACTGGGCGGGCTATATCACCGGCTGGATGTACGCCTTTGAAATTATTATCGTCTGCCTGGCGGACCTCACCGCCATAGCCATTTACATGCGCTTTTGGTTCCCCGATACCCCCCAATGGGTGTGGGTGGCCGTGACCTTGTGCGTGGTGGGGGCGGCGAATCTCACCAGCGTGCGGCTCTTTGGCGAGCTGGAGTTTGGCTTTACCCTCATCAAGGTGGGCGCGGTGATCGCCATGATCCTCGGCGGCGCGGCGATCCTCACCTTTGGTTTGGGTTCCAGCCCGGAGACCAGCGGCATCTCTAATCTCTGGGAACACGGCGGTTTCTTCCCCAATGGGATAGGCGGCATGGTTTCCGCCTTTATCCTGGTGCTCTTTGCCTTTGGCGGCACGGAGATTATCGGCGTGGCCGGAGCCGAGGCCGATGAACCACACAAGGCCATCCCCAAGGCCGTCAATACCGTGCCCCTGCGTATCCTGCTCTTTTACGTGCTGGCCATCGCGGTGATTCTGGTGCTCAACCCCTGGACCACGGTAACCGGGGAGGAATCCCCCTTCGTGCAGATCTTCTCCACCCTGGGCGTCAATTGGGCCGCCGCCCTGCTCAACGTGGTGGTGATTACCGCCGCGCTCTCGGCCATTAACTCCGATCTCTTCGGCGCGGGCCGCGTGATTACCGGCATGGCCCAAACCCGCCTGGCCCCCGCGCTCATGGCGCGGCGCAACGCGGCGGGGGTGCCGGTTATCACCACCGCCATTCTCGTGGCCGTGCTCACCGTGGGCGTGATTCTCAACGCCGTGCTGCCGGACCGCGTATTCACCATCATCGCGGCCCTGGCCACCTTTGCCACCATCTACGTGTGGCTGATGATCCTGCTCGCACAGGTGGCCTCGCGCCGCCTGCTCGACGCCCAGGAGACCAAGGCCCTCTCCTTCCCCGTGCCGCTGTGGCCCTGGGGGCAGTACTTCGCCATCGCCTTTATCCTCTTCGCCTTTGGCATCATGGTGTGGCAATCCGAATACTGGCTGGCCCTGGGCGTGGGCGTGGGCTTCCTCGTGCTCATGACCGCCGCCTACTACGGCACCGGCCGCCACAAGATCGACCCGTTTGCTAATGAAGTGACCGTGACCCAGCCGTGACCGCATAGGAGGCTTTGAAGTGAGTATCGCAGGAATCGACCGCCCCGCTACCCCTACTGACTGGGAGGGGCGTAACGACGGCCCCGGCCCCGAACACGCCCGCTGGCACAGCGTGGTTTCTCCGCTCTCTGTTGCCGCTGCCGATCCTGGCGTAGCCCTCATCGGCTTTGCCTCCGACGAGGGCGTGCGCCGCAACGGCGGGCGCGTGGGCGCGGCGGCCGGGCCTGCCGCCCTGCGCGCGGCCCTGGGCGGACTAGCCGTGCACGATTCCCGCCCCCGCTACGACGCCGGAGACGTTATCACCCAGGGCACCGACCTGGAATCAGCCCAGGAGAGGCTTTCCGACGCCGTGGCCGAACTCACCGCCGCCGGGCACACCGTGATCGCCCTGGGCGGCGGACACGAAACCGCCTGGGCCACCCACCGGGGACTACGCCGCACCCACCCGAACGCGGTACAGATCGTGAACCTGGACGCCCACTTTGACCTCCGCGAGGCCGACGAACCCACCTCCGGCACCCCCTTCTTGCAGATAGCCGGGCTGGTGGGCGAAGAGGAGTTCCGCTACTGCGTGCTGGGCATCTCCGAGCCCAATAACACCCGCGTGCTCTTTGATACCGCCCAGCGCTTAAGCGTGCGCACCGTGACCGATAACGAGATCGAAGAGATGGGGGCCGCGGGGGTGGCTGAGTTGGTTTCCTCCCTGGCCGCCAAGGCCGAACATCTGCACCTGAGCATTGATCTCGACGGACTGCCCGCCGCCGTGGCGCCTGGGGTGAGTGCCCCGGCCGCGGTGGGGATTGCGCTTTCGGCCTATCGGGCGGCGGTGAGGGCGGCTGCGGCCTCCGGGAAACTGCGGCTGGTGGACGTAGTGGAGCTCAACCCGCGCTTTGACCTTGACGCGCGCACCGCGCGCACCGCTGCGCGGCTGATTGAGGATATTGCGGGGGCGTTGGGGTAGCGCTGTAGACGCTATGCGGCCTCACCCCTGTGGTATAACCTCCACCCATGACGCCACATAGCACCACCATGACAGAGGCCGAGGCCACCGCCTACGGCCGTCTCAAAAGAAAGAAGCGTGACCTCTGGTGGCGCGTGGCGAATCTTTCCGTCATTCCCTCGTTTTATGCTCTCCTCATCGCGTTCATCGTGGACCTCCAACCCGCCGATGATCCCTTCATTGAGCGCTCGGCTCTGACCAATAGCAGGGCCTTCTACAACGCCTCCGCCCCCACCTGGGCCGGCATCGTGCTCAGTTTCACCCTCTCGTTGCTCGTCGCCTCGGCGGTCTCACTGCGCGATCCGCGCGGTCTCAGACGCGCCTCGGCAGGTGCCACCATCACCGATACCGAGGGCCGCGCCGTCCACGTGGACGATATTGATGCCATTGATCTGCGACATCAATTGGTCAATGTGGTGGGAGTCGTGCTCCCCCTCGCTCACGTGGCCCTCACCGTTTTGGCTATCGCGTGGACATGGGCACCCAGTATGAGCGCGGATTACTCCCCCGCCGAGGTCAATATCCGATTAGGTGTTTCTTGGGCCTTCCTGCTCATGGGTTCCGTCACCGCCGCGCTCATGCACCAATCCGATACGCTGCGCACGATTCGGTGGAAAGGAGAAAGAGCCGAACTCATCGAAGCTCTGCGCCGGCACCACGGCCTTGACGCCAGCGACGCCCCCGAGAAAGAGTCCACCGCACCCCGCGTTTCCCTGCGCTATATCGCCTCCCTCGCGCTCGCTCAGGGGCTCATCGCGCTGTTGCTCTTCTGGCTCGTAGATCAGGTGTGGCAGCAAAGTATCCCCCTGCTCATTGCCTTATGCGGCCTTGGACTCATGCTGTGGGTGCTGGGGCTGGGCTTGGCCTTTCTTCTCGACGCCGCCCTGGGTGCCCGCCACGGGGACGTGCTGCTCTATCAGCAGCGCCAACACCTCCCCACCACGGCGCGTTCCGTGCGTATTCCCGGTGCCTATCCGGTGATTTCCCGCGCGGCCAGCGCACACCTGCACTGGCTGCACAGTGCCCTCGTGGCCTTCATGCTCTCCTACAGCGCACTCAGCCACAACGCCGATTCCTGGTCCATCGTGCCCCTCGTGCTCTTTGCGGTGGGATCGCTGCCCGCCTACCGGGTCATTTCCGGGGCGCTGCTGCGGCGCCAAAACGACGGCAACCGCAGCAGCGAGAACCACAGCACCCTCATCTTCCGCCGCGGTGTCCCCGTCGGAGCAATCATCGCGGCCCGCAACGAGTACAACACCCAAGTGTTGCTCATTGGAAGCCGCACAGGCAGCACCACTCCAGAGAACTAAATAGCCCCCAACGCCTGCTCCACATCGGCCAGCAGGTCCGCCTCATCCTCAATCCCCAGGGAGATGCGCACCAAGTCCTCCGGCACCTCTAACTGGGAGCCCGCCGCGGACTGGTGGGTCATGGTGGCCGGGTGCTCCAAGAGGGATTCCACCCCGCCCAGTGATTCCGCCAAACAGATAAGCCGCGTGGCCCTACAGAAGTTCAGGGCCGCCTCCTTGCCCCCGGCAAAGCGCACGGAGACCATGCCGCCCGGCGCGCGCATTTGCTTGCTCGCCACCTCGTGCCCTGGGTGTTCGGCCAGTCCTGGGTAGAGCACCTGACTCACCTTGGGGCTTTCTTGCAGGTAGCGCGCCACGGCCTCGGCGTTGGAGCAGTGCCGATCCATGCGCAGGCCCAGGGTTTTAATGCCGCGGTAGGTGAGGTAGGCGTCGAAGGCACTGGGCACGGCCCCCACCCCGCCTTGGAGGAAGAGGAGGTCGGCGTCGAGGGCGTCGTCGTTGGTCACCACCACGCCGCCCACCACGTCGGAGTGTCCGCCGAGGTATTTGGTGGTGGAGTGCACCACCACGTCGGCCCCGAGGTCGAGGGGGCGTTGCAGGTAGGGGCTGGCGAAGGTGTTGTCCACCACCAAGCGGGCGGGGTGGGCGTCGATAGCTTGGGCTACGGCCGCGATGTCGGTGATGCCAAGCAGCGGGTTGGTGGGGCTTTCCACCCACACCAGGCGGGTGTTCTCCCGCAGGGCGGCGCGCACCTGTTCGGGGTCGGTGGTGTCCACGATGCTGTGCTGCACGCCCCAGTCTTTGAGTGAGGTGTCGATGAGCCGGAAGGTGCCGCCGTAGGCGTCGTTGCCCAGGATGAGGTGGTCGCCGGGGCGCAGCAGGGCGCGGATCACGGTGTCGGTGGCGGCCATGCCGGAGGCAAAGGCGCGTCCGTGCTTGCCGCCTTCGAGGGCCGCCACCACGTTTTCCAGGGCGGTCACGGTGGGGTTGCCCACGCGCGAGTACTCGTAGCCGCCGCGCAGGGTGGCCACGTCGTCCTGGGCAAAGGTGGTGGAGGCGTAGATGGGTACGTTGATGGCCCCGGTGTGGGAATCGGGGTGGTAGCCGCCGTGGATGGCGGTGGTGGCAAAGCCGTGGTTCGCGTTGCGCGGGGCGTCGGCCTGGGCGAGACGGGCGGCGGTGCCCGCGTCCGCGCGGCTGGTGTGCTGGCTCATGGTGGGTCCCTCCGGCTTCCTGTGGAGTTTTAGCTTAGAGCACATACTAGACCAAGCGGTTCACTTACTGCATACTGGAATGCTTATCGACGCCCGCCGCGAACCTCGCTAGGGTGGGATCATATGCTCAACGAACTAACTCTTGCCGCTACAGAAGAATCCACTCCCGGTGCGGAAACCGCCCAGCAGGCCGTGGAAACCGTGAGCAACTGGTGGGATAGTGAGCTGGCTCAGAAATGGCTCATTGATACCCCCATTTCCATCGGTATTACCCTGCTGGTGGCCATCGTGGCTCATTGGGTGCTGCGCCGCCTCATTGATAAGTTCGCCCAGCACAACATGCAGAGCACCGCCACGCTGAACAGGCTGGGGCGCAAGCCGCGCGCTGAACAAGATGAGGAACTGCCCCCGCGCGTGGCCGCGATGAATAAGGTGCAGGAAAAGCGCCGCCAGTCTCGCGTGAAAACCCTGGCCCAGGTGGGCAAATCCGCCGTGGCGATCCTGGTGTGGGTCTTTGCCTTCCTCTCTATTCTGGACACCCTGGGCGTGAATATCGCCCCGCTCATCGCCTCGGCCGGTGTGATCGGTGTGGCCCTCGGTTTTGGTGCGCAATCCCTGGTCAAGGACTTCCTCTCTGGTATCTTCATGCTCCTGGAAGATCAGTACGGAGTGGGTGACACCATCGACGTCGGTGAGGGCATCATCGGTGACGTGGAGGACATCTCCCTGCGTCTGACCACCATCCGCGATATTGACGGCACCCTCTGGTACGTGCGCAATGGCGAGATTCTGCGCGTGGGTAACTTCTCCGATGAGTACGCTATTGCCCGTATCCAGGTGCCGGTGGGTCTTTCCAACGATTCCACCAAGGCCTGGGAGGTCATTCAAAAGGCCACGGAAGAGGCCTGCGCCGATCCCACCACCCGCAATTGGGTGCTTGACGAGCCGGAGATGAAAGGCGTATCCGACTTCGAGGTCGATCACCTCTCCTACCGCATCTCCATCAAGACCATGCCGGGCATGCAGTGGGACGTGCAACGCCTGGTGCAGGGCCGTATCCTCGATGCCATGCGCGAAAACAACATCACCGTGCCCTACCCCCACGGCATCGGCATCACCCATCCGACGATGGAGCAGCAGGAATCCTAAATTACAATTGAGGGCCGTCACCCCACCCACGAGCCTTCACGATGCCCTCGGCGGCGAGGTCTTTGAGCGCCTCGTCGCCGGTTTTTATGCCCGCGTGCGCACCGATGACATCCTCGGACCCATGTACCCCCAGGATGACTGGGAGGGTGCCGAGGAACGCCTGCGCATGTTCCTCGTGCAGTACTGGGGCGGGCCGAGCGATTACCAGGCTCAACGCGGGCACCCCCGCCTGCGCATGCGGCACATGCCTTTTACTATCGACGCCACCGCCGCCCAGCGTTGGCTCGACCTCATGGGGGCCTCCCTTGATGAGATCGACGAGGAGACCCTGCCCCCCTGCCTATCGGCACGCCATCTGGGACCACATGACGCGGGTGGCCCACATGCTCATTAACACCGCGCCCTAGCCTGCTATTAGAACAGCGCCCCTCAGAACAGCGAGAGCCGGGTGGAGTGGTAGACGGTGCCGAAGGGGGCGTCGAGACGCACCCACCTCCCCAACACGGAAACGCGCAGGTGGCGGGGTACTTCTAAAGGCGCCGCAAAGCCGGGAATGAGCCCCAGGGAGGTGCAGGTGAAGATCATGCGCATGGGCACGCTCACCTTGCCCGCCTCGCCGCTGACCTCTAGTACGGATTGGTTGAGCAGGCTCGCCGGTGGACCCAGCGGCCCGGAAAACTGGCGGGCCAGGGCTTGGCCCTGATCGGCCAGGCTCCGCACCACGGAAACCGGAACCTCATCGAGGAGCTGAAAACCCTCGGCCGGGGGCAAGGCACCCGGCCAACTGGGATCGCGCGCCACCCCGATGTCATAGGCGCTGCTCTGGGCCGCCACGGCGCTATAAAGATCGTGGGCCCCCACCACCGCTCCCTCGCGGGAGGCCACCCCCTCAACCCGGCGCGCCGCCACCACCTCAAAGGGCGTGGTGACGAACACGTCCACGTGGTGCCCATCTGCCGTGGAGCGCAGCCGCGCCAGCGCCGAGGCATCCAGGCCCACGGCACGGGCAAGCAGCGCCTCTAGGCCAGGGGCGCCCGCGTGAATCCGCAGCGATTCCCTCACTCTTGCCTCATGGTGAGGATCTTTGCTTCTTCCTCGGTGATCTCGCGGGGCTTGAGGGTCTTGGGATCAATGGCCACCAGGGTGCAATCAATCACGCAGGTGGTTTGGCCCCTATCGTCCTTGACCTCCTGGCGGGTGTTGAAGGAAGTGCGCCCCACCTTGAGCACGGTGCTTTCCACCAGTGCCTTATTGGTGGTACCCGGCATGAGCGGAATACGGTAATCGGCTTCCAAATGGCGCACCACGAACATCGGCATTTCTAGTCCGCGAGCCACGAAGTTATCCAGGCTGAACTGCAGCCGCGATTCCTGCACGATCTCCACGTACTGTGCGTTGTTCATGTGGCCGTAGCGGTCAAAATCAGACCACCGCAGTTCCACATAAGCCTGGTGCACCTTGGGCTTAGCCGTATTTTCTTCCGTCATTGAGGGCTTCCTCCTTATACCGCGCCGAGCGCCTTTAGCGGCTGAGTTTGCGGTGCGTCACCCGCGAGGGGCGTGCGGCATCCGCGCCCAGGCGCTCGACCTTGTTCTTCTCGTAGTCCTCAAAGTTACCCTCAAACCAGAACCATTGCCCCTCGGCCACATTGCCTTCCCAGGCGAGAATGTGGGTACAGGTACGGTCCAGGAACCAGCGATCGTGCGAGATCACCACGGCGCAGCCGGGGAACTTGGTCAGGGCGTTTTCCAGGGAGCCCAGGGTTTCCACGTCGAGGTCGTTGGTGGGCTCATCGAGCAGAATCAGGTTTCCGCCCTGCTTGAGCGTGAGCGCCAGGTTGAGGCGGTTGCGCTCACCGCCGGAGAGCACCTTGGAGGGCTTTTGCTGATCCGGCCCCTTGAAACCAAAGGCAGAGAGGTACGCGCGCGAGGGCATCTCGTTCTGGCCCACCTGAATGTAATCCAGGCCATCGGAAACAACCTGCCACACGGTCTGCTCGGGGTCGATATTCTCGCGGTTCTGGTCCACGTAGCTCAGCTTCACCGTCTCGCCCACGTTCACCGAACCATCATCGGGAGATTCCAGGCCCACAATGGTCTTAAACAGGGTGGTCTTACCCACGCCGTTGGGGCCGATCACGCCCACGATGCCGTTGCGCGGCAGGGTAAAGGAGAGGTCCTTAATCAGGGTGCGGCCATCAAAGCCCTTCACCAGGCTCTCCACTTCCACCACCTTGTTACCCAGGCGCGGCGGGGTGGGAATCTGGATCTCCTCAAAGTCCAGCTTCTTGTACTGCTCGGCCTCGGCGGCCATCTCCTCGTAGCGCTCCAAGCGGGCCTTGTTCTTGGCCTGGCGAGCCTTGGCGCCGGAACGCACCCATTCCAGCTCATCCTTGAGGCGCTTGCGCAGCTTGGCGTCCTTCTTGCCCGCCACTTCAAGGCGCTGCTGCTTGGTGTCCAGGTACGTGGAGTAGTTGCCCTCGTAGGGGTAGAGCTTTCCGCGATCCACCTCGCAGATCCAGCCCGCCACGTGATCGAGGAAGTAGCGGTCGTGGGTCACGGCGAGCACGGCACCCTTGTAATCCTGAAGGTGCTTTTCCAACCACTGCACGCTTTCCGCGTCCAGGTGGTTAGTGGGCTCGTCGAGAAGCAGCAGATCGGGCTCGGAGAGTAGCAACTTGGCCAGGGCCACGCGGCGGCGCTCACCACCGGAGAGGTGGGTAACGGGCTCATCACCGGGCGGGCAGCGCAGGGCTTCCATCGCCTGTTCGATCTTGGAATCCATCTCCCAAGCATCGGCGGCGTCGATCTTGTCCTGGAGGGCCGTCATCTCCTCCATGAGTTCATCTGTGTAATTGGTGGCCATCTCCTCCGCGATGGCCTCGTAGCGCTGCTTGATCTCAAAGATCTCGCCCAGGCCCTCCTCCACGTTCTCACGGACGGTCTTTTCCTCGTTCAGAGGCGGCTCCTGGAGCAGGATGCCCACCGTGGCACCGGGGTCAAGGAAGGCCTCGCCGTTAGAGGGCTGATCCAGGCCCGCCATGATCTTCAAGATGGAGGACTTACCGGCGCCGTTGGGACCAACGACGCCGATCTTGGCGCCCGGGTAGAAGGCCATCGTGACGTTATCCAGAATGACCTTGTCCCCAATGGCCTTGCGCACGTTTTTCATCGTGTAGATGAACTCGCCCATGTTTCCCCTCTGTCGTGGTTCGTTTCTTAATCCACTCGAAAGGCTACCCTACCTATGCGGCCATAGGGTGATCCTCCTCTTCTTCCTCCGGCTCCGGCGGCAGGGGCACCGCTTGGGGTGCCTGGGCAAAACCATCGGCCTCGCTTTCCAATCCCAGTGCCTCCGGGTTTTTATCCTCGTCCAGGTAGGCAGGGTCAATCTCATCGGCCATCATCATCGCGCCGTTATCCGCCCGTTGAGCGGTCACCCGGCAGCGCCGCCAGCGCACCTGGTATTTGCTCAGGTCCACCCCCACGTGCCGGGCGCGCAGCAGAATCCGCGAGCGCTTATCCCCGGTGGTTGGGTCGATCCACTCCGTTGTTACCAGCGTGCCGCTGACGATCACCGGCATTCCCTTGGCCACCGAGCACCGGGTGTTATAGGCGAGGTCACCCCACATCTCCACGTCGATGAAGAGGCTGTCTAGGCTGTTCCAGCCGGTGCCGTCGGCAGCCGGGACCCGGCGATCCGCTCCCAAGCGGATACGCCCCACCAGCGCGCCGCTTTCCGTTCTTTTGAGTGTGGGGTCCTGCGTGAGGTTCCCCGTGATCGTAATAGGCGTGTTTGCCATGTTGTGTTCCTCCCCGTATCCGGCCGCTCCCCCTTCGGGTGCGGCGATTGATGGTGTGAGGAACAGTGTGGGCGCGATCGTCGCAAAGCACCAGGGTGGCTGCCCTAGCCTGTGGATAACTTTTTTATTTTCACAACACTACTATCTGCACTTGCCATGCGGTATGTTCAAGGTTATGGCCGTGAGACGATACGGGAAAACCCTCCAAGCAGCGTTGCTCCAAGCCGCGTGGGAGGAATTGGAAGCCTCGGGATACACCGGCATGACGATGGACGGCGTGGCTACCCGCGCCCAGACCAGCCGCGCCGTGCTCTACCGCCGTTGGGCAGATAAGTCGGAGCTCGCCCGCGACGCCGTGCGGCACTACTTTGAAACAAACCGCCTGCACCTGCCCGATACCCGCTCGCTGCGCGGGGACCTTATCGCCCTGCTCTCTGAGGCCAATAACACCTACCCGAACCTCATCACCCTGGTGCGGCTGCATCTTTCGGGGCTACGCGCGGAGGACACCAGCAACTCCAACCCCCTGATGAGCATGCTGCCGGAGGATCGCTTTGAGGTGATTGATGAGATTTATCGGCGCGCGGCCCAGCGCGGTGAGATCACCCTAGAGAACACCACGCGGATCATGCGCACCGCGGCGCTCTCGGTGCTGCGCGAGCAACTCATCACTCAGGCTCACTCGGTGCCGCTGAGCACCATTGAGGAATTGGTAGACACCATCGCCTTGCCTCTGGCGGGTGCCCCCATCGGCGGGACTCACCCGAACCCCGCCTAACCTACCGAGGGTGCCCGCTGAGGACGCCCCCAAGAAGCCCCTCACCGGGGAAGAAACACCTACCGGCGCTTCCCCTCCCCGAACTCCTCGGTGTAATAGGCCTCATCTCCCGGCTGCTCACCCGCGTTCATTCGGGCGAGCATCGCGTTATAGCTATCCATATCCACGTCCCCCTCCTCCTCGGCGCGGTGATCGTAGTCCTGCGCCTTCTTTTCATCCTCGCGGCGCCACTGGGCAAAGAGCACGCTGAACACGATCACCAGCGGGAAGGCCCCCGAGGCCCAGGCAATTCCGCCGCCCGCGCGCTGGTCGGCCAGCAGGTCCGGCTCCCAGGGCAGGCCCAGGGAGGAGTAGAAATCGCCGGCCAGAATCTCGGTGAGCTGCATGAGGTACACGCCAAAGTACAGGTGGAAGGGCATGGAGAAGATGAGCCAGCCGATTCGCGCCACGGGGGTACCGCGGCGCGGTACGGGGTCGGGGCCGATCATGTCCCAGAAGTAGAGGTACCCGGAGATGAGGAATACCACGTTCATCCCCACGTGACCGCCATGTTCGGAGACCAGGACGTCGTAGAGCGGGGTGAGGTAGAGCAAGTAGAAGATCACGATGAACTGCACGGTATTAAAGCCCGGCGCGGTGATGAACCCAATCACGCGGTTGTTGCACAGCGCCCACACCCATTCGTGCAATCCCGGTGGTTGCCCCTCCCCTGCCGGGGGCACGGCCTCCATGAGGAGGGTCAGCGGCGCGCCCAGCACCAGGAATACCGGCACCACCATCGAGAGTCCCATGTGCACGATCATGTGCATGGAAAAGAGCGCCATCATGTTCATGCCCATGCCGGAACTCATCATCACCACCAGGGTGAGGCAGCCGATGAGGAAGGAGGCCGTGCGCCACCACGGCCAGGTCTTGCCCGCGCGGCGCAGACGCAGCAGCGCCCAGAGGTAGGCGGCGGCCAGCAGAATACCGATGGTGCCGAACATGAGGTCAAAGCGCCACATGCTCCACACATTCCAGAAGGTAGGGCTTTCGTGCAGGTCAAAGCCGATGGCGATGGCCATAGGCGAGAGGTTGGGGTCGCGCGGGGCGGGCGGCGGGGTGCGGCCCATCGTGATGGCGATGCCGGTAATCGCGGCCATGACCAGCACCTCTGCCACCGCCACGCGCAGGAAGGCGGCGGAGCGGGTGGCGTCGTTACGCAACTGTGGAATGGTGATCTGGCGGTGGATGAAACCGAAGAAAGCCAGCACCACCACGCCCGCCGTTTTCGCCACGATGATGAGCCCGTAGGTGGTGGTAAACCACTCGGAAAACTCGATGCGAATCGCGGCGTTAACAATCCCGGATACCGCCATGAAGAGCACGGAAACCAGGGCCAAGGTGGAATAACGCCGCACGGCCACGTCCAGGTGTGGTCCCAGGCGCCGCCCGTGGGCGATCAGGGCCATGAGTCCGCCCACCCACAGAACCAGGAAAATGAGGTGCCAGAGGTAGGAGTTCGTGCCGTAATCGTGATCGCCACCGGCCGCGGAATGCCCCTCCATGCCCAGTGGAATCACCGTGAGAATCGCGCCGCACAGCAGCGCGGGTTGGCTGCCCCACGTGCGGGAAAAGAGCCCCAGCGTGCCGACGACCCCGCAGATCAGCGCCACCCACAGCCAGGCCAGGGCCGTGGAGACCTGGCTAATTGCCACGCCCCAGGCCTCCGGCTGCAAGGTTTGTGCAAAGGGGGTGCCGGAGACGTCGGAAAGCGTGAGCGGAATCATCAGCAGCGCCACCAGGCCAAAGCACAGAATGCTCAGCGAGCCGGTGCGCGCGGCGATATGCCCGTCCACGCTCAGGCGCGCCCGGGTGAGGGGTTCGGGACGCGGGGCTATGTAAAAGGAGGAGGCGAGGAAAGAACCGACTCCCAGGGAGGCCAGAATCCAGCCCATCGCGCGGAAGAAGGGCAGGCCCGCCGTGGTGAATCGGCCGGGATCGGGAATACCCAGGGCCACCAGAGAATCGCTGAGGAAACCCCAGGAGATCGTCATGCCCACGGTTCCCGCGACGAGGG
Organism: Corynebacterium lowii; assembly: GCF_001412085.1. Lineage (GTDB taxonomy): Bacteria > Actinomycetota > Actinomycetes > Mycobacteriales > Mycobacteriaceae > Corynebacterium > Corynebacterium lowii. Next base: position 50,833 of record NZ_LKEV01000007.1, read on the forward strand.
AAAAGAGCAGGTATAGCGGCCAGGAGCCGCGCGCCTGAGTGCGGCGCGGGGCTTCGGGTGAGGCGGTGGTGCTCATGGATTACACCCTACTTCCCCACCGTGGCGGGCCCTACCAGGCCGTTGGAGTTCAACAGATTGAACTTTTAATATCGTTAGCATGAAATCTCGCCCGCCCGACATCATCTACTTCTCCTCGGCCTCGGAGAACACCCGGCGCTTCGTGGAGAAACTTCACCTCCCCGCCCTGCGTATTCCCCTGCGGCGCAACGACGCCCCCATCCACCCCACCCGCCCCTTCGTTCTGATTACCCCCAGTTACGGCGGAGGTGACCCCGCCCGGGCCGTGCCCAAGCAGGTGATTACCTTCCTCAACGATCCCGCCCACCGCAGCCTGCTACGCGGCGTCGTGACCAGTGGGAACACCAACTTCGGCAGCGCCTACTGCTGCGCAGGCCCCCTTATTTCCTTCAAATGCCATGTGCCCGAGCTCTACCGATTCGAGCTGCTGGGCACCTCCCGCGACGTCGCCCGCGTACGACACCTCCTCACCGAAAGGACGTTCTGACATGCACTACATCGACCGCTCCACCCCGCCGAGCCAGTGGCGCACCGCTACCGACGCCCCCATCCGCCCGATCAACTGGAACCTACTGGAAGATTCCAAGGACACCGAGGTGTGGCGGCGCCTGACCAGCAACTTCTGGCTGCCGGAAAAGGTGCCGCTCTCCAACGACGTCCCCTCCTGGCAGGCCCTCGACCCCGCCCACCGGTTACTCACCGTACGCGTGTTCACCGGGCTCACACTCCTCGACACCGTGCAGGCCACCGTGGGCGAGCCCGCCCAGATTCCCGACGCCCGCACCGAGCAAGAACAAGCCGTGTACACCAATATCGCCTTCATGCAATCCGTGCACGCGCGCTCCTACAGTTCGGTGTTCTCCACCCTGTGTTCCACCCGGGAAATCACCGAGGCCTACACCTGGGCCATCGACAACCCCCTGCTCCAGCGCCGCGCCACCGCCGTGCTGCGCCACTACCACGGCACCGACTTCCTCAAGCGCAAGGCATCCGCCACCATCCTTTCCTCCCTGCTGCTCTACGCTGGGTTCTACCTGCCCCTGTGGTTCTCCACCCGCGCGGCCATGCTCAATACCGCCGACATGATCCGCCTTATCCTGCGCGATAAAGCCGTGCACGGCTACTACTCCGGCTATAAATATCAGCGCGGGCTGGACGCCCACCCCGAGCGCCGGAATGAAATGCACGAGTTCACCCACACGCTCGTGGCTGACCTCCTGAAACTAGAGCGCGAATACTCCTCCGAACTCTACGGGCTGGTGGGTAATCCCGGTATTGAGGGAGTGATGGCCTTTGTGCACTACAACGCCAATAAAGCGCTGATGAACCTGGGTTACGCCCCCGCCTACGAAGAGGAGGCCGAGGCCGTGGAACCGGAGATCTTGGCCGCACTTACTCCCGACGCCTCCGAGACCCACGACTTCTTTAGCGGTTCCGGTTCTAGCTACATCATCGGGGCCACCGAGCCCACGGAGGAATCGGATTGGGACTTTTAGGGGCGTTTTATTGTTTCTTGCGGCCCCTCCTGTGGGCCGTTGGTTCCCCTCCGCAGCGATACGCTAAAATCTCCGTGGCGGTGCCGCTTGCGACGCCGCCCCAGCCTCCGTAGCTCAGTGGATTAGAGCAGTGGGTTTCTACCCCATTGGTCGCGGGTTCGAATCCTGCCGGGGGCGCTTTCATCACACCCCGGTTGAGTAGGGAAAATGGCCTACTCAACCGGGGTTTTCGGGACTATACGTCATGAAGCGTGTCCACAGCACCTACATTTACCCAGGCTAGGAGCGGGGAGCCTCATACCTAAACAAGTTCCAAGCTCCGGTGGTGGCAGCCACCACAGAAGGAACAAGAACAAGCGGATCTAATCCGTTGTGCTTGATAGCCCAGTAAGACAACACGCCACAAACAATCCCCACGACCAGCAGGGAAGCGCTGGCAACATCAACCCTCCGACGCTGAGCCGTCTGCGGTGTGGGTACTACCTTCTTTGATTTCAACGGCCGTCCAGGTAGTTTTTGTTCTACCATTTTTGGTGGTTTTATCTTCTCGGATTCGGAATGTAAATACGTCACCTTTTCCCACCTTCTTTCCACTAAAAACTTTAGAAAGGAAGTCCCCATCTTCAATAATTACAGTCCTGGACTTAGATTGCCCACTAACCAATATCTTCCACTTGTTCTCAGAGAATGAAATTGTGTCCAACGTTGCCTTATTGATGAAAAACTTGGGAGTGGCTACGATCTCCGCTTCGGGTTGAACCAATTCATAATCTTCTTCAGTGAGGATTATCTCTTCGGAATCTTCATTATTGCCTTCTATAGGACCATTGTAGACATGTAACTCCTCTACGCGAGGGTCTGCTAGTCCCGCCATTATCTTTCGAAGGTGCTTCTTCCGTCGTTTACTTTTTCCATTTAATTTCTCCCAAGCCTTTGCGGGAATCTCATCTACCGTACCGTCAGACCACTTAACTTTTACATTTCCATTGTCGAGATGGTCAAAGTCAGATGGTGTAGCCCTAATCTATTTGGTGACCCACCATAGAATCTGACCAATGGTAGGAACGCCGCCGAGAGCAATGAGTTGTTCATTCTCTTCTATGAAATGGGCAATCTCAATAATGAACGATCCCTCTTTTGCGGGCCTCACAAAGACCTCAGTACCACCCACCGTATCACTATCGTGGAACACACCCGCATCGGCAAAATCTTCCTCTAGCTCAGTAACACCCTGGAGGACTTCTGCCACTGCCATCGCGCGCAGCTCGTGCAATGGGCTTCCATCCTCCTCCTTTCCTACGAAACGCAAGGTGAGGATACTATCTCCGTCTCCTAAGAAGGTAGCTGCATTCGGGAGGCTCTTGTTATCCGTCATGGGTGGATCATATCGGTGACACCCTGCCTAGCGCTACACTTTTGCACCACTTTCTTCCTAAAACAGGAGCCACGCGGGGCCAGGGCTTACTCTACGCCCTTGCACAGCGCCTCGGGAACCTGCAGGCGACGCCGAGAGGGGATCAGGCCACGCAGCACTCCGATGTGCTCAATGGCGGCCCGGAGTACTCCGGTTTCCTCACGAAGTTCTTCTATCCGGGCGTCCCACTCCGCAAGCTTCGTCTCGGTCCACTCCTGAATGTCATTCACCAGGGCCTTGTCCTGCCGGGGTGCTTTCACCACACCCCAGTTGAGTAGAAAATAGCGTTTTAGCTGAGGTTTTCCCATTTTTACGTGTGACAAGAAAAGGTGGATTGCCGCCGCGCATGTCGTGGAACGCAGATACACCCGGATAGAGAACTACGGAATTACGTATTCCACACCTGCTAACTAAGAGGAGCAGCCATGACCTACACAATCCTCGACGCCGAAGGCTGTGTTCATTGGACAGCTAAGCAGTGCGCAAACTATATCTGCATAGCCCCAGATACATGGACCTCGTACGTTTCTCACGGACAAGCCCCTGTTCCGGTAGGAAGATTTGAAGGCTTGCGCCTCTGGGACGCCGAAGAAGTAAAAACCTGGCACGCAAATCGCCCCTCATCGAAAAAATCTTCTAACTCGTAGCGGGCTTCGACGCTCCCCGTCCCATCACCCCGATACCCTCAGCCGAAACACATCGTATTCAGCAGAAAGGGATCTCCCCATGACCTACGCTAAAGAACTAGCAGGCTACGCCCTCGGCGCCGCCTTCATCGCCTGGGTAAATGGCCCGAAGTGGGTTACTACCATCGGCTACGTCTCTAATAGCCGGTTGCGCAGTATCCGCCACAGTGCGCGCCATTGTTCGGGAACGCAGCTAGAACGTCAAGCTTTTCGACACCCCGCTATCACCGGGGCGTCGGCACGCACTCCCCTAGTTAGCAGCAGGCTTCCATCCATTCGGGGTGGTAATGAGCAACCGCTCGTGGACGGTACTGGGGTCCGTCACGATGTTGAGCAGCGCGCCTGCGGCATTATCCATCGGCAAGGTGGGCAGGCCCGGCACCTTCGCCACGGCCCTCAAAGGCTTGACGGCTGCCGTCTCTGCCAGGGCCTTCTTATCCTTCAGATTCACCGGGTAGGCGATGGTCCAGTCCAAGCCGGAAGCCTGCAAAATCTCATCAGCGGCGGCTTTGTCCGCCAGGAACTTCCCCAGGGCCACTTTATACACGAGGGTGGCAAAGCCCGAGGCCTTCTCCACGGTATCCCCGGCACCGAACACAGAAACCAAGAGGAGTCTCTTCACGCCTGCTTTCTTGGTGGCCTCGATAATCCCGGGCAGACGGTCCTGCATGAAGGTCGCATCGCTGGTCTTGCCGGTGATGGATACCACCACGGCGTCGGCACCCCGGGCGGCAGCCGCCAGAGCCTCGGTGTCCTCGGCGGCACCCTGCACCACGGACACATTTTTCTGTTGCGGCACCGCTTCTGGGCGGCGCGCAAAAGCAATGACGTCGTGTCCGGCTTGAGCCGCCTGCGTGGCAAAGCGCGAGCCGACGTTTCCAGTTGCTCCCAATACAACAATCTTCATGGTTTTCTCCTTCTTTGAGTTTCTTTTTGTTAAGCGTCAAAATCTGCCAGGGAAACGCCCAAGGCACCTTCCAGGGTGGAGATACATAGAGCAATAACCTCATCGCGGTTGAGATTCCCGGAATCAATAGACTGCCGGGCAACAGATTCCACAAAGGCCAGCCACCCACTCAGCGCTAAGCGATTGCGGGGCGTATCCGGCTGCTCCGTACCTTCCAAAAGCCAACGCACACCTGTACCGCCGTCATCGCCGAGGCCGGACTATATAATTCCCGCACCCCGCCACTGCTCGCGGCAAAGAAATCAAGGTAAGCACCCAGTGCCCGGCGCAGATTCTCCTGCAAAGAAAGCGCAGGGTCCGGCTCGGTTGCTTTGAGTAGCCGCTCCGATTACCGGCGCAGCACCGCCTCTAGCAGGGCTTCCTTCCCGGCAAAGTAGTGGTACACCAGTGCCCTCGTCACCCCGGCGTCCCTGGCGATAGCGCTGAGCGACGCCCCGGCAATGCCGTGGCGGGCAAAGTGCTCGGCGGCAACGCGAACGATCTGCTCAGAACGATCAGCGGAGCCCATACGACGAGGATTATTTGACACATGTATAACCATGCATACATTTAGGCAGATGCCAAATAGTGGCAATCCCCGCTTAACTTACGGAAAATAATCCCCTGCGGTACAGAATGAGATTTAAGAGAAAAGCATCAAGACATCCATTTACTATCAACATATCCAATATGGGTAGATATATCTGCCGCACGCTCAAGATCGATTATAACTCTTTTATCTTTACTCCAAATTTTCCCATCCACTTTCTTCATACATTCTTTCATACTATCTTCCCCCAATTTAAACCAAAAATCAACATTCCGCGCAGCCAAAAAACGTTTATCAAATACAGCCCACCGCGCCTTCGGCCACGGAATGGCTCTAATTCCGCCTATAATACTATCATGGTAGAGCATAAAAAATCTACAAATATCTCTAGATGCAATTATAAAGTACTCTTCAATTGTTTCATATCCAAGTTCTGAACTTTCAGCAATAACTCCAGCCTCCACCAAATCCCTAGAAAGGCGGGCAGCAAATCCCTCAAAAGTATCATCCCATCCCCACGGTATAAAAATTATATCTTGGAAACCGTTATCTTCTTCAGAGAAATTCATCACATTAACATTCCATCTATTACCAGCATATACCAAACGGGCATACAAATATCTATCGCCAGAAATTCTAAACATCACCCCCTCGTCAGATATTCCACCACCCCTAGCGACCCCTTTCAATAGCGCTATGGCCTCAGAGATTCCCGGCAATTCATCCTCCCCCATTGAGGCAATCCTCTCCAGCACTTCATTTGCATCCATATATTCTTGCGCCAACTTATCAACCCCGCTTTCAAGACCATCAATCATTTTATCAACCTTCGCCCCAATGCCCCTAACATCACTTTCTATAATATTAATCCTGGCTGAAATTCGGGATGAGAAAAAATTAATTGGCGCAATAAGGGCTACTGCAGTTCCTACATTCAGAGAAAGATTTGACCACCAGCCATAGTTAAATCTAGCAAGGACTGCAGAAGATGTCAGAAGCGCCAAACCGAGAATAGAAGTTAATAATAGCCATAATATTCTCTTATCCACTTAAAAATCTCCACAACTTTAAAATCGAATGGAACTACTTGTCAAATTGATTTATATTTTTCGAGTACATACTCCTACAGACACAGCTTACACCCGGTAGCATGGGCCGGGACGTCGATAAGCACTCCTCACAAAGGACTCCACATGGCTCTGCCCTCCCCCCGCCCGAACTCCTACGCCCTGATTACTGGTGCCAGCCAGGGAATCGGTGAGGCGATGGCCCGCGATCTCGCCGTTGCGGGGCACAACCTGATTCTGGTGGCCCGGCGCGAGACGGTGCTTGCCGACCTCGCAGCGCGGTTAGAAAAGCAACACGGCGTGGAGGTGGAGGTATTCGCCTGCGATCTCTCCAAGGAAGCCGAGGTCACCCGTCTGATCGAGCATCTAGAAAACCGCCGGGTACACATCACCATTAATTCCGCCGGTATTGCCTCCTTTGGCCCCTTTATGGAGCAGGATTGGGATTATGAGACTAATCAGTTCCAGCTCAATGCCACGGCGGTATTCCGCCTGACCCGCGCGGTGCTCGGCCCCATGCGCGAGCGCGGCGAGGGGGCTATTTGCAATGTGGGCTCGGCGGCAGGCAATGTGCCCATTCCCAATAACGCCACCTATGTATTCACCAAGGCCGGGGTAAATGCCTTTACCGAGGCCCTGCATTATGAGCTCAAAGGCACCGGTGTGCACTGCACTCTGCTCGCTCCTGGCCCGGTGCGCGAGGCGCATATCGACCCCGCCGAGGCCAGCATTGTGGATAAGGTGGTGCCCGATTTCTTGTGGGCCACCTATGAATCCTGCTCCCGCGAAACCTTGGAGGCGATGGCGGCCAACAAGCGCCGCGTGGTGCCGGGGCCGCTTTCTAAGGCCATGAACGCTCTTTCCGCTATTACCCCCACCGCCGTGATTTCCCCCATCATCGGGCGCTTTTACTCCAAAATGGGATAGCAAAAAGTAAAGCACCCCGCAGATCACAGCGTGATTCTGCAGGCCGACGCCCCCCCCCCAAAAAAAACCTACCCCTCAGAAACAATCCCCCTCGGCACGATCACCGGCGCATTGCCCTGGGGGTTCGGCCACACCTCGGCGTTAAGCCCATAGGCGCGGGCCAGAACCTCGCTGGTCAGCGCCTCATTCGGGGCACCCTGGGCGATCACCTGCCCCTCGCGCATCACCACCATCTCATCGGAGTACTCCCCGGCCAGCATGAGATCGTGGAGCACCATCACCACCGTGCGCCCGTCGCGGGCCAAATCCCGGCATAAAGCAAGGGTGGAGAGGGCGTGCGCGGGGTCGAGGTAGGTGGTGGGTTCATCGAGCAGCAGCACCGGGGTTTCCTGCGCGAGCGCCAGCGCCAGCCACATGCGCTGGCGCTGCCCGCCGGAAAGTTCGGCTACCTCGCGGTCCACCAGGGCGGCGGTGTCGGTGCGCTCCAGGGCGGCCTCGATGGCGGAACGGTCGGCGGCGCTATTGCCGCCCAGCCAACCCCGGTGGGGGTGTCGCCCGCGGGCCACCAATTCGCCCACCCGCAGCCCCGGAGGGGCCATCGGGTGCTGTGGGAGCAGCGCCACGGTGCGCGCGGCCTCCTTGGGTTCGAGGCCGTGCACATCGGTGCCGTCCACGGTCACGCTCCCCTTGCGCGGGCTAAGCAGCCGGGACATCGTTTTGAGCAGCGTGGACTTTCCGCAGCCGTTAGGACCCATGAGCGTGGTCACCTGCCCCTGACGGGCGGTGATGTTCACCCCGCGCACAATATCGCACTCCGGGGTGTACCCGGAGTAAATCTCTCGTGCCTCGATCACAGCGCTATTCCCTTCTTTGTTTTCCGTGCGGCCGAGGCCACCAAGATCACCAGCACCACACCGCCCAGCGCGGAGGTGACCAACCCCACTGGGATACTCACCGGTAGGCGCGTGGCGATCACCGAGCACACCAGGAGCAGGGCCGCGCCTAAAGCAGCGGAGTTCCACGGCGGCGGGGTGGGCGAACCACTGAGCAGGCGGGCTAGTTGCGGAGCCACCAGAGCCACAAACCCGATGGGCCCCACCACAGCCACCACCACGGCCACAACGCCGGTGGCGGCAATAAGCAGGCAGGCGCGCACGCGGTTTACCCGCACGCCCAGGGAGGTAGCTAAGGCGTCGTCATGGCCCAGCATGGTCAGGTCGCGCGATTGCAGCAGGCCGAGTGCCAGGAAGGGCAGCAAGCCCAGAAGCATGGGGGCGATGGCCTCCCAGCGCACGAAGCCGGTGGAACCGGCGAGCCACACCTGGGCGTCGGTAGCCCGGGAGAGGTCCGCGCGTGCCAGGGCGTAATACACCAGCGCTTGACAGAGCAGCGCCAGGGCAAAGCCAATGAGGATCACCTGCTGGGAGGTGCCAAAACCACCCAGCACCAGCAGCAATACCACGATCACCGCCGCGCCCACGAGCGCCAGGATAAAGCGCCACCAGAAAGTGTCCACGCCCTCGGCCCAGGCGGGGCGGTAGAGCAGGGTGCCCGCCACCACGGCTACCGACGCCCCGCCGGAAACACCCAGCACGTCCGGGGAGGCCAGCGGATTGCGCGACATCGTTTGGGTCCAGGCCCCGGCGATACCCAGGGCCGCGCCCACCACGGCAGTGGCGATGGCAACGGGCAGGCGAATATCCCACACCACCGTGACCACGCTATGTTCCCCGCCGCCGGTCAGCGCCTCGAATACCTGCGCCGGGCTGAACTGCATCGGCCCGGAGCCCAGCAGCACCAGGTAGGCCGCCGCTGCCAACAGCACCAAACCCGCCAGGCTCAGCCCCGAGCGCCAGAGGCGACGCCGTCGCCGGGCGTTCATCTTCTCCCGCACGGTAGCGCGATCGTCGGCGGCGCGCTCGTCGGAAGCCATAGAGGAGGTTGTAGAAGCACTCATAGCCCCACCTCCACCGAGGATTTCAAGCTGCGGAAGCGCCGCACCGCCCAGATCACGATGGGCGCGCCCACCACGGCCATGACGATGGACATTTCCAGCTCGCCCGGCCGCATGACCACGCGGCCCACAATATCGGCGGCCAGCGCCACCGCCGCGCCCACGAGCGCGGTGGGAAGCAGCATGCGGCGCAGCTCCGGGCCGGTGAACACGCGCACCAGGTGCGGGGCGGCAAAGCCCACGAACACCAGCGGCCCCACCGCCGCCGTGGCCGCACCGGCCAGCAGCACCACCGCCAGCACGGCCAGCAGCCGCACCCGCGTGGGCGAGGAACCCAGGGCCACGGAGGCCTCCTCACCCAGAGAAAGAAGATCGAGCGGGCGGGCCACCAGGGCGGCCACGAGCCCACCGACGATCAGCCCCGCCGCGGCCACCGCAATATCCTCCGCGCCGCGCCCCTGCGTGGAACCGAGGTTCCACTGCCGCATGCCGTCAAGCACCGCGCTGGATTGCAGGGCCATCGCGGTGGTCAGCGCTTGCAGCGCCGCGCTCACGCCCACACCCACGAGAATCACCGTGAGTGGGTCCAGCGAGGCGCGCGAGACCAGCAATACTATCGACGCCGCCACGGCAGCCCCCACCAGAGCCATCGCCAGGCGTCCGCCCACGGCGGTGATTCCCAGCGTCATGCCCACAGCCATCGCGCAGGCCGCACCCGCAGTAATACCGATGAAACCGGGATCGGCCAGGGGGTTGCGCGTCCACGCCTGGGCAATGGCACCGGCCATGCCCAGGGCAGCCCCCACCAGGAGGGCCAGGATGGTGCGCGGCACCCGCAGGTGCCACACCACGTGTGCGGAATCATCAGCGCTACCCGGCCCGTCCAGGAGGGCCTGGGCGACCTCGGGCAGCGGCATGATGCGCGAGCCCAGAAACAGAGAAAAGACGATAAGAACCACCACGGCGGTGGCCCCTATCGCCAAAATGGGTGCGGAACGCCTCACAGCTGCTCGTCGAACTTCTTGATCGCCCACGGAATAGTCACCGGGTTGGGCATGCTCATGGCGTTGCTGGTATCGGTGTCCATGTAGTACACGCGGCCATCGCGGGTGATGTCGAGGTTCTGGAAGGTCTCGTCGGACTTCAGGGCGTCGGCGGTGCCGTTGTAGTCCAGCACGAAGAGATAATCCAGCTGGTTGAGGTCCTGGTAGTTCTCCGGGGCGTAGGTCTGGAAGAACGCGCCATCGGTGCCTTCCAGGGCCTCGGGGATCTCAAAGCCCAGGTCCTCGATGAATTGGCCGCGCCCGTCGCCGGAGGTGTACACGCTGATCTTGCCGTCGTAGGGCATCACGGCGGCGGCCTTCTTGCCCTCCATCTCGGGGTGGGCCTTGCGGAAGTCCTCAAAGGCCTTTTCCGCCTTCTCGATCAGATCCTCGCCCTCATCCTTCTTATCCACCGCCTGAGCGATCTGGGTTACCTGCTTATCCCAGGGAATCTGCCAATCGGTAGTGCCCTCCGGCTTGAGGGTGGTGGGGGCGATCTTTTCCAGAGCCTCCTTGGCCTGGGCGTCCACGGCACTGTTCACGGCGATGATCTTGGAGGGGTCGGTGGCCGTGATCTGCTCGATGATCTCCGCGCTGTAGCCCTGGCCGGTGCCGTAGATAACGGTGGGCTTGGCGTCGCCCAGCAGTTCCTTGGCCCACGGCTCCACGCCGCTGCCGTCGCCCTCGGCCTGGGTGCTGATGGAGGCCACGGCCACCGGCTTGATTCCCAGAGCCAGGAGGGTATCGGCATCGCCCAAGCCCAGGGCAGCCACGCGCTCGTTGGAGGCGGAGGAACCCGCCTCATCGCTGCTCTGGGTGTCCTCGGCGCGGGAACAGGCGGTGACCGCCAGCGTGGAGGCGAGCAACACCGCACTCAGGCGGCGGAGGGAAGAGGCCATGAATCTTGTGTCCTTTCTCAAAGGGGCACCTCGGGATTTTCGGCATGTCACACACCAAAATCTCCTTTAGTACATAAGGTTTGCCTCAGCTTAGAGGAAGGTCCGATGTGGAATCAAGACAAAGCCACAAGAAAAACCACAGAAACGCAGGAAACCCCTTACGTCCCCTAAGCCCCCTCCTCCACGATCTCGCGCAGTTCCGCGAAGGTGGCGTCCTCGGGCACGTCCTCAAAGCTCACGTCAATGCCCTGCTCGCGCAGGCGGGTAATCATCGTCATCAGCCGCACGGAGTCAAGGCCCCAATCGTCTAAGCGGTCGCCCTCCTCGTCCAGGTCGGTGAGGTCCTCCTCCAAGAGTTCGGCCAGCAGGGCCCGCAGGTCCACAGCGCGCAGGCCCACAGCACGCAGGTCCGCGGCACCAGCCTCGGCCTCGGGCACAGAATCAGGCGCAGCACCAGCACCACCCCACGCCGAGAGCACAGCGGCGGTATCGGTCACTTCCCCCACGCAGGCGGCCACCCACTGCACCGCCTGGTGGTGATCCTCCCGGCAGAAGTCCGCCACGGCATCGGCCACGAGGAAGGGCTGTACATCGCGCATGAAGGCGTCCACGGCCGTGACCGAACAGCCAATGCGGGCGTACACGCCGCTAATCACCAGTTGGTCGCGCCCGGTGGCGCGCAGTTGTTCCTCAAAGTCCGAGCGCGCAAAGGCCGAATAGCGCCACTTTGTCAGCACCACCTCCCCCTCCTGGGGTGCCAATTCAGCGATGATCTCCGCCCCCTGGGAATCGCCCGTCATACCCGGCCCCCAGAGATCGGTGAGCAGGCCGCGCTTATCCGTGGGTTGATCAGCGGGCTGAGCGGTGTAGAACACCGGGATACCCGCCGCGCGGGCGGCCTCCACGAGGCGGCGGGTGTTCTCCACCAGGGCGGTCACCGGCTGTTCACCGGCCACGAAGGGGCGCAGGAAGTGCCGCTGCATATCGTGAATGAGCAGGGCGCTGCGCTGGGGGTCAAGGCTCCATTCCACGGCGGGGTGAGCGGTATCCTCCAAGGGCATCTCATAGGCGATGGAGGTGGGTAGGTCACGAGACATCGGTGAAGTTCCTTCCTCTAGCGTTGGGTGTCGGTGGTGGAATTGAGCGTGCTGGCGAGCAGTTGCCGCAGTTCCGCACGGCTGAGTTTGCCCACCTTGGTGGTAGGAAAGGCGCTGACAATGCGCAGGGTATCGGGGATTTTATAGCGGGCAAGACCGCGCTCGCGCAGGAACTTGGAAAGGTCTGGGCGCCGCAAAGCCTGGCCCTCGCGCAGCACCACCACGGCGCAAGCGCGCTCCCCCAGGTAGGCATCCGGCTGGCCGATCACGGCGGCGTCGAATACCGCGGGGTGGGCGAGGATATGGTCCTCTACCTCCTCGGCGCTGATCTTTTCCCCGCCGCGATTGATCTGGTCCTTATCGCGGCCCTCCACCACCAGGTGCCCGCTGGGCAGGCGGCGCACCACGTCGCCGGTGATGTAGAAGCCATCGGGGGTAAAGGAGCGCGCGTTGTGCTCCGGGGCGTCCCAGTAGCCGCGGATGGTGTACGGCCCGCGTACTTGGAGTACGCCGCTGGTTCCCTCGGGCACGGGTTGGCCGTCCGGCCCCACGATGCGCACCTCGTCAAAGGCGCTCATCGGGCGGCCCTGGGTGCCCACGATGTGCTCCTCGGAATCATCGGCGCTGGTATAGCACACCAAGCCCTCGGCCATGCCGAATACCTGCTGGACGTGCCAGTCGGCGGCGTCGATAAGCTCCCGGGCGGCCTGCGGCACCAACTTGGCCCCGCCCACCTGCACCACGCGCAGGCTGCTGAGATCGGCGGTGGTCTGCGGGGCGGCGGCCGACCACGTGCGCGCCAGGGGCGGCACGAGGGCCACGGTGGTGGGGCGATGCTTTTCGACGACCCCGAAGGCGTGCTCCGGGGCGGAGTGCTCGGAGAGGATCACCACTCCCCCGGCCGCCAGAACCCCCAGGTAGCCCGGTGAACTGGTGGGGTAATTGTGGGTAGCGGGCAAGACCACCAGCATGCGCGTTTCCGCCGTGATACCGCAGACCTCGTTGCTGCGCAGGACGGAATAAAGGTAATCATCGTGCGTGCGGGGGATGAGTTTGGGCACCCCGGTGGTGCCGCCGGAGAGTTGCAGGAAGGCCACCTCGCCGGGGTCTACCTCTACCTCGGCTTCGATAACCTCCGCCCCCGAGGCCAGCCCCCGGGCCGCCTCACGTATCTCGGCGGCGTCCAGGCAGAACTCAAAGTTCCCCTGTTCCTCGGCCACCCGCTGCCTCGTCGAAAGATAGGCCGTGGCCTGGGCGCGCTCCTTAATACTGACCACGTCCGCGCTGCGGTGGGAATCAAGCAGGTACACCGGCAGCGCCCCACAGCGCATGAGCGCCAGGGAGCACAGCACCACCTCTACCGTGTTGGGCAGGTGCAGCAGCACCGGCTGGCGGCTGGCGATCCCGCGCTGGCGCAGCACCGCAGCGATTCCGGCCACCTCGGCTTCTAGTTCGGCATAGGTGAGGGTTTCGCGGGCGTCGATCAGCGCGGTGGCCTGCGGTTCTCCGGCGGCCAGCCGGTCGAGCCTGCGGCCAATCCACAGCCCCTCCTCCCGGTAGCGCCGGGCGTATTCCTCCGGGTAGGGGGTGTATTTTTCCCGCGCCTCGGCTATCCAATCGCGCTGGCTCATGCTTGTGCTCCCTCGATCTGTACTCCTAGCCCCTCCACAATGGTGCGCAGCTTCGCAGAGGTCTCGCGCAATTCCGATTCCGCCTCGGACTGGGCCACGATGCCCGCCCCGCCCCAGGCACTTAATTCCAGGCCGCGCAGCAGCCCGCAGCGGATAGACACGCTCCACTGCCCATCACCATTGGCGTCTACCCAGCCCACGGCCCCCGCATAGAGGCCGCGATCGGCGTGTTCGAGGTCGCGGATAGCGCTCATCGCCGCCCCCGTGGGCCAGCCCGCCACCGCGGGGGTGGGGTGCAAAAGGCGCGCCAGGCTGAGCGCGTCGCGGTGCTGTTCCTCGGCCTTGAGGCGGCCACTAATGCGGGTGCCCAGGTGCCACATCGTATCGGTGGCGAGCAGGCTGGGCTGGGCGGGAACGTCGAGTTCCGCGCACACGGGGGCCAGGGCCTGCCCGATCATCTGGGTCACAAAGGCGTGCTCGTGGGCGTCCTTGGCGGAGAGCAAAAGGCCCTCGGCGCGGCGGCGATCCTCCTCCGGGTTGGCGCTGCGCGGAATGGAACCGGCCAGGGGGTGACTGAGCACCGTGGCCCCTTCTTTGCGCAGGAGGAGTTCGGGGGTGGCCCCGAAGAATACGTCGGCGGGGTCTCCCTCGCTGAGGCCAGCGCCCGATGCACCCCCCGGCAGCGGCACCGAGAAGGTCGTGGCGGTGGGATTGCGCTCCACCAGGCTCGCCAAAAGGTCAGGCCAGGCGGGTTCCTCGGCCAGTTCCGCGCGCACCTCCCTCGCCAACACCACTTTTTCCATCGGGGTTTCTGCGGCGCTGAGCTCTTCCACCGCGCGGCGCACGGCGCTGATGTAGTTCCCCGGCGCGCTCGCCGGGCGCAGGTTGCGCAGGCGCGCGGGGGCGGCGGCGTCGAGAAGCAAAGGCTCTGCTTCCTCCCAGGCGGGGAGTTCCCACAGCGCGGGGGCGGCGGCGCTGGCGACGTCGAAGGGCAGGGCTCCGGCCACGATGGTGCCGGGACGCCAGGGGTTCTCGGAGCGCGCGGCCGGTACGGCGCTAAGGGCCTGCGCCGGGGCGTAGCGGGTACCTCGGCCCTGCCAAAAGAAGAGATCGTTCCTGCTCACTGCCCTGTTGGAGGCTGGTGTTTTAGGCATGCAGGCTGGCTCCTCCGTCCACAAAGAACTCCTGAAGGGTCACGTGGCGGGCGCGCTCGGAGGCCAGGAAGTCCACCGTGTGCGCCACGTCCTCGGGCGTGGCGATGCGCCCCAGCGGGATACCCAGGCGGTGCGTGACGAGGTCGCCGTGCAGAGAGCGTCGCTTTCCGGCCTCGGGGTCCGCGCCCCAAAAATCGCGCTGCATGGCGGTGTCCGTGGAGCCGGGGCATACCACGTTGCAGCGTACCCCGTGCTCGGCCAGTTCCAGGCCCAGGCTGCGGGTGAGCGCGGAGGCCGCGGCTTTCGACGCCCCGTAGGCCCCCATGCCCACGCGCGGCACCCCCACCGCGTTCGAGGCCACCACGACGATCCCGCGATCCCCCTCGGTGGGGCGTTCCATCATGGCACGGGCCATCGCGCGCAGCAGGAAGAAGGTGCCGTAGGCATTGACCCCCATCATGCGGGTGAACTCCTCGGTGCTCGTCTGCGCCACCGGACGATCGGTGAATACCCCAGCCGCGTGGAGCAGGTAGCGCGGGGTGCCCAGGGTGGCGGCCTGCTCAATCAGCGCCTCTACCTCTTCTTCCCGCGCGAGATCGCAGGGCCGAGCGTGAACCTGTGTGCCCTCGCCGCTATGAGCGGCCACCTCCTCGGCCACGCGCTCTAATGCGGATTCCTCTCGGTCTGTGAGTATGAGGGTGGTGTGCGGGCGGCGGGCGCTGAGCCTGGCGATGGCCTCGCCTATGCCGCCCGCTGCCCCGGTTACGACGATGAGATCAGAAGGCATGATTCCACAGGTTACCCTTCCCTTATTCGCTGCGACTACCTCCCCCGGCCAACCCCACCTATCCTGGGAGCCATGAGCCAGCCCGATAAAGATGACCGCCTCGTATGGATTGATCTGGAAATGACCGGCCTGGACGTCCACCGCCACGTAATCGTGGAGGTAGCCGCCCTGGTCACGGACGCAAACCTGAATATTGTGGGCGAGGGAGTGGACCTGGTGGTACACGCCACCGAAGGAGAGCTGGCCCGGATGGACGATTACGTCACACAGATGCACAGCAGCAATGGACTCTTGGAGGAGATCCGCTCCTCCACCGTGAGCCTGCGCGAGGCCGAGGACGCCGTACTCGCGCTCATTGAGCAGCACTGCCACCCCGAGCACCCCGCCCCCCTGGCCGGCAATTCGATTGCCACGGATCGTTCCTTTATCCGCGAGCATATGCCCCGGCTCGACGCCGCCCTGCACTATCGCATGGTGGACGTTTCTACCATCAAGGAACTCAGCAAGCGCTGGTTCCCCCGCGCCTACTATCACCAGCCGGAAAAAGGCATGGTCCACCGCGCCCTGGCGGACATCGTGGAGTCCATCCGCGAGCTGGATTATTACCGCCGCAGCGTTTTTCAGCCGGAACCCGGCCCTTCTTCCGAGGAGGCCGCCCAGGCCCAGCAGGAGGCCACCGAGGCCTACCAGCGATTTTTGTAAATATCCCACGGTGGGCTATGGTTATTCTCGCTGCTTTTACAGCGGCGATGGTGGCTGTAGTTCAGCTGGTAGAGCACCAGGTTGTGATCCTGGGTGTCGCGGGTTCGAGCCCCGTCAGCCACCCCTATCAATCCCCCCGTTGCACCGCAAAGTGCAGCGGGGGGATTTTTACTATCCCATGCTGCAAAGAAAAAACTCATCACATAATCTCAACGATATGAAGCTACGCCCCCTGCGTTTTTCCGCCCTGGTCTGCACCACCGCGCTCGTCCTCAGCGCCTGCGGCAATTCCGAGGAGACTATCGACGCCACCCCGGCTCCCTCTTCTCCTTCCGCCGCGTCCGCCACCTCCGCCACCAAGGCGGCGAGCACCACTACCGCGGCCCCGACCACCACGGAAAAGCCCACCAAGGAGGCGAGCAAGCCCAAGAACTGCCGCTCCATCATGCTCAGCGATACGAACCTGCTGCCCGTGCTGGCTTCCCGCACCGTACCGCTGGTGGCGGGAGGAGGGCAGACGGGCGCCTCCGCGCACCTGGGCGAGGTGGCGAATAATCAATTTGACCCCTGCAAGAACCTCAGCTGGGTGGCCTTTGCCGGTTCCTTCGAGGGGGCGGAAACACCGCAGGTATTTAATACGCTGGTGTTCTTCCACAAGGATGAACTCATCACCACGCCGCTGCCCGCCGAGGTGCGCTCCATCATCGACGTCACCCGCCGCTCCGATTCGGAGCTGGAAATTACCAGCGGGCGGCCCGATCCCGACGCCCCCGAGGGCGAGGAACGCCTCATCGAATCCGTCTCCACGGTGCTGTACAAGGACGGTGGGCTCACCATTACCTCCGCCGATCCCGAGGACCCGTTGGCCCACCCCACCGCGCAGCTCGACCTCACCTCCCCCGCCCCCGATACCCAGGGGCGGCTATACCTTCAGGGAAATGTCTACAAGGACGCCTACGACCAGGAAATCACCTCCGCCGAGGGCTCTTCCCAGGACGCGGTGCTTATCGACGTCGATCGTTCCCTCAGCGTGTACTGCGTGGTGCAGGGCCAACCGCTGTGCCAGGCCGCCGACATCAACAAGGCCGATTGGATTCCGGGCAGCACGAACGATGCCGGTACTGCCGTATTCCAACAGGACGCCGAATATCACGCCAACCAGATACGCATGGCCTCCGCCGATCCCCTCCGCATCGAGGCCGTGGAGGAGCAGCTAGAGGGCTATACCACCGTGGCGGACGTGAACCGGGGTAAGAAGGTGCTCTTTGATGGGTACATCTTTGACACCACGCACGATGGTGAGGTGCGCATTTACGATAGCGAGGACGCCGATTCCGCCATCTGGTTTAACACCAAGGAATATGGGGTGCGCAAGCGCGGCTAAGGCCGGGAGGGCCTAGCCCTCTGCGTTACCGGCCTTCCATTCCTCCCACGGAATATTCCAATCGCCCAGGCCATCGAGCCCGTTGAGTTCCCCGCCCACGGTGTTGTGCACCTTCACGATGTCTCCGCGCTTCACCGTGTTTTGGAACCACTGCGCGGCCTCGTCGGTGACATTAATGCAGCCATGCGAGGTATTGGTGTTGCCCTGAGCCCAGACCGACCACGGCGCGGCATGAACGTAAATCCCGGAGTAGGACATCTGCGTGGCAAACTTCACGGTAGTTTTATAGCCGCCGTCCTCGCGGGAAAGGCCGAAGGTCTCCGAGTCCATCACCAAGGAATCGTGCAGGTCACCGATGATGTAGGTGCCGTTGGGGGTGGGCCACCTATCAGAGCCCAAGGAAACCGGGATAGAGCGCAGCTCCTCGCCATTGCGATACACCGTCATGGTCTTGGTGGCATCGTCCACCTCCGTGATGACCTCATCACCAATGGTCACCTCCACCTCGTTATCCTCGGCCCCGTAGATACCGCCGCCTAATTCCTTGCCATAGATATTGGCCTTGGCCGTAATCGTGGTGCCGGGCTCCCAGAAGTTCTCCGGGCGCCATCGGACCTCCTGGTTATTCACCCAGTAGAAGGCTCCCTCCACCTTCGGTTCCGTGGTGACCTCCAAGGCCTCCTGAGCTGCGGCGCGATCCTCAATGCTCTGAGAGAAGCGGAAAGCGATGGGCTGCCCCACACCCACTTCCCCTACTCCGTAGGGAGAAAGCGTGACCGACGCCGTGCCTGCCGGGGCGACCGTGGAGAACTCCACCGTGGATGTTTCCCCATTGAGATCGCGGGCCTCCACGGTATAGGTGCGGGAATAACCCAGCACCTCGGCGGTGCTCCATTCCTTTCCATCGTCGGAAAGGGTGGCCTCCACCTCGCGGCCCTCCTCGTTCGTCATCGTGACTTCCTCTAGGCCTTCCTCCTGGGAAATCACCGTGACTGGCTCGGTGGGGTCAACCTCCTGCGCTCCATCCTCCACGGAGATACTCGGCGGTTCATGCTCCATTTCCTCCGCGCTGAGTTCTTGGTCCGAATCCGCCGTGCCGTCATTGATCGTGCACGACGTCACCCCGCCGCCAAGAGCCAACACCACCAGCGCAGCCGTCACTGCGCGAAGCCTAGAGCGCACCCTCACGCTCACCTCCTGCTTTCGCCCACAACAATAGTTCCGATCCACTTTAGTTCCTATTAGAAGCCTCACCCCAACCGCCGGGCTTTTATCCCCAAACCTTTATCAAAGTGAGACATTGAGCCGAATCGCGCTTTCACTCCCTAACTGACGGCTCGCCCTAAAATCCACCCTGAACAGGCGATTTTGCAGTATGGAAGGCAAGCAGTAAAGTAAACGGACGTCGCCAGGGAGCACATCACCTGAAAGACAACCAAGCGCCATTAGCTCAATTGGTAGAGCAACTGACTCTTAATCAGTGGGTTCGGGGTTCGAGTCCCTGATGGCGCACAATACACTTCAAGGCCCTCCGCAAGTTCACTCGCGGAGGGCCTTGAGCAATCCTTAGCCCTGCTTCTCCTCCAGCCTCGGCGGCTTGGTGCCGTCGGAAAGCATGAGGCCCAGCAGGCGCTTCTCGGGATCGTGAATGGCAATCTCATAGCCCGCGCGGCGCAGGCGCAGCAGCGTGGAGGCCAGCATCCTGCGCCCGATGCGGTTCACGCTCACCACGTGAGTAACGTCCAGCACCAGGCGGCTGGCGCTGAAATCGCGGGTGGAAATCTCGTGCAGGATGGATTCCATCGCGGAGAAATTGATAATCCCCTGGATCACGATGACCGTGTCATCCCCGCGCACCTCGATGGAACGGATAGCGCGCACACCCACCGGCATGGGGTTCATCAGGTGCAGCCCCATCTGCTGCGAGAGTTTTTCAAAGAGCATGACGCCGCGCACGCTATTGCCCTCGGCGTCGAGGCGCGGGGAGAAGGTCGCCAGGCCCAGTTGCCCCGGCAGGGTACCGATCACACCCCCGGATACCCCGGACTTCGCGGGGATACCCACGCGCGCCATCCAGCGGCCCGCGGCGTCGTACATGCCCGCGGAACTCATCACGGACATGGTGAGGCGGCACACATCGGGTTCGAGCACGCGCTTGCCCGTGATCGGCTGCACGCCGCCATTGCCCAGGGTGGCTACCATCACGGCGAGGTCGCGGGCGGTGACCTCGATGGCGCACTGGCGGGTGTAGCTGAGCACGGCGTCGTGAGCGGTATCGTGAATCACCCCGTAGCTGCGCAGCATGTGGGCGATAGAGAGGTTGCGGTCCGCGTGATCGAGCTCGGAGTAGCACAGGGATTCGTGGAAGCCCAGTTCCCGGCCCGCGAGGTCGCTCATCAGGCGGCGAATCACCTCCACGCGGTCCTCCACCGTGGAATCCTCGCCGTTGATGAGCTGATTGACCGCGATAGCTCCGGCGTTAATCATGGGGTTCATGGGGAGGTTGGATTCATCGTCCACGGAGAGTTCATTGAAGGCCTCGCCGGAGGGCTCCATTCCCACGGTGTTCATCACCGTATCAATGCCCCGCTCTTGCAGGGCCAGGGCGTAGACGAAGGGCTTGGAGATGGATTGCAGGGTGAAGGGGACGTCGCAATCCCCGGCGGAATAGATATGCCCGCCGATAGTGCACATGGCGATGCCGAGGGGGTTGGGGTCGGCGGCGGCAAGCTCGGGAATGTAATCGGCCACGTGCCCGGACTTCTCCTCGCGGACTTCATCGAGGAGGGAATCAAGGTAATGAGGGATAGGGGAAGCAAATTGCTGCATGGCAACCCAGGGTACCGATGTATCCGCCCCCGCCCGACGATCACGACTTTATGGGCCAGGTGTGCCATAATATCTCTCCGTGAAGGCCTTGGTAATCGTAGACGTTCAAAACGATTTCTGTTCCGGCGGCACCCTCGCTACCTCTGACGGGGATCTCGCCGCCGAGAGCATCCGCGCGCTCCTCCACGATGAGAAGGCAGTGCGCGATTACGCGCACATCGTGGCCACGCAGGATTGGCACATTGATCCGGGCGAGCACTTCTCCGAGAACCCTGACTTCATCGACAACTGGCCCCCGCACTGCCGCGCCGGTACCCCCGGCGCAGAAATGCACCCCGCGGTTCCCGTAGAAAGCATCGAGGCCTTCTTCCGCAAGGGAAACTACAGCGTGGCCTACTCCGGTTTTGAGGGCTTCTGCGAGGGCACCTCCCTTGCCGAATGGCTCCGCGAGCGCAAGATCACAGCTATCGACGTCGTGGGCATCGCCACCGATTACTGCGTGAAGGAAACGGCTCTCGACGGCCTGCGGGAGAACTTCGAGGTGCGCATACTCTCCTACTACTGCTCCCCGGTAGACCCCAACCGAGGCCAAACGGCCCTCGATGAGATCAACAAGGCCGGGGCTGAGGTGCACAACACCCCGATTCACGCCCTCTAACGATTCGCGCTGATCTAGGAACAGCGCAGGTGCGGGGCTAGTTCCTCCGCTGCCTGCGTGAGCAACGCCTGGGCTTCCTCATAGGTGCCGCCCTGCGGACGGGCCACCAAGGCCGCTCCCTTCACCCCGCAGGGCGTGCTCAGCACCCCCATCTGGCGCGCGGTATACGCACCATCTACCCCCGGACCCCAACCGCCCTTGAACCTCATGCCCTCGATGGTGCCCAGGCCATAGGATTGCTCGGGGATCACCTGGCCCATCGCCTCTAGCACGGGCTGCGCGCCTTTTACGTCTGGCAATGCGGTGGCAAAGGCCGCCTGATCTGCCACCGCCCAGTGAGTCTGCCCAAAGGCGCTAAACTCCGGGCGCACCTTGCGCGTTTCCACCCGCGTGTGATCGTCGCCGCCCTCGCGCAGCACGGCCTCCACCGCCGCACCCGCCTCTTCCGGGGTGCCCAGAGCCTCCCAGAGGAAGGCGGCGGCCTCATTATCGGAGGCGGTCAGCGCAGTACGGACGTTCTCGGCTACCTGCGCGTCCTCGGGGAAGGCGCGCAGCGCGGCCACGGCGAGGGGCACCTTGGAGGTGGACCACGCCGGGCCAGCGCCCACGGCCTCGCTGAGATCGCCCGCAGTGTGGGTTCCGGTGGCGTCGGCAAGCGCCACGGCGGTACCGGGCAGGGCGGTGAGTTCCGGGGATTGCTGGGCGGTGGTTGGGCTCGCCGTGGTGGAACTGCTCGGGGCGGCGGAGTTTTGTTCCTGCTCCACCTCCCCGATGGTGCATGAGGTAAGCGCGAGGGCGCACAGCGGCAGAGCTAGGTATGAACCGTGCCTGCTCATGCGATGTACACGTTCGCGTTGTTACCGCCGGTGCAGTGCACGTACTCGCCTGTGTCCCGGCACGTCATGGTGTAATTTCTCCCCGTGGTAGGGCTATAGGCCTGAACGGTTTGGTCTAGTTGCCCGGATTCCTGGTACGCCTGCAACCATGCCTGGCGCACCGCCTGAGCGAAGTCCTCGCTGGTGGCACCGGAGGCCCACACCGAGTTGAAGTTACCCGCCGGGCGATTTCCATGCGCGGAACCATTCACCGGAGTGGCCTCTGCGGGGAGCGCGGGGGCCGTGGGGCGCGCACTGGTGGTCGCAGGGGTTGTGCTGCTGGGGCTGCTGCTCGTGGTACTGGGTTCTGTGCTTTCCTGCGTGCTGGTGGGAGCCACCGCACTGCTCGTGGCCTGGGTGGTGCTGCTGGGCGCAGTTCGAGACGTGGTACTGGGGACAGTGCTCTGCGCGGGGCGAACCGTGGTGCGCGGAGGAGCCGCGCTGGTGGTGCGAGTAGTGCTGCTTACCGTGGTCTGCGTGGAGGTATCCGCTGCTACGACGCCTCCCGGCTCATCGCTGCCTTTGGAGGAAAAGAGGAAAATCCAGGTGGCTGCCCCCACGACCACGAGGATGAGGAGCATGGATACTCCGGCTACCACCATGCTCGCGGTGCTGCTTTCAAAGCGAGGCTTGTGCCCAGCCTCAGCCCCCTGATATTGCCCCACGGCCTCCGGCCCGACCTTGCCCCCGTGAGGATTGTCCGCGTGAGAATTACCCGCATGCGCAGCACCGGGGTAAGAATTACCCGCCTGAGAGGCCCCCGTGGTTTCCGCACCGGAACCCGGCACGGGAAACTCCCTGGTGATCGGTTCGCGGTCATCCCCGCCGTGTTGGCTCGTCATATTCGCTTATGCTGCCACAAAGAGGCATGAAGCCAAAGCACCATGACCGCTCTCTGCGGCTTCTATCAGGAGATTAGTCGCGCGCGGCAAGCAACCGCTGCAATTCCTTAATATCCTTGTTGCGCTTGCGGTTGCGCGCCGCAGCCACAACGATCAAACCGGCCACCGCTGCACCCACGGCAGCAATGATCTTTTGCGTCTGCGGGTCTTGCAACTTGGCGGTGATTCCGCGCTTGGCATCATCCACGAGGTTCTTCGGCTTGCTGCGATCCGCAAGCTGATCCAGGGTGCTAGCCAGCTGGCGCCGGGTGCGCTCGATGTCCTGCTGAATATCCTCGATATTGCGTGCCACGTTTATCTCCCAAAATATGAGTTGATGTTTTTCCTGCGGCATAACGCCGCACCGCTTCCGCGGGGCTGAGGTACAGGGTCATTCCCACTTGGGGTTTTCCCGCGCTAGGCCTCACGGAGGAAACCACGCAGCCGCTGTCACGCGACAGCCGAGCACCCGCAGTATCCACTCTGCGGGTTATTCTAGCGCGTCGGCGGGACTCGGCGCAGGTCGCTTGCGCCAAAGGCGCGCGGCCAACAATCCCAGACCGCTGAGCAGCACTACTGCCAGCAATACCACCCAATCCGGTATCTCCGAGGTAGTGCGCAGCACCCAGTTCTCCATCTCCGCCTGCTGGCTCACGCCTACGAAACCGCCCAGGCTGGTGGTACCACTGGTAAACCACATCAGTGCCCCCACCGCGATGGTAAGCAGGCCGCCGATGATGTTATTCCAAGAATTGTGCCAACGGCCGACCGTGACCCCGCGCGGGCGCACGAGGTTTTGAATGGCGGGCAGGCGCGACCACAGCAGGCTGAGCACCACCAGGGGAACAGCCATACCCAGGGCGAAAATGAGCATGGTGATTCCGCCCATGATGGCGTTACCGCTCAGCGCCGCCATCGTGAGCACCATGCCCAAGAGCGGCCCGGCGCATACCCCGGCCAGGCCATAGATGGTTCCCAGCACATACACCGCCGCCAGGGAACTTCCCCCGGCCACGCCCATATTGCCCGGCAGGGGGATTTCTATGCCCGCCAGCATGATGATTCCCAGGGCGATCACCACCAGGGAGCCACCCATCACGAAGGTCTCACGGTGCTCGCTCACCAGCGCGCCCACCGAACCAGCCAGCACGCCCATCGGCAGCAGGGTGGTAATCAACCCCACATAAAACACCCCCGTGCTGGTAATCAAAGAGGTGGGCCGGGAGAAAGCGTAAGAAAAGAAAGCCGGGAGCAGCATGGCGGAGCAAGGGCTGAGCAGGGTGAGCACCCCACCCAGGAAGGCACCTACAAGGCTGAGTTCCACGGTTTAGCTGGCCTCCTCAATCGCCTGATCCAAAAATGCCCGGAAGTTCTCTATCGGCTGCGTTCCCGCCAGGGAGCTACTGCCCACCGCGAAGAAAGGCACGCCCTGCACGCCCCATTGGCGAGCCTGATTGGTTTCTTCCTCCGCCTCGGCGGCCAGCTGGGGGTCCTTCATATCTTTCTTAAAGACCTCCATATCCGGCACGCCCACTTCCTCGGCCACCTCGATCAGTTCTTCATCGGGCAATTCCGGGTGGCCGCTCTCTGGGGCGCGGGCATAAATGGCACTCAGGTATTCCACGTACTTGTCCTGCTTACCAGCGGCGCGCGCAGCGGCCGACGCCGAGGCAGAGCGCTCCCCGAAGTACACGACGTCGCGGAACTCAATGCGCACCTTGCCAGTATCCACGTATTCCTTCTTTAACTCGGGAAGAATCTCACGGGAAAAGAGCCCGCAGAAGGGGCAGCGCAGATCCGTCCACTCCACCATCGTCACGGGGGCGTCAATATCTCCCATCGCGCGGGGATCGTCGGGATCGCGGCGCTCAATCATGGCTTTGAGCTGTGCCTCCGGATCGTTAGCCGTCGCGGCGTCGGCAGCCATGCTCTGCCCGCTCGCGGTGGTTTCCGGGCTGGAATCCTTGCCCGTGAACTGCGCGATGAGCACCACGACCAGGAAGATCGCCACCACGGCCAGCACGATATAAAAAGGCGCGGTTCGGTACCACGGACGGTTCGGATTGACGTAGGTATCGAATCGAGTTTTCACACCACGCAGGATACAAGACGCCCGGGACCGCTAAGGTGGTGCCATGACACTGAACACAGGAGACACCGCCCCCGCCTTTTCGCTTATCGACGACCGCGGCAACACCGTATCCTTAAGCGATTACGCCGGGCAGCGGGTGATCGTGTACTTCTACCCGCGTGCAAACACCCCCGGCTGTACCAAGGAGGCCTGCGACTTCCGCGATAGCCTGAGCCAGCTCAACGACATGAACATCGCCGTGGTGGGCATCTCCCCCGATACCCCTGAGAAGCTCGCCGCCTTCCGCGAGGATCACGAACTGACCTTCCCCCTGCTTTCCGACGTCGATAAGACCGTGATGAAGGCCTACGGGGCCTATGGGGAGAAGAAGAATTACGGGCGCATTGTGGAGGGCGTAATTCGCTCCACCTTCCTCATTGAGCCCGACGGCACCATCGGGGTGGCCAAGTACAACGTCAAGGCCACCGGGCACGTGGCGCGGTTTATTCGGGATATGGATTAGGGATTAGATAACTCCTTGTTCTTTGGCCCATGCCCAAAACTCGCCAGGACCAAAAGGCAGGTAATACTCTCCTGCCAAGAGATCATCGGTAAGGCTCTCCACCATCTCCACGGTGAGCCTTTCCTCCCGCACCGCTTTGCATAACAAACCCAGCGTGCCGGTTTTTTCTATTTTCTCTTCCGCTGCAATCCGCCGTGGAGCCCCATCGTCGATAACCACGGTCCACCCCCGCGCCTTCCCCAAAGCCAGTACCCCACATTCCCCTCGATTTTTCTGCGGATTCTTCCCCACCAATCTCTGTTCATACCTGGCAAAGAGTTTTAAGAAGGCAAGATCATCGCTGCGGTCTACGTCTATCCAATCTGCCTTAAAAATCTGGCTCAACCCTGGGTCCCGGCCACGTTGCAAAAGCAGCTCTTGCTCCACGCTTTCAGGGATAAACACGGGAGCATCCCCCACGACGAACTTTAACGCCCCCAGCCATCCGCTCAAACAGAAATGTCGCAGCGGCCCGGTATCAAAGACGTACCCACTCACGAGACGTACTCCCACACCGCGTTTTTCCCCTTAAGTTCAGGCTGGGGAAGATCCTCGGTGCTAAATAATCCACCAAGCAATTCCAGGGCACGCTCGCGGCTAATCTGCTCCCGGCGCACCAAAAGCAACACGGCTTGTTGGAAGGCCCTCGGCTGGGTTGTGCCCTCTAATTCCGATCCTGGATAGAGGTCAAACTCCACCATATCGGCCTTGGTGGTATGTTCCGTGCGAATTGCTCCCGCCTGCTGGGCGTCTATCACGCCCAGGTCGCTAAGTCGGCGCGCCAAGGTGCTCATATCCACGTGGTATGTTCCCGCCGCGAGCACCGCCGCACCGCGCAAGCCATGCTGCTCTACCCAGCGCGACCACTGTTCTTCCACCGCCGCCTGCGGTAGCAATACTGCGCGCGCAAAATAATCAAGGTATTCCTCCGTTTTGTTGCCGGAAATACCACGCGCTTCTACCGAGTAGGAATCACCGATAAGGTAATGGCCCACCTCATGCGCCAGAGCGAGGCGGCGGCGTCCCACTTTATTGCTGCTATTAATCAGTGCCACCCCACCTTGTTTGAGGGCAATCACGGCGGCCGCTGCCACATCATCGCCTAATTCCTCGCTAAAGGCATAAAGACCTATGCGGGAGGCAAGCCCCACCAAACCCAACGCAGGTTCCGTTTCCTGTAGGCCCCACAACCCACGCAGCTGCCGAGCCATCCTTTCTGCTTCTTCTTGAGAAGTTATGAGAGGCCACGGGGTTTCTTCCATCCCGCCTATATCGGTGAGCGACTGAACAAACTCCACATCTGCGGCCAGCTTTTCTGCCATTCCGGTGAGACGAGTCCCCTCCACCGCAAGCCCGTGGGCTGAGCGGTACGCCACCACGGCTGGAGTGGGCTCCTCAAAAAAGGCGGTCATTTTCACGCCCAAGGCGTGAGCAATCTCCGATAGTTCCACCGCGCTCACCTTGCGCGTCCCCCGTTCCATTTTGTTAATGGCGGTGCGCTCCACGCGCACCCGCCGTGCCAGTTCCTCTTGGGTGAGGCCCGCGCGTTCGCGCGCGCCTTTGACCCGTTCCCCCAACTGCTGCGCAGCCTCGTGCGCTTCCATCACAGCCATAGGTGCGATTTTCGCACATGCGCCACAATCGCGCACCCATCCCGCGCCTACTCCACCCGCTCACCTGCCCCATCAAACAGGTGCACCACCGGCTCCGGCCCCAACACCAGGGAGTACTCCTCCCCCACCGGCAGGTGAGCGCGCTCCTCCAAGCGCACCGCCACCAATTCCTCTACCCCCTCGGCCTTGAAGTAGGCGTAGGACTCGTAGCCCAGTTGCTCCACGTGCTGCACGCGGGCGTCGATACCAGCCCCCGGCGCGGCCAGGGCCAGGTGCTCGGGCCGGATACCCAGGTGCAGGGTGCTGGCGCGGGTGGCGTCGGCCTGCGTGCGGGTGAGCGGCACGGGCTGTTCGCCCAGGGTGATACCGCGCTGCTCCGCCGCACATTCAAAGAAGTTCATCGCCGGGGAGCCAATGAACCCGGCCACGAAGGCATTGGCGGGCCGCTCGTAAATCTCCTGGGGCGAGGCCACCTGTTGCAGCACGCCGTCCTTGAGCACCGCCACGCGATCACCCATCGTCATGGCCTCTACCTGGTCGTGCGTCACGTACACCGTGGTGGTACCCAGGCGCTTTTGCAGGGCGGAAATCTGCCCGCGGGTGGATACGCGCAGTTTGGCGTCCAGGTTGGAAAGCGGCTCGTCCATGCAAAACACCGCGGGGTCACGCACAATCGCCCGGCCCATCGCCACGCGCTGCCGCTGCCCGCCGGAAAGGTTGGCGGGCTTGCGCTCTAACAGGGCTTCTAGCTGCAAAATGCGGGCGGCTTCCTGCACCTTCTGCGCGATGGTCTGCTTATCGACGCCCTGGTTGCGCAGCGCGAAGCCCATGTTCTGCGCCACCGTCATGTTCGGGTAGAGGGCGTAGTTCTGGAACACCATCGCCACATTGCGCTCGGCGGGGGAAACGCCGGTGACGTCGCGGCCGTCGATAGTAATGCGCCCTCGGTCGGTGGGTTCTAGACCCGCCAGCATGCGCAGGCTAGTGGATTTGCCGCAGCCCGAGGGGCCAACGAGTACCAGGAACTCCCCGTCTGCGATGTCGAGGTTGAGGTTATCCACGGCTGCTTTGGTGGA
The DNA here is from genome assembly GCF_001412085.1 of Corynebacterium lowii. Lineage (GTDB taxonomy): Bacteria > Actinomycetota > Actinomycetes > Mycobacteriales > Mycobacteriaceae > Corynebacterium > Corynebacterium lowii. Next base: position 79,213 of record NZ_LKEV01000007.1, read on the forward strand.
CTTCCCATAAATGCGGCTTACGCCTTCATACGTTATTCGTGCCATGAGAAATCCTCTCTCAGATAAGGGGTTGAACCTGGTTTTCGTAAATGCGGCTCATAATGTTGTTCAGATTGTTCATCACGGATTCCACGTCCTTGCGGCCCGTGGCCACCATTTCCAGCGAGCCACCAATGCGGGGGTCCGCACCGGGCAGAGCCACGCGCACATTATCCTGCGGGCGGGTATGAGCCAGTTGGTCCACGGCGGTGCGGAAATTGGGGTTTTCCTCCATGAACTTTTGCTGTTCTGGGTCATCCACCGCCGTGCTGCGCACGGGCATATATCCCACATTGCGAGACCAATAAGCGGTGTTTTCCTTATTGGTGATGAAGTCAATGAATTGCGCGGCGGCAATCTTGCGCTTTTCCGGCAGATTGCGCGGAATAGCCAGGCCCGCCCCGCCCGTGGGGCAACCGCCCTGACCCAGGGGATTCGGCAGGGCGGCGGTGCCATACTCAAACTTGGCCTGTTTGCTGATGCCGCTGAGGTCGCCGGTGGAGAGCATGCCGCTGGCGCAGCGGCCCGCGGAGAAGTCCACGGCGAGGTCGGTGGCAATATAGGCCCAGCCGCTTTGTGGGTCGGTGGAGCGCTGGAACCAGCGCACGGCGTCGAGGGTTTCCGGGGAGGTCAGGCGCAGGTCCCAGCCCTGCGAGTAGGCCCCGCCCATCGTCCACAGCGGCCCGGCGAAGGTCCAGGAGAGATTGTGGGCTGCGTTGTACCAGCCGAAGGGGCGCTGCTCGGAGTTGGCGGCGCGCAGTTGCTCACCCCATTGACTCATCTCCTCCCAGGTCTGCGGGCCGCGCTCCGGCAGGCCCGCCTGCGCCCAGGATTGCTTGTTGTAATAAAACAGCGGCGTGGAACGAGCGAAGGGGAAAGCATAATAATCCTGCCCAATGCGATAATCCTCGTAAAGGGAGGTGACATAGGTGGAGGGATCAATTCCTGCCTGATTCACCAAATCGGATACCGGGGTGAGCTGATTATTAATGGCAAAGTTGTACCACCATACGTCGGAAAGCACCACAATATCGGGCACATCGGCCCCCGTGAGCGCGGCGTTGAACTTATTGGCCACCTCGGCGTAATTCTTGCCCGCGTCCACCAGATTAATGCGAATATCCGGGCGCTTTTCCTCCCAGCGGCGTATCAATTCCAGCTCATAATCCTTAGAGGAGCCGGGATGATTGGACCACCAGGTCAAGGAGGTGACCGGCGAACCATCATCGGCGGTATTATCCGCGCCCCGCATGGTGCTGGTACCCGCGCAGCCGCTCAGGGTGGTGGTGGCTGCGGCCCCGGCTAGGGCCAGGGCCATACCGGACAAGAAAGAACGTCTATTCATCGTCATAGCGGCCACCTATCCCTTCACCGCGCCGGTGGTGAGGCCCTTAATCATGTATTTCTGCAAGCCCAAGAAGATCAGCAGAATCGGAATGATGGTGAGCACCGTAGCCGCCATCACCGGCCCCCAATTGGATACGCCATCGTTATTTTGCAGCATCGTCAAACCCACTTGGAGCGGGGCAAGCTCGGAGGTATCGGCCATGAGGAAGGGCCAGAGGTACTGGTTCCACTCATTGACCAGGGTAATCACCGAGAAAGCCACCAACGTGGGCATGGAGATGGGCAGCAGCACGCGGGTGAGCAGGCGCAGCGGCCCAGCGCCGTCCATGCGGGCGGCCTCCACTAACTCGTGCGGCAAAGAGAGAAAGTGATTGCGCATGAGGAAGGTACCAAAGGCCACGCCCGCCAGCGGAATAATGATGCCTTGGAAGGTATTGCGCCAGCCCAGGGAATTGACCAGGGCGTAATTGGAGATCACCGTAATCTCGCTGGGCACCATGAGCGCGGAGATCACGATGAGGAATACCAGGTTGCGCCCCGGAAAGCGCAGAATCGCCAGCGCATAGGCGGAAAGGGTGCCCAGCACGATCTTAAAGAGGCAGAGGAAGAACGTGATGATGATGGAATTGCGCAGATATTGCCAGAAGGGCACTCGGGTGGTGGCCTCTTGGTAATTCTCCGGGTGCCAGGTGGGCGGAATCCAGGTGACGGGATCGGTATAAATATCGGCGCGGTGCTTGAGCGAGGTCATAAGAATCCAAAAGAGCGGCACGCCGATGAGTAGAAGAACGAAGAGAATACCCAGGTATCCGGCGGTGATTTTCCACCAGGGGGCTTTGTTTGCGGTAGCAGAGGTAGCAGAGCCAGCCATTTACTTTCCCCTTCCCTTATCCATGTACCGCACCTGCACCAGGGTGATGCCCAGCAGAATGAGGAACAAAATGGTGGCGGCGGTGGCCCCATAGCCCGCGCGGAAGTTCACGAAGGTTTCTTGATACACCTGGTACACCAGCGTGGTGGTGCCCTCTATTTGGGGGCCGCCCTGCGTCATCACATTGATGACGTCAAAAACCTGCACGGAGTTCAGCGTCACCGTAATAGAGAGGAAGAAGGTGGTGGGCTGCAGTTGCGGCAGGGTGACTTTGGTAAAGCGCGTCCACCAATTCGCGCCGTCGATAGCCGCGGCCTCGTCAAGGTCCTTGCTCAGCCCTTGGAGCGCGGCCAGATAAATCACGAAGGTATAACCCAGGTTCTTCCACACGAAGGTGACGGTAACCATGAAGAGCGCCCAGCCAGGCACCTGGTAAAAGTCCGGGCTCTCAATCCCAAACCACCCCAGTACCGCCTGTATCAGGCCAAAGGAGGGGTCAAAGATGAATTGAAAAGCCACGCCAATAGCCGCCCCCGAGATAGCAAAGGGGGCAAAGACCACGGAGCGGGCAAAGTTGCGCCCTTTGAGCTTTTGATCCAGCAGCATGGCTAGCCCCAGCCCCAGCACCATCGAACCCAGCACCGCAAAGAAGGTGAAGGTGAGGGTGTTGAGCACGATCGTGCGGGTGTCCTCGCGGGTGAACCACTCGATGTAATTATCCAGCCCAATAAATTGCGCGTTGGGGCTAGAGATATTCCAGGCATAAAAGGAAAGCCGAATGTTATCTATCAGCGGCCGGTAAGTGAATATCCCCAGCAGGATCAGGTTGGGGGCCAGCAGGGCGAGCGCCAGCCACGCCTCCCGGCGTCGCGCCGTGCTTCTCGACGCCCCCGCAGTACTACCTGCACTCCGCGCGCTGCTCGGCGGCCCGCTCCGAGGCGCTTCCATCTTTGCATGTGTCACAAGGGGATATGGTGACTCCCCAAGGTAAACGCCAGGCTTCAAGCACGTGAACAGTAGCCGTATCTTAGGCAAACCCTCGATGGCCTGGGGAGAGCGCGGGGGTGAGATCAGAGCACAAACCACCCGCGCGCCTTTCTTTAGACCACAGTCGTCATACGCGCATACCATAGGGCGATTTTCGCATGTCGCAGCCAGCATACATACGTACAAAAACGCCAGATTTACACCTTTTCTACAACCTTTTCATCGACACCATAAAAGCAGTGGGGAACGTAGGAAATCAGACGTTCTCCCAAAAATAGAGAAAAGATGGACGTGTCAAGAATGTTTTTCTATCATTCCTCATTGAACCCAGCGCCGATAACTTACTGCGACAAAGTAACGAATAAATAACGACGCCGAAGGAGACAATCATGGAAATGTCTAACATTGCAGAAAAGGCCGCCGGAGTAGCGGCCCTGGCCGCCACCGGAGTGGCCGCTCCCGCTGCCACCGCCGCGGCCGAGGAGATCACCGCCAGCGAGGGGGTGGAGATCATCTCCGTTACGGAAGAGGCACCCGCCTCCGCCGACACCGATCAGGACGCCCACGAGATCGTGGAACAGACCAACGACATCCGAGCAGCGCACGGACTCAATGAGCTCTCCGTAAACGAGGAGCTTTCCGAGGGCTCAGCCCAGTGGGCAGAGGCCATGAGCGCCACCCGCACCGTGGAGCACGCCGAGGGTGACTTTGGCGAGAACCTGCACTGGACAAGCGAGAGCGACGCCCCGATGGAGAAGGTGGTGCAGGATTGGATGGACTCGGACGGCCACCGCGTGAATATCCTTGACCCCGAGGCCACGGAGATCGGCACGGGAGTGGTGCGAGACGAAAACGGCACGCACTCCGTGCAGCGCTTTAACTAAGCATACTGAGACCAAGCGGTCTACCCCCTAGCCCCGCACTCTAGCGGGGCTTTTTGCATGACCTGAAACAAAAATACAGACAGCCTTGTTCACCCAGAGTGCCACGTGTAGTCTTGCCTGCAAGTACAAACACTAAAGAAGGAGAACAACGGTTATGTCTGACCTCACCCCGAACCACAAGGACGGCGAGGCCCTGGAGCCCATCGACGCCCAGAAGCTCGCTGAACTAGCCAAGAAGAACATCGACAACCCCGAGGGCGGCCGCAAGAAGATCCGCACCCACACCGAGGCCGATGGCTTCTTCCGCAATTACACCCAGGTGCGCGACCTCACCCCGGTACTCGTTTCCGAGCCGCCGCAGCTGCTGGGCGATAACTCCGCCCCCAACCCCACCGAAGTGGCCCAGGCCGCCCTGGCCGCCTGCATCTCCGTGGGTATCCAGGCCATTGCCACCAACCGCGGCGTGACGCTCACCAAGATCGCCATTGATATTGAGTCCGACATCGACATCTCCCCCACCTGGGGCACCGGCGACCTGGGCGATCACAAGCGCCCCGGTGTTTCCGACGTCCACGTGAAGATCGACCTCGACGGCGACGCCGACCGCGAAACCCTCGACCAGATTCAGAAGGACGCCATCACCTGGTCTCCCGTGGTGAACACCTACACCCGCCCCGCCAACCTCACCTCGGAACTCGTATGAGCGCCCCGGTCACCACTCCCCTGCCGGAAACCCTGCGCGAGCAGGTGGCGAGCAGCGCGGGGGACGTCGATAAGCACCTCAAGGACGCCCGCTACGTGCTGCCCCTGCTGGGCGAGCAAGGCCTGATTGGCACCGGCGTGCGCGATACCGCGCGCACCATCCGCGCGCTGTCCGCCGAGGACCTCGCCACCGGGTTCACCCTGTGGGCCAGCCGATGCGCCCTGCTCTACCTGGAAACCGCGGGCACCGAGTACGCGCTCTCGCTCACCGAACCGATCCGCACCGGGCAGCGCCCCGGAGTATCCGGCATGGCCGGGCCGTTCAAGGACTTCACCGGCGCGGGCGAGATCAGCCTGCGCGCCGAGAAGGAAGAAGGCGGCTACCGCATCAACGGCAAGCTCAACTGGGCCTCCAACCTCTACGAGGACGCCATCGCCATCACCGGAGCCAAGACCGCCGAGGGGCACCGCTTCCTCTTTGCCTTCGAGGCCGGGCACGAGGGCATCACCTTTGGCAAGCCCTTTGAACTGCTGGGACTCAACGCCACGGCCTCCGCCTGGGTGGAGTTCAGCGACGTGTTCATCCCGCAGGAACAGATCCTCACCGAGGACTTCGCGGACTTCATGCCCAAGGTGCGCCCCGCCTTTGTGCTCTTCCAGATCGCGGAGTGCCTGGGCGTGGCCGAGGCCGCCACCCGCGCCGCCGCCACGCGGCTGACCGGGCTCAACGCCACCTTTGCCGACGATCATGCCGAGGTGGAAAAGCGCGTGGCAGAGGCCATTGAGCGCCACGAGGACCTGCTCGCGCGCGTGGAGGCCGGCGGGGAGAACAAGCCCAAGCCAGTGGAGCTACTGCAATTGCGTCTCGACGCCGCCCAGGCCGCCGTGGACGCCGCCAACATCGAGGTGCGCGTGGCCGGGGGTGCGGGCTATGCCAAGAGCTCGCCCACCTCGCGGCGCTACCGTGAGGCCTCCTTTATCCCCGTGCAATCGCCCTCCGAGGCGCAACTGCGGTGGGAGTTGGCTAAGGCTAAGGGGTAGTTTTTGCTTTTACAATAATGGTAGGGCTCTATATAGAGCCCTACCATTATTTATTTTTCCCCGTAAGTATAAGAGTGCCCTGCCCTCCCCTCGCACAGCTCCCCAACACAGCAGTCACTAAAAGCAAGCATTAACATGTCTCATCATATATACTCACCGATGACTCACCACAACAGCACAAGAAACAGGGATTACCACGATGAATAACCAATCATGACTTTCAGATAACTCACACACTCTCACCATCGCCGCCTCCCCCGAGGCGATCCGTCAGGTACTCACCCACGCCACCGCGCTCCCCTCCTGGAACCCCGCCTTTTCCTCCGTCTCCCCTGCCACAGAACCCGGCGTCTACCCGATGAGCGTGCATAACCTCCTCAAAGGCACCCTGCGCTACCTCCCCCACTCCGAGGCAGCAGAGGGCGTCGCCATGCTCATCGAAATACCTGGCCTCACCGAGTTCTCTACCTGGAATCTCCGCCCACTCACCCATAACACAGCAACACCCACCACCGAGGTCACCCACCGCATACAGCAGCGCGGCCCCCTGGCCCGCCTCATCGGTCAGCACGAGGCCAGCCTTGTACCCGGCAAGCGCCTCCACCGTCTCGCCGCGCTCCTCGAATCAGCCCGCATTTAATGGAAGAATGATGCACCATGAACCCCTCCACCAGTAGCATCCCCATGCAATTGCGCTACGTCGTCCTGGCTCTCCAAAGGCGGGGCAATCGACGCCTCGGCGCCCTCTTCCAAGGCATCGGATTGACCACCGCACAGGCCGAGACTTTAGAAATACTCGCCTATCACGGCCCGCTCACCACCCGCGAAGTGGGCGGTTATCTCCTCTGCGAGTCCGGCAGCCCCAGCCGTATCCTCGCCGCCCTGGCAGAGAAGAAGCTATCCATGCGTTCCCACCCCGCCGAGGATAAGCGGATTACTCTTCACTCCATTACCAAGGCCGGACGGGACAAACTCAATTCCATATATGAAACCGAGGATATATTTCACCAAGCCCTGCGCACCCAAGCAGAGGAAAAGAATATCTCTGAGAAAGACCTTTCTACCACTATCAATACCCTCACGGCCCTACTCACTGACCCCGAATTAAAAAACGCGCTTCACCTGCGTTTCTCGTACCTCACCGAGTAAGCATCCTTGAATCCCCCCCCCCCCCGCATGTAGCCTGGGACACATGTTCCCCCTTGGCCTGACAGAATTGCTCATTGCTATCGCTGCTCTCGCCTGCCTTGCACTCCCCATCACGGCCCTCGTTTTCCTTGGCCGCGACCAGCGAGAGGGCGCTCAAACTATGGGATGGATTATCGCCATCGTCTTTGCCCCCTTCCTCGGTGCCATTGCCTACCTCATCTGGCGCGACACAGACTCCGGCAAAGCCAGCCGCTCCAAACCCAACGAAAACCCCACTACAAAGAGTGAGCAGTTTACGAATGCAGATCGACGAACCAATTTAACTGGTAATTCCCCTACCTCACCGAGTAATCACCCCTGAAATCTACCCCCAACCGCGTGTAGCCTGGGGCACATGCTTGGACTGACTGAATTACTCATCTTTACCCCCATCATCGCCGCCTTTGCACTGCCCATCGTGGCGCTTATTATGCTCGTGCGCGATGGATTAGAGGGCACTCAAACCGCCATTTGGGTACTCGTTATTGTTCTTGCCACGGTCATCGGACCCATCGTGTACCTCATCTGGCGCACCACAGATTCCGGCAAAGCTAGCCGTTCTAACTTCAACCAAGGCCCCACCATATAAAGAGTGCGCCCGGGGGGACTTGAACCCCCACGTCCTTAGACACTGGAACCTAAATCCAGCGCGTCTGCCAATTCCGCCACGGGCGCGCGCAAGGGGTAACTATACCACGGCCCCAAACCACTCCGCGTAGCCAGGCAGCCCACCGCAACCACCGGGGCGTCGATAAACAAGCGCTAAGCAATCAGCCAAGCAAACAAGGCCATTCTGCCTCGCCCCGCCGCGCGGGTACCCTATAAACCATGAGTGCGCAGAAGCAGACCCGCGCGCGCAAGAAGGTGCGCGCCTCTCACGTCATCTTCCTCGCCCTCGCCGTCGTGGCCACCCTCGCGCTGGCGTGGTGGCAGTGGACGCGCTTCCGCTCCGGTACCGGCACCTTCCAGAACCTCGGTTACGCTATGCAGTGGCCGATATTCGGCTTCTTCTTCGTGTATGCCTACCGCAAGTTCATCGAATACGAGAACGAGCGTATCGACGCCGAGAACGCCTCCGAGGACACAAACTTCCTCTACGAGCGCGATCTTGAACGCTTTGGCCCCACAGCGCCCACCTCCGTGGAGGAGGAGTTTCTGCCGCAGCGGCCTACTATCGACGTCGCGGAGTTCAACGAGCGCAATACTCCCCGGCGCGGCGGCAATAGCCTCGACGGCTTGCAGCAATAACCCCGCACAAAAGAAAGGCCCCCATGACCCAGCCTCAGCCCATCAAGGTTCACCCGGAACGCCAGCGGCGCGTGCGCATAGCGCTCAACTTCTTCTCCGTGACCGCCTGGGCCACGGGTGTGATGCTCCTGGCCCTGTGCACGAGGATGGTGTTTGATTACCTCACCCCGGTGGAGATTCCCCAGTGGGCCGAATACATCGGCAGGGTCCACGGCTGGGTGTACATGGTCTTTGTGATCTCCTCTTTCATGCTGGGCCTGCGTGCGCGCTGGGAGCCCAAAGTATGGGTTATTACCGCCCTGTGCGGCGTGGTGCCCTTCCTTTCCTTCTATGTGGAGAAGAAGCGCCGCGAGGAAGTGGTTAAGCGTTTCCAGCTCGATAGCATGCCCGCCTAGCGGGGCCAGAGACGCCGCGCCAGCAAAAACCCCGAGCACCCCCAACCCCCTACACCAACTCCCCAATCTCCTTCACCAGCCCGGCCAGGGCCTTGGAGCGGTGCGAAAGAGCGTCCTTCTCCCCGTCGGTGAGTTGCGCGGAGGAACGCCCGTTGCCATCGGCGGGGGCAAAAATCGGGTCATAACCAAAGCCGTTCTTGCCCACCGGCTCACGCAGCAGGCGCCCCTCCCAGCGCCCCTCGGAGAGCACTTCCTTACCCGAGGGGGTCACCAGCGCGCACACGGAAACAAAGGCCGCCGCGCGCCGTTCATCGGGCACGTCATTCATCTGCCCCAAAAGCAGCCGGTTATTACCCACGTCGTTGCCGTGAGCACCAGCCCACCGCGCGGAAAGCACCCCCGGCATGCCGTTCATCTCTTCCACCGCCAGGCCGGAATCATCGGCCACAGTCACCAGGCCCGTATGCCGAGCCCCGGCGCGCGCCTTAATCAGGGCGTTATCGGCAAAGGTACGCCCGCTTTCCACCGGCTCGGGGTAGGCAGCCACGTCCGCCAGGGAAAGCAGGGAGATACCGCTGATACCGGCGGCGTCGATAATGCGGCGCAGTTCCCGCAGTTTCTTTTGGTTATTGGAGGCCACGAGGAGCTTCATGCTTATCCCTCCAGGGCCGCGCGCTGGGCGTCGATAAGCTGGGCACAGCCCTTGGCGGCGGCGTCCAGCAATTCACCCAATTGTGCCCGGTCAAAGGTGCCGTCCTCGCCGGTGCCCTGGATTTCCACGAAGCGCCCGGAGGCCGTCATCACCACGTTCATATCCACCTCGGCGCGGGAATCCTCCTCGTAGGGCAGGTCCAGGCTGACGCGGCCGTCAATGATGCCCACGGACACCGCCGCGATGGCCTCGCGCAGGGGATTGCTCTCAACGAGCCCGCGCTCGCGCAGGGTAGCCACGGCGTCGGCAAGCGCCACATAGGCCCCGGTGATCGCGGCGGTGCGGGTGCCGCCGTCGGCTTGGAGGACGTCGCAGTCGATCTGAATGGTGTTCTCGCCCAGGGCGGTGAGGTCGATGGCAGCACGGAGGGAGCGGCCGATGAGGCGGGAGATTTCGTGCGTGCGGCCCTTGACCTTGCCCTTCATGGACTCACGCGGCATGCGCTCGGAGGGGGCGGCGGGCAGCATGGCGTATTCGGCGGTGAGCCAGCCCTCGCCGGAATCCTTCTTAAAGCGGGGTACGCCGGCCTCGGCGGTGGCAGTGCAGAGCACCTTGGTGTTGCCGAACTCCACGAGCACGCTGCCCGCAGGGTTGGTGGTGAAGTTGCGGGTGATGCGCACGGGGCGCATTTCATCGAGGGCGCGGCCATCGGCACGGGTGAAATCAGCAGAACTCATGCCTGTGAGGGTACCCGCTTGTGCTTCTTAGACCTCGTACACGCTGCCGGGAGTACCAAACTCCACCGGGCCATCAAACTCCTGCTGCGCCGCCGCCACCGCCTCTGCGGGGTCCAGCCACGGCGGAACATGCACGATCACCAGGCGTTTTGCCCCCGCCAGGCGCGCCGCGCGCCCCGCCTCCCCGCCGCTGAGGTGCATGGCCGGGGCCTTATTATCCGTGCTCGTGCCCCAGTTAGCCTCGCACAAAAAGAGGTCCACGCCGCGCGCGGCCTCAATGAGGTTGCCCGTCCAGGCGGTATCCCCGGAAAAGGCTATCGACGCCCCCGTGGCCCGCTCTTCCACTCGCAGCGCATAGGCCTCCACGGGGTGCACCACCTTGTACGGGGTGACGGTGAGATCATCGAGAATCTGCGATTCCCGATCCACCCAGGGGCTAAAGGCGAAGGTATCGGAGAAATCATCCACGCCATCGGGCTGATCGTCCGAGAACAACCGCCCCAGATGCACCGGGGCGTAGCCGGGCGCCATCATTTGATGCCTGCGCTGCGCGGCCTCGGTGGGGTGATAACGCCGCCACACCAGCAGCGAGGGAAAGTCCAGGCAATGATCCGCGTGGAGATGAGAGAACATCACGTGCGCCTGCGAGGGGGCGCCAATGCTTTGCAGGTTGGCAAGCGTGCCAGGCCCCAGATCCATGATGACCCCCGGCATTCCCGGAGCCTCAATGAAGTATCCAGAAGCCGGGTTGCCGGGCGCGCCGAGGCTGCCGGAACTGCCGAGAATGCTCAACTTCATGGGTTTTACAGTGCCATGAATCGCAGGGTTTTACTAACCCTCGGCCACTCGGGGTGCAGGTTCGTACGGAACCATTGACAAACTGTTGTGTTTATACAACACTATGGAGTATGTCCCCAAAGAAAAAGCCGAAGAACCCGATCTTCAACAGGATCAGGGTTCTGCGTGCGGAACGGGATATGTCGCGCAATCAACTCGCGGAGCTCATCGACGTCAACCCACAAACCATCGGAGCCCTAGAGCGCGGGGATCACTCCCCCAGCCTCGACCTCGCCTTCCGCATCTGCGAGGTGTTCGGACTCCCCGTGGAGGCCGTGTTTAGCCGCGAGGAGTTCGCCCCCATGTCCACCGCCATGTATCAGAAAGAGGTTTAAATGCCATCACCGACCACCCTCCCGGACAGCGTGCGCGTGCGACGTCGCGCCCTGCGCAGCGCGTACATATCCCTCGGCCTTGCTCTCGCCGCTATTCCCCTGATGTTTTTCGCCCTCATACCCTCCATGATTCTGTTGCTAGTCGGCGGCGTGGGATACGCCGGTAGCGCATTCCTTCTCCTCATAGCCACCGATGGCCAGCCCTACGCTCATCCCGAGGACTTGGACGAATACGAGCGTGATCGCGCGTTCCGCGCCAAGACCCGCGCCCTGAGCATCGCTCTTACCAGCCTGGTTAGCGTGATGTCGGCGCTAATCGTTTTCCCTATCCTCATTTCTTTCTTTCATGCCTCTCCCGAAACCATCGCTAACTGGGCACTCGCGCTAGGCATAGCCACAGGTCTGCTCGCCTTTCATTCCAGCCTCTCCGTATTTCAAAGCATTGCTCGCAGCATGAACAAAGACGAACTTGCTGAACAGCAAGACGCTTACGCATAGGAGCCACCCATGAATCTCACCGACACAATCCTCGGCCTCCCCGTGGAGGCCGTGTTCAGCCGCGAGGAGTTCGCCCCCATGTCCACCGCCATGTATCAGAAAGAAGTTTAAATGTCCTCACCAACTACCCTCCCGAACAGCGTGCGCGTGCGACGGCGCGCCCTGCGAGCCAAGACCCGTGCCATGAGCATCGCTCTTATCATTCTGTTCAGCGTGATGATGGCACTGCTCTCCCCTCATCTACAGCACGCACTTCCTCCCCCGAAGCCATCCCCGCCTTGGCACACGCACTGGGCATGGTCGCAGGCACGCCCCGCTCTACACACCAGCCTCTCCGCAGTCCACGAGTTCACCCGTGGCATCAACCAGGATGTGATTCTCGCCCCGGGCCATAACTAACCCCTCCGAAACACCCCCCATACCAGCAAAGAGGTTTCAGCAATGTCTAACTCCACCACTTCCCGCCCCAACCTTCCCATCCCCGCCACCGTTCGCAACCGACAGCGGGCGATACAAGCCTCCTACTTCTTCCTAGCCGCCTCTCTCATCGCTATCCCTCTCCTGTTCTTCTTCAAAGAATTTGCCCAGCCCCTTTGGTACATCAGCATGCTTGGCTGCGTGTGCTTCACCATTTACCTCGCCCGGGCCACCAACAATCATGCAGCGGCCTACCCGGAAGAACTCGATGAATACGAGGGAAAACGAGTTCTCCACGCCAAGCGCTACACCATGTACATTTCTTTGTTCAGTCTCCTCGGCATTGCGTTTGCACTGGACCTTTTGGCTCCCTACATCGTGCGCCTCGATCTCTCCCCTGAAGCCGCCTCCACGCTGGTACGCGCTATCGGAATGCTCGCGGGAACGCTGGCCTTCTACAGCATTTTCTCTGTCCAAAGAGGCATCGCCCGTGGCATGAACAAAGACGAACTCGCTGAACAGCAAGACGCTTACGCATAGGAGCTACCCCATGAATCTCACCGACGCAATCCTCGGCAATAGCGAAGCCCAGGCCGAACGCTGGCTACGCAAACAGGAAAAACGCCCTGTCTACCTCAAATCCTGGCGTACCCCGGAGCGCCAAAGAATGCTGCGAATTGGCTATAACCTCACCCTTGCCTTGGGCGTTCTCACCGCCATTGTGTGCTTCTTCTGGCTCCCTGCCACCTTTGCATGGGTGTTTTTCACCATTGCCGTTTGCACCATCTGGATCATGATGCGAGCCACCATCGACGAGAAAGACACTGCCCCGGCCGCAGCCCTTGATGAGTACGAAAACCAGGTGCTCAATACCTGGCGTTCCCTGGCTTTTGGCGTAGCCACCACGCTTTTTACTGCACTTGCAGTAGCGATGATGGTGCTCGCCGTGATGAACCCCGATAATCTCCGCGCCTACCTCTACTCCCTTTCTCTGCTCACCCTCGTCACGTTGTTCAGCCTCATCTCCCTGCCCGTCTTTGGCTACAGCCTCGCCTTCTATCCCACTCAACCCCAGGAGGATTAACCCATGCCCTCGCTCACTTCTCTTTATTCCCGCCACGAAGAAGCCAAGGTTCGCCGCTGGGAGCGGGCGATGAAAGAAAACAACACAATGAAGTTTCTCTCCCTGCGCGGCCGCACCCCCACGCTGAGGCTCATTGGCTCGTTCTTGGCCCTCCAGCTCATCTCACTCATCTTCCTCATCTCCGGATTGTGGTGGCTTCCCGGGTTCTTTATCTCCATCGCACTCACAGGCATTGCCTGTGTGCCCTGGACAATCCTGCGCGGCACCATCGACACCAAAGATGATGCTCCCGCCTCGGTGCTCGATGAATATGAAAACAGCGTGGTGAGCTTTTGGAACCGCCTCACGCTCCGCCTCCTCCACGCGTGGACGTTCATCATAGGTTTTGTCATCATCATCTCCACCCTGGCCGATTTCTATGAATACCTGGGAGTCAGCCAAACGCGCTGGACCATCATTCTCGGATACCTTGTGCTTGACATCTCCAGCGCTATCACTTCCCTCCCCGCCATCGGCTACGCCCTCACCTTCCACACTCAGGAGGATTAACCCATGCCCGCCCTCCACATTGACCACCTCAACAAGTCCTACGGCGAGCACCAGGTGCTCACGAACATGACCTTCGACGTCCGCGAGGGCGAGGTGTACGGCTTCGTCGGCTCCAACGGCGCCGGCAAGTCCACCACCATGCGCATCGCCCTGGGCGTGCTCGCTGCCGATTCCGGCGAGGTTCGCCTGGGTAGCCAGCGGCTTGACGACGCCCTGCGCCGCACCATCGGCTACATGCCCGAGGAGCGCGGCCTCTACACCAAGTCCCCCATCGCGGAGCAACTGGTGTTCTTGGGTCGCCTGCACGGCATGACCAAGGCCGCCGCCACCCGCAGCACCGAGGAATTATTAGAGCGCCTGGGCCTGGCCGAGCGCGCCAAGGACAAACTCGATGATCTCTCCCTGGGCAATCAGCAGCGCGTGCAGTTGGCCGCCTCCCTGGTACATGACCCGCAGGTGTTGATCTTGGACGAACCCTTCTCCGGGCTGGACCCGGTGGCCGTCTCCGTGATGAGCACCATGCTCTTGGATAAGGCGCGCGCCGGGGTGCCCGTACTCTTTTCCTCTCACCAACTCGACCTGGTGCAGCGCCTGTGTGATCGCGTGGGCATCATCGCCGGAGGCCAGATGAAGGCCGAGGGCACCGTGGCTGAACTGCGCCACAGCGGACCGCGCCGCTACGAGGTGCATACCCCGGCGCGCGGCTGGTATCCGCCGGGCACGCGGGTCGTCGATAGCAATGATGAATACGTGGTGCTGGAACTTGACGGGGGCGTCGATGAGCAGCACATTTTGCGCGCGGCTTTGAGCACCGGGCCGGTGTATTCCTTTAGCCCCCACGTTCCCGATCTCACCGATCTATTCCAGGAGGTTGTGCAAGCATGAAGTATTCCCGCATGAATACCATTACCACCGTGGCAAAACAGGAAATTCACACGGCCACGCGCAATAAGGCCATTATCTTTTCCCTCGTTTTGATTCTCGTGGGCCTAGTGGCCGCCTGCGGTGTGATTACGTGGTTCCAAAACCGCGATTCCGATGATCCCAGCCTGGTTCTGGTGGGAATAGAGGCCACGGAGTTCGAGTCACTTACCGATGCCCAGGGCATAGATCTTTCCACCGCCGCCAGCCGCGCCGAGGCCCAGGAGGAACTCAATAATGCTGCCGACGCCGCCCTGATCCGCAGCGATGAAGGCTGGGAACTCCTGACCGACGGCGAGCCCGATAGTAGCCTGAGTATGGCCGCCGAGGCCGCAGCCAGCACCGCGGCCCACAACCAGGCACTCGCCCGCGTGGGTATTTCACCCGAGGTCTATGCCCAGGCCCTGCCGGAAGGTGCCGTGACTTATACCAATATCGACGAGCAGGAGAAGAACTTTTCTGCGATTTTCTCCACCCTGATCGGAATATCGGTGGCCTTTTACTTCATCATGCTCTTTGCCGGGAATATCGGCGGGCGCGTCACGGAGGAGAAATCTTCCCGCGTGATTGAGTTGATTCTGGCTTCTGCTCGCCCGCTGGACTTTCTCACGGGCAAGATCGTGGGCAATCTCATCGTCGGTTTTATTAACGCGATCATCGTTATTCTCGTTGGCGCAGGCGCGCTCTTGGTTACCGGCCTGGCGGAGGATATTCAGTTTGAGTTCTCTCTGCTGCCCATCTTTGTTCTCACCTTTGTGCTCGGCATGCTCTTCTTCGGTGGGCTCTGGGCGGCGGCGGGCTCGATGGTCAGCCGCGCCGAGGACCTAGCCTCCACCCAGGCCCCCATCATGTTGCTGAGCATCGGCAGCCTGTACGCCGCCATCTTCGGCATGAGCTCCACCGATTCCACCATCATGCAGGTGCTCGGCTGGCTGCCGCCCTTCTCCCTCACCGTGGCCCCCATGCAGTATGCGGCGGGCAACATGAATATGGCCGAATTACTCGGCAGTTACGCGGTGATGGTGCTCGCCATCGTGGCGGTGCTGGCCCTGACCGCCCGCATTTATCGCCGCTCCATCCTGCACAACGGGCAGAAAATGACCTGGCGAGCAGCGCTTTCCCGCGGTTAGCCCCACCCCGGTAGTTCCGGCATGGAAAATGGGTACACCCATATTTTCCTCTCGTATGTATCTGTGTACACTATCCGAAACCTCAGTGAGGTGCCTCACTTTTGAATCCCGTTCGGATAGGAAGAAGAAAGCATGACCGTAACTACCCCAGGGGCCACGCCCCACACCCCCACGAGTGAAGAGTTCATCGAGGCGCAGCGCAGCCCCGAGTTTCAAGAACTGCGCCACGCCATTCGCTCCTTCACCTTCCCGCTGACCATCGCCGGAATCGTCTGGTTTACCGCCTACATCAGCCTGGCGATGTACGCTCCCGAGCTCTACGGCATGCGCCTGGTGGGCAATATCAACCTCGGCATTGTGCTGGGTCTGGGGCAATTCCTCAGCACCTTCCTCATCACCTGGGCCTACGTGCGCTACGCGGAGCGCAATATCGAGCCGCGTTCCAGCGCCCTGCGCCATCGGCTCGAAAATCCCCAGGGTTAAAGGAGGGCAGCAACCATGACGCACATTATCGCCACCGCCGCGCCCACCGATACCGGCAATCCCATCCCGAACATCGCCGTCTTTGTGGCCTTCATCGTGGTCACCATGATTATCGTGATGCGCGTTGGGCGCAGCACCTCCAAGGCCACGGACTTTTATACCGGCGGTGCCAGCTTCTCCGGGCGCCAAAACGGCTTGGCTATCGCCGGAGATTATCTCTCCGCCGCCTCCTTCCTCGGCATCGTGGGAGCCATTGCCCTCACGGGCTATGACGGCTTCTTGTACGCCATCGGCTTCTTCGTAGCCTGGCTCATCGCCCTACTTCTGGTGGCCGAGCCGCTGCGCAATACCGGCAAGTTCACGATGGCCGATGTACTCTCTTTCCGGCTACGCCAACGCCCCGTGCGCATCGCCGCAGCACTGGCCACGCTCTTCGTCTCTCTCTTCTATCTGATCGCCCAGATGGCGGGTGCCGGAGCCCTGGTTTCCGTGTTGCTGGATATTCACGAGGAAGCCGCCCAAGCCCTCGTGATCGCCGTAGTGGGCGTCATCATGACGGCCTACGTGCTCATCGGCGGCATGAAGGGCACCACCTATGTGCAGATGATTAAGGCGGTGCTGCTGTGCAGCGGCGTGCTGATTATGACCATCATCATTTTGGTGATGGTGCGCGGTAACTTCTCCGAATTGCTCAGCATGGCCGTGGAAAAGCACGGCGGCAATACCGCCATCTTGGAACCGGGCATGAAGTACGGAGCCACCAACTACACCAAGCTGGACTTCATCTCCCTGGGTCTGGCCCTGGGCCTCGGCGTGGCGGGGCTTCCCCACGTGCTCATGCGCTTCTACACCGTGCCCACCGCGCGCGAGGCGCGTAAGTCCGTCACCTGGGCCATCGTACTCATCGGCGGCTTCTACCTGCTCACTCTGGTGCTGGGTTACGCCGCAGCGGCCTTCGTGGGGCCGGACGTTATCAAAGCCGCCCCCGGCGGGGCCAATGCCGCCGCTCCCCTGCTCGCCCTTTCACTCGCAGGCCCCATCTTCATGGCGCTCATCTCCGCCGTGGCCTTTGCGACGGTCCTCGCGGTGGTCGCAGGGCTGGCCATCACGGCGTCGGCAAGCATTGCCCACGATGTGTACGACGCCGTGCTGCGCGACGGCAAGGCCACCGCCGAGGAGCAGGTGCGAGTCTCGCGCATCACCGTGATTGTGATTGGCGTGGTATCCACGGCCCTGGGTATTGCGGCCATGCACCAAAACGTGGGCTTTGTGGTCTCCCTGGCCTTCTGCATTGCGGCCTCGGCTAATCTGCCCACGATTTTGTTCTCGCTGTACTGGAAGCGCTTTAACACCACCGGAGCGGTGGCCTCCATGTACACCGGCATTATTGCCTCCCTGGTGCTCATCATTCTTTCCCCTGCGGTCTCCGGCACGCCCACCTCGGTATTCCCCAACGCGGACTTTGCCGTATTCCCGCTCACCAATCCCGGTTTGGTGACCATTCCGCTGGGCTTCCTGGCCGCAGTCGTGGGCACCTACCTGGGCCGCCCCGATAATCTCGATCACCTCCAAGCGGAGATGGAGGTGCGCTCGCTCACCGGAGTGGGCGTGGAGGCCCCCATCGAGCACTAAGCAGGCCCACCAGGTAGGGTTTTCTATAACCTGAAAGAAAACCCCACCGAGGAGGCATCAGCATGCCCCAGCGCACCTGGGTTCTGCTGCTCATCGTCATGGCCCCGCAACTGGGGCTCTCCCTGGTCAATCCGGCCAATTCCACCATCGCGGAGCAATTGGGGGTGCCGCTATCCCAGGTGGAGGCCACCCTCACCGTGTACATGGCGGGCTACGCGCTGAGCATGTTTCTCTCCGGTATCTTGGCCGATCGCTACGATGCCCGACGCCTCCAATCCCTCGGCCTGGGGCTTTTCGCCGCCGGTGGCCTGCTCTGCGCCCTTGCCCCTTCCCTCGGCTGGTTAGCGGCGGGGCGCTTCCTCCAGGCCCTCGGCGGCACCTCGGCCACTGTGCTCTGCCGGATCATCGTCCAACGGCGCTACCCCGCCGATACCCGCGTGGGCGTGCTGGCCTCGATGTCAATGGTCATTTCGCTCACCCCCGCTCTTTCTCCCCTGGTGGGCGGCCTGCTCTCCCAGGTGGCTCCCTGGCGGGTGCTCTTTTTATGCACCTCGGCCTTTGCCCTCCTCCTCATTCCGGCCATCGAGTTCCTGCTCGGCCCCGCCGCCCCGGAAAACCCCGGCCTACCCACCCGGCGCGCCTTCACCCAGGCGCTCCTCGGGGCGATAAAGAACCGCGATTTCCGCTGGTACGCCTGCTGTATCTGCCTGGTATGGATGACGTACTTCGGCTTCATTCACTCCTCTAGCACGATGCTCCAACACCTCCTGGGCCAATCCGCCCTGGCCTATGGGGCACTCATGGCCCTGCCCGCCCTGGGTTATCTGGCCGGCAGCCTCATGGTCAAGCGCGCGGGTAAGCGCTCAGGCATGAGCAACGCCGCGCTGAATAAAGCCGTCACCAGGGCCTTCATCATCGGTTCCCTCGGGCTGGTGCTCACCGGGGCGCTGGCCGCCACCCTTGCACTCACGGGCACGGGCACAAGCACGAGCGCGGCAGCAACCAGCACGGCCACAACCGGACTAGCGAGCGCAACATCCCTCGCCCTGGTCGCCTGCCTGGCGATTGCCTTCGTCGGCGTGGGTGCCGCCATTCCCTACGCCCAGGCGGGCCTACTCGGGTTAAGCCTCCCCTATCCGGGTCTGGTCACGGGCTTCTTCTTTTTCCTCCAAATGGCCAGCGGCGCCCTCTACGGCGTCCTGCTCAGCGCGCTTGGCCTCACCTCGGTGCCCGCGCGTAGGCCGCCATCGTCGCCCCGCAGGTGCTCCTCACGGTGGCCTACGCGCGGCGTCGGCCTACCCACGGCATCGATTAGCGGGCCGGTGAGGCCCCGGCGTCGAGATCGCCCACGCCCGGCCCCAGGAAGCGGCTGGCGAGTTGGGCAAAGAGTTCCGGGTCCCCGGTGGTTTCAAAGCGGCGCACCGGGGTGGTTGCCGTGGCCAGCATGTCACGCTGGGAAAGGGCCTTGAGCACGTCCTTGGTGGCCTCCTCGGCGGAGGAAACCAGGGTCACGTTGTCCCCGATAGCCAGCTGGATCACCGCCGAGAGCAGCGGATAGTGGGTACAACCGAGCACCAGGGTATCCACCTCCTGCTCCTTGAGCGGGGCCAGGTATTCCTCAGCCACCGCCAGAATCTCCGGGCCAAAGGTCTCCCCGCGTTCCACGAAGGGCACGAACCGCGGGCAGGCCTGGGCGGTCACCCGCACGCCGGGATTGATGGAAAAGAGATCCTGGTACGCCCCGGAATTAATGGTGCCCTGGGTACCGATCACCCCGATGCGCCCGTTGCGGGTGGTAGCCATCGCGCGGCGCACGGCGGGGTGAATCACCTCCACCACGGGGACGTCGTAACGCTCCCTGGCGTCGTGGAGGAAAGAGGCCGAGGCCGTGTTGCAGGCAATCACAATCATTTTGCAGCCGCGTTCCACCAGCTCATCGGCAATGCGGGTGGCGTGGCTGCGTACCTCGGCAATGGGAAGCGGGCCGTAGGGACCATTGGCGGTGTCCCCAATGTAAATCACCGATTCCTGCGGCAACTGATCCATCATCGTGCGGGCCACGGTCAATCCGCCTAGGCCGGAATCAAAAACGCCGATGGGGGCATTGCGTGCTGAGGTATCCGTATCCACGCTGGCCTATCCTACGCCGCTGCGACGCCGCCATATTCGCTTGGCAGCATACCGGCGGCGGCGCGGGCCACAAACGCCTACCATCGCACAAGAGACATATTCGTCGCTGGGAAAGGCGCACCCATGAGGCCCACCGTTGCTCTACCCGGCACCGACCTCCACGTATTCCCCCTCAACCTGGGCGGCAATACCTTTGGTTGGACCGCCGACGAGGCCACCAGCCTCGCCATCCTCCGCGCCTTTACCGAGGCCGGAGGCAACTTCATCGACACCGCCGATGTGTATTCCGCCTGGGTACCCGGCCACCAGGGCGGGGAATCCGAGGCGATTCTTGGCTCCTGGCTGGCCGATCTCCCCGCCCACGAGCGCGATCAGATGGTGATAGCCACCAAGGTGGGCCGCCTGCGCCCGCATGATTCGCTCCGCGCCGCAGACATTCTCGCCGCCACCACCAACAGCCTGGAACGCCTGCGTACCGAGACCATCGACCTGCTCTACCTGCACTTCGACGACGACACCACCCCCATCGAGGAACAAATAGAAGCCTGCTGCGATCTCGTCGCGCGCGGGCACGTCCGCTATATCGGGCTCTCCAATTACTCCCCGCAGCGTATGCGCGCTTTCCTCCGCGCCGCGCGCGATACCGAGGCCAGCCCCGTAGCCATTCAGCCGCACTATAACCTGCTGCACCGCCACGATTACGAGCGTGGTATTCGCCCCCTGGCCCAGGAATATCGCGCCAGCGTATTCCCCTACTACTCGCTGGCCTCCGGGGTGCTCACCGGCAAGTTCCGCACGCCCTCCGATACCACCGGCACCGCGCGGGAGGCCAGCACCTCCGCGTTGCTCACCGAGGAAACCCAGGGGGTGCTGAATACCCTAGAGCGCCTGGCTTCGCTTCACGACGCCACCCCCGCCACCATCGCGCTGGCCTGGCTGCGCGCCAAGGGCGCCACCGCGCCCATCGCGTCTGTATCGCGCCCCGAGCAATTGCCCGCGCTCATGGCGGTGGCCGATACCGTGCTTGACCCCTCCGAGGTGATGCAACTCGACGCCGCCTCCCAGCCCTTTGCGTGAGCCGCGGGCGGTGCCGGAGCCGCAGGAGCGGCGTCGATAAGCCCCCTACGCCTACACCGAGGCGGGCTCTACCTGCTTGGGCTGCGGATCGTCCGAGGTAATAACCATCGCGGCGAGGATACCGCCGAGGGCACCAAAGAAGTGCCCCTGCCACGAGACCCCCTCCGTGCCCGGCAGCACGCCCCAGATGAGATAGGAATAGGCGGAACCGAGCACCACGCCCAGCAGAATCTGGCGCAGGCTGCGATTAAAGAGCCCGCGCACCACCAGGTAGGAAAGCCAGCCGTACACCAGGCCGGAGGCCCCCACATGCGTGGTGCCTACCCCGCCAAAGAACCACATACCCAGGCCCGCGCTGATGGTCACAATGCCGGTGACCTCCCACCAGGTGCGCGGCCCCGTGGCGCCGATGAGGAAGCTAAAGATCGCCCCCGGCACCGTATTGGACATCACATGGGCGTAACTGCCGTGGAGCATCGGGGCGGTGAGCACACCCCACAACCCGGAAATATCGCGCGGATGCACGCCGAAGGCCACCAGGGAACCGCCGAAGATGAGATCGTTGACGATATGCACGCCCCAGATCACCACCACGTAGCCCACCGCAAAGGTCATCCCGGAGGCCAGCCGGGAACCCGCGCTCACGAGGCGATCTCGCGATAAGCCGTCACGTTCAGGTCCTCATCCGGGGCCGCCGAGACCACGGCGTCCACGATCGCGGCCTCTACCGCCTGCGCGGCACCCGCGCACAGGTAGGAGAGCACCGGCACGCCCACCCCGAGCGGCTGCCAGGCCGTAGAGAGAGCGAAGAGCGTATCGCCGTCTAGGGGCAGGTGCGCCGGGCGCACGGCCCGGGAGATGCCGTCGTGGCCCGCCATCGCCAGGCGCTTAGCCTGCGGGGTGGTCAGGGGGGCGTCGGTAGCGATCACGCCGATGGTGGTGTTCAACGCCGCCTCCGGGGCCGTGAGCTGAGAGAAAGCCTCCTTATCCACGCTCTTATCCGGGGCACCCCACAGCGTGCCGTCCTGGGGGTTGACCACCTCGCCCACGGGATTGGCCACCACCAGGGCAGCCACGCGATAATCGCCCACCTTCACCGAGGCCTGCCCCACGCCGCCGCGCAGGCGGCCCGCGCTCGCTCCGCACCCGGCGCCGATGCTGTGAGGCCCAGGGCCCTCCTCCACCCGGTAGGAATCCTTGAGGGCCTCCACGCCCTGAGCCGCGCCGGGGAGGCGCTGGGAACCCACCAGAAGATCAAAGATCACGGCACCCGGCACGATGGGAATACGAATCCCCTGGGTCACCGGGAAACCCACCTTGCGCTGCGCCAGGCCGCGCATCACACCATCGGCGGCGGCCAGGCCAAAGGCCGAGCCCCCGGACAGGGCGATCGCGTGCACCCGCTCCACGGTGTTGTGAGGGTCGAGCAGATCCGTCTCCCTGGTGCCGGGGCCGCCGCCGCGCACGTCCACGGCGGCCAGGGCTCCATCGGAGTCCGTCACGCGAATCACGGTCACCCCCGTGCTCTCCATGCTGTGATGTCCCACAGCTAGGCCGGGTACGTCGGTCAAAGAACCACTCATGCGTTATCCCATCATCGCTTCTAGTAGAGAGTCTTGATGATATGCCAACCATTCCACCAGCCGCTCGGATTCCGGGGCAGTGCCGGTGTTACCCTGCGCTCCGGCGGCCACATAAAGGCGCAAATCATTGACTCCGGCCAGCCAGGCATGCACCTGCGACTCATCTAAGGTCACGTTCACCGAGCCGTCCGGCCCCAGGGCCTCCACGATCACCTGAAGGTTCTCCAGCTTGGCGCGCACGATGTCATTTTCGTGGAAGGAACGCAGCAGGGCGTTATCCCCCTCAAACTCCTCATCGCCCTCGCGCTCAAAGTCCGGCAGCAACCTCGCCAAAGACGGGTCGGTGGGAGCCTCCTTGTGTCCGGTGGAAAGCCCGGTGAGCTCGGCCAACTCATCCTTGGGGGCGGAGCGCACGCGCGCGATCAGGGCCTCGGAAACCGCCGAGGCCAGATTTCCCATCACCTCGCGCTCCATCGGATCAAGCACCGTGGAATACTTCGGCGCCCGCATGAGGCTCTTCTTCTTACGCCACTGTTGCATGGTGGTTATCTATTCTCCTTTAGGTTGAGGCCTGGCTTCTTGGCGGCTTATCGACGCCCCCTTATCAGCGTCCCTCTTATCAGTGTCCGCCTATCAGGGTCCCTGGGCGGCATACCGCCTAGCCCGCCTGCTGCATCGTCGCCCACAGGCCCGCCACCTGGAGCTTCTTCACGTCACCCTCCACCTTGTCGCGCTCCCCGGTAGATACGGCCGCCTTGCCCTCGGTATGCACCTGCATCATCAGCTCGGTGGCGCGTTTACGGTCATAACCCAGCACGGTCTGGAATACGTAGGCCACGTAATTCATCAGATTCACCGGGTCATCCCACACCACACACACCCAGGGAAGATTCTCCGCCGGGGCCACATCCACCTGGATTTCCTCATCCAACTCCGGCATGGCCATCGGGGAACTCATGGCAACAGGGCAATTCATGCCACACAGCCTAGTCAACACCCCCGCCCGGCGCGCGATACCACCCCTTCGCTCCCCTTTCGTGCACCGAATCCACCATCATAGCCCCGGCGGACGACTAAGGTAGTGCTGGTGAACGCACCAAGCACTTCCGCCACCGCCCTGCCACGGCAGCGCTCTACCTCCCTGCTAACGGATAAGTACGAGCTCACCATGCTGCAAGCGGCCCTGCGCGATGGCACCGCCCACCGCCAGTGCACCTTTGAGGTCTTTGCCCGGCGGCTGCCCAACGAGCGCCGCTACGGAGTAGTGGCCGGTACCGCCCGCGTGCTCCACGCGGTATCGGACTTCATCTTTACCGAGGAACAACTCGCCCACCTCGACTTCCTCGATGAGACCACCCTCAACTACCTGCGCGATTTCCGCTTCTCCGGGCATATCGACGGCTACCGGGAGGGCGAACTCTACTTCCCCTACTCCCCGATCCTCACGCTGCGCGGCACCTTTGGCGAATGCGTGATCCTGGAAACGGTCATTCTCTCCATCATGAATGCCGACTCCGCCGTGGCCTCGGCCGCCGCGCGCATGGTCACGGCTGCCGACGGCCGCCCCATCATCGAGATGGGCTCCCGCCGCACCCACGAGTACGCCGCCGTCTCCGCCTCTCGGGCGGCCTACCTGGCCGGGTTTAGCGCCACCTCCAATCTGGAGGCGTCGCACCGCTACGGTATTCCCGCCTCGGGCACCTCGGCGCACTCCTGGACGCTGCTGCATACCGACGCCGATGGCACCCCCAACGAGGCCGCCGCCTTCCGCGCCCAGGTAGAGGCCCTGGGCACCGATACCACCCTGCTGGTGGATACCTATGACATCACCCAGGGGGTGCGCACCGCCATCGAGGTGGCGGGCACTGGTCTGGGCGCGGTGCGTATTGACTCCGGCGATCTGGGTGTGATGACGCGCCGGGTGCGCAAGCAGCTTGACGAGCTGGGGGCCTATAACACCAAGATCGTGGTCTCCTCCGACCTTGACGAGTTCACCATCGCGGGCCTGCGCGGCGATCCGGTGGATTCCTTCGGCGTGGGTACCTCGGTGGTCACCGGCTCCGGCGCCCCCACCCCCGGCATGGTGTACAAACTCGTGGAGGTGGAGGGACACCCGGTGGCCAAGCGCTCCCGGGGCAAGGCCATGACCGGGGGCGCCAAGCGGGCGCTGCGCACCCATCGCTCCACGGGCACCGCCATCGAGGAAGTCGTGCTGCCCTTCGCCGCCCCCACCCCGGATCTGGGCGACGTGGAATCCCGCGCGCTCACCATCCCCCTTATGCGCGATGGTGAGGTGGTGCCGGGGCTACCGACCTTGGAGGAATCCCGCTCCTTCCTGGCCGAACAACTCATCACCCTGCCTTGGGAGGGCCTGGCGCTCTCCCGCGATGAACCCGTGATTCCCACGCGCTTCATCGGTTTTGATTCCCCGCTGTGATTTTTCCTGCTGCGGGGAACGCCGCGCGGGGGTGAAATGGGTGTTCCCAAAGGAAGATCGTTGCCCTTATGCCGGAACCTCTGGCCCAGGGGAGCCGACTTTTAAGGCATGAGTATTCCCACACAATCCCGCGCGGATTCCTCCCCGGAGGCTCCCGCAGAGCCCTCTCATCATTCCCGCCGTTCCCGCAGCGGCTCCCTGCGCCCCACGCTCTATCGCCTCCACGGCTGGGCGGGCGTGCTCGTGGCCCCCTTCCTCTTCGCCGCGGCGCTCACGGGGTTGCTCTACGCGCTTGCGCCGAGCCTGGAACAGGCCGCTTACCGAGATGTGCTCACCACTCAGAACACCGGGGAGCACATCCCCGTGGCCCAGGCCGTTGAAGTCGCCCAGCGGGTACACCCGGATTTGGAACTCGCCGGGGCGCGGATCAGCGATCGCCCCGAGGCCACCTATCGCATCTTGTTCAGCGATCCCGCCCTGCCCCAGAGTTATCTTCAAGCGGTATTCGTCGATCCGGTCAGCGGGGAGGTGCTGGGCGATATGCCGCAGTACGGTTCCTCTAACTCCCTGCCCCTGCGCTCCTCGCTGAGCAACGGGCACGCCAATCTCTGGCTGGGTGAGCCGGGGAGGTTCTATTCCGAGCTGGCAGCCTCCTGGCTGGGTGCCATGACGATCACCGGGGCTTTCTTGTTATTCCAGCGTTGGCGGCGCTCCACGAGCAAGAAAAACCGCCCCCGCCGCTGGCACAGCCTCATCGGCCTGGCCTGCATTCCGGGCTTCCTCTTCCTCACCATCACCGGGCTCACCTGGTCGGCCACCGCAGGCGGCACCATCGGGGATATTCGCACCCACTTCGATTGGCGCGCCCCCGCCCCGGATACCACTGCGGTCTCCTCTGCCCCCTTCTATCCCACCAGCATTGACACGGCTATCGACGCCGCCCGCCAGGCCGGCCTCACCGGCCTGCTCCACGTCACCGCGCCCGAGGAGGGCACCGTATGGGCTGTGTCCGAATCCTCCTCGCAGCCGTGGGTTTTTGCCTACGACGCCGTGGCGGTGGACGGTAGCACCGGCGGGATCGTCGAGAGCATTGACTTTGCTTCCTGGCCGCTGGCGGCCAAGCTCACCGAGTGGCTTATCCGCGCCCACATGGGCCTGCTCCTTGGTGTGCTCAATCAGGTGGTGCTGGCGGCCCTGGCCCTGGGCCTCATGGCCTCCGTGGTGCTGGGATACGTGATGTGGTGGCGGCGCGGTAAGGGTTCCTCCTTTGGCCGCCTGCCCGCCCCGCGCAGTTGGGAGAACGTTCCCCGCCCCGCGCTCATCTGCTTTTTGGTCATCATGGTGGCCTACGGAGTTTTCGCCCCGTATTTTGGGCTCAGCCTACTGCTTTTCCTGGGCGTCGATACCGCCTGGCGGGCGTTCCGGCGGCGTCGCACCCGCCCGCTACACTGAGTGACCATGCCCGATGCGCCGCTGAGTCCCTCCACCGATGATCTCCTCGAAGCCGCCGTTTCCGCCCTGGGCGGGGCGCGGCGTAAGGGGCAGGTGCGCATGGCTCAAGCGGTGAGTACTGCGATGGAAAGGGAGCGCCACCTCGCGGTGCAGGCGGGAACGGGCACCGGAAAGTCCCTGGCGTATCTGGTGCCCGCCCTGCGCCACGCTCAGGCCACGGGCACCACCGTGATCGTTTCCACCGCCACCATCGCCCTGCAAAAGCAACTGGTAGATCGCGATTTACCCCGCCTTGCCGACGCCCTGGAACCCCTCATGGAGCACCGCCCCACCTTTGCCATTCAAAAGGGCCGCTCCAATTATCTGTGCCTCAATAAAATTGCCCGCGAGGAGCCCGAGGAACAGGAAGCCCTGCTCGATGAGGAAGAACTGGGCTGGCTGGGCCGCCAGATGCGGCGCGTGACGGACTGGGCGCAGGAGACCGAAACCGGCGACCGCGATGACCTCGAACCCGGCGTGCCCGACCAGGTGTGGCGGCACGCCTCGGTGACCTCCAACGAATGTGTGGGCGCCACCCGCTGCCCCCACGGCGAGGAATGTTTTGCCGAACTCGCCCGCCAAGCCACCCGCAACGTGGACGTGGTGGTGACCAACCACGCGCTGCTGGCCATCGACGCGCTTTCCGACGCCCCCATCCTCCCCGAGCACGAGGTGGTGATCGTGGACGAGGCCCACGAGCTCGACGGCCGCATTACCGCCGTGGCCACCGCTCACATCACCGTCACCGCCTTGAACCTGGCCGCCAAGCGCGCGGGAAAACTCGGGGCGGACGGCCAGGACGCCAAACTTACCGAGGCCACCAAGGCCTGGGATTCCCACGTCCCCGCCCTGGAACCCGGCCGCTGGACCAGCGTGGACGATCACACCCGCACCCTCCTGGTGAGCCTGCGCGATGAAATCTGGGCCACCCGCTCCCGCATCGCCAAGGCCCCCGAGGGGGAGGCCACCAACGCTCCCGAAACCTTCGCGGAGCGCCACAATCTCTCCGCGCATCTGCTGGAACTTCACGACGCCCTCGTGCGCATGCTCGGCGTGTTCGAGACCTCCGATCCCAGCGAGCAGAGCGACGTCGTATGGCTCACCGTGGATGAGCGCCGCGGCACCTCACTCACCGTGGCTCCCCTTTCCGTGGCGGGTCTGCTGCACACCCGGCTTTTTGCCGAAAATACCGTGGTGCTCACCTCCGCCACGCTCTCGGTGGGCGGCAACTTTCAGGCTCTAGCCGCAGCCTGGGGCCTGCCCAAGGTCACCTGGGACGGCATTGACGTGGGCACCCCCTTTGACCCGCAGCGCTCCGGGATCATGTACGTGCCCACCGCGCTGCCCGACCCCGGCCGCGAAGGCCCCACCCCCGAAACCCTCGACGAGATGGCCGAGCTCATCACCGCCGCCGGGGGCCGCACCCTGGGGCTCTTCTCCTCCCGCCGCGCCGCCCAGATCGCGGCGGAGAAACTACGCCCCCGCTTGCCCTTTGACATCCTCCTTCAAGGCGAGGACAGCACCGGGGCTCTCGTGGATAACTTTGCCCGCAACGAGAACACCTGCCTCTTCGGCACGCTCACCCTCTGGCAGGGCGTGGACGTACCAGGGCGCTCCTGCTCCCTGGTGCTCATCGACCGCATCCCCTTCCCCCGCCCCGACGATCCCCTGCTCCAGGCTCGTAAGGAAGCCGCCGACGCCGAGGGGCGCAACGGCTTCATGGAGGTGGCCGCCACCCACGCCGCCCTGCTGCTGGCCCAGGGAGCGGGCCGCTTGCTGCGTTCAGTGAACGACAAGGGGGTGGTGGCGGTGCTTGACCGCCGCATCGTGACCAAGCGCTACGGGGGTTTTCTAAGCGCCTCCATGCCGCAGTTTTGGGCCACCTCAGACGGGGAAAAGGTGCGCGGGGCGCTGCGCCGCCTGGTGGCCTCCTAGTTTTTGGGGCCTGTTAGAGCATTACTCGCCCAGGGGCACGCGGCGGTAGGTTCCGGCCTCCTTTTCGGCGGCCTCCACCTCATCGCGCGGGATACCCAGGATATGCAATACCTCGTCAAGGAAGGGGTGCGTGACCGCGGTATCGGCTACCTCGCGCAGGGCGGGCTTGGCATTAAAGGCAATGCCAAGACCTGCGGCGGAGATCATATCAATGTCATTGGCCCCATCGCCCACCGCGACGGTCTGGTTCATGGCGATGTGGTTTTCCTCCGCAAAATCGCGCAGGAACCGGGCCTTGGCCGCCCGGTCCACCACCTCTCCGATCACGCGCCCGGTGAGCTTGCCGCCCTCAATTTCCAAGGTATTGGCCCGCACATAATCCACGCCCAAATCCTCGGCCAAGTCCTCCAATACCTGCGTGAACCCGCCCGAGACCACCGCCACCGTATAACCCATGCGCTTCAGGGTTCGCACGGTGGTGCGCGCCCCCGGCGTGAGCACGATAGCCTCGGCCACCTCGTCCAGCACCGATTCATCCAAGCCCGCCAGGGCCGCCACGCGCTCGCGCAGGGATTCCTCAAAGTCAATCTCGCCGCGCATGGCCCTCTCGGTCACGCGGGCCACCTCCTCCTCGCGCCCGGCGTGGGCGGCCAGCATCTCAATGACCTCGCCGGTAATCAGGGTGGAATCGCAATCAAAGCACACCAGGCGCTTAGAACGGCGGGCCAGGCCCGCCCGCTCCATCGCAATATCCACGCCCAAATCCTTGGTGCCCTCCGCCAGAGCCTTGCGCAGATCGGCCGCCCCACCGGAGGAGGGATCGGCCACGGTAATCGAGAGTTCCAGCCCAATCACCGGGTAATCGGAGATTCCCCGGATGCGATCAATATTGGCCCCGTGATCGGCCAGAATCCGGCCCACCGCAGAGACATCGGCGGCCTGTACCTCATTGCCCAGCACCACCACCACGTGCGTGGAGCGCGGGCGGCCCGTAATATCCGCGGCGTTGATCTCCAGGGTGACCTGCTGATCGAGGGGTTCGAGTGCGGCGGATAGTTCCTCCTCCAATCCCTCCGGGGTGGCGGTGGGCAGATTGACGAAGGCCGCCAGGGAAAGGCGGCCTCGGAAGTCCGATTGCTCTACATCGAGCAGGGGAATATCGCGGGCGGCCAGAACGTGAAAGAAGGCCGCCGAGACACCGGGCCTATTGGGGCCGGTGACGGTGACCACGGCGGGGACGGTGGCAGTGGGAGTCGTGTGTTCCATCGTTTTATTTTTACACACAGAAAGCCCCCTCCGGCGAAAAAACCGAAGGGGGCAAACTATGTAGTCAGTAGGAGGGTTCAGCAGCCTTTAGTGGCCGCCACCCGTGTGAGCCTCGCGGCGCATGCGCTCCACCATGTGCGGGTAGTGCAGCTCGAAGGCGGGGCGCTCCGAGCGGATACGCGGCAGGGAAACGAAGTTGTGGCGCGGAGGCGGGCAGGAGGTGGCCCACTCCAGGGAGTTGCCATAGCCCCACGGATCGTCCACGGTGACGACCTCTCCGTAGCGCCAGGACTTAAACACGTTCCACACGAAGGGCAGAACCGAGCAGCCCAGCAGGAAGGAGAAGATCGTGGAGATCTGGTTGAGCGTGGTGAAGCCATCGGTGTCCAGGTAGTCCGCGTAACGACGCGGCATGCCCATGTTGCCCAACCAGTGCTGCACCATGAAGGTTCCGTTGAATCCCACGAAGGTGAGCCAGAAGTGAATCTTGCCCAGGCGCTCATCCAGCATGCGGCCCGTCATCTTGGGGAACCAGAAGTAAATGCCCGCGAAGGAAGCAAACACCACGGTGCCGAAGAGGGTGTAGTGGAAGTGCGCGATGAGGAAGTAAGACTCAGAGAGCTGGAAGTCCAGCGGCGGGGAGGCCAGCATAATGCCGGTGAGGCCACCGAAGATGAAGGTAGCCATGAAGCCCACGGCCCACACCATCGGGGTCTCCCAGGTGATGTGCCCCTTCCACATCGTGCCCACCCAGTTAAAGAACTTCACGCCCGTGGGCACGGAGATCAGGAAGGTCATGAAGGAGAAGAAGGGCAGCAGCACCGCACCGGTAACGAACATGTGGTGCGCCCACACGGCCATCGACAGCGCACCGATGGACAGGGTGGCAAAGACCAGGCCCACGTAGCCGAACATCGGCTTGCGGGAGAACACCGGAATGATCTCGGAGACGATGCCGAAGAAGGGCAGCGCCAGCACGTACACCTCGGGGTGGCCGAAGAACCAGAAGAGGTGCTGCCACAGGATAGAGCCACCATTAGCGGGATCGTAGATGTGACCGCCCAACTTGCGGTCGTACAGAATACCCAGGGCAGCAGCCAGGAGGAGCGGGAAGATCAGCAGCGCGAGCACGGAGGCCACAAAGATGTTCCACGAGAAGATCGGCATGCGGAACATGGTCATGCCCGGAGCGCGCATACACAGAATGGTGGTGACCATGTTGATCGCGGAGGCCACGGTACCCACACCGGTGGCACCCACGCCCACGATCCAGAAGTCCGCGCCCACGCCGGGGGTGTGGATGGCGTCGGATAGCGGGGAGTACATCGTCCAGCCGAAGTCCGCGGCACCACCGGGGGTGATGAAGCCCGCGAGCATGGCCACCACGCCCACCTGGGTGAGCCAGAAGCCGAAGGCGTTAAGGCGGGGGAAGGCCACATCGGGGGCGCCGATTTGCAGGGGCAGAACGTAGTTGGCGAAGCCCCAGACGATCGGGGTACCGAAAGCCAGCAGCATCACCGTGCCGTGCATGGTGAACAGCTGGTTGAACTGCTCGTTAGAGAGGTACTGCAAACCGGGGGTAAAAAGCTCCGCGCGGATAAGCAGTGCCATCAGGCCACCGGCGAAGAACCACACCAGGGACATGATGATGTACATGATGCCCAGTTCCTTGTGGTCCGTGGTGGTGAGCATCTTCCACATCTTGGAACCCTTGCGGGCATTGCCGGTTGGTGCGGGACGGACGGGTTCGACGTAATTGTCGAGCCGCGGTGCCACAGCAGTCATTCGATCCTCCTGACTATGAGACAGCCCTCGGGAACACAGGGTTGTCCAAGTTTTCTACCGCTTCATACTAAAACACGTCTGCGCAGTTTTTCCAGCCGTCCCACCAGCCACAAAACCCCGCCCCACATGGATATTTGCCCTGGAAACATTCAGCTTTGGCAGCATCATCCCAGCCCCACGCTGGTAGGCATAGCCACCCCCAAGAACCAACAGCCCCACCCCACCAGTGACCTTTTCCACACTCTTGGGCGCGCAAGCGCCCCCCGATCGCGCTTGAAGCCCTAAAAACTACCCCCGGTGTGAATCAACCTTTAGGTTGAGCGCCCCCGTATTGGCGAACAGCTGGTTAGAAATCCCAGTCATCATCCGTCGTATTTTCCGCCTTGCCAATCACATAGGAGGAACCGGAACCGGAGAAGAAATCGTGGTTCTCATCGGCGTTCGGGGAAAGTGCGGAGAGAATCGACGGGGAAACTCGCGTCTCATCGGCCGGGAAAAGCGCCTCATACCCGAGGTTATTGAGGGCCTTGTTGGCGTTATAGCGCAGGAATCGCTTGACGTCCTCGGTCCACCCCAAGCCGTCGTAGAGGTCCTCGGTGTACTGGGTTTCATTGTCGTAGAGGTCGTAGAGCAGATCGAAGGTATATTCCTTGAGCTCATCGCGGCGCTGCTGGTCCGAGGCGCGCACGCCCATCTGATACTTGTAGCCGATGTAGTAGCCGTGCACGGCCTCGTCGCGGATGATGAGGCGGATGATGTCTGCCGTGTTGGTCAGCTTGGCGTGGGAGGACCAGTACATCGGGAGGTAAAAGCCGGAATAGAAGAGGAAGGATTCCAGCAGCGTGGAGGCCACCTTGCGCTTGAGCGGATCGGAGCCCTCGTAGTAAGAGAGCACGATCTTGGCCTTGCGCTGAAGATTCTCGTTTTCCTCCGACCATCGGAAGGCATCGTTGATCTCCGGGGTGGAGGCCAGCGTCATGAAGATATTGGAATAGCTCTTGGCGTGGACGGACTCCATGAAGGCGATGTTCGTAAGCACCGCCTCCTCGTGGAGGGAGGTGGCGTCGGGAAGCAAGGACACCGCGCCCACGGTGCCCTGAATCGTATCCAGCAGCGTCAGGCCCGTGAACACGCGCATGGTGGTCTGCTTTTCCAGCTCGTTGAGGGTGCCCCAACTCTTGATGTCGTTGGATACCGGCACCTTCTCCGGGAGCCAGAAATTGCCGGTGAGCCGGTCCCACACCTCAAGATCCTTTTCGTCCGGGATCTCATTCCAGTTGATCGCCCGAACGGGCTTGGTGTGGCTGGCCAGGTACTCCTCATAGGATTCCGGCTGCGGAGCCATAACACGACCTCCATCATGGTGAACGCTGCAAAGGCGATTGTCGCCGGCGCGGGAACGCGCGTCCCCCTACCCTACCGCCCTCTTAATTCCACCACAGCGAGCCATCGCACAGCGGCGCATATCCGCTTGATAACCGGGGTTCGGGGCGGATTTTATGCCGCCTCTGCCCCCGCATTTTCCGACGATTTTCCCACCGCCCACCTTCGCCTAACCTCACATTTATTCGCCTAACCTCAGATGACAAGCCCGATTAATCGGCCTATTCTCTGAATCATGGCTATCAACGACAAACTGGCAAAGGCATTCAACGAGCAGGTCACCATGGAGATCGAGGCTTCCTTGATCTACCTCCAGCTCTCCTACGTCCTCGACGACCTCGGTCTGACCGGCATGCGCGACTGGATGAAGGCACAGCACGATGAGGAGCTTGAGCACGCACACCGCTTCGCTCAGCACCTGCTGGATCGCGGCTACGTTCCGCAGATTCAGGACATCCCCACCCCCAAGCTCAACGTCTCCACCGCCAAGGAGGCCTTCGAGGCTTCCCTGGCCCACGAGGAGAAGGTTTCCGCCTCCATCCGCAACCTCGCCGCCCTCCAGGCCGAGGTGCAGGATTGGGATTCCCGCCCGATGATCGACTGGTTCCTCGATGAGCAGATCGAGGAAGAGTCCACCGTCTCCGAGATTCTGGACCGCATCACCATCGTGGGCGGCGACGGCTCCGGCCTGCTGCGCATCGACCACGAGCTCGGTGCCCGCGATCACGACTAAATGCCGCAGGCATAAATAATAAGGAGGGAGCCTCCCGGACCGCACCGGGCAGGCTCCCTCCTTTTCTATGCGCTCATGCTTGGCGACGCCGCGACCGGCCCCGCCAGAGCGCCCCACCAAGCGGGAGCGGCGGGCCGTCGCCAAGCAAATAAGACTAAGCCCTAGAGCATGCAGCTCACGCAGCCCTCCACCTCGGTGCCTTCCAGGGCCACCTGACGCAGGCGGATGTAGTAGAGCGTCTTGATGCCCTTGCGCCAGGCGTAAATCTGGGCCTTGTTGATGTCGCGGGTGGTCACGGTGTCCTTGAAGAACAGCGTGAGGGAAAGGCCCTGGTCCACGTAGCGGGTGGCCACCGCGTAGGTGTCAATGATCTTTTCAAAGCCGATGTCGTAGGCGTCCTCGAAGTATTCGAGGTTCTCATTGTCCATGTGCGGGGCCGGGTAGTACACGCGGCCGATCTTGCCTTCCTTGCGAATCTCGATCTTGGAGGCGATCGGGTGAATCGAGGAGGTGGAGTTGTTGATGTAGGAGATGGAGCCCGTGGGCGGCACGGCCTGAAGGTAGCGGTTGTAGATGCCGTCCTTCATCACCGCGGCCTTGAGCTCGGCCCATTCCTCCGCCGTGGGTATATGCGCGGTGGAGGCCTCAAAGATCGCCTTCACCTTGGCCGTGGTGAGCTGGAACTGCGCGGGGTCAAAGCGATCGAAGTAGGCGCCGCTGGCGTACTCGGAATCCTCGAAGCCCTCGAAGGTTTCACCGCGTTCGCGGGCGATCTTGTTGGAGGCGCGCAGGGCGGCATAAAGAATGGAGGCGAAGTAGGCGTTGGTGAAGTCCAGGCCCTCCTCCGAGCCATAATGAATGTGCTCGCGCCCCAGGTAGCCGTGCAGGTTCATCTGGCCCAGGCCGATGGCGTGGGCGGCGTCGTTGCCCTTGCGGATGGACGGCACGGAGTCGATGGCCGTTTGGTTGGACACGGCGGTCAACCCGCGAATGGCGGTCTCCACGGTGAGCCCAAAGTCCGGGGAGTCCATCGTCATGGCGATGTTGAGGGAGCCGAGGTTGCAGGAGATGTCGTCACCGATGGTCTCGTAGCTGAGGTCGGCGTTGAAGGTGGAGGGGGTATTGACCTGCAAGATCTCCGAGCAGAGGTTGGACATGTTCACCCGGCCCGCGATGGGGTTGGCGGCATTCGCGGTGTCCTCGAACATGATGTACGGGTAGCCGGATTCAAACTGGATCTCCGCCAGGGTCTGGAAGAACTGGCGGGCGTTGATCTTGGTCTTGCGGATCCGGGGATCCTCTACCATCTCGTCGTAGAGTTCCGTCACGGAGATGTCGGCAAAGGGCTTGCCGTAGATGCGCTCCACGTCGTAGGGGGAGAACAAATACATATCATCGTTGCGCTTAGCCAGGTCAAAGGTGATGTCGGGGATCACCACGCCGAGCGAGAGGGTCTTAATGCGGATCTTCTCATCCGCGTTCTCGCGCTTGGTGTCCAGGAAGCTCAGGATGTCCGGGTGGTGGGCGTTGAGGTACACCGCGCCCGCGCCCTGGCGCGCGCCGAGCTGGTTGGCGTAAGAGAAGGAATCCTCCAGCAACTTCATCACGGGAATCACGCCGGAGGACTGATTCTCGATGTGCTTAATCGGGGCGCCCGATTCGCGCAGGTTGCTCAGCAGCAGGGCCACGCCGCCGCCGCGCTTGGAGAGTTGCAGCGCAGAGTTGATGGAGCGCCCGATGGACTCCATGTTGTCCTCGATGCGCAGCAGGAAGCAGGAGACCGGCTCGCCGCGCTGGGCCTTGCCCTCGTTGAGGAAGGTGGGCGTGGCGGGCTGGAAGCGGCCAGACATGATCTCGTCCACCAGGTGCTCGGCCAGGGCGGTATCCCCATCGGCCAGGGCGAGGGCCACCATCGACACGCGATCTTCAAAGCGCTCTAGGTAGCGGCGGCCATCGAAGGTCTTAAGCGTGTAGGAGGTGTAGTACTTGTAAGCCCCCAGGAAGGTGCTAAAGCGGAACTTGAAGCTGTAGGCCCGCTTGAATAAATCCTTGATGAACTCGAAGTCGTAGCGCGCGAGCACCTGGGGGTCGTAGTACTTGTTCTCCACCAGGTAATCCAGCTTCTCGCGCAGGTCGTGGAAGTACACGGTGTTCTGGTTGACGTGCTGGAGGAAGAACTGTTTGGCCGCATCGCGGTCCTTATCAAACTGAATGTGCCCATCGGCGTCATACAGGTTCAGCAGCGCGTTCAGCGCATGGTAATCGGTCTGTTCGGCGGGAGCCACCGGCTCGGCCACGGCCTTTCCCTTTTCAGTCACTCTTGGACCCTTTCAGAAGCAACGAATATGAATTTTAAGTTATAAAGGCACCGCACAAGAGCAGGCGGTACAGGTTTAAGCGGCGGTGAGCGGAGCTTGCAGGCCCAAAGCCTCGGCGTTGCTGAGCAATCCCTCGCGGAGCGTTTCCACGTCCTCCGGGGTTCCCAACAACTCAAAACGATACACATAGGGCACGTGACACTTGGCGGCAATCACGTCGCCCGCCTTGCCATAATCGGTCCCAAAATTGGTGTTTCCGCTGGATACCACGGCTCGAATAAACGAGCGATTACGTTCATCATTGAGGAAGCGGATCACCTGGGTGGGCACCGGCCGGGAGTTCTGGTGGCTTATCGACGCCCCTCCGCCATACGTGGGGCACACCAACACGTAGGGTTCATTCACCCGCAGCGGTTCCTCCGTGCGCCGCAGGGGAATGCGCGCCGAAGGGAAACCGAGCTTGTGCACAAAGCGATGGGTGTTTTCCGTAGCCGAGGAGAAGTACACGATGAGCACTTCTACTCCCCTTCCTTAACTGAGATAAAGGTGAGGCCACCGCTTTTGGGTGGCCTGGGGTGGGATCGCTTTAAGCCACCTGCGCGGTGAGCTCTCGGATGCGCTCGGGGCGGAAGCCGGACCAGTGCTCGCCACCGACCTCCACCACGGGGGCCTGAAGGTACCCCAGGGCGAGGACGTAATCGCGGGCCTCTTCGTCCAAGGAGATGTCCACCAGCGTGTAATCCAGCCCGGCGCGGTCCAAGGCCTTCTTGGTGGCGTTGCACTGCATGCAGGCGGGCTTGGTGTACACGGTGATAGCCATAATGTCCTCAACTTCGCGCTCTCGGGGCTCTAGCGGCGGCCCCACAATAATGCTGAACGAATGTTTTACGCCGTTCCCGGCGACATGAAACGACACTATAATTTGTGGTGGATTAGCGCAACCAGCACAATATATAGTAGTTACATCTCTGATATTCCCAGTTGGCCCCCGGCAGCCACCCCACATGTTGAGACCCCACCCCTCCCCCTAACTACATCGTTGCGATTCCCACCTGCACTTTCCCATCAGGTGGGAAAATCACCATGCCCAACGTCTCCGCAGCTCCATAAAGTGATGTGAGACACCACTCCAAGCAGCAACAGTAAACCACAAGAAAGCCGCCCACCCCACGCGGAGGTAAGCGGCTTTCCTTCCTGGATTACCCAGGCGGCATCACAATTAGCCCTGGCGAGCCTTGAAACGCGGATCCTTCTTGTTAATCACGTAGACCTTGCCGTGGCGACGCACAACCTGGGCGCCCGGCTTGTTCTTCAGCGACCGAAGCGACTTGCGGACCTTCATCGGGCGCTCCTTCCTGTATGCGCTACTTTCCTGTGGCCGCCACCTCAATGTGGGCATACGCACCCAAAAGCACGGCCATGACACGGAGGGAAATACTACCGCACCGCCGTATCACTGCCAAAACGCCCCTGGAAGATCGCCTCCACCTCGCTGAGATCCCTGCCCGTTGTCTCCGGCACGCGGTAGCGCACGAATATCAGCGCCACCACGCCCAAACCAGCAAAGAGCAGGAAGGCACCCTGCCCGCTCACCGCCTCCACCAGGGGCAGGAAGAACTGCGCCACCGCCCAGTTAGCCAGCCATAGAGCCAGCCCGGCCAGCCCCATGCCCAGGCCGCGCACCCGCATGGGCACCAACTCAGAGATGAGCAGCCAGGTGGTCAGCGATACCGCCGCCTGCTGGGAAACCATGAAGAGCGCCATCATCACCAGAGCGATCCAGGCGGCCGCCGTGTGCTGCGCGGCAAAGGAGTAGGCCACCGCCAGGGCCACCAGGGAGCCGATATTGCCCAGCAGCCCCAGGGTGAGCAGGCGCTTGCGTCCCACGCGGTCCACGATCCGCAGGCCTATGTAGCAGGAGATCACGCTCACCACGCCGATCACCAGGGAGGTGTGCACGGAACTCTCCACGGCAATGCCCACGCTATTCATCATTGTGGGAGCAAAATACACCACCGCATTAACGCCCGTGATCTGCTGAATCACGCCCACTGCCACGGCCACGCCCACGGCGGCGGCAATCCAGCGGTGTTCGCGCAGCACGCGCCACTGGGCTCGGGCATCGCGCGAGTCGCTAGAGCCAGTACCTATGTCAGTCAGCCGCAGCCCCACGCGGGCGGCGGTGCGCTCGGCGGCGTCGATAAGCCCCTTGGAGGCATACCAGGCGGGAGTATCGGGCAGGAAGAACATGCCGATGGCCAGGATAAGCCCCGGTACCGCCGCCAGGCCCAGCATGAGCCGCCAGTTTCCCGTGGAGGCCACCGCGGAGTTCACCATGTAAGCGCTGAGCTGGCCCACCACGATCATCAGAGTGTTGAGCGAGACCAGCCGCCCGCGCACCCGCGCCGGAGCCATCTCCGAGATATACATGGGCACCACGATGCTCACCGCGCCCACCGCCAACCCCAGCACGGCGCGCGCCGCCGTCATGGTGAGCACACTGGTGGCCGCCGCGCAGGCCAGGGAGGCTCCCACGAAGATCGCCCCGCCGAGAATCAGCGTGCGACGCCGCCCCAGCCGCGCCGCCACCGGCCCCGAGCCCACCGCACCAATGGCCGCTCCCGCCAGCAGCGCGGAGGTCACCAGCCCCTCTTGGTAGGCCGTCATCCCCATCTCCGGGGAAAGGAAGAGCAGCGCCCCGGCCATCACGCCTGTGTCATAGCCGAAAAGGAGCCCGCCAAAGGCCGCCACGAGCGCTACAGTGAGCACATAAGTTCGTTCACGCACCCGCCCATCCTGCCACCGGAGGAAGCAAAACCCATGCCGCCGCTGCCCCACCGCCTGCAAGAGGAGATCATTTCCGCCCTGCATACGCGCCCCTTAATCGATCCAGAAGAAGAGGTGCGCCGCCGCGTGAACTTCCTGGTGGATTATCTGCGCACCACCGGGGCGCGCGGCTTCGTGCTGGGCATCTCCGGGGGGCAGGATTCCACCCTGGCCGGAAGGCTCGCCCAGCTCGCCGTGGAGCGCGCCCGCCCCGCGCGGTTCTGGGCGCTGCGCCTGCCCTATGGCGTGCAGGCCGATGAGGAGGACGCCCAGGTGGCTCTGCGCTTCATCCGCCCCGATCACCAGGGCACCATCAATATCAAGGAGGCTACCGACGCCCTCGCTACCGCCAGCGCTGCCGCTCTGGGCACCGCGCGGCTGAGCGACTTCAACCTCGGCAACGTCAAGGCCCGGCAGCGCATGGTGGCCCAATACGCCCTGGCAGGTCAGGAAAACCTGCTGGTGATTGGCACCGACCACGCCGCGGAAAACCTCACCGGCTTCTTTACCAAGCACGGCGACGGCGCGGCCGATCTGTTGCCGCTGGCGGGGCTGACCAAAAACCAGGGGGCGAGCCTGCTCGAATACCTCGGCGCACCACCCTCGACCTGGACGAAGGTGCCCACCGCCGACCTCGAAGAAGATCGCCCCGCACTGCCCGACGAGGAGGCTCTGGGCGTGACCTATGCGCATATCGACGCCTACCTAGAGGGCCGCCGCATACCCGAGGAGGCCGCCGAGCGCATCGAGCACCTGTGGCGGGTGGGCGATCACAAGCGGCACCTGCCCGCCACTCCCTTTGATACGTGGTGGCGGGGCTGAGCTGGCCCTTAGCTCCCTGCCATCTAGGGCTGCAACGCCAGCGCGGCGCGGGCCGCGCTAACGAGCTCCGGGGCATAGCCCGGACCGTGGGTGAGCGTGTGCACCGCCAGGGGGTGCAACTGGTGCAGCGGGATACTCTCGCGCCAGTCCTGGGGCAGTGGAGGCAGGGCCGCCTCCTCATAGCCGGCGTATATCTC
The DNA here is from genome assembly GCF_001412085.1 of Corynebacterium lowii. Lineage (GTDB taxonomy): Bacteria > Actinomycetota > Actinomycetes > Mycobacteriales > Mycobacteriaceae > Corynebacterium > Corynebacterium lowii. The sequence continues at coordinate 119,173 of NZ_LKEV01000007.1, forward strand.
CTCTAGGTGCGGGGCGCCAAAGAGCGCCAACATCGCCAGATCGGTCACCGGGTGCCCGCCGTGGGCGGCGGGGTCGATGAACACCGGGCCATCCTCTCCAAAAAGCAGGTTGCCCGCCCAGAGATCGCCGTGTAACCGCGCCGGAGAGCTCTGCCAGCCGCGATTCCGCATGATCTCCTCTAGGGCAGCGCAGGCCTGCTGCACCTGTTCCCAGCCCTGCGCGCCCAGATTGCCCGCCTCATAGGCCCGGCGTGCAAAGGGCAGCACGCGCTGCTCGGCATAGAATCGGGACCACTGCTGGGTAGGAGTACATTCCTGGGGCTGCGTGCCGATGTAATTGGGGCCCTCCCACCCCGGAGGCGGGCTACCAAAAGCGGGTGCCCCGGCGGCGTGGATGCGGGCTAACTCCCGCCCCGCCACTCGGGCGGCCTGCGCGGTGAGCCGCACTGCCTTTACTTCCCTGGTGGCTAGGTGCTCATCGCTGACCTCCACCACCTGCGCCACATGCTCGCTGGCCTCAGCCAACCAGCTCAAGCCCGCCGCCTCCGCGCGGGCCGAGAGATATTCGCGCGGATACTTGCGCACTATCTCCACCATCAGTAGCGCTCCGGCTCCTCCCCCAGGGCAAAGGAGCGCCCGCTCAACTCTTCCGCCGTGATGCGCACGTAACGGTACTTGAGGGTGGGCACCCAGGGGCGCAGCGGCAGGGAATCCGCATAGTCGATGTCCGCCTGGTTATCCAGGGCCGTGGCCGTGCCGCGCAGCACCACCGACCACGCCGCCCCATCGCGCACCTCATCGGCCTCAAAAAGCACCTCGGGGTTGAGGCTGAGGCTAAAGAGCTTGGTGCCCTCGGCCGTGCGCAGGTACACCTCACCGTGCTGGTCCACCACGTAGTTCACCGGGAAAATATCCATTTCCTCGCTGCGGCGCACCACCAGGCGGCCCAGGGAGATGCTGCGGAGTTTATCCAGGCACTCCTCAGCGGAAAGCGCCTGCACACCAGAAGAATCACGATCATGGTTACACATAGTTTTCATTCTATGCGGCACATATTCATGGCGTATCGTCCACGCTATGACAGAGCACAGTGCCAAGAGGCCGCTTCGCGCGGATGCCGCCCGCAACAGGGCACGGGTTCTCGACGCCGCCGAATACGTGCTCGCCCGCGACGGCTCGGCGGCCTCCATGCGGGAGATAGCCCGCCAGGCGGGCGTGGGCCTGGGCACCATATATCGGCAGTTTCCCACCAAAGAATCCCTCTTTGAGGAGATCATTGCCGAACGCCTCAAGCGATTCCTCGAATACGCACGCGCCGCGCTTACTCACGACGACCCCAGCGCCGCCTTCTTCGACTTCTTCGCCTTTGCCGTGCAGGAATCGGCGGGAGAAAAAACCCTCGTGGATGCCCTCACCGAGGCGCACCGCGATCCCCGCATTGGATTTGCCTCGCAGGTTCGGGAGTTAGAAAACACCACGGAAGCGTTACTTCGCCGCGCGCAGAAAGAAGGGAGCGTGCGCGGCGACGTCGCCCTGGCCGAGGTGCTCGCCCTCATCCTCGCCATGTGCGCCGCCTCCGATCAGCAAAATTGGGGGGAAGAACTAAGAGGTCAAACGCTGAACGTCATCTTCGACGGGCTGCGTAGCAGCACCGCCGATCATTGACAAGCGGAACAGGGATTCCGTACATTCGGGAAACGGATCAATCGTTCCGCTTTCCCTCTCTCCATAAGGAGCCCCACCCGTGCGCACACCCGTGACCTTCACGAGCCACAACATCGACATCTCCGGCGTTCTCTACATCCCCGATGACTTCGACGGCCGCACCCTGGCCGGCGTCGTCGTTGCCCACCCCGCGGGAGGCGTCAAGGAGCAAACCGCTGGCCGCTACGCCGAGGAGCTGTCCAAGAAGGGCTTTGCCACCCTTACTTTCGACGCCGCCCGCCAGGGCGAGAGCGGCGGCCTTCCCCGATTCCTGGAGGACCCCTTCCAACGCGCGGAGGACATGCGCTCCGCGTTCACCTACCTAGCCACCCGGAGCTTCGTGGACGAAAATCGCGTCGGCATCCTGGGGGTTTGCGCCGGTGGCAGCTATGTTTCCTATACGGCTCAAACGGACCGCAGGATGCGCGCGGTGGCCACGGTCAGCGCCGTCGATCCCGCCGGTGAACTGATGGAGGACCCAGAAACCCGCGAGTTCCTGCTCAATCAGGCCGGAATCCTGCGCAATCTCGCGGGCCGGGGCGAGGGAGAGTTCCTCACCCACGTCAATCCCGGCACCCTCGCAGAGGCTCAGGCCTACCCGGAGCGCAGCATGTTCCGAGAGTCCTATGACTACTACATTGCCGAGCACACCGCGCACCCGCGCTCTATCGGGTGGGGAATGTTGCAATTCGACGTCCTCGCGCACTATCACCCCTTTGAGCACCAAGACTGGATTGCCCCGCGCCCGCTCCTCATGATCGCCGGTACCGAGGCCGATACCCGCCACTTTTCTGAGGAGGCCGTGAAACTCGCCGGCCCCACGGCGGAGCTCTTTGACATCGAAGGCGCCTCACACATGGACCTCTATGGTAAAGACGAGTTCGTCACCCCCGCCGTGGAAAAACTCTCCGAGTTCTTCACCGAGAATCTCGATTAATTCCCGGCCGCACAACCATAAGGAGCCCCGTGGATACCATAAAGAACCTGCTTATTATCGGAGCTACCGGCCAAATTGGTCAGGTGGTAGTAAAGGAAGCACTCGCCGCCGGGATACAGGTAACGGCCCAAACGCGCAATACCGAGCGCGCTGCGCAATTACTGCCGGAGGAAACGCATATTCTCCGCGCCGACCCCACCGACGCCGCAGCCCTGCGCCCGCTGCTCCGCGACGTCGAGGGCATCATTCTCACTCATGGCGGCGACGTCGATGGGCGCCAGGGGCAGAGCTTCTATGATGTGGTGGCCGCGCTCCTGGAGGCCAGCGAGGACAAGCCGGATACCCCTATCGCCCTCATGACCTCTATGGGAGTATCCACGGTACCGGCGCGCTACGAGTTCGTGGCGTGGAAGCGCCGCGCCGAACGGCTCGTGCGTGCCTCGGGGCGGCGCTACACGATCGTGCGCCCCGGTTGGTTCGGCTACGAGGCCCCGGGCGACCAGCAGATCGACCTGCGCCAGGGCGATCTCCTGGGAGGGCAGCCCGGCGTGAGCATCGCCCACGTGGCCCAGGTGCTCTTAGGCGCCCTCACCGCGCCGTCGGCAGCGCGCAGGACCGTCGAGCTCTTCTCCCAGGCCGGGGAGCGCACCACCGACATCGAGGCGGCATTTTCCCCCACGCGGGCCGACGAGCACGGCGTCGGGAAAGCCATTCTCGACGCCGTGGAGGTGCCCCTGGGCGAGGAACCCGCGGTGGTGCAGGAGGCCCTGAGCCGGTTCTCACGCACTGCTTAGTCAATGCGGCCGAGCCGGTCCGTGGCCCGCAGGTAATCCGCAAGGTAGGGCACCGTAAAGGCCACCTTGCCGTAGCCTGCTGGTTCGATGAGGTCCGTCTGGATAAGCCGGTGACGTGTATCGGAGATAGACTTCACCGGCTTATCCAATGCCTGAGCGACCTCCCCGATGGGGCAGGCTTCCGTTCCATCGACTACCGCCGCCATTACCTCTAGGAACTCCCGCTGGGTGGGGCTAATCCCGTGCACGGCCGGGGCATGCACCTGTACCCCCATCACCGAAATGGCTTCCTGTGCAATGGCCTCAATATCTTTCGACTCAACGAGGGTTGCGCCCCGCTGCCGCGCCCGATTCCAGCTCAAATACCCCACGAGTTGCACCAAGAATGGGTATCCCCTGGATATTTCCACCGCACGGCGTACCGCAGCATCGCTTAGTTCTATTCCCGAGCCTTCGGCGGTAGAGTGAAAAGCCACCACGGTATTCTCCGCAGAAAAAGAACCTAAGAGTTGAAGGTGAGCCCGCCTAAGAAAGGTGGCACCGGGCAGGTTTAAAAGGGCATTGACCCCCTGCGGCAAACCCGCCATCACGATCGCTATGTTCAGCTCGTCTCTCACCACGTCCTGATAGGCCACGGCCAATTCGGTAAGGTCCTCCACCCGTGCATCCTGAACCTCATCCACGGTGAGCAGCACACCGGTTTCCCGATATGACTCCGCCAATTCCCGCAGCTGCGTAGCCAGCGTCGGTTTATACCCTTGGGGTGCCTCGTCACTAAAACCTAGCGAGCCGACGCCGCTAATGCCGATGCTATTAATTCTCCTGCGCGTTGCCTCCCCTCCTTCCTGCACGGCCCTGGGGATAGAGGTTTCCACCAACTCCTTGACGAGGTTGCTCCTCCCCGTGGCGCGTAGCCGCGCCCACCCTAGTTCGGCCGCTATATCCTCTAGCTCATTGAGCAGCACCGTTTTCCCTATCCCCCTCATGCCGCTAATCAGCATGGAACGGCTAAAGGCCCCCGGGCCGGAGCGCAGCGCATTGCGAAATGCCTCCGTGGTGGCTGCGCGGCCTACCCAAAAGGCAGGCGGCACCCCAAAGGTAGGGCGGAACGGATTGCTCGTATCATCGCTCGTGTTCACGGCGTCCATCCTATGCCCGGTTCGAGATCTTCGAGAAGTTCGAGAACTTACCGCAGATTCGAGAAGTTCGAGAACTACGAGACTTTCGAGAACTTTGGCCCAAGCTAGGGCTACCCAGCCCGCCCCCACACATGAGAAAAACCTTGGCCCGAAAAATCCACGCGGATAATTCGGGCCAAGGTTTCCTTGAACACAATAAGTGGAGCTAACGGGATTCGAACCCGTGACCCCCACACTGCCAGTGTGGTGCGCTACCAGCTGCGCCATAGCCCCGCATAACATAAAAGCACCTTCCCTTTATCAGGAAGAGCGCTTCATGCGAACGAGAAATAATGTACCTCGCACCGCAGCACGAAAACAAACCCGCTGGTCAAAACCAGTTTTCTAGCCATCCCCCGCACCCCACAAAGAAAAGGAGCGCCCGCGGGCGCTCCTTCCCCATCCTCACCCAGTACCCAATTCAATCAGGCAAGCCCAGGGCAAAGGCATTAATTGCTCTTGTACTTCTCCACCCAATCGGCCTCAAGCTGCTTTTCCTCGCCGTTGATGAAGATGCGCGGGGAGGATACGCCGTTCTCGGTCTTTTCCAATTCATCGGCGTTCTTGGTACCCAGTTCATCGGTGCGATCAGCGTACTTGCCCTCACGGATGGCATTCACCGTGTCCTCGGAGGCACCCAGTTCCTGAGCGGCCTCGGCGTACTTATCGTTGTCCCACTTATCGCTGTAGATATTGGACTGGTTCTCAAAGAGATAATTGCGCAGGTTCCAGTACAGCCCGTCGTCCTCCGAGGAAGCCGCGGCCAGCACGGCGGCCAGGGCGCGGTGGGAGTTACCGTCCTTTTCTTCGTCGCTCATCTCCGCGTCGCGGTTGGTGTTATCCATAAACACCAGGGGGCGGATATTTACCACCAGTTCGCCGTTATCCACGGCCTCGCGCATGGCTTGGCGATCTTCCAGGGCCAGATCCGCGCAGTGGGGGCAGGAGAAGTCCTCGTACACGTCGGCCACCGGGGTATCGTCGGTAGCCTGCTCCCCCTTCAAGGTGATCTTGTCTCCCTCCCAGGAGGTAGTAAAGGCCACGGTGTCAATCATCGCCTCGCGCTTGGTGTTCTTACCGTTTATCACGATGTAGCCCACCACGACCACGGCGATCACGATGATGCCCACGACGGCCCACAGGAAGCCCTTGCCCTTTTCATTGGGAGACTTAACGGTGCTGCTCACAGTAATCCTTATCTTGTTGCTGCGGATCAAGATGCCCGGTAAAGGGCACACACACAGCTTAATGGACACCACCGCCAGGTTGAGAGTCCCTCGGGCAGATTCACAGAGCAATGCCAGCGGCGTACCATACCTGACATGTTCCGCCCCGCCATCGTCGTCGGCAGCGGTGCGGCCCTGGGCGCACTGGCTCGCCTGGGTGCCACCGCGCTTTTCGACGCCCCCTGGGCACTCCTGGGTATCAACGTACTCGGGTGTCTGCTCATGGGCGCGCTGCGCCCAGGGCTTTTCTGGGGCAAGGGCGTACTCGGGGGCTTCACCAGTTTTTCCGCCTTCTGCCTGGTGCTGGTGCAGGCCAGCCCCCTCTTTTCCGCCTGCTACCTCGCCGCCACGCTGATCGGTTGCCTGGGCGCGTGGTTGCTTGGCGATGCGTGGGCGCAAACGCGGCGGAGCCAACCATGCTGATCGCCGCCGTGGCCTCCGGAGCCTTCCTCGGTGGGGTGGGCCGCTATCTGCTGAGCCGACGCCCCGGTGGTTGGCAGGGCACGGGGATCGCCAACGTTCTCGCCTGCGCCGTGCTGGGTTTGAGCCTGTACCTGGGTGACCTCGGGGCCGCCGCCTGGGGTGCTGGCGTGGCCGGGGCGCTGTCTACGTGGTCCACGGTGGCGTCGGAAGTAGGAGCCGCCATGAAAGCACGGCGCACACCACGCGCGGCAGCCTATCTGGGGCTGACCTTGTGTATGGGGTGCGCGGTGTTGTGGATGATTAGTCCGCGATAGCCTCCAGCGGAGGGGTCTTGGCGGCGTGGCGGGCGGGCAGCAAAGCTGCGAGCACGCCCACGGCGGCGGAGCCAAAGACCATAATCAGCAGTTGAATCGCCGGCACCTGGGTTCCACCCAGGCCTTCCGTTTCTAGAATATTCAGGAAGGACCAGCCCAGCCCCAGGCCAATCAGCATGCCGGCCACCGCACCGAATACCGCCACTTGCACGGCCTCCACCACGATCATGCGGCGCACCTGCCCGCGGTGCACGCCCACGGCGCGCAACATGCCAATTTCCTTGCGCCGCTCGATCACGTTGAGGGTCAGTGTGTTCACGATGCCCAGCACCGCGATCACCACCGCGAGGGCCAGGAGGGCGTAGAGAATGTTGAGCACCTGGTCCACGGTCTTTTGGATCTCACCCGCAAGGTCCTCCGCATCCATCACCTGCACCACCAGGTACTTCTTCATGGATTCTTCCAGGTTAGCCCGCAATTCCTCGTGGGAAACAAAGCCATCCCCGATCACGTCCACGCTTTCCAGCACCATCTGGGAGGGGGGAACCAAAAGCTCTGCGGTGTGCTTAGCCACCAGCACGGAACCAAAAACGTTGTTATCGGGGTAAATACCCATCAGTTGCGCCTTGGTGGTCTTGCTGCCGTCGCCAGCGCTCACCTCCACCTGATCGCCCACGGACCATCCCATCGTGTCTGCCTGGGTCTCCGAGGCCAGGAATCCCTCGCCGCTGAGGTCAAGGTTGCCCTCCACGGCGATCTCTCCGGTGGACTCGTTGAGTTTGCCGTACATGGACAGGGTATAGCCCGCAAAGGGAACGCCCCAGGCCCCATTGACCTTCACCGGAGCCAGGTAGGTTTCCACGAGGCTGCCCGCGCCGTCGGTCTTAGCGGCGTCGTCTAGAGCCTCGGCGGGCAGCGGGAAGTTCCTCGTCGTGGGGCCCATCAGGCGGAAGTCTGCCTGCATGCTCTCGCTAAAGTTATCCTCGATCGCGGATTTTGCCGTGGCGCCAAACATGCCGATGGAGGTCACCAGCGCCACGCCAATGGTGAGGGCAAAGGCCGTGGTGGCGCTGCGTCGGGGGTTGCGCTCGGAGTTGGTTGCCGCGAGCTTGCCCACCATGCCGAAGGGCTTGCCCACCGCTCGCCCAATCCAGGGCACCGTGACCAGCGCGATAGCCGGGCCAGCCAGGAAGTAGCCCACGATCACGCCCAGGGAACCCAGCCCCACCATCAGCACGCGCACCCCCGTGCTGAAATCGGAGAACGCCCCCATGAGCGTGAGCACAATGCCCACGCCCACCACGGTGGCGCCCACGATCGTGCGCTTCCGCAGCGAGCGCGAGGAGGCGGAATCCGTGGCTCGCATCGCCTCCACCGGCCGCACGCGACCAGCGCGCTTGGCGGGCAACCAGGCGGAAAGCACGGTGACCACGATGCCCACCGCAATAGGAATGAGCACCGCGCCAAGGCTCAGCCCCAAGCCGCCATCGGGCAGAGCCATGCTGCCCGCCGCAAGCAGGGCCTTAATGCCCATCACCAGCAGCACGCCCACGACGACGCCCACCACGGACCCCACCGCGCCAATGATCGCGGCCTCCAACACCACGGAACGGGTGATCTGCCGCCGCGAGGCACCCAGGGCGCGCAAGAGAGCGAACTCCTTGGTGCGCTGCGCCACAATCATGGAGAAGGTATTGGCGATGAGGAAGGTGCCCACCAAGAGCGCCATGAGGCCAAAGGCCATGAGGAAGTAATTAATAAAGCTCAGGGTGGACTTGATGGAACTGCTCTTCTCATCGGCCAAGTCCGAGCCCCGCGTTGCTTCCACGTCCGTGTACACGGAGGTGATGTGATCCATCAGCTCATCCGCGCTCACGCCCTCTGCGGCCTTCACCACGATCGCGGAGACGTAGCCCCCCTCCGTGAAGTTACTCAGGTACGAGGACTCGTCCATGCGCAGCGACGCCACCGTGGGGCTATCAATCGTCATCTCGTAGATGCCCGCGATGGTCACCTCCGTGCGGCCCTGCGGGTCCACCATCGTCAAGGTATCGCCCACCGATACCTCTAAGGTCTCCGCGGCCTTCTCATTAATGACGACCTCATTGGCACCGCTCGGGTTGCTCCCCTCCACCAGGGGTTCCGGCTCATTCACGGTGTCCTGGTCCGTGTACCACGGCAGGAGCCGGGTGGTGCCGGAAAAGTTCAGGGATTCACCATCCCCATTGCCCAACACCACCGGGGTGCTGCTGCGCACATTAACGCCGGCTACCTTGGGGTCCTCCGCAATGACATTGCGGGTGGTGGTGGAGATACCGCGTTGCCCCTCCTCTGCGGTGACCACCACGTCCACGCCGTCATATTCCGTGGACACCATGTTGTCATAGCTCTGAGAAAGCGTATTGGTGAACATCAGCGCACCGGCGATGAAAGCGGTACCCAACACCACCGCCAACACCGTCAACGCAATTCTGAGTTTGTGCGCCGCCACCGTGCGCACACTCACCTTCCGCATCGTGCTATTTTTCAGGCTCATAGAACTACTCACGCTCGATTCCGGCCATCGTGGAAAGAATCTGATCTATGGTGGGCTTCTTGAGCTCATTGACGATCTTCCCGTCCGCCAGGAAAATCACGCGATCAGCAAACGACGCCGCCCGCGCATCGTGCGTAACGATCACCACGGTCTGATGATCTTGGTCCACCGAGTGACGCAGAATGTTCAAGACCTCCGTGGAGGAATTAGAATCCAGATTTCCCGTGGGCTCATCACCAAAGATGATCTCTGGGCGCGAGAGCAAAGCGCGGGCGCAGGCCACACGCTGCTGCTGACCGCCCGAAAGCTCCGAGGGGCGATGATTCAGGCGATTCTTCAAACCAAACCGCTCCGTAATCTCATCGAACCATTCCTGATCCACCTCTCCCCCGGCAATATCCATCGGCAGCGTAATATTCTCCGCTGCCGTGAGAGTGGGCACCAGGTTAAAGGATTGGAAAATAAAGCCCAGGCGATCACGGCGCAGATCCGTCATCTCCTCATCCTCTAGCGTGGACAAATCGGTGCTACCGATAAAGGCCTGCCCACTGCTGGCCCCATCCAAGCCCGCCATGCAGTGCATGAGCGTGGACTTGCCCGAACCCGACGGCCCCATAATCGCCGTGAACTCCCCCCTTCGGAAGTTCACGCTCACATCGTCCAGGGCGGTCACGGTGGTATCGCCCTCACCGTACTGCTTCACCAGATTAACGGCGCGGGCGGCATCGCCGCTCGTCTGAAAGTGCGCCGCCGTAGGCTTATTCTTCCCCGCAGGAGCCTGCAACCAGGACGCTACCGACGTCGTAGCAGGGGCGCGTTTCGACGCCTTCTTGGTCGCCGCAGACTTGGGATCGTCCTTCTTCTCCTCCGCTTTTTGAGGTTTCGGGGAGGGCTTAACTGGGGCCTTGGCCGCTTTGGCGTCCTTATTTTCCTTAGCGGGGGCTGGCTTAGCCGCGGTAGAAGTATTTTCCTCTTTAGAGGCGGCAGGCTTCTTAGAGGTATCCACCACCTGCTGAACCTTGGGCCATGCCTTCTTGGCCGTTTCCGGTTTTTTCTTCGCAGACGCAGTAGCCTGAGTTTCTGGCCTCGGGCTCTGCGCCTTTTTCGGCTCTTCCTTCTTCAGTTCTTCTTTCTTCGGTTCCTGCTTCGTGGGTTCTGCCCCTCGTTGAACCTGAGGCCACCCAGTAGAAGAAGGTTTCTTCTCCTCTAGCTTCTTTTCCACCGTGGGCTTCTCAGCCGCGGCCCCGGACTTCTTCTCTACCTTGGGCATACCTGCGGAGCCCGCCTGGCGTATCTTCGGCCATGCGACCTTTTCGTCCTTCTTCTCCCCGGAAGAAGGCTCCTCTCCTGCTAGGCGCTTAGTCTTGGAGGGCTTTGGCCACACCGGATTGTTGGAATTGACCCCCGGTATGTTCCGAGGCCCCTGAGAATCTTGACCAGCCACTATGCGTACCTTTCCTTAATGCCGTATTCCTTCCACAATCTACCTTGTTGGGGGGAATGTCGTGCTCACAAGCCCAGAAACCACAAAAAAAGGGTAGGCATGACCACCTGCGGCCATACCCACCCTCTCATCTTTAATACAACAGTAGGGTGCGAGAGCGACATACAACC
>NZ_LKEV01000008.1 GCF_001412085.1 Corynebacterium lowii
GGTACGCTATCGAGTTCTCACACAACACAACCACCACACGGCGATCACCCCTGATTGTGTGGGGTGGGCCTTGTCGCGGCGACTCGCACTAATTTACACACCACCCCACCACCACACAAACACCCAGGCCAGAGGCCTATTTTCTAGGCACTCACACGTTCAATAGTCGCACCCAAAGAACGAAGGTTCTCTACGAACTTGGGGTAGCCGCGATCAATGTGGTGCACATCGTGCACCACGGTCTCCCCCTCGGAGACCAACGCGGAAAGCACCAGACCCGCCCCGGCGCGAATATCGGAGGACCACACCTCAGTGGAGGAAAGCCGCTCCATGCCGCGCAGCACCACGTGGTGCCCATCCACGGTGGCATCGGCCCCCAGGCGCAACATCTCATCGACAAAGCGGAAGCGAGATTCAAAGACGTTCTCGGTAATCACCGAGGTGCCCTGCGCCACGGCGGAAATGCCAATGGCCATCGGCTGAAGATCGGTGGGGAATCCGGGGAAGGGCAAGGTTTGGTAATCCACCGCCGAGGGACGGCGGCCCATGCGCACCCTAAAGCCCGTCTCGTAGGTTTCAATCTCCGCGCCCGCCATCTTGAGCTTTTCCAGGGGCAGGTGAAGATTGCGGGGAGAGATACCACTCACGGTGATGTCGCCGCGCGTCATGGCGGCGGCATAGGCCCAGGTTCCGGCCACGATGCGATCCCCGATCACCTCGTGATCGGTGGGATAGAGGCGGGCCACGCCGTCGATAGTGATGGTGGAGGTACCGGCCCCCTGAATCTGCGCGCCCATCGAGGTCAGCATCTCGCAGAGGTCCACGATCTCGGGTTCGCGGGCAGCATTATCGAGCACCGTGCGCCCCTGGGCCAGCACGGCGGCGGTGAGGATATTTTCAGTGGCGCCCACGGAGGGGAAGTCGAGCGTGATGGGGGCGCCGACGAGGGCGTCGGCCTCCGCCACCACGGCGCCGTGCTGGATGCGGGTGCGGGCACCGAGCTTTTCCAGGCCGGACTGGTGCATGTCCAGCGGGCGCGAGCCGATGGCGTCGCCTCCGGGCAACGCCACGACGGCGCGGCCGCAGCGCGCGGTGAGTGGCCCGAGCACGCACACGGAGGCGCGGAACTGGCGCACGGCGTCGAAGTCGGCGTCACTCGTGGGCATGGCGGGAGTGGTGATCCGCACCACGGGGCCGTCGATAGTGACTATGCAGCCGAGCCCCTCTAGCACCTTTTGCATGAGGGGAACGTCCAGGATTTCTGGGCAATTGCGCAGCGTGGTTGTCCCCTCCGCCAGCAAGGCCGCGGCCATGAGTTTGAGCACGCTGTTCTTTGCGCCGCTTACTTTCACGGCCCCTTCGAGGCGGGCGCCGCCTGTCACCACAAAACGATCTTTCACGCCTTTGACCCTAGCTGGAACCCGCCACAGGTGCAGCGGCTCAGGGCAGCGCGCCGATACGCCGGGCGGCGTTGACCGCCTCGTAGCGGGTGTGCGCGCCGAGTTTACGCATGACGGAACGCAGGTAGCTCTTCACCGTCTCAGGCCCAATGCCCATCTCTTCGGCCGCCTCCACGTTGGTGTGGCCGAGCGCCACGCAGGAAAGCACGTCCAGTTCCCGGGCCGAGAGTTTGGTGGATTGCTTGACGGGGGCGGGGCTAATCATCTCATCGCAGACCAATTCCAGCTCCCGGCGCACCTCCTCCTCCGCAATGCGATTGGCCAGCATGCGCAGGCGCGAGTGTGTGGAGCGCAGCTGCTCCCACTCCGCGGCGTTGCCTCCCCTGCCCACCTTGAGCGCACCCGCCTTGGCAAAAGCGGCGGTGCGCATGGCGGCATTGACCGCAAAATCCTGTTCCAGGGTGCGGGCCGTCATGGTGACCTCCTCGATCACCTTGTCGCCCAGGCGCACCGGGCTGTGCACCCCAACGTACAGCACGCCGCGAATCTCGCGGTGCACTATCACCGGCACGGCCACGAGGGAATAAAGCCCCTCGTCCTGAATCGCCTTATCGTTCTCGTGCGAAATCAGGCTCGCGCGGGCGTAATCACTCACCCCCACGGGGCGTCGCGTGGTGACCACGCGGCCACCCACCCCTACCCCCGGCTCGATGATGAGATTATGCAGCGCCGGGGTGCGCAGCCCCACCCAGTGAGTGATTTGCAGCCGACGCCCCGTGGTCATGCTCGCAAACATGGTCACCGGAATGCCGGTGGCGGTTTTCAGCGATGTAAGAGCCGCGCGGATGGCGTCCTCGTCATCCCGAATCCGCTGAGCATCCATGACAAGTTCCTCCTAGCACACCCGACGCGCGCGCCCCGTAAGGCACGGCATCGGAACTTGGGCAATGGACATCATCTGTCAATTCTAACCCCCTAATGGGGGCAAAGTGAACTGCCTTCCCCGTCAAAGGATTGCCCCCATTCTGGGGAAGTGCCGTTTCCTCCCGCCAATCAAGCGCAGAAAATACCAATCCGTTCACCATTAGCGAACAACTCTGTCTACCCATATGGTGTACAGTGAGGTGCATCGGTGTGCGATACCGCGCACACATAGAATCAACACGCCAAGGAGCACAATCATGGCAAAGATCTACGAGAACATCACGGAAACCATCGGGCACACTCCCCTGGTGCGTCTGCACAGCCTCACCAAGGATCTCGGCGCAGAGGTTTTGGTGAAGGTAGAGTCCTTCAACCCCGCTAACAGCGTGAAAGACCGCATTGGTAAGGCCATTATCGACGCCGCCGAGGCCGCGGGCGAGCTCAAGCCCGGCGGCACCATCGTGGAGGCCACCTCCGGTAACACCGGTATCGCGCTTGCCCTCGTGGGCGCGGCCAAGGGCTATAACGTGGTGCTGACCATGCCGGAGACCATGTCCGCCGAGCGCCGCGTGATGCTGCGTGCCTACGGCGCCGAGATCGTGCTCACCCCCGGCTCCGCCGGAATGCAGGGCGCGGTGGATAAGGCCAACGAGATCGTGGCCTCCCGCGAGGGCGCAATCCTGGCCCGCCAGTTTGCCAACCCCGCCAACCCCGCCATTCACCGCGCCACCACCGCCGAGGAGATCTGGGAGGACACCGAGGGCAAGGTGGACATCTTCGTGGCCGGCTTTGGCACCGGCGGCACCGTGACCGGTGTGGGCCAGGTGCTCAAGGAGCGCAACCCGGAGGCTCAGGTGTACGCCGTGGAGCCCGCTGCCTCCCCGCTGCTGACCGAGGGCAAGGCCGGCCCCCACAAGATTCAGGGCATTGGTGCCAACTTCATCCCCGAGGTGCTTGACCGCAAGGTGCTTGACGATGTGCTCACCGTGAGCAACGAAGAGGCGATCGAGTGGTCCCGCAAGCTCGGCGTGGAAGAGGGAATCCTGGGCGGCATCTCCACCGGCGCAAATATCAAGGCCGCCGTGGAACTGGCCTCCCGCCCGGAGAACAAGGGCAAGACCATCGTGACCGTGGTGGCGGACTTTGGTGAGCGCTACGTATCCACCGTTCTCTACGAGGACATCCGCGATTAAAGATTAAAACTCCCCGGAATACACCCCGTTGCTCGTATCGTTACACAGAGCAACGGGGTTTTCCCTGCCTTTAAGTCTTGTGAAAGGAAGAAAGCATGAGCGGTCTGCTGTCCATGCTGCGCGAGGACCTAGCCAACGCCCGCGAACACGATCCCGCCGCCCGTGGGAACCTAGAAAACGCCGTGGTGTACTCCGGGCTCCACGCCATCTGGGCACACCGCGTGGCCCACCGCCTGTGGAACCGCGGGTTCAAAGGCCCCGCGCGCATCCTGGCGCAGTTCACCCGCTTTCTCACCGGGGTGGAGATTCACCCCGGCGCCACCATTGGGCGGCGCTTCTTCATAGATCACGGCATGGGCATCGTGATCGGAGAGACCGCCGAGATAGGCGAGGGCGTGATGCTCTACCACGGGGTGACCCTGGGCGGGCAGGTGCTCACACAGACGAAGAGGCACCCCACCGTGGAAGATAACGTGACCATCGGTGCGGGTGCCAAGGTTCTGGGGCCCATCACCATCGGGGAGGGCAGCGCCGTGGGTGCCAACGCCGTGGTAACCAAGGACGTGCCCGCCCATCACATCGCCGTGGGAATCCCCGCCACCTACCGGCCCAGGGGCCACCACGAGCGCACCAAGCTGGTGGACCCGGACTTTTACGTTATTTAACCTCTAGCTCCGCATACTCGGGGTTGCGGCTGAGGAAGTGCTGCACGGCGGAGCAGGTGGCGACGATACGCTGGCCGTTATCCCGCACGTCATCCAGGGCTCCGCGCACGAGCACCTTGGACAGGCCCTTGCCCTGGAAGGCCTCGTGAATCACGGTGTGGTTGAAGTCCTTAACGCCTTCCTCGCGCGGGGCGTAATCGGCAAAGCCGGCTTCCTCCCCCTCCACGGTGAGCACGTAGCGGTGATTCTGAACATCATGGGTGATAGTGTTACTCATTTCACTGAGTATAGACGAAAGGGCACAGCCGAAAACAAAAGAAGCGACCCCGCTTATGCAGCGGAATCGCTATCTTGTGGCCAGAGCCAGGATCGAACTGGCGACCCCACACTTTTCAGGCGTGTGCTCTACCGACTGAGCTATCTGGCCGAAGAAATCACCAGGTGACCTCTTGGCGACCCTGACGGGACTTGAACCCGCGACCTCCGCCGTGACAGGGCGGCGCGCTAACCAACTGCGCCACAGGGCCTTAAAGCCGTGCTCCGGGAATGCCCTTTGCACGAGAAGATACTCTACACAGAGCGGACAACGGCTATCAAATCAGCAGGCCAGCGCCGTTTTTACGGTTATCCTTGGGTAAAGCAAAAGGCTCCGGAAGTTTCCTTCCGAAGCCTTGAACCATGCGACCCTGACGGGACTTGAACCCGCGACCTCCGCCGTGACAGGGCGGCGCGCTAACCAACTGCGCCACAGGGCCATATTCATCATGTATTGAGGTGAAACCTCGTACCCCCAACGGGATTCGAACCCGTGCCGCCGCCGTGAAAGGGCGGTGTCCTAGGCCGCTAGACGATGGGGGCCTGCCGTTTCTCACGGCTTCCTGAAATATACGCGACGCCCTCAACACCACCAAATTAGCAGGCCCCGGGCGGTTAGAATGGCTCCCCATGAGCACCGAACACGGCTATAGCGGAGAAAAAGATGCCTACCTCACCCGCCTCAAGCGCATCGAGGGGCAAATCCGCGGGCTGCAACGCATGATTGACGAGGACACCTACTGCATCGACGTCGTAACCCAGATCAGCGCCGCTACCGCAGCCCTACACAACCTCTCCGTGGCCCTCATGTCCGATCATCTCCATCACTGCGTGACCAACGCCATCGAGGAGGGCGAGGGCGGCAGCGAGAAAATCGACGAGGCCATGAAGGCCATTCAGCGCATGGTGAAGTCCTAGCGGTAGTGCGAAAAGTCAATGGGCCGCCCCAGCGCCCAATCACGATCCGTGAGTAAACGCGCCAGTACCAAACCCGCGCCGATGGAAAGCACCATCATCGCGGCCGTGGCGGAGTGCTGCACCACGGCCGCCATATCCCCCACGCCCAGGGCATAGACCGCGCGGTACATCGCAGGGCCGGGGATCATCACCACCGCCGCGGGAACCGTGGTGGTCACCCTGGGTATTTTTGCCACCCGCGCCACCACGAATCCCAAGAGGCCCACCACCAAACCACCCGCACAGGCCGCGATGAAGGGGGCCGAGGTGGCGTCGATAAGCAGCCACCGCACCGCGCTACCCACCGTGCCGATGGCTACGGCGGCCAGGGCCATGCGGCGTGAGGAATTAAAGAGCAGGGCAAAACCGGCGATGCCCACCGCGCTTGCCGCCAGCACCCAGCCGTAACTGGGCTTGCAGGAGACCTCGGAATAGGGGTTGAGGCCCGCGGCCCAGCCCACCAGGAGCACCGCGAAGCCCGCTGCGGCCATCAGCGTCATCGCGTAGGCGGCGCGCGTGATCCCGGCGGCAATATCGCAGCGGGCCAGATCAATCAGCGCGGAGAAGAGCGGAAAACCCGGCACCACAAAAAGCACCGCGGCCACAAAACCCGCCTCCGAGGCCCCCACCGCCTCCGCACCCAGGGCATAAACCGCGCAGGCCACCGCCGCGCCCGCTGCTACCGACGCCACCGTTTGCACGTGCTTCCCCGCCAACCAGCCCCGCATGGTTTGCCCCAACGCCGCCGCTGCCGCCACCAGCGCGATCTCCCTGGCCCCAAAGCCATTGAGCACCGCGCACCCCGCGCACGCGCAGGCCGCCGCCAGCGCCAGTACCCACAGCCGCCAGCGCTTGCGCACGCCTGACTCGATCACGTCCAGCTCTGCCATGAGTTCCCCCGCGCTCATCGGCGGGCGCACGCGATGAGCCAGCGTTTCCAGGGCCTCAATGCGGGAGGCGTCCACCTCCACGCGCCCCTGGTGCGCCACGACCGTGCGGAAATCATGCTCGGCGTGGAAAGTACAGGTGATGGTGGTGACCATCACTACCGCGTCCAGCCCCTCAAAACCCACGGCGCGGGCCGCGCGCTTCATCCCCCGAATCACGCGATAGCCGCTCGCCCCGGCCCCCATCAGCATCATGCCCAGGCGCAATACGGCGTCCGCCCGCACCCCCATCTCATGCTGGCTTTGCTCCCGTGGTTTCTTATTTTTCGGTGACACAATCCAGAATACGGCTCTGAACTGCGAGCACACCGTAACGCTTATAACATTCAGGCCATGCGCTTACGCTCATTCCTCCCCATTGTTCTCTGCGCCACAGCCCTGGGCGCCTGCACCGCCTCCGCCCAGGAAGAAAACCCCTACTACAGCACCAAACAGCCCTATTCCCCACGACAGGATTACGCCGAATACTCCCCCGCCCCAAACGGATTCCAGCAAATATATACCACCACCGTGAACCGCCACGGCTCCCGAGGATTATCCAGTTTTAAATACGATGACCTCGCCGCCCAAATGCTGCGCTCCGCCGAGGAATCCGGCGACCTCACCGATCTAGGCCACGACCTCATTGCGCAGGTAGCCGCCATGACCAAAGTCAACCAGGAACTCAGCGGCGGGCCGGGGCAAGAAAGCGGCTACGGCAACCTCACCACCCTGGGCCGCGAGGAACTGCGCGGCATCGGGCAGCGCAACGCCGAACGCAATGCGGAGTTCTTCGCCACGCTTAACGACGACCCCGCCGCCCGACTCAGCTTCACCTCCTCCGGGGAGGATCGCGCCACCGATTCCGGCTGGAACTTCGGTTCCGGGTTGCTGGATACCGCCCCCACGCTGCGCGAACACACCGACTACGACTCCACCGCACAGCACGTGGACATCGCCGCCAATACCGCCCTTCTCTACGCCCACAAGGACAAGAGCCTGCCGAGCTACGAGCGCTACCAGGAATGGAAGAAGAGCGACACCCTAGAGGAAAAGATCGAGCACGCCTATACCCAGCCCCAGGCGCAGGAGGCGGCGCGCGGTCTGCTCAGCCACATCTTTCAGCCCTCCTTCATCGACTCCCTAGAGGCGGGAGAACTCACCTTCACCGGGAGCGAGGACGAATCCAAGGAGGTCACCGGGCTCGTGGAGGCCGCGCTGCCCTTCTATAACCTCTACCTGAGCGCCCCGGCTCTGAGCGAGGAAACCTCCACCCCTGCGGAAGGGTGGATCTTCCACCGCTACATCGACGACTCCACCGGCCCCACCCTCGCCTACCTCCTCGACGTGGAGGACTACTACCAAAAAGGCCCCGCCATCGAGGGGCAAACCGTGGCCTACGACAACTACGAGCCGCTGCTTGAGGACATGCTGGCCCGCGTGGAAGAACGCGCCGCGGGCGGTGATAACGCCGCGGACTTCCGCTTTGGCCACGCCGAGACCATCATCCCCCTGGCCGCCCTGCTCCGCCTCCCCGGTTCCGAGCATGGGACCCCTGCCAATGAGGTGATGGATTATGAGAACTCCGATTGGCGCGGGGAGGCGGTTTCCCCTATGGCGGCCAATATCCAGTGGGATGCCTTTCAGAACCAGAGCGGGGAAGTAGTGGTGCGCATGCTCTATAACGAGCGCGCAACCCCCTTCCATGAGGGGTGTACCCCGATGGAGCCGCAATCGGCCTTTTATCGCCTGGAGGAGTTGCAGGGGTGCTTGCCTTTGGAGTGACTCTTTCCGCCGTCACCCGGTATCTCTTGATAGGGAGGAATCTTTGACCACACAGGACCACGAAAATCTATCGAAGAAGATCGAGTTCCTGGAACTCCAAATATCTCGGTTGATGTTCTTGGAGGCCGGTGCTCCCGAGCAGAATGTATCGCAACCATATAGATACAAAAGGGCGGCGCTGCATATGCGCTTGACCTCGGAAGAAGAGATCGCATCGAGAAACCTCATCGCCTCCCTGCATCAGCTTGAGTTGGGAAAGTGGGAGGAGCCCCAAGGGCTCCTCCCACTTAACCCCACCTCCCTTGAGAGAATATCTGCGCTGAGAAAATCCGGTAAGGCTCCAACGATGGAGGATAAGGTGGCGGTGGTTGCCCCCGCCCTGGGCGGAGATGAATCAAAGGCAAAGGCGATGATCCTGGCCTGGGAGAACCCTGCGTAGCCGCTGACCTCTTTTTAGCTTCGGTGGAGAAATAAGGAAGTGAGCATAGCCAGCCCGGCGTAGAGGACTAGACCCGATAGGATTCCATCAGGACTAAGATAAAGTATCACCGCCCCAATAAGGGTAATCAAGAATCCGATTACCCACAGGACTGTGGATTGCCCCGCCTTTGTGGCAACCAGTACCGCCCGGTAGACAATCCCGATTATCCCCATAATGGCCGAGGCTATTCCTATTGCTGCGGCGCTACCACTACCCCGCCCCAATTCGGAGGATATTCCCGTAGCAAAAATCCCCGCGATCAGAACGATAAACTCAGGAATGTAGGGCTGTACGCTTTTGAACATTGCTTCCTTTCCAAGCCTCCAAGGACTTTTAAAGTATCTCAACCACCCAGGGGCGCACCCAAATCTTGCACACTATCCATCATCCCGGAACTATGTGCCCAAAGCTAATCAGATATAGCATCTGATACACAAAGAAACTCAGCCAGAAAATCAGCAATGGACAGATAGCCGCACCTATTGCGGCCGCAGCCCCCTTGGCCGACTTTCCCACCAACGCCACGACGAGGGCTACCAGCCCGGCTGGCAACGTTACCACCAGAAACCTATCAACACCCCAATCCGTAAAAAGCATCGCCAGAAGGGTTCCCACAACCACTAATAATGATATTGCTATGGACACCCGCGCTAAAAAGTCTAAACTTTCTTTCTTCATATACCCTCATAAATCCGTATAGGTTGACATTAAAATATCCCGCCGCAGCCTAATCGGCTATAACATTTGTCGGTACGGGAACAATTACCCCTTGGGGAGTTGTCATTTTAGCGACCACCACCCCACAATTAGACCACGGAGAGAGGTGCGGTGGAAGGCATTTCTCAGCAATACCCCTTTTCGGGGCTAAAATATGTTACGGAATTGAAGCAATGCGTACAGATTTTCATGCAGACCCATCAGTGGAACTATAGAGTGGTGGCCATGAAAGACATCGCACTGAAAATGGCCGTGTCCGTCATCATCGGTTTGGCCGTTGGCTTTGACCACCCCCATCACAGGAGCCGTCGCCAGTGCGCTTTTCGTGTACTTGCTCAACAGAAATAAGGGCCATACGGCAAAGCAGGTGAGAGGGAAAACCCTCTCACCTGCTTGTTTGTGGGCCCTCCGGGGCTCGAACCCGGGACCTGCGGATTAAAAGTCCGTAGCTCTACCAACTGAGCTAAAGGCCCAGTGCCCGCTTATCGCCAACCAGGGGCGCACCGCAGGCACGCACATTAGTTTAACCCACGCTCCCGCACATTCCCCAATGGGGAGGGGCACCGGGGCGTCGATAAGCAAACCTTACGGTTTGAGCCCTGGGGTGCGGCAGGCGACAATGTTGGGCGTGACTTTGCAGATCGGTTCCCTCCTCCTCAATTCCCCGGTGGTGCTCGCGCCTATGGCTGGTGTGACCAATATGGCCTTTCGCACCCTGTGCCGGGAGATCGAGCAGGAGCGCACGGGGACGTCGGCCGCCCTGTACGTGTGCGAGATGATTACGGCGCGCGCGCTGATTGAGCGCAACCCCAAGACCATGCACATGATGGCCTTTGCCCCCGAGGAAACCCCGCGCAGCCTGCAACTTTATACCACCGACCCCAAGCACACCTACGAGGCCGCCCGGATGATCGTGGAGGAAAACCTCGCGGATCACATCGACATGAACTTCGGTTGCCCCGTGCCCAAGGTCACCCGCCGCGGCGGCGGCTCCGCCCTGCCCTATAAGCGGCGCCTCTACGGCAATATCGTGGCGGCCGCCGTGCGCGCCACCGAGGGCACGGACGTTCCGGTGACCGTAAAGTTCCGCATCGGCATTGACGACGCCCACCACACCCATCTCGACGCCGGGCGCATCGCCGCCGAGGAGGGAGCCGCCGCCGTGACCCTGCACGCACGCACGGCCGCCCAGCGCTACTCTGGGCAGGCCGATTGGGAGGAGATCACCGGCCTGGTGGAGCACATGCGCGGCTCCGGGGTGGCCGTGCTGGGCAACGGCGATATTTTTGCCGCCGAGGACGCCCGCCTGATGATGGAGCGCACCGGTTGCGATGGCGTGGAGGTGGGCCGCGGGTGCCTGGGCCGCCCCTGGCTCTTTGCCGAGCTTTCCGCCGCGCTGCGCGGGGTGGCGCTGCCGGAGGAACCCACCCTGGGCGAGGTCACCCGCATTATCCTGCGCCACGCGGAACTTCTGGCCGCCCACGACGGCGAGGAACGCGCCTGCCGCGACATGCGCAAACACATGGGCTGGTACCTGCGCGGCTTCCCCGTGGGCGGGGAACTGCGCGGGCGCCTGGCCAAGGTGAGCAGCCTGGCCGAACTGCGCGAGGAACTTTCCCCGTGGGCGGATTCCCCCGATAAGGCCAAGGATTCCGGCGGCGCGCGGGGCCGGCAGGGTTCCTCCTCCAAGGTGGCGCTTCCCGACGGCTGGCTCGACGATCCCGAGGACGAAACTGTGCCTGTGGGGGCAGACATAGAGAACAGCGGAGGATAGCCTTACGCCTTATACTGTCCCCATGCGTACCGCCTATAGAGAGCACCTCGATGCCTTTTCCCACGACCTCGTGGTGATGTGCGACCTCGTAGACGCGGTGATGACCAAGGCCTCGCGTGCCCTCCTCCGCGCCTCCCTCCAATCCGCCGAGGACGCCCTCTCCACGGAGGAGGAAGTAGCCGAGATCGCCTCTCGCTGCGAGGCCCGCGCCGTGGAACTCCTCGCCCTGGAAGGCCCCGTGGCCCGAGACCTGCGCCAGGTGGTCTCCTCCATCTACATCGTGGAGGACTTTCGCCGCATGGGAGCACTGGCCATGCACATCGCCAGCACCGCCCGCAGGCGCCACCCCGCCCCCGTGATCCCCGAGGACCAGCGGGATAACTTCGAGCGCTTTGCTCAACTCGTGGCCGATATGGCCGCCCAAACCCGGGAACTTCTGCTGGAACCCGACGCCCAGGCCGCCGTGGCGTTGAGCAAGGACGACGATTCCGTGGACGCCGTGCAACAGCGCGTGATGGGAATGCTGAACCAAGAACAGTGGCAGGGCACCGTCACGCAGGCCGTGGACGCCACGCTTATCTCGCGCTACTACGAGCGCTATGCCGACCACTGCGTGAGCGTGGCGGCCCGCGTGATTTACCTGAGCACGGGCATGACGCGCAGCGAATACCTGGCGCGGGAGGATACGCCTTCGCTGTAGGGTCTCTTTCTCTAGTGGTTGCCGGTGCCGTAGATCACGCGCATACTGGTATCTACGTGATATATCAGAAACGAAAGGAAATAATGCGTTTCCCGAAACAGCCGAAAATCACCGCCGCAGCCCTTGGGGTTACCCTCCTCGGATTGAGCGCTCCCGCCGCACACGCTTTTGAGAACACCACTCCCGACGTCCTCCCCTACCGCGCCATTGCCGAGGTGGAGGAAGAAGCACAGCGCAGCAACCTCTCCGATGAAGAAACGGTGATGGCCGTGGATCTTCAGCAGATGGTGAACGCCTACCATTCCTTCCCCGCAGAACTCAAGACCAAACCCCTGAGCGACCCCGAGGTGAAGCGACGCCTCGCCTCCGCCGTGGAGGAGGCCCCCGCACCCGGCACACACCTGCGCCGGATGGAACCCTCCCCCGGCACCGATTGCGTGCTCAGCCTGGCCGAGCCCAGCCCGGACCGCAATATCTGGGCTTTCACCTCCGCAGCCGGTGGCGTGGTGCCCACCGCCATCCTGATTACCGAGACCGCGCAGACGGATTATGACCTCGCCACGGAAGCCTGCCAGGCCCTGAGCAGGTGAATGAGCCATTCTTAAAAAGAAACTACGCTCCGTTGCACTCTGCATATTCTTTGCGGTAGTGATCTATCTGCTCATTGCTTTCTTTAATATCAACATTGGAGCCTCACGAGGCACTCTTGGCCGCTCCGGCACCGATCCCAAAGAAGTAGAGTTCAGCTGGAAAGTGCTGGGCTATTGCGTACTGGGCGGCGCGGTGGCGGGGCTTATTCCCACGAAGGAACAGTGGCGAAGAAAGAATACAGATAGTTAAACCCTTGGTTTGTCGCTTATACCAAACCAAGGGCCATTCAAAGTTATACCCTACCGCACATCTTCCCACATACCCAAGCATAATTGGAATATTTTAGTCAGATCAAAAATGCCTTTAAATCTGGATCTGACTAATACTTTCCAAATTACTTACGGAGCAAGATCCGCCCTTACGAGCGAATCGATATAGGACTGCATACTCCGCCGATAACGTTCAGGAAGATCTTCACGGTAACGTAGTGGAGGAACCGGAACAAACTCATCGATAGCAGGAAGCATATCACGGCCCGACTTAATGAAGCTATTAATATCAGCGAACTGTTTAAAGTCCCCAGGATCCATCCATTGCGATTCCCACCCCTTCCGACTTATATCCACGCCAACCAATCCAATAAATCTACGTTCAGCTTCGAGCATCGCCTCTCTATTGGCACGCTCCCAAGAAGCCCAATTCTCCCGAACCGTATTTTCATACTCCGACCGCGCATCCCTGTAATTCGCCCGAGCATTTACGTTCCATTCATCAATATCTTTAGTCGCCTTATCGAAATGCTTTCTGACAAGACTGTCACAGTAAACAGTAACAGCGATAGGAACCGCAAATATGAAAAATCTGAAGACCTTAGAAGTAGAACTATCAGGAGCCATATCCACCCCCATAAGGCTAAGTATACCCACAGGAATTATCATAACTGCCGCAAGGCCCATCACGCTAATAAAAAATGCCAATATTGCCACGAGAATCCGGGCTGTCTTCCTTTTTGAATCGCTAAATCCTGACGGATATTCCTTCAAAACAGGAGCCGCCGGAACCGGAGGCTCTTTAGGGGGCGCAATAAATATACCAGTCTGAAGTGCATCGGGAAGCCAATGTGAATATTTCCACTTGGTAAAACGCATTACTTCGACGCGCAAAGCTTCACGAACAAGCATCGTCCAAGCATCAGATGCACTGAGGCAGCTATCAATATAGCGCTTAGCATTAGGCAAGTAATCATAGTGATACGCACGACCATGCTCATTTTCCTGGCGCCAGCGCGAATATTGCTGATTGGCAGCAACTTCACCGTAGTGACGCTGATCCGCACGGATCGCATCGAGTATGACATTCTGGGCTTCTAATTTGCCATTAACCTCAGAACCAATTTTCCGCATCGCAGAGTTGAGATTTTTAATCTCCGAAACGGTGCGGTTATTGGCATCTTCAATTTTGTCAATTAATTCTCGATGGTTTGCATGATTCTGAGCCATTGAAGCGGCTTGCAGCATATTATTCAAACGTGCTGCCTTGAGCTGTTTCTCTGCGGTAATGTTTAGATCATGCAGAAGTTCACGTTGATTACGACGGTACATTGACATATATTAACCTTTCCACTTAACCCAACTATCACTGGGAACATTCCCAAAACAGGCATACCACTGCCGCTGATGGTCTCAGCGCTTTATAAGGTACCTGATAAAGCTCGTTCATGCGTACCAAAACACTCTCTACCAACCACCGAGCAGTCTCGCTCAAACGAAGCCTCACTAGCCACCGCATACCAGCTGCTACCAGGGCGTCGATAGCTACGACGGACACCCGAGCATCATCAATGCTTCCCCATCAATAGGAAGTGCCCTCCCAGTTGGGAGGGCACTTCCATGTATCTTCTTATACCGCTTTATCCGAAGCGGCCCGCGATGTAATCCTCGGTCTCCTTTTGATCGGGGTTCTCGAAGATCTTGCGGGTGGGGCCGGCCTCCACCAGGCGGCCCGGCTTGCCGGTGGCCTCCAGGGAGAAGAAGGCCGTCTGATCGGACACACGCGCGGCCTGCTGCATGTTGTGCGTCACGATGACGATGGTGAACTTCTCCTTCAACTCGTGAATGAGGTCCTCCACCGCCAGGGTAGAGATCGGGTCCAGGGCCGAGCAGGGCTCGTCCATGAGCAACACCTCGGGCTCCACCGCAATGGCGCGGGCGATGCACAGGCGCTGCTGCTGACCACCGGAGAGGCCGCCACCCGGCTTATCCAGGCGGTCCTTGACCTCCTCCCAGAGGTTCGCACCGCGCAGGGACTTCTCGGCCACCTCCTTCAATTTCTTCTTGTTCTTCTCACCGGCCAGCTTCAGGCCCGCCACTACGTTGTCCTCGATGGACATGGTGGGGAAGGGATTGGCCTTCTGGAACACCATGCCGATGGTGTTGCGCACGGCTACCGGGTCCACCTTGAGGCCGTAAATATCTTCCCCGTCGAGGAGGATCTTGCCCTTGACCGTGGCGCCGGGGGTGACCTCGTGCATGCGGTTGATGGTGCGCAGCACCGTGGACTTACCACAGCCGGACGGGCCGATGAAGGCCGTCACGGACTGGGCCGGTACGCAAAGGTTGACCTTTTGCACAGCGTGGAAATCGCCGTAGTAAATATTGACGTCCCTAAGCTCAAGCTTTGACATCTCAGACTCCTGTGTTTCTTAGGTGGTAATTAGCGCTTGACCGAGAACTTGGCGGAGATGAACCGCGCCGCGATGTTGAGCACGGCGATGATGAGCACCAGCGTGAAGGCTGCGCCCCAGAGTTTGTCCACCACGGCGTCGGCAGTGCCGGCCTTGTACATGTCCACCATCATCAGCGGCAGCGAGGATTGCGGACCGGACATCGGGTCCCAGTTGATGACCTGCGTGGAGCCCACGAGGATCAGCACCGGGGCGGATTCGCCCATCACGCGGGCGATCGCCAGCATGATGCCGGTGATGATGCCCGAGAGCGAGGTGGGCAGCACGATCTTCATGATCGTTTTCCACTTGGGCACGCCCAGGGCGTAGGAGGCCTCGCGCAGGTCCTGGGGCACGATGCGCAGCATTTCCTCCGTGTTGCGCACAATCACCGGCACCATGAGCAGCACCAGGGCCAGCGACACCGCCATGCCCGAGCGATCAAAGCCGAAGAGGACGATCCACATGGAGTACACGAAGAGCGCCGCCACGATGGAGGGCACACCGGTGAGGATGTCCACCATGAACGTGGTGATACGGCCAAGCCGGTTGCCATTGGAGTATTCCACCAGGTACACAGCGGTGAACACGCCAATCGGGATGGAGACGACGGAGCAGATCAGCGTTTGCACCAAGGTACCCACGATGGCGTGCAGGGCACCGCCACCGGGAACCATGTACATGATTCCGCGCTGGGACTTGGTCCACCAGTCCAGGTCAGCCACCGGCCCGAGACCACGGGAGATGAGTACATAGAGCACCCAGATCAGGGGGATCATCGCCAGGGCCATCGTGGCGTACACCAGCACGGTGGCCACGGTGTTAGCGGTCTTGCGGCCGCCAGAAATATCGGTGAAGGCAGAGCCCTTTGCCAGGGATTTATCAATCGTTTTAGTCATAATCCTTGCCTCCTATTTCTTGCTCACCAGGGCGCGGGCGATGGAGTTCACCACGAAGGTCAAGAGGAAGAGCACCAGGCCAGCGGCGATGTACGCACCGGCGGAGATGTTGTTGTTGAACTCCGGGGCGGCGTTGGCGATCGCGGTGGCGAAGGTGGTGCCGCCGTCGAAAAGCGAGAACCGGAAGCCCGAGGACGGCGAGATGACCATGTACAGAGCCATCGTCTCACCCAGGGCGCGGCCCAGACCCAGCATGGCGCCGGAGACATAACCGGAGAAACCGAAGGGCAGCACCGTCATGCGCACCACTTCCCAGCGGGTAGCGCCGAGTGCGAGGGCGGACTCGATCTGCCCCTTGGGGGTTTGCACAAAGACCTCGCGGGTGGTGGCCGCGATGATCGGGAGGATCATCACCGCCAGCACGATGCCACCCGTGAACAGGTTGCGGCCGGTCGCAAAGGAGGGGGAGTTCTCATACACGGTAAAGAGGAAGAACCCACCCGCCCAGCTCTCTAGCCAGGAGTAGAACCCCTCCAACCAGGGGCCGAGCACCTGCCAGCCCCACAGGCCGTACACGATGGACGGCACGGCGGCGAGCATATCCACCAGGTAACCCAGCGGCTTCACCGCCCGCTTGGGGGCGTAGTTAGACAGGAAGATGGCGATGCCCAGGGCCACCGGCATGGCGATAATCAGCGCCACCACGGAGATGAGCACCGTGACCGCCAGCAGGTTCGGGATACCGAACTGCATGGCGGAGATGTTCTGCGTTTGCCACTCACCCGAGTAGGTGAGGAAGCCCCACAGGCCGCCCTCGTTGCGGGAGAGCGAGGGCACCGCGCGCCAAATCAGGAAGAGGCCGATGGCGGCGATGATGACCGTAATCAGCGTCGCGGAGGTCGTGGATAGGCCCTCAAAAATGCGATCTCCGGTGCGCTTGACCGTGGAAGAACTCGCCTGGGGGCTATCGACCTCAGAAAGTTGAGATGCCATGAAACGAGAATCCTTACTTCACAGGCTTACTTGATAGCCTCGACGGCCTCGGCCAGGCGATCGTGGTGGGTACCGGTAACCGGGATGTAACCCAGCTCGGCGAGGGAATCATCCTGGGAGTTCAGGGCCACCGTGAGGAAGTCCTTGAGGCGATCAGCCGTGCCCTCGGAAGCGCCGGAGTTGGCGTAATCCGAGCAGACGATCTCATAGGTGGTGAGCACCAGCGGGTAAGCGCCGTCCTCCTGCATGCCGAAGAGCGCCTTGGAATCCACCACCATGTTGTTGCCCTCGCCGGTGAAGGTGAGGTTATCCAGGGCCACGCCCACGGAATCGGCATCCAGGGTCACGGGGCCGGAGCCGAAGTCAATGTTGGCCACGTTGAGGTTCTGCTTCTGCTTGGCAAAGCCGGCCTCCACGTAGGTGATGGCGCCGTCGATGGAATCCACCTCGGAGGCCACACCGTTAGAGCCATTCGCGCCGGAGCCCACGTTGGCCGGGAAGGTCTGGCCGGTGGTCTCCCACTCCTCGGGAACGGCGGTGTTGAGGAACTTCTGGAAGTTATCCGTGGTACCGGACTCATCGGAGCGGTAGATCACCTGGATCTTCTTATCCGGCAGGTCCACGCCCTCGTTCTCGGAGGCGATGGCCTCATCATTCCAGTTATTGATCTCGCCCTTGAAGATCTTGGCCACCGTGGAAACGGAGAGGTTCAGCTCCTCAGCGCCCTCCAGGTGGTAGGCCACGGCCACCGGGCCGATCACGAAGGGGAGGTGCCAGGCCTCGGAACCGCAGCGCTCCTGCGCCTTGGTCACCTGCTCATCGGAGAGCGGGGAATCGGAACCAGCGAAGTCCACGTTGCCGCCTACGAAGTTCTGGCGGCCGGAGCCGGAACCGGAGGCGTTGTAGGCCAGGCTCGCGCCGCTTACCTGGCTGCCGTACTGCACGCCGAAGTAGTCCACGGCCTGCTGCTGGGAGGAGGCACCCTCGGCCACGAGCTGGCCGGTGGTGTTGGAGAGGCCCTCCACAGATCCGCCATCGGAGGAGCCGGATTCCTCGGAGCAGGCCACCAGCACGGCGGAGGAGGCAGCGGCGATGCTGGCGACAGCGGCAAAACGCTTGAAGTTCATGGTTACGGAAAACCTTTCAGGCTCTGTGTTTCAGGTCTGTAGGCGGCACGGGGATACGAAAGTTCCTCAGCGCCCCAGAGAAAAGGTAGAGCTTGATTGCGTCCACTCGGCCAATAAAGCGTGAACAACAGGTTAACTTCACACCATCATTAGGCTAACTATGCTGGGTGTACACCACATGTTTTTCTTCCACCCGGAAGCCCAAACGGTAATAGACCTTTAAGGCGGCCTCGTTATCCGCCTCCACGTACAAGATCACCCGGCGCGCGCCCCTCTCCACCAGGTAGTGCAGGCCCGCACGCAGCAGCGGCCCGCCCAATCCGCGCCCCCGAAAGGCCTCCGCCAGGCCCACCACATACACCTCTCCCAGACCCTCTTCCTCCTCATGCCATTTTGTCCAATGGAAGCCCCCGAGCTCTTCTCCCCTAGTGAGGAGCTTCACACCGCGCGGATCGAACCACTCGGCCTCCATGCCGCGCTCCAAGCGTGCGCGATCCCACCCTCCCTGTTCGGGGTGCCAATCAAAGGCCTCATTATTGGCCCGCAGCCAGGCACCGAGCACCCGATCCCGCCCCCAGCGCTGGCTCAACTCCTCCACGTCGCTGAACTCGTAGCCCTCGGGGGTGTCTAACTCCGCGGCGGCGCGCAAATCCTCCCCCGCTATGCCCAGCACCAACAAGCTGCGCACCGGCTCCAGGTTCCGGCTGCGGGCCAACCCCTGCGCCGCGGGGAGGTCACCGTGCGCCCACAGGGGTGCAGGAGGCAGGGCGTCGATAAGCGCGGTGGCGACGCCGCGACGGCGATACGCGGGATCGACTACCAGTTCCCCCTCCTCCCCCAGGGCCAACAGGCCCACGACCTCCTCGCCCTCGGTGGCGATGGCGTGGCGGTGGCCCAGGCGAGGATCGTCCAGACCCAGCAGGAACTGCTCGGAGAGCGGAGCCACCCCATCGGCGGCCTCGGCGCGGTGAGTCAGGGCGCGGGCGGCGGGCGCCCACGCGGTACCGGGAAGATCGAGGACACGGATATTCATGCCCGCCCAGGGTACTCACTAGACTGTGCAGCGTGGTTGCCCGGAAGAAAATCCTCGTGCTCTCCCTCGCCTGCCTCGGCGCGGTGGGGGGCCTGGCGTGGGTGGCGGACTCCGCCGTGGCGATTCGCGCCGAGCGCGCCATCTCTACCGCCGTGGCCGATAACTCCAACCTAGAGGTACAGCCGCACGTCTACCTGGGCGGGGTGCCCTATACCCAGGCGCTGCTCAGCGGGGAGATACCCCGGCTCTCCGTGGAGGCCCTGGACGTGGACACCCCCGGCCTGGGGCTCGTCAACGCCCGCACGGAGATCACCGCCATTGAGGCCAGCGGACACCAGGTATTCAGCGGGGACCTCACCGGCGCCACCGCCGAGGTGTTTAGCCGACAGCTCGGGCTCGACGGCGTGGCCGTGGGCGAACAACTGGGCATGACCGACCTCGACATCTCCAACCCCTACGACATCTCCCCCGGCGGCGGCCCCGCCGTGGAGGTGCAACTGACCGGCACCCCCCACGGCTTTACAGAACCCGTGACCGTGATCGCCGCCCTGCGCCTGGAGGGGCCGAGCTTTCGCATGACCCCCTTTGAGTTCCCCGAGGTTCCCGCCGACCGTATAGAAGAGGCCCGGCGCGCCTTTAGCTGGGAGCTCGATACCCGCTCCCTGCCGCTGGCGGGGCAGGCGGAGGCCGTGCACGTTTCCGGCGGCTCCATTTATTTCACCGCGCAGCGGCGCAATATCACCGTGGAGTTTTCCGATCTCTCTCCCCTGGAAACCTCCAACCCCTCCGATTACGACGACACCGATTACGGGCGGCATAACGCGGGGAGCTAGGGGGAGGGGCTTGGCGACGGCGTTCCTGCCGATGCTATTCCCTCATTCCTGACGGCGTTTGCCTACGAGTTTGGATGGTGAGAACACCAGCGGCGAGCACAGCAAAGACTGCTCCGGTCCACATAGCAACAACTGGGTTATCCCCGAAATTACTGATGGTTGTAGCACTAATCGCTGTTCCTAAAGTGACACCCATCGTAATAACCGAAGTGTGCACAGTGCTCACGAGATTTCCCGTTCCCCCTACTTCCGCAACACGAGTGACAAGCGCAGGATTCATAGTCACCCCAGCCAAACCAACAATGAGGACCATAGCTATCACTAGCCAAGAGATAGTGACAAAGACGGCTATTACGCTGAGCGAGAAGATCAGCAGCCCATGCCCGACACGTAAAACGGCCACAGCATGTTGGTCTGCAAACTTCCCTACTACAAGATTGCCAATGAACGAGAAGATTCCATAGGCCAGCAAGACCACTGTGGTGATATTTCTGCTTAGGCCGGTACTTTCTTCTAGCAATGGTGTGAAGTAAGAAAACGAGCCGTATGCTGCCCCGATTGTTAGCAAACTGACCAGGTATCGTGACCATAAACGGGGGGAGCGTAGATTGCGGATGTCCTGTGCGGCATCTTCTTGTGAGGCCGCTTCGCGGCGGGGCAAGAAGAAAACACTCACGATGAAGAGAATTAGGGCTGCCACTGCCAAAAGGTAGAAACTGGCCTGCCAACCGAGAACACCAGAAATATAGTGTGAGATGGGCAGTCCGATGACGGTGCCCACCATAATGCCGCCGAGGACGATAGAGATGGCCTCGCCAATTTTTTCCGGGCTTTCTGCTAGTTGCGCACCGAAAGCAACGGAAAGTCCAAAGGCTGCGCCGGAAAGACATCCAGTGATGATTCTCAATAGTGCTACCCACCAGTACTCATGCACCATCGGTACTAACGCTTCAAGAACCGCGTATGTACCAACAACGGCTAGTAGCGCTTGTTTTGGCGGGGTATGGCGTAACAGGTAAGCCACGATAGGGCCGCCGATGGCCATTCCCAGTGAGTACATTGATACAAGGAGACCGATTTGTCCGATTGATACTCCCAGGTCTGCGGCAATTGCGGGCATCATGCCAGCAACTTGGAGTTCGCTCATCACCACGACCAGAATTGTGACCATCAGCAGATATAAATGCTTCTTCATAAAAATCTCTTCTCCATAGGAAAATGAGGAGCCGGGGAGCCCCCGAGAACCAATGGTCAGTTTTGGATTATTGAATACAAAACTGAACGTGCGTTACCCACTCACCATGAATCACCCTTAACCCAGCACAGAACCCATACAAGTACGAACAATCCGAAGTAGACTCTCCGGACTCTCACCTGCTTGAGCAGCAACCCGCAGACCAGAGATCACCGTAATGACCGAAAGCGCAACATCTTCGGGCGATATTCCAGGCAGAATACTCCCATCAGCTTGGCCCACTCGGACCGTTTGAGTTAACAGCGAACATCGACGCTCATAATCACGTTCCAGCACCGACTGAACACGGGAATCCGCTCCCCTTACACCAGGCGCCATCAACGTATTAACGACCATGCACCCGGCAGCATGTCCCCCAGCCCGAGCAGAAGACTCTTCTTCAACGACCAATTCAAGAATACGCCAGAGACGCACACCACCATCGAGATCAGAGTCAGTGAGTATCTCTTTCTGCCGCTCCCATATCACATCGATATAGCGAACCAAGGATTGAAAGAACAGTTCCTCCTTAGAGACAAAGGTGTTATACAAGCTGCTCCGACGTACGCCAGCAGCCTCACAGAGCCGTTCCGTCGAGGTATCAGCAAAACCATGAACCCGAAACTCGGCCGCTGCTGCATCAAGTACGGATACTGGGTCGAATGAACGCGGTCTAGCCATAAGCCGAATCTAGCATATTTTGTATTTCATTATCCAGAATATCGTTCAACATAACCCGGCGCCCCAAGACCAACTATCTACCGCACCCGGAAGAAATCGCGCACTGCCCTGCGCACGGTGCGCCGCACCGAAAGCGGCTGCCCCTGCGGGGCAAAGACCTCCAAGGCGTCCGGCACACAGCCCAACGTCACGGAGGTGTAATCGCCCTCGTATTCCCCGTCCACCTGGAAGTGCTCGGGCGTGGGGCAGGTCATCTGCACCTCGGTGGCGTCGTCAAACTGCACGGTGCGCCGCTCCAACCAGCGCTCTACCCAGCGGCGATGCCCCACCCCAATGAGGTGCAACATGCTCGCCACCCCGCCAATCCCCCGGATACTGGTGAGCCCAAAAAGACCAAGGCCCTGGTCAAAGGAGTTGCGCGGGTTGGTGACCACCGGCAGCGGCCCCAAGAAGGTCCAGGGGTTCGTATTGGAGGCAAAGAGCAGGGGCATCTGCTGTTTGTTGAGGCTGCTCCCGTCCTGGGCACGGGCGTGTACCTCGATTTCCGGTGGGTCTATTTGGCTGCGCAGCCAGGCCTCCGTGGATACCACCAGGTAGCGCAGCGGGGTGGCCGCAAAGCCCCGGCTGCGCACCTGCTCCACGCGCTCGATCACGGTGGCGTCGATACCAAAGCCCGCGTTGACGGCAAACCAGCCTTGATCCCAGGTGCCCAGGCAAATGCGGCGTCGGGAGTCCTCCCGGAGCGCCTGGGCCAGTTGCCGCGCCACGATGTGCGGGAAGGGCTGGTAGCCCAGGGCGCGGGCAAAGACGTTGGCCGAGCCCGTGGGCACCACGGCCAAAGCGGGAATATCCTGCGGGTGGGGCGCAGAGCCAGTTACCGGGCCAAGGAGCCCATTGATGATCTCGTTGACGGTGCCGTCTCCGCCCACGGCAATCACCACGTCATAATCCTGGCGGGTCAATCCCCGGCACATCTGCGCCGCGTGCCCGGCGTAGTGGGTAAAAACGCTGCGTAAGTGCAACCCCTCTACCTCGCGCAGGGCGGCCGCCACGCGGCGCAACATCAAAGCGGATTGAGTGGTGGCATTGGGGTTTGAGATCATCAGCGCGCGCACTCGCCCCAGTGTAGCGGCGTCGCCACGCCCTACCAGTACCCTGGTGGACATGTCCGAGAATAACGATTCCCAGCACGTGCCCGATACCCCCGGCGACGCCGCCGCCTCCGGCTCCACCCCGGAGCAGCCCGCCACCCGCAGCGGGAGCGACGCCGTGAACCTCGCCGCCGAGCAGTCCAAGAACACCGCGGGCCGCAATATCCCGGCCCTCGACGACCTCCCCATCGAGGCCGATACCGCCAACCTCCGCTTAGGCCCCAACCTCCACGATGGTCTGCTGGCGCTGCTACCTCTGGTGGGCGTGTGGCGCGGCGAAGGCCAGGCCGATACCGCCGAGGGCGGCGAGTACAACTTTGGCCAGCAGATTACCTTTGCCCACGACGGGGAGAACTATCTCACCTATGAGTCCCGCATCTGGAAGGTGGACGAGGAGGGTAAGCCCAGCGGCCTGGATCAGCGCGAGTCCGGCTTTGTGCGCATTGACTTGAAGGACAACATCGAGTTCATCTGCACCCACTCCACCGGCGTGGTGGAAATCTTTTATGGCAAGCCCGTCAACGAGCGCGCCTGGGAGCTGGAAGCGGCCTCCACGATGGTCACGGAAACCGGCCCCACCACGCTCGGACCCGGCAAGCGGCTCTACGGCCTCATGCCCAATAATCACCTCGGCTGGGTAGATGAGCGCGTGGTGGAGGGGCAACTGCACCCGCGCATGTCCGCCGAGCTCACCCGCGTGGTGGGCTAAGCGAGGGCTAAAACGCTTTAGGCGGAGGTCACGGCGCTTTCGATGAGCGCGCGTACCTCCTGCTCATTATCGGGGGCCGGGAGCTTTTTCCCGTTGAGATGCGTGACCCTGGCGGCGATGCGCACGGAACTGACCAACCACACCGAGCCCGCCTCGTAGAGGTCGGCCACGGTGAGGTCCTTGGCCTTGCAGCGCCAGCCTGCGGCCTGGGCGGCGTCGAAAAGCGCCTCCTGGGTGGTGCCGCGCAGCACCTCCCCGCCGGATAAGGGGGTGCGGATTTTGCCGTTCTTTTTCACCAGCACCACGGTGGAGGTGGCGCCTTCGAGCACGCGGGCGTCCTCCCCGGTGCCCTGGGTGAAGATCACATCATCGCAGCCCTGGGCGCGCGCGTGGCGCAGCGCGGCCATCGCGGCGGCGTAATTGAGGGTTTTGGCCCCGGTGAGCATCCACTGCGCGCTCTCCTCGGTGGGGGTGAATCCGCGCGGCAGGGTGAGCACGGAGACCCCCTCGCGGCGCTGGCGCAGTTGCTCGGGCTTGATCTCGGTGATGGTGAGCCAGGCGGAGGGGAAGCCGGTGGAGGCGCGACCGTGGGTGTACGTCCATACGCAGGTGCCCTCGGCCTCCTCGCCGCGCTCTTCCACCCAGGCGCTCACAGCCTCCTCGGTGGCCTTCAACCAGTAATTCACGTCCGGGGCGGGCAGGCCCATGCGCTGCGCGGAGGCCGCAAAGCGCTCGGCGTGGCGCTGGGCGTTGCACGCGCGGCCCTGGCGCACCAGGAAGGTCTCAAAAACGCCATCGCCGCGGGTGACTCCCGCGTCATCCCAGAAGAGGGAGGGAAGGGCGGCGTTATGCCTGCGGATAGAGCCGCCGAAGGGTTCCAGAATGAAGATGATGGGCGCGGTACTTCCAGCCATACCTTGAATTATGCCCGCCACAGAGGGTTACCATCTACCTGTGCCTGATACCACCGCTTATTCCTCCCCGTTGCTGAGCCTCCCCGGCGCCCTGCCCGCCCAGGAGAAAGACACCTTAGCCTTAAGCCTTGATAGTCAGGGAGTGGCCTGGCACTACGGCGATCCCCTGGCCGAGCAGCGCCGGGCCGCACTTTCCGGGACCGTGGTGGACCGCTCGCACCGCACCATCCTGCGCGTGGACGGCCCCGAGGCCGCGACCTTCCTCAACAACCTGCTCTCCCAGAAGCTTGACGACGCCCCCGTGGGCTTCCACGCCGGCGCCCTCGACCTCGACGCCCAGGGCCACGTGCTCCACCACGCCGAAGTGATACGCATCGAGCAGGGCTTTTACCTCGATCTGCCCCGCGCTGAGGCGGCAAGCCTGCGCGAGTTTCTCAGCCGCATGGTCTTTTGGTCCCAGGTGGAGATCACCGAAACCACCCTGGGGCTGCTCAGCGTGCTGGGGGCCGCCCCGGACCTCGCGGGGGTGCCCATGGAGTGGACCCGCACCCTACCGGACCGCACCGACCTCGCCGTGGAGCGCGCCGACCTGCGCCAGGCTATCGACGCCCTGACGGCCCAAGGCCTCAGCCCCGCCGGGCTCATGGCGTGGACCACCCACCGCGTACACACCCTGAACCCGGAACTACGGGCGGACCTCGACGATAAAACCATCCCCCACGAGGTGCCCCACTGGATTGGGCGCGGCGATAACCTCGGGACCGTGCACCTGGATAAGGGCTGCTACCGGGGCCAGGAGACGGTATCGCGGGTGGAAAATATCGGCCGCTCCCCCCGACTGCTCGTGCGCCTGCACCTGGACGGCTCGGTGCCCGTGCTGCCCGCCCCCGGCACGCCCATTACCTCCGGGGGGCGGAAGGTGGGCCGCCTGGGCACGGTGGTACACGATTATGAACTCGGGCCCATCGCCCTGGGGCTTATCAAGCGCTCGGTGCTGGGGGTAGGTTCTGCCGGAGCTTCTGGTGCCGCCTCGCTCCCGGAGTTGAGCGCCGGGGATTGCGCCCTGGCGGTGGATAGCGATTCCCTGCCCGCCTTCGAGGGAGACAAGGCGGGACGCGCGGCGATAGAAAAACTACGCGGCCGCTAGATTTTTGGCCCCGTATCCTGCTTAAAACCGATCAGGGCGGAGGCGGTGCAGAAATTTTTGAGCAGAACCGCTATTGTGTTTAACAGGAATATAGACATACGTACAGCAGATGGGGCGTCCGAATTCCCTGGATTGCCCTGAAACTCCAAGGGGGTCATCGCCATGGGTCGCGGTCGCGCGAAGGCAAAGC
The DNA here is from genome assembly GCF_001412085.1 of Corynebacterium lowii. Lineage (GTDB taxonomy): Bacteria > Actinomycetota > Actinomycetes > Mycobacteriales > Mycobacteriaceae > Corynebacterium > Corynebacterium lowii. The sequence continues at coordinate 26,062 of NZ_LKEV01000008.1, forward strand.
AGACCAAAGTTGCACGCCGGTTGAAGTACAGCACACCAGACATGGATCTGGAGTCCCTACAGCGTGAACTGGCGGGCAAGGCTCCTCACAGTTCCTATGAGGACTCCGCCGATGAGGATTACGACGATCCCTACGCGGAATACGCCTACTGGAATGAGGAGGATCAGGGCGACAAATAGCGCCCTCTCCCACAGCGCAAAGAAGGGGGTGGCTACCGTTTCCTGGGTAGCCACCCCCTTCTTTTATCGTTTCTATGCGGCTTCGCAAATCCTAAGCGCCGGGGTGCGAGCCCGTCATCACCACGCGCTGCTCGTCGCCCTCGGCGGCGTCGCGCACCGTGCCGATCTCAAAGCTCGGAATGTGGCGGGCCGCCAGCATAGCCAGGGCGCGATCGCGGTCCTTCTCCGCCACCACGGCCACCATGCCCACGCCCATGTTGAAGGTCTTTTCCATCTCTTCCTGGGAGACCTTGCCCAGGGAGGCGATGGTGCGGAAGATCTGGCCCGGCGTCCAGGTACCGCGGGAAATGGTGGCCACCAGGTTCTCGGGAATCACGCGGGCCAGGTTGCCCGCCAGGCCGCCGCCGGTGACGTGGCAGAAGGTATGAATCTCGCACTCGGCGGCCAGGGCCAGGCATTCGCGGGTGTAAATACGGGTGGGCTCTAGCAACTCCTCGCCCAGGGTGCGGCCCAGTTCCTCCATGTACCCATCCAAGGGCAGGCCAGCCTTTTCCAGCAGCACGTGGCGGGCCAGGGAATAGCCATTGGAGTGTAGGCCGGAGGAGGCCATGCCGATGATGACGTCGCCCGCGCGCACGCGATCCGGGCCGAGGAGTTCATCGGCCTCCACCACGCCCACGGCGGTAGCGGAGACGTCGTATTCGCCCGGCTCCATCAGGCCGGGGTGCTCGGCGGTCTCCCCGCCCAGCAGGGCGCAACCGGCCTGCACGCAGCCCTCGGCAATGCCGGAGACGATCTGCGCCACGTGCTCGGGAACCACCTTGCCAATGGCGATGTAATCCTGGAGGAAGAGCGGCTCCGCGCCACACACCACGAGGTCATCCACGCACATGGCCACCAGGTCGATGCCGATGGTGTCGTGCTTGCCCATCGCCTGAGCCACGGCGAGCTTGGTGCCCACGCCATCGGAGCCCGCGGCCAACAGCGGCTCGCGGTACTTGCCCAGGGCAAAGAGCCCAGCGAAGCCGCCCAGGCCGCCGCGCACCTCGGGGCGGGTGGCCTTCTTAGCCAGGGGCGCAAAGAGTTCTACCGCGCGGTCACCGGCCTCAATATCCACGCCAGCAGCGGCATAGGAGGCGCCTTGAGTCTCGTCGTTGTGGCTCATCGTCTCTTCTTCCATTCTTCTTTGTGGTTGGGGATTAGCTTGAGGCGGTTTCTTGGAGGCGGGCCACCAGGTCCGCATTGGGATTACCCTTGGGCAGGCCCAGGGGATACTCCCCGGAGAAGCAGGCGGTGCACAGTTCGCTCATGGGCTGCTCGGTGGCCTCCACCATCTGTTCGATGGATACGAAGCCCAGGGAATCCGCGCCGATGGCGGTGCAAATGGACTGCGCCATGCCCTCCACCGTCTGCGCATCACCGGAATTGGCGATGAGTTCTCCGGGGCTGGCGAAGTCGATGCCATAGAAGCAGGGCCACTTCACCGGCGGGGAGGCGATGCGCACGTGAACCTCGGCGGCCCCGGCCTCGCGCAGCATGCGGATGAGCGCGCGCTGGGTATTACCGCGCACGATGGAATCGTCCACCACGATCAGCCGCTTGCCCTCGATCACCTCGCGCAGCGGATTGAGCTTGAGGCGAATACCCAGCTGGCGCAGCGTCTGGGAGGGCTGAATGAAGGTGCGGCCCACATAGGAGTTCTTCACCAAACCCTGCCCAAAGGGGATACCGGACTCGCGGGCATAACCCACGGCCGCCGGGGTGCCCGATTCCGGCACCGGCATGACCAGATCGCCCTCGGCGGGGAACTCGCGGGCGAGGCGACGCCCAATTTCGATGCGAGTGGCATTCACGCTGCGGTTGCGGATCACGGTATCCGGGCGGGCCAGGTACACGTACTCGAATACGCAGCCCTTGTGCTTGGTCTCCGCGAAGCGCTCGCTGTGGATACCGGTGGCGTCGATAGCCACCATCTCGCCGGGCTCGATCTCGCGGACGAAGGAAGCACCCACGATGTCCAGGGCGCAGGTCTCGCTGGCCACCACCCAGCCGCGCTCTAGGCGGCCGAGAACCAGGGGACGCACGCCGTAAGGGTCGCGGGCGGCGTAGAGGGTTTGCCCATCGGTGAAGGTGAGGCAGAAGGCCCCGTGGACGCGCGGGAGGAGTTCTCGGGCGGCGTCGAGCACGGTGGTGCCGTCCTGCACGGCGTCGGCAAGCAGGGCGGTGAGCACGTTGGTATCGGAGGCGCTGGCGGCGTCGAGCACGCCGCGCTCGGTGGCCTCATCGCGCAGTTCCACGAAGTTCACCAGGTTGCCGTTGTGCCCGAGCGCGATGTCCGTGCCATTGGAGGAGGTGCGGAACATCGGCTGGACGTTATTCCAGTCCGTGCCGCCCGCCGTGGAGTAACGGGTGTGCCCGATGGCGACGTCGCCCTCGAAGGAATCCAGCAGCATCTCATCGAAGATCTGGGAAACCAGGCCCATATCCTTGTACACGATGATGCGGTCCCCATCGCCCACGGCGATACCGGCGGCCTCCTGGCCGCGGTGTTGAAGGGCAAAGAGCCCAAAGTAGGTGAGCTTGGCTACCTCTTCCCCCGGCGCCCAGACCCCGAATACACCACATTCCTCGCGCGGTGCGGTCTCTCCGCGATCATCGAGGTTCACGGGAGGCGAGACAGGGACGGGAGGACAATGCGTGTTCCTAAGTGCCACGGGCAACATCATAACCACCCTTAGCCAGCCAGCCTAAACAGAGGCAACCAGCGGGCCACCTCCCCCGCCCGCGCCCCGGAGGCCTCCACGCGGTGCTGCGCGCAGGCACCCTCGTAATCCAGCGTTCCTAAGACCAATTGCAGCCAGGTGAACGCATCCATCTCCACCACATTCGGCGGGGTGCCGCGCGTATGCCGTGGCCCCTCGATGCACTGCACCGCCACGAAGGGAGGCACGCGCAGCTCCACGGAATGCCCCGGCGCGCTCTGTTCCAGCAGGCGGGCGGACTGGCGCACCGCCGCCGCGATCTCGGCGCGCGGGGGTTTGGGGGTGGACTCGGGATCGCGCGCCCACTGCTGTATTGCCTCTACCGCGCGGCGTGCTTCTAGGGGATCGACCTTCTTAGCCACGCGCGCATTATAGCGCCGCTAACCCCACTCCCGGTCCGCCGTAGAGAGATAGGGCACGGTATGGTGGTGTGGTCTATATGGAGTTGAATACCTCGGAGAATGCCAGTCCCATGACTACCCCCACCCCCAAATCCCCCTCCGTCACCCTGCGCTTCATGGCCGCTCCCACGGATGTGATCCTGGCCGGTACCCACGGCGTATCCGGCGGGCGCCTTCTGGAATGGATTGATAAGGCCGCCTACGCCTGCGCTACCCAGTGGTCCGGCACCTACTGCGTAACCGCCTACGTGGGCCATATTCACTTCACCCGCCCCATTCCCTCCGGGCACATCGTGGAGGTGCGCTCCCGCATCGCCATGACGGGACGTTCCTCCATGCACATCGTCAATGAGGTCTTTTCCGCCGACCCCCGCGAGGGCGTATTCACCCGCGCCTGCGATTGCCTGGTGATCTTCGTGGCTAAGGACACCGCCACGGGCAAGTCCACCCCCGTGGCTTCCTTCGAGCCCAACACGGAAGAGGAAGTGCGCGTTCAGGAGGCCGCCCGCTCCCGCATCGGCCTGCGCAGCGCCATCGAGGCCGAGATGGAAAAGCAAACCTATGAGGGGCCCTCCGACGCCCCCCGCCTCATCACCCGCTTCCTGGCTAAGCCCACCGATGTGAACTGGGGCGGCAAGGTGCACGGCGGCACCGCGATGGAGTGGATCGACGAGGCCGGAACCGCCTGCACGATGGAATGGACCGGCGAGCACACCGTGGCTATTTACGCCGGGGGCATCCGCTTTTACCGCCCCATCGCCATCGGTGACCTCGTGGAGGTAGATGCCCGCATGCTGCGCACCGAGGAACGCAGCATGCAGATGTCCATTCACGTGCGCTCCGGTGCCGCCCACGAGGGGCGCTCCGCGCTGAAAACCGCCATTCACGCCTCCGTGACCTATATCTCCAAGGACGTGGACGGGAACGCCCTGCCCACCCGTCAGTTCGTGCCCGTCACCGAGGAGGATCAGCGCTTAGCCGAGCACGCCACGGTCCTGCGCAACCTGCGCGCCGAGTACGCGCCCAAGCCGCTGGTGACCCCGCCGCAGGCGCAGCACGTGGACTAGGAAGGCGTCGATAAGCCCTCCCCTGCACCCCGTGGCCGCCGTGGCCCGGGGTGCATTTGCTTTCTGCGGGCTGAACCTTAAATATGGGAGAAGTTCAGTTTAGCCTTACCTATTCTTGTGGTACTTCATGCCTTCTCCTCCTCCTGCGGCGCGCACCCCTGCTGCCGCGCAGAGCAATCGACGCCGCGCGCTGAGCCTGGTGCTCATCCTCGCCGCCCTGGTGCTGGCCTGCGGCGCCAGCCTCGCCTATGGCTCGAATCCGCTGGCCTTTTCCGAGGTGTGGGAGGCCCTGTGGCACCGCGATGATGCCCCGGCCATGACCTCGGCAATCCTCTGGGAGCAGCGCTGGCCGCGCACCCTGGTGGCGGTGCTGGCGGGAATCGGCTTTGGGGTGGCCGGTGCCCTCATTCAGGCGCTCACCCGCAATCCCCTGGCGGACCCCGGCCTGCTCGGCGTGAACGCCGGGGCGGGCTTTGCCATCGCGCTGGGGGTGGGTGCCTTTGGGCTGAGCACCACCACGGGTTATATCTGGTGCGCCTTTATCGGCGCGGGTCTGGCTGCCGCCGGGGTCTATGCCATCAGCGCCACCCAGGGCGCGCACGCCTCCCCCGCTACCCTGGTGCTGGCCGGGGTGGCCCTGGGCGCGGTGCTTACGGGAATCACCCGCTTTCTCTCGCTCACCAGCCCGGATACCTTTGAGGCAATCCGGCACTGGTCGGTGGGTTCGGTGGCGGGCACCTCGCTGCGCGACGCCCTGAGCGCCGCGCCCCTCGTGATCGCGGGGCTGCTGCTGGCCCTGGCGCTGGCCTCCTCCTTGAACTCGCTCGCGCTCGGTGATGATCTCGCCGCCGCGCTGGGCACCAAGGTGGGGCGCACCCGCGTGCTCGGGATCGTGGCACTGACCCTGCTCGCGGGCTCGGCCACGGCGATCACCGGGGGGATTAGCTTTGTGGGCCTGATGATTCCGCACGTGGTGCGCTGGTTCGTGGGGCCCGACCAGCGCTGGATTATCGCCTATAGCGCGCTGTGCGCCCCGGTGCTGGTGCTGGCTGCCGATACCGTGGGCCGCGTGGTGGCCCGCCCCGGCGAGATCGAGGCCGGGATCATCACCGCCCTGCTCGGCGCCCCGGTGCTCATCGCCCTGGCGCGGCGCAAGAAGGCAGGTGGGCTATGAGCCTTAACTTCGGTTACCGGCAGGCCGTGATCCGCACCCGGCACTTCTCCTGGAGAATGGGCTGGCGGGTGCTGCTCACGGGGTTAGGGCTCTTTGCGCTGGCCGCTGTGCTCTGTGTGCTCAGCATTGGCATGGGTGATTTCCCGCTGCGTCCCACTGAAGTCTTGGGGGTATTCGGTGGGGAGGGCACCCGTATTCAACGCATGATCGTGCTGGAATGGCGCCTGCCCATAGCCCTGGCCGCGCTCCTCTTCGGCGCGCTGCTGGGCCTCGGCGGAGCGATCTTCCAATCGCTCACCCGCAACCCCCTGGGCTCCCCGGACGTGATCGGCTTCGACGCCGGAGCATACACCGCCGTCACGCTCACGGTGCTGGTGGCGGGCGCGGCAAACTACTGGTCGCTGGCCGGGGCCGCCGTGGCCGGTGGGCTGCTCACCGCGCTGGCCGTATACGCGCTGGCCTGGCGCGGCGGGGTGGCCAGCTTCCGGCTCATCATCGTGGGCATCGCCGTCTCCGCAGGGCTCGGCTCGCTCAACTCCTACCTCATCACCCGCGCCCAGGTGGAGGACGCGATGGTGGTGGGCTTCTGGGCGGCGGGCTCCCTCAACCGCGTGACCTGGCAGGGGCTCCTCCCCTCGCTGGTGCTCGGAACGGTGGTGCTGGTGGGCGTCGTCCTGCTGGCCCCGGCGCTGCGCGCCCTAGAGCTTGGCGACGCCACCGCCACCACCCAGGGCATTGCCGTGCGCTACGCCAAGCCCGCGCTCATGGCGCTGGGAGTTATCACCGCCGCACTCGTGACGGCCGCCGCAGGCCCCATCGGATTCATCGCACTGAGCGCACCCCAATTGGCGCACCGGCTCAGCCGCAGCGCGGGCTTAAGTTTGTGGGCCTCCGCCGCGATGGGCGCGGCCCTGCTCAGCGCCGCCTACGTGGCCTCCCTGGTGATCTCCCGCCTCTTCCAGCCCATTCCCGTGGGCCTTATCACCGTATGCCTGGGCGGCGCGTACATGATGTGGCTGCTCATCCGGCAGGTTCCCCGCGCCACCTCCTCCTAAAGAAAGCAAACCCGTGATACCCCACCACCCCCTCAGCGCCCGCGACGTCACCCTCGGCTACGAACAACGCACCATCTCCGCCGAACTCTCCGTGGATATTCCCGAAGGCTCGTTTAGCGCCATCATCGGCCCCAACGGCTGCGGCAAGTCCACCCTGCTGCGCGCCCTGGCCCGAGTGCTGCGCCCCGAGCGCGGCCAGATCCTCCTCGACGGCAAGGACATTCACCGCCTGCCCGCCAAGGAGGTAGCGCGCCGCGTGGGGCTGCTGCCCCAATCCTCCCTCGCCCCCGAGGGAATCCGCGTGGCCGACCTCGTGGCGCGCGGGCGCGCCCCCTACCAGGGACTCTTGCAGCAGTGGCGCAGCAGCGACGAGGAGGCCGTGCGCGCTGCTCTCGACGCCACCGGCACCCTCGACCTCTCCGATAGGACGGTAGAAGAACTCTCCGGTGGACAGCGCCAACGGGTGTGGATAGCCATGCTGCTCGCCCAGGACACCCCGCTTATGCTCCTCGACGAACCCACAACCTTCCTCGACATCGCCCACCAATACGAACTCATGGAACTGCTGCGCGGCCTACACGAGGAGGGCAAGACCATCGTGACGGTGCTCCACGATCTCAACCAGGCTGCCCGCTATGCCGGGCGGCTCATCGTGATGCACCAGGGCGCGATTGTGACCACCGGGACTCCCGCCGAGGTGCTTACCCCGGAGCTGATGGAGGAGGTCTTTGGGCTGCGCTGCCTGGTGGTGCCCGACCCCGTGACCGGGACGCCGGCGGTAGTGCCGTTGGACCCGCGGGGGTTGTAGGTTTTTTTGGGGGGTCTATGGGGTGTGGGTTGCGGTTGTGGCTTCGGGCTGCGGTTTATGCCAAGACCGGGCGGAAACTCCGCAACTCTCGGCTACAGAGACACACCAGGGCAGCGAGGGAGAACCCGCAACAGGCGATCACCACGGAGGTTTCTAGCCCCAACGCGGCAGCACAGGCGCCGCCCACCAGCGCACCCAGGGGATCGACACCCCAGGAAAGAAAACGCGCCGTCCCGGCCACCTTGGAGATGTGTTCCTCCGGGAAGAGCGTTTGGCGCATGGTGCGCCCGATAATCATGTTCACCACAATGCAGAACTCGAATATCGCAAAGACCGCGGCTACGAGCACCGCCGCACTCAGCCCCTCCAACAACACCGAAAAGGCCAGGGCAATACCCGCCATGGCGATCATCGAGAAGGAGGTGACCAGCAAGGTACCAAAGCCGTACCGATCGGTGAGCTTCACCGCCACGCCAGAGCCCACAATCCCCGTTACCGTAGCCACGGCAAAGACCAGGCCGAAAGTGAAAGGGCTCAACCCCAGAACCGTCAACGCAAAAACGGAGAAAATGGCAAAGAGCCAGGAATCAAAGAAGTTATACAGCGTGGCCGCAAAGAGGGCCACGCGCTGCGGCACCTGGCCCCAGATCAGCCTAAAGCCCAGCCACACCTCGCTCAGATGGCCCTTGATACTAAAGCGCTCTGGCTTATCCTTGCTCCCCCGCCTATCCAGCGGTAAGCCCAAAAGCATAAGGGAACTGAATAGATAACTCACCGCGTTTAATACCAAAATCGCCAGGGCACCAAAGGTGTTGAGGATAAAACCCGAGAACACCGGCCCGCCCGTCTCCGAGACCGAAAGGCCGCCCTCAATCCAAGAATTGGCCTTCACCAAATCGCCCTTGGACACCACCGAAGGCACGGCGGCCGCCATAGAGCTTTCATAAAGGAGGTTGAGTACCCCCACAGCAAAAAGCCCCACGGCCAGGCTCACCCAGCCCAGGGAGCCTACAAGAAAGAGCACGCAGAGCAGGGCGAAAATGACGAAGCGCGCGATATTACATACGTGCAGCAAGAAACTGCGCCGCAGCCGGTCCGCGAGAGCACCGGCAGAGAGGGAGAAGAAGAGAGGCGCGGAGAGACTAGCCGCCGCCACCCAGCTAATCTGCTGCGCCGATAACCCCAGTTCCGTCACCCCGATCACCGGCACGGCAAAGGTGACCATCGCCGTGCCGGTATTCGAGACGAAATCGCCCACCCACAGGCGGGAAAAATCTGGCCCACGGAAACGAGGTGGCCTTGTGCTCATCTTTCCCCTCGCTGTGCCTAAGAATCAGAGGAAACCGCTAACGCTCCATCGCTAGCGGGAATTGCACAAATCTTAACCTATCACCGTGAATCACATCACTAAAAAGGCCAGCGCTCTTATAGCCTCCTACACCGCCTCCACCAGCATGAACACCGCCAACCCCAGCATGGCCACCCCACCGGCGCCTTGGAGGAATACCGTGGCGCGCGGATTGGCTCGCAGCACCCGGCGCGCCAGGAGGCTCAGGGCCGTGTACACCACGACCACGCTCAAAGTAAAGGCCATGCCCAGGGTGAACATCTGCGTGCTCACCGACCACGGGGCCTGGGTGTTCACGAACTGCGGCAGCAGGGCCACAAAGAACATGATTCCCTTGGGATTGAGCAGGCTCACCCCCATGCCCTCCCAGAGTGGAGAGCCGCGCTTGGCCCCGGCAGCCTGGTTCGATGCCACGGGTTCCCCCACCGGCGTCGATGGCGTAGCCCGCAGCCCCCACAACATCGTGGAGCCTAGGTAGATGAGCAGCAGCGCCCCGCCCACGCTAATGAGAGTGAATACGGCGGGGTGATCGGCCACCATTACCCCCACTCCCGCGGCCACCACCACGCTCATCACCACGTAGCCCACGCCAATTCCCGCCACGGCCTGATTCACCGCCGTCCGGGAGGGCGCGCCGATCACGTGGCGCAGAATCAAGCCCCAATCCGGCCCCGGAACGCAGCTCATCAGCGTAGAAAGACCCAAGAAACTCAGCAGCAGCGCAATATCCATGCACGCTAGGGTGCCTTGATGCTATAGAAAGCACCAAGAGGCGCGATAATATGCCATAAACATACCTTTACAAACAAAAGAATGAGCGATTCATGCACATAGATAATCTTTCGCGCACGATTCTTGCCACTCTACAAAGCAATGCGCGCACAACCGCCGCAGGCCTGGCCGACCGCACCGGGGCGGCGGCCTCCACCTGCTTGCGACGCCTCCGCGCCCTGGAATCAGACGGGGTGATTCGCGGCTATCACGCCGATATTGACCCCGCCGCGCTCGGCTTTTCCCTCCAGGTCATCGCCTTTGTGACCTTGGAGCGCGAGGATCGCGCCACCATTGAGGCCTTTGAGGAAAAGGTGGTGCAGATACCTCAGATCCTCAGCGCAGAGCGCCTTTTTGGCGACCCCGATTATCTGCTCCGCGTGGTAGCGCGCGACCTAGAGGATTATCAGCGCCTACGTGATAACCACTTGGGCGGGTTGCCGGGGCTGAACAAGATCACTTCCACGATGGTCATGCGCACGCTGGTGGAAAAGCGGCCCCTGCCGGTGGCAGAGGCCTAAACAGAGGCCACGAACACCAAAGGCACAAACTAAGCCCGCCCCAGCCGCAGCAAGGCAGAGGACCAACCCACCTGCTGCCGCCGCGTCACCGTCCACCCGGCTTCTTCGGCTGCGCGAGTGACCTCGGCGGCGGTGGGCACGCGGGTGCCGTCCAAGCACAGGCGCACGATGTCCTCGGCAAAGTCGTGCTCGCTATCGGCACCCTCGGGGCTGAGTTTGGTCAGAATCGCTACCTCCCCTGACAGGCCCCGCAGGTAATCCGCCACCTCATTCGCGCTAAAACGCCCAAAGGGGTCTACCACCACGTTCACCTCGGCTGCGGCGGCGGCAAGATCATCCCAGGCCACCGCGCGGGCCACCCGGCCAGAATCGCGGCGGGCGAACTCCTCGGCGTAGACCTTGGCGCCCGGCCCCGTCACGGCCACCGAGGCGCCGGGGCGGGCCACGGCCTCCACCAGAGCGGGGGCCACCCACTGCGCGGATTCCTCGGCTTCCTCCTCCCATTCGGCGGCGTCGTAAGCCACCGGACGCGGGGTGCCGCTGCGCAGCACCTCCTCGATTCCGGCCACGGCCATCGTGCGATGGGCGGCCACCCCGGCCAGGTGCTCAAAGAGGTGCGATTCCTCGTCCGCGAGTTCCTGGGAAAGGGCGGTGAGCTTATAGGCGCCGCCGTTTTCGGCCACCATGTTCAGCGAGCCCAGATAGCGCAGCAGGCGCGCCAGGGCGTCGGGGGCAATGCCGGTGGTGTTGCTGAGTGCTGCGAGGTCGGCGCGGGTGGCGTCGGCAATGGCGGCGAAGATGCCCGCGCGCATGGCGGCGCGCACGGCAAAGCTCGGCACCGGGTCCAGCAGCGCGGCCAGTTCGGTGTAGAGAGCGTAGCCGGTGGATTGGGCCTCCTCGGTTTTTTCCGTGGGGCGGTTGCGCCAATAGCCGGTGACCTCTAGGTTTTCCGGGGCCACGCCGCGCTCCTTGAGGTCGCGGCGGATCTGGCGGAGGTTCCCGGCCTCGCCCGCCACCCAGGCGTACGGGGTGCCCTCGGGGAAGTCGAGGGCCGCCACGGCCTCCACCATGCTGGCTCCCTCGGCGCGCACCACCCAGGTGACCTCGGCGCTGGCCGCCGTGGGAAGTTCCTGAATGTGGGCGCGCTCGGCCACCTCGACCACCACCAGGCAGCGGTGCCCGGCGGGCAGTTCCTCCAGGCAGCGGCTGATCGCGGGCAGGGCGGTTTCATCGCCCACCAGCAGCAGCCAATCGGTATGCGTGGGCAGACGCAGGCAGTTCTTAGGCCCGGCCACCCACAGCCGATCACCCACCTGGGCCGCGCGCGCCCACTCGTCGGCAAGGCCGGATTCGTGGTGGGCGAAGTCCACGCTCAACCGCCCGGTTTCCGGCTCCCAGCGGCGCACGGTATAGGTGCGGAAGAGGTCTTTGACCTCCGCCGACCACTGGTTTATGCCCTTCTCGTCCGGCTCGGGGCGGGGGCGCGCGCCGGTTTGGGGGTCCGGGAAAATAAGGCGAACATCATCGTCAAAGCCGTGGCTCACCAGCCCCGGCACCTCAAAGCCCGCATAGGTGTGGGCGGCCAGTTGCTCCCCACCCAGCACGATGCGGCGCATGCCGGGGTTGAGGTCTATGACCTCTAGAACCTCAAGGTCCCGGACAGAGATGGGGTAAATATCGCGGTGCCTGCTATTTTTGCTCACTATTTTCCATTCCTTTCACGCCCGCGATGATTCTATTGGAGAGTTCGCCCAGGCAACTGAGGTTGGCAAAGCCCGGCCCCTGCATCAACCCCGCCAGGGTGGGCATAAAGAGGCGGCCACCCAGCCCCTCAAAGCGCAAGGTGCCATCAATGCGGCGCTCCACCTGCTCCACGCTTATCGACGCCCACCCTTCCGCACCGGCCTCGCGGGCCAGGCGCTCGCGGGTGTCCGGGGCCAGGTATTCCCCAAACCACAAGGGGGAGTTGCCGCGGGCGTCCACCACGACGTCGGCAAGCACGCTGCCGGTGTGCTCCCCCTCCGGCTGGGAGCGGCGGTATTCCACCTGTAACTTGTCGTTTGCCGGGCGCACTGTGCTTACCGTTCCGCGCACGTGATCGAGGCGTTCATCCATGCCCTCGCGCTGCTGGATACGCACGGAGTACACGCTGCGATCGGTGCGGGCCAGAATATCGCGGCGGGCGGGCTCGTCGAGCGCTACCCAGCGGTGGGGATCGGTGTACAGGCGGTTTTCAAACTGCCCCTCCCCGCGCGTATAAATCGCCGCCGAGGGAGAGATGACCGTGACCGAACCCGCGCGGCTATAGGCCACCTGCTCGACCACGCTGGCCGAGGACTCCCCGGAGCCAATCACCGCGATGTCCACGCCCTTTTTTATTCCCTCCTCAGCGCAGAGCTGCCAGAACTGCGCCAGCGAATACACCCCCGGCACCTCGGCCAGACGCCGCGTGCTCGCGCCAGGGCCGGTGGGCATGAGGCTCTTGGCGTGGAGGGAACCGGCGGTGGTCTCTACCTCCCAGTGCTCGCCCTGCTCGCTGTGCCCGCCTTGCTCGTTGTGGCGTAGTTCTGCGCTCGTGACCGTGGCCTCTAGTACCTCAATACCCAGGCGCTCGACCACCCAGCCCAGGTAATCCGCCCACTGCTCGTGACGCGGGGCGGGGCGGCCCCGGTCAATCCAGGCACCGAACTCCCCTCGCGCGATGAGGAAGGCCGCCCAGCCATGCCGGGCCAATTCCTCATCCACCCGGTGCGATTCCTCCCCCGCGATGCGGGTGCGGTAGGGAAAGCCCACGTCCTTTTCCGGCGGGGTGCCCAGGCGGTGTTGCCCATCGGTCCAGCCCCCGTGAGCGCGCCAGTGTCCACCCACGCCCAGGGGATCGACGAGCAGCACCGAGGGGGCGGGCAACCCCAGGTGTTCCATCACGGCGGCCTTGGCCGCCACGGCCACGCCCTTGGGGCCTGCGCCTACGGCGATGAGATCTATCATCATTCCTCTTCCTCCCCAGTGGGGTTCTGTGAATGTGTGTGGGCTTGGGCTGAGCGTGCTTGCGCTAGTGCCCCGGCGATGAAGGGGCCAAGCGTGCGCCAACCCTCCGGACTGACCAGCTCAAAGTGATCGGCCTCCACGTCCAGGGCCTCTACCTGCGCGCCCGCGCGCTCCCAGGCGGCAGCGGGGTCCCAGGTGGTAGGGCCTGTGGGGGTTTCGTCCTGCTCGGCGGCTGCACCCAGCGGCTTCGTCCCCACCACCAGGTGCACCCTCCCCTCCCAGGGCAGCGCCGGGGCCTCGGCCATGAGCCGCGAACTGGCGATGAGGTTGTGCTCCACCAGCTCACGCAGCGGAGTGGCCTCATCGTCCAGGTTCAATAACCCCTCCACCAGGGGCGTGGGGTCGGCCCCCTCGGTCAAGCCCTGCGGGGCGGCACCCGCTGGGTAGGAATCCACGATTCCTAAGAACTCCACCTGCTCCGGGCCGCCCAACGCGTGAGCCACCGCGTGCGCCAGCGCCCCACCAAAGGACCAGCCCAGCAGGCAATACGGCCCCTGGGGTTGCTCGGCGCGGATCAGCGCGGCGACGTCCTGAGCCGCCTGGGCCAGGGTCCCCTGCTCGATCTCCCCGCCCCAGGTCACCGCGCGCACGTTCAGCGGAATCTGCGCGGCCAACTCCGCCCACGGGGCGTGCAGCCCATCGCCCGGCGGCATGCACCACAGCGTGCGGCCGCCCACGCTGCGCGCCAGCAGCGGGGAGGGGGAGGTCGCGGCGTCGGTAGTGGCAACACCCAGGCGCGCGGCAATGCCCCTGGGACTGCCACCGGCGAGAATATCCCCGATAGCAATATCCAGGCCGGCGCCTTGCAGGCGACCCAAAAGCCGCACCGCTAGCAGGGAGTGACCGCCCGCCTCGGCAAAGTTCGTCTCCGGGCCGACCTCGCTGTCCAGCAGCGCGGACATCTCCGCCGCGATCAGTTCCGCAGTACCTGGAGCCGCGCGGCGCTTATCGACGCCCCGCCGGTCCTTCTCTTGCGTTACCGACATCGGAGCCACGGCTGCCCGCGGCGGGGTTGCCTCCGGGAGCCCCTCTCCCAGGAAGGAACGCAGCACCTGGCCCAGGCGGTTCGCCGCCCAGCGGGCGCGCTCGGTATCCACCAGTCCGGGCCGGTAGGCGAGCACCACGTCAAAATCCCGCCCCGGTTGGGAGAGCACCGTGATGGGATAGTGGGTCTGCCCAAAGGACTCGGTACCCTCCACGGTGAGTTCCCCGCCCGCCTGCGGGGTGGGGGCATTTTCATAGACCACGATGGTGTCAAAGAGACCCGCCCCGCCCACGTCCGCGGCGGACACCGCCGTGTGCTGCCCCAGGTGCGCGCGGGCGGCGTGGTGGGCGCGCAGGTCGGCCAGCGGGTCACCGCTCACCGCAATGCGAGCGGGCAGGGTGGCGGCAAAAAGCCCGATCATCTCGGCAGCCTCGGGCACCTCCGGCGGCCTGCCGGAAACGGTCACGCCGCAGACCACCTCGCCGGTAGAGTCAGTCAGTTCCGCCAGCACGTAGGCCCAGGCCACCTGGAGCAATTCAGCAGCGGTGGCCCCGGATTCACGCGCCACGTCCACCAGGGCCTCGGCGTGCTCGGCCACATCGACGGCAAAGAACTCCTCCCCGCCCGTGCTTGCTTCCACGGCCTCCGGCGCCACCAGGGTGCCGCCTTCCAGGCCGTCGAGGTGCTCGCGCCACACGGCAACGTCGGCCTCGCGGTGACGGGCTAGCCAATCAAGGTAGATCTCCGGCTGCGGGGCAGGCGGCAGGGCGGCACCGGAATAGAGCGCGTTGAGCTCCCGAATCATCAGGCCCGTGGACCACCCATCGGTGACCACGTGGTGCCCGGCCAGCACCAGGTGCAGGCGGTCCTCCTCGTAGATCACCGCCGTCACGCGCACCAGCGGCGGGGCGGCCAGGTCCACGCGGCGGGTCGATTCCCGGGCCATGAGGTGTACCACAAGGTCGCTGTGCGCGGACCCCAAGCCGCGGGCGTCGATAAGCCGGAAGGTCTCGGGCAGGTGCCGGGGCAGGAATTGCAGGCCCGCGGCGGCGTCGAAACCGGCCGCCAAGGTGCGGTGACGGCGCAGCAGTTGCTCCCAGGCCGCGCGCAGTCGGGGGACGTCGATAGGCCCGCTGGCGCGCAGGTCAAGGCGCATGGCCAGCACATACGGGTCCTCGCTGGCGCTCAGGGCGTGGAATACCAGCCCCTCCTGCTGCGGGGTGAGCGGCCAGGTGGCCTCGATGGGGCCGTGCGCCTGCTCTAGGTGGCGTATCGACGCCTCCGGCACCTGCCCGGCGCGCACCGCCTGCACCCGCAGCAGGTGGCACACGATCTCCTCGTGCAGGCGCGCCGGGTCAAAGCGGACGGGGTCGGCGGTGTACTCGATGCGCCCAGTTCCCACAAAGACATTCACCGTGAGTGCTTCGGTGAGGCGGCGGCGCGGGTGGTCCACCACGGCGAACTCCCCGGTATCGCCCGGTAGCACGTTGAGCACCACCTCGGGGTAGCGCAGACCGATCCCGTGCAGGGCACCCGCGGAGTCGTGCGCGGCGAGCACCCCATAACCCCCGCCGGTGCCGGGCACCTCGTGGCGCGCGCGACGAGCGGCGGCCAGGGCATCGGCAGTATCGGCCAGGGGGTCAGTGCTGTGGGGCGCCTCCACGGCCAGCGGGTATTCGATGGTGAACCAACCCACGGTGGATTGATCGCTGCTGCGGCCGTGGCCCTCCACCCCCAGCAATGCGCCGGTGCTGCGGGCCAGGGCTGCCAGCATGACCTCCTCCGGGGATTCTGTCAGGGCGCGGGCGGCGGCCGGGGGAATCTCCAGGGTGACGGTGGTGGCCTCGGCGCGGGTGGGCAGGGTGTGCGGCTGGGGTTCTGTAGGGCGCCCGGCGCGCTGCACGCGCAGCCAGTGGGGAATCTCCGCGCGATGATCGCCCCGTGCGCTGCGCAGCGCGTGCGCCCGCCAGCCGTCCTGCTCGCTGTTTAACTTTCCACCGCGCAGAATACGGGTGACCTCGGCGCGCAGCACCCGCCAGCTCAGCGCATCCACGGCGCTGTGGTGCACGATCAGGCCCACGCCGCCGTGTTCCAGGGCCACCAGGTGTGCCATGCGCCCGGCCTCGGGGGCGAGCAGCCCTGAGCGGGCGGCCACCTGGGCGAGGTCGCGCACGGGGCTGGGCTCGGTGCTCTCCTCTAGCTCTACCAAAGACACCCTGGGCACGATGAGTTCGCCGGCCTGGGTATCCAGAATCATGCGCAGCGCCCCGTGGGCGGCGCTGAGCTGGGCGAGTATCCCCGGCAGCACCTCCGGGGAGACCTGCGGACCGGGAATCTCGGCGTACTGGGCAAAGCCCGCCCAGGCCTCAGCATCGGGGGCGGCAGCGCGTTGGCGGGCGGCCACGGGGCTTTCCGGTAGCGCGCCGATGGGTAGGAAGAACTCTTCTTCCTGCTCTGCTCCCTGGGTACCGGCCTGTTCCATCGCGGCGGCCACGCTGCCCAGGCTCGCCCCGGAAAGAAGATTCTTGGGCCAGATCGTCCAGCCCTCGCGGCGCAATTGGGTAGCCACGGTGAGCGCGCTGATGGAATCGCCGCCCTGGGAGATAAAGTCCCCGGTGGGGGCCATAACCGCGCCCGTTTGCTCCCGGCAGGCGGCCAGGAGTGCGGCCTCGGCGGGGGTCTCGTCGTTGACCGGCACCGGAGAATCATCTCCCTGTTCCCGGGCGGCCAGCGCCTTGCGATCCACCTTGCCGGAAACCGTGGTGGGCAGATCCGCGATCACCTCAATGCGGCCTGGCACCAAGGCCTTGGGAAGTTGGGCGGCCACGGCCTCGCGCACCGCACCGGGAGTCAGCGTTGCCCCTGACGCAGGTACCACCCACCCCACCAGGCCCGCGCGCCCGTGCACCGTGGCTACTGCTGCCGCCACCCCCTCGGTGGCGGCCAGGGCGGCCTCGATCTCACCTAATTCCACGCGGCGGCCATTGATCTCCACCTGATCGTCCACACGGCCTAAGTATTCGTAGCCGCGCCCCGGTATCCAGCGCACCATATCGCCGGTGTCATACAGGCGCTCCGGGCCACGGCGCGGGTCCACCGTGCGGGTGATAAAGGCCTGCGCCGTGGCCTCCTCATCCAGGTAGCCCCTAGCCAATTGAGGCCCGGCCAAGTAGAGCCGCCCGCTCTCAAAGTCCCCGGCTACCTGGTTATTCTCCGTGAGCGCGTAGGCCCTCATGCCCGCCACGGGGTACCCAATGACCGGCTGGCCAGGGGTGACCTCCGCCATGAGCGCATCCACGCAGGCCTCCGTGGGGCCATAGGCATTGAGCGCACGCACACGGCTTCCCGCCAGGGCGTCCCAGAGCGGGGCGGGTAGGGCCTCCCCGCCGAGCACCAACAATTCCAGCTCCGGGAGCTCGACCAGGCCCGCCGCCATGAGCGCGGCGGCCAGCGAGGGCGTGGTGTCAAAGACCGTCACCTCATCGGCGCGCAGGGCGGCCACGGCGGCCTCAGCGTCGGTAGCGATCTCCTCGGGATAGAGGCGCACGCAGTGCCCGGCCAGCAGCCACAGCAGTTGGTCCAGCGCGGCGTCGAAAGCAAAACTCGCGGTGTGCCCCACCACCGCGCGCGGGCGACGATACAGCCCCGCCAGATGGCCCGTGAGCAGGGCTTCCAGGCTGGCGCGGGTAATCTCCACGCCCTTGGGAGTGCCCGTGGAGCCGGAGGTAAAGATCACGTAGGCCAGCTCCGTAGCCTGGAGTTCGCGCCGTTCCTGCTCGGCAGCGGGAAAGGCGTTGCGCCCGGCCACCCAGGTAGCCCCCAACGCCTCCATGATTGCTTGGCGACGCCCCCGCGGCGCCCCCGGTTCCAGGTAGGTAAAGGGCACCCCGGCATACAAGGCCGCCAGCACGGTGACCACCAGGTCGCTGCCGCGCGGCATATCAATGGCGATGGGCTGCCCCTGGGGCAGGTGGAGCGCGGTCTCGATCACCCGGCGGTGCAATTCCGCGCCGCTGAGCCGGGTGTCCTGGGCGATGAGGCTTTCCTCTTCCTGCGTCGCCAGGGCGTCGATGAGGTCGCGCAGGCTCGCGGTAGGTTCCGTGCTTGCTGTGGCGGGCTGGGCTGCGCGGGCGTCGATCAGCGCCTCGGTATCGTCAGTGGCGCCCACGAGTTCGCCCACGGTGGCCTCCCCCGAGAAGCCCGCGAGCAGGTCCCGCAGCTCGCTCAGGCGCTGCCGGGCCACAGGCGCGGGTACGCGCGCCGGGTCGGTCTCTAGGCCGAGGTCTAGGCCCCCATCGGCGGCGGGCATGACCACCAGGCCGAAATCCTCCGGGGGTCCGCCCGCCACGTTGCGCAGCGCCCCGGTGGCCCCGGCAAAATCAAAGGTCATATCAAAGATCTTGGCGTTCACGCCCATGCCATGCAGCAGCGCCCCGGCGCCGGGAACGCCGAGATCACGCGGCAGATTCTCGCCCCGGTAGCGCTGGTGCTGGCGCACCTGACGGAAGCGCTCGTCGGTCTCGGCCAGCAGGTCGCGCAAGGTGGCCTCCGCACGCACAGGTACCAGCAACGGCAGAACGTTCACCGCCATGTGCGGGGTGGCCCGCTGGGCGCGGGTGGTGCGCGCCATCACCGGCATGGCCAGGCACAGATCCTCCTGCGGGCGGCCGGTGATCTGCCATAGTTGAGCGGCATAGACCGCCACCAGGGCGCTCACCCAGGTACTTCCCGCCTGCTCCACTGCGGCACTGAAACACTGATAATCCTGGGCCGATACCCGCACCGTGGTGGTGATGGTGGTCCCGGAGGTCTGGGCGCCACCCGTGGCGGCGTTAAGCCGTTCGCGCGCGGCGAGGTCTGGCAAGGGGGTGAGCAGATCGCGGAAGAAGGCGCGGGCGGCCTCGGCCTCCTCGGAGGCGGCGTAGGCGCTATCCTCGGCCACCAATTCCGCCAGGCCCACGCCCCGATAGCGCTTGGGGGCCTTGCCCGTGACCTCCGCCCGGTAGTGCTCCGCCATGCGGCGGGTAATCAGGGTGGCGGAATAACCGTCCACCACAATGTGATGATAAAGCTGAATCACCCAGGTGCGCTGCTCATCAAGGCGCAGCACCTCATAGCGGCACAGCGCAGCCTCGGTGAGCCCAGCCGCCCCCTCGGCCAGAGCGGTCTTGGCGGCGTCGATACGCGCCTCGGCCAGGCGCCGCGGGTGGGTGACCCCGCGCAGGTCACGCACGATGACCGGCACGATCTCCTCGCTGAGGTACTGGCGCGGGCCACCCTCGGTATCGCGCAGGCGAATCCGCAGCGTCTCCACCTCGCGCTGGGTGGCCTCGATGGCGCGCACCAGCGCGGCGGTATCCACGCGGCCTTCTAATTCCAGCACCTCGCCCACCACGTAATAGGGCGAGTGAGGGTCAATCAATTGGGCATCAAAGATTCCGCGCTGTGCGCCGGTTAAAGGAAGCAGAGCGGAGGTATCGGGCGTGGTCATAGGGCCTTTCTTTTATCGTTGCTGCGGCAGCGCCGCCCGGTCGAGTTTTCCATTGGCGCTCACGGGCAGCGCCTCCATCACCACGATGTGACCGGGCACGGCGTAGGCGGGCAGAGCATCTGCCACCTGCGCGCGCACCCCTTCGGCGTCCGACGCCGCTGTTGCCAGGTCGATCCCCGTGACGTAGCCCCACAGTTCCTCCCCCACCAGACGCGCGGCGGCGTTGCTCACCCCCGGCACCGCGCGCAGAGCGGCCTCCACCTCGCCCAGCTCCACGCGATTGCCGCGCACCTTCACCTGATCGCCCAGGCGCCCCCGGAACTCGTACATTCCCAAGCCGGTATCAAAGCGCACCAGGTCGCCGGTGCGATAGCGGCGCTCCCCCGCCTCGGTCGTGTCGAAGGCCGCGGCGGTGAGCTCGGGGCGTCGGAAGTAACCCCCGCCCACCTGCACGCCGAAGATCAGCAGTTCCCCGGCCTCGCCTGGGCGTACCTCCTGCGTCGTACCGGGTTCCACCACCTGCACGCCCACGCCCGGCTCGGCGTGACCCAGCAGCGCCTGCCCGGCGCGCAGGGGCACCTCCGGGGTGTACTCCACCCACATCACGTCCATCGCCGCCTCGGAGGGGCCGTAGAGCCCGTGAATCCTGGCGGAGGTGGCCTCGCGCACGGCCTCCACGAGATCCGCCGGAACCGCCTCCCCGCCGAGCAGGAGGTGGCGCAGGGAATCCAGCGCGCCGGGGCGCACCCCGGCCTCCAACAGGGCGCGCAACATGCTCGGCACGATAGAGAGCACGCTCACCCGATGGCTCTCGATCATGCTCACCAGGGCGCGGGAATCACCCGGCCACCAATCGGCGGGCGGGAGCACCACCGTGCCGCCCGCGCTGAGCGGACTGAGCACCTCGGCCACGCCGACGTCGAAGGCCACCGGGGCCTTGTTCATCACCACGTGTTCCCCACCACCGAAGGTCTCCCGCATCCATTCCAGGTGCCAGGCCACGCCCTCGTGCAGGTTGATCGCGCCCTTGGGGGTGCCCGTAGTGCCCGAGGTATAGATCATGTACACGGGGTCCTCGCCGTGGATGGGGCGCGAGGGGGTGACCTCACCCCCCTGGCTTTCTGCGCGCAGGTCTTCCCGGATACCTGGGTCCGCGAGATTCAGGCTCAGGTAGTTCTCCGGCAGGTCTGCCCCCTCGTGGAGCACCACGGCGGGCTCGCTCTCGCGCAGCAGGCCCGCGATGCGCGCGGCGGGATAAGAGCTATCGACGGGCACGTACACCCCGCCCGCGCGAATCACCGCCACCGCCGCGATCACCTGCCAGGGCGAGCGCCCAGCCACCACCGCCACGCGGTCTCCCACCTGCACCCCGGCGGCGAGGAGACGACGCGCCAGCGCCCCGCTGAGTTCGCGCAATTGCGGGTACGAGATGGTTTCTCCCCCCTCCACGCGGATTGCTTTGTGCTCAGGTTTTGCCTGTTCGAGGGTGCGTTCCAGCAACTCGGCCACCGTGGCGGCGGAGTTGGTGGTGTGTAATTCCATGAAGAGCCTTTTACAGAGATACGTTGGCCGGATAGGTTTACTAAGGATAGATTTACCAAAATAGCAAGGAGCACCGCCGTGACCGCTCACACAGACCCCTCAGCCGTGCTGCACCGCCTGCGTACCGACGTCGCCCCCGCCACCGTGCTGCCCCACCCGCCGCGCCTGCCCGAACTACCCGGACGCTACCAGGTTCGCGTCGCCACCCCCGAGGACGCCGCGCTCATCTCCGAGTGGATGAATCGCCCCCACCTGGCGAGTACCTGGGAGCAGCCCTGGAAGGAGGAACGCTGGCGCGCCGACATCGCCGCGCGCCTGAGCGGCACCTACTCCACCCCCGTGATCCTCTCCGTGGCGGACCACCAACCACCCAAGGTGGGCTACCTAGAGGTGTACTACCCCGCCCGCGACGACATCAGCTATTGCTTCCCCTCCGCCCCCACGGACCTCGGCCTGCACATCGCCATCGGCCTGGAAGAACTCACCGGGCGCGGCTTCTTCCAACCCTTCTTTGAGGAATTACCCGGCGCGCTGCTGCGGGCCAATCCCGGCTCGGAGCGCATTATCGCGGAGCCCGATCACCGCAATACCCGCATCCACTCCATGCTGCGCAAGACCGGATGGAGCGACCTTGGGGAATATCAGCACCGGCCCACGCGGCGGGTACGCATTTTCGAGTATCGGGGGTGAGTGCTGGGATTGCTGGGGCTGAGCGCCGGGGGATAGCTCCAGCACCCGAAACCAGCGCACGGAATCGGCACGCAAAAAGGGAGGGCACCCGCCGCTGCGAGCGCCCTCCCCTGATACCTCTTATAACTTAGGAGGAGTAGTTCTCCGAGAGGTACTTCACCAGGTCCTGAGCCGCGATGGCATCAATGCGGAAGAACTCCCCATCGAGGCCGTACACGCGATCCTCGGCCACCGCCGTGACCTCGGCCAGCTGCGGGTTGGTGCGCACCTGCTCATCGGCCGGGGTACCCGGATCAATGTTGAGCACGAACACGCTGTTGCCGTCCAGGGCCAGCGGCACGTTCTCCGCGCTCACGGCCTTCACGTCGCCACGGCTGGAACCCTGGGCGGAATCGCCCACCAGATCATCGCCAGGCACGGCGATCTCGATGCCCAGATCCTTGAAGATCTGCCCCTGCGCGGACTCCTCGGTAAAGAAGTTCACCGCACCCTCCTGGGACAGGGCGATCAGGTTCACCGGCCCATCGACCTTGATCTTATCCTTGGCCTCCTTCACGGAGTCCTCATAATCCGCGATCACCTCATCGGCCTTATCCTCCAGGCCCGCGGCCTCGGCCACCTCGCGGGTGGTCTCCTCCCAGGACTGATCCGAGTAGTCGATCACCTGAACCGGCACAACGTCCTTGAGCTGATCGTAGATCTCCGCGCCGGTATCGGCACCCACGTTGGACATGACCACCAGGTCAGGGTCCTGGGCCAGGATCGCCTCGGCGTTGACAGAGCCGATGGTGAAGATGGACTCCACGTCCTTCTCCTTCGCCAGGTCGTCCCAGGCCAGGCCAAAGCCGGTCTCGTCCGCGAACATCGGCGCGTTGGGGTTGCCGCCGCCGGAGGCCACCACGGGGGCGTCGAGAGCCAGCAGCGCACCGGTGAGGCTCACGGAGGCGGAAACGATGCGCTCCGGGCGCTCCTCAATGGTGATCTCGGTGGCGTTCTTGTCCTTATCCTGCGTATCCACGGTGCGCGGGAAAGAGGAATCGGAAGAGCTGGAGGCGTTGGCGGAGGAATCCTGGGATTCCTCGTCGGAGTTGGAGCAGGCCACCAGGCTCAGGGCCACGGCTGCGGTGGCGAGGGTCGCCGTCACGCGGCGGGAAAGAGAGAAAGTCATTAGGTTCTCCTCAAAACAGTATAAGGATGAAGGCAGCAAAAAATTAAGCTTCTGCCAACAATTGCCTTCCCACGTAAGGTTACACTATCCATACCCAAAAGTAGGTATCTTTGCTCACACTTTCGTTTCCCCGCCGCCGAGGCCATTGCATTTCTTTTACTTAGCGACGCCCCGACGGTCCCCCTTGGCAGTACCGACTCAGCGCGGCACCACCAACGGCCCGCCGCTCACCGGATCCTCCACCACCACTGCATCCAGATCAAAGACCTCGGCCAGATTCTCCTCGCTCAACACCTCCGCAGGGGTGCCCACCCCCGCCAGCCTGCCGCCGCGGGCGAGCAGCACCAGGCGATCGGCGTAGCGGGCCGCGAGGTTGAGATCGTGGAGCACCATCACCACCGTGCGGCCGGACTCCTCGCGCAGCCCGCGCACCAGGCGCAGCACCTCCACGGAGGTGGAGAGATCGAGGTAGGTGGTGGGTTCGTCGAGAAGCATCGTGGGGGTATCCTGCGCGATCGTCATGGCGATCCACACCCGCTGGCGCTGCCCGCCGGAGAGGTCCGCGATGCGTCGATCGGCTAGCTCGGTAAGCCCCGTGGTTTCCAGGGCCTGGGTGACCACGGCATCATCCTCCCGTGACCACTGCGCCATCCAGGACTGATAGGGGTGGCGGCCCCGCGAGACCAGCTGGCCCACCGTGAGCCCCGGCGGGGCCACCGGGGTCTGCGGCAGCAGGGAGAGTTCGCGGGCGCGCTCCTTGCGCGGCCACTGCCCCACCTCGCGGCCCTGGAAGGTCAGGGAGCCGCCGTGACTGAGCAGCCCGCACATCGTTTTGAGCAGGGTGGACTTGCCGCAGCCATTGGGGCCGATGAGGCAGGTGACCTCGCCCTCGGCAATATCCACGTCCAGCCCCTCGATCACCGGGCGATCCGGGTAGCCGGTGTTCAAGCCGCGCGCGGAAAAAAGCGGGGTGCTCATCAGATGGTTTCCTCTCGACGAGTGCGGAAGATCATGTACAGCAAGAACGGCGCACCGATGAAGGCCGTGACCACGCCCACCGGCAGCTCCCAGGGCAACACCACGCGGGCCAAGAGATCGGCACCCAGCAGCAGCGTGCCGCCGAGCAGCGCCGAGAAAATCAACGGCGGGGTGGGAGTGCGCGCCAGGCGGCGCGCCAGGTGGGGGCTGACGAAGGCGATAAAACCAATGGGACCTGCCGCCGCCACGGCCACCGCCGCCAACACCACGGCGCAGAACAACTGCACCAGTTGCGCCAGTTGCACCCGGTGGCCCAACACATGCGCGGTGGCCTCACCGAGCACCAGGGCGGAAAGTTGGAAGGCCAGCCAGCCACCCAGGGCCACCGCCACGAGCAGCACCGCCAGGGGCGCCCAGGCGTGGTTCCAATCCCTGCCATTGAGCGAGCCGGTGAGCCACATGCGGGCCGCCGCCGCCCTGTCCAATTCCGCATAAGCCAAAAGCCAGGTGGTACAGGAGCTCAAGAAGATCGAGGCACCCACGCCGATGAGCACCACCTGCAACATGGAACTGCGCGCAGGCCCGGCCAGCAGCCAAATCAGCAGCGCGGTGAGGAAGGCTCCCACCATCGCGGCCCCCGGCAACCCCACGGTGCCCAGCACCGAGGTGGCCCCGGCCTCAATCACGCCGCCCGAGCCCGCACCGGCAAAGACGATCACCGCCACCGCCGCCAGGGAGGCGCCGTTGGTGATGCCCAAAATATCCGGGCTGGCCAGCGGGTTGCGCGCCACCGATTGCGTGAGCGCCCCCGAATAAGCCAGGGCCGCGCCCACCAGGCAGGCCACCACGGCCCGGCCCAGGCGCATATCAAAAACCACGGCCCGCTGAATCTTGGTGCCGCCCCCGGTAAAGACCTCCATCACCTCCCCCAAGGTCAGTTGATACGAACCCTGGGTGACCGACCAGCACACGCCCGCCGCCATGAGCAGCGCCGTGATCGCCATGCACGCCAGCAGGCGAGCGTTGATTTTCCAGGACACCGGCCCTATCCGCAGTGCCTTCACAGCCCCACCCCCATGTGTCCGCGGCGCACCAGCCATACGAAGATCGGCACGCCGAGCAGCGCCAGCACCGTGCCCATCGGCAACTCCGCCGGGGATACCAGGGCGCGGCCAAGAATATCCGCCACCAGGGCCAAAACCCCGCCCACCAGGGCGGCCAAGGGAATGAGCAGACGGTAATCCGGGCCGGTAAAACCTCGCACGATGTGCGGGGCGGCCAGGCCCACGAAGCCCACCGGTCCGGCGGCCGCCACAGCCGCCGCCGTGAGCGCGGCAATCACGAGCACCCCGAAGGTCTGCGCGCGGCGCACCGACACCCCCAGGCCGTGCGCGCTCTCCTCGCCCAGGCTCAGCAGGTTTACCACCGGCCCCAGGGCCACGGCGGCGATCAGGGCCACCACCGCCACCGGGGCCACCACCGTGACCACCGAGAAATCGCGCCCCGCCACCGAACCGGTGGCCCAGCTACGCAGGGCGTCCAGCACGCGATCATTGGTGATAACCAGGGCATTGACCACCGCCATGAGCAGCGCGGAAAGGGCTGTACCGGCCAGAATAAAGGCCAGGGGGCTGCCCGCCGTGGGGCCGGAGGAGGCCAGGAAGAAAAGCACAATGGTCACCGCCACCGCCCCCAGCATGGAGGGCCACACATAACTGGTGGTATCGGTGAGCACGCCCAGGCTCACCCCCACCGCCACGGCTGCCGCCGCCCCGGCTCCCACGCCGAGGATTCCGGGATCGGCCAGCGGATTGCGGGTAAAGCCCTGCAAGAGGGCACCCGCCGCGCCCAGGCACAGCCCGGCGATCAGGGCTAAAAAGGTACGCGGAATACGCTGAATACCCAGGACCAATTCCACATCGCTGCCCTCCGGCTGAGTACCCAGTGCGTAGCGCAGCCCCCCGGGAATACCCTCCCAGACCTCGGCGGCGCTAAAGGAACGCGCCCCCACCAAGAAACTCACCAGAACCAGGGCCGCGATGAGGAGCACCGCGCCACAGGCGGACATCACAGATCGCCGCACGCTCTCACCTTTCTCACGAAAACTGAGGGCAGTATAACCTGAGTTGCCCGGCCTACCTTAACTGGCGACGCCCCCGCTGCGGCGATAGCACAGGGCACCACCCGCTGCGGGTGGTGCCCTTGTATGCAGAGGCTTGTTTACTCCACCACGGAGTTCGCGCCCACCGCGTGCCCGAAGAGCTCGGGCAGGGTGGACTCCCAGGCCTCACGCAGTTCGTCCAGAGAGACCTCCAAGGCCTCGTTCACCCGCAGGGTGCGGCCCTCGGCGGTGCCGCCAATGCGGATGCAGGGTACCCCGGCCTCGGCGGCGCGGCGCTCTAGGGCGTCCGCACGGTCCCCCGTGGTGGCCACCACGGCGCGGGAGGCGGACTCGGAGAAGAGCGCCGCGTGTAGGTCCTCGTGTACCGAGCTCAAATCCAGGTCCAGGCCGCGCCCGGAACGCAGGGCCATCTCCACCAGGGCCTGAGCCAGGCCACCCTCGGAGACGTCGTGCGCGGCGGTGAGCAGGGTGTTGCCCACGAAGAAGTCCGCCAGGCGCTCCTCGTTGGCGAGGTCCACGCGCGGGGGCATGCCCTTGAGTTCCCCGGTGGTCACCTGCTGGTAAATGGAACCGCCGAACTCCGCCTCGGTGGTACCCAGCACGTAAAGCACCTCGTCCTCCGGCACGCTGCCGAGGTCGTGGCCGATGGCGTTGTGGACGTCCTCGATCACGCCCAGCACGCCCACCACGGGGGTGGGCAGAATCGGGGTCTCGCCGGTCTGGTTGTAGAAGGAGACGTTGCCGCCGGACACCGGGATCCCCAGTTCCTTGGCGCCATCGGCCAGACCGTGCACAGCCTCGCGGAACTGCCACATCACATCGGGGTTCTCGGGGGAGCCGAAGTTGAGGCAGTTGGTCACCGCCACCGGGCGGGCACCCGTAACGGCCACGTTGCGGTAGGCCTCGGCCAGGGCCAGGCGCGCGCCGGTGTTCGGGTCCAGGTAGGTGTAGCGCCCGGAGGCGTCGGCGGAGACAGCTACGCCGCGGCCGGTCTCCTCGTCGATGCGCAGCACACCGGCGTCGGAGTTCTGGGCCTTGACGGTATTGCCCAGCACGTAGCGGTCGTACTGCTCGGTGATGTAGGCGCGGGAGCACAGGGCCGGGGAGGCAACCATCTGGCGCAGGGTGGCGGCCAGGTCGCTGGGAGCCGGTACGGCGGCCTCGGCCTGCACCTCATTCTGCCACTCGGGGCGGGCGTAGGGGCGCTCGTACACGGGGGCCTCATCGGCAATGGTGGCCGCCGGGGCGTCCACCACTACCTCGCCGCCGTGGGTAATCACCAGGTGATCGCCCTCGGTGACTTCACCGATCTCGGCGCAGGTGACGTCCCAGTGCGCGCAGATTTCCTTGAAGCGCTCCACGTTCTCCGGGGCCACCACGGCGCACATGCGCTCCTGGGACTCGGAGGCCAGAATCTCCGCCGCGCTCATGTTCGCGGCGCGCAGCGGAACGTTATCCAGGTTCACCGTCATGCCGCCGTCGCCGGAGGCCGCCAGCTCGGAGGTGGCACAGGCCAGGCCCGCACCGCCGAGGTCCTGGATACCCACCACCACGCCAGCGTGGTAGAGGTCCAGGCAGCACTCGATGAGTACCTTCTCCGCAAAGGGGTCGCCCACCTGCACGGCAGGGAGTTTGCGCTCCGCGCCGTCCTCGAAGGTGTCGGAGGCCAGCACGGATACGCCGCCGATGCCATCTAGGCCGGTGCGCGAGCCAAAGAGCATGACCTTATTGCCCTTGCCGGAGGCGAAGGCCAGTTTCAGGTCCTCCACCTTGAGGGTGCCCACGCACAGGGCGTTAACCAGGGGGTTGCCCGCGTAGGTGGGGTCAAAGACGGTCTCGCCGCCGATATTCGGCAGGCCCAGGGAGTTGCCGTAGTGGGAGATGCCCTCCACCACGCCGGGCAGCACGCGCTGGGTATCGGGGGCGTCGGCAGGGCCAAAGCGCAGTTGGTCCATCACCGCGATGGGGCGTGCGCCCATCGCCATGATGTCGCGCACAATGCCGCCCACACCGGTGGCCGCACCCTGGTGGGGCTCCACGTAGGAGGGGTGGTTGTGGGATTCCACGCGGAAGGTCACGGCGTTGCCGTCTCCCACGTCCACCACGCCGGCGTTTTCGCCAATACCGGCGAGGATCTTGGAGTTCATCTCCTCGGTGGTGGTCTCCCCAAAGTAGCGCAGGTGCACCTTGGAGGACTTGTACGAGCAGTGCTCGGACCACATCACGGAGTACATGGTCAGCTCGGCGTCGGTGGGGCGGCGGCCCAGGATTTCCTTGATGCGGGCGTATTCATCGTCCTTGAGGCCCAGTTCCGCGTAGGGCTGCGCGGTATCCGGCTGCGCTACGGCCTGTGCCACGGTGTCGTTGAGAACAGACATAGATTCTCCGATTCTCCTTTAGGCGGCGATCGAGCCGACGGCGGACAAGAACAGTTCCAGCCCATCGGTAGACGGGCCGGTGAGGGTGTCAATGGCGTGCTCGGGGTGCGGCATGAGTCCCACAATGCGGCCGGTGGGGTCGGTGATACCGGCGATAGCGTTGATGGAACCGTTGAAGTTATCCGTGTAGCGGAACACCACGCGGCCCTCCCCCTCTAGTTCCTCGATGGTCTGCGCCGAGGCCTGGAAGCGCCCTTCGCCGTGCTTGGCAGGAATGAGGATCTTCTGCTCGGCCTCCAGCGTGTTCGTCCACGCGGTGTTGGCGTTTTCCACGGTGAGGTAGGTGTCCTCGCAGTGGAAGTGCAAGCCTTGGTTGCGGGTGAGCACGCCGGGCAGCAGGCGGGCCTCGGTGAGCACCTGGAAGCCATTGCAAATGCCCAGCACCGGCATACCGCCGCGGGCGGCCTCAATAACGGAACTCATTACCGGAGCCAGCGCGGAGATGGCGCCACTGCGCAGGTAATCGCCGTAGGAGAAACCGCCGGGAATGACCACGGCGTCCACGCCGTGGAGGTCGGCGTCCGCGTGCCACAGGCGCTCCACCTGGGCTCCGGCGTAGCGCACGGCGCGGGCGGCATCGACGTCGTCCAGCGTGCCGGGGAAGGTGATAACCCCGATTCGTGCCGTCACTTGATCTCCTCCACGTCCACGATCTCGAAGTCCTCGATCACGGTATTAGCCAGCAGCACCTCGGCCATCTTCTGAATGTCCTCGCGCGTGACGGTATCGTCCGCCTCGATTTCAAAGCGCTTGCCCTGGCGCACATCGCTCACGCCAGTCACACCCAGGCGCCCCAGCGCACGCACCACGGCTTGACCCTGGGGGTCAAGAATCTCCGCCTTGGGCATCACATGAACTACTACACGGGCCACGGTTAATCCCCTATTTCTCGCACGTTCTCATTACGCCCACAGAGTACCTTGTGTGCGGCAGTGCTTTCTTATTTGCCCGCTACCTGCCCGTAGGTCACCGGCACCGCGCCTTCCTCCCGGGCCGCACACACCGCACCCACAAAGTCCCGCGCCACCTTCTGCTCGCACAAATTGCGTGCCGACGCCGAGAGCCTCACCAACTTGCCCTTCGCCCCGCCCCGGCGCGCCGCAGCAATCACGTTGCGACGCCACCACCCCGGCGAGCCAAAGCCCTCACCCACCGAGAGATTGCGGCCCCGGCGCAGTTCAGTGGGGGCGTCGCTAAGCACGTGCACCCCCTTGGTGGATCCCACCACCTGAAAGCCGAACTCCGGGGCCACGGCGAGCGTACCGGGGGAAAGCCGCCAGCGCGGCGGGGCGAAGATGGGGGTGGTAAGGCCGAGTTTTTCCATCTGGCGGGTGGCCCCGCGCAGGCGCAGCCGGGCCTCGTGCTCTTCTAATTGGGCAAACTCCGCGCGGCGGCCCTGAACGGCCTGGTCAAAGCCGTTGAGGATCCATTCCGCGCCGCCCTCGATGCGCTCGCGCACCCATTCCAGGGTGGCGGGATCCTTAGCGAGGTGCCAGGAGCCGTCGATATGCGGGGCGATGAGCAGGGAAACCGGCACCCCCTGGGCCTCTAGTTCCCCCACCACGGCCTGAGCTGCGTGCCTAGTTTCATTAAAAATACTGGATATAGAAACCAGGAGTGTGCCATTCATGCCCGCGATTATCGCACAGGGTATCCCTGTGCGCAGGGCTACTTTTTATACTCGTCCAGGTTCACCTGCGGGGTGGGTTGCAGGCGATCCTGGGCGGGGTTCTCCACGGAGGGGTTGCGGCGGAAATCGCCGTGCTCGTCATCGTCCTCGGAGGGCACGTAGGGAATCTCGCCGCTGAGCACGCGCTGAATGTGGTCCATGTCCAGGGTATTCGTCCACTTCCCCACCAGCAGGGTGGCCACGGAGTTACCGGCGAAGTTCGTGAGCGCGCGGGCCTCGGACATGAACTTATCAATGCCCAAGATGAGGTCCACGCCGCCGAGCAGAGCGGGCTTATAGGACTGCAAGCCCGCCGCCAGGGTGGCAATACCCGCGCCGGAGACACCCGCCGCACCCTTGGCCGCAATAATCATGAAGAGCAGCAGGCCCACCTGCTCGCCCAGGTTCATGGGCATATCCATCGCATCGGAGATGAAGATGGCCGCCATCGTGAGGTAAATCGCCGTGCCGTCCAGATTGAAAGAATAACCCGTGGGCACCACGATGCCCACCGTGGACTTATCCACACCGGCGTGCTCCATCTTGCGCATGAGATTGGGCAGCGCGGACTCCGAGGAGGAGGTGGCAAAGATGAGCAGGAACTCCCGGCCCAGGTACTTCACCAGCTTGAAGATGGAAAGGCCCGTGAACATCTTGAGTACCAGCCCCAGCACAACAAAAACAAAGACAAAGCAGGTGACGTAGAAGGCCAGGATCAGGTAACCCAGCTGCACCACGGCGGCCATACCCGTGGAGCCCACCACGGCGGCGATCGCACCGAAGGCGGCAATGGGAGCCAACCACAGAATCCATCCCAGGATGCGGAATACCAACAGCTGAAGGTTAGCCACAAAGCTCAGAATCGGCTCACCCTTGCGGCCCAGAGACTGCACCGCAAAGCCCACGAGCAGGGCGATGAAGAGCACCTGAAGGATAGACACCGTATGACCGGGAGAGTTATAGGAACCAGTGAAGGCGGAGAAGAAGGAATCCGGGATGATGCCCTGGATAAAGTGCATAGCACCGCCGCCCTCGGCGTTCTTATCCAGCGTCTTTTGCACCGTATCGCTGACCTCTGCGTTATCCACATGCAGGCCATCACCCGGCTCCAGGATATTGCCCACCACTAGGCCAACGAAGAGCGCGAAGGTGGACATGGTGAGGAAGTACGCCAGGGCCAGGCCACCGGCGCGGCCTACCGACGCCGCCGCGCGCACCGAGCCGATACCCAGCACGATGGTGCAGAAGATCACCGGGGGCACGATCATCTTGATGAGGTCCACGAACATGGTGCCCAGCACCTTGAAGTTCACCGCTACATCGGGGGCAATCAACCCCAGCGCGATACCCGCCACGATGGCGATAATCACGGCGATGTAGAGCCAGTGGGTGCGGTCCTTACGTGGTTTTTTGGAATCGGCGATCTTGGGCGCACCCTCGTAGGCGGCCGGAGAGGAAGCAGACATGACTTTCTCGATTCAGCACAGGAAATACAACACTCCCCCGCATTATCGCCCCCACCCCACCCATGCCCCAATTCACTCACCCGCAATGGGGGTAGTGATGGTCACCCCCACATTATTCAGTGGATAAGGTGCCTCTCCTGGACCTTTGGAGCGTCTGCCTGACTACCTACTCAACCACCTACGACGCCTGCGCGATCAGTGCGCGCAGGGCAGAAACGGGAATCGTCTTTTCCGGGGCCACCTCGGTGGCGACGGCCTCGGTCAGGATGTCTCGAATCATCTGCCCGGTGGTCACGCCACGGCTCTGTGCGAGGTCCCGAAGAGCCGCCAAGGTGCTCTGCGGGAGGCGGGCGGTGAAAGCCGTCATGGGAGAGGGTTCCCAATCGGCCTTGCGGGCGCTATCCAGAGCATCGGAAAAGTCGTTCTTATCGAAAAAAGTGGGGTCCATCATGCTATTCTCCTAAACTTTCGCCGTTCCATCAGTGTCATATCGCGGGCCGTGACTACGTAAACACACCCATCTAGTGCCTGTGCAAGAACCACAAAAAGAGGACGCCCTGAGTAAGTTTGCCCAAAGATATATCGGGTTCCACCACGCCCCTTCTCATGAATAAGTGGGCGTGAACCGACAACTTCTTCCACTTCCCAGGGAGTGACATTATGCCGAGCTATATGCCCCTCACTCCGGTCATCCCATGCAATCTCCATTATTGCCATTGCAGCACCGTCCCCTTGAGTGTACACGTTTTGTACACGGTCTTATTTTTACCCCTCACCAGGTAGAATAATCCCCCGGCTAACTTTCAGTGTATGAATCCACCGCCCAAAGATCCATACACCACCCCCACTTCTACCCCTCCAACCCCGTGGCCTTATTCACCGCCCAGGCGTACTCAAAGGCCGTTTGCTTCCAGCGCGCATAGCGCCCGGATACCCCGCCGTGCCCGGCGGACATCTCCGTCTTAAGCAGGAAGTTCCCTCCCGTGGCGGTGGCCCGCAGGCGGGCAATCCACTTGGCGGGTTCCACGTAGAGCACGCGGGTGTCGTTGAGCGAGGTCACGGCCAGAATGTCGGGGTAGTTCTTGGGCTCCACGTTCTCGTAGGGGGCGTAGGAGGCCATGTAGTCGTACACCTCGGCGTCGTGCAGCGGGTCGCCCCATTCCTCCCATTCGCCCATCGTCAGCGGTAGTTCCGGCATGAGCATGGAGGTCAGCGGGTCCACGAAGGGCACGATGGCCTGGATACCGGCGAAGCGGTCGCCCGCCATGTTCGCCACCGCACCCATGAGCATGCCGCCGGCGGAGCCGCCCTCGGCCACCATCGTTTCCGAGGAAGAAAGCCCGCGAGCAATCAGATCATCAGCTACGGCGATGTAATCGCTAAAGGTGTTCTTCTTTTCCAGCATCTTGCCGTGGTCGTACCAGCCACGGCCCATCTCTCCGCCGCCGCGCACGTGCGCCACGGCGAAGATCATGCCGCGGTCCAGCAGGGAAAGCCGGGAGAAGGAGAACCCTGGGTCCGTGGAGGCCTCGTAGGAACCGTAGGCGTAGAGCAGGGTGGGGTTGGGTTTGGTGGTGTCGAGGTCCGCGCGGTGAATGACGGAAACGGGGATGCGCGCGCCATCGGAAGCCTGCGTCCACAGGCGGTAGGCGGTGTAAGCGGAAGCGTCGTAGCCGCCGAGCACCACTTGCTGCTTGCGCAGGGCGCGCTCGCCGGTGGCCACGGTGAGGTCGATGATTTGGGTCGGTGTGATGAAGGAGCCGTAACTCAGGCGGATCACCGGAGCCTCCCACTCGGGGTTGCCCAGCACGCCCACGGTGTAGAGTTCTTCCTCAAAATCCAGTTCCTCAAAGGCGGTGTAGCCCGCCTCATTCAGCACCATGACGGCGGCGCGGCCTATCGCGTCCCGTCGATAAGCAGCCACGATCTGCCCGGCGTAGGTATCCACGCCCTCCACGCGCACCTCCTCACGGTGGGGGATGAGCTCGCGCAGGTCGGTCAGGGCGGACAGCTCGCTCACCGGGCACTCCCCCACGGCGAAGTTCGGCCCCGTGGCGTTGTGCGTGACCACCCAGCGATCCTCGCCCGCCACCACGGCGTGATCCACGCTGTACTCCACGCCGGTTTCGCGCGGCCAGAGCACCTGGAACTCGCCCTCGGGCTGGTTCATATCCAGCACCCAGGTTTCCGAAGTGATCTTGGAGGCCGCCTCAATCATCAGATAGCGCTCCGAACGAGTGGCCCCCACCCCGGTGCTAAAGCGGCCATCGGGCTCGTGGAACACGCGCACGTCGCTGGCCTGCGGGGTACCCACCTTGTGCCGCCACACGGAATCGGGGCGCCAGGCCTCATCCACGCGCTGATAGAAGATGTATTCCTCCCCCGCCCAGGTGGCGCCGTAGAAGATACCTTCCAGGCGGTCCGGCAGGAGTTCCCCGGTGCTGAGGTCCTTAATATAAAGGTCAAAGCGCTCATCGCCCGCCGTATCCACGGAATAAGCCAGGTAGCGCCCCGAGGTGGTCACGCTGGAGGCCCCCAGGGAAAAGAACTCGTGGCCCTCGGCCAGCGCGTTGAGGTCCAGCAGCACCTCCTCGCCCGGCACCTCCCCGGTGGTGGGAATCTCCGGGGGCGTCCAGGGGTCATGCGCGGTATCCACCGGCAGGCGGCAGGAAAGCCCATAATCCTTGCCCTCGATGGTGCGACCGTAATACCAATACTGCCCCGCGCGGGTGGGCACGGACATATCCGTCTCCTGCACGCGCGACTTAATCTCCCCGTAAATCGCCTCCGTCAAGCCCTTCAAGTGCTGCGTTTGGGCCTCGGTATAAGCGTTTTCCGCCTCCAAGTAGGCGATGGTCTCCGAAGATTCCTTCTCCCGCAGCCACTCGTAATCATCCACAAAGGTACGGCCGTGGTGCTCGCGGGTGATCGGGTGAACCGGGGCAATGGGTGCTTGTGCTTTCTCAGACATGGGTTCGATGGTAGCCCGCCGCCGTGTCGCCCCGCCGTACTCACCGGCATTGTGCTTATCGACGCCCCCGCGGTGGCGGTTGCGCTCCCCCGTGACTGTCTGCTTTTCGCTGCTATTTCTTGGCGCTCAAAACCAAATAAAGAAGGGAAACCACAAATATCACCGCACAGGTTCCCGCCGCCTTGAGGTACTGCATGGCGCGGTCCACCTTTTCCGCCACGGCGGCGGTAGCAATGGAATCGCCGGAGGCCGCTAACAACTGCTGCGTGTTATACAGTCCGTTGCCCGCGCCCCATACGAAGAGCACCCCGGCGATAAAGGAAACGATGGTGACGAAGATGGCTGCGTCCCTCATGGTTCTTTCTCTTTCCGTCCCGGGTGATGAATAAACCACTGTTCCAGGTCCACGCGGGCCTGGAACACACCACCAGGATAGTGCTCGTTGAGCTCCGCCTCCACGGGAGAAAATATCTCCTCCGCCAGCGGGGCGATATTCTCCTGGGGCAGAATGGCCGCTACCTCATCAAGGGGTGCCTTGAACTCTACGTGGGGGCTGAGACACACCCAGCACTAGCGCAAGCCCTCGGAATATATTAATATGCACACATCGACTTCTCGCAATTATGGGAATGGCTAGGTAGTGTTATCGCTTCCCCTCCTTTCCTCACCCTCATGGTTCCCGTAGCCACCCTCACAGGCGTGGTAATCACAACAAAGAGCAATGAGCGCATACGACACAGTGAGCTTCAAAAAAGGGGGAGAACGGTGGCGCTATGAGATAGAACGCGATAACGCGGCAAGCCAACGCCAAGCCGTTCTCACATTCCTAGCGGAAGTAGCGGAATTAGACCAGAAAAACAGGGAAGATTTCATCAAAGAACACAAGCCATACGATGACATGGGCGGCCTCACCCAGGAAGAGTATGACAACACACTTGTGGATATGAATCGGAAATATTGGGGACAGTTCAAAGACGGTGTAGAGAAAAAACTACTAATATTGGAGCTAACCCTAGCAGACAAGCAGGTACTTTCCCAGGCGCGCAGCATACGAACGGCATTTAATGCAGACGGAACAATATTAGCAAGTAATAAAAATGGAAAATACCCAAACCCATACAAGAACCCCTTTTTCAATTCTCCTAGCTCTATATCTCCAAACATGGAAAAAGCCTTAGAAAAGTTAAAAGAAACAGCTATTAATCGACTCCACCCAACTCCACTAGAAACCCCGGCGGAACAACCCCGGCGGCTGGGAACGCAGCATGAACAGGACTCTCTCCCATCTGGACATAAAGACAATCAGAACACATAACCAGTGAACGACATGGCATGACTAATTTCATAGCTGGTTATATCCAGCAGTAGTGTTCCCAAAAACCTGTTTCACCACACAAGGGTGATCGTCATGATGCACGTATGGGACATCGAACCACTTTTCATCTCCATCAGTAATCAAGCCCACCCCCGCACCGCCGTCACCCCGTGCAGGCTATTCATGGCCCAGCACCGCAGCCCCGGCGCCTCCTCCACCATCACGCTTTCCTCCCGCACCGGCCCCTCCCATCGCGCCACAAATAGCCGCTCCGTCACCGAGGGCAATCGCGGCCCTGGAGGCACAAGCAAACTATTCCCCCGCGCAAAGAGCAGCGTAGCCGTGGCGGCCTCCTCCACCGTCCCCTCGCGGTGCAGCACGGCGTCGTCCGCCCCCTCCGCGCGCGCCCGCTCCCGCAGAGCCAGCAGCGCGGGCATGTCCGGCCCCTTGTGCTCGGGGTAGGCGCGCGGGTCGGGTTCCGGCGGCACCCACAGCCGGGTTGTCGCCCGCCGCTGTGGTGCCGGGCGCATGGCGAGGTCAAAGCCGCTATCCCGGCCGGTCACGAGGGGAAAACACTCCCCGCTGGCCTCCGCACACGCTGAACGCACCCGCCGCAAAAAATCGCCCGGGGGCGCGGCTCCCACCAGTTCCCGGCAGGAGGCCGCAAAGCGCTCTAGGTGCAGTTCCAGGCCCTCTACCTGCCCATCAAGTACCAGCCAGGAATCCATCACCACCAAAGCACTCACGGAAACTCCACCTCCGCGATGGCCCGCACCGGCTGGGCCTTGGTGATGATCTCGCGGTATTCCGCCTCCGGGTCGGAGGCCGCCAGAATCGCCCCACCCACCCCGTAGCTGAGTTCCCCGTTCTGTTCCACCAGG
Organism: Corynebacterium lowii; assembly: GCF_001412085.1. Taxonomy (GTDB): domain Bacteria; phylum Actinomycetota; class Actinomycetes; order Mycobacteriales; family Mycobacteriaceae; genus Corynebacterium; species Corynebacterium lowii. Next base: position 62,912 of record NZ_LKEV01000008.1, read on the forward strand.
GTACGAATGGTCATGGCGAGGTCCACCGTCCCATCCAGCCCGATATACCCGATGGCCCCGGAATAGATACCGCGCTCGCCTTCTTCTAGGTCTGCCAGAATCTCCATCGTGCGCTTCTTCGGCGCGCCGGTCATGGAACCTCCGGGAAAGGCGGCGTCGATAAGCTCCCAGGGAGAGGCAGCGAGTTCGGCGCGCACGGTGCTCACCAGTTGGTGTGCGGCGGCGTAGGTTTCCACCTCAAAGAGCGGTTCGGCGCGCACGCTGCCGGGGCGGGCCACGCGGGTGAGGTCATGGCGCACGAGGTCCACCACCATGAGGTTTTCCGCGCGGTCCTTGGGGTTGCTGGCGAGGTCGGCGCGCAGCGCGGCGTCCTCCTCCGAGGTGGCCCCGCGCGGGCGAGTGCCCTTAATGGGGCGCGATTCCGCCACGCCACTGCGCACCCGCAGGAAGGTCTCGGGCGAGGTGCTCATAATCTGCGTGTCGCCCCACCGCAGGTAGGCCCCATACGGCGTGGGGTTGGCGGCGCGCAGCGCCAGGTAATCGGCCAGGCCCAGCCCCGGCGAGGGACCGCGCAGGCTGGTGGTCAGACAGGCCTCGTAGGTCTCCCCGGCGGCTATGGCCTCCTGTAACCGCGCGATCTTATCCAGGTACTCCGCCTTGGTATCCACGCAGCGCAGCCGGGCGCGCGCGGCACGCGGGGCCTCGCGCGGCCCCGGAACCGCCAGCGCCCGCTCCGCCTCGTCCAGCCAGGCCTCATCGAGGGCCAGCAGATGCACCCCCGTGGGCCCCACCACCACGCCGCTTTCGGCAAAGCGGAAGTGCCGCCCGCGCGGATAGGTCAGGTAACCCACCCAGCCCAGCATGGGGGCAAAGGGAAGGTCGGGCACCTCCACCGCGCCGCTTATCGACACCCCCGCCATCTCCCGCGGTGCCTCCCTCGGCGCGCTCAGGAAGCTGTAGCCGCGCCCCGTGGAATCGTCCAGCCACACCGCATAGGGTTCCCTGGCGTAGAGGCGGCGGTAGACCTCCGGGGCGTCGAGAGTGCAGCCCGTGAGGTGCCGGTGGTGCACCCGCACAGAACGGCGCCGCGCCCGCACCATCTCCACGAAGTTTTCCAGCACCCGCACCGCCCCCGTGGCCCCCACGGATTCCGGGTGAAATTGCACGCCCCACCAGGGCTTTGTGCGGTGGCGCAGGCCCATCACGATCTTCTCCGCGCCCAAGCCCGTCCAGGCCGTCACCTCCAGTTCCTCCGGTACCCGCGTGATCGCCAGGGAGTGATAGCGCACCGCCGCGAACTCCTGGGGCAACCCGGCAAAGAGTTCGGATTCATCGTGGTGCACCTGGCTTATCACCCCGTGCGCGGGGACCACCTGGGTTACCGCTCCCCCGCACTCCTGGGCCATGAGTTGATGCCCCAGGCACACGCCCAGCACCGGCAGGCCGCGGTGCAGGGCCTCGGTACTGCTCCCGACGTCGGCAGCCACCCCTGGGTGCCCCGGCCCGGGGGAGATCACCACGGCCTCAATGCCCTCCCACTCGGGCCGCTCGGTATTACTCTGCACCCGTACCCGCGCCCCCGCCGCGCGCAAGGCCTCCACGATGTTGAGGGTAAAGGAATCTTGATTATCAATCACGAGCACCGTCACGGCCATGCGCACCGATGCTATCGCACCGCGGGCGCAATCATTCATCGAGGAGGGAGCGGAAGAAGCGCTCCAAAATCGGCAGCGCTCGGGCCACCTCCTCGCGTTCGCGCTCATTCAATCGCCCCACCGCCGGGGCGAGGCGCTTCGTGCGCGCGGTGGCGGAAACGCGCAGGGCCTCTAGGCCCGCCTCGGTGGCCACCACGAGCACACCCCTGGCGTCGAGGGGATCGCGGCGGCGTTCCACATACCCGGCGTTTTCCAGGCGGGTGATCTGCTGGCTGGCGCTGGCGGTGCTGATCCCGCTGAGCGTGGCGATGGTGGTCACCGGCAGCGGCCCTTGTTTGAGGGCCATGAGGGTTCCCATTTGCGTGGTGGGCAGCTCCCCCTCCCGGTCAAGGAGCCGCAGCGTTTGCACCCCCAAGCGCAGACTTTCACGGAGTTGAGAGGCGAGGGCATCAGGGGTGGTCATGGCAGGCGATTCTATTCCTCGCCACGCCATATTTTCAACATTGGTTCGGATTAAAGTGCTAGACCTATGCGGGGAGCCGCACTACTGAGGCCACCCACACCACCTATGCCTAAAGGATAAGGGCTAGACGCACGCCCCCACCCAGCGGCAGAACTTCTCCCCCGAGATACGGCCATAAGCCTCCACATAACGCTCCCTGGTGGCCTCCACAACCGAGCCCGGCAGCGCCGGGGGCTGCTCCCCGGAGTTCTTATCCCAGCCCGATTTGGAACTGGTGAGCCAATTGCGCACGTATTGCTTATCAAAGCTCGGCTGCACCTTCCCCGGCGCGTACCCCTCCGCGGGCCAGTAGCGCGAGGAATCCGGGGTAAGCACCTCATCGGCCAACACCAAGGCACCGGAGGCATCCGTGCCGAACTCTAGCTTGGTATCGGCCAGAATCAGGCCGCGCTCCTCCGCGATGGCGGCCGCCTGGGAGTACACCCGCAAGGTGGTATCGCGCAACTGCTCCGCGCGCTCCTGGCCCAGGGAGTCCACCACGTATTCAAAGGAGACGTTCTCATCGTGCTCCCCCTGCTCCGCCTTGGTGGCCGGGGTAAAGATCGGCTCTGGCAGCTTTGAGGCCTCCACCAGGCCCTCGGGCAAGGCAATGCCGCACACCGTGCCGCTCTTCTTGTATTCCGCCAGGCCGGAGCCGGTAAGGTAGCCGCGCGCCACGCACTCAAAGGGCTGCATGGTGAGCTTTTTGCACACCATCGCCCGGCCTAGCACCTTCTCCGGGATACGGGGATCATCGGCGGGTCCGGCCAGGTGGTTGGGCACATCGAGGGCACCGAAGAAATAGAAACTCATCGCCGTGAGAATCCTGCCCTTATCGGGAATCTCGGTATCCAAAATGTAGTCATACGCGGAGATTCGATCGGAGGCGACGATGAGCAAGTGCTCATCGTCAATCTCGTAAATCTCACGCACTTTGCCCGCCGAGACGTGGCGGTATTCCGAGAGTTCAGGACGCATGATTGGGAGTGTAACCCCGCGCCCCGCACAGCGGTAATTGGGGCGGAAGGTTACAGAATCTCCCCGCCCGCATACTGCGCTGCCTGCGGGTATCGCTTTACGACGTTCTCCACGCGCCCCAGCACGCGGCTCACCTGAGATTCCGCCGCACCGATGAAGGCGTGACGGTCCGCCAGGGCTTCTTCCAAGGCGGCGGCGTCGAGCGGCAGGCGATCATCGGCAGCCAGGCGCTCCACGAGGTCCTGCTCCGCACCGTTTTCGCGCATATTCAGCGCCACGGCCACGGCGTTTTCCTTAATCACCTCGTGGGCCACCTCGCGGCCCACCCCGGCACGCACCGCCGCCATGAGGATGCGGGTGGTGGCCAGGAAGGGCAGGTAACGCTCCAATTCGCGGTCGATCATGGCGGGGAAGGCCCCGAACTCCGCGAGCACGGTAAGGAAGGTCTCGGCCATGCCGTCGAAGGCGAAGAAAGCATCGGGCAGCGCCACGCGGCGCACCACGGAGCAGAACACGTCTCCCTCGTTCCACTGCTGGCCCGCGAGGTCGGCCGTCATGGTGAGGTAGCCGCGCAGGATCACCTGGAGGCCGCCCACGCGCTCGCAGGAACGCGCGTTCATCTTGTGCGGCATGGCCGAGGAGCCCACCTGGCCCTCCTTGAAGCCCTCCGTGACCGTCTCATTGCCCGCCATGAGGCGAATGGTGGTGGCCAGAGAGGAGGGACCCGCGCCCAATTGCACCAGGGCCGAGAGGGCGTCAAAGTCCAGGGAGCGCGGATAGACCTGCCCCACGGAATCAAAGGTGCGCTCGAAGCCCAGGTGAGCAGCAATGCGCCCCTCTAAGTCGGCCAGCTTGGCCTCATCGCCACCGAGCAGATCGAGCATGTCCTGGCTGGTGCCCATCGGGCCCTTAATGCCGCGCAGCGGGTAGCGGGAAAGCAGATCCTCCACCCGTTCCAAGGCCACCAGAATCTCATCGGCCGCCGAGGCAAATCGCTTGCCCAGCGTGGTGGCCTGGGCCGCAACGTTGTGGGAGCGCCCCGCCATCACCAGGGTTTGATACTGGGCGGCGCGCTGAGCCACCTGCGCGAGCATGGCCACGGCCTTATCGCGGGCCAGGGCCAGGGAGCGGTGCACCTGAAGTTGCTCCACGTTTTCCGTGAGATCGCGGCTGGTCATGCCCTTGTGAATGTGCTCCCACCCGGCCAGGGCGTTGAACTCCTCAATGCGAGCCTTCACGTCGTGGCGGGTCACCCGCTCGCGCTGGGCGATGGATTCCAGATTCACCTGGTCAATCACGGCCTCGTAGGCCTCAATGGCCTCGGCGGGAATATCCACCCCGAGGTCACGCTGCGCGCGCATCACGGCGATCCACAACTGACGCTCCAACACAATCTTGTGCTCGGGCGACCACAGCTCGGTCAGCTCGGGGGAGGCGTACCGCGACGCCAGGACGTTTGCAATCTTCTTCTTTTCAGCCACGCGCCTCATTCTACGTAAGGGGCGTGGCCGCCCCACCCGATGCCGCAGCCCGCCGTCGCCCAACGGCAGCCCATAGCAGCCCTACGGCGTAGTGATACGCCCCTCCACCGCCGCCAGGCCAATATCCTTGCGGTAGAAGGAACCCGCCATCTCCACCTGCTCAATCACCGCATAGGCGCGCTCGCGGGCGGTGGCGAGGTCCGCGCCCTTGCCCACCACGGAGAGCACGCGCCCACCGGCGGACACGTAACCCCCTTCTCCCTCGCTAGCGACGGCCGTCCCCGCGTGCAGCGTGTAAGCCTCCTCGGTGTCGGCGGGCAGGTTGCTCAGGGTGTCGCCCTTGCGGGGGGACTCCGGGTAGCCCCCGGCGGCGAGCACCACCGTGACCGCCGAGCCCTCCTCCCATTCCAGGGGCGGCTGCTGGGCCAGGGTGCCGCGTGCCACGGCGTCGAGAAGCACCGCCAGGGGGGTGCGCAGCAGGGAGAGCACGGCCTGGGTCTCGGGGTCGCCAAAGCGGGCGTTGAACTCCACCACGGCCGGGCCTTCCTTGCCCCAGGCCAAACCGGCGTAGAGCAGGCCGGAATAGGGGGTGCCGCGGGAGACCATCTCGCGGGCCACCGGCTCGCAGACCTCGCGCACGATGCGCTCCACGCCGTCGGCGGGCAGCCAGGGCAGCGGGGTGTAGGCGCCCATGCCGCCGGTATTGGGGCCTGCGTCATTGTCGTAGGCGCGCTTGTGATCCTGGGCGGGCAGCAGGGGCACCACGGTTTCGCCGTCTACCAGGCAGAAGAGGGAAACCTCTGGCCCCTCCAAGAAGGATTCCAGCAGCACCGGGTTCCCGGCGGCCAGCACGGAATCCACGTGTGCCCTAGCGGCCGGGCGCTCGGGGGTGACCACCACACCCTTGCCTCCGGCCAGGCCGTCGTCCTTGACCACCCAGGTGGGGCCAAAGCGATCCAGGGCGGCCTCGATCTCCTCCTCACCGGCGCCCGGCGCGATCTGCTCGGCGGTGGCGGTGGCCACGCCCGCGGCCTGCATGACCTCCTTGGCAAAGGCTTTGGAGCCCTCCAGCTGCGCGGCGGCCTGGGAGGGGCCAAAAACGGCAAATCCCGCCGCGCGCAGGGCGTCGCTCACGCCCGCCACCAGGGGCACCTCGGGGCCGATCACCACGAGGTCAGCCGCCACCTCCTTGGCCAGGGCCACGGTGGCCTCGGCGTCAGTGACGGAGAGCGGGTGCAGGGTGGCGAGCTGGGCCATACCGGCGTTGCCGGGGGCCACGTGCAGGTGATTCACGGCGGGGTCCTGGGAAAGACCAAGAAGCAGGGCGTGTTCGCGCGCACCGGCGCCAATGACCAAGATATTCATGGCTACGAGTGTATAGGCCCACTATCCTGGGGGCCTATGAGTAGCGTATTTAGCAAAATCATCGCCGGGGAACTGCCCGCGCGCTTCGTGTACAAGGACGATACCGTGGTGGCCTTCCTGAGCATCGAGCCGGTGGCCTACGGACACACCCTGGTGGTTCCGGTGGAAGAGGTGGATCGCTGGACCGACCTTTCGCCCGAGACCTGGGCGCACGTGGCCAAGGTTTCTCAGAAGGTGGGCCATGCCATCGTGGAGGCCTTCGGCTGCTCGCGCGCGGGCAGCCTCATCGCGGGCTTCGAGGTGCCGCACACCCACGTGCACGTATTCCCCGCCGAGGATATGTCCGGCTTTGACCTCTCGGCGGCCATTCCCGCAGGCGAAACCGACCCCGTGCGTATGGAGGAGGCTGCCGCGAAGTTGCGGGCGGCGCTGGGCACTGCCGAGCTGGGCAGCACCGAGACCGCCTAATGCGGCTCGTCGATGTGCTGCCCACCAAGGGGGTGGCACCCTATCTTCCCGGCCTGGGGACGTCCATGGCCACGGGCATCCGCCCCGTGCTCGTGCTGCACGGGGCGGTGGGCAATCCCGGTAACTTCGAGGTGCTGTTGCAATTGCTCGCCGCCCAGGGGGATCGCACCGTGTGCGCCCCGGCCTATGGGCGGCGCAGCACCGCACTACTGGAGGAAAGCCAGGAAGAACTGGGCGTTCATGCCCGCCGCCTGGTGGCGGCCTCCCCCGATGGGCTTATCGACGTCGTGGGGCATTCCCTCGGCGGACTCCACGGGTTGCTGCTGGCCCAGCGCTTTCCCGTGGCCCGGCTCATCGGTCTCGGGGCCTGCTTCCGCGGCTGCCCGGTGCGCGGCAGAAAACTGGCGCGGTGGGCACTCGGGCCGGTGTATGAGCAGATCATGCGGGAACTTTCTGTGCCGCTACCCGCTGGCACACACATCACTTCCTTCTTCTCCGACCGCGATGCCATCGTTCCCCCGGCGTATTCGGACCTCTCCGGGCTCCCCGGTGCCAGCGCGCAGGTGGAGATGGTGCCGGTGGCAGGGGTGCGCCACCATCTGCTGCCCGACGCCACCGCGCGCGAGGTGCTTAATCGGCTATAGGCTCCTCGTCCTCCTCGTGCAGCACCGGCTCCGCCTTGCGGTCGAGGAGGATGGTGAAGGTGGAGCCCACTCCTTCTTCGGACTCCACGGAGATGGTGCCGCCGTGCTTTTCCACCAGGGATTTGGTGATCGCCAGGCCCAGGCCGGAGCCTCCCGAGGCCCGAGACCGGGAGGTATCGGCGCGGTAGAAGCGCTCGAAGATATGCGCGGCGTTCTCGGGCGACATACCCACGCCATCATCAATCACCTGGATACGCACCTGGGAATCACCCTGGCCCGCAAAGGAAAGGCGAATGGTGGCCGTGGCCTCCTCCCCGCCGTGGCGCAGGGCGTTGGTGAGCAGGTTGAGCAGAATCTGGTGCAGACGGCTGGCATCGCCCACCACCAGCGGCACCGCCGAGGTCTTGTTATCCACCGAGACGGTGCGCTCGGGGAAGGCCGCCCGCGCGGTTCCCGCCACGGAAAGGCACAGTTCCAGCAGGTCCACCGTCTCACTATTGAGGCGCTGCCCCTCGGCCCTGGTGAGCGCCAAGAGGTCCTCCACCAGCAGGCTCATGCGTTTAGATTCCGCGTCCACCTTGCCCAGCACCAGGTCAATATCCTTGGTGGCCCCGGAGCGGTACAGTTCCGTATAACCGCGCAGGGAGGTCAGCGGAGTGCGCAACTCGTGGGAGGCATCGCCCACGAAGCGGCGCATCTGCTCCTCCTTATCCCGCGATTCCTCGATGGAGCGCTGCAACCTGCTCAGCATGACGTTAAGCGCGTAGGCCAGCTGCCCCACCTCGGTGTTCATGGGCCACTGCGGCAGGCGGCGATCCAGGTTGCCCTCCGCAATATCGCCCGCGGTGCGCTCCACCTCGCGCAGCGGAGTGAGCGAGCGGTACACGAGGTAGTGGGCGAGCAAGGCCAGCACCACCAGCACCGTGAGCGAGATGATGGTCTGTACCGCCGTGAGCCTGCCGATGAGGGTTTCCTCCCTGGCCAGGCTCTTGGCTATCACCACCACCACGCCATTTTTAGAGGTGGCGGTGGCCCGCCAGCGCTGCGTGGAATTGGAATCCTCCGTGGCCGGGAGCGTTTGGGGCCCCTCGTCCACCTTGAGGTTGGTGATGTCCGGGGCGGATTGCAACCAACTATTTTCCCCCGCCGGGGTGCCATCGGGGTAGATCACCTGCACATAAAAGTCCAGGGGCACCCGACGAATCGCGGTGCCCGAGGCTCCCTCCGACGAAAGGCCGCTGGCGCTGGAATCCGCGATGGGTTCGGTGAACCCGCGCATCACGGATTCCAGCTCCTCATCCACCTTATCCAGGGAATATCCGCGCATCACGGCGGAGACCGCCACGGAGCTGCCCAGCAACCCCACACCGGCCACGGCCACCACGAGCATGACCAGCCACACTCGCAGCGGCACCGTCCTCAAGGGGTTCCTCACACTGCTCCGGGCACCCGCATCACCCCATTGTTCCTGCGAGTTACGCCGCCGCAATCTCACTGGCGCGGCTTACGCAGCACGTAGCCCACGCCACGCACGGTGTGGATCAGCGGACGACGCCCCGTATCCACCTTGCGACGCAGGTAGGAGATGTAGGACTCCACCACGTTGCCATCGCCGCCGAAGTCGTAGTGCCACACGTTATCCAGAATCTTGGACTTGCTCAGCACCACCTCGGCATTAATCATGAGGTAGCGCAGAAGGTTGAACTCGGTGGGGGAAAGATCCACGATCTCCCCGGCCTTGGTCACCTCGTGGGTGTCATCGTTAAGGGTGAGGTCCGCGTAGGTGATGGTGGCGTTTTGCACCTCATCACCGAGGGTATGCCCGCGGCGCAGAATCACGCGCAGGCGGGTAATTACCTCTTCCAGCGAGAAGGGCTTGGTCACGTAATCATCGGCACCGATGGTCAGGCCGTGAATACGGTTTTCCACCGCGTCCTTGGCGGTGAGGTAGAGCACCGGGCCGTCCAGGCCCTCCTCGCGCAGGCGCGGCAGAAGCTCAAAGCCGTCCATGCCGGGCATCATCACATCCAGGATGAAGGCATCGGGGCGGAAATCGCGGGCGAGCTCCAGGGCGGCGTCGCCATCGTTGGCGGACTTCACCTCAAAACCCTGGAACTTCAATCCCACGGTGAGCAGTTCCACGATATTGGGCTCGTCATCGACCACGAGCACCTTAATGTGGTTGACGGTTTCGTTCATATTCTCCATTGCTACCACCTCTCCCATCCTGGCCGTCGTGAGGAAACACGCGGCCTTCAACATCACTCTTGCCAGTAAAGCGGCCTGCCCTGCTGTCCGGCTGCTCAGTGACTGGGAGCTAACTGGGAGTTATAGCAGTGCGTCCACTCGGTCAATGGCGGCATCAATCACATCGAGGCCCTGGCGCAAATCTTCCTCGGGGATATTCAGCGGCGGGGCAATGTGAGTGCGGTTGGCGCTCACCATCGGCCACACCCCGTTCTCCTTGCAGTACTGCGCAAAGCCACCCAGCTCCGCCAGCGGCTCCTTGGTGGCGCTATCGCGCACAAACTCGATGGCCCAGAAGAAACCGCGCCCGCGCACCTCTCCCACGCTGGGGTGCTTGCTCGCTATCTCGCGCAGGCGGGAGCCGATCACGCTCTCCCCCAGCTCCGCCACGCGGGCAAAGATTCCCTCGCGCTCGTACACATCGAGGGCCGCCAGACCCGGCGCGCAGGCCAGGGGGTGCCCGGAGTAGGTGAGCCCACCGGGATACGGAGTTTGAGCGAAGGTCTCCACGATGGCCGGGGTGATGAGCACCCCGCCCAGGGGCACGTAGCCGGAGTTCACGCCCTTGGCAAAGGTCACCAGGTCCGGCGCGAGGTTTTCCCCGCCGTGCTCATAGGCGAAGAGGCGGCCGGTGCGGCCAAAGCCCACCATCACCTCATCAGCGATATAGAGAATGCCGTAGCGATCGCACAGATCGCGCACCCCTTGCAGATAACCCGCGGGCGGGGCGATCACGCCAGAGGAACCCACCATAGATTCCAGGATGATCGCGGCGATCTGCCCCGGCCCCTCGAAGAGGATGGTCTGCTCCAGGTGCTCCAAGGCACGGGCGCACTCCTGCTCCTCTGAGTCCGCATGGAAGGCCGAGCGGTACAGGAAGGGACCCCAGAAGTGGTACACGTCCCCGTCCGTGGTGGGGTTGCCCAGGCGACGCCCCTCGCCGGTGGCCATGATCGCGGAGCCGGTGGCGCCGTGGTAGCTGCGATAAGCAGCCAGAATCTTGTTCTTGCCCGTGTGCAGGCGGGCCATGCGAATGGCGTGCTCCACGGCGTCCGCGCCGCCGTTGGTGAAAAAGACGTGGCTGAACTCGCCCTGGGCGGACTCCACAATGCGGCGGGCTAGTTCCCCGCGCACGTCGCTGGCGAAGGCTGGGTTGAGGTTGGTCACCCGGCCCGCCTGGCGGCGAATGGCCTCCACCAGCTCGGGGTGGTTATGGCCGAGGTTGGCGCTTACCAATTGGCTGCCAAAGTCCAGGTAGCCCTTGCCCTCATAGTCATAAATGCGTGGCCCCTCGGCGGAGGCCACGGGCATGGGGTTGATTTTCGCCTGGGCGGACCAGGAGTGGAAAACGTGGGCGCGGTCATCAGCACGGACCTGGGATTCCGGAGAGTTGGTCACGGGGAAACCTCTTTTCCTTTTGCTCAAGGGAAGATTCCCCCGCCACCCTAATCCACATTCATCGCGGCGTCCGCCATATACCCCCAAAGGGGGTGATTAGCGCCACTCCACGGCGTTGAGGTCCACGCCCTCCTTGGCGGCATGGGCCTCCACCACGTCCCGCAGATACTCACAGTGCTCGCCATAGGCCTCTCGGAATCGCTCATCGGCCACATACATGCGGGCCAGAATCACCTGTTTAGCAGCAGTGACCTCATAAAACTTCCCAACGGATTCTCGGTGGCGCGCAGCCAGCGCGTCCGCCTCTTTTGAGCCCGGCTGCACTCCGCGCTCGGCGGCGGTTTCCAAGGCGGCACGAAACTCCTCCGCCTCGGCCTTCAAGCGCTCCGCGTCCTGCGGAGTCATTGAGGCCAGGCGGCGCTGCGATTCCTCCCACTCCGGGGTATCTCCCCAGCGCTCCTGAGCCTCGGCCTGATAGACCGGCCAGTTCTCGCCAAAAATCTTTATCTTGTCCTCCACGCTCATGGTGGCCTCTCCTTCCAGGATTGCATCCACTGCGCGGATCATTCCGCGCAGGTGAGCGGCCTTTTCCACCAGCACCCTGCGCTGCCGCAAGAGGTGTTCGCGGCGGGTAGCGGGGGCGTCGATAAGCTCCCCGATCTGGGCCAACGGTACCCCTGCGGCGCGGTAGACCAGAATGTTCATCCCCCGTTCCAGTTCCTCCTCCGTGTAGAGGCGGTACTGGCCAAGGGTGCGCCATTCGGGCCGCAAGAGCCCCACGGCGTCCCAGTGGCGCAGGGTGCGCGGGGTCACGCCGAGGATGTCCGCGGCCTGCCCGATGGTGTATTCGCTCACGGTGGCAATCCTGCAGCTTGACGCGGCGTGAAGGTCAAGGCGAACCGGCTACAGGCTGCGCGGGATGTTGCGCAGGTTGGAGCGCGCCATCGTGAGCATGGCGCCCACGCCGCCGCCAAAGACGGTGCGGGTGGCGGCCTTGGAGAAGCCCATGAGCATTTCCCAGGTGATGTTCGGCGGGATGGAGAGCGCGTTCGGGTCCGTGACCATATCCACCAGCACCGGGCCGGGGTAAGCCAGCGCCTCCTGGATACCGGCGCGCAGGTCGCGCGGGTCCTCGATGCGGATGGCCTTAATGCCCACGCCTTGTGCGATCTGGGCGTAATTCACGTGGTCATGGTCCGTCTCATATTCCGGCATGCCCTGCACGAGCATTTCCAGCTTCACCATGCCCAGGGAGGAGTTGTTGAACACAAACATCTTCACCGGCAGGTCGTGCTGCTTCACGGTGATGAGCTCGCCCATGAGCATGCTCAGGCCGCCGTCGCCACTAAAGGTGCACACCTGGCGGTTGCGGTCGGCCGCCTGCGCGCCGATGGCCTGCGGCAAAGCGTTCGCCATCGTGCCGTGGCGGTAGGAGCCCATGTCCACGCGCTTGCCGTTGGGGGTGAGGTAGCGCGCGGCCCACACGTTGCACATGCCGGTGTCCACGGTGAAGATGGCGTCCTCGGCGGCGAGTTCGTCGATGAGGGAGGCCGCGTACTCCGGGTGGATGGGCGTGTGCTTTTCGACGTCGTGGGTGTACGCCCCCACCACGCTTTCCAGGGCCTTGCAGTGCTTCTTGAGCATCTTGTCTAGGAAGGAGCGGTCGGTCTTTTCCTGGATATGCGGCAGGATATTCTCGATCACCGCCGCGGCATCGCCCACCACCGGGTACTTGATGGTGGTGCGCCGTCCGATGTGGGAGCCATCGACGTCGATCTGCGCCACGTTCTTCTTGGGCAGGAAGTCGTTATACGGGAAGTCCGTGCCAATGAGAATGAGCAGATCGGCCTCGTGGGAGGCCTCATGGCAGGCGCCGTAGCCGAGCAGGCCGGACATGCCCACCTCGAAGGGATTGTCGTACTGGATATAGTGCTTGCCTCCGAAGGCGTGGCCGATGGGGGCCTTAATTTTTTCGGCCAGTTGCAGCACCTGCTCGCGGGCGTTCTTGATGCCCGCGCCCACAAAGAGGGTCACCGTCTTAGCCTCGTTAATGGCCTTCACCAAGGCGGCGGCTTCCTGCGCATCCGGGTAGGCCACGGGGCAGCCGGAGGCGATAGCGGAATCAATAATGGTGGTGTCCTCCACCTCATCGGCGGCAATATCGCCGGGGATCACCAGCACGGATACGCCCTTACCCGCCATCGTGGACTGAATGGCGTGGTGGGTAATCACCGCGCCCTGGTCCGGGGAGTTCACCATCTCGCAGTAGCCGGAGCACTCCTGGAAGATCTGCTGCGGGTGCGTCTCCTGGAAGAACTGTGAGCCGATCTGCCGGGAGGGAATATGGCTAGCCAGGGCCAGCGTCTTGGCGCCGTTACGGTGAGCATCATAGAGCCCCTGGATGAGGTGCGTATTGCCCGGCCCGCAGGAACCCGCGCACACCGTGAGTTCCCCGGTAATGAGAGATTCCGCCCCGGCGGCGAAGGCCGCCGCCTCCTCGTTGCGCACGTGGATCCATTCGATGCTGGAATCCCGCACGGCGTCCACGATGGGGTTGAGGGAATCGCCCACCACCCCGTAAATGCGCTTGACACCCTGGCGCTCCAGGGCCTCTACCAGCACGTGAGCGTAATTCTTAGCCATCTCTGCGCTCTCCTTCCGCTATGTCCACGGGAGCGTTCTCCGGGGCGTCGATAAGCAGTCGATAAGCATGAACCCCGTGAGTTCGCTTCCGTTTGATGTTTGTTTATGTGGATATATCCAAGTATGCCGCGCAATGCCACCGCACGCCATGACCGTCCATTGGGTACAGTAACTTCCCATGCAACACAGTCCCGGAGCAGCGAACACCACACCCGCGCAGCGATGGACCTTCCTCGCGGTCATCAGCACCGGCCTCTTTCTCATCGGCATGGATAACTCCGTGCTTTTTACCGCGCTCCCCCAGCTAGAGGAGCAACTTCACACCACCGAGCGCCAGGCGCTGTGGATTATCAACGCCTACCCGCTCGTGCTCAGCGGCCTCCTGCTGGGCACCGGCACCCTGGGCGATCGCATTGGACACCGCCGCATGTTCCTCGTGGGCCTGAGTATCTTCGTCCTTGGATCGCTGACCGCCGCGTTTTCCCCCACCGCGATAGCGCTCATCGCTGCCCGCGCGCTGCTCGGCCTGGGCGGGGCCACCATGATGCCCGCCACCCTCGCGCTCATCCGCGTGACCTTCCGCAACGAGCGCGAACTCAGCACCGCCATCGGCATCTGGGGTTCCGTGGCGGTGGTGGGTGCGGCTTCGGGGCCGGTCATCGGCGGCGCGCTCTTGGAGGCCTTTTGGTGGGGCTCCGTCTTTCTCATCAACGTTCCCGTGGGCCTCATCGCCCTGGTGGCGGCCCTCATTCTCGCCCCGCCCAACCAACCCAACCCCGCCGCCCACTGGGATTGGCTTTCTTCCCTCCTCGCCCTCCTGACCGTCTCCGGGCTGGTGATGAGCATTAAGGAGGCCGCCCACTCCCCGCGCCAGTGGGGTCTGCTCGCGGTATCGCTGCTGGTAGTGGTGGTTGCCGGGGCCTGCTTTACCCTCCGGCAGCGCCGCCTTGCCGTGCCGCTTCTCGACGCCGCCATCTTCCGCAACCGCATGTTCAGCGGCGGGGTGCTCGCGGCTGCGGGGGCGATGTTTGCCATGTCCGGGCTGGAACTCACCACGACCCAGCGCTTTCAGCTCGCTTTGGGTTATAGCCCCCTGCACGCCGGGCTCGTGGTGGCGCTCGCGGCGGTGGCCGCCATGCCGCTTTCTATCCTGGGCGGTGCTTATCTGCACCGGCTGGGATTCCGCACGCTCATCACCGGGGGATTCGGCCTCATCTCCGGGGCTGTCTTGGTCAGCGCCGTGGGGCTGTGGGCGGATTCCATGCCGATTTTCCTCCTCGGTATCGCGCTGGCGGGCGCCGGGATGGGAGCGGCCATGTCCGTTTCTTCCACCGCCATCATCGGTTCCGCACCCAGGGAGCGGGCGGGCATGGCCTCTAGCGTGGAGGAGGTTTCCTACGAGTTCGGCAGCCTGCTCTCCGTGGCGATTCTCGGCAGCCTGCTACCCACCTTTCTCAAGGCCTTCACGGAGGGCGGAGCCACCTACGAGGACGCCTTTGATAGCTCTTACCTCGTTATCCTGTGCATCATCGCGGTGGTGGGGGCGGTTTTCGCCGCCATAACCGCCTGGTGCTTCCAGGGCAATCCCCGCCGCACGCCCTTTGGGGAGGGGCACTAGAGGGTGCTAAGGCGGGGCTCTTTGGCCGCTCCGGGCACTTTGGCCTCTTAGGCTTACCGCTTAGGCCAGGGCGCCCATCGGGTCCCAGGCGGGCAGCGCCACCGGCTCGGAATCCCTGGCTTGCAGCACCTCTTCGGGTAGAAAACGCGGGGGCACGGCGATCTCAAAGACGTACGGGTCAAACCAGGAATCGTCCATAGTCCAAAAGCCCTTCTCCGCCTTCTCATCGCCCCAAGAGTTCTCCACCCGCCAGCGGCGCGGGGTGCCCTCCGCACTCAGGTCCACGCCGGTGAGCACCATCGCGTGTTCCATGAGGGATTCCCCGGTGCGCAGGCGCTCTTCCTTGCTCATCTGCATGGGCACCCCGTACAAGCCCTCGTAGTCGTAGAGATCGGCCGCCCAAAAGCCGGTTTCCCTATCGGCCTGGCGGGTGGTCTCGCAGCCAAACCACACGGGCAGGCCCTCCGCCACGGCAGCGCCCGCGGCCTTTTTAAGCACCTCCATCGGGGCGTTGAGGTAGGTCACCGCTCCCGCGCCCACCACATTGCCCAGGTAATCCACCGTGTAGCGGGCGCGATAGGGGTGGCGGGGATCGTTGACCACGCACACGTACTCGCCCAAGTCCGGCGGCAGGTAGATGGAGGCAAACTCCTTCGGGGTTAGCTCGCCTTCACGGTGAAACTCGCCCTCCTTATCCCGGTACTGCCACACAAAACTCTCCGGCGGCACCCCCAGGTGAATGGTGAGGATGCGGTACACATCGCGCAGGGTTTCCTGGTGTACCTCCTGCTGTTCTTCCACGGCTGCCGACGCCTCTGCTTCTGCTGCCTCGCGCAGGCGCAGCGCCGCACGGCGCAACACGGTATTGAGGTCACGGTTGAGCTTGGCGGTATGGGAGCTGGAATGGGTCTCCGGCATGGCGTACTTGGGTACCACCCCGTACTTCTCCACCAGGGAAACAAACATGTTCCACTGGCCGCCATCCTCAATGGGGGTGCGCAGGAGGTGGGAGACGGTGCGATCGTCAAGTTCGCGTTCACTCAATTCCTGCATAGAGGTGAGGAAGTAATTGGCCTTTTCCAGCTTGTCGTAGAAGTGGATATAGGCCTGGGAGAACTCAAAGTCCTTAATCTTGTGGCGCGCCATCACCTCCCCGCGCAGGGAATTAAGCCCCGCAAAAATCCAGCAGCGCCCGGAGCGCTTCTGGTTAGCCACGGCCCAATCGTCCACCTTGTGCGATACCGAGGAATCCAGGGCCACCACGGCCTGCCGATTCAGCGCCACGCGGTCAATATCGGTGCCTGCCACCGCGTTAGCGGCCAGGCGCAGGGCGGGGTCGGCGTCGATAGCGGTGGCGTATTCACGGTTCCATTGCGTGTAATCCATTGTTTTTCTTCTCCGTTCTCGCTTAAGCCATCGCGTCCCACACCGGCAGGGTCACCGGCGGCGTGGATAGTGCCGCACGCAGGTGCTCGGGCAGGTGCTTCGGGTGCACCACCACGGCAAACACATACTGGTCAAACCACGCCTGAGACATCGTGGCGTAGCCCTTATCCGCCGCCTCATTCTTGGCGCTCTGATTCTTCTCACCCCAGGAGTTCTCCACTCGCCAGCGCGCAGGTTCGGGGTCATAGCCACTGAGCACCATCGCGTGCGTGAGCACCGATTCCCAGGTACCCATGCGCTGCGCCTTCGTCGTGGTGGTATCCACCCCGTAGAGGGCATCGCGCTCAAAGACGTCTACGTCCCACACCCCCATATCCCGGTGGAACTGAGCGTCCACATTGCAGGCAAACCACACCGGCTCCTCCGCACGCACGCTATCGACGGCCGCCTGCGTGACGTCGGCAAGCTCCGCGTTGAGGTAGGTAAAGAAGTCCGTTCCGGGCACGCTCGTTTGGGTATCAATGCTGTAGCGCACCCCCACCTCACGCTCCGGGCGCGGGTCGTGGCCGAGCACCACGTACTCGCCTAAGTCCCGGGGCAGGTACTTCGTGGCAAACTCTCTCGGGGTGATCTCCCCTTCCCGGTGAAACTCGCCCTCCTTATCCCGGTACTGCCACACAAAACTCTCCGGTGGCACGCCCAGGTGAATCACGAGGATACGGTGCACATCGCGCAGAATCTCCTCCTTGCTGCCCTCCCCTCGGCTCAGGCGGGCCACGCCCCGGCGCAGCACGGTATTAATATCGCGGCGCAGGTGCGCGGTATGGGAGCTGGAATGGGTCTCCGGCATGGCGTACTTGGGCACCGCGCCGTACTTTTCCACCAGGTTCACCGCGTAGTTCCACTCGGCACCATCGCTCACCGGCGCTTGCAGCAGGTGGAAGGCGCGGCGGGATTCGAAGTCATCAAGTTCCTCCGAGATCGCGTCAAGAAAAATCTCCGCCTTGCCCAAGAGGTCATAAAACTGAAGGTAGGCCTCGGAAAACTCAAAGTCCTGTATACCTAGATTCTTGGCAATCCGGTGGCGGAACACGTTGAGCGCCGCGAACATCCAGCAGCGGCCGGATTGCTTTTGATCGGTGACTTTCAGGGAATCTAATTTGGTCTCCACCGCGGGATTGAGCGCCACCATCGCCCGGCGATTAAAGGCCACCTCGTCCACATCCGTGGTGGTCACGGCGTTAGTGGCAAAACGCACCTGCGGGGTATCGGCGCTGGCGCGCAGGGCTTGGAGGTCCTGTGTTGTGAGGGAAAAATCAGGCATGGCACGAAGATAACAGAGGGGTGGGACACGGGTGGTCCTTTTCAGGCGAACCTCATTCTGCGGCGCTCCAACTCCCGCTGTGCTTCCTCTTGTGCCCAGTGCAGGGGCGAACCGCTCAGCGGCAAGAACGATAAGTCTACGGCGGCGGCCCGAAGAACCACCTCATTAGCGCTGTGAGCTACCGCCTGGGGTAGGCCGATGGAGGCGGCAAAATCATCCCAGTGCTGCTTTTTGAGATTCTTCATTTTCCCCGAAAGGGGAAGGGCCATCGTCATATCCCGATATAAGACGGTGCAAGGCACATCGTAGATGGGCGCGATATTCCACCGGCCCTTTTCATCCTGCAAAAGGGAGATATTCTTGGCGTGCAGATCCCCATTGCCGGTGAGCCAGGCAAAGAGAAATTGCATATACAGATTACGGGTGGCAATCAGCGGCGCCTGCGTACGAGAGGCCACGGCCCGCACCACCTCTTCCGCGTCCACCCCGTATTTGGCGGCCGGAAGAATATTCAATATTTGTGCGGCATCCTCCACTGCCAGGCGCGTGATTTTTCCATTCTGATCCGCGCGGCGATCAAAGCGCGTGACGAGCAAACCCGACACACCATTGCGATCACGCACCACCTGGTGCTGGCTCACGGGTAGCCCCATCGTGACCGCGTGGCGGAGGTGAAGGGCCTCATTGAGCACGAGGTGCGGGTGTTCGGGCGGGTCAATTTTGAGGATCGCGTGGTGCTGGCCCATCTGTAATGGCATATTCACCATTGAGGCAGAGGCCTTATTTTGCACCCCAGCCAGGGCATAAGCATCGGTTTTTCCGGTGACTTCGAGAAAATCCAGCTCCTCCGGCTGCTGATGAACCAACGGCTCCGGCACTTCCACGGGGCTACCTGCGGGCACCACCTGTACATCTCCCGGAGTATCCGCCCCCACGGCCAAGAGCAGGGTGAGTTCATCATCGAGGGAGGTTTTTGTTGCTCTTTGAAGCAAGGTGAGGCGGTGCCCCTCCGGGAGCAGACCCGTGAAGAAGGGAGGGAGCCCGCCACCGGCGCGGATCACCGGCCCCTCCACCCGCGGAAGAGTGTGCGCTATCTGTGGACCTGAGTATTCCGGGCGATAGCGGAACTCCACCTCTCCGGCGTCATTGCGCCGAAGCGTGGCCGCAAGCGCGCCGCGCTTGTACACATCCGCCTCCCGGCACAGGCGCAACTCGGATAAGTCCCTCATTCCGCCACCTCTATCTTCAAACCCAGCACGGCCAGCACCGTGAGCACGGCCTTGAGTCCGGGAGTGCCCGTTCCCTTTTCGATCTCCCGCACGGTGCGGTCGGAAAGACCGGCGAGTTCGGCTAGTTGCTGCTGAGTGAGCAGGTATTCCTTGCGCGCGGTGCGCACGGCGGCCCCGATCTCCTGGGCACTGGTGGATATATCGAGCATGATTCGGAGGAATCCTTCCGAAAAGAGGTATTTTGCCTCCGAGAATACCCCGCCGAGAGGCCAAACGGAAGAATTATTCCGAAACCGCCCTCAAAGGCGCCCCACACACCCCTCAAAGCCCCAAAACGGAAGAATCCTTCCGCTAGGGCTTGAACGCTAGGGTTTCGCCGGGAACTCCACCCGCGCCGCCCTCTGCGGGCGAATCCACAGGCCACCCTCGGGGCTCTCCCCCACCGCCACCGGCCACTGATATACCTCGCTCAGGCGCGGGGCGGTGCACACCTCGGCGGGGCTGCCCACCGCCACCAATTCCCCGGCGCACAATAGCGCCACGCGGTCGCATACCCGCGTGGCCGCCGCCAGGTCGTGCAGCACCACGATCACGCCGATGCCGGTATCGGCCAGGTGCCGCGCCAAAAGCAGGGCGTGTTCCTGGTGGCCCAGGTCCATCGCCGCCGTGGGTTCGTCGAGAAGCACGCAGCGCGCCTCCTGGGCCAGCACACGGGCCAGGGCCACCCGCGCGCGTTCCCCGCCGGAAAGGGTGGTGACCTCCCGATCTTCTAGGTGGCGCACCTGCACCGTGTCCAGGGCATAATCCACCATCGCGGCGTCGCGCTGGGTATCGCGCGGCCAAGGTGTGCGCCCCAGGGCCACCACATCGCGCACCAGGTGGGCGAAGGAAACCGTGGTGTCCTGCGTCATCACCGCCCGCAGGCGCGCGGCCTCGCGGGGGCGATACTCGGCATGGGGTTTGCCGTCCAAGAGCACCGTTCCCGCCGCCGGCGAAAGATCCCCGGCCAGCGCCGCCAGCAGCGTGGACTTTCCCGCCCCGTTGGGGCCGATGAGCCCCAGTACCTCGCCGGGGCGAACGCCCACGGAGACGTCGTGAAGCAACTCGCGCTCGCGCACCCGCACGCTGAGGTTGCGGGCCTCTAGCAGATAACTCATGCGTGGCCTCCCCGGCGCAGGCTGCGGCGCAGCAGAATAAAGAAGGTAGGCCCGCCCACGAGGGCGGTAAAGACACCGATGGGGAGGTCCGCGAAGGGAATGAGGGTGCGCGCGGCAAGGTCGGAGAGGGTGACCAGTACCCCGCCGCCCAGGCAGGATAGGGCCATGAGCCACCCGTGAGAGGGGCCGATGGCCTGGCGCAGAATGTGCGGGACGATGAGTCCCACGAAGCCGATCACCCCGGCGAAGGCCACCGCGAGTGCCGCCAGCGCCGTCGAGAGCCCCACGATGAGCAGGCGGCTCAGCCCCACGTTGAGGCCCACGTGCGCGGCGGCGCGCTCGCCCAGGCTGAGCACGTCCAGGCGCGGGGCGATCAGGCAGGCCGCCGCCGCGCACACCACGATGGGCAGGGCCACGGTGGCTACCTGCTGCCACAGCGCCCCGTTAAGCGAACCCATCTGCCAGAAAATGATCTGCTCGCGCGCCGAGGTGGGTGCCAGGAAGATCAACACGGAGATCACGGCCCCTGCCACGGCATTGACGGCAATGCCGGTGAGAATGAGCGTGACCACCCGCACCTGCCCGTCAAAGGAGGCCAAGCGGTAGACCGCCGCCGCGGTAATGAGCCCGGTGATAAAGGCCAGGATGGGAATGGTGGCCATGCCCGCGAAGTTCAGACCAAAGACGATACCTGCGGCCGCGCCCACCCCCGCCCCGGAGGTCACGCCGATCACGGAGGGTTCCGCCAGGGGATTACCAAAAAGCCCCTGGAGCAGGGTACCCGCCACGGCCAGGGCCGCGCCCACCAGCAGGCCCAGCACAATGCGGGGCAGGCGAATCTGCCAGATCACGCTCGTGGCTATCTCCTGCCCGCCGGGGCCTGCCCGCAGCGCCGAAACCACCTCGGATGGGGAGAGGCTGAACTGCCCCAGCACGAGGTTCGCAGCCAGGGAGACCAGCAGGGCCGCGAGGAGCACGCCCAAGGTGATAAGGCGCGCCCGTCCGCGCCGTTCCAGGGCGGAGGGTTGCTCCACGGCCGAGGGTTCGGCTATCGACGCCCCCGCTGTATCGGTGGTGCCCTCCCTCACTGGCTATCACCCAGGTACACGGCCTTGGCCGCGCGCACCAGGGAGAGCCCGGCCTGCGGGCCCATCGAGATCGCCTCGGAATCGGGGAGGGACACAATGCGGCGGTTCTTTCCCGCCTCCGTCTGGCTCACGCCGGGGCGGGCCAGCAGGCCCTCGATTCCGCCCGCCGATTCCAGGCCCTTTTCCATCACCACGATCACTTCGGGGTTGAGTTCCGCCAGGGATTCCGCGTTGGCGGGCTTGACGTCCACAATCCCGGCCTCGCTGGCCACATCGCGCCCGCCCAGGGCCTTAATCATGTTATCCGCGCCGCTGCCCTCGCCCAGGATGAAGAACACCCCACCATCGCCGCGCATATAGAGGTAGGCCATGCGCAGGCGCTCCTCGCCGTAGGGGGCGAGGTCGTTTACCTCGGTGCTGGCCTGCTCCATCTGGGAGCGGCTGCGCTCACCCAGGGTCTTGCCCTCCTCGCGCACGCCGAGCGCCCCGGCCACCAGGGTTACGTCATCTTCCAGGGAGTCCTGGGTGCGGCGAGGATCGAGCACGGCCACGGGGACACCGGCGTCGCGCAGCTGCTGAATCACCTCGGGTGGCCCCACGGAATCATCCACCAGCACCACGGTGGGGCGCAGCTGCAAGATGGCCTCGGCGTTGAGGCTGTGGCCGCTTTCCGTCACCACGGGCAGATCTGCCAGGGCGGGCTCCTCGGAAGAAACCGTGCGGCCCACGAGGTTATCGCCCAGGCCCAGCCCGCTCACGGTGCGCGAAAGCGTGCCGTAGAGGTCCAGGGCCAGAATCCTCGATACGTCGGTGACCTCCACAGTGGTGCCCGTGGCGTCGCTAAAGCTCACCGGCAATTGCGGGGAGGGAGAATCGGTCACCGGCTCGATGTCCCCCACCGGCTGTGCGGAGGAAGGCCCGGTGAGTTCGTGCGGGTTCAGCGCCTCGCTGCGCGGGGGCAGTTGCTCTACCTGGTTGGTGGCGTTTACCTCCTGCCCATTGTTGGTGGCGGTGCTACAGGCTCCTAACGTGAGGGTGAGGGCCGTGACCAGGGCAATCAGGATTTTCTTGTTATTCATCGTTTGCCTCCACCTTCTTCGTCGCGCGGGTTCCCATGAAGAGGTACACGCCCAGGCCCACCAGGCCCAGGAACACCACCGCCAGCGAGGGCGGGGTCATGGGGTTTTCCGCCAGCGCCATCGCCACGCTGCGCGGCTGCTCCTGTTCGCTATCGAGCAGGCTGGTGCGCGAGCCGGTTCCCTGGTTATTCATCTCCACCGGGGTCTCGGCCTCCGTGGTGGGGGCCTCGGTCTCCTTGCTCAGCTTGGCAATCTCTTCCTTGGAGAGGGTCTTGGCACCCGCTCCGGCGCTGCTCGCGGCCTCCGCCCCGGTCACGGCCCCACAATCGGCGCTGCCGGACAGCGCCGCTTTGAAGCTCACGGGGGCCATCTCCGTACCGGCGGGGTAGAAGTTCCCCAAGGCCTGAGCACCGGCGGCCGTCAGCGAGGCGGCGGCGGTGCCGTCCAGGACGTCGCCATTCACGGAGGTATTCACGGCGAGGTCGGCCACGGCGATGCGGCCGTAATCCACGGGATTGCCCTCGGTATCATTCGAGGTCACCTGGGCAACCAGGGTGCCCGCCCCACCCTCAAACTGCACCTCGGGGTTGGCAATGGTGGTATTGAGCACCCCATCGTGGCCGTAGAACGTCACCGCGCCGCCGTGGCTGATCGTGCCGCGCCCGGCGGTGGTATCCACCGCGCCGCTATTGCCGCTAAACACAAAGGCCCCGCCCGATTCCTCCGCGCCGCTGAGCCGCCAGCCGCCATGCGCGATGGGGCCGCGCACATAGGTGCGGAAGGAATCCTTCACGCCCCAGCCCAGGCGGGCATCGGATACAGCCTTGGTGGCCTCGGCGTTGCAGGTATTGCTTGCCGACGCCGCCCCAGAGTTCCCCGTCCCCGCGTTTGGCGCGGCGGGGCTCGCCTTGCTGGCCATGCCGGTGTTGCTGGCGCCGGGTGCGCCCACATTGAGGGCCGGGGCGGCGTCGTTCTGCGAGCCCTGTGATCCCTGGGTGCCCTGGGCGGTTCCGGTGTCTTGGGCGGCGCCATTGCTGGCGGGGCTGCTGGGCTGGTACTGGCTGAGGTCGGTGGCGCAGCCCTCCGCCCCGCTTGCCTTCACAGTCACGTCCAGGGGATCGGCCTGGTTATTGCCCTCGCCGTAGTTGCCACCAAAGGCACGGTTGCCCTCGGCGGTGATGTAGCCGCTGCCGTGCAGGCGCACCTCCCCGGAGGCCAGGGCTTGCTCCGTGATCGGGGTATCCAGGGTGAACTCCGCAATCGCGGTCTGGGTGCCGGTTTCCTGGCCGGTGACCTTGGCATCGGCGGTGGGACGATTGACGGTATTGGAGCTAAAGTCCGCGATGATCTGGGCCTGGTTGCCGCGCACCTTCACGCTCATATTGCTCAGTTCGATGCTGAGCAGACCCAGGTGGCCGTGGAGTTTCACGGTTCCGGCCAGCGGTATATCCGCGCCCTCGGCGGTGACTGTGGCGCTGCCCTGCGGGGAGGTCCACAGGAATTGGCCGTCCGCTCCGCCCTGGGAGCCCTGGTACTCCACGCCGTCGAGGTCCCAGCCGCCGAGCGCGATGGGGCCGGTGAGGTAATTGCGGAAGGACTGCTTGATACCCCAGCCCGCCGACGCCGCCGTGACCTGGGAGCACTGCGCGGATTGCGGGGCTTGTTGTGCGGGCTGCGAGGCAGCCGGAGCCGCAGTGGGCTCAGCACTTGGCGACGTCGCGGGGGTGAACTCCCCCGGCGTGGACGCTCCCGGTGCCGATTCCCCCGGTGCCTGGGCGATCTGTGCCCCCGCGTCCACCTGCCCGCACGCGCCTTGGCCTGCGGCGGTGCTCAATTGCAGGATCATGGGATCGCCCTGGTTATTCCCCTCCCCGTAGTTTCCACCGAGGGCCTGATTAGCCTCCTCCGTGAGGCGAGTGGCGGCGGTTATCAGAGCGTTGCCCTGCTCGTCGAGGGACTGGGAAAGCGGCTTATCCAGGTCGAGTACGGCCAGAGGCACGCGCTCCCCGCTGCCGCCACCCAGACCCAGCACGCTGGAAAGCAGTTCGGGGGAATCGCTGCCCATGCGCCCAAGAATCTGCCCCTGGTTGCCGCGAATCTGCACCTCTAGATCGCTCATGGTGATGCTGAGTGCACCAAAATGTCCGCTCATACGCACGGAGCCGAGCAGCGGAATATCGGCGTTATCCCCCTCAATGGCGGCTGCCGAGGGATCGGCCGCAAAGCGGAAGGCACCGCCCTCCCCCTTTTCTTCCCCGTGGAACTCCGCGCCATCGAGCTCCCAGGAGCCCATAGCGATAGGGCCGGTGAGGTAATTGCGGAAGGATTGCTTGATACCCCAATCCATATGGCCGGCGTTGAGCGTGCGACATTGCTCCGCGTGTGCCACGGAGGTCATGGCGGGCGGCCCCGTTACCGGTGCTGTCACGAGGGTGAGTCCGGCGACGGCCATCGAAGCCGCCATGATCTTCCAAGGCGATGCGGAGCGCATACGGGGTTCCTCTCAGCGAAAAATACGCGACCTCATATCTTAAGGGAGGCCTTAGTAAGGGAACACTACCCTGACCGGGATGTACTCGTAAACACCGTATCCCGACAAAACTAAGATTATTGCCCCGGCGCTCCACCCAGGCGCTAACATCAATGAAGTCCCTAGCGATAACTCCTATAAGACTCATTGAGTCCACCCCGAGTTCCCGCCTCCCATATTTGCGAAAAGTACCTGTATGCCACGCCGCTCTTCCCCTCGGACCCGCGTCTTCACACCCCTCACCTTGCTCTTTGCTTTGCTCTTTGGGGTGGTTAACGCGGCGATGTGGTTTCAGCGCCAATCCACGGATGACTGGGCCTCGCTCTGGATCGCCGGGGAGATGGTGGTGCGGGGTGATACGCACCTTCTCTATGACATCTGGGAGAAGGATTTTTCCCGCTGGACCGAGCGCGTCTGGGTCTCCTACATAGAGGACAACGATAACTACACCTTCCCCCACCCCTTCGTGCACATTCCCCTGGTGGCCTGGTTTACCTCCATCCTCACCAGGATTATGAGCTACGGCACCGCAGAGGTGATTCTCACCTTTGCCCAGGGCTTTTGCCTGGTGGTTTTGGTGGCCTCCTCCTATACCCTGTGGTTCAAAAAACCCATGAGGCTGCCCTACCTCGCCGCCGCCACCTTGTTACTGTGGCTCACCGCCGCCTTCCAACTCTCCTCCAATATCGGGCAGACCACCCCGCTCATCCTCGCCGCCATCGCCTATGGCCTGGCGATGGCCGCACACCGGCCCCGCATTTCCGGGATCGTGCTGGGCATTGCCGCCGCCATCAAGCTCACCCCGCTGAGCCTGATTCTCCCCTTGGGAATGTTCCGCTCCACCCGCCGCACCGCCTTCATTACGGCGCTCACCGCCGCGATCATGGTGGGGCTTTCCTTCTTCCTCGGCGGCGCAGCGGTATTCCAGGAGTGGATGCACACCCTCGGCTGGCTCAATAGCCGCGGCATCGTGGATAAGGTGAATCAGAGCTTCGTCTCCGTGTTCTTGGAGCCCAGCGTGGATCGCACCGTGCAGCTGGGAAAGCGCACGGAGGATCTTTTCGTTCCCATCGTGGAGGATATTCCCACGTGGATCGCCGTTATTCCCCGCGTGGTCACGGTGCTGGGCCTCATCGGCGTGTGCTGGGCCGCCCTGCGTAATCGCGCCCGCGCCTTTGAGATTCTTTCCGTGGGAGGCTTTACCGTGGCCACCCTCACCGCCAGCATCCTGTGGACGCACTACCTCATCATCGTGGCCCTGCCCATCATGGGCACCCTAGCCTTCACCCCGCGCCACCGAGCCAAGTACGTGTACCCGGCCCTGGCTTTATTTACCGCGCTTTTGCTGCCCCCCTTGGCCCAGGAATCTCCCTTCTATGTGCAATGGCTGGGGCTCGTCTCCCTGACCCTGCATCTCATTCTCTTCCTCCTGGTGGTGGGGGCGCCGCGCACCAGCAGACAGGCTGCCGAGCACACCACACCGCTGCGTTCCCACTCCCGCTTCCGCCCCCGGCGCGGCGGAAAGCCACGGCTGTCAAGGCGGCGTCGATCGCAGGGCGATAGAAGCACCTACGACACCGCCTTGAGCCCCGATCCCGGCACCATCGCCGCGGATCAGCACCAATTGGAAAGGATCGTGCCCTAAATGCGTTCCCCCGCAGTATGGAACCCGGCCACGCTCCTCGTGGCCATTCTTTTTGGTGTTCTCAACGCCATCTTGTGGATTACCAAAAGCGATAGCAGCGATCTTTCTACCCTCTGGACGGCTGGCGAGCTCGTGCGTTCAGGCGATACGGCCCGCCTCTACGATTT
This sequence comes from Corynebacterium lowii, assembly GCF_001412085.1. Taxonomy (GTDB): domain Bacteria; phylum Actinomycetota; class Actinomycetes; order Mycobacteriales; family Mycobacteriaceae; genus Corynebacterium; species Corynebacterium lowii. The sequence continues at coordinate 89,516 of NZ_LKEV01000008.1, forward strand.
TTCGGCTTACGACGGCCGCCCCTTCCTCTACCTTCCCTTCCTCGGCGCGCTCATGGCACCCATCACGGCGGTCATGTCCTTCGGCGTGGCGGAGTTCCTGCTCGCCGCCGCCCAGGGTTTCGCCCTGGTAGCCCTCGTGGCCTCTGCCTATACCCTGTGGTTCCGGCATGCCATGCCGCTGATGTGGCTCATTCCCCTTTCCACTTTGTTGTGGTTCAGCGCGGCGTTCCAGGTAGCGGGTGCTCACGGTCAGATCAACCCCCTCGCCCTGGCAGCCGGAATCTGGGCGCTCACCGCGGCGCGCGATTACCCGGTGCGCGCGGGGGTCATACTCGGCGTTTCTTCCTCTTTTACGCTCACCCCCTTGGTTCTCGTGCTGCCCCTCCTGCTATGGCCCAGCACCCGGCTTTCGGCCGCGTGGGCGTCGGTAAGCGCCGGGGCGATGGTTGTGCTCTCCTCTCTTTTGACTGGGCTCGCCAGCGTGCGTGAATGGGTCTCCGCCCTGCGGCAGGTGATCGGTGGAGCGCTGGTGGACCGGGAAAATCATGCGCTCAGCTCCATCGTCATGGGGCACCGGGAGCCCCTGCCCAGCGGGACCACCGCCCACATTCTCACCGAAGTTCCCCTATGGGTGAATCTTTTGCCCGCCCTCATGGCCCTTCTCCTCGCCGCGGCTACCTGCTGGGCGGCGTGGGTTCACTCCCGCTACGCCTTGGAGATTCTGCTCGTGGGTTGGCTGTGCGCGGCTTACCTCGCCTCCCCGCTGCTGTGGTCTCATTCCCTGCTCGTGCTGCTTCTGCCCGTCATGGGGATACTGGCGATGGCGCGCACGCAGCTCCACCAGGATGTTCTGTGGACCGCCGTGGTGTTTACCGCACCCCTGCTGTTTTGGCCGCTGGCCTCCACCACCAACTTCGATGGCCACGGCTGGGCTTCGCCGTGGGGAGAGTTGCTAGCAGCCGTGCTTATTCCCGTCATTTTCCTGGCGGGCGCCGTGTTCTCTGGTGCGTCCTCTTCTGTGCCCCCTTCTTCACGGCTCGGAGGGATGGGACGCGAGGCCCAGAGCGCCCCGCGTCCATCTGCCGAGGCCTTCGACCTGCACGAGTGGTACCGGAGCAACTATCGACGCTCCCGTGACTTGCTCCAGCACCTCCCCCGCCCGCAACGCCCGGAGCCCTACGTGGGCCGCCATTCCGCCGCCCGCCGCAGCCGCGATACTGCTTCCCGCACCCAGGATTCCTATGCTCGGGATTCCTCTACCCCGGAAGAGCAGCCGAGTACTGAACAGGAATAAACCTCACTCCTGAGTGGTTTATAGTTGTGGACATATCACCGCGCTTGAGGCATACCCCTGGGCGCGCCCTTAATGAAAGGACACTCATGCTCGCTCTGGGCTTTATCTTTGCCACCCTCGCGGCCCTGGTTCACGTATTCATCTTCTATCTGGAATCCTTCGCCTGGGAAGGCGATAAAGCCCGAGCGCTCTTTGGCACCACCCCGGAATCAGCGCGCCTCACCAAGTTCAACGCCTACAACCAAGGCTTTTATAACTTCTTCCTAGCGGTGCTCGTCTTTGCCGGGCTCATCGCCCTCATCTGGAGCCGCACCGTGGGAATCACCCTGGGCCTGGCCGGCGTCGTTCCCATGCTCGCCGCCGCCACCGTGCTCTTCGTCTCCTCCAAGCCGCACCGCTCCGCCGCCATCAAGCAGGGTTCCTTCCCTCTGCTGGCCACGGTGTTCCTGCTCATCGCCGCGGTGTAGGTTTTCCAATCGCTGTATTGCGCTATATGGCGCTATCCCTCGTGGTATTCCCCCGCGCGGTGTTCTACACTAAGCAAAAACCACTATCAGAGGAGAAAACATGCTGAGCGTGAGCTTGGGCCTTTTCGACGTCGCGGGGGATATGGCCTCCTACTACATCGCTACGATCAATAGCCTGCTGGGTGGCTTTGCCCCCGTGCCGCCGCTTTCCTAAAGGCAGCGCCCCGCGTCCTCCTCACCTGTCGGAATGGTAAACCCCTACTCGGGTGCCAGCACATTCATCGGTGTGGAGGGTTTTTCTGGCTTCAAGTTTGAAGCTATACCTCATCGGAAGGTTTTAGCGGCTCTTCGCCTTAAGGTTGTTCGAGCATTGCCCCAGATCATGACGGCCGGCGAGGAAAATGTCACCGGGCTTTGCGCCGTGCTAGAGGGCAGCCCGCAGCAGGTGACCTGCGCAGCCAAGATCGGCTTGGAACACAACCTCGGGCTAACCTGCGACCCCGTGGGCGGACTCGTGCAGATCCCCTGCATTGAGCGCAATGCAATTGGTGCAGTGAAATCCATTAACGCCGCCCGCCTGGCAAAACT
>NZ_LKEV01000009.1 GCF_001412085.1 Corynebacterium lowii
TTGGTGGTTGATGGTGGTGGGGAAACGCCCGGTCCCTTTTCGAACCCGGTAGCTAAGCCCATTTCATGCTGATGGTACTGCATTCGTTGGGGTGTGGGAGAGTAGGTTGCCGCCAACACTAAAACTTAACAAGAGGCAGTGGGGTGTGAGGGTTGTATGTCGCTCTCGCACCCTACTGTTGTATTAAAGATGAGAGGGTGGGTATGGCCGCAGGTGGTCATGCCTACCCTTTTTTTGTGGTTTCTGGGCTTGTGAGCACGACATTCCCCCCAACAAGCAAGGGGTGAGGTTCAGCCGAACCTCACCCTCTTCCTATATCCTAAACTCTCTTTCTTTCCCATTTAATGGGTCAATAAATGAAAGTCCTATGGCCTTAAGCTCTAGGGGAACATTAAAATTTTCCTCCTCCGCCTGCCTTATCACGGGATATAAGGGATCGCCGCAAATAGGCACACCTGCACTGGCCATGTGAACGCGCAGCTGGTGGGTTTTGCCGGTATGGGGACGCAGAATATACGCCCCGAGCCCCGAGCGCGACGAAGATAATGGGGAAGATAACGGGGACGAAGATAACAGCGGCGATGAAGGCGGCAGAGATGAAGAATCCGAATCATCCAATAACCTCACCTCTATAAGGCTGGTATGGGTATTTGGCTCCTTCTCCGGCCACACCCGCGCCCGCAATTCCCCCGGCGTCTTGGTGATGTGGGAGGCCCATTCCACGGCCCCCTCGGAGGCCACGGAGCGGGCTAGGGCGGCGTCGTAAGGCGCTATGGCCCGATATGTTTTGGTAACGCTGCGGGAGGCAAAAAGCTCTTGGTAGGCCCCACGTATCTCGGGGAGTTTGGTAAAGAGCAGGAGCCCGGAGGTGAGACGGTCGAGCCGATGTGCGGGTGCGAGTTCGTTGTTACCGGTGAGGCGGCGCAATCTAACGGTGGCGGTTTCGGTGATGTGTTCCCCGCGCGGCATGGTGGCTAGGAAGGGCGGTTTATTGACGAGGAGGATATGCGCGTCTTCGTAGACCACCTCCACTTCATAGGGCACGGGTTTTTCCGGTGCGGGGGTGCGGTAGAACCACACGTCGGTGCCGGGTCGGAGCAGATCGCTGGCCTCAAGAACGGTGGCGTCGCGCAGCCGTACCTCGCCCTTGTCAAAGCGCTGCGCAATGGCGGCAGCATTGTCTAGGGGGTGGCGGTGCCGTTGAGAGGCGATGAGGTGCGTGAGGAAGTCGAGGGCGGTGATGTGTAATCCTTCCGGCACCCGTGCTCGGGAGGGATTCAGCCCGTCGCGGATGGGCAGCGGAGGGGGTGTGCGGCGACGTCGAGAAGCGGCCATGCGTTCACTGTAGAGGGGTAAGATGAGGGGTGTTGCATCCAGTAGGAGGAAAGGTGACGCGATGAGTACGGAAGCAATCATCGTTGTGGCAGTCGATGGCTCGGAGGCCGCCAAGGTGGCGGTGCGGTGGGCCGCAAATACGGCGCAGAAGCGCGATGTGCCGCTGCGCCTGGTATCGAGCTACACCATGCCCCAGTACCTCTATGCGGAGGGCATGGTGCCCCCGCAGGAGCTTTTCGACGACCTCCAGGGCGAGGCGATGGAGAAGATCGAAGAGGCGCGCGGCATCGCCTATGAAGTGGCCCCGGAGATCAAGATTGGTCACACCATCGCGGAGGGCTCGCCCATTGACATGCTGCTGGAAATGTCTAAGGACGTCACGATGATCGTGATGGGCTCGCGCGGTCTGGGCGGGCTCTCGGGCATGGTGATGGGTTCGGTCTCCGCTGCGGTGGTCTCGCATGCCTCCTGCCCCGTGGTGGTGGTACGCGCGGATAACGCCGTGGATGAGCAGACCAAGTACGGCCCCGTGGTGATCGGCGTGGATGGCTCGGAGGTATCGCAGCGGGCCACGGAATACGCCTTCGTGGAGGCCGAGGCGCGCGGGGCGGAACTCGTTGCCGTGCACACGTGGATGGACATGCAGGTGCAGGCTTCCCTGGCGGGGCTTTCCGCTGCGCAGGAGCAGTGGGAGCAGGTGGAGGCTGAGCAGCGCGAGTTGTTGGATTCCCGTTTGTCTCCCTTTGCCGAACAGTATCCGCAGGTCAAGGTGACCAAGGTGATTACCAGGGATCGCCCGGTACGGGCGTTGGTGGACGCGGCGGAAAACGCTCAATTGCTGGTTGTGGGTTCTCACGGGCGCGGCGGATTTAAGGGAATGCTTCTGGGATCTACTTCACGAGCCTTGTTGCAGTCCGCGCCGTGCCCTATGATGGTTGTGCGTCCAAAATAACAAACATAAGGAGTAAAGCATGAGCTTAGGCTTTTTTGGATGGATTATCATTGGTGGATTGGCCGGCTGGATTGCTTCTAAGATCAAGGGCACTGATGAGCAGCAGGGCCTGTTCTTGAACATCGTGGTGGGCGTGATTGGCGGCCAGATCGGTGGCTGGCTGCTCAAGGCCGTGGGCGTCGATGTTGCCGGTGGCGGGGTGTTCTTCAGCTTCCTCACCTGCCTGCTCGGAGCGGTGATCTTGCTGACGATCGTGAACAAACTGCGTAATTAACCCGCTCTCGTGCGGGGCACATCCCCGGTTCCTGTGTGATATATAGCCGAAAGGCGGCATAGGAGCCGGGGATGTTTAGTCTAAGCGGACAGATTTGTCTATTATGTGGGAAGTGCAGGACAGATCGCGCAGGAAGGACAAAGAATCAGTGGCCACCACCAAGGGGCGGAAGTCGGCGGGAACCTCGCGGAGGCGGAGTCGGCCCAGCCCGCGGGAGCGTCTGCTCGCCTCCGCCACGCATCTCTTCAGCACAGAGGGTGTGCGGGTGATCGGCATTGATCGCATTCTGCGCGAGGCCGATGTGGCCAAAGCCTCCCTCTACTCCCTCTTTGGCTCCAAGGACGCCCTCGTGGTGGCCTACATTGAGCAGCTCGACGTCGCCTGGCGGGCGGCGTGGAGCGAACGCACCAAGGATATGAAGGAGCCGGATGCGAAAATCCTGGCCTTCTTCGATCAATATATTGAGCAAATGCCCGCGGAAAATTATCGCGGCTCGCACTTTATGAATGCGGTGGGGGAATACCCGAAGCCGGAAACGGAAGCCGAGCAAGAAATTATCCGCGCGGTGATGGATCATCGTCGGTGGTGCCAGGAAACCCTCACCCAGTTACTTACTGAGCGCAATGGCTACCCCAGCGCGGCACAGGCGGGGCACCTTTTGATCTTCCTCGATGGCGGGGTGGCCGGCTCGCGGGTGGCGCGCAGCACCAAGCCCCTGGAAGAGGCTCGTGGCCTGGCCCGTCAGATGCTGGCCGAGCCCCCGGCGGATTACTCGATCTAACTGCCCTCGCCGCGATCTCCCTTGCTGCCCCTCGCAGAGCCGGGCCTCTCAGTGCTGAACCCCTCAGCATTGGGTTCCTCCGGGCTGCGGTGGCGGCCTCCGGTACCACGGCGCTCCTCGGGAACGTGCACGCGTATCCTGCCGGGCCACTCCTTTTCCACGGAATGCCTGCCCTGAGCGGGGCGAGCGGGCGGAGCGGCGGGTGGTTGCTGGCCTTTCTTGGCGGCTTTGGCCTCGGCAATGATGCCGCGGCGAGTTTCCTTTTTGGCCTGCGCGATGTCCTTGCGGTGCTTCTTATCCGCCGCCCTTTGCATTCGCCGCAACTCCGCCTTGCGGGTGGCCTGTGTGCGATGTTCCGCGGAGGCCAGGCCCCTCAAACGCAGCCCCCAGATTTCTCGGCGCTGTGCGCGTTTCCGCGCTCGGATACCTTGGTGTTCCTCGCGCTGCCTGCGGAAGTACGCGCGGTGATTATCTTCCAGCGGTAGGCGTTTACGCAGCAGAAGGTGAATGAGGGCGTTTTGGCTGAGCGTCCACAGATTATTGCCAAACCAGTAGAGGATGATGGCCACGGGCAGCGGTCCAAAAAGACCGGCGGTGACCAGCATAATGGGAATCCAGATCGCCAAGAGCAGGGTGATCTTGTAGATATTCAGAGCCAGCTCGGAGGCGTAATTAAGGGATTGGCGGTTCCGGTAGAGGGAAAGCGCCATGTTGAGCACCGTGAATACCACCGCCAGGAGCAAAAAGGGGAGGATCAGCCCGGTGACTTCGGAGCGCGTGGTGCCCAGTTCCGCCAAGCGATCGTCGGCCATAGCGCGGTAGGCAGGCAGTGGCACTCCGAGGAAGGTGGTGTGGAGAAAGGAATCCACGTCCTGCGCGCTGAGGAAGCCGATGGAATGATGAGTGCCCTCCACGCCTTCGGAGGGGCGGGCGATGCGCAGCAGGAGGCGGTAGAGGCCGATGAAGACTATGAGTTGAATGAGGGGAGGAATACAGCCGGCGGCGGGTTTATATTGAAAGCGTTTGCGCAGCCGACTATTGAGGGCCATCTCCTCTAACATTCCCTGCCGGTCGGTGCGTTCGGCGTAGGCATTGCGCACGGCGTCGAGATGCGGGCGCATGAGCACGGAAATGCGTGCGGCGCGGAATTGCATCCAGGCAAAGGGGGCGATGAGGGCGCGCACCGTGATGACCAATCCCACGAGGCTGAGCAACCAAGCGTGATGTTCTTCTACTCCCAGGAGGGAATGGAAGAACAGGTGCCACATCTTCATAATCCCGGAGATGGGGAGGACAAAGAGGCTCAGCACGGTACGCGGCCGCCTTTCCGTTTTACTGCTGGGGCTGTATGGGAAAACTCCTGCTAAGCGTACCGTGTGGAGTATGACCAATGTGGAACGCCCGGAGCGGCCGGGGGAAAGTAGCCTCACTAACGGTATTCATGTGCTCACCGCCGTGCTTCTTATTGTGACCGTGAGTGCTTCGGTGCAGCTGGATCTGCAATTTGCCGTTATCAATGTGGTTATTTGTGCGCTTTTTGCCTTTCTGTATTTCTTTGGCTCGGAGTTGTGGGAGGGCTGGCCGCCGATAGCGCAGTTTTCCTGGTTACTGGGGCTTTCGGGGCTGTGGGTACTCATGCTTCCGCTGGCGGACGTGGGCGTGTACCTTCTGCTTTCTCTGTTCTTCCTCTATATGCGGGTGCTGGACGATTATCGCGGAATAGTAGCCGTGGTGGTGGCCACGGTGGTGGCCATTGCGGCGCAGATTCCCAAGGGGATCACCGTGGGAGCCGTCATGGGGCCCGCCGTATCTGCCCTGGTGGTGGTGGCTATTTACTATGCCTTCCGCACCCTGTGGCAGGTGAGCACGGAGCGCCAAGAGCTCATCGAGCAGCTCATGGCCACCCGCACTCAGCTGGCGGCCTCCGAGCACGCGGCGGGCATGGCGGCGGAGCGCCAGCGCATCGCCCACGAGATTCATGACACCGTGGCGCAGGGGCTTTCGAGCATCCAGATGTTGCTGCACGCCGCCGAGCGAGACCTCGGTGAGACCGGCCTGAGCGAGCACGATGCCGCCCCCGTGCGCACGCGGATTGACCAGGCGCGTCGCACCGCCTCGGAGAACCTGGCGGAGGCCCGGGCCATGATCGCGGCGCTGCAACCGGCGGGGCTTTCTTCCACCTCCTTAGAGGGGGCGCTGCGCCGGGTAGCCACGAGCTTTGGGGCCAGCGTGGAGATGGATATTGAGGTGGACGTGGAGGGGGAGGTTTATGATCTGCCCATGAAAACAGAGGCGGTGCTGCTGCGCATTAGCCAGGGGGCGGTGGGCAACGTGGTCAAGCACTCCCAGGCCAGCCGTGCGCGGATTACCGTGAGCTACGAGGAAGGGGAGGTGCGCCTGGACGTGGTGGATAATGGTCGAGGCTTTGATCCCCAGGCCGTAGCGCAGCGCCCCGCAGGGCTTGGTCACGTGGGCCTGGACGCTATGCGACGCCGCGCCGCGGAGGTTGGCGGCACCCTCACCGTGGAATCAGAGCCGGGGGCGGGGACCGCGATGTCCGTGGCTATTCCGGTGAAAAATGGCGTACTAGAATGATAAAAAGATACGCCCCCGCGCGGAAGGAAATAGAAATACATGGGACGCTCGACGATTAGGGTTCTCCTTGCCGATGACCACCAGATCGTGCGAATGGGTTTGCGTGCCATTCTCGACGGCGCCGAGGATATTGAGGTGATCGGGGAGGTGGCCACGGCGGATGCCGCGATTTCTGCCGCCTATGCCGGGGGTATTGATGTGATTCTCATGGATCTGCGATTTGGGCCTGGGGTGGAGGGAACCAAGGTGACCACCGGAGCCGAGGCCACGCGGGCGATTAAGCAGGCAATGGCCCGTCCGCCGCGCGTGCTGGTGGTGACTAATTACGATACGGACGCTGATATTCTGGGCGCTATTGAGGCCGGGGCCGTGGGGTACTTACTTAAGGACGCCCCGCCAGAGGAATTATTGGCCGCTGTGCGTTCTGCGGCGGAAGGGGATTCTGCGCTTTCCCCGATGGTGGCGGATCGCTTGATGACGCGCGTGCGCACTCCGCGCACCTCGCTCACCCCCCGGGAATTGGAAGTGCTGGGTCTTGTGGCCGATGGTTGTTCGAACCGGGAAATTGGTCAGCAACTCATGCTTTCCGAGGCCACGGTGAAGTCGCACTTGGTGCATATTTACGACAAGTTGGGGGTGCGATCGCGTACCTCGGCGGTGGCCTCGGCACGGGAACAAGGCGTGATTTAACCCAAATAAAAAGGGCGGTGGTTTAAACCACCGCCCTTTTCTTATAAATACATTAGCTGTGTGCCTGGTTGTAGGCCTCGATGACCTCGGAGGGGATCTTGCCGCGCAGGGCGATGTCCTTGCCCTGGTCAAGAGCCCATTGGCGGATCTCGCGGGCCTTGCTATTGCGGGCCGCGCCGCTATTGCGGCGTCCGCTCACCTGGGCGGCGTGCTTACGCGCTACGGCCAGATACGGGCGGAACATCTCGCGGAACTTCTCGGCGTTCTCGGCGGAAAGGTCGATGATGTACTCCGTGCCGTCAAGGGCAAAGCGAACAACGTTCACTTCATTGACATCAAGCGGGGTACCGGACAGATCATCAAAATACTGAGTAATTTCCTTGCGTGCCACGTGGCTAACCCTTCTGTTGCACGGCCGGAATAACGGCGTTCCTCCGGCCCGTATTCTTCATGGTGACTCTACTCTACATCTTAATGCGAGTATCTACTAGTTGAACCCGATATATATGCAAAAGAACTTAGTTATCCACCCAGAACAACCATGTGAACGCGGAGATTAGCGTTGTTTGAGGCGCCCCTGAATCTCGTTGGTTACCTGGTCAATGTCCCGCGAGATACTGCTATGAGCGCGGCGGCGCTGTTCTTCGGTCATGTACTCAGCGTTATCGAGGGAGGCGGAGAGCTCCTTCAAGCGGTCCTCTACGTCGTGCACAAAACCGGAGGGCAACCCGGAATCCTCTAGGGACTGCATGATTCCGTGAATACGGGCTTTCAGAGGTGCGCCGTAACCGGAGAATTGCGCCATCTGATCGGTAGTAACGCCCAGTTTCTGCGCTTTTGCGGAGTTCGCCTGCTCGCGCAAAGCGGTAAGGGCACGATAAGCCAGCGGCAACACAATGGGGGTGAGCAAACGTGCGGCACCCGTCCATCGCTTTACATTATCCGCGTTGAACTTTCCTGCCTGAATCTGTGCCAACTTATTTTCTGCCATCTTGCGCTCGTGCTTGCGCTTGGCCTTGAGACCCTTGTGCTCGGCTTTGAGCAGGCCCTTTTCTTGCTTTGCCAGGAGTTTCGCCTGGCGCTTCCGAGCCTTGGCATTGGCCTTGACCTCAGCCTTGGCGCGGGTCTTGGCGGCCTTGATCTGGGCTTTGGAACGGGCGCGGCGCTTGCTCAGATTCTTGAGAATACCCATGCTGCTGCCATCCTTTGCAGTTGTGGCGTTTATCTTTGTCGCCTCAACCTTACCCGCGCCGATGTCTTATGCTCTTACTATTGTGAAAAAAGCGCGTGGGATGGCCCCCGTGGGGGCGCAGGAACTTTTGGGGTGCCGTTATAAACAGGTACAGCGCCGCCGCTATCCCGAAACCCCGCCCACCGAGGCCTCCCGGCACCGCGCTCGTCGGCGGCACACGGCCTTAGCGGCGGTGCGGGAGTTGCTGCCGGTGGATCGCGCGATTGGTGATCCCCGCGGGCGTCGCTTTAGCCGAGTACAGGTGGACACCACCCAGAAGGACGCGGACCTCGATACCCTCGAAGCCCTGGCACAGGGCGTGACCCTGATCGAGGGCGCGGTATTCGGTGGGATATATGAAGGGGTGCACTGGCATGCCGAGGTGGACCTGCTTGCGCTGCTGCCCAGCGGAACCTACCTGCCGGTGGTGGTGACCAATCACCGCGTGGGCCGCGCTAAACAGGGCGCAAGCACCCCCGTGATTTCCACGGCGCGCCTGGGGCTCAGCGAGCCGCACCCGGAGGAATACGCGTTGAAACATCATTCCTCCGATAGCTTTCGCCTGGCCCTGGCCGCCCGGGCTTTGGAGGAATATGGGGTTGGCGATGGCCGCGGAGCGATCATCGGGCAGGATAGGCGCCGCGCCTTCCTCACCCCCACGCAGAACTTTCAGCGCGCCGTCAATACCGCGCTGCTGAGCCCCGTGCCGCAGGCCCCGCGCCGCTTAAAGGAGTGCGCGGATTGCCGCTTTTGGCAGTACTGCCGCCCGGAACTCGTTGCCGCCGATGACCTCAGCCTTTTTCTTCCCGGTGATCGTGCCCAGCGCTTTCGCCAGCGGGGTATCCACACGGTGACCGGCCTCGCGCAGGCGGGCTTGGGCGAGGCCTCCGCGCTGGCGCGAGCCTGGCAGCAAGGTATCTCCGTGCTGCGCCGGGAGGTAGTGCAGCCCCCTGCGCGCGCCGATATAGAGGTGGATATTGACGTGGAGGCCTACCTGGATCAGGGGACGTATCTCTGGGGCACCTACGATGGGCGGGACTATCGCCCCTTCGTCACCTGGGAGGGGCTGGGTGGAGAGGCCGAGGCCCGCAACTTTGCGGAGTTCTGGCGCTGGCTCATGGACACTCGGGCTCAGGCTCACGCCACGGGGCGCAGCTTCCGGGCCTATTGCTACGCCAGCCACGGGGAGAATCACTGGTTACGGGCCTCGGCACGGCGGCTACCCGGAGGCCCCACGGAGGAAGAGGTGAGCGCCTTTATCCGCAGCGAAGAATGGGTGGATGTTTTCGATTCCGTCAAGGCCTCCCTGGCAGGGCCTATGGGACTGGGCCTCAAAGTGGTGGCCCCGCAGGCGGGTTTTCAGTGGCGCGACGAGGGCTTTGACGGCGAGGAATCGGTGAACGCCTACCGCGTGGCGGTGGAGGTAGACACCGGCGATAGCGAGGAAGCGCGCCGGGTCCTGCTGCGCTATAACGCCGATGATTGCGTGGCGACGGCCGCCGTGCGGAACTGGCTTAGCGACGGCGCGCCGGGAGCACCGGCGCTGGGGGCGTCGTAAAGCAAAAGAAACTTCGGCATGATGGGGACCATGAGCGAGTTCACCGATTCCCTTTTGCGCCACGATCACCTGGTGATGCAGCAGGTGACCAACTGGACGAGCAATGACTTTGACATTCTTGACGAGCAAGAAAGGCCGGTGGGGCGGGTACATACCTCCGGTTCCCTGCTGAGCCGCATGATGATGGGCAACCGGACGTTACAGGTGATGGAGGCGGATGGCACTCCGCTCGTGCAGCTGAGCGACACCGTGAACTTTGTGCGCGACACGATGGAAATGACCTGGGCGGACGGGCGGCCCTGGTGCATCTGCGCAAGCGATTTAGTTTCTTTCGCAATAAAGTGGATATGCACTTGGCCGATGGCCGCAAGGTCGAACTCAATGGCAGCCTATGGGATTATGATTTCCGCTTTGAATTGGAGGGCATGACCCTCGCGGCGGTCACCCGCACCTGGGGCGGGCTGGGCCGCGCGCTCATGGGACATTCCCGCTATCACCTGCAATTTACTCCCGGCCTGGGCGAAGAACTCCATGCCGCCGTGCTGGGCGGGGTGGTGGCCTTGGATTTGATTCGAGAAAAGCGCGAAAATTAAGAGGGTGCGGTGGGAAACCACCGCACCCTCTCGGGGAACCGCTAGGCCTTACTTGGCAGCGGCGGCGAAGCGCTCGGCCACGTCCTCCCAGTTAAAGACGTTCCACACGGCCTTGACGTAATCCGGCTTCACGTTCTTGTACTGAAGGTAGAAGGCGTGCTCCCACATATCCAGCATGAGCAGCGGGGTGAGGTTCGCGGAGGTGTTGCCCTGCTGGTCGGTGAGCTGCTCCACCACGAGGCGGCCTGCGATGTGGTCGTAGCCCAGGATGGCCCAGCCGGAGCCGTGCAGGCCCAGGGCTGCGGAGGAGAAGTGATCCTTGAACTTCTCAAAGGAACCGAAATCGCGGTTGATGGCCTCGGCCAGCTCGCCGGTGGGCTCGCCACCACCGTTGGGGGAGAGGTTCTTCCAGAAGATCGAGTGGTTGGTGTGGCCACCCAGGTTAAAGGCGAGGTTCTTGGACAGGGCGCGGATCTGATCCGGGTTGGTGCCCTCCTCGCGGGCCTTCTCCAGGGCCTCAAGGGCGGCGTTAGCGCCAGCCACGTAGGTGGCGTGGTGCTTGGAGTGGTGCAGCTCCATGATCTCGGCGGAGATGTGGGGCTCCAGGGCGTCGTAAGCGTAATCAAGCTCGGGAAGCTCGTAAACGGCCATGAGATGAGTCCTTTCGTCTAAATGCAGTGCGTTGCGCGGCGTGCGTACCGCGTGAACCCCATGATAGGAACTTTCTTCTCAAATGCAATGTTTTTGTTCGTATAAACAATCGGCTGGGAATAATGCGCTGTGGCCCGTCGTTGTGATGTTGCGGAGACAAGGCCATAGAGAAAAGAGGCACCCGTGGGCTGGATTTTTCAGAGCACCCCCGAATTACTCGATCCCAGCGATACCCTGCCAGGGCGCGAAACCCCGATTCTGCCGCAGCCGCCCCAGCACGCGGTGCTCGGCACCCCGCTCACCGGTCCCTGGCGCGAGGGGCAGCGCAGCGTGCTCATCGGCATCGGCTGCTACTGGGGCGTGGAAAAGATGTACTGGAACATGCCCGGCGTGGAATCGACCTCGGTGGGGTTCGCGGGCGGAGTAACCCTCAATCCCACCTACATGGAGGTGTGTACGGGGCGCACCAACCATGTGGAGGTGGCGCAGGTGGTCTATGACCCCGAGCGCGTCTGCCTGGAAGAGATCATCGTGGCGGCGCTCGAAGCTCACGATCCCACCCAGGGGTACCGCCAGGGCAACGACGTGGGCACCCAGTATCGCTCGGCCTTTTATACCGATACCGAGGAAGAAGCGCAGCAGGTACGCGCCCTGGTGGAACGCTATGGGGCCAAACTTGCCGACGCCGGCTTTGGGGCCATCACCACGGAGGTATCCACCTTGGCGCAGACCCCGGCCGGGGAATACTACCTGGCCGAAGAGGACCACCAGCAATACCTGCACAAGGTGCCCGGCGGCTATTGCCCGCACCACGGCACCGGAATCTCCTGCGGCTAGGGCCTAGACCCGCCGCTTGCCATTGCGCCGCGTCCACTGCGCGCAGCGGTGCAGGAGTTCACGGGAGGCCTCCACCCCCAATATTCCGGCCCAATAGGCCGCGAACTCCGAGTGATAATTGTGGCCGTGATTCCCCGGTGCGCGGGTGCAGGTGAGCATGTCCACCCCCACCTGCCAGCCGGTAATCAGAGGAACCCAGCGCATGCGGCGTACCACGTCGCTGTGATGGGCGGCCGGGGCGCGCACGCCGCGGGAGCCGGGCTCGCGCAGCCAGTCGGGGCGTCGATAGAAAAGCGAGGGCTCCCACCACACGATCGGATCGGAGGCGTGCTGAGCCACCACCACGCGCGGGTGCTGCCAGGATTGCCGGTATGGCTGGCCGGAGTGGTCATAGCTGAGATGGCCGGGGTGAGCGCATACGCGCAGATGGCGGCCGTCGTTAAGCAAAGACAGGCGCTCAGGCGAACCCACCTGGCGTTGCCTGCGCAGCCAGGCCGTGAGCGGGGTGCTGCGCGGCGGGCCGGAAAAGAGGGCGCCATCGACGTGCCTGCGGAGTTCCGCGAGGCTATCAAAGACACCCGCCATGCCGTAGGCCCCCAGTGATTCCCCGCTGAGGAAGATTCTGGGTGGCCTTGGGCTGCGTGCGGCCCGCTTGACGACGGCGCGCACGAGCAGCCTCGCGGAAATAAGTGCGGTGGAGCGATCCTGGTAGTAGCTCACCGCGCTGGGCAGATAGGTGTACTGCATGGCCACGGTGGCGCAATTGCCCCCGGTGAGGAACTCCACGGCGTCCAGAGAGTAATCGGGCAACCACCCGGTGCCGGAGGGGTGAGTGATGACGATGACCTCGCGGGAAAAGGCCCCGGTGCGCTCCAATTCCGCCACGGCGGCCTGGGCCGCCTGCTCCAGGCTGCGGCCCGGCACGAGACCGATGAAAACGCGGATGGGTTCGGTGGCGTGGGTGTTGCCGGTGACCGCTCTAATATCGGCGGCTCGTGGCCCGCTGGATACGTTGATGCGGCCCTGGGCTCCCAGGTACCCCCACGGTTCCAGGGATTGTGAGGAACCGGAGCGCTGTGGCTCGCTCGGGCGGTGGGCAAAAGGAGGGATGGCGCGGTTGAGGATCTCTGCGCGCCGGGAGAGTCCACGAATGAGGCGGTGGAAGAAAAGGCGATCCCACAGCAACATCCACGCGGTGCCCACCGTCAGCAAAGCACCGGCATAGCTCAGGCGCGGAGGCAGCGCAGCCCGCAGTACTGCCTCCGCGCCCTGGGTGCCGCGCTGGGTGAGTTCCCCGGCGAGCAACATGGCGGCATAGCCCGCGGTGCCCACGGCCACCCCGGTGGCGGCCGGGCGCACTCCACGCGCCCGCGTGCCCAGGAGTGCGGCTTGCTCTTGGCCGCGCCGCAGGTAGAGAGCGGCGCTGCTGAGCGTGATGAGCCCGAGCACGCCGTGCACCTTGGCTCGGGACACCTCCGGTGGGTGCAGCCCACTGCGCTGGCTTATCCAGGAGATAGTGGTGCCAATGAGATGCCCCACGCCCTGCGCAAAGGTGAGATTGGCGGCGGTAGCCCACCAGGGGTGCAGCAACAGGGAGGGGCTGAGCGCCCACCACGTAGCGATTTCCGCGCCGAGTATTCCGGCGTTCATCTTCTTGGGCAGGCGACGCCGCTTTCTCATGCGCAGGGCGGGGGTGAGATCGGCCAGGAGGTCGGCTGCGGCGGAGATCGTGGTGAGAGCGATGTGGGTTTTATGTGCTTTGTGTGGGCTATGGGGCTGGCGGGTTTTGCGGCTTTTGTGGGTTTTGTGGGGGCTGCGCGGGTTGGTGCCGGTGCTGTGGCCAGGGTTGTAGCGGCACAGGGGGAGCCGTAGCGGGGTTGGCAGCCTCATGACATTCGATAGTGGCACGAAGGGCTGTTAAGTGCAGCACAGAGGGGTAAACGGGGCGAAAAAACCGGGCACAAAACCAAGCAACCGGGCATAATGGAAGGTGCAGGGGAGCAAACCCCAAGCCCAGGAGAGAGGTCAAGGCAATGAAACACACCATTGGCAACAAGGTCGTTCTCATCGGCGCGGGAGACGTGGGAGTGGCCTACGCCTACGCACTGGTCAACCAGGGGATCGTGGATCACCTGGCCATCATCGACATCGACGAGAAAAAACTCGAAGGCAACGTCATGGACCTCAACCACGGCGTCGTCTGGGCGGGCTCGCGTACCCGCGTGACCAAGGGCACCTACGCCGACTGCGAGGACGCCGCCCTCGTGGTGCTCTGCGCCGGGGCCGCCCAAAAACCGGGCGAAACCCGCCTGCAACTGGTGGACAAGAACGTGGCCATCACCAAGTCCATCGTGGAATCCGTGATGGAATCGGGCTTTGACGGACTCTTTCTGGTGGCCTCCAACCCCGTGGATATTCTCACCTACGCCACCTGGAAGTTCTCCGGCCTGCCCACCCAGCGTGTGATTGGCTCTGGAACAGTGCTCGACTCCGCCCGTTTCCGCTACATGCTGGGCGAACTCTACGAAACCGCTCCCAGCTCCATCCACGCCTACATCATTGGAGAACACGGAGACACCGAACTCCCCGTACTCTCCTCCGCCACCGTGGCCGGGGTATCCATGCGCAAACTGCTGGAAAAGGACCCCACCCTGGAAGGGCGCCTGGAGCGCATCTTTGAAGAGACCCGCGACGCCGCCTACCACATCATTGACGCCAAGGGGTCCACCTCCTACGGCATCGGCATGGGCCTGGCGCGGATTACCCGGGCCATCGTGCAGAATCAGGACGTGGCGCTGCCCGTATCGGCCTATCTTGAAGGGCAGTACGGGCAGGACGACATTTACATCGGCACCCCTGCCATCATTAACCGCGAAGGTATCCGCCGCGTGGTGGAACTGGAACTTTCCGAGCACGAGCAGGAGCGTTTTGAGCACTCCGCCGCCACGCTGCGGGAGATCCAGGGGCAGTTCTTCTAGCGGTGATTTTGCTGGTGGGGTCGGGGGTATGTTGGGGGCGCTGCTAACAGTCAGTCGATTCCGGGTATCTCTTGCCTTGCGGTGATGGGGGAGGCGGTGAATGGGTCCAGCCACTGATCTACTTCTTCTCAGGGGTGGAGATAATCAACCATGATGATGGTTATTCGGCCGGAATTGCAGGTGGCCAGTGCGATATAAGGGAATCGAATGGTGAAGTTGCATACGGGATTTTCTGATTATCGCAAGGGTGGCGCATTGTGATTTCTTGCGCTCTTCTGATGGTGGGGTGGTCATGTCAGTCATGTAGGGGTATACTGGTTTTGGGGTTCTAGCCCTTGAGGTGATGGGGGTGATTTCTCCGTTACTGAGTAGATTTTGGGGTATTTATGATCGGGGGTGTGCTTTCTTGCAGGGTTTTAAAATACCGCGATGGATGTATGCGGTAGTATTTCTTATTCTTGTTCTCTTTTGTGGTTCACTCTTTCTCTTTGAGATAGGGGTTCTGGCTGACCGGATAAAGATGGTGATTAGTATTCTAACTGTCTCTTCTGCATTATTGGCATTTGGTCAAAAAGTGCTATCGGATGATCGGTCAGAATGGTGGAATCGGTTTGAATGGGTGGTGGAGCAAGAAAATGGTAAAGAGCCAGATTGGGTGATGCTTGCACGGACCTACCGTGGTTTGTTGGAAGAGAGGCGTTGGCCCCGGCGGGATGCTCCAATGAAGATTTCGGTGTTGGACCACAGAGCACGTTGTGTCTTGGAGTTCTATGCGCAGAATGGTCGTCTTGAACAAGCCAAGAAAAAATTGAGTGGGCATGGTGGGCAGACGATGAGCCGGCTGAATGAGATCGTTCAGCGTTTTGGGATTGAGGATCAACCTGTGCTAGTAGTCCGTGGGTCCGGGGTGAGTGTAAGATCTGAGATGGCGATGATTAAAGGAGGGTGCTGATCGTGTCATCGGCAAAAGATGTGGAGCGTGATGAGATATTCACGCGAGTTGAATTAGAAGATTTTGACAACATGATGGCTATGTATGATGAGCTTGATCGGCAGAACAGGCCAGGTTTTCTTTTGAGTGATATTTTCGGTTTTAGCTTGAAGAAAAGAGTGCGGCGAGTTTGATTAACTGTGTGTATAGCGGGGAATCCTACACACATGAGTATCCCATTATGGAATATTGTAAACTCTAATGGGATAGTTGTTCTGTACTCTCTGGTATAAAGTTTGGGGTCAGTGGGTGATGGATATTAATAAATATACGTATCAGGTCTCGTGGTCCGAACAAGATGGAGAGTTCGTGGCTGTCGTTGCTGAGTTTCCATCTTTATCCTGGCTCGACTCTGATCGTCAAGAGGCTGAGGCGGGGCTTCTGCGGCTTGTGCGAGAAGTTGTAGATGATATGGAGCAATCGGGAGAAACCATCCCTATTCCGCTTGGTGAGCAAGCATATTCCGGGAAGTTCAATGTGAGGACGTCGAAAAGCCTTCACCGACGCCTAGTTATGGCGGCGAAGATGGAGGGTGTATCTCTCAACTCTCTGGTCAATCAGAAACTGGCAGAGATTTGAGGGTACGGTACGGGGCAAGGTATTCGCGCGAAGTGAGCTGGAAGAGCTCGGTAACATCATGGCTATGTATGGCGTATTAGACCATCAGGATAAGCCGGGTTTCTGTGGAGCGATATTTTCGGTTTTAGCTTGAAGAACGCGAAGAAGCCTCGGCGCTCCTGACCGGTGCGCGACTCCTCCTCCACCTCAAAAAATCTCACCCAGCGCAACCGCCCCCGGCAGCGTAACCTGTGGGCGTGAAAATCATCGCGCACCGCGGTTACTCCTCCCGCTACCCCGAGTCCACAGCGATTGCTTATGAAAAAGCCTTTGAACTGCCCATTCACGGCATAGAATGCGATATTCGCCTCACTAAGGACGGCGAGGTGGTGTGTATTCACGACCCCATCCTGGATCGCGTATCCAATGGTAGTGGCCGGGTATCCGTGCACACCCTGGCTCAACTCAAGCGGCTGGACTTTGGGGATAAGTACCACCCCCAAGAGGTGCTTACCCTCAACGAACTGCTGGACATGGCCCGCCCGCACGAGCACCACCTTTATATCGAGACTAAGCACCCCCTGCGCTACGGGCGCATGTTGGAGGAGCAACTGGTGCGCACGCTTACTTACCACGGAATGTTGCACGACCCGCGCGTGCACGTGATTAGCTTTGCGGGGGCGTCGATAAGCAGAATGCACACCCTGGCACCCCATGTGGACCGCATTTATCTGCGGCGCGCCTGGCACCGCTACCTGCATCCTTGCGATCCCACCGTGGGCGGCCCCACTGGCTTGGGGCTTTCCATTGAGCGGGCGCGCCAGCACCCGGCGTTGCTGCGGGCCCGTTCCCTGCCTTCCTATGTGTGGACGGTGGATGAGCCCGAGGACATCGTGTGGGCGCGCGAGCATGGAGTGGACATGCTGGCTACTAATAAACCGGAACTGGCGCTGACGTATCTTTGAGGGCATGGCCAAGAAGAATAAGAAGAACGACGATCTGCCCGAAGGCATGAGCCGCCGCCAGGCTAAGCTCGCCAAGCGTGCCGCCGAGCGTGCGGCTCTGGAAAAGGACCCCCGCCCCTACGCCGGGTTCGCCTCCGAGGCGGACCTCGTGGCCCTCCAGGAGTTCGTGCCCTCCGCCACCGCTGCCCTCGACGTCAAGGGTGCCAATCGCCCCGTGCGCCTCGTCACGGTGCTGCCCGGCGCCGCCGCAGCCCTGGTGCGCGAGGAAAAGCATGGCGGAGAAGCCCTCGTGGCTCTCCAGGTGCAGGCCCGCTCCCACAACCCCGGCCGCGACCTCGCCTACGCCCTGAACTGGGCCGCGAGCGCAGGCCCCGGCGAGACCCTGATGTCCACCGCCGCCGACGGCACCCAGCCCGCACTGAGCGAGCTTATCGACGCCGCCACCGCCCTCAGCATCGAAGAACACCAGGACTTTGCCTGGTGGATACCCGAGACGATGGAGGCCGACGCCACCACCATCCGCGGCCTGCAAGCGGCGAACGACGCCATCGTGCCCTCGCACCGCATTAACGCCGAGGTCAGCGGTGCCGTGTGGTGGGTCTACCCCGGCGGGGATAAGGCTCATATCCGCTGGGTGCGCACCGAGGAGAACGAGGAGCGCCTGCTGGCGGCCCTGGCGCGCATTGCCGCGCGCGGCGAGTTAAACCTGGGCGAGGGCACGAAGTTCGCCGGAACCTTCCGTACTCACGGCTTGGTGGTGCCGGTATTCGACCTTGACCCCGCCCGCGAGCACACCACCTACGCCGAGGCCCTGGCGGCCCTGGATAAGGTCATTGAAACCGAGGTGGCTAATACCGAGCAGCTTAATGCTGATGAGCGCAAGCAGCTGCAAAACATCAAGTCCC
Source organism: Corynebacterium lowii (assembly GCF_001412085.1). GTDB lineage: Bacteria > Actinomycetota > Actinomycetes > Mycobacteriales > Mycobacteriaceae > Corynebacterium > Corynebacterium lowii. Next base: position 17,895 of record NZ_LKEV01000009.1, read on the forward strand.
GCCAGGTGACTATTCGGTAGGGTACGGGGGTACCTCAGGGGTGTGCCGATTCGGGCACGCCCCTGTTTTGCTTGCCTGCAACACCCTTGCCGTCCCCCCTGTTAGCCTGGGGGCCATGACTTACGCAACACTACCCCTGAGTGAGGGGAATAATCCTTTGTTGCCGATGGCCTATGACCTGGCGTTTTCTGTGGCCTTTGTCATTTCCTGGGTGGTGAGCCTCATCCTCATCATTGATATTGTCCGCCGCCCCATTTCCGGGTGGGAGCGCTTTGGCTTGTCACTCATGGTGCTCTTCCTCCCCGTCATCGGCTGGATCATCTACACCCTGTGGCGGGGAACTTCGGGACGAGCCCGCCGCCCGCAGAAAGTCACCGGAGCCCCGGACTCCCACTAGCCCCTATCTCATCGAGGCCCACAGTTCCTCGGCGGCGGCATCGTCCCAGAGCACCACGTTGCCCACGTCATAATCGGCAAAGCCCGCGTGGGGTACGGTCTTGGTTTCCACCCCGGAGCGCATGGCCAGGGCCACGCGCGCGAGGTTCCACACGTGATCGGAGGAACCCACGGTGAAGGAGGAGGCGGTATCGGAAATTAGGGGGATCATGCGGAAGGGGTTGAGCAGCGTGCCCGCGCTAGTGGTTTGATTGAGCAGCGCGGAGAAGAACTCGCGCTGGCGTTGAATGCGGTCGAGGTCGCCCCCGGCGGTGGAGCGGGTGCGCACGTACCCCAGGGCGGTGGGGCCATCGACTTTCTGGCAGCCGGCCTGGATGGAAAGTTGGGCGAGGGGGTCGTCGATAGGCTCCTCGGGGCACACCTCTACCCCGCCCACGGAGTCCACCACGTTGGCGAGCCCGCCCATGCCGATCTCTGCGTAGTGATTAATGCGCAGGCCGGTGGCCTGTTCCACGGTCTCGGTGAGGAGTTGAGGGCCGCCGTAGGTGAAGGCGGCGTTGAGTTTATCCATGCCGTAGCCGGGCACGGCCACATAGGAATCGCGGGGCAGGGAGACGAGCGTGGCCTTGCCGCCGGTGGGAATGTGCAGCAGCATGACGGTATCGGTGCGGCCCACGCCGATGTCGCCGCCGGTGCCCAGGCGCTCCACGTCCTCTTCGCTTAAACCTTGGCGGGAATCGGAGCCCACGAGCAGCCAGTTCGTGCCGGAGGTTTTTGATACCTGCTGCTCGGGCAGGGCCTCCACGCGGGTGAGCTTGGTATCCGCCCACAGGGTGAGCACGATGCTCAGCACCAGAACAATAGCCAGCGGCCACCCTATGCAGCCCAGGCAGCCGATATTCGGGCGCTTCCCCCCGCGCTTCTGCTTGGCGGTGCGGGTGGGACGCGCGGCGCGGGGTGCTCGTGGAGCCTCGGCGGCCTGCTCCAGACCCGAGGGTCGGCGCGGCGGGCGCGCGGAATACTGCTGCCGGGGTGCGGAATCATAGTCGCCGTATCCCGATTGAGGGGCAGCAGCCGGGGGCACGTACTGCCGGGTGGGCGGCACAGGAGGGGCCTCGCGCCGGGGCGGCATCTGCTGGCGGGGCCTGCTCTGCCGGGGCGGGGTGGAGGAGGCATCAGGGGTGGCAGAACGACGCCGCACTGGCCGCCCGTAGCGGTCGGTCAGCGGAGTGCCGTCGGCACGCAGCACGTATTCGCCGCGTGGATCGTGGCGCTGGCTGCGCCCGCGATTCCGGCGATGATCGTCATAGCCCCTGGAATCCATGCGTACAACACTAGATCACAAGCCCAGCCAGCCGAGGTTCCCGCCCAGTGCTGCGTAGCCGAGGAAGGCCACGGCGTCGATAAGAAAATGCGCCACCACCAGCGGCCACACGCGCTCGGTGCGGCGGAAGAACCAACAGAAAACCAGGCCCATGATGATATTGCCCAGCCCCGCGCTTATTCCCTGATAGAGGTGATAGGAGCCGCGCAGCACCGAGGAGGCCGCCGCCACGGCCCACCAGGACCACCCCAGTTGGCGCAGGCGGGTGCATAGCCACAGCACCACCACTAATTCTTCTGCAAAGGCATTGGCGGCCGCGGGAATGAGCAGCATGAGAATGGCGAGGAATCCGCCCGAGGTGGCGGGCACCACCTCCTTGCTCAGCCCCAGGTGCAGGGCCGCGATATACAAGGCCAGGCCGGGAATACCGATGAGCGCGGCTAGGGCGGCACCCCAGGTGAGGTCGCTCCGCCGCGCAGAACGCGGTGCCACGCCATCGCGGGCGAGCAGGAAGAGGGCCAGCCCGCCCCAGGAAAAGAGCACGATGGCGGAACACAGCTGTAATCCCAGATTCAGCCATATCTGCGTGGATTGCGGGGCGTTGAGCACCACCGATTGCTCGGCCAGCGGCGTGCTAGAGGTCAAGGAGGCCGCCAAGCGCAGGGCCGCGCGCACCCCGGCGGTGCCGAAGGTCAGCGCCAGCACCAGCGTAATCTCAGTGCGCAGGCGTGACCTCATCGCTCACCTCCCGCGCCAGGGCCAGCAGAATCGAGGGCGGCACGGTGATGGCCCCCAGGTGCACCGAGGCCCCGGCCCCGCCGCAGGGCACGCTCACCGCGGCCTGCCCGTTCATGTTGAACCAGGAGGCCCAGGGAGTCCAGCGGGTTTGCTCCCAGAAGTCCTCCTCCGGAGGCAGGGAAGAGAAGTGCCCGATGGGTGGCGGGTCCCAGGCCAGGGTGGGGTTGAGCACCACGTCTACCTCCGCGAGCGCGGGCATGGTGGCCTGGACCTCGTGCGCGTGGTGCAGGTCCTCCGGGCTCACGTGGGAGCCCACAGAACGAAGGTGGGTCACCATCGGACTGGGCTTATCGACGCCCCGTTCGTCGTCCCGTACCGCAGGCACCGCCGCCGCCCCGGCGGTGAAGATGGTGCGAAAGGCCGCAAAGACCTCCCCGGCTATAGGCGGCGGAGAGACCGGCACCACCCGGTGCCCCGCCCGGGAAAGCAACCGGGCGGCGTGCTCGGCGGCCTCGCGCCACCGAGGTGCCACATCTACCGAGGCAAAGAGCGGTTCCGTGAGCAACCCCACTCGCAACCGGGGAAGATCGGTGGGCAGTTCCACCCCGTGCAGGTAGGCGCTCAATTCCACGCTGCGGGTGATGAACCCCTGGGTGGAGAGCACCCCGCCGTGTGATTCGTGCGGGGGCTTGTACCCCACCACTGCGCAGGCGGCTGAGGGAATCCTGATGGAACCGCCGCCATCGGAGGCGTGGGCGGCGTTCACTAGCCCGCGCGCCACGGCCACCGCCGCCCCGCCCGAGGAACCCCCGGGGGTACAGCCCGGTAAGCGGGGATTCTCCACGGCGGGCAGCCCCACGGGTTCCAGGTAGGCCGTCATACCCAGCTCCGAGGTGGCGGTTTTACCCGGCACCACCGCGCCGCGTTCCAGCAGGGAGCGCACGAAGGGCTCCGTGCGGGTGGCGGTTCTGGTACGCGCCCGGGATCCGAAGGTGGTGGGCATTCCCGCGACGTCGTAGAGGTCCTTCACCGGAATCACCATGCCGTGCAGGGGCCGCGAACGCAGGCAGGAACGGCGCTCAATGGCCTGCGCGCGGGCCAGGGCGCGGGCCAGGGCGCGGGGTATATCCAGGTGGCTAAAGCCGTGTTCGGCGGGGCTCAGCTCGGAAATGCTGCGGGCAAAGCGCTCCACGGCCTCCACGGGGGAGGCAGAAGCGGCGGAACCGAGGCCCTGGGGGCGTCGATAAGCGGAACCTCCGCAAGCGGCATAAGGCATAGCCACCAGGATAGGCTGGGTGACCATGACGATCACCGTGGCATACCTGGGGCCTGCCGGAACCTTCACCGAGGCCGCTCTGTGGCAACTGGTAGAAGAAGGCGGGTTCGGCACCCCCGCCCCGGACATCACGCCCCTGCCGGTGGGCAGCCCCGCCGAGGCCGTGGACGCCATCAACGAGGGGAAAGCCCAGTACGCCTGCCTGGCCATAGAAAACTCCGTGGACGGCCCCGTCACCCAGGCATTCGACGCCCTGCGCCGCGCCAGCGTGCAGATCTACCGGGAAACGGACCTCCACATCGCCTTCTGCCTCATGGCCCGCCCCGGTACCGCTCTTACCCAGGTGCGCACCCTGGCCACGCACCCCGTGGCACACCAGCAGATACGCGGCTGGCTGGCCGAGCACCTGCCAGCCGCAGAGTTCGTGCCCGCCTCCTCCAACGCGGCGGCCGCCCGCGAGGTCGCGGAGGGGCGTGCTGACGCCGCCGCGGCCCCCGCGCGCGCCGCCGAAATCTGGGGCCTGGAGCCGCTTGCCACCGGCATTGCCGACGTCGCCGGAGCAAGCACCCGCTTCGTGCTCGTCGGCCCGCGCGGCGTGCCTACCCCGCGCACCGGCAACGATCGCACCTCCGTGGCATTCACCCTGCCCAACCAACCCGGCACCCTGGCCGCCGCCCTGGGTGAGTTCGCGCGCCGGGGCGTGGACATGAGCCGCATCGAATCGCGCCCCACCCGCGACCGGCTGGGCACCTACCACTTCTATGTGGATCTGGTGGGGCATATCGACGACACCCCGGTGGCCGAGGCCCTGCGTGACCTCTGGCTGCGCGCCGAAACCCTGCGCTTCCTGGGCTCCTGGCCAGCGGGTTCCCGCGCCGATTCCGCGCCCGATGAGACCGCACAGAACGCTACCCTCGACTGGGTGGAAGCCGCCCGCACCGGAAAGGAACTGCCATGACCTCCCACCTCATCCTGCTGCGCCACGGGCGCACCTACAGCAATGCCTCCCGCTTGCTCGATACCCGCCCACCAGGGGCGGAACTCACCGAGATTGGCCGCAGCCAGGCCACCCAGGCCGGGCGTGACCTCGCGCAGCGGCCGGGGAAGGTACGGGAAATCATCACCTCGGTGGCCCTGCGCGCCCAGCAGACCGCAATGGGGGTGGCCGCCGCCTATGAGGAGGCCCGCGGTCTGCCTGCCGGATCGCTCCCCGTAACGGTGCGCGCCGGGCTGCACGAGGTCTCCGTGGGAGACCTGGAGATGCGCGGCGACGAGGAGGCCCACCGGGCCTACCAAGAGGCTTTTCATGGCTGGCTGCACGGGGACACCACCGCCGCTACTCCCGGCGGCGAGGGTTACCTCGACGTATTGGGCCGGTTCCGCCCGGTGCTCGACGAGGTGGCCGAATCCCTGGCCCAGCGCCCGGAGGAGGGGGACGTGGTGATAGTCAGCCACGGCGGGGCTATCCGCACCGTGGCTACCCACGCGGCCTCGTTGCACCCGGAAGAGGCCTTTGAGGCCTACCTCGCCAACTGCTGCTACGTGGAACTTAACCCCGCAGGCCGCGAGTTCGGCCACTGGGACCTGGTGCGGTGGGATACGCTGCGCAATGTTTAGCCCCGCCCTGTGGCGATTCCTCGCGGTGGGCGTGCTGAGCGCCTGCTGCGATTACGGCTCCCGCATGGCGCTGCTGTGGTTGGGGATGGCTCCTGTTCCCTCGCGAGCGGCCAGTTTCATCTTTGGCAGCACTGTGGCCTACCTGCTCAATAGCGCGGTGACCTTCCAGGGCAAGCGCAACGCAGGGGAGGCGGGGCGCGCCGGGGTGGCCTATGCGATGAGTTTTGGCACGGCTGTGACGGCGGATGCTGTGTGCCGGGGGTACTTGTACGGCGGGCCTTATGCCGTTACCGTGGCCTGGGTGTTCTCCCAGGGTTGCGCCACCGCGTTGAACTATCTGCTGCAATCGCGGTGGGTGTTTCGGGAGGGTTAGGGGTGGACTTTGGGCAGGGTATGCGGTATATTCGCTCCTAGCGAAAATCTATGTGTCCTGTTGGGCACCCACGGGGTTTCGCACTTCGCAACCTCCGACCTCGTGGCCGGAGGTTTTGTGTTTCCTACCCCCACCCCAGCTCGTGTAACTGCTCCTCGCTCATGCCAAAGTAGTGGCCCACCTCGTGCATCACGGTCACGTAGATTTCCTTTTCCAGGTGCGCCTCGGAAACGCAGTAGTCCATCAACGCCCCGCGATAAAGCGTGATGGTATCGGGGAGGTACCCGGTGTGGGTGAATTGGCGGCGGGGGAGTGACACGCCCTCGTAGAGCCCCAGGGTGCGGGGGTTGCCGTCGCGGTAATCGCGCACCAGGATCACCACGTTCTTCATATGATCGGCAAACTCATCGGGGATGCGCGCCAGGGCGGAATCTACGAGTTCGTCAAAGCGCTCGTCGCTGACGTCGATCAATGCGCGTGCCCTTCTTCTCCCGCTGCGGGAGCCGCTTCTGCGGGGGCGTTGTCCGCGGGCGGGGTGCCGTTGATGGTGAACTCTCCGGTGGCGCTGCCGCGCAGCGAGTTGAAGCCGCTTTCTCCGTGGGCGCTAATCAGGGAGCAGTTCACGCTGCGGGAGCCGCCGATCCACGATTCGGAGGGGATACTGCCCCAATAGATTTGCAGGGTGCTTTTCTCCAGGTTCTCCGGCCCACCCAGGTAATCCTCGGCGGCCTTGGTGCACACCTCTTGGAGGTGTTTATCCTGGTCCTCCACGCTGGGAACCCCCTCGGGGAAGGTCTCTTGAAGGTTGATAACGGCGGTGGTTTCCAGCTGGTGATCCTCGCCGCAGTCCACCACACCCAAGGAGTTCGAGGCGTTGACGGACACGCATTGTCCCGGTTGCGTGATCCGCGCTTGATCTTGGCTGCCCACCGTGCCGTGGGTGATCTCCGGGGTGCTAGAGGCGTTGGTGGATTGGAGGCCGCAGAGCATAGTACGGTCGCCCGCCGCCCAGGCCTCGGCGGGCGGGAGAATGGAGGCGATCGAATAGCGCCCGGAGGGGTCAAAGCGGCCGTCGAGATAGCGCAGCGTGGGGTTATAGCAGAGTTCGGAGCGCAATTGGGCTTGGCGGGTGACGTCGGGAAGCGGGGCGTTATCACCGAACTCGGAGGAGGGATAGGTGCCGAGGTTCTGGCGGGCGGCCACCTCAAAGCGGTGATCGCCCTCGCAGGGGGCCTGCTGGAAGTTGCTCACGGCGCCGTCGGGAGCCACATCCCAGGTAAGGCAGGCGCCGGCGTCGGCAGCGGTGAAGGGCGCGGCTTCCTTCTTTTGCTCCGGTTGCTCGCTGCTGCTGGCTGCGGTGCTGGGGGCGGCCTGCGTGGTGCTATCGGTGCGCTCGGAGGCGTAGCTGAACGAGGCCAGGCACACGGCGGAGGCAAGCGCTCCCACGAGGCCGGTGCGCACGGCGAGGGAGGTACGCCAATTTTCGGAGAGACTCATAACAGGTACCTACTGTAATCATCTTGGGGCGCAATACGTGGTTGTGTTCTCTATTTTCCTTATGCGAGGCCCGGATGTGCTGCCCGCGCTGGGTAAGCGCCCGGTAGGCTAGAGCGCGTGATTGATCTGAAGTTTCTCCGCGAAAACCCCGACGTTGTGCGTGCCTCCCAGGTCACCCGCGGGGCTGACCCCGCCCTGGTGGACGTGCTTTTGGAGGCCGATGAGGCCCGCCGCGAGGCCATTAAAAAAGCCGATGAGCTGCGCAGCGAGCAGAAGGCCTTTGGTAAGAAGATCGGCCAGGCCAGCCCCGAGGAGCGCCCCGCGCTATTGGAGGGCTCCAATGAGCTCAAGGAGCGCGTGAAGGCGGCGGAAGAGGAGCAGAAGGCCGCCGAGGAGCGCGTGACGGCCGCGCAGATGCGCCTGGGCAATGTGGTGGAGGGGGCACCCGCCGGGGGCGAGGATGACTACGTGGTGTTGGAACACGTGGGCCAGCCCCGTGAGTTTGATTTTGAGCCCAAGGATCACCTGGATTTGGGGGAATCCCTGGGTCTTATTGATATGAAGCGGGGTACCAAGGTGTCCGGTTCTCGCTTTTATTACCTCACGGGTGACGGCGCGCTGTTGCAATTGGGAATGCTCACCCTGGCGGCTCAAAAAGCGCGCGACGCCGGCTTCCAGGTGATGATTCCCCCGGTGCTGGTGCGCCCGGAAATTATGAACGGAACTGGCTTTCTGGGGGAACATTCCGAGGAGATTTATTATCTAGAGCGCGATGATCTTTATTTGGTGGGCACCTCTGAGGTGGCGCTGGCGGGTTATCACGCCGATGAGATCATTGATCTTTCTCAGGGGCCGGTGAAGTACGCTGGGTGGTCCTCCTGTTTCCGCCGCGAGGCCGGTTCCTATGGCAAGGACACCCGCGGTATTTTGCGCGTGCACCAGTTCGACAAACTGGAAATGTTTGTGTACTGCAAGCCAGAAGAAGCCACAGCTCAGCACCAGGCTTTGCTGAACATGGAGCGGGACATGCTCTCTGCGGTGGAGGTGCCGTATCGCATTATCGACGTCGCGGGCGGTGACCTCGGCTCTTCTGCCGCCAGGAAGTTCGATACGGAGGCCTGGGTGCCCACGCAGGAAACCTATCGTGAGCTCACCTCTACCTCGAACTGCACCACCTTCCAGGCGCGCCGCCTCTCCACCCGCTACCGTGATGAGAATGGCAAGCCCCAGGTGGCGGCCACGCTCAATGGCACGCTGGCCACGACCCGCTGGTTGGTGGCGATCTTGGAGAATAACCAGCAGGCCGATGGCTCCGTGGTGGTGCCCGAGGCACTGCGTCCCTTTGTGGGTAAAGAGGTGCTGGAACCGCGCTAGAAACCTCGCTGGGAGGTGAGAAAAAGCGCAGGAATACCCCAGTATTCTTTCAGATAAAGTCCCCGCTATGCAGCGGGGACTTTATGTTTTTAAAGAAACATATGTACTTCCTAATACACCCGGATAGGGGTGGGCGAAAAGGGGTAACCAGGTATTTTAAAAGGTTTCGCTAACTGGACTATTTCTGTGTGCGGGAGGTGTGTCTATGCTGTCGTTAAAAGCCGGGAGATTATTTGCGTCACAGATTCCCGGCAGGAATTGGATAGAGAGAAAGAGGAGAACCATGACCTCCCAGCGCAAGAATGTTCTTCGCGTCGTCGCTGCCGGCTCGGCCCTGAGCCTGGCCCTTGCGGGCATTGTCCCTGCTTCCGCTACCGTTGCCCCGCAGGCTCCGGCGGCTAACCCCGCCGTGGCGGCTCCGCAGGCCGCTGTGGAGGAGGGCTTCTTCACGAGCACGGATGGCAAGGGTACCCAGGTGTACTGGAAGTCCCAGACGGTGCCGAACGCCAAGGGCAACGTGGTGGTGGTGCACGGTGCCGCCGAGCACTCTGGCCGCTATGACTACGTGGCGGATCGCCTGCTGGCCGATGGCTACAACGTTTACCGCCTGGATCACCGCGGCCACGGCAAGACCGCCGACGCCGGTAACTCCGTGGTGCGCGGCCACATTGACGATTTCCAGTTCCTCGTGGATGACGTACACACGCTGACGCAGAAGGCCAAGGCCGAGCACCCCGACGTCAAGACCTTCATGCTGGGTCACTCGATGGGCGCCCTGGCCGCACAGTTCTACGGCATCAAGTACCCCGGCGAGGTCGCCGGCATCGTGACCAACGGCGGCGGTGCTCCGCTGAACCTCTCTGGGCGCAATGAACAGGGCCAGGTGGTGACCCCGCAGGAGATCACCGATATGCAGCGCGAGCTGGACCCCACACTCTCCGAGCGCCTGCCGCTGACCGAGCTCACCACCTTCAACACCATGCTGGCGCAGCAGGTGATCCCTGGCCGCACGGAGGTTCACGTGCCCTCCCTGCCGTTCTCGGATCAGATTCAGGTGCCCAATGCCTTCACTGATGGCGTGGCCTCCGATCCCGAGGTGACCGCGCAGTACACCACCGATCCGCTGGTGAACCAGAAGCTGAGCCTGGGCATGGTGCAGCAGATGGTCTTTGCGGGGCTCTACGACGCCGTGAATGCCGATCTCTTCACCACCCCCACCCTCATCATGCACGGCACCAAGGACGGCCTGGTGCCCGCCTACTTCGCCCAGGACTGGTACAACGGCATCTCCTCGCAGGATAAGGAGATCGTGTACTGGGAGGGCCAGATGCACGAGGTGTTCAACGAGCCCGCCAAGGGCGAGGCGATGGATAAGGTCATCGGCTGGCTGAACGCTCACAACGTGTAATACGAGCTGAATAAAGGCCGCACACGCGGCTGGAATGGCGGGCCTCACGCGGGTGCTCTGAACTATACTTCACGGCATGTTGCTGTGGGATATGGTTTATCGGGGCATCGTCCGCGTGGGGCGCGTTGTTATTGCGGCCCAGGGATTGCAGATGCACGTGGAGGGCGAAGATCGAATCCCCCGCAAGGGTGGCGCGATCCTGGTGATGAACCATTCCGGCTATATGGATTTTGTGTTGGGGGGATACGCCCCCCATCTGCGCGGCCGTCTGGTGCGGTACATGACCAAGGCCAGCGTCTTTGATAAACCGGGCGTGGGCACGCTCATGCGCATCATGGGGCATATCCCCGTGGATCGCATCGACGGCGCGGCTTCCTTTGAAGAGGCGGTGCGCAAGGCCTCGGAAGGGCAGATCGTGGGTATCTTCCCCGAGGCCACCATCTCCCGCAGCTTTGAGATAAAAAATCTGCGCACGGGTGCGGTGCGCATTGCACAAAAGGCCGAGGTGCCGATTATCCCGCTGGTTTCCTTTGGTTCTCAGCGCCTGTGGACCAAGGGGGGCAAGCGCAATCTGGGCCGCAGCCGCACGCCCATTTACCTTTCTGTACTAGAGCCGTGGAATCCGAGCGGCAGCCCGGAAGAAGATACGGAGGCGCTGCGGGAGCAAATGCAAAGCGGCCTGGAACATCTCTGGGACCAATACCAGCGCGATTATGGGGAGTTCCCGGCTAATGAGTTCTGGGTTCCGGCGCGTTTTGGTGGCGGCGCTCCCTCCCCGGAGGTAGCCCAGCGCGAGGATAACGAGGTAGAAAAAGAGCGTTATCGAATCCGCAAACTCAGCGAGGACCTCACGGTGCTCAGCGAGAAAATTAAAGAGGTAAGCCGCAACCTCGTGGCCGGGGCTTATGAGGCCTATGATTCCGCCCAGGAGAAGTTCGCTCATTCCCAGGAGCCGGAGCCTGCGCCGGAACCCACTAAGGAGCCCGCCACGGAGCAGGCCCAGGGGGCAGAGGAAAAAGAGGACCGCACCGCGATGGTGGTGTGGTTGAAGAACAGCATGGATGAACTGGCTGCGGAGGTCTCCCAGGGCGCGCGCGAGGGGCGTGATCGCATTGCGGCCTCGATGGAGCAGGCGAAGAATAACGCGGCCATGCTGTACTCGCAGCTCTCGAGCGAAGGCTGGGAGCGCTACGAGGGCTCGCGTTTGGATGAGGCGTTGACGCGCTTGGCGGCGCAGTCTAAGCAGATCGTGAGCAAGCTGCCGCACCGGGTAACGGCGCAGTTCAGTGGTATCCCCGGCGCCATTGTGTGCAATGTGGAGGGCTCTTTGCTGGGCACCGATGGTCGGGTGCATGAGCGCGATGTCCAGGCATTGCGCCGCGCCGTGGACGATGGGGCCAGTATCGTGCTCACCACGGAGTTTGGCCCGGATGAGTGGCGGCGCACGGCGGCGGAGCTGGGCCTTGACACCGTGGGGGTGTGCTACGACGGCGCGGTGGTGCTCGATGCTCAGGGGGAGGTGCTGGCGCAGAACTTTTTTGCGGAGGCCGACGCCGCCGCAGTGGAGCGGGCGGTGGCCTCCGTGGCCCCCGAGGTGTCGGTTGAGTGGCGCACGGGGCTTGAAGGTGGGGAATATCACAGGTTGGCCGGGGTGCTGCGCATGCCTGAGGGAAATCTCAAAAAAACGGCTTCCCACCTGCGCAAAGAGTTGAAGAATGTGGCTGCGGTTGTGCCCACCTCGCGCAAGGGGCTGCATATCCTTCCGGCGGAGACAAACAAAGGTCTAGGCGTTTTTCGGGCGTTGGATTTTCTGCACATTACCCCCGCTCAGACGGTGGCCTTCGGAGCCGCCCCCTCCGATATTCCTGTGCTAGAGGCGGTAGGCAAGGGTGTGGCGATGGCGGACGCCCCCTCTGAGGTGCTGAAAAAGGCGAGCAGCGCGACGTCGATAAGCGATGAAGCGGGCGTGGCGGAGGTGCTGAATCCGCTCTTGGATGCCGCGAGTGAGGAACGCCAGTAGGGGGCATAGGCACCCCCAGAAAACTCGGATAGTCCGCAGCTCAAAAGCATAATGTGGACATTTTTACAGGCTGCCCTCACCCTCCTTTTTGATACTGTGAAGCCGTATCACGAGCGCACTGCAAAAAGAGAGGTTTAGGTAGCTACCACCAATGGCTTCCACAAGCAAGCAGACATTTAATCCCGAGTCCTACAAGAACGCCTGGCAGCGTTTTGGCGAGGAAGAATTTGACGTCGTGGTCATCGGTGGCGGCTCCGTAGGTGCCGGCGCGGCCCTCGACGCCGCCACCCGCGGCCTGAAGGTAGCCGTGGTGGAAACCCGCGACTTCGCCGCTGGTACCTCCTCGCGTTCTTCCAAGATGTTCCACGGTGGCCTTCGCTACCTGGCGATGTTCGATTTCCGCCTGGTGGCGGAGTCGCTGCGCGAGCGCGAGCTGAACATGGCCACCCTGGCTCCCCACCTGGTCAAGCCGCTGCGCTTCATCTTCCCGCTCACCCACCGCCTGTGGGAGCGCGTGATGATGTTCGGTGGCTTCACCCTGTATGACCTCATGGGCGGTGCCAAGACCGTGCCCATGCAAAAGCACCTCACCCGTTCCAGCGTGCTCAAGCGCAACCCCGGCCTGCGCGAGGACGCCGTGGTGGGCGGCGTGCGCTACTACGACACCCAGGTGGACGATGCCCGCCACACCATGATGGTGCTGCGCACCGCCGGCGAGTACGGCGCCGTGGTGCGCACCTCCACGCAGGTCGTGGGCCTGGATAAGGTCAATGGCCGCGTGGTGTCCGCGCGTCTGCGCGATACCGATACCGGCGAGGAAACCACCATCCGCGGTTCCGTGTTCATCAACGCCACCGGCGTGTGGAATGACGCGATTGAGAAGATGGCGGGCACCAAGGGCAAGTTCTCCGTGCATGCCTCCAAGGGCGTGCACATCGTGGTGCCCAAGGATGTGCTGGAAGCCGATTCCGCCCTGACCTTCGTCACGGAGAAGTCCGTGCTCTTCGTGATGCCCTGGGGTGATTACTGGATCATCGGCACCACCGATACCGATTGGGCCAAAACGCTGAGCAAGCCCGATCCCGCTCCCACCCGCGAGGACATCGAATACATCCTTACCGAGGTGAACAAGCGCGTGCGCCGCGAGATCACCAAGAAGGACATCGTGGGCGTGTACTCCGGCCTGCGCCCCCTGCTGGAGGGCAGCTCGGATTCCACCACGAACCTCTCGCGCAACCACGCCGTAGCCCGCAGCGTGCCGGGTTTGGTCTCCGTGGCCGGTGGCAAGTACACCACCTACCGCGTGATCGGCAAGGACGCCGTGGATCTGGCCTTGCAGGATGTGCCCAAGAAGGTATCGGAATCCATCACGGATCAGACCCCGATCCTGGGTGCCGATGGCTACCACGCCCTGAGCAACCAGGTGCCCGCCCTGGCCGCCCGCCACGGGCTGAGCCAAAAGCAGATCGAACACCTGCTGGGCCGTTACGGCTCCCTCTATGAGGAGGTGCTGGCCGCGGCGGCCGACGACGCCGACCTGCTTACCCCCGTACCGAACGCTGAGGGTTACCTTAAGGCTGAGGTGCTTTATGCTGTAACTCACGAAGGTGCTCTGCACTTGGAGGACGTGCTCAACCGCCGCCTGCGCGTGGGGATGGAGTACGCCCACCGCGGCCTCGATTCTGCGGAGGCCGTGGCTGACCTCATCGCCTCCGTCTTGGGTTGGGACGAGGCCACCAAGAAGCAGGAGATCGCTACCTTCCGCGAGCGCGTGGAAGCCGAGCTCGCCGCAGAGAAGGCACTTACGGACGAGGACGCTAACACGATCATCACCGAGGTTGCCGATTCCCGACAAGCCATTAACACCTCGGTGGAGGACTGATGCTTACTGCAAGTGATGCTTTTCTTTGGGAGTTCCTAGGAACCACCCTGCTGTTGCTCCTGGGCAACGGCGTCAACGCCGCGAACTCGCTGCGCACCTCGGCGGCCAAGGGAACCGGCTGGGTTCTCATCGCCTTCGGCTGGGGCATGGCCGTGTACGTGGGCGCCAGCGTGGCCGACGTTTCCGGTGGCCACCTCAACCCAGCCGTGACCATCATGCTCGCGCTCAAGGGCGCTACCGAGTGGTCGCTCGTGCCCTTCTACATCGCCGGGCAGCTCCTGGGCGCCATCTTCGGTGCCGTGCTGGCCTGGGCCGCGTTCAAGCAGCTTTTCGACGCCAACAACGTGGACGAGCAGGGCAAGGTCACCGGAGCCAATAGCGAGACCGGCGGAATCTTCTACACCGGCCCCGCGCAGCCCCATAACGGTTGGAACGCGGTGACCGAGTTCATCGCCACCGCCGTGCTGCTGATCTTCATTGCCTTCGGCCCCGCCGGTGGCGAGCTGGGTCCGCTGACCTACTTCGGCGTGGCCTTCGTGATCGTGGCCATCGGCATGTCCCTGGGTACCCCCACGGGTTATGCGATTAACCCGGTGCGTGACTTTGGCCCCCGCTTCGCCTACGCCTTCCTTCTGCCGATTCCCGGCAAGGGCAGCGCCAACTGGGGTTACGCCTGGGTGCCCATCGTGGCTCCCATGCTCGCCGCCGTGGCGGTGGGTCTGGTAGCAGCCCTTTAGGCTGTGCGGACCAGTACTCTACGCAAGTAGAGTACTAAAGGAGAGCACACTAGTACGGCCCCCGCATGGGGGCCGCCCGTACGTACAGAGCACGGACAATAACGGAGCAAAGAATTAATGAGCAGTAATAAATACGTTGCGGCCATTGACCAGGGCACGACCTCGACCCGGTGCATCATCTTCGACCACGACGGCAACCAGGTGGCCTCGGGGCAGTTCGAGCACGAGCAGATCTTCCCCCAAAAGGGCTGGGTGGAGCACGACCCCATCGAGATCTGGGATAACACCCGCCGCGCCGTGGGCAGCGCCCTGGCCGATAGCGACGTCGCCAGCCACGACATCACCGCCGTGGGCATTACCAACCAGCGCGAAACCACGATCGTGTGGGACAAGAACACCGGCGAGCCGGTGTACAACGCTATCGTGTGGCAGGACACCCGCACCAGCGAACTCTGCGCCGAACTCTCCGGCGACGAGGGTCCGGACCGCTGGCGCAAGACCACCGGCCTGCGCATCAACTCCTACCCCTCTGGCCCCAAGATCAAGTGGATTTTGGACAACGTGGAGGGCGCCCGCGAGCGCGCCGAGGCCGGCGATCTCATCTTCGGCACCATTGATACCTGGCTGCTGTGGAACCTCACCGGCGGCGCCGAGGGCGACGAGGGCCACCCGGCCGTGCACGCCACCGACGTCACCAACGCCTCGCGCACCCTGCTCATGGACCTGGAAACCCTGCAATGGGACCCCGAGCTGTGCAAGGCGATGGACATTCCCATGTCCATGCTCCCGGAGATTCGCCCTTCCCTGGGCGACTTCCACAAGGTGCGCGCCCGCGGCTCGCTCTCGGGCGTGCCGATCCGCGCCGTGCTGGGCGACCAGCAGGCCGCCATGTTCGGCCAGGGGTGCTTCCGCCCCGGCGATGCCAAGAACACCTACGGCACCGGCCTGTTCCTGCTGCTCAACACGGGTACCACGCCCAAGTGGAGTGATAACGGCCTGATTACCACCGTGTGCTTCCAGATCGAGGGCGAGCGCCCCGTGTACGCCCTGGAAGGTTCCGTCTCTATGGGCGGTTCCCTGGTGCAGTGGCTGCGCGATAACCTCCAGATCATCCCTAACTCCGGGCAGATCGAAAACCTCGCCCGCGAGGTACCGGATAACGGCGGCGTGTACATCGTCCCCGCCTTCTCCGGGCTCTTTGCCCCGCACTGGCGCCCCGACGCCCGCGGCGTCATCGTGGGCCTGACCCGCTTTGCCAACCGCAAGCACCTGGCCCGCGCCGTGCTGGAGGCCACCGCCTACCAGACCCGCGAGGTGGCCGACGCGATGGTGGCCGACTCCGGCGTGGAGATCACCGACCTGCGTGTGGACGGCGGCATGACCATGAACGAGCTGCTCATGCAGTTCCAGGCGGACATTCTGGGCACCAACGTGGTGCGCCCCAAGAACATCGAGACCACCGCCACGGGTGCCGCCCTGGCCGCCGGTATCTCGGTGGGCTACTGGGATAGCCTCGACGTGCTGCGCCAGGATGAAAACGCCACTACGGTGTGGAAGCCGAAGATGGAGCAGGAGAAGGTAGATACCCTCTACGCCGAATGGCAGCGCGCCGTGAAGCGCTCCCTGAACTGGGAGTATGACGCGGACTAAGCGGCTGCGCTGGAAAAACTGACGAGGGCGGTGGAGCGGCCACAAACCGATAGAATCGGCAGAGTGACCACCCCACCGCCCCTGCTCATCGTCAGCGATATTGACGGCACCTTCCTCAACTCCGCCGAGCGCGTACCCGCACGGCTACGGGAGGTGGTGGGCCGGGCCGTCGATAAGCAATGTGCCTTTGCTCTGGCCACGGGCAGGCCGCATCGCTGGATTTTCCCGGTGCTCGAACAACTCCCCGTGCGCCCCGTGTGTGCCACGGCCAACGGAGCGGTGCTCTATGATCCTGCTACCGATACCGTGCTGGACGCACAGGAACTCAGCCCCGAGGTGATGAGCGCGGTGGTGACGCAGGCGCGGGCGGCTTTACATAAAGCGGGGGTGGCGTATCCGGAAGTCACCGTGGCGGTGGAACGCTGTGGGACCTCGGCCTTTGATGAGGAACAAGACCTCTTTGTGGTAACCCCCGAGTACGTACACACCTGGGAGGCGCAGGGCTTTGGGGTATCGGGGGAAGAGGTGGTGCTGGGGGTGCCTGCCGTGAAACTGTTGCTGCGCAATGAGCACATGACGTCGGCGCAGATGTATGAGGCGATTGCCCCGGCGATTGATCCCGCCGTGGCGCACCTGACTTACTCCATGCCGGAGGGAATGTTAGAGGTGGCCGCGCCGGGGGTGACCAAGCAGCGGGCGGTGGCCGAACTCGCGCGGCGTTACGGTGTGCCCCGGCAGCGCGTGGTGTGCTTTGGGGACATGCCCAACGACATTGAGATGCTGCGCTGGGCGGGCCTGGGGGTGGCGATGGGCAACGCCGTCCCGGAGGTACAGGCCGCCGCCGACGTCGTGACCAGCACCAACGATGAATGTGGCGTGGCCGAGGTGCTGGAACGCTGGTTCTAGGCGGCTAGTAGGCCTGCTGCGGGGCGGTGGCCGCGTTGGGGTTGGTAGCGGGCTCGGAGGGGACGGCGGCTGCCGCACTCTGGTTGCCCTGCTGGCCGCTCTGCCACGCGGCTCCGGCACCAGTGCCAGCCTGCGGCTGCGTCCCCGCGGCCGGGGCCTCAGCCGCGGCGGGCTCCGAGGGGGCAGTAGGGGCGGCGGGCGCGGTCGGCTCGGCGGTAGTGACGTCGTAGGTGGTGGCGTCGCTGCTGCTCAACGCTTCGGAGCTGGACTCGATAGCGCTGGACTCGGTGGCGCTGGCCTCCGTGGAGGTACCCAGCGCACCTTCGAGGGAATCGTAGGTTTCTTTGGCGATCTCGCGGATCGCGTCCATCTGGGCGTAACCGGCGTCGCCGGGGCAGGTGGTCAGGCCCACATCGCGGTGCGCGAAGATATTGGGCAGCTCCACCTCGGTGCCGTAGGCGTACTTGGTGTACGAGGTGCCCTCGGAGTAGTGGGTGTCGGTGCCCGTGGGGTCGAAGCCCGCGAGCGCGGCGCGCCAGCCGGCCAGGCGGCCCACGGCGTCGATAGTGGCCTGCGGCGGGGTGACGGACTCGTAGTTGCCCATCATGGAAATGCCCCAGATGTTCTGATTGAAACCGCCCGCGTGGGCGCCCTGCACCGCCTCGTTGAGTCCGCCGTAGCGGCCCTCGTAGATGGTGCCGTACTTATCCACCAGGGCGTTGTATCCGATGTCGCACCAGCCCAGGGTTTGGGCGTGGTACTGATAAATGCCGCGCATCACGGCCGGGGCCTGTTCCTGGGAGTAATTATTGGAGCCCGCGGTGTGGTGAATGGTCAGCGCGGATACGTGGTCATCAATGGTGGGGTCCTGGCAGCGAATGGACTCGTCGGCGCCCCAGCCCGCGCGGGAAACCACCTCGGGCATGCCGTAACTATCGGACTCTGCAGCCAGCTGAATCCCGCCCGCCTGCGCATTGCCGTCGATGAACACGGCCTCGATCTCCGAAGCATCGGCCACCTCGGCCACGGGCTTGATGTCCCCAAAATTGACCGGCAGCGGCACGCCCGCATTGTTTTCGGCATTGCTATCGACGCCCCTGTGGTCCCTCTCGGCGGTACCTGTCTCGGGGGCGGGGGTGGCCTCCTGGGTTTGCGGCGCGGGGGTTGCTGGGGTGTTTTCTGTGGGCGCTGCGGGCTGGGCCTGCTCTGGTTGCTCTTGCTGCTGGGCTTGCTCCTGTGGTTGGGTTTGCTCCTGCGCCGGAGCCTCGGCCGTTGCCTCGCCATTGCCCAGAACGTCCACGCCGGATACGGATACCTGCACCCGGTTGGTGGGTTCCACATAAATCAGCTCGGTGCCGGTGGTGCCGTTAGCGGAGGTCTCGTCCAGCGGTTCGGCGTTGTACCAGGGACCCCAGGAACCATCGGCGGCCTGGGCGCGCACGAAGGCGGCGATGTCGCGGCTGCCGTTCCACGTCAGGGCGAACATGGAGAACTGCTCGTCGCGGCTGAACTCCTTGACGGTGCGTGCCGCCTCTCCCTCGCCCTGGGTGGCGATGGCAGGATCGTTCACCACCACGTTTTCACCTTCCGCGAAGGAGGCCGTGGCCTGAGAGGCGGAGATCGGGGCCGCCCCGGCGACGTCGGTGGGGATAATGCCGGAGCCGATTCCCAGCGCGGCCGTGGCGATGAGCGAGGTGCTCAGGACGACCGCGAGGGTGGAGGTGCGCCGGGGCGCAATCAAGCTACGTTGCTGCTGCACGGTGGTTTGCTCCTCAGTAATTCTCTGGGTTGAGTGCGTCTGGGTTATTCAGACGGGCCGTGTGAGAAAGATATGAACAATAGTAAACAAGTGTGGTTAAAGATTCCAGTATTTATTCAAGTGCTGGATGATTCTGAATAGAGCGTATGTGTTTCTTGTGAAACTTGAGGTCGCAGGAGGTAGCGTTCAAAGGTCGTGAGAGGTAGCGTATCTCTGCCGCAGGCGGTAGCGTTCATTGCTCGCGGGAGGTAGTTTAGTGCTGGTCAGAGCATATTTTTCCGATTCGGGAAATAGGGTGCCGGTTGCTTCGGTGGTTATCCCCTCTGTATCGCTCCGTTTTTCGTATAATCCCGTAGCCTGGACCGCATGACTGAGAAGATTCTTTCCTACGTTTCCCTGCCCGATGGTCGCACCGAAGAGGCCTTCACGCTGTGGCAGTCCATCTTTGGCGGCGATCTCAACATGGTGAAGTACGGAGAGCAGAACTTGGAGGGTATGCCCTTCACCCCGCCCGCCGAGGCCGTCGCTCACGCCACCCTCACCACGGATGCCTGGGGGATCGCCGGAGCGGACCAGATCAATTTTGACGATAAAGAGTACCCGATTCGCGGCACCGCCTACTCCCTGTTGGTGGAGGTGGAGAGTCCGGAGCGAGGTCGGGAGGTCATAGAGAAGTTCGTGGCCGCTGGTGGCGAGGTCAATATGCCCTTTGCCAAGGCTCCGTGGGGTGACTGGTATGGGCAGGTCTTTGATCCCTTCGGTGTGATGTGGTCGGTGAGCGCCGCAGCGGCGGCTGCCGAGCAGTAGGGGTTTGCACACCGGAACCAAGGCGCCGTCGATAAGCAAAGCCACCTCACGGCGCGTATGCCGGGCCTGGCTGTGGTGCGTCCATTACCCTGGTGCCCATGATGCAGAAGCAATATGACCTCATTGTGGTGGGTTCCGGCCTTTTTGGTCTGACCGTGGCGGAGCGGGCGGCCAGTCAGCAGGGTAAGAAGGTGCTCATCGTGGAGCGCCGCAGCCACATCGGGGGCAATGCCTATTCCGAGGCCGAGCCGGAGACGGGCATTGAGATTCATAAGTACGGCGCGCACCTCTTCCATACCTCTAATAAGCGGGTGTGGGAGTACGTCAATCAGTTCACCGAGTTCACGGGCTACCAGCACCGCGTGTTCGCCATGCACGATGGCACGGCCTATCAGTTCCCGATGGGTCTGGGGCTGATTAACCAGTTCTTTGGCAAGTACTACAGCCCGGAGGAGGCCCGCGCGCTCATCGCGGAGCAGACCGACGGACTCGACCCCGCCGAGGCCACCAACCTGGAAGAGAAAGCGATTTCGCTCATCGGCCGCCCCCTCTACGAGGCCTTCATCCGCGATTACACCGCTAAGCAGTGGCAGACGGACCCCAAGGAGCTGCCCGCGGGCAATATCACTCGCCTGCCGGTGCGCTACACCTTTGATAACCGCTACTTCACCGATACCTACGAGGGGCTGCCGGTGGAGGGCTATACCGCCTGGTTGGAGCGCATGGCCGCGCACGAGAACATCGAGGTGCGCCTGGATACCGATTGGTTTGAGGTGCGCGAGGAACTGCGTGCCGCCTCCCCCGAGGCCCCCGTGGTGTACACCGGCCCGCTGGATCGTTACTTCGATTACGCCGAGGGGCACCTGGGCTGGCGCACCCTGGACTTCGAGGCCTCCGTGGAGCCGGTGGGTGACTTCCAGGGCACCCCGGTGATGAACTACAACGACGCCGACGTTCCCTTCACCCGTATCCACGAGTTCCGCCACTTCCACCCCGAGCGCGCCGACCGTTACCCCAAGGACAAGACGGTCATTATGAAGGAGTACTCCCGCTTCGCGGAGGAGGGCGACGAGCCCTACTACCCCATCAACACCCCGGAGGATCGTGCCAAACTGGAGGCTTATCGACGCCGCGCCGCCGAGGAATCCAAGAACGCCAAGGTTCTCTTCGGTGGCCGCCTGGGTACGTATCAGTACCTGGACATGCACATGGCCATCGGTGCGGCGCTCTCCATGTTCGATAACCACCTGGTGCCCTTCTGGGAGGAGGGAGCTTCCTTGGAGCAGAGTAGGGGGCACTAGTTACCCTTAAGTTAACTTTCCGTTAACTTTCCCGCCCTCCCGGTAGCGATGCGAGCTGCTGGGAGGGCAGTTTTTCGTCTTGCGTCTGAGTGTTCCGGCTGGCTTTGGTGTGACGTGAGGGGCTTGGCATGTGCTCTGAACTGGTATTTTATTGCGCCTTCCGCCCTTTCTTCTGGGCGGAAAAAACCGTTTGAAGATCCCATCATTTGAAGCGCCTTGCGTTCTGTCGAAGATGACACTAAGGTTAACAACCAGTTAACAAAGGAAGTCTCCGAGATGAACCTCAAGGAAAGGATTGGTGATTCTCATGTCTAAGATTGATCGCCTCTGGAGCGTTCGGATGGATCTTCACGCCCGATTTGGCGCAGAACTTCCCATCGGCCTCATCGACGCCGTTCTCGATGGTGTTGCCCGTCGCTGGGAGTCCAGCCCGGCCTTCTTCCGTACCGTGCTCATTGAGCGCGAGGCGGTGGAAGAGCTAGAGCACCGACTCAGCGGCAGCATGACGAGCGCGCTCGCTGCCTAAGAAACAGCAAGACCGTGAAGGCCCCAGCCAACTTCGGCTGGGGTCTTCAATATGTCTGGTGAACGAGTGTTTTCCGGCAGGGATTGCGTGTGCCTTAACTCCCGCCACGGGAACCTACTAATCTAGAGGGGCGATATTGATACCCCTCGGGAAGGCGAAGAGCACCATCGTGAGTGAACCCCACAAGAACACAGCGGCCGTGGAGCAACTTCAGCGCTTGCTCATGCCTCAGCGCGGAGAGCCAGCGGACGTGCGCAGCCTGTATTACATGGAAACGCAGCAGGTTCAGGAGCGCCTCGTTTGCCCGGATCGGTTGAGCGTGGAGATTCCGGCAGGAGCCGAGCTGAGCTTTGAGACGTACTTTAACGCCTTCCCGGCTAGTTACTGGCGCCGCTGGTCCCAGCTCGATTCCGTGGTGCTGCGCGTGGAGGTTTCCGGCAGCGCCCGCATTGATGTGTACCGTTCCCGCTTCGATGGTGGCCGGGTTGCGGAGCAGGCCGCCCAGGTCACCGATGAGGCCGTGGAGTTCAATCTTTCCCTGGCTCCCTTCGAGGACGGCGGCTGGTACTGGTTTGATGTCACGGCGGAAACGTCCGTGACCGTTTCCGGTGGTTGGTACGCCCCCCAGGCCCCTGGCCCGCAGACCATGCCGGACGGTACCCAGGTGGGTCCCTTCGATAAGGCCGTGACGGTGGGTATTCCCACCTTCAACCGCCCCAAGGACGCCGTGGCGGCGCTGGAAGCCTTGGCCTCTGATCCCGAGGTGGATTCCATCATTGAGGCCGTGCTCATGCCCGATCAGGGCAATCAGCACCCCGCCGATGAACCGGGCTACGCCGCGGTGACCGAGCACTTTGGGGAGCGCTTCTTTGAGTTCCGCCAGGGCAACCTGGGCGGCTCGGGCGGCTATTCCCGCATTATGTACGAGACCCTGGGGGAGAATACGCCTTCCACTCCCTACATCCTCTACATGGATGATGACATCGCCATTGAGCCCGATGCGATTCTGCGCGCCGTGCAGGTGGCCCGCTACGCGGAACGCCCGATTTTCGTGGGCGGCCAAATGCTCAACCTTTTGCAGCGCTCCGAGCTGCGCACGATGGGCGAGGTGGTCAATCACGTGGACTTCATGTGGTCCCCGGCCCCGAATGTGCACTACGATCACGACTTCGCCCAGCACCCCATGAATGATCTGGGCAAGCACGGTGACCCGCTGGGTACCGTCACCTCCCGCGATATTCACCGCCGCATTGACGTGGACTATAACGGCTGGTGGATGTGCCTTTTCCCCACGGTGGTGGCGGAAAAGATCGGTCAGCCCTTGCCTCTGTTTATCAAGTGGGACGATACGGAGTATTCCCTGCGCGCCAAGGAGGCGGGTTTCCCCACGGCCACCTGGCCGGGCGTGGCGATCTGGCACATGTCCTGGGCGGATAAGGACGATGCTATTGATTGGCAGGCGTACTTCCACCTGCGCAACCGCTTGATCGTGGCGGCCATGTATCACCGGGGTGACGTGAAGGGCATTATTAAGTCCCTGCGCAAGTCCACCTTCAAGCACGCCATGTGCCTGGAATACTCCACGATGGCCATTCAGATCGAGGCCCTTAAGGACTTCCTGGCCGGGCCCGATCATCTCTTTGAAATCTTGGAGAGCTCTCTGCCCAGGATTAACGCCCTGCGCAAGCAGTATCCAGATGCTCAGGTGGTGCCCTCGGCGGCGTCGCTACCCAGCCCTTCGGGCCTGCCGGGCGGGGTACCCATTCACGACATCGGCGGCCGCCTGGCTCCGGTGAAGAAGTTGCGCTGGCTGGCTAAGAGCCTGGCCCATTCGGCGCGCCCGGCGCAGCCGGAGCATCACGAGGTGCCGCAGGCGAATCTGAGTAAGTACGAGGCTCGCTGGTTCTCCCTGTCGCGCCTCGACAGCGCTACGGTGACCACCGCCGATGGCAAGGGCGTGACCTTCCGCAAGCGCGACCGCGAGCAGGCCAAGGAGCTGCTGCGCGAGACCCTGCGCCTGCACAAGGAGCTGGCTGCTCGCTTCGAGGACCTGCGCAAGGATTACCGTGCGGCCATGCCCACGCTGGTCAGCCGCGAGGCCTGGGGGGAGATCTTCGGTGCTTAATGAGGCAAGCGTGCTGGTGGGGCTGCAAAAAGCCACCTCCCACATTCCCGGAGTGCTGCCCGCAGCGCGGGGCCTGAGTGCTTTGGGCGAGCACGCCCTGGGTTGGATGGGAGTGGCCGCGGTGGGAGCGGCGGTGGACGCCCCGCGCCGCAAGCAGTGGCTCAACGTGGGCATTGCGGCCTTCGTGAGCCACGCGGCGTCGATAGCCATTAAGCGCGTGGTGCGGCGCAAGCGCCCGCACGATCCGCGCATTGCGATTGGGGTTTCCACCCCCTCCAAGCTGAGCTTTCCCTCCTCGCACGCCACATCCACGGCGGCCACGGCGGTAGCGGTGGCGGAGGTAACGGGCAAGCGCGCGCCGCTGCTCGTTGTGCCGGTGATGATGGCCTCGCGTATGGTGCTGGGGGTTCATTACCCCACGGATGTGGTGGCGGGCACTGCTCTTGGTGCCGTTGTGGGCAAGGCTGTGATGAAGGTTGCACGGAAGGGAAGGCACGGCGCGTGACGGAGCAGACCACGGGCATTTTTGGCTCGGAACCGCACACGGAAGGCATTGATAACACGCGAAAGCGCAAGCCGCCGAAGAATCTGCTTGACGGCATGATTAAGGCGCTGCGCCCTAAGCAGTGGGTCAAGAACGTCCTGGTGGTGGCTGCCCCGGCGGCGGCCGGTGCTGAGGCGCTGCTCAATCAGCGCACGCTTATCGACGTCGCCCTCGCCTTCCTCGTGTTCTGCCTTGCGGCCTCCTCTATTTACCTCATTAACGACGCCCGCGATGTGGAGGCCGATCGCCAGCACCCCACCAAGCGCTTCCGCCCCATTGCCGCTGGCGTGCTGCCGGTATCCGTGGCCTATGCGATGGCGGTGATTCTCATTGCGGCGGCGGTGGGTATTTCCTTCTTCGCCTCCTCCGGCTATGGCCTGGCCGTGGTGGTGGGCGTGTATATCGCCCTGCAATTGGGTTATTGCTTTGGGTGGAAGCATCAGCCGGTGATTGATATTGCCCTGGTTTCCTCCGGCTTCATGCTGCGCGCGATGGCCGGTGGTGTGGCCGCGGGCATCGCCCTTTCCCAGTGGTTCCTGCTGGTGGCGGCCTTTGGTTCGCTGTTCATGGCGGCGGGCAAGCGTTATTCGGAATTGCTGCTCGCGGAGCGCACGGGGGCGAAGATTCGCAAGTCCCTGCGCGGCTATACCCCCACCTACCTGCGTTTTGTGTGGACGCTTGCGGCCACCGCCGTGGTGATGAGTTACGCGCTCTGGGGCTTTGAAATGGCCACCGCCGTGGATTCCTCCTCTGGTGTGTGGTACCAGATCTCGATGGTGCCCTTTGCCATCGCCATCTTGCGGTACGCCGCCGATGTGGACCGCGGCGATGGCGGTGCGCCGGATGAGCTGGCGCTTTCGGATAGGGTTCTCCAAGCGTTGGCTGGCCTGTGGATTCTGTGTATCGTCTTGGCCGTATATGTGATGCCTGCTCTGCAATGAGCGTAGATGCAAAAGGCGCTGTCACCTCGATAGTTTTCCCTTGTGTAACGGTGCCGTGATCTTCAGCGATGAAAAGAAAAGAATGCCCGCCAAGGGAAGATGGAAAAGAGGTAATGCGATGAAGTCTGGCTTGCGTTTCTCGCCGCGCGCCCTGATGGCCACGGTGACGGCCGCGATCACCGCTATGACCGGCGTTGTGGTCGGTGCCGGCACCGCCAGTGCCGCGAACCGCGATGAATTGCGTCCCGACGCCACCGGCACCTGCGAGTGGGACCCCCACGGATACGGGGTGCAGCGCTGCGATGTGTGGTCGCCCTCGATGGGCCGCAACATCGCTGTGCAGATTCAGCCCTCCGAGCGCGGGGGAGACGCGGGCCTGTACTTCCTGGACGGCCTGCGCGCCACCGAGCTCACCAATGGCTGGATGGATGTGCCCAATGCCCCCGCCGTGTTCGAGCACGATAACATCACGCTGGTCATGCCGGTGGGTGGGCCGGGTTCCTTCTACGCGGATTGGAACGCCCCCGCTAAGTACGACGTCAGTGATCCGGTGAACTACCAGTGGGAGACCTTCCTCTCTCAGGAGTTGCCCCCGTATCTGGAGGCTAACTTTGGGGTTTCTCCCGTGAAGAACTCCGTGCTGGGCATCTCTATGGGTGCCACCGGTGCGATGAACCTGGCGGCCAAGCACCCGGAGCAGTTCAAGCAGGTATTCTCCCTGTCCGGTTATCTCACCAATACGGTGCCGGGTGCTCAGACGCTCATGCGCGTGGCCCTGCTCGATGCGGGCGGTTTTAACCTCAACGCCATGTACGGCTCGGTGGTGAGCCCCAAGCGCTTTGCCAATGATCCTCTGTTCAACATGGGCGGCCTCCGCGGCACGGACGTGTACGTCACGGCGGCCACGGGTATCCCCGGCCCGGCGGACCTGCAATTGCCCATCCAGGACATCATCGCGGGTTCCCCCTTGGAGACCATTTCGCGGGCCTCCACGCAGGCGTGGGCCACCACGGCCAAGATGACGGGTATCAGCGTGACGGAGAACTACCCGATCGTGGGCCTGCATAACTGGGGTCTGTGGGTGGACCAGCTCAATAACCACATACGCCCCCGAGTATTGGACGTGATGGGGGCGGCCTAGAGAGCCAGGCCATGCCTCTTGCTTCCTTTTATGGCAGCCAGGGGTGCTACGCCGGGCGCGTTGCGATGTGTTGCGCGCCCGGCGTTGTGCGTTAGATGCGGTGGTGTCGCACGCGGTGCGTCAGCCACAGCGCGCCGGGCACGGTGCGTTCGGCACAGAGTATTCGACGTACAAAACGAGGAAAAATTGTCACTCCTGTGACTAGTGTGATTATTGGTGATATAAAATTACCGATGGCGGCTAGCCGCAGGCGGGATGACTGCGGATGAACGACGTGAGGAAATAAAAGAATGCGCAGTGCAAAAACTTGGGCCCGGGCTCAGATGGATCGGACGGTAGCGGCCGTGATGGCGGTGGTCATAGCGGCGGTGAGCCTTATGGTCGTGGGGCCGGTGGGGGAGGCCCACGCGGGTAACCGCGATTGGTTGCGTCCCGATTCCACCGGCACCTGTGAGTGGGACCCGAACCTGTACTGGATTCAGCGCTGCGATGTGTGGTCGCCTTCTATGAATAAGCACGTGCCGGTGCAGATCCGCCCGTCCTCCGAGGGCGGTAACGGCAGCCTGTACCTCCTCGACGGGCTGCTCACGGAGGGGAGCAATAGCTGGTCCTTTAACTCAAACGTCCGCGACGTGTTCAACCACACCAACATCACCCTCGTGATGCCCACGGGTGGGCGCGGTTCTTTCTATGCGGACTGGGAGGCTCCCGCGAGCCTGTTGCCGATCCCTGCGGCCGATATGGTGAACCCCGATTATCGGTACGAGACCTTCCTTACCCAGGAGTTGCCCCCGTACCTGGAGGCCAATTTTGGAGTTTCGCGCAGCAATAACTCCGTGATGGGTATTTCTATGGGCGCTACCGGTGCGATGAACCTGGCGGCCAAGCACCCGGACCAGTTCAAGCAGGTATTCTCCCTGTCCGGTTATCTCACCCTGACGGTGCCGGGGTCGTACGCGATCATGGGCCTGGTTCTACTCAGCGCCGGTGGCTTCAACATCAATAATCTCTACGGCTCGGTCATCAGCCCCAAGCGCGCGGAGAATGATCCGTACATGAACATGGAGGGGCTGCGCAATACTGACGTCGTGGTGGTGGCCGGTAGCGGCATAGCTCGCGGCGACGATCCCAAGGACCCGCAGAGCCTCATCGTGGGTGGAGCCTTGGAGCAGGCCTCGCGCATTTCCACGCAGATGTGGGGCGCGAAGGCTCGCGGGGCGGGCCTGGTGGATACGGAGATTTACCCCGAGTTCGGTATCCATAACTGGCCCATCTGGAATGACATGGTGAACCAGAACCGCGACCGTATTCTCCGGGCGCTGGGCGCGTAGTAGCCGGGGAGTTGTACCGGGGCAATCTCGGGGGGGGGCAAGGGCCGTGTGCGTGGCGCACGGCCCTCTTTCGCGTTCAAAAATATGTGATTTTTCCCGCTATCGCACGGAGTGTCTGCACACTAACTCTCAAGTTAAACTTAAACTTAACTGGACTGTGTGTAGGCGGGGCAGTGGGAGAGGGGAACTCCCACTGCCCGGCGGAACCGAACAAATGTAAAGGATTAGGACACATGCGCGACACCGCATCCCGTGCGCCGCAGCGGCGCTCCTTCCGGATTGCCGCCACGGCGATCCCCACCGCCGTGGCCCTCGCCCTGGGAACCATCACCCCGGCGAACGCCCTCCCCGAACTCCCCATTAGCCTCTCGGATTACATCAAGCCGGGGGATTCGCAGCAGCCCGCTCCCACGCGCACCGATACTCCGCAGATTCAGGGGCTACCCGATGGGGTGAGCGTGGATCGAGTGGAGTGGTTGAGCAGCCGCCGCGTGGCGGTGTACATCAATTCCCCCTCCATGCCGCAGAGCCCTGTGCAGGTGCAGATCCTGCTGGCCCGCGATTGGCATTCGCAGCCCGATCGCACCTTCCCGGAGGTGTGGGCGCTCGATGGTATGCGCGCCCGCGACGATGAAAACGGCTGGACCAGCGCCACCAACATCGAGCAGTTCTACTCCGATAAGAACGTGAACGTGATCCTGCCCGTGGGCGGGGAATCTTCCTTCTACTCCGATTGGCTGGAGGAGGATAACGGCCGCCACTACAAGTGGGAGAGCTTCCTCATCAACGAGCTCGTTCCGGTGCTGGATAAGGGCTTCCGCTCCAATGGTGAGCGCGCCGTCACGGGTATCTCGATGGGCGCTACGGCGGCGGTGAACCTCGCCGCACACAATCCGGGCCTCTTTAACTTTGTGGGTTCCTTCTCTGGATACCTGGACACCACCACGCCGGGCATGCCCGCGGCGATCAACGCGGCGATGTCGGACGCCGGTGGATACAGCGCCACGAAGATGTGGGGCTCCTATGGTTCCGAGGAGTGGAAGAAGCATGATCCCAAGCTCGGGTTGGATGCGCTGAAGGGCACCCCGGTCTACGTTTCTGCGGGCTCCGGGCGCGAGGAGAACGGTCAGGTCACGGTGCCTAATCCCACCGACCGCATGACGGGCATGGGGCTAGAGGCCGTCTCCCGCATGACCACCCAGACCTTCGTGAATCGCGCCAAGAGCGCCGGAGTGGACGTCACCGCCCGCTTCCGCGATGCCGGTATTCACTCCTGGCCGTATTGGCAGTTCGAGATGACCCAGGCATGGCCCATGATTGCTGATTCTCTGGGTGTGCAGGCTGGGGATCGCGGTGCGGAGTGCGCCCCGATTGGTGCGATCGCGGACGCCACCGCCGCCGGTGCCATCGGCACCTGCGTGAATAACGAGTACGACGTCGCTGGTGGGGCGGGTAAGGCCCAGGACTTCCTGGGTGGAACGGCCTATTGGTCCGAGGCTACGGGAGCCCAGGTGCTCTTTGGCCGCATTAACGCCCGCTATGCCGAGTTGGGCGGCCCCGCCTCCTGGCTGGGTTTCCCGCGCACCACCGAGCTGAGCTCCCCGGACGGCAAGGGCAAGTACGTGCTCTTTGAGCACGGCGCGATGTACTGGTCGGAGGAAACGGGAGCTATCCCCGTGAGCCCGGCCATGATGGACGCCTGGGGCGGAGCCAACTACGAGACTGGCGAGATGGGCTACCCGGTGGCCGATGCTGTGAGCTCCGGGGATTCCCAGGTGCAGCAGTTCCAGAATGGCGTGATCGTGAGCACCGGCGCGGGCGAGGACGCCAAGGCTTTCCACTTGAGTGGTGCCATTGGCCAGAAGTACGCGGAACTGGGCGCGGCTACCTCCTGGCTGGGCATGCCCACCTCGAACGTGATTCGTATTCCCGGTGGCACGCTCCAGCAATTTGAGCAGGGCAATATCTACCACTCCGAGGCCTCCGGTGCTCATGCCATCCGCTACGGCGACATCTTCGACGCCTGGGGCGAGGACAAGTGGGAGCAGGGCGAGTTCGGCTGGCCCACCGCGGACCAGGCGGATATTCCGGCAGGCGGGCAATACGTGCAGTTCCAGCACGGAAAGATTAGCCAAGTAAACGGAAAGATTGAGAAGGAGCGTTCTTAACATGCCGCGCCGTGGCCTGATTCTGAGTGCCCTGGTTCTGTGCACCGGCCTGGGGGTTGCCGCCTGCGGTGGTACCACCGTGGAGGGCGGCGGGAGCGATAACACCGTGGCCCCGCTCACCCGCAGCCAGGGCACCACGAGTGCCAGCCCGACGTCGAGTAGCAGCGCAACGAGCTCGGCAGAGGCGACGTCGCAAAGCCCCGCGCAGGGAGCGGGGCCGACGCAGGAGCACGATCTGGGTGCGCGGGAGATTGAATCGCTCCCGGAGCCGCAGGGCGCCACCACCAAGGAGGAACAGGATTACCTGGATGCGGTAGCCGAGGGCGGGGTGGATACCGAGAAGGTGTCCGATCAGCTCATTGCTGCGGCGCAGTCGGTGTGCACGGCGGCGGAAGAGGGCGGCGAAGGCGATGCCACCGCGCAGGCCATCGGCGGGCAGCTCGCGGAGCAGGGCTATACCGAGCTCGACGCCGCCAAGGCCGCGGAGCTGATCGAATCGGCGGCGCGCAAGTCCTACTGCTAAAGGCGTAGTCTTGGGCAAATGCGCAAGGTTATAACGATCCTCGCCGCGGTGGCCGTGATGGTGGTCATTGGAATGGGCGTGGCGAAGTGGGCTCTCGACGGCGATTCTTCCGGAACGCCGCAGGAACCTGCCGCCCAGGGGCCGGAGCAGGCCCAGGAAGAGACCCCGGAGCAGCCGGAATGGTGCCCCGAGGTGGAGGTGATCGCCGCGCCGGGAACCTGGGAATCGGGTGCGGAAGACGATCCGATTCACCCGCACGTGAACCCGCTTTCCTTCCTGCTTACGGTGACGAACCCGCTTCAGGAGCGCTACCCGGAGGATCGGGTGAAGGTGTGGACGCTGCCCTATACCGCGCAATTCCGCAACGTCAGCGCGCCGATGGAGATGAGCTACGACGATTCCCGCACCCAGGGCACCGATCGCGTGCGCGCGGAGATGATGGAAACCCACCAGCAGTGCCCCGGCACAGACTTCGTGCTCACCGGCTTTTCCCAGGGCGCGGTGATTATGGGTGACCTTGCCGAGGAGCTAGGTGGGGAGCAGCCCTTCATACCCGCCGAGCGGGTGCGCGGTTTTGCCTTGGTGGCCGATGGCCGCCGCGTGGCGGATCAGGGCGTGGCCGTGGGCAATCCCGTCTCCGGGGTGGGCGCCGAGGTGGCGCTGCAACCTCTTAATGCGGCGGTGCAGCCCATCGTGCCCGGTGCCACCATGAGGGGGCCGCGCAGCGGCTTCGGAGTGCTCAATGATCGGGTATCCCAGATCTGTGCCCCGGATGACCACATTTGCGATGCCCCCAGGGATGTGGGCAATGCTTTGGGGCGCGCGCGGGACATGATCTCGGCGGGCGGGGTGCACGCGCAATATGGCACAAATCCCAATGTGTTCCCAGGAACCACCACTAACCAGTGGTTGGTGGAGTGGGCTAGCGGTCTGATTGACGCTCCGCCCGCAACACCACACCCTTAGTATTTCTCGCAAAAGTATATTGTGCGGTAGATTCCTCAGTGGAACTAACACTGACCCCTATCCCGCGACCGTCGCACTTGGCGGTGGGAAGCAGAAGGAGACTTCATGGATCTCAATGCGGCCTTAGCCACGTTCTTTAACGAGAAGGGGGAGATCACCATTGATCCCCGCCTCACTCTCGCCGGACTCTCCGAGCTTCTGTACCAGCAGGATTTAGCGGCCGGAGGCGGGGAGCGCCTGGGGTTGCGCTACTGGGACTACCAAGGCACGGGTGAGGCAGTGGAATACACCCGCTCGCAGATCAACACCCGCATCAAGGCTGTGGCGGTGCGCCTGCAACAAGTGGCGGAGTCGGGGCAGCGGGTGGCCCTGCTCATGGGCAATACCCCGGAATACCTCTTCGGCTTCCTCGGCGCCCTCTATGCGGGTGTGACCCCCGTGCCGCTCTACGACCCCCGCGAGCCGGGCCACGATGCTCACCTGCGGGCCGTGTTCCACGATTCCAACCCGCGCATCGTGCTCACCAACAAGGCTTCCGCCCCCGCCGTGCGTTCCTACTTTGCCGATCTTCCCGGCACCGAGCGCCCGCGCATTATTGCTATCGACGCCCTGCCCGATGCCGTGGCGGTTTCCTGGACGAATCCCCTGGAAAAGCCCGAAGCACAGGCCTACCTCCAATCCAAGGGAGTGGCCCCCTTGGATCTTCCGGCCTTCCTTCAATACACCTCTGGTTCCACGCGCACCCCGGCGGGCGTGCTGCTCACGCACCGTTCGGTGCTCACGAACACCCTGCAAATTTTCGCCTCCGGTAAATTGCGTCTGCCCATGCGCCTGGTGCTGTGGAGCCCGCTTCATCACGATATGGGCCTTATCCTGGCCGTCTTTGGTCTCATCTTGGGCTTTGAGACGGAACTGATGAGCCCTCGCGATTTCATCCAGCAGCCTTCCCGCTGGATCAAGCAGTTGAGCAAGCGCGGCCCAGAAGATGAGATGGCCGTATATACCGCCGCGCCGAACTTCGCCCTGGATCTTGCGGTGCGCTACGGCAACCCCGATGAGAACACGGACCTCTCGCAGCTCGATGGCATCGTGCTGGGGTCGGAGCCCATCACCGAGCGCTCGCTCAGGGCCTTCCACGAGGCCTTTGCTCCCTATGGCTTGGCGCGCACTGCCGCGCGCCCTTCTTATGGCTTGGCGGAGGCCTCCCTGCTGGTCACCACGCCTCAGACCGAGCAGCGTCCCATCACGGCCTACTTTGACCGCGAGGCCCTCACCCAGGGGCGCGCGAAAAAGGTGGAGCCGGATCACCCCGCAGCGGTGGCACTGATCTCTAACGGGCAGGTCGTGGTGCCGCAGCGCCTGGCGGTGGTGGACCCGGAGACGCGCCAGGAACTCCCCGATGGTCATATTGGCGAGCTGTGGAATCACGGCGCGAATCTGGCCGCCGGGTACTTCAACCGCCCGGAGGAAACCCGCGAGACCTTTGCCAATACCCTCGCCGGCCGTTTGGAGGAGGGCTCTCGGGCCGCCGGTGCCCCGGATGAGGGCTGGTTGGCCACCGGGGATTTGGGCGCGATCATCGAGGACGAGGTGTATATCACCGGCCGCCTCAAGGACCTCATCGTGATTGCCGGGCGTAATCACTACCCGCAGGATATTGAGTTCACCGTGGGGCAGGCCACGCAGCAGGTAGATCCGGTGGCGCTGGCGGCCTTCTCCGTTCCCGGAGAGGAGGCTGAGTACCTGGTGATCCTGGCCGAGCGTGCCGAGGGGGCCACGCAAGAGGATGACGCCGCCGCTATCGAGGCCATCCGCACCGCGGTGAGCGCTGCTCACGGGGTCACTCCCAAGGATGTGCAGATTCTTCCTCCGGGTAGCATCGCGCGGACGTCGAGCGCCAAGATTGCTCGCCGCGTGGCTCGCAAGAACTACCTTGGTTGACCGGCAGGAACCTTCGTCTATCGCAGTCGCATTGTAGGGGCTCGGAGGGTACCCTACGTGGACGGCGATAGTAGCCTTTATTTTTCGCAACTACCCTCCCGAGGAGAATCCCCGCATGGCAGACAGCCCCCGTTCCTCCACCCCCATGACCGCCTCCCAACTGCGGCAATGGCTGCGCGAATGGGTGGCTGGGGTCACGGAGGTTCCGGTGGAGGAGGTCACCGATGACCGCCCGTTGGAAAACCTGGGCCTTTCTTCCCGCGACGCCGTGCTGCTCTCCGGGGAATTAGAAAATCTGCTGGGCCGCAAGCTCGACGCCACGGTGGTCTACGAGCACCCCACCATCGGAGCCCTGGCCACGCACCTGCTCAGTGGGGGCGCGGGCTCGGGCAAGTTCGGCGTGGTGGGCACCGCCCCGATTGCCCAGACCAGCGCTGCCCCCGAGGACCACGATATTGCCGTGGTGGGTATGGCCACCCGCTTCCCTGGAGCCGAGGGCCTAGAGCAGATGTGGAGCCTCCTGGTGGAGGGCCGTGATGGCACCACCGCCAACCCCCCGGAAGGCCGCTGGTCCGAGTACGAGGGCGATCCGGTGGCACGGGCCAAGATGGCCGAGCAGAACCTCGCGGGCGGATACCTGGAGGATATTTCCTCCTTTGATGCCGAGTTCTTTGGTCTTTCCCCCTTGG
This sequence comes from Corynebacterium lowii, assembly GCF_001412085.1. Classification (GTDB taxonomy): domain Bacteria; phylum Actinomycetota; class Actinomycetes; order Mycobacteriales; family Mycobacteriaceae; genus Corynebacterium; species Corynebacterium lowii. Next base: position 51,855 of record NZ_LKEV01000009.1, read on the forward strand.
AGGCCACCAACATGGACCCGCAGCAGCGGATCATGCTGGAACTCTCCTGGGAGGCGTTGGAGCACGCCCATCTGCCCGCCAATGAGCTGCGCGGCACCCCCGTGGGCGTGTTCTATGGCTCCTCGAATAACGACTACGGCATGTTGATCGCCTCGGACCCGCAGGCAGCGCACCCCTACGCGCTCACCGGGACGTCGAGCGCCGTGATCCCCAACCGCGTTTCTTACGCCTTTGATTTCCGCGGCCCCTCGGTGGCGGTGGATACGGCCTGTTCCTCCTCTCTGGTGGCGGTGCACCAGGCCATTCGCGCCCTGCGCGCGGGCGACGCCACCGTGGCCCTGGCCGGTGGCGTGAACATCATGGCCTCCCCGTTCATCTCCACCTCCTTTGGGGAGCTGGGCGTGATTAGCCCCAGCGGGCACATTCACGCCTTCTCCGATGATGCGGACGGCTTCGTGCGTTCCGATGGCGCGGGCGTGTTCGTGCTCAAGCGCGTGTCCGACGCCGTGGCCCACGGCGATACCATTCTGGCGGTGCTGCGCGGCTCGGCCATTAACTCCGATGGTCACTCCAATGGGCTCACGGCCCCCAACCCGGAGGCCCAGGTGGACGTGCTACGCCGCGCCTATGCGGACGCCGGGGTGGACCCCGCCCAGGTGGATTACGTGGAGGCCCACGGCACGGGCACGGTGCTGGGCGATCCCATCGAGGCCACGGCCCTGGGAGAGGTGCTGGGCGCGGGGCGCGAGGCGAGCAACCCCACGTTGCTGGGTTCGGCTAAGTCGAACTTCGGCCATTCGGAATCGGCGGCGGGCTCGGCGGGCCTGGCCAAGGTGATTCTGAGCATGAAGAACGAGGTGCTGCCGCCCTCCATCCACTTTGTAGGCCCCAACCGCTACATCGACTTTGACGCCGAGCGTCTAGAGGTGGTGGAGGACCCCCGCGAGTGGCCGCAGTATTCCGGCCGCAAGATCGCCGGTGTCTCCGGCTTTGGCTTTGGCGGCACCAATGCGCACGTGGTGGTCAGCGACTTCGAGCCCGCCGATTACCCCGGCTTGACCCCGCAGGTGGAGGGGCATCTGAATGACCCCGAGGACGCCACGGCGCTGCTGCCGGTATCCGGTCACCTGCCCTCGCGGCGCAAGGCTCAGGCGGCGGCGCTGGCCGCCTACCTGGAAGAGCACCAGGACACCTCGCTGCTGGATCTGGAACGCACCCTGGCGGGCCGCAACCACGGGCGCTCCCGCGCCGTGGTGCAGGCGGACTCGGTGGAGGAGGCCATCAAGCGCCTGAGCCGCGTGGCCGAGGGTAAGAAGTCCCTGGGTATCACCGTGGCGGATTCCCCAGCTGCCACCGGGCCGGTGTTCGTGTACTCCGGCTTTGGTTCCCAGCACCGCAAGATGGCCAAGGATCTCGTGGCGCTCTCCGCCTTCTTCCGGGATCGCCTGGAAGAGCTGGATTCGCTGGTGCAGTATGAGTCTGGATGGTCCATGATGGGGCTGATCCTGGACGATGAACAGACCTATAACACCGAGACCGCCCAGGTGACCATCACCGCCATTCAGATCGCACTCACCGACCTGCTGGCTGATCTGGGTGTGCGCCCGGCGGGCGTGATGGGAATGTCGATGGGCGAGATTGCGGCGGCCTATGCCTCCGGCGGTCTGACGGCCCGCGAGGCCATGCGCATCGCCTGCCACCGCTCCCGCCTCATGGGCGAGGGGGAGAACTCCCTGGCCGAGGACGAACTGGGTGCGATGGCCGTGGTGGAACTCTCCACCGAGGCCTTGACGGCCCTGGGCGAGGAAGAGGAACGCTTTGCCCGCATCGAGCCCGCCGTGTACACCGCGCCGGGCATGACCACCGTGGGCGGTCCGCGCCCGGCCGTGGCGGCCCTGGTGGAGCGCCTGGAAGGGGAGGGCAAGTTTGCCCGCCTGCTAGCCGTGAAGGGCGCGGGGCACACCAGCTCCCTCGATCCCATCCTGGGTGAACTCGCCGCCGAGATCGAGGGCCTGAATCCCCGCCCGCTGCATACCCCGCTCTTTAGCTCCGTGGACCGCGGCCGCGTGTACCAGCCGGGGGAGACGGTGCACGATGTCGATTACTTCCTGCGCTGTACCCGCCACTCCGTGTGGTTCCAGGATTCCACCGAGGCGGCCTTTGCCGCAGGGCACACCACTTTGGTGGAGATCGCCCCGAACCCCGTGGCGATGATGGGCATGATGAGCACGGCCTTTGCCGCCGGAAAACCGGAGGCTCAGCTGCTCTTCGCCCTGAAGCGCAAGGTCCCCGCTGCTACCTCGCTGCGCGATCTTCTTTCCACCTTGTACGTCAACGGCGCCCCCGTGGACTTCCGCAAGGTGCGTGGCCTGGGCGCCACGCTTTCCGACGCCCCCGGCATCCAGTGGAAGAAACAGCCCTACTGGACTGCCGCGCGCCCGTCGAGCGGCAACAGCGCCCTGCCCGGTACCAAGGTGACGCTTCCCGACGCCCGCCTGGCCTTCGGCACCGAGGCCACCCAGGTTCCCTCGGCCCTGGCGCTCATGGAGGCCGCCGTGGCCGCCGTGGACCCCAAGGCAAAGTTGGTGGCGAACCAGGAGCACGCCCCCCTACCTGCCACGGGTGAGGTGACCACCATCGTTTCGCGCCACCTGGGCGGCCTTTCGCTCGCGGTGTACGCGGGTTCGGGCACCGCCCTGGCGGAAGGCTTTGCGGCCTCGGCTGGGCTGCCGGGTATCGAAGAAACTCCGGCCGCACCGGCCCCCGCTGCTCCGCGCACGGGTATCCCGGACGCGCGAGGCGAGATCGAGGTGGAAACCCGCCACTGGGACCCGAACTCCGGGGAGACGGTGGAACAGCGCCTGCGCTCTATCGTCTCGGAGTCGATGGGCTATGAAGCCGAGGATTTGCCCTTGGAGCTGCCGCTCATTGATCTGGGCTTGGATTCCCTCATGGGCATGAGGATTAAGAACCGCATTGAAAATGACTTCCAGATTCCCCCGCTTCAAGTGCAGGCGCTGCGCGATGGTTCCGTGGCCGATGTGATTACGCTCGTGGAGCAGGCCGTGGCGGGTAAGGCGGAGGCTGCTGCCGAGCCTCAAGCTGCTGAGCAGCAGGAGAGCGCTGAGGACACCACCGGGGCGTCGCCAAGCGAGAACAAGGCGCAGGGCGTGGGCGTGGCCCCGCGCGATGCCTCCGAGCGCCTGGTCTTTGCCACCTGGGCGGGCCTGGCCGGTGCCGCTGCGGCTGGTGTGAACAGCGAGCTTCCCGAGGTTTCCGCCGAGGTGGCCGAGGCCATTGCCGCTCGGTTGAGTGAGCGCTCCGGGGTGGAGATCACCGCCGAGCAGGTGGCGCAGGCACAGACTTTGGAGCCGCTGGCCGACCTCGTGCGCGAGGGCCTAGAAACCGAGGTAGAGGGCAATATCCGCGTGCTGCGCGAGCGCCCCGAGGGCTCGCAGGCCCCGGCGGTATTTATGTTCCACCCGGCGGGTGGTTCCTCGGTGGTCTATCAACCGCTGATGAGGAGGCTCCCGGAGGAGGTTCCGGTGTACGGCGTGGAGCGCCGCGAGGGTGCTTTGGAGGAGCGCGCGGCGGCCTACCTCGATGAGATCCGCGAGTACGCGAAGGGTCACCCGGTGATTCTGGGTGGGTGGAGCTTTGGCGGCGCGCTGGCCTACGAGGTGGCGCACCAGTTGCGTGATAGCGAGGTGGAGGTGCGCACCATCGCCCTGCTCGATACCGTGCAGCCCGCCGAGGCGATCCCGGATACCTTGGAGGAGACCAAGGCCCGCTGGGAGCGATACTCCGCCTTTGCCAAAAAGACCTACGGCCTGGACTTCCCCGTGCCCTATGAACTGCTGGAAACCGCGGGCGAGGAGGCCATGCTGGGCATGCTCACGGAGTTCCTGAGCACTACCGACGTCTCCGAGCACGGCCTGGCCGCCGGGGTGCTGGAGCACCAGCGCGCGAGCTTTGTGGATAACCGAATCCTGGACAGCCTGGACATGCAGCGCTGGGCGGACGTGAACGTTCCGGTGCTGCTCTTCCGCGCCGAGCGCATGCACGAGGGTGCCATTGAACTAGAGCCGGCCTACGCGAATATCACCCCCGATGGTGGCTGGGCGGCCATCGTGGAGGACCTGGAAATCGTGCAGTTGCACGGCGACCACCTGGCCGTGGTGGACGAACCCGAGATCGCTACGGTGGGAGCACATCTGACCCGCCGCATTGAGAACCTTGAAAGGGGCAGCAAATAGTGGCCACCACTGCGGAAAAACTCGCAGACCTTCAGGAGCGCCTGGATAAAGCCCAGGACCCCGGCAGCGAGCGCGCCCGCGCCAAGCGCGACGAGGCCGGGCGCTCCACCCCGCGCCAGCGCATCGCCGCGCTGCTAGATGAGGGCTCCTTTGTGGAGATCGGTGCGCTGGGCAAGACCCCGGGCGATCCCGAGGCCATCTACTCCGACGGTGTGGTCACCGGCTATGGGCGTATCGACGGCCGCCCGGTGGTGGTCTATGCGCATGACAAGACCGTGTACGGCGGCTCCGTGGGCGTGGCCTTTGGCCGCAAGGTGGCGGAGGTCATGGATATGGCGATCAAGATTGGTTGCCCGGTGATCGGTATTCAAGATTCCGGTGGCGCCCGTATTCAGGATGCCGTGACCTCCCTGGCGATGTACTCCGAGATTGCGCGGCGCCAGATGCCGCTCTCCGGGCGCAGCCCGCAAATCTCCATCATGCTCGGAAAATGCGCCGGTGGCGCCGTGTATGCCCCCGTGACCACTGATTTTGTGATCGCCGTGGATGGGGAGACGGAGATGTACGTCACCGGTCCCGCCGTGATTCGGGAGGTTACGGGCGAGGACATCAGTTCCGCGGAACTCGGCGGCGCGCGTCAGCAGGAACTCAACGGCAATATCTCCGCCGTGGTGAACAGCGAGGACGAGGCCTTTGACCTGGTGCGCGACCTCCTCGAACACCTGCCCTCCAGTTGCTTTGACCCCGCCCCCGTGGTGGAGGCCCCCACCGATGAGGAGGTGGCCGAAACCCGCGCGCTGGATACCTTCATGCCGGATGACACCAATGCCGGATACGACATGATGGACCTGCTCACTCAGCTGGGCGATGACGAGGACCTCATCGAGATTCAGGAAAACTTTGCCCCCAACCTCATCTGCGCCTTTGGCCGCATCGACGGCCGCACGGTGGGCTTCGTGGCTAACCAACCCATGCACTACGCGGGCTGCATCGACGCCGACGCCGCCGATAAGGGCGCGCGCTTCATCCGCACCTGCGATGCCTACAACATCCCCGTGATCTTCGTGGTGGATACCCCCGGCTACCTGCCCGGCGTGGCTCAGGAGAAGGAGGGCTTGATTCACCGTGGAGCCAAGCTGGCCTTTGCCGTGGTGGAGGCCACCGTGCCCAAGGTGGCGCTCATCGTGCGCAAGGCCTATGGCGGAGCCTACGCGGTGATGGGGTCGAAGAACCTCAGCGGTGACATCAACCTCGCCTGGCCCACCGCGCAGATCGCCGTGATGGGCGCGGCGGCGGCCGTAGTGATGATTCAAGGAAAGCAGATCGCGGCGGCACCCCCGGCGCAGCGCGAACAGATGAAGAAGCTCTTTATGGACTTCTACGATCAGAACATGACGTCCCCCTATGTGGCGGCAGAGCGAGGATTCCTCGATGCGATGATTCAACCGCGCGATACGCGGCTGGAATTGCGCCGTGCGCTGCGTCAACTGGCGGATAAGCGCGACGCCGATTTGCCCAAGAAACACTCCATTGCGCCAATGTAGCGTAGCGGTCTCTTATTTTGTAAGGTGTAAAAGAAAATTAAAGGTTGCCCCGCTTCACCTTTGCGTAGGGCACCTTCACTCTTATTCTCTCAAAGGAGAATCCTTATGCTGTTTTCTATTTTGAAGGGCCTGGCCCTGGCCACCGGCCTGCTCTCCCTGGGCGCCCAGCCCTTTGGCTCCAGCGATATTGCGGCCCCGGAGACCGTGGCGTCCAGCGAGGCCGCCCCGGCAGCCTCTGCCGCTGACCGTGAGGCCGCGGCGGAGAAGGCCGTGAGCGCCATCGAGGAGAAGGCCGGCCACGACCTTGTAAACCTCGATTTTGATGGCGATGCCGTGGTGGTTCGCCCGGTGGAATCCTTTGACGAGGAGGCCGACCAGGACGCCATGAGCGAGATCTTCGATGCCCTGGCTGCCGTGGGCTACCAGAACATCTCCGCCGTGGGCAAGCCCCTGTCCTTTGAGCTGCCGGAGGTAGATCCGAGCACGCTGGTGAACTCGGAGGAGAACGAATCCGTGGAGGCTATCGCTCTCCCGGAGATTGACCCGGAGTTTAGCCACGTCATTAAGGCGTAAGAAAAGCGAATAAAGCGGGAAAGCAACTAACGTTGCTTTCCCGCTTTTCTTATGCGCAGAAACTAGGCCTCGGGAATGTCGATGGAGAAGCGCTCCAGGGTCATCTCGGAGGGCTCGGGGCCACCGCGCTTGCCGGTATCCAGGGCGTCGATAGCCTGAATCTCCTCTTGGGTGAGGGAGAAGTCCAGGACGTCGATGTTCTCCGCGATGCGCGCAGGGCGCACGGACTTCGGAATCACCTGCACGCCATTGTGAATGTGCCAGCGCAGCATAACCTGGGCCGGGCTCTTGCCATAGCGCTCGGCAATTTCTCCGATGGTGGGGTCATGCAGCGGGCTGGACTTGCCGCCGCCATAATCCACCACGCCACCGATGGGCGACCACGCCTGCGGCAGGATACCGTGCTCGCGGCACAGGGCCACCACCTCTGGCTGCTGGAAGTAGGGGTGCAGCTCGATTTGGTTTATGGCGGGCACCACCGTGGCCTTCTCTAGCAGGGCGGTGAGATCGCGCTCCATGAAGTTGCTCACGCCGATGGCGCGCACCTTCTTCTGCTCGTAGAGGGTTTCCAGGGCGCGGTAGGCCTCTAGGGTGCGCTCAAAGTCCACGGTGAGCGGCTGGTGGAGGATGAACAGGTCAATCTGCTCTACGCCGAGCTTGCCGGTGGCTTTCTCCCAGGCGTGAAGGGTCTCTTCGTAGCCGTAGTCGTTGATCCACACCTTGGTTTCCAGGAATACATCCTCGCGTGCCAGGCCGGATTCGCGCACGGCCTCGCCCACGCCGCGCTCGTTTCCGTAGGCGGCTGCGGTGTCGATGTGGCGGTAGCCGGCGCGCAGGGCCTCGGCCACGGCGTCGTGAGTTTCCTGGGGCGGGGTCTGGAATACACCGAAGCCCAGGGCGGGAATGGTTACTCCGTTGTTCAGTGTCAGGTTTGGCATAGTCACCTGGCCCATCCTAGGGAGGAAGCGCGGAACGTAAGGGGGTACTGCTATTACCTGGTTAGGCCTTGAAGAAATAGGTACTGTGTGGTGGCTGTGGAGATAGTGGACGTGTACACACGCCTGTGCGAGGCGATGTTGAGTGCCGATGTGAAAGTTCTGGATTCCCTGATGGCCGATGGTGCGGTGCTCACGCACATGACCGGATACGAGCAGAGCAAGGCGGAATGGTTAGAGCACATTCAATCCGGGAAGATGGTGTATCACGGGATTGATACGCAGGCGGTGGAGCAAGAGGGGGAGGATTCCTTTATCGCCCGCAGCTATACCGAGGCAACGATATGGGGAGCACACGGCACGTGGCCGCTGCAATTGAGCGGCCGCTGTGAGCGCGTGGGCGATACCTGGGTGCTTGCGAACATCGTGGCCTCCACGTGGCAGTAAAGAAAATAAGGAAAAAATAGAAGTGAAGAAAAAGATAAAAGAAAATGACGTGGATGGTTACCTCCGCGTCCGGAGCCGCCGCAGCCTGTGGGTCAATGAGACCTATGCGGCCGCGGCCCTCGTCATTGCCACGGCCATTGCCCTCCTGTGGGCCAATCTGGGTTCCGGGTACGAGCACTTTTGGCACACGGAGGCCGGTTTTTCCCTGGGGAGCTTTGATCTCAACCTCACCCTGCACGAGTGGGTGGATGAGTTCCTCATGGCCTTCTTTTTCTTCATGGTGGGCCTGGACGTCAAGCGAGAATTGGTGATCGGTGAGCTGCGCCTTCCGGGGCGTGCCCTCCTGCCGGTTTTCGCGGCCCTGGGTGGTTTGATCGTGCCCGCTGTGATCTTTGTGCTGCTCACCAGTGGGACGTCGGCAAGCTCCGCGTGGGGAACGGTGATTTCCACCGATACCGCCTTTGCCCTCGGCCTGCTGGCCCTTATCGGGCCGCGCAATGCGCCCCGCCTGCGCTTGTTCCTTTTGGCCCTGGCGGTGATTGACGATATTGGTGCGCTCACCGTGATCGGTGTGTTCTATACCGATGAACTCAATGTGCGCGCGCTGGCGGCTGCGGCCATCTTGCTGCTGAGCATTTGGGTGATTCAGCGCGCGGGCGTGTGGCACATGTTCCCCTACGTGGTGCTTTCCCTGCTCACCTGGTACGCGGTGTACAGCTCGGGAGTGCACGCCACCCTGGCGGGTGTGCTCATTGCGCTGCTGCTGCCGGTGCGGGTGATTAGCCGGAAGGATCTGGAATCGGCGCACGAGATTTATCACCTCTTTAGCCAGGCTCCCACTCCGGGGGCGGCCCAGACGGTGCGCGAATCTATGGTGTACCTCATCCCCATGAATCAGAGGCTTTCCGACGTCCTGCCGCTGTACGTGAACTACCTGATCGTTCCGCTCTTCGCGCTCGCCAATGCGGGCGTGATTATCAGCGGGGATACCCTCGCGGCGGCGGCCTCCTCCACGCTCACCTGGGGTGTGGTGGTCGGTCTGGTGGGCGGCAAGCTCTTGGGTATTACGGCGGCCTCCGCGCTGGTGCTGCGGTTTATCCCCAGCTCCCGCCTGCCGGGATTGGACCTCCCGCGCATCGCCGGTATTGGTGCTCTCTCGGGCATGGGCTTTACCATCTCGCTCTTGGTGACGGGCCTGGCTCTCGACGATGAGGGGCAGCAGGCCCAGGCCCGCATGGGCGTGCTGGGGGCCTCTCTCCTCGCGGTGATCGTGGCGGCGGTGATCTTCCGCCTGGGTGATCGTTTCCGTCCCCTGAGCGAGCCCAAGGGAGAAACCCTGGTGCGCCCGGTTGATCCGCAATACGATCACTTTGTGGGGAATCCGAATGCCAAGGTCTCCCTCGTGCATTACACCGCCATGACGCATGGGTACCGCACCAGAATGGAGGAGACCTTGCGCGAGGCCTATGATCTGGTGGACCGGGAACAGATCAGCATTGTGTACCGGCACCACGTGGAAAACTCCGATGAACTACTTCCGGCTTTGGCGCTGGAAGCGGCGCATCGGCAGAACAAGTTTTTTGAGATGCACGCTGCCCTGGTGAACTTCCCCGGCGATCTTGGGGAGGAAGAGATCTACGAGCAGGCGCGCAAGATCGGCCTGAATATGGAGGAGTTTGAGGCCAGCATTATGCGCGCAGACGACATGGTGCGGATTCAGGACGATAACCTCGATGTCGAGGAAATCGAGTCCGAGGGAGAATCCATCGTGTATCTCAATGGGCGCCGCGTGGAAGGCCCCATGAATCGCTGGCGCCTGATGGAGGAATACAACAGGCTGGTCAAAGAGTAGCGGCGAGCTCTTCTAGCCTCGCCGCCGAGGTGCTGCCGGGGGCGGCGGTATAGGCGTTGAGACTGAACCCCTCGGGGCCGGGCAGGAGCAGGACCTCGTAGCGCAAATCGAGCTCGCCCACCAGGGGGTGCCGCAGTGCTTTATCTCCGTGGCGGTGCACCCACACCTCGCGCATGGTCCACCGCTGGCGGAAGAGTTCGCTGGAGTGCAGGAGGTCGTCGATGAGCGCGGGCAGCTGGGCATCGTAGGGGCGTCGGGCGGCCTCCATGCGCAGCGAGGCGGCCGAGTGAATAGTAATTTCCTCGTAATTGGGAAAGAAATCGCGGGCGTGGGGATCTAAATAGATGAAATAAACGATGCTGCGCTGCCCTTGCGGAGATTGAAGAATGGGGGAGAGCAGCGCCTTGCCCAGGGAATTGGCGGCGACGATGGCGAGTTTGGCATCGCAGATCACGGCGGGGGTTTCCATGCTGTGCAGGATGCGCGTGATCGTGGGGCGCAGCACGGGGCTTTCCGGGGTATCCTGCGCAGGGCTGCGCCCCGCAAGGTTGTTCTCCGCAGGGTTACCCTCCGCCGATCTCCCCTCCACAGAACCAGTGCCCGCAGCAGATTCCGCCAGCGAGCGGGGCATCGTGGCCGCCCGGGAAAGGAGGAATAGGTATTCCCTTTCCACCTCATTGAGTTGAAGGGCGCGGGAGAGGGCATCGAGAATATCGGGCGAGACCCCGCTGAGATTCCCGCGCTCAATGCGGATGTAATAATCCACGGAGATATTGGCCAGCCGTGCTACCTCCTCACGCCGCAGCCCCGCCACCCGGCGCACGGTGTTATCGGTGGATACCCCAGCCTGCGCGGGGGTAATCCGGGAGCGCCGGGTGTGTAGGAACTCGCTGGTGTGCTGCTGAATGGTATTCACGGTGCTTTAGGAGGTTCGGCGGGCGGCAATGGCGCGCCAAGCAGACATGAGGATGCCGGAGGTCACCGCCGCCACGATCATGAAGGACCAGTGCGGTACGGCGCCGTGGCGCAGCCCCCAAATACACAGCCCCACGATCACCGTTCCCGGCCACACGAGGCCGAGGCTGCCCCATAGCGTAGCGGGGCGGCTCTTCCCCCACAGCAGGAACGCCCAGGTGAGCGCGATCCCCAGGAGGAAGGGCCACAGGGTGTTCAGCCAGCCGAGTACCGTCAGCGGCATATCCTCGCTGCGGTGCGCGATACGAGCCAAAAGGGCAAAGAGGGCGATGGCCAGGGAATCGTAAAGAACCCAGCGGGTTGCACGAGATGAGTTCATAGTGCCGATTATTCTCCATCGGCGGCTTTGGCGCGATTACGCCCCCGGATAACCCAGAACCAGAGGAATACCACCCACCCCACCGCGGCCAGCAGCACGAAGGTGAGCATGCGGAACACGATGGCGGCGGCCACGGCCAGCGAGGTGGGAATCTCACCCAGAGCCACGAGGGTAGAGGTGAGCATGACGTCCACCGGGCCAAGGCCGCCGGGGGTGATCTGCGCCTGCCCCACGAGTTTGGCGGCGAGGAAGGAGAGCGTGACCCCGGCGATGTCCGGGTGACCCCCCACGGCCACCACGCAGGCCCACAGGCACACGATCTCCGCCACCCATTTGAGGGTGGACCACAGCAGCGCCAGCAGCAGATCCGGCAGCGGAATATCCACGGCGCGCAGCTGAGTGCGCAGCCCGGAGAGCTTATCCGTCCAGCGATCCTCGGGCGCGTGGGTGCGGCGGTTGAACCAGCGCAGAGCGCGCAGCAATCCGGCCTCCACGGTGGCGGGGTTGCGGGCGGCCCAACTCACGGCGTAGAGCACGGCCACCAGCCCCACTATCGACGCCCCCAGGGTCAACGGCTGCACTGAGGCACCCATGAAGAACACCGCAATGAGCCCCAAAATCGCCATGCCCGCCGCGGCGAGCAAACCGGAGACCACCATGTACCAGCTGGCCACCACGGTGCTGGCTCCCCAGGCCAGTTGTTCCCGGAAGATCATGGCGGCGGCCACGGCGGGGCCACCGGGGAGCGTGGCGGACCACGAGTTTGCTGCTAAACCCAGGGCGTTCGCGCGCCCGCGCCCGCATTTAACCCCGGTGGAACGCAGCAGGGAGACCATCATTTCCGCCTGGAAGAGCATGGTGATGGCCGTAAAGAGCACGGCGATGGCAATGTAGCGATTATCGGCGTCTTGGAGGGCTACCCAGCCTTCGTGGAGAAAGTGCGAGTTATCCCGCAGCAGGTAGGCCAGAATCCCCAGAATGAAGAGGACGAGGCCATAGCGAAACCACGGGCTGCGCACCCACTTCCACACCGTTACTTCTCCATCCTTTGAATGAGATCCTTAAAGGGCACCAGGTGATCGTCCTGGGAGGTGGTGCGCCCGCCGCGGGCGGCCTCGGACTCCTCGATCACCACGGCCTCATCAATGCTGACCTGGTTCGTTGGCTTTCGAGCGGGCTCTACCGGGCTGGTGGGCTGCGGGGCGGCGGGCTCGGTTCCGTGGCCCAGCCGCGCGTAGGCGCGGCGCAGCCAGCGAGGAGCCCACCAGTTATCCTCGCGCAGCAGGTGCATGACGGCGGGGACGAGCGCCATGCGGATCACGGTGGCGTCGATAAGCAGGGCTGCGATCATGCCGAAGGCGATGTACTTCATCATCACGATCTCGGAGAAGCCAAAGGCCCCGGCCACCACAATCATGATGAGCGCGGCGGCGGTGATGATCCCGCCGGTGTGCGCGGTGCCGTACTTGATGGCGGTATCGGTGCTGGCGCCGCGGTCGCGGGCCTCCACCATGCGGGAGACGAGGAATACCTCGTAATCCGTGGAAAGCCCGTAAACGATGGCCACGATGAGCACCAGAACCGGGCTCATCAGGGGGCCTGCGGTGAAGTTCAGCAGGTCCGCGCCCACGCCCTGAACGAACATGAGGGTGAGGATTCCCAGGGTGGCGCCCAGGCCCAGGATGGTCATGATGATGGCCTTGGCGGGCAGGATGATGGAGCCAAAGACTAAGGCCATGAGCAGGAAGGTGGCCAGCACGATGTACAGGGCCATCCAGGGCAGGGTTTCTAGCAGGGCTTCAATGGATTCCACCTCCATCGCGGGGGTTCCCGCGATATATACATCGACACCCTCGGGGACGTCGATGGCGCGCAGCTGCTCGATCACGCTTTGGTTATCGGCGCGGTTTTCAATACCGGCGGCCAGCACCGTGGTGCCGTCCTGGCTGGGGTGGGTGGGGCTAAAGCGCCCGGTGAGTCCGGTGACCTCATTGGCCTGCTGGTAGACGGTGCTCAACTGGCGATTATCCGCGCCGGTGACCACCAGCTTGATCGGCTCGGTGCGGAAGGCGGGGAAGGCCTCGTCAAAGGATGCCTGGGCCTGGCGAGTTTCGTTATTGGGCGGAAGATACGTCTCATTGATACCGCCAAAGGTGATGCTGAACAGCGGAATAGACAGGGCGAGCAAGCCCCCGGCGATCACCACGGTGACGGCCTTGGCGTGCTTCATCGCCCAGGCCGGTATGCGCCACCAGAAGGTCTCTTCCAGGCGCTTGCCGCGCCGCGAGGTGCGGCGCACGGACCAGCGATCAATGTTGTGCCCCAGCAATCCAAAGAGGGCCGGTAGCACGCTCACGGAGAGCAGTGCTGCCAGGCCCACGGCGGAGATCGCCCCATAAGCCACCGATTTGAGGAAGGCCTGCGGGAAGATCATCAGGCCGGAAAGAGCCACGGCCACCATCGCGGCGGAGAACACCACGGTCTTACCCGCCGTGGCGGTGGTGGTGGCTACCGCCTGGGGGACGGGGGTGCCCTTATCCATCTCCTCGCGGAAGCGAGAGACCATAAAGAGGCCATAATCAATGGCCAGGCCCAGGCCCAGGAGGGTGACCACGGACTGCGCAAACACATTGACCTGCGCGCTGCTGGCCAGCAGGGAGAGGATACCCAGGGAGCCCAAGATGGAGAGCACGCCCACGATGAGCGGCATGGTGGCCGCCACCACGGAGCCGAACACGATAAGAAGCAGCACCGCCACCACGGGCAGGGCCACGAGTTCTGCGCGCGAAATATCCCCGGCCATGCCCTCATCGAGGGAATCGGCCACGGCGGTAGCCCCGGCTACCTCTAAGGTCACGCCTTCGGGCAGGGGTTGGGAGCGCAAGGAATCCTCGATAGCGCGGTAATCCTTGAGGGTCTGCTCCCCGTTACCCGCCAGGCCGATGGCGGCAAAGGCCTGGGTGCCATCGGCGGTAATCATCTCCGGGGCGCGGTTAGAAAAGTAACTGGTGATGTGCTCTATTTCCCCGGAGTGCTCTTCTTTGAGCGCGGTGAGCTGGGTATTAATGGAATCGGCCAGGGCGGGATCGCTGAGCGTGCGGCCCTGCTCTGGGTTCACGGAGTACAGGGCGATCACATCGCCGCTGTTATCGCGCCCAAAGGTCTCCTGCTCGATTTTTGCGCCCAGGGTGGAATCCGCGCCGGGGTCCTCCCAGCCTTCCTGGCTCAGGCGATCACCTAAGCGCAGCCCAAAGATGCCGTAGAGGGCGAGGATGAAGAGCACCACGACGGCCGGGATAATGCGGCGGTGGCGGTAGGAGAATTGACCCCAGCGCAGGAACACGGGCGCTATCCTTTCTGCTCGGCGTCGGGTTGCTTGGCTTCGGGCGTAGCGGCGGGCGCGGGCTGTGCAGGAGCGGCGTCGTCAGCCACCCTCTCCCACAGGAACTCCGTAATCGTGTGATCCATGTTGAGCCCGCGCCCCTCGAACTTGGTGCGCACCTGACGATCGGTGAGCACGGGGCACTCCGCCCAGGGCCAGCCCCGGTAGCGCAGCAGGGGTTCCACATTGACCAGTTCGCTGATCCATTCGGCGTATTCGGCGTGATCGGTGGCCACGTGGAGTATCCCGCCGGGCTTGAGCCGGGTGGCGATGAGGTGCAGGGGACCGGATTGGATAATGCGCCGCTTGTGGTGCCGGGCCTTGGGCCAGGGGTCGGGGAAGAAGATGCGCACCCCGTCCAGGGAACCCGGAGCGATCATGCGGTTGAGCACCTCCACGCCGTCGCCACGCACCATGCGGATATTCTCCACACCCTCGCGCAGCGCGGCCCCCATCATCTTGGCGAGGCCGGGCTTATACAGCTCCACGGCGATGATGTTCGTTTCCGCCTCTAGCGGTGCCATCGCCACGGTGGAGGTGCCGGTGCCGGAGCCGATTTCCAGAATGGTGGGGTGCCCGCTGCGGCCAAACCATTCCTCTATATTGATGGGCTCATCGCTCATCACGCGCCCCAGGCGCGGCCAATGCTCCTCCCAGGCGGCTTGCTGGTTGGGGGTGAGCGTGCCGCGGCGGAAGGATACGGTGCCCAGGCGCGGATAATCCAGCCCGTCATCGAACTCCGATTGGAGGGGCCTGCCCTGGGGGAGGTCACCGAGGCCAGGGGTGGGGTGCATAGCAGAAGCGTTCATCTCCTACAGCATATCTATGCACCGTGGCGCTTATCGACGCCCCCGGCGCAGCCAAGGCCGATGGGCGGATGTGGCGCGGACAACCGATGAGATAGGAGACAGGGGTACCGCTGGGAGGCCGTGATACTGGTTTTGCGATAGGTACCGAGGAAAGGGGGCGGGGGAGCGCGATTGGGGAGGAATACGGGCGTGAGGCGCGTGAGGGCAGGAGTGAAAGCTATTTTCCTCTTGTGCGAAAGTGGGGGATTACCCCCGGAAGGGGGTAAATTGAAAATGTGGCCGGACTCTCGCTCGATGAGACATACCAGGTAAACGGGTAGACGATTATAATGTTATATGCACTCGGGGAAATGTGAGCAGCGATAAAGTGCTTTTCTGCTGTGGAGATGGATACGCTGGGTGAGTATCGCAGAGAAGAGCGACCGAAGATCAGGAGTAGGTTATGACCGCTGCCATCAAGGGTCTGCAAGGACCAGCGCCCACGAAGAACGAGGAACTGCTGAGGTGGCTCTCCGAGGCCGTAGATCTCTTCCAGCCAGAGCGCGTGGTATTCGCGGATGGTACGCAGGAAGAATGGGAGCGGCTGACCTCGGAACTCGTTGAGGCGGGTACCCTCATCCGACTCAACGAGGAAAAGCGCCCCAATAGCTTCTTGGCTCGTTCCAATCCCTCCGATGTGGCCCGCGTGGAATCGCGCACCTTCATCTGTTCCCCCACCGAGGAGGGCGCAGGCCCCACCAATAACTGGATGGAGCCGGAGGCCATGAAGGCGGAAATGCGCGAGCACTTCGCCGGTTCCATGCGCGGACGCACCATGTACGTGGTTCCCTTCTGCATGGGGCCGATCAGCGACCCCGACCCCAAGCTCGGCGTGCAGCTCACGGACTCCGCCTACGTGGTGCTTTCCATGCGGATTATGACCCGCATGGGTAAGGAAGCCCTGGACAAGATCGGAGACCACGGCGACTTCGTACACTGCCTGCACTCCGTGGGCGCCCCCCTGGAGCCGGGGCAGGAGGACGTCGCCTGGCCTTGCAACGACACCAAATACATCACCCAGTTCCCCGAGACCAAGGAAATCTGGTCCTACGGCTCCGGCTACGGCGGCAATGCCATCCTGGCCAAGAAGTGTTACGCGCTGCGCATCGCCTCCGTGATGGCTAAGGAGGAAGGCTGGATGGCCGAGCACATGCTCATCCTCAAGCTCACCTCCCCGGAAAAGAAGGTGTACCACGTCGCGGCCGCCTTCCCCTCCGCCTGCGGCAAGACCAACCTGGCCATGATTACCCCCACCATTCCCGGCTGGTCTGCCGAGGTGGTGGGCGATGACATCGCCTGGCTCAAGTTCCGCGAGGATGGCCACCTCCACGCCGTGAATCCCGAAAACGGCTTCTTCGGCGTGGCCCCCGGCACTAACTACTCCTCCAACCCCATCGCCATGAAAACGATGGAGCCGGGCAACACCCTATTCACCAACGTGGCGCTCACCGACGACGGCGACGTCTGGTGGGAAGACATGGGCGAGGCTCCCGCTCACCTCGTCGATTGGCTGGGCAACGACTGGACGCCCGACTCCGACGGCCTGGCCGCCCACCCGAACTCCCGCTACTGCGTGCCGATCGCGCAGTGCCCGGTGGCCGCCCCCGAGTTCGACGATTGGGAAGGCGTGAAGATCGACGCCATCCTCTTTGGCGGCCGACGCCCCGACACCGTTCCGCTGGTCACCCAATCCCACGATTGGGAACACGGCACCATGATCGGTGCGCTGCTCGCCTCCGGTCAGACGGCCGCCGCCGCCGAGGCCGCCGTGGGTACCCTGCGCCACGACCCGATGGCCATGCTCCCCTTCATCGGATACAACGTGGGCGATTACCTGAATAACTGGATTGAACTGGGCAAGAAGGGCGGGGATAAAATGCCGCCGATCTTCCTGGTCAATTGGTTCCGCCGCGGCGATGACAAGCGCTTCCTGTGGCCTGGCTTCGGCGATAACTCCCGCGTGCTCGCCTGGATCGTGGATCGCATCGAGGGCCGCGTGGGTGCCGACGAAACCGTGGTGGGCCACACGGCGCGCGCCGAGGACATCAACCTTGACGGCCTGGACACCCCGATCGAGGACGTGCGCGAGGCGCTGAGCGCTCCCGCCGAGCAGTGGGCCGGTGACCTAGAGGATAACGAGGCCTACCTGCGATTCCTAGGAGAGCGGGTGCCCGGAGAAATCTGGGATCAGTTCCGGGCCTTGCAGGAGCGTGTTAAGGCGGCTTCTGCTTAAAGAGGACGCTTGGTAGATAGAGGGCGGCGGCCGCGGGTGGGGTGCGGTGGCCGCCCTCTTCTATGGGGGTGGGGGCCTGGTGAGGAAAATATGAAAGCCCTTGTCTCCGATTTTCTCAGCTCTTAGAGAGATCAGCTACAAGGATAACTTCTGCCAAATAGGATAGACAAAAATCCTTCACCATATCCAGTTGCGCAGGCCGGCCCGCCTCTACGACAGCTCAGAGAGCAGCCGGGCCTTTTCTTCCTCAAAGGCCTTTTGCTCTTCGGGGCTCATCGTGGAGGTATCCCACCCGTAGCCATTGCCGCCGTCGCCACCACGGCCACCTTGCCCGGTGCTGCCGCCAGGGGCACCGTCGCCGCCGTGTCCGCCGGATTGATTGGGAAGTGTGGCGTTGGCCCCATCTTCCCCGTTCTCGCCTTCGAGTACTCCATCTTTTCCATCGGGAGCCGGAGGAGGCGTGGTGGTGGGATAAGCGGTGCTGGTGCTGGTGCTGGGCTTGGCGGAAGAAGAAGGAGAGGAAGAAGCGGGTGTGGTTTCGCTTTCTTCTGCTCCGCAGGCCGAGATAAGCAGGCTACTAGTGATGATGAGAGGAAGAATCTTCTTTTTCATCTGTGTGCTCCTTACTTACTAAGGTGCGGCGTAGCCCCATTAATACGGCAACTTTTCTAACCGCGCACCTCTTCTTCTCCGACAACCCCAATGGGAACCCGCACCATCTCGTCCTGCCCCACGTTGTAGGAGCGCGAGACGAGAGCACTCACCGCGTACTTCCCGCCCGGCAGGGGAGTGAGCCAGGGGTCGGCCACGGCTACCTCGGCCAGGGTGAACTTCGCGGTGGTGATCGCCAGGCCCTTGTACTTGCGCACGCTGCCACTCTGCGCACTGCCATCGCTCGCGGCGTCGGCCTGCATAGAAGAAGCCTCGTAGTCGCGGCTGAAAGCCACACGTTGTCCGTCGAGGGTGCTCGCTCCGTTCTTGGTATTCACGGCCCCGCCGGTGGTTTTTGCGAATTGGAAGGCCAGGCGGGCGTCGAGCACGAGGTCGGCGGTGGGCGCTGGCGGCGTATGGGGGCCGGGTTCGGGGGAGTAGTTCAGCGGGATAAAGAACTCTTCGGCGGGATTGTTGGAGCCTGCTCCGGGGTAGACGTACACGCCCCAGTTGTCGCCGGAGGGATTGGCGGGCGGGTCCACGGTGATGCGCGCGGTAAAGGTGCCGTCGGCGTGGAGGGGCTGGGCTACGCGCGCAATGGAGCGGCGCATTTCGATGGGGCCGGAGGGGATGGATTCTAAGGTGCCCTCGGGCATGACCCAGGCCATGCGGTCGTGAGGATGGGTGCGGGTGGCGGAATCGGCGCCCTCGCTGGGTTTCCAGTGTTCGGGGAAGGCCCCGTAGAGAACAAAGAGCCCGTTGGGGGTGCCGGGTGGCACGGGGAAGGGAAAGCCGCCGCGGTTAGCCTCGGGGGAGAAGCCGCTGCCGTGGACGAGGAGCACGTCGCCCCGATGTACGGTGGCTCCGTCTGCGGGGGTGCCGTCCTCAAAGGTGACGCTCACGCTGGGGTTTTCCTGAACCTCGGGGAAGAGGGAATCGGGGATGGTGGGCGTGGCTGCTTGGGTGGGAAGGGAAATAGTGAGGCTCGTGGCGGCCAGCACTGCGCTCACAGTATTTCTTAGGGTTGCCTTCATATTCTTTACTCTAAAGCAAGGCAACCCTAAATGTCTGTGGTCTTTATCCCAAAGCGATGCGGTGCAGCAGCGAGCGCTGGTTCTCGCTGAAGTTGTTGTCAGAGGCCACGAGTAGCTGGGCGCGACCGTCGGCAAGCCTCTCGCCCCAGGCCAGGGCCTCGATGTTGTCCGGGTGCTCTGGCAGGGAGGAAAAATCAAAAACGAGCTCCTTGTGCACCGGCGTTTCCTCCCCGGTCAGGGCTTGCTTGCCCAGGACGTTCGTCGCGCCGTCGAGAGTAATACGGTAAATCTCCCCGCGGTTGCCCTGCCCGGCCACGTAGCCGCGCTCAATGATGTAGAAGCTGCCGTCGTCCCCCGCGATGATCTCGGAGATGCCGCGGTCGCGCGCGCCGGGGTACAGCGCGCCCACCTCCAGCGGATACTCCGCGATGGCCTCGCCCGTGCTCAGGGAATACTGCGTGAGGCGCACGCGCATGCCGTGCTCCTCGGTGTTCATGGGGCCGTCCTGGGCGAGCGCACCCTCGTTGGCCGTCATCACCACGTCCGGGCTCACCACCGCCAGGCCCTCGTTGGCTTTGTTGTGGCGAATACCGGAGGTGCCCTCGGGGTTGGGCTCGTGATAATCGGGCACGTTCAGACGGCGCAACTCCTGGCCGGAGGCATCGCTGATAATCACGCTCGGCGCGCGGAAGTCACCCTCCTTGGCCCAGCCCTCCGACGTCCAGGCGAAGGTGCCATCGGCCAGGCGACGCACCGATTCCGGGTCCACCGCGTGCTCGCCATAGGGCTGACCAGCGGCATCGCGCAGCAGCACCGCGCCGGTGACGGTGGGGGTGGAGCCATCCTCGGGGATCGTCATGCGGTACGCGCGGGAGGGGAACTCCTCGGCGGAATCATCGGAGAGTGCCACGTAATCCTGCCCGCCCAGGTGCTCCAGGCCGGAGATGCCGCCGAAGGGTGCATCCGTACCCAGCGCGGCGGTGACCTCCGGAGACTGTGCGGCGTGGGTCATATCGGTGGTGCCCAGGTATTTGGCGGGGAAGATGGGTTGTGGTGTGGGGGCTTCCGGGGCCGGGGCGGAGGAGAGTCCGGGGAGGGCTAGGGGGACGGTGAGCAGGGCGGCAGCGGCGCGGAGCGGGAACATGCCGGAGAGCCTAAGCCACGCGGGTAGCGGGAAAGTTACGGGAGGGTGAATAGGTGGTGCTTATCGACGTCGCGGGGGTGGGGGTTTGTGTTTGGTGAACCGAGATGACTGTGAGTGTGACTGTGAGTGTGACTGTGAGTGTGACTGTGAGTGTGACTGTGAGTGTGACTGTGAGTGTGACTGTGAGTGTGACTGTGAGTGTGACTGTGAGTGTGACTGTGAGTGTGACTGT
>NZ_LKEV01000010.1 GCF_001412085.1 Corynebacterium lowii
CCTCGGCCCGCCCGGCTCGGGCGAGGAACATCGCGGCGAGCACCAGGTACATCAGCGCCATGGAGAGCGCGGTGGCGACCATGGAGTCGCGCAGGAAGCGTAGGCCCTCCGGCAGCTTAAGATCCTCGGTAGAGGGGGACTGCGCGGTTCCCTTGCCGTCCACGAGGGACCCCACCGCGCCTGCGGCCACGTACCCGACGGTGCCGGAGTGCCCGATAGCAATGGAATCGTCGCCGGTGATTCGGCGCGTCCGGGGGCGTGCGATGGCGGGCAGGGAGACCATCAGCACGCCCAGCAGGATCGCGCCGAAGAGCACCACCACCCAAGAGGAGGTAACCGGCCGTGGCCAGGACCATGGTGAGCAGCGTGGATATGAACAGCACGTGGTGCCAGGTGAGGAACACGTACTTCATCGGCGTGACGCGCTCCAGGGCAAGCGACACCGCAAACCCCAGGATCATGATCCAGGCGACGCTCCCACCGAATTGCTCCTGGGCTATGCCCATGATCGCCTCGTTGGTGGGCACCACGCCCTGCGCGCCCGTGGCCCCGGTAATCATGGCACCCAGCGGTTCCAGGAAGGCGGTGACCAGCCCGGCACCGACCCTGATGAACAGGAAGTCCAGCGTCGCCTTGATGGCCCCGCCCATGACCTGCCCGGCACCCTTGTTCATGGCGGACAGGCCCACGGCGGTGATGATGCCGATGAGGAACGCGGGGACGGACAGCACCTCGTTGACGAGGAAGTTTGCAACGGAGAGAAGAAAATCCATGAGGGTGGGGTTTCTTAGATGTCGTAGAGATCGCGCAGGGCGGCATCGATTTCGGCGGTGGAGGTGAAGTCCTCGATCACGAGCACGGGCACGCCCACGTCGCCGAGCGTCGTGGTGATCGCGCCCGAGTTCAGCAGGAAATCCGCCTCCTGAGCCCGGCCCTTCGCGGATATCGTGTCCGTGGACTCCACGGTGAGGAACGGCCCCAGCCCCAGGCATCTAATATCTGTTCCAGCGTTTGTTTGAGAAACAGCGAGGTTCCCAGACCGTTTCCGCACACGGTATAGATCTTGCCCTTCGAGGGCAGGGAGTCCTCGCGCGTGTTACGTGGTTACGTGCGGCAGCGGCGGGTGCCAATGCAGCCTCGATCCTCCCAGGCCTCGCAGCACCGTCCTGGAGTATTCGGCGCAGCTCCGCCTTGGTGCCCAGGACGTCGAGCGGCGTGCGCACCTGCGGGTTGCCCAACAAGGAGGCCAGTTCTTTCATTGCCTGCAGGTACGCCGAGGAGTCCCGGGCGGCCAGCCCCACGACGAGTCCCACCGGGTCGTGGGCCTTGCTGTCAAACGGCACCGGGTTGTTCAGGTGCCCCCCAGGAGATCGCTGTTTGCCTGACCGCCTCCGAGGGGCGCGCGTGGGCGAGCGCGAACCCCGGGGCCACCACGATGTAGGGGCCGTGTTCCTCCACCGATTGCACCATCGCGGCGGTGTAGCTGGGGGTGATCGCTCCCGCCTTCTCGAACAGGCCACCGGTGAGTTCTATGGCGGAGCGCCAGTCGCGCGCCTCGCCGCGCAGGTTCACGGCACCGCGCGGGAGCGGGTCGTTGAGCATGGCATCCGGGGCCTCCTACTGCCAGCAGCCATGAGAAGAGATCGTTGCATTGATTATAGGCTTTGGCTGAGTTGTATCCCCGCAGGAGTTCAGCGCGATGGCGCGGGAGAGGGGCGCGCCCTGCGCCCCCTGATGCTCGGGGTTTCGAGTGCCGGACGGGCACGTGGGGGAGGAGTAGTGCTCCCGGCTTCGGTCGGTTGTGGCCCTCACCGGACCGGAGCGCGAAGTCCGCTGCTCGACGCCCCGGCTCGGTGTCGAGGCGCTCCATCGGAACCGCGCGGCCGGAGCACTCGCCGCGATCAGCGGCTCCCCGCACGCCTCCCCACGCGGCCGACGCTCCCGCCCTCGGGCCGCCCTCAGTCCTCCCGACGGTCCTGACTGCGGATCGCGGTGAAGCAGATGACCGCACACAGCGCGGCGAGGGCCGTTCCGGTGAAGCAGATGAGCGAGAGGCCGCTGGTGAAGGCGGCGATGGCCTCCTCGACCAGGGAGGAGGGGAACATCTGCCCCAGCAGCTCGAAGCGGCCCGAGGCGATGGCCTCCCGGGCAGGGACGGGAGCCCACGGGAGGGCATCCACCCGGGTGGAGAGTAGGGCGCCGAACACGGCGACTCCGGTGGCGGTACCCAGGGGGAACGCGGTGTTCGCCGCGCCCGTGGCGGCCCCCGCGCGGGAGGCGGGAACCACGGCGAGGGCGAGGTTCATCATGTGGGGCATCGCCGCGCCCGAGCCGATCCCGATGACGAGCAGGGGGCCGAGGGCGCGGGTCCAGGTGGCATCCGGACCCAGGGCCAGCCCCAGCCACAGCAGGCCGATCGCCGTCACCGACATGGCTCCGCCGGTGACGAGGTTGACGTGGCCGAGGGCGGAGGAGGGGGCGGCGATGATGACCATCGGTAGGGCGAGAGCCAGGAGCACGAACCCCACCTGCACCGGCGAGAGGTGCTGCTGCCCGGAGAGCCAGAAGATGAGGTACGGCAGGAGGCCGAAGGTCACCAGGCGGCCCGTGAAGGAAAGGAGCATCGCTGCGGAGAAGGTCGGGATCCGGAACAAGTGGAGGTCCAGCAGTGCATCGCGGCCACGGCGGAGCTGGAGGCGCGCAAAGCAGAGGAGCAGGATGG
This sequence comes from Corynebacterium lowii, assembly GCF_001412085.1. Lineage (GTDB taxonomy): Bacteria > Actinomycetota > Actinomycetes > Mycobacteriales > Mycobacteriaceae > Corynebacterium > Corynebacterium lowii. Next base: position 2,723 of record NZ_LKEV01000010.1, read on the forward strand.
CGGCTGCGACGATCGCCGTGAGCACCGAGGGGGAGCCCCACCCGGAGGTCGGGCCGGTGACCAGGGCGTAGTTGAGGGTGAACACGCCGATGGCCACGAGGGCGGTGGAGAGCCAGTCGGGGGAGCCGCTGCGCCGCTGCGGCTCGGGGGCGCCCCGCCCCGCCACCAGCATCGCGGCGATGGCCACCGCGCTCACGGGAAGATTCACCACGAAGATCCAGCGCCATCCCCCGCCACCCACGAGCGCGCCACCCACCAGCGGCCCCAATGCGGCGGCCGCGGCCCCGGCGGCCGTGAACGCGCCGACGGCGCGGGCCCGCCCCCTCTCGTCGCCCTCGTGGGTATCCGCGAGGATGGGCATGCAGGTGGCAAAGACGAGGGTTGCTCCGAGCGCCTGGATCACCCGGCCCGCGATGAGCCAGCCCGAGCTCGGCGCGAGGGCGCAGAGCAGGGAGGCCAGGCCGAAGAGGGCGTGGCCGCAGATGAACAGGGGGCGGCGGGGCACGCGGTCGGAGAGCGCCCCCACGCCGAGCAGGAGGGAGGCGAAGACGAGGACGTAGCCGTTGACGATCCATTGCGAGTCCTGGAGCCCGGCGTTGAGATCGCGACCAATATCCGGGAGGGCGATCGTGACGACGGTCATGTCGAGGGTCATGACTGCGGCGGACAGTGCGACCACGGCAGTGGTCAGGCCTGCTTTCATGAGAAGTCCTTTGGGTGGGGAGGATGACGATGGGGGTGAAAATCGGGGGTGGGGAGGGTGATATTCCCCATGGAACAAAAAGTTCAATAGGTTGAACAGTACACTATCGTGGCTGGATCAGCTAGGCTGACCTAATGTGCCATGTGCTTAGCTAAGCGTTCCCTAATCACTGCACCGGAAAAGGTCGAAAGGTTAACTCATAATGGTAATCATTATCAATAGTGATGTATGGTGACCGACCATGATCAATCGACCCCGGATATCACCGGAAAACCACGATGCCGCTCCCGCGCACACCGACGCCCTCGGCGCGGGATCAAACCCCGTCACCAGGGGCGGGCAACGGCGCCTGCTCACTGCGACGCAACGCGCCTACCTGCGCGGACGCGAGCCCGGACAGCCCCTGGGCGGGGTAGACTGCATGGCCCTCTTCGAGTTCCGCCGCGACGTCGACGGGGGAGACTACCTTGACATAGAACGACTCCGCGCGGCCGTGGCAACGCTGCGCCGCCACCCCGTCATGCGCTCGGCGATCCTCGACGGGGAGCACCGGGAGATCACCCCCGCCGAGGAGGGGGGCGCGGTCCTCCCCCTGACGATCTCGGTGGACGATGCACGCCACGATCGCGCTGCGGGCTCAGGGGACACAGAAGGCGCGGGGGACATCGAGGAGATCTGCGCGGGGCGGCGAGCGGAGATCCTGGCGCGGCACGCCCATTACGGCGCCGGCGAGCTGGGATGGATCGACGTCCTGCGCGGGGAGACCACGGAGATCGTTCACGTGGCGGTGTCCCTGGTCGCCGCAGACCTCGCCGGGGTCGGCGTCGTCCTCAACGACCTCGCGGCGGCCTACGCAGGCGGGGCTGAGGTCGGCGACGAGCAGCACCCCGGCGTGCGCACCTTCGCCGACATCGCCCGCGACGAGCGCGCGGGGCGGCGCCGCGCCCCCGCCGGGGGCCACGAACCCGACCACGCCGTGGAATACGATCACCTCCCACCCCCGCCGACCTTCGGCGGGCTCCTCGGGCGCGCGGAGGTGATCGGGCACGGCGTGATCCGCCGCGAGACTACGTTCTCCGCGGACCGCTGGGAGGCCCTCGGGCGCGCCGCCGAGGCGTGCGGTTCTACCCGTCCCGGGCTGATCCTGGCGGTGTACCGCCACGCCGTGGGGCTGTGGTCGGGCCGGGACGCCCTGAGCATCGTCGTCCCGGGCCTCGATCACCGCGCCACCTCCCGCGACGTGCTCGACCGCACCCAGACGTGGGTCGTGCGCCCGGACGCGGCGGCGGGCCGGAAGCTCGGAGAGGCCGCGCGGGAGGCCACCGCGGAGCTTCGCCGGCGCATCGGGATCGGAAGAGACTCCATCGACGAGCTGGGCGAGGTCCTTCGCCGTGGCGAGGGCCACCCCGGCGTTCTCCCGGTGGTTCTGACCTGCGGCGGGGAGGCCGTATTGTGCGATCCCCGCGTGGAGGAGGTCTTTGGGTCGCTGACGGCCACCGGCTCGGTGACGCCGCAGGTGCTGTGCGATCTCCAGGTCCTTCGCATCGTGGAGGACGAGGTGCACGTGGCCCTGGACGTCCGCAGCGGAGCCTACCCCCGGCAGGTGGGCGAGGAATTGTTCGATGCGGTGGTGGAGGGACTCACCGCCATTGCCGACGCCGCCGAGCGGAACCCCGACGATGGCGAGGCCGTCGCCACCCTCATGATCGACGACGTGGTGCGCCTGCCCTCCCGGGTCCGGGACCGCAGGGCGGCGCTCCACCGCGAGGCGTCGGCCCCCGCCGGCCTGCTCCACGAGCCCTTCCTCCGACGGATCGAGCTGTACCCGGAGGCCATCGCCGTGATCGACCCGGCGGAAGGCGGCGCGCTGACCTACGCGGAGCTTCACCGCGCGGCGATGACCCTGGCGCGCTCCCTCGCGGGTGCCGTGGCACCGGGGGACGTGGTGGGCATCCGGCTGCCCAAGGGGCGAGATCAGGTGACCGCGGTGATGGCCGCGATGTACCTCGGCGCCACCTACCTCCCCGTGAGCGTGGACGCGCCGCAGGAACGGCTCACCGCGATCCTGTCCGTGGCGCGGCCCGCCGCGGTCATCGAACGGGTCGATCCCTCCATCTACGAGGTGTCCTCCCCGCGCCCCGACGCCGAGGACGCCCCGGAGGTGCTTCCCAGGGCGATCGCCCCCGAGGACCCGGCCTACGTGATCTTCACCTCGGGATCCACCGGCACCCCCAAGGGCGTGGTGGTCTCCCACGCGGCGGCCTCCACCACGATCGACGCGGTCGTGGAGCGCCACGCCATCGGCCCCGCTGACCGGGTGCTGACGGTCTCCTCCCTAGACTTCGACCTCAGCGTCTTTGACATTTTCGGACTCCTCGGAGCCGGCGGAGCCCTCGTGTGCATCGGAGAGGGCGATCGTCGGGACGCCTTCGCCTGGGCGGAGCTTATTCGGCGGCACGGCGTCACCGTCTGGAATAGCGCCCCCGCGCTGGCGGACATGCTCGCCGTGGCCGCGGGCGCGGAGCGCCTGCCGCTTCGGCTGGCCCTCGTCTCGGGGGACTGGGTGCCGCTTGACCTCCCCGGCCGCCTCCGGGCGATCGCCGAGGGGATCCGCGTGGTAGCCATGGGAGGCGCCACGGAGGCCGGCATCTGGTCCAACGAGTACATCCTCGACGGCCCCGCCGACCTGCCCGAGGGGTGGCCCTCGGTGCCCTACGGCCGCCCGCTTCCCGGCCAGGAATATCGCGTTGTGGACGAGAACGGCCGCGATTGCCCGACGGGCGTGACCGGCGAGCTGTGGATCGGCGGGCGGAGCCTGGCCGAGGGGTACCTCGGGAGGGATGACCTGACCGAGGAGAGATTCGTCTGGCAGCGCCAGGGTGACGCCCCCGCGCAGCGCTGGTATCGCACCGGCGACCTCGGCTACTGGGCCGCAGAGGAGACGGCCGGGGAGGGGAATGACCTGCTGTTCTTCGTCGGGCGCCGCGACGATCAGGTGAAGATCCGAGGGCACCGCGTGGAACTCGGAGACGTGGAGCACCACCTGCGCCAGGTCGACGGGGTGGACAAGGCCATCGCCCTCCCCGAGCCGGGGCACCGCGCGCTGGCCGCGGTCGTCGTTCCCGCCGCCGGGGCGCGGGTCACCCCGGAGGAGGTGCGAGGCCACCTCGAAAGGAACCTCCCGGAGTTCATGGTGCCCAGGGAGATCGCGGTGGTCGAGTCCGTGGGGCTCACGGCCAACGGGAAACTCGATCGCGGGTGGGCCGCGCGCCACGTGGCGCCGGTCGCCGGGATCGGGGACGAGAGCCCGGACCCGGTGCCGCGACCCGAGCGCGCCGCGACCCTGACCCTGATCCGCGAGGCGTGGGCGCGCGCCCTGGGCAACGACGCACCGGGCGAGATGAGCCCCGAGGCGAACTTCTTTGCGCTGGGCGGGGACAGCCTCGCCGCCACCGAGGCGTGCGCGGAACTTCGCGCCAGGGGAGTGGGCGTGACCGCCGCAGAGCTGTTCACCCACCCCCGCCTGGAGGACTTCGCCGCAGTGTGCGCGGCCGCCCAGCCCCCGGCGCCGGACCCGCGCGCCGGGCGCGCGAGCGCCCCCGTCGGGGCCGTCGATCCCGCCGACGAGGGGGAGGTGTTTCCCCTGTCCCCGCTCCAGCGCTCCTATGCGCTGGGCGCCGACGGCATCCGGGGAACCGTCCGCTCCCGGACCGTCTACGCGGCGATCCTGCGCCGCCGCGAGGAAGAGCCCGGGGCCGCCCCCGCGGAGGGATTCACCCGAGCCGAGGTCACGGCGGTGGCGCGGAGCTTGGCGAGCCGGTGCCCATCCCTGCGGGTGGTCCGGGTAGGGGACGACGCCCAGCGCGCGATCTCCCCCGACGAGGCGGTGACGGTCACCGTCCTGGAGGAACGCGGGGGCGCATTGCGCGAGGCGCTGGGGGACTGGGAACCCCGGACGCCCCTGGAACTCATCATCCCCCACGAGGGCTCCCCGGAGCTCGGCGTGGCCATCGACTATTTTGCGCTCGACGGCCGAAGCCTCGCGGAGATCGTGGGGGCGCTCTCCGACGCCCTGGCGGGTGGCCACCGCGAGCTCTCCGGGTCGATCGCGGAGTTCGCGGCCTTCTGCCGCGCCGCCGAGCCGTCGAGCGGCGTTCTGCCGGACTCCGCCCCGCGGCCGCCGAGGCTCCCCGTCATACGCATCCCCGAGCGCGCCGTGGGCTTCCGCAGCCTCCGTGCCACGGTTCCCGCCTCCGACCTCGCGCGCCGCGCGCGCCGACTGGGCGTGACCCCCTCCGCCTACCTCCTCGCGGAGTACGGCGCGGTCCTCGCGGGCGAGTCCGGCCTTGAGGACGTCGGGGTCGTGGTGCCGCTCATTCATCGGCCCGCCGAGGCCGGTGCCGGGCGGCCGTCCCTCCTCGGGTGCTTCTCCCAGCTGGCGGTGTGCCGCTGCCGCAGGTCCCCGGACCACCGTGGGGTGCAGGATCAACTCATCGAAGGGATGGCGGGCCTTACCCCCGCGCCCGTCTCCGAGGGGAGGAAGGGGGCGTACCCGGCGATATTTACCTCGGTGCTGGGCTACGACTCCGCAGCGGTCTCCGCTGCGCCCGCCGGGGCGGGTGGCGGTTCGGGAGCCGTCGTCGAACCCGTGTGGTCGCTCACCAGAACCCCCGGCGTCCTCATCGATTGCCAGGTCTGCGCCCTTGGGGCCGATCGCGGGCTCGTGGAGCTGCGGTGGGATATTCCCCGGGGAGTCCTCGACGAACCCCGGCTCTCCTCGATGTTCGAGCGATTCGCGCAGGCGGTGGGGGCGACGGTCGCGGAGGCCTCGCCGCCGCGGGGCGCGGCCCCCGGCGCCGGCATGGCGTCGGGGCTGATCGAGGCCGTCACGAGGGAGCTTGACGCGCGGGGTGAGGACGTCGTGCCGTGGGCCCGCCCGATCGTCGCCGCCTGGCGGTGCTTCGTGAGCGAGGGCCCCGGGGGTACGGGGCTGCGCGACGCGCCGGTGCCCTGGTCCGAGCGGGACGCCCGGTACCTGGCCGACGTCGTGTGCGGGAGGGCCCGCCGGTACTCGCTCCTGGAACACCCCGTGCTCTCCCCGCGCGGGCTGGCCTCCGTGGAGCCCGCCGTGATCCGGGCGATGGACGTGGTGCGCCAGCGGATCGCCCTGTCTCCCGGTACCTCCGTGGTCGAGATCGGGTTCGGCGCGGACCCGTCGTTGTCCCCGGGGTGCGGCAGCTGGACGGTCGTGGAACCGGATGACCGGATCGCTGACCTGGCGACCGTCGAGGGCCGGGCGTGCGTGAGCGGCGTCGAGGAGCTCTCGGGTCCCGCCGATCTGGTCCTCGCCTGCGGGACCCTCCACAGGGATCCGCGGCTGCCCGCGGCGCTCGCCTCCGTTCCCCTGGGCGCGGAGACGGAGGTGCACCTCGTGGAGGCCCGGCGGATGACGGCCGCCTCCCTCCTTTCCGCGGCTGTGCTCAACCCCGCGATGCTCCGGGGCGACCTCGCCGTGAGCGACGCGGAGCAGCTTCTTGGGCTGCTCCGCGACCGGGGCCTCGGCCTGCGGTACCTCGATGCGGAAGACGGCCACACCCTCGTGCTGCGCGCCGCGCCGGGCGAGGGAACCACGGTGCCCGCCGTCGCGGCGCCCGTTCCGGACCAGGCGGGGGAGGGCGACGCGCCCCGATCGCTCGCGGCCTCGCTGGAGGAAATCTGGCGCCGGCATCTTCCCGACCTCGACGCTTTGCCCTCGCCCCTGCCCGGGGGCACGGACTTCTTCCACCGGGGCGGTGACTCGCTCATCGCCACCCGGGTGGTGGCCGACCTCCACGCCGCCGGACACGAGGGAGCCCGCGCGGTAGACCTCTTTAACGAGCCCACGTTCGGGGGCTTTCTCGAGCGCTGGTCCCGGAGCGACCGCGCGCGGCGCACGGCGAAACCCGCGGCGGAGCCGACGCGGGAGGCCCCGCAGGCTCCGCTCGACCGATGGCCGCTGACGAGGGTTCAGCGCGCGTATCTCGCGGGGGAGGACCCGGACCAGCTGCTCGGGGGCGTGCCGGCCCGGTGTTGGTTCCTCTTCGACTCGCCGGGTCTGGACGTCGATCGCCTCCGCGCGGCGGCGAGAGCCGTGGCGGAGCGGCATCCGGCGCTCCGCGCCCTCCTCGATCGCCCGGGCGAGGCCTTCGTGGTCCAGCCGCCGCGGGACGCGCCGCCCATCCTCTCCGAGGTGCCGGACGCCGAGCTCGCGGTGCGGGGTTATGCGCCGGATCACCGGGAAAACGGCCCGCTGGTGCTCTTTGCGGACGGCCGACGGCTCGGGATCTCCATGAGCAACCTCCTCCTCGACGGCGCGTCCATGATGCTGGTGATGGAGGATCTCTCGCGGGCATACGAGGATCCCAGCGCCGTGAGGAAGATGGGGGAAGGGGCGGCGGTGCTCTCGGAGTACCTGGCGCGGCGCCCGTGGCTCGTGGAGGAGTCCGCCCCCGTGCCCACCGCCGCCGGGCCGCTCGTCCCGGAGGACCTCGCCAGCGGGGTGGATCGGGTGCTCGCCGCGGCGCCCTGGCGCTGCTGGTCACGCATATCGCGGACGTGCTTTCCCTCAATAATCCGAGGATGGAGCGCGTCTCCGCGGACCTCCCCGCCGACCGGTGGAAGGCAGCGTGCTCGCGGTGGGCGGAACTGAGGGTCACCCCCGCAGCGGGCGTGCTCGCGGCCTTCGCCCGCGCGCTGGCCGCGGAGACGCGCTCGGACTCGCTGACCATCAACGTCACCCGCTTCGACCGCGACCTCACGGCACCGGGCATCTCCGAGGTTGCGGGGGACTTCACGGCCCTCAGCCTCGTGTCCTTGAGGGGGCTGCGGTCCGGGGCCCTCGCCGGGACGGCCGCCGAGGCGCAGGCGGAGCTTGCCCGCGCGGGCGAGCCGGAGCGCGACACCCTTCGCGTCGCGGCCCGCGCGGTGCGCGCCACGGGCGACCCGGCCGCCGGGCTCTTTCCGGTGGTGTTCACCTGCGGCCTCGGGTTGAGCGGGGGGCCGAACCGGAACCGGGCCTTCGCGGAGCAGAGCTTCGGGACCCGGGTTGCCGCGGGATCCACCACTCCGCAGGTGGTACTCGATCTCCAGGTCGCGGATGACCGGGATGGGCTGCACCTGACCGCCGATTACCTGACGCAGATTCTCCCCGAGGCGAGGGTTCGGCGCATCGTAGACCGTGCCGTCGAGGCGCTGCTCGGCGGCACGGAATCGCCCGGGGGGCCGGGCGAAACGCCCGATCCGATCGCCGAGGCGTGGGCCTCGGCCCTGGGCATCCCGGCTTCCTCCCTCACCGAGGAGAGCAACTTCTTCCGGGAGGGTGGGGACTCGCTGCGGGCCACGGAGGTCGTGCGCCGCCTGCGGGATCGCGGAATGCGGGTCTCCCTGCGAAGCCTGCTGGCGCGTCCCACCCTGGGGGATTTCCGCAGCGAGCTCACCCGCAGCGAGCTCACCCCCGAAGGCCCGGGCCATAAGGACGACGGGGATGAGTGGTTCGACCTCACGGACGTCCAGGCCAGTTACCTTCTCGGGAGGACCTCGGCCTATCGGGATGGCGGAATAGCCTGCCAGGGGTACGCCGAGTTCGCGGTGGATGCGTCCCTCCTGGCGAGCGCCAGGGGGGAGGACCCCGAGCGCTACCCGGCGCGGAAGTTTGTCGCGGCGGTAACCGAGGCGTGGGACAGGGTCGTTGCCCTCCACCCGATGCTGCGCGCGGTGATTGACCGCGAGGGCAGGCAGCGCATCGACCGCCGTGCCGAGGTTCCCCTGCGCGTGGTCGAGGTCCCGGGGGAGGCTGGGGCCGCCGAGGCCGTGCGGGCCGACGTTCGGAGGGAGCTGTGCGAAAAGAACTATCCGATCGGCCAGGCGCCGATGCTGGACGCCGTGCTCACCCTCGGCCACGGGGATCCGGTTTTCCACCTCTCGGTAGACCTCATCATCACCGATTACGTGGGCATTCGGACGGTGGTGGCCGACCTGGACCGGTGCCTGGCCGAGCCGGGCTCGACCCCGCCGGCGCCCGAGGCGAGCTTCCGGGACTGGATCGAGGAGCGCGCCCGGCACCGACGAACCCCCGAGGGGTGCGCCGCGATCGAGCGCGACCGCGCGTGGTGGAAGGACAGGCTGGGGGATCTACCCCCGGCGCTCGTCTTCTCCCCGGACGCCGCGGGCGCAGAACCCACCGGGGATGCGGGCACCACGCGCCGCTCCCTCGCCCTCGATGAAGCCGAGTGGCGCCGGTTCCGCGAGGCCGCAGCCGAGGCGGGGGTGACGCCTTCCGCCCTGGTCCTGGGGATGTTCATGGCCGTCGCCCGGCGCTACGCGGACCTGGACCTGGCGGAGCAGGATCGCGCCCTGGTGACGGTGACCACGGTGGATCGCGCCGCGGGATCCGGGGATCTGTCCAGGGTGGTCGGGGACTTCACCTCCACGGTCCTCGTCGATGCGCCGCTGGGGACCAATCCCAGGAAGAACGCCCTCGGCGTTCAGGGCTGCCTGATGGACGCGCTGGAGCACCCGGAGTATCCTGGGGTCCGCGTCCTGCGGGATCTCCGCGCCGCCGGGGGAGAGCGCCGCGGGAGCGTGCCGGTGGTGTTCACCTCCACCGTGGGGGTGCGCGCCGAGGAGGAACCCCGGGTGCTGCGATTGGTTCCCGGCAGCGCGATCAGCAAAACCCCGCAGGTGCTGCTGGATGTGCAGCTCTCCCCCGTGGGGGAGGGGGTCACCGTGGATTGGGACTCCCGCGACGGCGGATTCCACCCCGACGTGCTGGACCAGGCGTTTGAGGACTTCCGGATCGCGGTGAAGGAGACGGCCGCCGCGGGGGAGGCGGTGGCGCTTCCCCCGCGTACCCCCGCCCCCGCCGGGCGCGCGCTCACCCTGGCGGAGGCCTCCGGCGATCCCGCGGACGGGTTCCTCCACGGTCCCTTCCTCCGCCGGGTGCTGGAGGACCCGGACGCGCCCGCCGTCCTGCACGAGGGCCGGAGCGTCAGCCGCGGCGAGCTGTACGCGGAGGCGGTGCGGGTCGCGCGGACCCTGCCGGAGGGCGAGGGGCCCGTGGTGGTGGCCGAGGAGCCCGGCGTGGCGCAGATCGCCTCCCAGCTCGCGGCCCTTCTGATGGGGCGCCCCTTCGTTCCCGTCGATCCCCACTGGCCCGAGGCCCGGCGGCGCGGCGTCGTGGACGTCCTGCGGCGCGCCGCCGGGGAGGCCTCCGGGGCATCGGCGCACGTGCGCGGGGAGCCGGTGGAGCTTCCGACGGCCGATGCCGCACCTGAGGCCCCCGCGTGGGAGGGGGCTGGGGCCGCCGCGGGAGTCCGGCCGGGGCGCGGCGGTGGTGGGAGCGCGCTCGGGCGCGAGGGCGGTGACGCCGGGCGATCTGGCCTACGTCATCTTCACCTCCGGCTCGACGGGCACGCCGAAGGGCGTCGCGGTGACGCACTCCCAGGTGCGAGCGACCCTGGACGACATGCACGGACGCTTGGACCTCGGCCCTCGCGACCGCGTCCTGGCGGTCTCTCGCCCCTCGTTTGACCTGGCCATCTTCAACGTGTTTGGCCTGCTCGGGGCGGGAGGGGCCGTGGTCATTCCAGCGTGTGGAACCACGCCCGACCCTGAGACGTGGGAGCGCGACATTCGGGAGTACGACGTGACGGTGTGGAACTCCGTGCCCGCCCAACTGACGATCCTCCTCGACCGCTGCGCGGATGCCTCCGCGCCCCCGGCGCGGCCCCTGCCCCTGCGGCGCGTGCTTGTGTCCGGGGATCGCGTGCCCGCCGATCAGCCCGCCCGCCTCTGGGAGGCGGCTCCGGGGGCCGAGTTTCTCGCCCTCGGGGGTGCCACCGAGGGGTCGATCTGGTCGATCGCCCACAGGTGCGATCCCACCGACGCGGGTGGCCCCATTCCGTACGGCAGGGCGCTCTCCGGCCAGGCCGTGTGGGTGCTCAACCGGGACGGCGAGGCGGCCGCGCCGGGCCAGCGGGGCGAGATAGCGATTGCCGGCGCGGGGGTTGCCGCCGGATACCTCGGCTCCGACGAGGCCGGACGTCGCGCCTTTGGAGTGGAGGAAGCGACGGGGGAGCGCCGATACCTGACCGGGGATGCTGGAGTCTGCCGCCGCGACGGGGTCATCCTCTTCGGCGGACGCCTCGGGGACGGGCAGGTCAAGATCCGGGGGCATCGGATCGAGATCGGCGACGTCGAGAACGCCGTGCGGTCGGTGGAGGGGATCGCCGATGCGCTGGTCGCGGCGGGCTCCCCGAGGAACGCCGGAGCGCAGGAGCTCGTCGCCGTGGTCGTCCCGGAGCGGCGCTCCATCGGTGAGGTGGGCCCCCTCGCGGAGCGGCTGCGCCTGCTCCACGAGCGTATCCGGGTCGATGGCGCGGCCGCGGAGGCCTTCCGCCGCATCCGCGACCTCGCGGTGGACGCCGCCCGGGACGCCATGGCCGCGCAGGTTGACCGGGCCCGCGATGCCGTGGTGTCTCAGCGCCACCCCGAGGATGATCGCGGCGTGACCGCCGGGGAGTTGGCCGCCGCCCTGGGTGCCGAGGAGCGGGCGGGGCTCATCGCGCGGTGGCTGGGCGAGCTGCGCTCCGCTGGGCGGATCACGGTGGATGACGGGGCGGTGACGTCGGTCGTGGCACCGGATAGCCCCGCCGCGCGCGAGGATCGCTGGGCGGAGATCCGCCGCCTCGACCGCGAGATCGACTATGGCCGCGTGCAGCTGGAATACCTGCGCCGGTGCCTCGATTCCCTGCCGGGCCTGCTCGATGGCTCGGTCGATCCCCTGAGCCTTCTCTTTCCGGAGGGGGATACCGCCGTGGCCCGGGCGGCGTACGGGGGCAATATGCTTTCCTCGTACCTCAACGCGGTGTGCGCGGAGGTGGTGGCGCATCGGGTGGGCACGGCTACGGGCGAGCGTCCGTGCCGCATCGTGGAGATCGGCGGCGGCGTTGGGGGTACGACGGCCGATATTCTCGCCGCACTCGACGGGGTGCCGTCCTCCCGCTGGGATTACCTGTTCACCGACGTCTCCCGGTACTTCACGGACCTCGCCGCGCGGGAATGGCCCGCGCTGCGCACCGGGCTGTTGGACATCAACCGCCCCGCAGCGGAGCAGGGCGTTCCGGATGGCTCGGCCGACGTGGTCGTCTGCGCCAACGTGCTGCACAACGCCAGGGATATTCGCGCCGCGGTGGAGGCGGTGTTTCGGATGCTGGCCCCGGGCGGGGTGGCAACCATCATCGACTCCACGGCCACGAACGCGCCGCTTATGGCGTCCATGGAGTTCAAGGAGGGATTGACCGGGGCCACCGACGCCCGGGCGCGCACGGGTTCGCCCTTTTTCGCGCTGGCCGAATGGCGCGAGGCACTCGACGCCTCCCCCCTGGAGACCGTGGCGGTCATGCCCCCCGCAGGCGACGTCCTGGAGCGGGGGGCGCAGCACGTGTTCGTCCTCCGGCGGCCGGACGGCGGGGAAGCGTCGCCGCGAGCGGCGGCCGCCCCGACCCCGGAAGCGGTCCGGGAGGCCGTGGCGCGCCTCGTGCCGGAGTACATGGTTCCCCGGCGGGTGGCGGTCGTAGATGCGCTACCGATGACGCCGAACGGAAAGCGCGACCGATCGGCGGTGGTGGGCCTCGCGGGAGTCGGGGAGTGCGCCGCGCGGGAGGCGACCCCGGGGGCGCCCGCCGCCCCGGCTCCTCGGCGGGGAGGCCGGGACGTGGTGGAGCGGGCCTGGCGGGAGGTGCTCGACCTTCCCGACACGGAGGCCCTCCCCGGCGACGCGGACTTCCACGAGCTCGGCGGCGATAGCCTCCTGCTGGCGCGCTGCATCGGGCAGATGCGCCGGGACCTTGGCGGAGACTTGCCCAGCTGGGATGAAACGCTCCGCGCTATCGTTGCGGACCCCACGCCCGACGGATGCCGTCGCGCGCTCGGCGTGGCAACGCGCGGCGATGCCCCCGCGCCGGACTCCCCGCCCGCGCCGCCGAGGCGGGCCTCCGCCGCGACGCCCGACCCCGCCCCGCCGCGGATCACCTCCCTCGTCGCCGGATCCGGGCCCGTGACGGTGCTCATCCACGACGGCTCGGGAACCCTCGGCCCCTACAGGCACCTCGTCGAGGAGCTGCGGGACAGGGGTGCCGGAGCCGTCCTCGGGATAGAACGCTCGCCGGCCGATGCGTACCTGGAGACCGATGCCGGGATCCTCTTCCACGAGCTCACCGAGCGGTACAGCGACGCCCTCCTAGACGCCCTGGGGAGCACTGAGGAGCCCGTCTCCGTCGTGGGATACTGCATGGGCGGCCTGCTCGCGGTGGGTATCGCGGATCGGCTGGCGGCCTGCGGATTCGAGGCCGAGGCGACGGTGGTGAGCTCCTACCGGATGCCCTTCACCGTCACGGATCCGAGGCTGCTCGACTTCAGCTTCGCGCGTGTCCTGCGGGCCCGACCGCAGGACATGGGCCTGGGCGTGGACGAGGAACTCCTCGGCTCCGCGATCTGCTCCGCCCGGGAGGCGGGTGTAGCGGACATCACCGCGGAGGCGCTCGACCGGCACGCGGATCCCCGGCTGCGGGCTCAGCTCCGGGAGGCACCCTCGGGGAGCGTGGACCGGTTGGCGGCATTCCTCGCGGTTCACCCGGAGTGGGACCGAGAATCCCTCGCATCCCTGCGCGAGGTTTACGTGCACAGCCTCGCGGCCGTCGTGGCGTACTCGGAGCCGCCCGTGGCTGTTCCGGTGCGGTTCCTGCGCCAGCGTGGGTCCCTCTCCTTCCTCCCGGGCCTGGGAGAGGACATGACCTCATTCTGGAGGGAGCACTGCCTGGGCGAGCTGGAGGTTGTGGACGTGGACGGCGACCACTTCTCCTGCCTGGATTCCCGCCACGTCGCGGCCATCGCCGACCTGATGTACCGACCGAAGGAGATATCGTGAACGAAATGACGGCGCGGGGTGTGCTCCGCCCGGTCGTGGCCGTGGTGACCGGCGCGACCGGAGCCGTGGGGGCCTCGGCAGTGCGGGAGCTCACCCGAGGGCTCGGGCCGGGCGATGCCCTGGTGCTCGTGGGCCGCTCGGGGGACCGGCTCGAGGCGCTGCGGGGCGAGGCGAACGCCGAGAACCCCACGCTCGCCGTGTGGTGCGAGGAGTTCTCCCTGCCCGCGGGCGGCGGCCCCGGTGAGATCGGCGAGACCGCGTCGGTAGTGCTGAATCGAATCGCGGAGCACCCCGCGGCGTCGGGCGCGGTGGCGGTCGGCTCGGCCGTTCTCCTCAACGCCATCGGCCCCTCGGCGTCCGTGAGCGTTCCCCTCGCCGCAGCCGCCCTGCGCGCGGGCTTTCACGTGGTGGACCCCGGTGGTTCGGACCGGGTGATTGGCGAGGCGGACGGGCCTGCGCGCGAGGGTGCCCGCGCGGCGCTCTTTGGGGCGGGGGTTCAGCCCGGGCTGACCGGAATGATGATGGCCCGGGCGGTCCTCCTGGCCGGGGACCCGGCGGACTCTCGCGTCACGATGCTGGTCGGAGGGCGGCAGCGCCTCACCCGCTCCACCCTCGACGAGTACCTGGGCTCCCTCTCCGCGGACGGCGGGTGGCCGGGCGGCATCTGGCGGGACGGCCGGGTGGTTCGCGGCCACGGGTCCTCCGAGGTGGCCATTCCTGGCTACGCGCCGCCGGAGGGGGCGACGGTGAGCGTGCACCTGGACGAGGAGTACGCGCATCGCGCCGGCGCCCTCGGGGTGGGCGAGCTCCGGGCGGCCAACCTCATGGACGCCCCGCAGACGGTCTCGGCGATGCGCCGGTGGGTGGCCGGGGAAATGACGGCCGACGCGGTGGCCGAGGTATCCGCGCAGGAGGTGGCGCAGACCGCGAGCGATGCGGCGGGGAAGAGGCCGTGGTTTGGCATCGATGTCCACGTCAGCGGGGCGACGGGGCTGGAGGTCCGCGCCCGCTTCCGGTGCGAGGACAGCTATGCCGCCAGCGGAATGGCGGCGGCCCAGGCCGCAAGGGCGGTGGTGGGTCGGGGAACCACCGGTGCGATCGCGCCGGGGGCGCACTGGGCCTCCGCCACGGCGGCGGCGGACCCCTGGGCGGCGTGGCCGGAGGTGACGATCTCCTGCGAGCGGCGGGAAGGGGAGCCCGGCGGCGTAGCCGTCATCGGCGCGGGCTTCGGGGCGCACTACGCACGGGCCCTCGCGGGCGCGCCCCGGGCGAGGCTTTCGTGCATCGGCGGGCGCGGCGGCCCCTCCGGGCGGGCGCTGGCCGAGGAGTTGGGCGTGACCTATGTGAGCCTCGGTGACGCCTCGATCCCCTCGCGGGAGCGGATGCCGGGTGCGCTTGCGGGCGCGGTGGTGGCCGTGCGGAGCGAGATCGTGGGGGGCGAGGGGGATCGGATCGCGGAGGGTTTTCTTCGCGCCGGCATCCCGGTGCTTCAGGAGCTTCCCCTCGCGCCCGACGCGGTCTCGCGGCAGCTGACGCTGGCGAGGCGGCATGGCACCCGATTCCTCGCCTGCGGGCTCTACGAGTACACGGCCCCCGTCCGGTGGTTTATTCGCGCGGTAGAGCATTTGCGGTGCCGGACGCGCGTGACGCACGTCCTCCTCCGGACCAGCCATCAGATCATGGATCGCGCCGGCCTCATCCTCGCGGAGGCGCTGGGCGCGGTCCCCGTGGGGTCGCACTCTACCGCTGGCACCGCGGCACCGGAATGGGCGCTCGTTTTCGGGCGGTGGGGGCGCATTCCCGTGGACGTGATGGTGGCGCGGCGACTCGACCCGAGGGACCCGGATAACCACTCGCAACCCTTTATGTCGGCCGTGGTGGAGACTGCGGACGGGGAATTGACGTGGGAGGGCCCCGCGGCCGCGCCGCGGTGGTACCCGCGCCCGCATTCCCGAGGCGGGCGGATCGCCGATCCCGAGGGGGCCACCGAGGTGACGTGGCTGCCACCGGGCGGGGATGCGGACGCATCCACGTGGGGCGGCGTGGTGGGGCGCGTGTGGCCGGAGGCGATTCGCGCCGCCGTCGCTGACTTGACGGCGGGCGGGGCGTCGCCGGAGGAGGCCCGTCGCCGCGATCGCCGTACCCTCCTGGTGCTGCGGTGGTGGTACGACGTCTCCGCGCGGCTCCCCACCCCGGCACGGATCACCTCGCGGGAGCCGGTGCGCATCGAGCCCCCGGAGGTGGAGCCATGAGCGGCGTGCTCGTGCCCGTC
Source organism: Corynebacterium lowii (assembly GCF_001412085.1). GTDB lineage: Bacteria > Actinomycetota > Actinomycetes > Mycobacteriales > Mycobacteriaceae > Corynebacterium > Corynebacterium lowii. The sequence goes on from NZ_LKEV01000010.1 coordinate 18,662, forward strand.
CCCGGAGGGTGGCGCGGTCCCGAGGCCCCGGCTGTGGTCGTCTTTCCCCACGCGGGCGGAAGCCCCCGGCAATACGCCGCGTGGACCAGGGTCATGGCCGGAATCCCGGGGGCACCGAGCGTCCTCGGGGCGACCTACCCGGGGCGGGACCGGAGGATGTCGGATCCGCATCCCCCTACCCTCCAGGATCTCGCGAGGGAGATCGCAGACGCCCTCGCCTGCCTCTCGGAGCCCCCCGCCGTGCTCGCCGGCCATTCTCTGGGCGCCACGGTGGCGGTCGAGGCGGCGCTGGAATTGCGGCGGCGGGGCGCGGTGCGGCGGCCACCAGTGCTGGTGGTCAGCGGCCAGGCTCCGCCCGACCTCGCGGGCGGCGGCGGCCTGCACCGGGCCTCCGATGAGGAATTGCTTGCCGACGTGAGCCGGATCGGCGATTCCACGGCCCGGGCGCTCGCGGACCCGGACGTGGCAGCCCTGCACCTCCCCGTGATCCGGGAGGACTACCGACTCATTGAAACCTATAGACCAACTCGACGTCAGGAGAGCGACATGACAGCACACATAGTTGTAGTAAGGGGAAGCGAGGACACCGAGCTTCCCCTCGAGGCCGCAGCCGGGTGGCACCGCTGGGGAACGCGGGTCACGGGACCGGTCCGCGTGCCCGGGGACCACCTCCACCACCTCACCCGCCCCGAGCTCGCCCTCCTGTGCGGCGGCCTTGCGAGGAAGGGAGCGGAGCTATGAGCGCTCCCGAGGTCGCCTCGACGGCCCCGGTTCCCGCCCGGGGGAGCAACAAGGAGGGTGGTAAGGAGTCGGCCCTGATGATCACCCTGCGCACGATACGTCCTGTTCTTCCCGCCGTTGCCGTGGCGCTGGTTCTCCAGATCGTGGGCTCCATCCTCGCCGGTATCCAGTTCCTGGCCCTCGCGGAACTCGCCCACCGGCTCCTCACCCGGGGCGGCGACGCCGACGCGTTACGGGATCCCACTCTGCTATTCCTCACGGCCCTGGGATTCTCCGTGCTCGGCGGCGCCCTGGCGCTGCTGGTCACGCATATCGCGGACGTGGAGCTTCAGGCCCGGCTGCGCCTGAAGCTCGCCCGCAAGCTGTCCCGGCTGCCGCTGGGGTGGTTCGATGCCCGCTCGTCCGGTCGGGTGCGGCAGCTCGCGCAGAATGACGTGGATTCGCTGCACCAGCTTGTGGCGCACACGATCGTGGAGTTCACCGCCGGGGTGCTCACCCCTCTGGTGAGCATGATCGTTTGCTGCGTGCTGGACTGGCGGCTCGGGCTCGTCGCGCTGATTCCCGCGGTGCTTTACGTCCTGACCTATAGCCTCCTCGCCCCGCGCTCGAACGCGGAGGTCATGGATCGGATTCACGAGGGCCTGGCCGGCGTATCCGAGGCCATCGTGGAGTACGTCAACGGCATCGCCGTCCTCAAGATTTTTGGCCGGGCCGGGCAGGGCTCGCGCCGCTTTGCCGAGCGCTCCACCCGCTTTCTCACCGAGTTCGCTGAGATGGTCCGCCCGCAGATGCGCGCCCACGCCGGCGCGGTGATCTTCCTTTCCGCCGCCACCGCCGGTGCCGTGGAAGTGGCCTTCGGGCTGTGGTTCGTTCGTGCGGGTTGGAGCCGCCCTGCGGACCTCGTGGTGGTCACCGTGATCGCCATGCTCCTGCCGGCCGCAGTGCAGACCGTCGCGGTGAGTCAGCGCTCCCTGACCCAGGCCGTGGACGCCGCGCGCCGCATCAGCGAGGTTCTCGACGAACCCGAGCTGCCGCGCCCCGAGCAGCCGATCCGCCCGAGAGGCACCGCCGTCTCGCTGCGCGACCTCACCTTCGGCTACGACCCGGACCACCCGGTGGTCCGCAACGTCACCGCCGATCTTCCCGCTGGCGGGGTTACGGCGCTGGTTGGCCCCTCCGGGTCGGGCAAGTCCACGCTGGCCTCGCTCATCGCCCGGCATCGGGACCCGCACGGCGGGTCGGTCGCCATCGGCGGCGTCGATGTGCGGGACATCGATCCGGAGGTACTGCGGGGCCTGGTGGGCACCGTGTTCCAGGACCCGCAGCTCATGGCCCTCAGCGTCGCGGAGAACATTCGGCTCGGCTCGCCGGGCGCGAGCGATGCGGAGGTGGAGGCGGCGGCCCGGGCCGCGAACATTCACCACCGCATCGCCTGCCTACCCCGGGGGTATGACTCCGTGATCGGGGAGGATGCGCGCCTGTCCGGGGGCGAGGCCCAGCGCGTGGGCATCGCCCGCACGCTGCTTGCGGACGCGCCGATCTTGCTGCTGGACGAGGCGACCTCCGCGACGGATCCGGAGGCCGAGGCGGCGGTCCAGGAGGGGCTCAACAGGCTCACTGCGGGACGCACCGTGGTGGTCATCGCGCACCGCCTCACGACGGTCGTCGACGCCGACGCGATCCTCGTCATGGACGGCGGCCGGGTGGTCGAGCGTGGAACGCACCGCGAACTCCTGGCGGCAGGTGGGCGCTACGCCCGGCTGTGGGAGGACATGGAACAGAACGAAGAGGAGGTCACCAAATGATTCGCGCACTCATTGCCCTCTCCGGCGGGGCCGGGCGACGCCAGCTCCTGACGGCCGTCGCCCTCGGCGTCCTGTCCGGGGTAACCCAGGGCATCGTCGTTTTATGCGTCATTCCCATTCTCGCGGATATCGCGCGCGCCGATTGGCAGGGGGCGACGCATGCCGCGCTTCTTATGGCCGCTTTCCTTGTGCTGCACGCCGCGGTAACCATCGTGGCGACCTTCGCCGGTTTCACGGCGTCGCTCGGCGTGATCCGGTCCATGCATCGCGGGCTGGGGGAGCGGCTGGTCCGGTTGCCGCTGAGTTGGTTTGGGCCGGAGACCCAGGGCCGCGCGTCCCATGTGGCGGTCAGGGGCACGCTGTTCGTGGCCACCGCCGCGATGGACGTGCTCGTACCGCTGCTCGCCGGCGTCGCCATGCCGGCGACGGTGGCCGTGGGCACGCTGCTGGTGGATTGGCGGATGGGGGTGGCCCTCGTTGCCGCCGCTCCCGTGGTGTGGCTGACCTCGCGGCTGGCGGCCCGGTGGGAGTCGGCGGGCGAGGATCGCGTGCGCGGGGTGCGCGCCGAGACGGACCTGCGGCTTCTGGAGCTCTCGCGCAACCAGGAGGTTCTGCGCTCCGCCGGGATGGCCAGCGATTATCCCCCGTTGCGTCGCGCGGTGGAGGCGCAGCGCGCTGCGGGGCGGCGCGCCCTGTGGCTCTCCCTCGGGGGGATGGTCATCCAGGGCTTCGTGATCCAGACGGTCCTCGGCATCGCTGTGGCGCTCTCAGTGTGGTCGGCCCTGGACGGCGCCGACCCCGTGACTGCGGTGGCGCTCATCGGCCTGGTCACGCTTGCCGCCGGCCCGCTCCGGGTTGTTTCCTCGATGCAGACCGCGCTGCATCAATCGGAGGCCGAGATCAACGACGTCCGGGAGGTGCTGGAGACCGCGCCGCTGCCGGAGCCCACCGACCCCGTGCCGTATCCCCGCCAGTCGGAGGTGGTGATGGACGACGTCACCTTCTCCTACGGTGAGGAGGAGGTCCTGAAGGGCCTGAGCGCCCGCTTTGCGGCGCGCAGCTGCACGGCGGTGATCGGGCCCTCGGGCTCTGGCAAGACGACGATCGTGCGGCTCCTCGCCCGGCTCTGGGACGTCACGGGAGGGTCGGTGCGCATCGGCGGTGTGGACCTGAGGGATATGGCCTCCGAGGACCTGCACGCGCATATTTCCATGATCTTCCAGGACGTGTATCTCTTCGACGACACGCTCCGGGCCAACGTCATGCTGGGCAGGGAGGACGCCACGGAGGCCGAGCTGCTCGAGGCCGCGGAGAGGGCGAGGGTGACGGAGATCGTCGAGCGGTTGCCCGAGGGCTGGGATACCCGGGTGGGCGAGGGCGGCCGACTGCTCTCCGGAGGCGAGCGCCAGCGGGTTTCCGTGGCGCGCGCGCTGCTCCGCCGGGCACCGCTGGTGCTGTGCGATGAACCGAGCAGCGCCCTCGACTCCTCGACCCGGCGCGCGGTGACCTCCGCCCTGGAGGACCTCGCGAGGGACGCGACCGTGGTGGTCGTGGCGCATCAGCTGGAGACGATCCGCGGCGCGGACCGCATTCTGCTGGTGGAGCACGGGAGGATCGCGGCCGAGGGAACTCACGAGGAGCTCTCGGCCTCGGATGAGCGCTACCGCCGGTTCTGGTCGCTCCGGGAGGAGGCGGGCCGCTGGAATCTTGCGGCGGATCGCTGAGAATCGCGCGATTCAGGAGGGCGGGGCGCACGCCGCCCCGCCTGCGGCCCCGATCACCGAGCGATCCCGGCAGGGGCATCCCGCCAACGGGAATCACACATCACGCCTATCGCCACGCGTAGGCATCAACACGTCACAGAAAGGTCGTCACGATGGCGAATAATATTCATGCACAGTCCCATTACACCGCGCAGCGCCGCCCCTCCACGGGCAGCGAGCTGGTCTCCCTCGGGGTGTTCACGGTGATCATCGCCGTGGTCAGCACGGTATGCAACATGATCGGCGTCCTTGGGCCGCAGATCCAGCCCGTGGGGGCGGTTCTTGCCGCCATCCTCAATGGGATCCCCTTCATTCTGTTCCTTCGGCGCGTCCAGCACTTTGGCCTGGTGACCGCGATGGCCACGCTGCTGGGACTGATCTCCGCGATGCTCGGCCACGGCCTCGTCGGCGTTCCCATCGCCGCGCTCGTTGGGCTGCTGGCGGACGCGATCCTACGCGGCGGCGGATACGCGGATCCCCGCCGCGGCGTCCTGGGATACGGCGTGTTTGGGCTCTACCCGCTGGGGAACCTGCTGCCCCTGCTGTTCATGCGGGATGCGATGGTGGAACGCTATGCGGGAACGCCCAATGAGGAATGGGTCCGGGCCTTCAGCGAGTTCTTTTCCGCCCCGATGATCCTCGCACTGGGGGTCCTCCTCTTCCTCGGGGGGCTGGCGGGCGGATGGCTCGGCCAGCGGATGGCACGCACCTACTTCTCCCGGGCCGGCCTGTGAACCGGACACTCGCCGGTGCGCTCGATCCACGGGTAGCCATCCTGTGCCTGTTCATCGCGGACACGGCGTTGCTGACGGTAGGCACGGAGGCCATGGAGGTCGCGGGGGTGGGCGTGGCCGCGCTGTGCCTCGTAGCCGCCCGCCGGGTCCGCGCCGCCGGTTTCTTGATGGCGGCGGAGGCACTCCTGCTGGCCCTTGTGCACCTGGTGCTTCCCGACGCCGCGGGCACGGCCGAAAAGATCCTCGCCACCGTGCTCTTCGCCGGGGGACTCACCCTTCGCTTCGTCATCGCCGGAGTCATCGCGTGGGTGCTCGTCGGCGGCATCACCACCGGCGCGCTGCAGGCCGCGTTGGGCTGGGCCCGGGTGCCGCGGGTGCTGGCGGTCCCGGCCGTCGTTGCCGTGCGGTTCCTCCCGGTCGTCGTCGATGACGCCCGGGCCCTGCGCGAAACCCTGGTGCTCCGGGGAGTCGTCCGCTCCGGGGCGGCATTGTTTTTCCATCCGGTGACGGCGGTGCGCCACGCGGTCCTTCCGCTCGTGGCGTCCTCCCTGCGCACCGGCGATGAGATCGCCGCCTCAGCGCTTCTGCGGGGGCTCGGCGGTCACCGGCGGCCCACCTCGATCATCCGGCTGCGCCTCGGCGCGGCGGATGCCATCGCGGTGCTTCTTACCGCCGCCGTGGTTGCCCTGGCGGTCAAGGAGGGACTCGGATGATTCGTCTTCATGATCTTACCGTCAGCGTAGGAGATGGCGAGCCTGCGGTCCTGCTGGACCGGCTGGGGTTGCATATCCCGGAGGGCCAGTGCGTCTTGGTCACGGGCGGATCCGGGGCGGGGAAGAGCTCGCTCATCGGCGTGCTCAACGGCCTCATCCCCCACGTGCACCCGGCCCGGATCGAGGGCTCGGTGTCGGTGAACGGCATCAGCCCCGCCGAGGTGGAGCTGGCGGATGCGGGGATAGTGAGCGCCACTGTGTTCCAGAACCCCCGGACGCAGTTCTTTGCCACGGATGTTCTCTCCGAGGTGGCCTTCGGTGCCGCGAACCACGGTGTTCCCCGCGAGGTGATTCTGGGGCGGATCGCTGCTGCAGCACGGCAGCTGGGCCTGGAACACCTCCTCGACCGGCGGATGAGTGAGCTCTCCGGCGGGGAACGCCAGCGGGTGGCGCTCGCCTCCGCGCTCGTCTTACGCCCCGCAGTGTATCTTCTTGACGAGCCGACCGCGAACCTCGACGAGAACTCCACCGCCGCGGTCGCCGAGGCCGTGGGCGTGCTCCGCAAGGAGGGAGCGACGATCCTCGTGGTCGAACATCGGGTGCACCACCTCAGGCGGGTGGTCGACCGGGTCGTGGAGCTTAGGGAGGGTCGGATCGCCGGGGATCGACCGGCGGAGGCGTTCTGGGCGATGAGTGATAAGGACCGCCGCGAGGCCCGGCTTCGCAGCCTCGCGGCACCGCAGGTGCCCTCCATTCCCTCTGCGTTGGAGAGGCGCGGCACGCCGGGAGAGGGGCTGGAACTGCGGGATCTTACGGCCTCACGGGACGGGCGGCGATTGTGGACGGTGCCCTACGCCCAGATGCCCCGCGGCACGGTGACGTGTGTGACCGGACCGAATGGCGCGGGGAAATCCACCTTGGCGCGCGTGCTCCTCGGGTTGCACCGGGCGCGCGGCTCCGTGTCCGTGGATGGCGTCGAGCTCTCCCGCGTGGCGCGCCGCCGACGGTGTGCTGCGGTGATGCAGGACGTGAACCGGCAGCTCGTGGGATTCAGCGTGGCCGAAGAGCTCGCGGTGGGCAGGTGGAGGCCGGAGCCCGACGAGGTGAAGCAGATCCTGGGCGACCTGGGCCTTGCGGGTCTCGAAGAACGCCATCCGCTGAGCCTCTCCGGGGGCCAACGCCAGCGATTAGCGGTGGCAACGGCTTCGGTGGGTGGCGAGGGCGGACGCGGTGCCAATGTCATCGTTTTTGACGAGCCAACCTCCGGTTTGGACCTGCGATCGATGGAGTCGATGGCGGCTGTGATCCGCAGATGCGCTGATCGCGGTGCCATCCTCGTTGTCATCACGCATGACCGAGAGCTGATCGAGCTAGTGGGGGACCTGGAGCTTAAGATCCCGCCGGTGGCCTGACGGCGGGATTCAGGGGGGCGGGTCGTATTTGACAGGGCTGTTCTCCCATGTTGACGGTGATTCTTAGAGGTGATTACTACTTACTGTTGATGGACATATGAGGAGGAGTGGGGCAATGTCTATCTGTAGCGGGGTCGGGAGGTTTCTTCAATTCAGTAGTTATATGAATATAGTGGTGTTGTCAACAGCTGATCTACTAGATTTATATAGTATAAATATTTCATTTATTTCAGGTTATTTCGGGATGGCATTTTGCAAAATTTATCCATCCATATTGAACATTGGATCTTGAAAATCCTCCCCTCGGAGACTGTGATTGAAGGGGTATTTAGATATAGGTGGAGCTTCTGCAAAAGTCAACTTTTTGAGGGGTAATCCTGAGAAATTAAAATTTTCATTTTTAGGTGCGCTCGATGGTATTGAGGGTTAGTAGGTGTAGGGTGTAGAATCGTAGCAGGGCCGCTGTGGTATGCATCTTGCTTGGTAACGATGATGATCTCCATGAGGTACCGAGCGGGTGTAAATAGGGTAGTTACGGCTGCAGCCAGTTTCCTGTGGGATGGGGGGCTGAGGAAAATGATAGAGTATGAGGGGTAAGAGATTCTAGGATGGTGCCTATGAAAGAAGATTTTTCTGGGCTACTGGAATCTGCGGCGAAGCTGCAGACGGTGATTACTGACGCTGTCCTCGTGGGCGGTACGGCAGCGGCCATTCATGCCGGGCACAGGTTCTCACAGGATCACGATCATGTGGTGCGTGACCTGAAGAACCGATACAGGGCCTTAGACGATGCCTTGGCCACCATGCCTGGGTGGAAAAAATCCTCACGCGCCTCAAGGCCGCCTATGACGATCATGGGAACGCTCGATGGCTTTCAGGCCGGACTGAGGAATCTACGGAGGGAAAAAGCCCTGGAGGTAGAAAAGGTAATTTTACCAAGCGGTGGCACGGTGGTGGTACCCACCTTGCCGGAGACGCTAAGAATTAAGACATACTTAGTGATGTCGCGCAACCAGGTGCGCGATTATCTTGATGTGGCGGCTTTGAGCAATACCTTCGGGATTACTCGGTCCGGAGATGTGTTACGTGAACTGGATGATTATTATGGTGCAGACAGCACAACGGGGTCACCGGTGCTTACTGAAACGCTGGCGTTGCTGTTCCATCCTGATCCACGTGATGCGGACGTGATTGATGAGATACCTGGGTATAAGGGGATCGATCCGAGCTGGAACTGGGAACGAGTGATAACAGTGTGCAAAAAAATCGCTGAGGCGGCCTCATGATCGACCCGCTGATGTTCCGTAACAGCGCTAGTAGTCCTGCCGACCCCATCGAAACTTGGGGTGCTGAGGTGTACAATGCCGTGCTGGATTACGGCGGGATAGAGGACTGGCGCCCCTTCTTTACAGCTATTCGGGCTGAACCCCACGGGGAGGTGGCATGCTGTATGGAACGGCTCGTGGCCCGGCGCCCCTGGGACGGTGTGAGTGCGGCGTTCACCGTGGTGACCAAGAAGGCACGGGGAGACGCCGATGCCTTCACTCAACCCTGGTACCCGCTTCAGACAGTGGAGCCAGATATCTAGGTAGGATAGGTCACTGTGAGTCTTACTCTTGGAATCGTCGGTCTGCCCAACGTGGGA
>NZ_LKEV01000011.1 GCF_001412085.1 Corynebacterium lowii
CTAGGGTGGCTTTCTCAGAAGAAGCTGATGGAGGGGAACTGGGTGCCTCCGAGGTGGAGAGGCAGGCTGAGGTGAGGACGTACCCGAAGATTTTGCCGCCAGAAGGGGCACCGGTTCCACCAAAGAAGATAATATTCCTAGATAATAGACCCTGGCACCAATAAAAATATTTTCTAGAAATCTAGGGAAGTAAGGAGAAATTATATTAACAAAGCGGCAATACCCCCGACCGTACCTACGCCATAAAAACAAATTAAAACGAGCAATCAAGATTGACAATGGAAAATATTATTAATATAAAAAATCGCCAGTTGGTTCTTACAGCTCTTAACTCTGTTAAATCAATCTGAAATAAATTTAATTTTAGAATTTAAATCTTCAACGTCTGGCGGAGGATAGTTAAGTGCATGATAAGGATCATGCGGTGATGCCCACCCAGATATTCAAATATAGGAAATCATAATAATCTTTCACTCCTTGCCTTATTACACGACCGGTAATTCACAATTTCCAGACTCAAACTTCTAAGGATGCGTAGTCTACCAAAGGCTTGGTTATAACCTGACTTATAATCAGTTCCCAAGCCTGAGAAATATGGCCTGCACTTTTCGTTTTCTCGCTGATAATTCTACTCAGACATTCTTTCTTATTTACGACACGGATCTACAACTTCCGCCTTAACACATCAACACTTTAAACTGCGTTCTTCACGGTCTAGAGATGACTCAAATTCGCGTACCCTGGCCTTGATTTTCTTCGATTTTCAATACCTCGCATAGCATATGGCAAAGTAGGTTTTCTTGCCGCTTTACACAGGAAAATGGTGAAGTCTATGCCATGCGTGAACACCATAACTTGCCCATATTTAGCAAAACCCACGATTCGCACAACAATAGATGCACGCTTCATATGGTCAAGAGATGAGATAGGATCATCGAAAAACAGGTTCGACTTACTAGCATCGAGGTGATGCCTCAGTAAGAAAACCTGCGAAACCAAGTGAATTCTGCTCCCCTTCAGAGAGAACGTCTGCGAGCTTCGCCCAGGTCGAGCCCTCAGAAAATCTACCTTATCAAGGTATAGAGCCCTGTCGCGCCTTGATGGCAAGCGTAACGTGTTTTAGATCCAGCTTCTCAGTCTCGCGAGTGAAGTACTTTCCTGCCACCTCAGTTACGTAAGCACGGGTAAGTTCGTCAACTTTCATAGTGATTGAACGAGTGTTTGTCTCGGGAAACCCCGCAGCCAGTGCTACCTCCATCCAAAGTCTAGTTCGCTCACCTTCGATGAGTTGCCGCCCGTCGCGCATCGTGATCTGATTGTACAGGTGCCGCCCTTGCTTTTCTGCTTGTGCCAGTTGCTCTGCAAAACTATCTAGACTTAAGCTATCGTCTCGTTCATGCTGGGTAGCAGCATCTTCCCGAAGAGCAATCACAATAGCAATGACATCAACCGGGTGCGACTCATCACCCGCAACGAGCGCAGACTTGCTGGCTTGCAGCGCCTCAAGGACCAAATTGAGAGATCCCGCCCTGGAATCTTCACCGTGTTCCAGACTCACAATGACCGATGAGAATATCCTTGGTACAATGCGAATTTCCTGAGCTCTCCTCAAAATTCAGCAACTCGACGCCGTCCGCACCTTGCTCCCCTAGCCGTCGTGTCCACCACAAACTGCTGGAACCTCTCAATTCGGTCAACAGCATCAGCGCCAAACTGCTGCTGACATAGGACACAGACCGCGCCATCGGAGGTGTGCGGGAAGTCATGATTAGAGTAAGCTACCTTGACTAATATGACGCTGCTGCATTCCGCAATGCCTTCCAAGCGCCTGATCCCACCTCGAGTAGAGGGTTCTTCCCCAAACGTTCCGCACGAAGCAAGATCCGCTGCTTCCTGCTCGGATTTTTGCATTCTCGAGCAAATCAGTAATTTGTTTCTCTGCCCGCATTCCGACCGCTTTGTCCAGATCCTCCAAATGATGGGCAACCGTCGTGAGGACTTCAGCAGTGACGGCTAATCGTTTTTCTCTTGAATAGGGTCACTGACACGAAGACGAGCGACTTCGTTACTCTGCTTTTCCAACTAGTCGGCAGAATTAGGCGGACACATGACGGGTGCTGCTATATCAGCATCCCTTATTGAGGCGCTAAGGCCACGAAGGAACACCTCAGCGGAGCCGTGGGGATCCAGCTCGGGTAGCGGCCCGGGTTGACTTATCTCTTACTTCCATGATTCGGTCACACGGCGCACACCAGTTCAGACAGCCGCAGGATCCACCAGTATTTTTATAGCTGAAGGACCGTAAGAAATCTCCGTTTCGGTGGTCAGATACGTATCCCCACAGTATTCATCATAAAAGGCAATGCGACTACGATCCGGATCAGAAGCTTGGCCTAGCAGATCATTTTTTTCACTACTGCCAACACTGAAAACAACTTCACTTGACGGCGCTCCAGACGTGCTAGTAAACACGTCCAGTACAATCTTTTCCCGATGACGCGCTCCAACCATTGAGCTGATCAATCGACCATAACCAGATTTACCACTACCATTGGTTCCAAAAACCACGGTGATTCCACTTACTTCAAATGTGAGCCCCTGGCTAGGAGCAAGGAAATTAACATTATTGAGTCCTCTTACCACAACTATACGAACCGGCTCACTCTTTGGTGCCTGTGGAGGTAAGAGATGAGCAAACCAACCTCCGCCAGGAGGAGAATCGGGTTCAGCGATTAGGCTCCGTACAATCTCACTATAATCATACTCTCCAATCGTTTGTTCAGAAATAATAAGAGCAAGGTTCTTCTACCTCCGCCATCTTCTTTCACTCTGCCCAGTTCAACAAATTATCGCAAGCTGTCATCTATAGGATTTTCAATTTCGACTTTCATAAAGTAAAGCAAAGAGAAGGGAAAGAAATAAGTCGTAACTGATCTCAACTTTCCTGAAAGGCTTAGTGTACTACGACCCAAAAGAAGATAACTGCCCCAGAAGTACCCGAATTCCCACTACAAGTATAGAATATTCGCCCCCGACATGGACCCTGTTGGTTTATTTCCTCCCCCCAGCAGCAATCCCCGTCCGGAACTCCACCACGTCTCCATCCACCATCACGTACTCCTTGCCCTCCTGCCGCACCTTGCCCGCGGCGCGGGCCTCGGCCATGGAACCGGCGGCATCGAGATCCTCAAAGGAGACGATCTCGGCCTTGA